>WGLS01000036.1 GCA_016125455.1 Alphaproteobacteria bacterium
CTCGATCCGCATCGAGAAGAACGCGGAAAAAGCCGCCGAAGGCCAGCCCGACTATCGCATTTTCGCCGGAGACACCTCGACCGAAATCGGCGGCGGATGGCTTCGCAAGGCCAAAGCTTCAGGCCGCGAATATGTCTCGATCACCCTGGCAGACCCGCAGATCGGCCCGCGCAAGATCTACGCGAATCTCGCCCCCGTGAAAGGCAAGAAAGGCCGTCACGTGATCCTCTGGAACCCGCGGGATTAGGGGTCGATCCATCGCCCATGAGCCGCTCCGGAGATCATCTCCGGAGCGGTCTTCTCATTCTGGTGCACAATGCTGGCCCAAAACTTGCTCGGCTCGAATGACATTTAGGCGACGCCCGATCGGTCGCTTCCAATGGTCGTCTGTCGGACCCGTCGCCCGTACGATGTGGAGCGAAAATGGCGTTCGACGACGCGCCAATTAGAAATCGGACCGACTATAATGGCTTGCTTGCCTTGCCTTATTCCGGGTGGGCATGGGAGTTCAAGCGGCGCGACTCAGCCCTGCGGCGCGACGCGCGCGTCGCTCGAACACCCTCGCCGATCATGTTAAGGAGAGAAGATGGAAGTTGCCTGATCCGTCTTCCGAGGCGAAGCTTCACAGCAGAAGCTCATGGTCTCCACTTCCTACCTGATCCTGCAAAATCTGCGCTTGAGGTGACCCCGTTCTGGTTGCCCGACGTGATGACAGCAAACCTCGAAGCCGCCGCTCAGATTGGCGCAGCACTGACAAAACGAGACGAGCCGCTGCGCTGGCAGGATATTCCCGGCGACAAGACTATTCTGATGATGCCGCAACGCCGACCCAAACTCGTCATCCGGACGAAGGGCTATGCGGTACAGCTTTCCTTGAACGCCCAAGGAGCGCCCATTCCGCATGCGATCTACATTTCTGTGCAGCTCGGGGCCAGCCAGCTCCTCCGCGAAAACCTGCGCCATCTCGAGGAGTTCGTAAGCCATTGCTGCGGCGCGAAACTGAATTGCAGGCCTCGTCGCGGCTACTCTCCAAAAACCTTGCGCGATGCATTGATCGCCCTAGATGGATCGCTGGAAGGTGCCAGCCAGCGCGAGATTGCAGGCCGGATTTTCGGGGAAAGGCAAGCATCCGAAGACTGGGGTGACGGCGTTCTGTCGCTCAAATCGCGCACGAGACGGCTTATACGAAAAGGGCGTGCCCTGATGGAATCTGAATACCTGAACCTGCTCTAGAACAGCGTTCGCGGGTGTGTCGATTTCGAGGATCGCGAAATCGACTCTGCGAAACCCCCCCAATCCCTCGCAAACTCGCGGTCAGTTCCACCGCGCAAGAAAAGGGGTTGTCTCATGAGCGCTTTATCTGGCGGCGACGGCCGTAAATCACCCTTCCTCAATGTAGCCGAAACGGCTGAATATCTCGGCCTCACGCGTTCGACATTAGAGCATTATCGTTGGGTCGGCGGAGGGCCAGCCTATCGCAAACATGGCGGGCGGGTCTTCTACCATATCGACGACATTATCGAATGGTCCGAACGCCGCAAATACCGCGACAGCGCAACACGCGTGCGCCCATGACCCGGCGAACAACACTCATCATTGCAGGAATTTCAGTCGGTATAATCGGCATTTCTGGCGCGTTGAGTTCGGCGGAAATCCTGATCTGGAACCGCACGCCGAGCGCGCCTGTCGGCCTTTACTGGAAGAGCGACGGCCCGCTCACCCAGAATGGGTGGGCCGTCGTCTCCGAGAAGTCGAAGGCCGCCATCTGGGCATCGGAGAATGGGTTCACAGGGAAGGATTGGCCGCTCATCAAGCGGGTACGCGGGACTGCAGGCGACACGGTTTGTCGCCAAGGTTTGAGAGTGTTTATCAATGGAATGGTCGTCGCAGAAGCCCTGGAAACCGATCAGATCGGGCGCAGTCTACCAGTCTGGCAGGGCTGCCAGTCGCTCGGCGCGGACGAGGCTTTTTTGTTGAACGAGCATCCGCGCTCCCTCGATGGACGGTATTTTGGCGTCACGAAGTCGAAGGATATCAGCGGCGGCGCGCTCCTCCTCTGGGAATGGTGATGAGCGTGTCCATCACAAAGCGCTGCAAGGGCTCGCAAGGAATTGCAAAGCGGACCCGGAGGGCAAGATTGAAGGGTTGGCGCCTGCCGTCGCCTAACGCCCTGTCTGCACATCTCTTTTTGGGCGCCCTTTGCGAAACCTTGTGGCGCCCGCTTTTACCGGAAACCCTTGAGCGCGCGGCCAGTAGGAGGGCGCCAAGCAGGTTGGCGGCGACATGAGCGGCGAGGACGAGTTCACGCCGCATCTTGGCCGCGTCCGCGATCTTGGCAATTCGGGCGGTAAGAGGTTCAAGTCTCAGCTGAAGCGCATTGCGAAACGCCTGGCAAAGACCGCGCGCGGCAAGCGCTTCTCCGGCGTTCAGATCGGGCGCGGTAGCGGCGCGGGCCGTGCGAGCCTCTTCCGTCAGACGTCCTACCCGAAATTCCGCATGCGTCGTGTTGTCGTAAAGGTCCATATCGCGCGGGCGAGCCAGGGTATCGGGCGTGCCGCTTTCAATGCCCACCTGAAATACATCCAGCGCGACGGCGTCGAGCGTGACGGAGAAGGCGGCGACCTTTACGGTCCCGAGCAGGACCGGATCGACGATGAGGCATTCCTGTCGCGCAGCGAGCGCGACCGTCACCAGTTCCGGTTCATCGTCTCGGCCGAAGATGGCCATGACCTTCAGGACCTCAAGGCCAATACACGCGCCTTGATGGCCCAGGCAGAAAAGGATCTCGGCACACGCCTCGACTGGGTGGCCGTCGACCACCACAATACCGGCCAGCCTCACACCCATATCGTCGTGCGCGGCAAGGATCAGCGTGGCCGCGATCTGATCATCGCGCGCGATTATCTCATGGAGGGCCTTCGCGAGCGCGCCAGCGTCCTCGTCACCGAAAGGCTCGGGCCACGCCGCGACCTTGAGATCGCACGCGCACGGGAAAGGGACGTGAGCGTGGATCGCCTTACACGCCTCGACCGACGTATTGCGGCGCTTGCCAAAGACGGCCGCGTCGAACTGCGAGCGCCTTCCTCTTCGGGCGACAGATTTGAGCAGTCCCTCATTCGCCGACGGCTTGCCCATCTCACTGGGCTCGGACTTGCAGTCGAGCGCACTGATCAATCCTGGCGGCTGGAAGACGCCTGGGACGAGCGCCTGTGCCAAATGGGCCTTGAAGGTGATCGCATCCGCGAAATCGCTGCCGCCTTTTCCACCGGCGACGGCCTTGACGGACGGGTCTACGATCCAACCTGCGAGAACGTGCCAATAGTGACCGGGCGCGTCATGGCCGACGGTCCCGTGGATGAACTGCAATACCGGCGCTATCTGATCATCGACGGCCTCGACGGCGAACGCTGGCATGTGAGCATCGGCGAGCATATGCCGGGCACCCTGCCCCCGCGCGGCGCGATTGTCGAGATTTCGCCCGCCACCGTGAGGCCCCGGTCTTCGGACCACACCATCGCCCGCGTTGCCACGTTGAATGGCGGTACCTATTCCGAAACCTTGCATGAAGCGTTCGATCCCTCGTCAAACGCCGACTACCGGCTGGCGCATATCCGTCGTCTCGAAGCGCTGAGGCGCGCCGGTATTGTCACGCGCGAGAGCGATGGGACCTTCCACATCGGCGAGACCTATCTGCAGAGCGCATCTCGCTACGATGCCATACGCTCAGGTGGGGTGAAGATCGAGGTGAAATCGTGGCTGCCGCCAGAAGCCCAGATCGACCGACGTGCGCCTACTTGGCTCGACAGCATTGAGGCCGACGGCCTCGCCGACGGGAGGATTAGCAAGGAAATCGCAGCGGCGAGGCTGGCGCGGCGAGCCTTCCTTGAACGGGAGGGCTTGCTGGATTCCGATGGCAGATTGTCGCCAACTGCTGGCAAGCAACTCGCCGCCGAAGAACTCCGCGCCGCCGCCGCCCGAATCAACAACAAGGGCGACTTCCTCAGGATGGAGGACGGCATGGCGATGCGCGGCGTTTATGAACGCCCAGTGGACTTGGCGCAGGGCCGGTTCGCACTGGTGACGCGTTCGAAGGAATTCACTCTTGTCCCCTGGCGGCCGGAACTGGAACGCTATCGCGGTGCGGAGATCAGCGTGAAAGCGCGCGCTGGCGGCATCGAGTGGACTGTTGGAAGAGCGAAGGGGATTGGGCGGTGATTGGTGACGATGCTATTGAGACGTCGAAAGCGAACGTCATTCTCCGCTGTCCGGGCATACGCCCGATTCGCCCGTTGATGAATTTGTCGAATGAGTAAATTGACAAGCGGCTGTGTCGAGTTGTCTACTGGGGCAAAATCAAGCAAGGGATGTGTGTGCGACGTTGTCTGGCTATGGCCCAAAACGGACCTTGAGAGACTATGCCAAATTCTGGTCGCGTCCTTTCTTCGCGTATCGTTGCCGCTCTTTGTCCATTGCGTCCTCCCATTGCCTTCTGAGGACAGCAGGGCGTTCAGGGAAACGTTCTGAAAGTACCTTTGCGAAGACCATCCGATCGGTCCTGAAGTAGCGGAACCCGCTTCGTTTCTCGCACCAAGCCGCCAAAATCCTGCCTTCATCACGGTAGCCCAGAAGGACTGGCCAGATCGTGCGATCCGTCGTCTTGCCTGCTCTATCCGTATAACCGATTTTGACCTTCCGCCTCTCTTGAATGGCCTGTCTCAAAATGGCCGAACTCACGATGTCCCGGTCAGATGTCGAGAGCGGTCTAACACTCATTGCAGGCTCAAGAATGTGTGCACGAAGTCGAGCTGGCGTGATCGCTTCAATCTTGGCGATCAGATTCTCGGCAGCTTTGGAGAGTTCTGGCTCACCGCGCGTAGCGACCCACATTGCACCCAGAACTGCAGCGTCAATCTCGTCTGTTGTCAGCATAAGCGGTGGCATATCGAACCCGTCTTCAAGAACATATCCAACGCCTGCTTCTCCTCGAATTGGAACGCCTTGAGCCAGAAGCGTACTGATATCGCGGTAGACGGTGCGCTTTGTAACCTCCAATTCCCCAGCGATGGTCTGTGCAGAAATCGGCCGCCGAACGCGCCGTAGGATCTGAATTATTTCAAAAAGTCGATCAGCGCGTCGCATTTCATCGGCCTTACACCATCCTGCTGACAACATGCTGTCAGCAGGACGGTGATACAACCGCCCAATCGAAACCGGAAAGGCCAACAAGCGATGCGATGTCTACCTCTGGCAGTTATGACTGCGTCAATCGTAACAGCTTGTATCGGCACGCAATCGGAGGCACTCAATCAGGATCAGAACACGCCACTTCAGACTGAAAGGATGGGAGTATACGTCACGTCCAACGACCTTGGTCAGTCGCTCCGATTTTATGAATCGGTATTGGGTGTCTCTCCCGAGATACAAACGCGGAGTTTTCTCGGGTTCAACATCGCAGGCGGCCTTTTTGCCGTCGTTGATAAAGAGACATTCGTCCCCGAAGCAAAGTTCGGTAACAACGCGGTCCCATATATTCGGGTCACCAATCTGCGTGAGGTGCATGCCCATGTACAAGCAATTGTAACGCCACCTGCTTTTGTTTCAGATATTATCGAGGAGGACTATCTCAGCCTATTCAAGCTGACTGACCCCGATGGGAACATCGTCGAGTTCTATGCCTTTTCACAAGGCGAGTGAGCGTCTTCAACCTCGGCCTCGATATTCAGCGGTCTTTCTTCGCAAGCCTTTCTAAAACCTGGGACCAACCGCCCGACGACATTCCAACAGACGGCTCACACGAGGTTCTAAAGCAGGCCTCTGGAATTGATCTCCACTAAGCGCAGCGGCGCTCGCGCCACACTTTAGCGGCGGGAAGGCTCGACCAACCAAACGAAAAGTCAGTCGCTCCATGCGCAATCAGGTGATCGAGGCGTTCTTTCGCTTCCTCGACCGTAGGGAAATGCCCGATGTCCACCCACCATAACGCTACAGTGGGTTCTTGAGGCATCTCAAAAAACTCGTGCTTCCTGGCATAGAAGTTCTGGTGGACGGTCTTGAACACAAACGTCGCCAAGGCCTCATCGTCTTCCCAAACTAACATATTGACGTTCATAGTCGAATCGCCGGGCCAGTGAAGAGACATGGCGCTATCACCGGTTTCATCTTGAAGGCGCCAGACAAATCCGGGCATTCGCTCAGCAAGCTGATTGATGCGCGCCAAGTTATCGAAGAAGTCGCGCATTTTTGGATTGTCCGGGCCGCCCAGCACGCGGCCTATGTTCACTTGCGCGAGGTGCCGCTTCGACGTCATTGATATCCTCCATTTTGAACAGTTTCTATTCGGATTCAATGTCTTGCCGCAAGCGACTCGACTGCCAATCATGTCGTTCCTTGGCAGGCCTTACGGATAGCCTAAGGTTGCGAGACCGACGCCAAGCTTATTTTCTGCTTAGCTCGCTCCTTCGGGCCTGCGCGACGGCGCCAACCAAAACGTTGCTCCGATTGCGATAACGATGATTGCCAAGCGCAGGATGTTTCCGAGCCAGCCACCTAACGCATTTTCTCCCAGATCGAAGACCAACCAGAGCGAATTCAGACCAACGTGCAAAAGGATTGCCGGCCAAAGGTTGAAGCCCCATCGCACGAATAGCCAGCCGAAAAGAATTCCGCCCAAGCCCGTTATCGCCACGATACCAGCAATGCTGCCCCAATCTTGTCCTTGGCCAAAATGCGTCACGCCAAAGAATACGGCCGGCCAGATGCAAGCGAGCCAGATCGGCCAACCGCACCAGCGAATAAGGACACCAAGCGCGAGTCCGCGATAGACAAACTCCTCCGCGAACGGTCCAAGGAGACCCTTCCAAGCAATGTCGGAAACGTGCAGGTCCGTAGCGATTTTTGCCGACAGCAACCCGACTACAATCGAAGGAACCAACCAAACAAGCGCCCAAAAAGCCGGCTGGCGGGTTGGGGCTTGCAGGCCCGCTTGGCTGATCACGCTTAAATGCGATCTTCCGGCGGTGAGCGCGACGACAACAATGAAAGCAAGCGCGTCGCTGAGCGAGACGAGCGCTGAGCCCAGGTACGGAACAGCGCGAATAGGCTCGACTCTGACCACGGGGGCCAATAGATCTCCGCTCACAGTCGAATATGCCAGTGCGACCGAAACGGCCAAAACAGTGGTGATCGACTGCCGTCGAGACAGCTGGGATGGTTCTTCGCTATGTATCTGAGGTTCTCCCGAATTGTAAATTCAGATCAATGATAGGCGAACCTATGCGAACGGGCTTGAAGAAATCGGACATCGCACCCGGTACGTTGGTCCTTCGCCATGCCCCCGCAGAGCTCGCAGGCAATTTGATTGGCTTCGTGCATCGCGACGAAGATCCAGGGCCACAAGTTGTGCGTGTCCTTCCCGAGGTCCGATTTTCCATTCAGATCATGTTGGATCAGTCTTACTGGCTGCGTGAGGCCGCCCCTGACGCTGATTGGAAGTGTCTGCCGCGCATAGCGTTGTGGGGTCCTAGATATCATTGGTGTTATGGCTTCGCCGCCGGGCGGATCAAAGCATTCGCAGTTGCATTGACGGCTGCTGGGCTGAGGCAGATAAGCCAGCGTCCCGCGTCGCAGCTTGTCGACGGCGTCCTTGACCTTCAGGAAGTGCAGCCTGTGCTAGCCGAAGCGCTTGAGCCGATGGCACATGAGATGTTTGAAGCTTGGCGCACTCGTGCAGCGATCGCACTGCGCGCGTTCTTTCAAGAATCTGATCCTGACACGCTCGCACCGACGCTCGATATCCTGGCGACTGATGAGAGCGGAGCAGTTTCACGCGCGGCAGCGGCTGCAAACTTGTCACCTCGACAGTATCGCCGCGTGTTTGCTGATCTCTACGGCGTGACGCCCAAGCTCTACCAGCGTGCTGTTCGGGTCGATCGCGCTATACGCCAACTTCACCATTTGCCTTGGGAGACAGACCCCCATGCCGAAACACCCATCGCGTACGCGGATCAGCCGCACGGGACAAGAGAGTTTCGAAGCATGACGGGCGTGACGCCTAGCGAATACGCACGCGCCAAAAGGCTTGGTGGTTTGACGCTTAGGTCCGTTCCAACCAACGACGTCGCACCTCCGCTGTTATGAACTAACGAGCTTATTCTTGGACATCGCTTATCGGCGATTTTCAGCCGATCACTGTAACTAACGGCTATCTGCATCAGCGCAATTACTCCATTCGCTCGAACTGCATTTTTTGCTGACGCACCATTGCGAGTTCTTGCAGGCTTCCGAACTAGGCGGTGGAGCATCACGCCCTGAAAATAATGCGCTCCTGATCTACTCCGGAGCGCTGCATGACCGGCACGAAATTTCTGATTGGCACAATCGTCCTCGTCTTCGCGATCGTTGGGTTAACGACCTGGGGCGCAACTCAGTGGACGGCGGCGGCGCTCGGCTATCAACCGGCTCTCGGGCGGCCTTGGTTCATGCTCGGCGAGACGCCGGTCTACCGCCCCTGGCGCCTTTTCCAATGGTGGTATGCCTATGAGGCTTATGCGCCGGGCGTGTTTGCCAAAGCCGGCTTCATGGCGGCAGGCGGTGGGTTTGCCGGCGCAATGGTCGCCGTCATCGGTTCCCTGCTTCGGGCGCGCAACAGCCGCTACGCGACGACCTACGGATCGGCGCGATGGGCGAGCTTTCAGGACGCGCGCAGAGCCGGATTGCTCGTCGAAGACGGCGTTTTCCTTGGGCGCCTAAAGTCTTCCTATCTGCGCCATGACGGCCCGGAGCACGTTATGGCCTTCGCCCCGACCCGGTCCGGTAAGGGCGTCGGTCTCGTCATACCAACGCTTCTTGGTTGGACGGGCAGCGCGGTCATTCACGACATCAAGGGAGAGAACTGGGACCTGACCAGCGGTTGGCGCTCGCGCTTTTCGCATTGTCTCCTGTTCGAGCCAACCAATCCGCTTTCAGTCCGGTTCAATCCGCTCCTTGAAGTGCGGCGCGGCGAGAACGAAGTACGCGACGTCCAGAACATCGCCGACATCCTTGTTGACCCCGAAGGCTCACTCGAACGTCGCAACCACTGGGAAAAGACCGGTCATGCCTTGCTAGTCGGCGTTATCCTGCATGTTCTCTATGCGGAAGACGACAAGACGCTGTCAGGCTGCGCACGGTTTCTGTCGGACCCTAGTCGAAGCTTTGAGGCGACCCTCGCGGCCATGATGAACACGAGGCACCTGGGTGATCAGGGCACGCCGCATCCCGTCGTCGCACAAGCCGCCCGCGAACTGCTGAACAAGTCGGAGAATGAACGCTCCGGTGTGCTGTCCACTGCGATGAGCTTTCTCGGCCTCTATCGCGACCCAGTGATCGCGCGCGCCACGAGCGGCAGCGATTGGCGCATCGCCGATCTGGTCGAGGGCGCCCGGCCAAGCTCGCTCTATCTGGTCATTCCGCCTTCTGACATTTCCCGCACGAAGCCCCTTGTGCGCCTGATCTTGAACCAGATCGGGCGGCGTCTGACCGAAGACCTGCCTGACAACGACACACCCCGCCATAAGGTCCTGATGATGCTGGATGAATTTCCAGCGCTTGGGCGCCTCGACTTTTTCGAAAGCGCCCTCGCCTTCATGGCAGGCTACGGCATCCGCGCCTATCTCATCGCCCAGTCGCTCAACCAGATCGAAAAGGCCTACGGACCCAACAACTCGATCCTTGACAATTGCCATGTGCGCATCGCCTTCGCCTCGAATGACGAGCGTACAGCCAAGCGCATTTCCGACGCCCTAGGAACGACAACGGAGCAGCGGTCCCAGCGCAACTATGCCGGCCATCGCCTCGCGCCCTGGCTCAGTCATGTGATGGTCTCCAGTCAGGAAACCCAGCGCCCGCTGCTGACGCCCGGCGAAGTCATGCAGCTGCCGCCCGACGACGAACTCGTCATGGTGTCCGGCTCCCGGCCGCTGAAAGCGAAGAAGCTCCGCTACTTTCAGGATCGCAATTTTACAGAGCGGGTGTTGCCCGTTCCAACGGAGCCTGTTCTTCCACCTGGGCGGCGGCATGACTGGACTGGCAAGCCAATCAGGCCCTGCCCCTCAGAAGTCGCGGACGGTTTCGCCACCGAGTCCGCCGACGATGGCGGCCTCGCGCGCGATCACTCCCCGAGCCTTGACGTCCCTGAACCGCCAACGCCGAGGCAAGCGCCAGAACCCGACGCGGAACGAGACTCGGACGACTTTGATGAGACCTCCCAAAGCCGACTGAAGCCCGCCCAACGCGCCTTGGGTCTGGACCAGGCCGACCGCGACCTCCTGCCGGATTTCTGAGATGGTGAAACCCCGCGTCAACATCCGCCTGTCTTACGACATGCATCGCACCCTTGAGCAGATGGTGCTGGCGCCCGGCGCCACGAAGTCTGCGATCATAGAGGATGCGCTTCGGGCCTATCTTGATCCTTCCCGCACGGGCGGGCGCGAGCAGGCTCTTATGCAGCGGCTCGACCGCTTCGACCGGCGCCTCAACGCGATTGAACGCGACACGGCCCTTTCTCTGGAGACACTTGGTCAATACGTCCTCTACTGGCTGACCCGCACCGATCCGCTTCCGGAAGGCGAGCGCGAAGCGGCCCATATCCTTGGGCAAAGGCGGTTTGAATATTTCCTGGAGCAGGTCGCCCGGAAGGTGACCTC
>WGLS01000034.1 GCA_016125455.1 Alphaproteobacteria bacterium
GCCATGGCAGTGAAGTACGGATGGGCCCCACCGCCTCTCATCCATGGCGCGAGACAAAGGATAGGGCCGGCGGAAACCTGTTCGATAGATTTCCGCGAAACCGGCGCAGTTTTCGCCTAGTCTATTGTTTTGTATATGGAATTATCGACGCGTTTTGTTCGATAGATTTATTTTCAACATGGTTAATGCGCGCTTATCCGCATCGCGCCCGTCATCCTGACGAAAGTCAGGATCCAGACCAACGCCGCCGCTTGCGCTCTCGCTGGCCGTTTGCTGGCAGCCCTTGCCTCCCGCGGCCAATGGATCCCGGATCAGGTCCGGGATGACGGCTGTGGGGCGAGGCGCCCGGCACAAGACTGTCGCACCCGCCGCCGCCTGCCGGGATGGCTGGCGAGGACAGGTTGGGTTGGCCTCCGGCCGTGAACGCGAGTATGCCAAGGGCCCATATTGCGATGAGAGCGACTCCACATGGCCCGACGCGCGGCGGCGAAGAAGCCCGATCTGTTTGAAGACGACTATTCCGCCAAGGACATCGAGGTCCTTGAGGGACTTGAGCCGGTGCGCAAGCGGCCGGGCATGTATATCGGCGGCACCGACGAGCGGGCGATGCACCATCTCTTCGCCGAGGTGCTCGACAATTCCATGGACGAGGCCGTCGCCGGCCATGCCAGCCGCATCGAGATCGAACTCGACGCGCGCGGCTATCTCACCGTGATCGACAATGGCCGCGGCATCCCGGTCGACCCGCACCCGAAATTCAAGAACCGGTCCGCCCTTGAGGTCATCATGACCACCCTGCACGCGGGCGGCAAATTCGACGGCAAGGCCTACCAGACGTCGGGGGGCCTGCATGGCGTCGGCATCTCAGTTGTGAACGCCCTTTCCGACGATCTCACAGTCGACGTGTTCCGGTCGAAGACCCACTGGCGCCAGACCTATTCAAAGGGGAAAGTCTCTTCGAAGCTACTCAAGGTGGGGCCGACGCCAAACAAGCGCGGCACCTCCGTGACGTTTCATCCGGACCCGGAGATTTTCGGCAAGAAGCCGGAGTTCCGCCCCGGTCGCCTGTTTCGCATGGCCAGATCGAAGGCGTACCTCTTTGGCGGCGTCGAAATCCGCTGGAAGTGCGCGCCCGAACTGATCCGGGATGACACGCCCGCGGAGGCGACCCTGCGGTTCGAGCGCGGCCTCGCCGACTATCTCGCCAGCCTGATCGAGCAGAAACCGCTCGTCGTCGATGAAATGTTCGCCGGCAAGGTCGAACGCAAGGACGATGGTGGGCACGGCGCGGTGGAATGGGCCGTCTGCTGGGGCGCCGCGGGATTTGGCGAGGCCGACGGGTTCATCCGATCCTATTGCAACACGATCCCGACGCCCGAGGGCGGCACCCACGAGGCGGGCCTGCGCGCCGCCCTGTCGAAGGGCCTGCGCGCCTACGCGGAACTGGCCGGCAACAAGAAGGCCGCCGCCATCACCGCCGAGGACGTGATGGGCTCCGCCGGCGCGCTGATGTCGATTTTCGTGCGCAACCCGGAATTCGTCGGCCAGACGAAGGACAAGCTCGCGACCGCCGAAGCGACGCGCCTTGCCGAGAACGCTATCCGCCCGGCGTTCGACCATTACCTCGCCTCGCACCCCAAACAGGCCGACGCCCTGGTCGACTGGGTCGTCGAGCGCGCCGAAGAGCGTCAGCGGCGGCGGCGCGAGAAAGAGGTCTCCCGCCAGGCGGCGACGCGCAAGCTGCGCCTGCCGGGCAAGCTAGCCGACTGTTCCCAGAAGGACCGGACGGGTACGGAGATATTTCTCGTCGAAGGCGACAGCGCCGGCGGGTCCGCCAAGCAGGCGCGCGCGCGCGCGACCCAGGCGATCCTTCCCTTGCGGGGCAAGATCCTCAATGTCGCGTCGGCGACCCGCGACAAGATCATGGCGAACCAGGAAGTGAGCGACATCTCGCTGGCGCTCGGCGTCGGCCTCGGGGCGAAGTTCGACCTTGAGGACCTGCGCTATGAGAAGGTCATCATCATGACGGACGCCGACGTCGACGGCGCCCACATCGCCGCGCTGCTGATCACCTTTTTCCATCGGGAGATGCCGGATCTGATCAAGGCCGGCCGTCTCTATATGGCGCAGCCGCCGCTCTTCCGTCTGTCTGCGGGCGGAAAGACCGTCTACGCCATGGACGAGGCGGAACGCGACGCGAAGCTGAAATCGGAGTTCAAGTCGAACCAGAAAGTCGAAGCGTCGCGCTTCAAGGGCCTTGGCGAAATGAACCCGGCCCAGTTGAAGGAAACGACGATGAACCCGGCGACGCGCATGCTCGCCCGGGTCGTCATCGCCGAGGACCGCGCCGAGGCGGCGGTCGACCTCGTCGACCGGCTTATGGGCAAAAAGGCCGAAGCGCGCTTCCAGTTCATCCAGGAGAACGCCGCCTTCGCCAGGGACGAACTGGACATCTGACGCGGCGATGCGGCCCGGCGCCTATATATTTGTCGCCATCATCCTCTCCATTGCGGCGGGTTGGGCGATCCGCCGCGCCTGGCGCCGTTCGCGGCGGGCGCGCCTCAGGGCGAGCGCCCTGCCCGAACATCTCGCCGCCGCGCTCCGGTCGCAGTATCCCGTCTACGGACGGTTGCCGGCGGCCCTGCGGACGCGGCTTGACGGGCTCGTCAACCAGTTCCTCGACGAAATCCGGTTCATCGGCGTCGAAGGCGTCGACCCCACGGACGAGATGAAAGCGCTGATCGCCGCGCAGGCTTGCCTCCTCGTCGCCGGGCGAACGGACGCGTGGTACGACGATCTCGACACGATCTATGTCTATCCGTCAGGGTACGCTGGTAAAGAAATCTCGCGCGAGGGCCATGTCGTCACCGAAAGCGCCTCAACGCGGCTTGGCGAATCATGGACGCGCGGACCGGTCGTCCTGTCGTGGGCCGACGCAAGGGCCGGCGCGCGCGAGGACGGCGACGGCCGCAATCTCGTCTACCATGAATTCGCGCACCGGCTCGACGCAAGGACTGGCGTCGTCGACGGCGCGCCGCTGCTCGGCGACGCCGCGCGCGCCGCATCGTGGGCGAAGACATTCAGGCCGCTGTTCGAGGAACATCGCGCAGCAGTCGACGCGGGCCGCGCGACCTTTTTCGACGCCTACGGCGCAACGTCGCCGGCGGAGTTCTTCGCAGTCGTCACCGAAGCGTTCATCGAGCGCGCCCATGAGTTCAGGGCCGCCGAGCCACGGCTGTACGCCGTCGTCGAGGGCTATTACCGCCTCAGCCCGCACGAATGGTCGTGATCCGGCCTCGCTGAATGTCTTCAGAAAGCTGATGAAAAGCGGATCAATGCCGCCAGCGCGTCCCTCGCTGATCCCGGCGTCGACCCGGCCTCCGCGTCCGGCGTCGCGTTCATCTGGTAGATCAGCCCCGCCTCGAACGCCCCGCCTGCCGCGCCATGGAGCCTGTAGGCGCCTTCGAGATCGATGCGGCGGGGCGCATTGCCGAATGCGATGCGTTGGTCCGAATAAGCAAACGCGCGATCGTTCGGGTCGAACGTCGTCGGCGCGAGGAGCGTGACGCCGCCGCTTTCGACGCGCAGCGGCTGCGACAGGGTCAGCGCGAACGCGTCGCCGTCAACGATCGCGCCCCGGCGATAAAGCGACAGGGCGAACTGGGTCGAGACGAGGCGATCGAACCGCGTCGCGAGGCCGTCGCCGGCGAGATCGACGTCGGTCAGCCCGACCGACGCGCTGGCGAAGGCGCGCCAGCCCGACGCGACGCCGACGTCGGCGCGCGCCGACTGGTAGGTCGTGACGCTTCGACCGATCGAGCCCACGACCCCGCCAAACCGCGCGCCAAGCGCTGCGCCGTCTTCGGCGCGCAGGCCCGCATCGAACGAAAACCGGTCGGCGCCCCCGAACACGACGCCGACGCGCGCATTGGTCGTCCTTACCGGATCGATTGCGCGCATTGCCCCGGACGGCGCCGCGAATTCGTCCCGGTCAACGTCGGCGATGGCGGCAACGGCGGTCAGCCGCGCGCCGCCCAGGTCGAACGCCATCGCGCTCGCCGCCGCCGCGCCGGCCGACGCAAGATACGGGTCGTCGAAGCCGTCGCGGGATAGCGACAGCCGGCCGAGGGCGCCGGCGAACGGGCGAACCCCGCTCGCATCGTCGATCGCGCGCGGGGAAAAGCCCTGCGCCAGCGTCAGCGTCGTCCCGTCGCCGACAGCTTGCGTCGCGGCTATTTGCAACGATTGATCCGTTAGCTGAGCTGTTGCGGAAAGTCCGTTTGCCCCGTGGCTCGGCGCGCGAAGAGCTGCGGAAGGGTCCAGCCGGGAAAGGTCGCGATCCTCTACCTGCAGCTGAAAGCGCGCGCCGGCGAACCGGCCCCGGCGGGCGCGGACCTCGCGGCCAAAGCCGGCGATGTCGGTCAGGGACGCGGCGCCGTTGGCGCGCCAGCCAGGCGTCGCGCCGATCGCCGCGGTAAAGTCGCGGCCGAAACGGTCGAGAATTACCAGCCGGGCGTCTCCGCCCACCGAAGCACCGAAAGCGGATGAAATCTCGACCGGCTCCTCGGACAGAACGATCGACGAGCCGCTGAGGGTCGATGTCGTGATTGCGCCTGCCGGTTGCAACGCCGCCTCGATATTGACGAGGCCCGCGCCATAGACGGCGTCAACGCCCGGATTGCCGAGATCGGTGGCGGTGGTGCGGAGGATGTCGACCACCTGCTTCGCCGAGAGCGTCGGCCATCGCCCCCGGATCAGCGCCGCCGCGCCGGCAATGATGGGGGTGGCGGCGCTGGTGCCCGAGAAATTCTGAAGCGCGCCGGAATTATTGTTCTGCTGGGGGACTTTGATGAACTCGCCGGGGGCGACAAGATAGAAGTTCTGGGCCGATCCGGCGAGGTTCGTGAAGCTGGAATTTATATTGTTCCGGTCGACGGACCCGGCGATGATCACCGTGCCGTCCGCCAGCGGATCAAGCGCGGCGAGCGCCGATTCCTCCGGCTCGCCATCGCCTTCATTCCCGGCGGCGATGACCGTGACCATGTTGTTCACCGCCGTGATGAAAAAGAGGTCGCGGAAGCTCGCCCGGGCGGCCGGCTCATCCGACCCGAGGGACAGGTTGAGCACGTCGGCGCCGAAATTCGCCGAGCGCGTCACGCCCTCGCGGATTGCCTCGCCGAGAATGGTGAGATCGGCCGAGCTGTCGTCGTCGGCTCGGAAGATCAGGAGATCGGCTTCCGGGGCGATCCCGTGCATGCCGACGCCGTTCCGCGCCGCCCCTATGATCGACGCGATCGCGTCGCCGTGGCCGTCCTTGTCGTCGATGTCCGGGCCGCCGGCCCGGGCGTTGCCGGCGCCAACCACAGACGCGACCAGCAGGTCGCGGCTGTTGGGATTGATCCGGCCGACATACTCGTTCGAACTAGTGTCATACCCGGTGTCGATGATCGAGACGAGGACACCCTCGCCGAACTCCCCCGCCTGATAGGCCGGCAGGGCGTTCACCTGGCCATAGGCAAGGGCGTTCGCCTGGAATTCCGGGCCATTCGCCGGTTGCGGCGCGGGCGGCGGGGGCGCAGGCGGCGGCGGGGGCGCCGGCGCAGGCGGAGGCGGAGGCGGCGCAGCGACTGTCGGCGCGCCGCCGCCGCCGGAACTGCAAGCCGCCAACTGTGCCGCCAACAGGAGCGCCGCGCCGCAGGCGGCCGTCGACCGGATCTTCCGCAACTCTTCCTCCCGTAGCGCCGGCGCGCGCTACGCGCTTGCGCCTTCAAGGCCCTCGCACCTTAAGGCGGCCTTTATAGTTGGCGGAAGGTGAACGATTGACGAAAGTGCGGGGACGGACGCCGCATTGGCGGGGCCCTGACGCCGTCAACGGGATCCCGCAAGAGATCGCCGACCGGCCCCGGCAAGGCCGAACCGGTCCGCATCGCACGATTGTCGATACGAGGCGTAGCCTCGATCAGAATGAATTGCGACATTGGCTAAATGCGCCCTGGCTGCTAATTCCCTGTTCAGTAACGAGATTGTCGAAGTCTTGTGAACTGCGCCGGGGGGTAAAATGAAGATTCAGATGATCGTTCGCCATCTCATGCTCGCAATGGCGGGGATCGTCGTCGGCTTGATGTCCGTAAGCCTGGCGTTCGACTATGCGCTTTACAGCTCACCGCAGTCCGCTGAGGTCGAGCGTGACGCAACGCACTATTACCATATCGTTCGGACATCCTTCGTTCCGGTTATTGTTTCAGGGACGTTGCTGGGGCTCGTCGCCACGACCGCCTATCGGATGATCTTCGAGAGAAACTGGCGGACCTATCTGCTGGCGATTGGCGTTTTTTCCCTCAGCTTCTATTACGTGGCCGTCGTGTTCGCGCTCGAGGACAATCTTCCCAGTCTGACTGACTTTGACGCACGGGTCGCCTCGTTAATCCAGATCGGGTTCGCTCATTTGCTGACCTGGCTCGCGGGCTGGTTCACAGTCTTGTTGCTGATGTTCGAAGGCGGGGATCGTCGCTAGGCGACTTCGCGGAAATTCGCGAAACAGCGTTCATGCATAAAATTCAGGATGCTGAGCAGCCAGCATCTTCCCGGATTAAGCGGCCCTTGTCGGACCGCCGCCAGAATGTACGGCCAGAATGTCTGGATCGAGACCTCCTGCCGTTACTTCCGGCCGCCTCCTGAAGTCGTTAGCCTTGCGGCGATAATGGGCGTCAGCTTTCGCGCCCGTGGTCGGCGCATCGGAGCGAAAGCTGAATGCCCCTTCCCGGCGATTTCCGGCCATTCCGATTGAGCGAGGGCCCTAGGCGCCTTGAGGCTGGCCGGACAGCCGGCGCGGCGATCCGGCCGGCGCCAGCCAAACGGCGCTCAGGATAATCAGCGCGACGAGCGCCAGTCGAAGGCCGTTGCCGAACCAGCCGCCAATCGCCGTCTCGCCAAGGGCGAAAACGACCCAGAGCGCGTTCATGCCGGCATGGGCGAAAATCGCCGGCCAGAGATTGAACCCCCAGCGCACGAACAGCCAGCCGAACAGCAGCCCGCCGACGCCCGTGATCGCGACGATTGCGGCGCTGTCAACGGGGGCGTTCCCCTGCGCGGCGTGCGCCAGGCCAAAGACGGCGGCCGGCGCGAGGGCGGCGGGGAGGAACCGCCAACCGGCGATCCCTATCAGCGCGCCCAGGGCGAGACCGCGGAAGACGATTTCTTCGGTGACCGGTCCGCCGACGCCAAGCCACAGGACATCCGCGGTCCTGAGGTCATCCGCAAGCGGCGCGACGGCCACGCAGACGGCGGCGGCCGCGGCGAAAATCACGCCGAGTACGACAAACGGCCTGATGACCGGCGCGTTGAGCCCTGACAGGCGCCCAAGTCTTCCCGGACCGATCCTCGCCGCCGCGCAGATGAGCGCCGCCAGCACGACGACATCGCTGAATGAGGCCAGAATTGATCGGCCATAGGGGATGCCTGCGACGCCCTCTGGCGCGATCATCCGGGCGGCGTCGCCGCTGAACTGCGTCCAGACGAGCCCCGCGGCGACAGCGAACGCGACGGCGAGGCTTTGCGCGGAAAAAGGCGATGGATTTTGCGGCGGCGTCATGATCTCCCCTCGCGCGAGGCGCCGGATGAAACGATAAGGTTTCGTACCGGATCTGACCGCGTCGGTCACCCGCGGCGACGTCGGGGTCGGCGGCGGCGGAAGCGCGCCTCGATCGCCAGTGGAGAAGACGCGTCCTGGTGCGCCGCTTGACCCGCGTGCCTAAGGCGCGTTCAACGGCCCCGACCCGTCGCCCGGCGCGCCCGCCGTTGGATCAAGAGGACCCTCATGCGCAACGCCTTCTATGATCGTGTCGCCGAAACGCTGGCGGACATCCGTGAGCAGGGCCTTGAGAAGCTCGAAAGGCCGATCCTCGGTCCGCAAGGGCCTGTTATCACCGTCGAGCGGAAGGGCGAGCGCAGGCGCGTCCTCAATTTCTGCGCCAACAATTATCTCGGCCTCGCCGACCATCCTGAGATCGTCGCGGCCGCGAAGGCGACGATGGACGACTACGGCTTCGGCATGGCCTCCGTCCGGTTCATCTGCGGGACGCTCGACCTGCATCGCACGGTCGAGAGGGCGATCGCGGAGTTTCTCGGGTATGAGGACGCGATCCTTTTCGCCGCCTGCTTCGACGCCAATGGCGGCGTCTTTGAACCGCTGCTTGGCCCGGAGGACGCGATCATTTCCGACGCCCTCAATCACGCCTCGATCATCGACGGCGTGCGCCTGTGCAAGGCGAAACGGTTCCGCTACGCGACGTCCGACATGGACGATCTTCGCGCGCAGCTGAAAGCGGCGGATGCGGACGGCGCGCGCACGAAGCTCATCGTCACCGATGGCGTTTTCTCCATGGACGGCGCGATCGCGAAGCTGGGCGAGATCTGCGCGATCGCCGATGAGTTCGACGCCCTCGTGATGGTCGATGACTGCCACGCGACAGGTTTCATGGGACCGCACGGCGAAGGCTCGCCGGCGCACTGCGGCGTCGGCAGCCGCGTCGACATATTGACGGGCACGCTCGGCAAGGCGCTCGGCGGGGGCATGGGCGGCTATATTTGCGCGTCGGCCGAGGTGATCCATCTCCTGCGCAATCGCGCGCGGCCCTATCTCTTCTCGAACGCGCTGACGCCGGCGCTCCTCGGCGCGACGCTGAAGACGCTGGCGCTCGTCAAGGACGGCGACGGCCTGCGCGCGCAGCTATTCCGCAACGCCAGGCGGTTCCGCGCCGGCATGGAGGCGGCGGGCTTCGACCTCCTGCCGGGCGAGCATCCGATCATCCCGGTGATGATCGGCGATGCGCGCCGCGCCGCGGAGATGGCCGACGCCCTCCTCGACGAAGGCGTCTACGTCATCGGCTTTTCCTACCCCGTCGTGCCGAAAGGCGCCGCGCGCATTCGCACGCAGATGTGCGCGGCGCATAGCGACGAACAGGTCGACAGCGCCGTCGACGCGTTCATCCGTGTCGGGAAGCGGTTGGGCGCGATCGCCTGATGTCTCGGACTATAGGCGCGGCAGCCACATCCCTATCGTCGCGGCGAAGACGCCCATTGCGGTGACGGCCGTGGACGCCAGAATGACAAGCGAGGCCGCAAGCTTCGGCGCGGCGCTGCTTGCGTCCTGCGCCCTGAAGTGGATCTCCAGGACGCCGAGCGGCAGCGCCATCTGGGCGAAATACATAAACGACAGGAACGGCCCCTGAAATGTCTCCGGGTCGATGCCGATCCCGCCGGTCGTCATGAACCAGAACATGAGCCCGATGCGGAAGAACCAGACGGCGCTGACGACCATGAAGAGCCGCATGGTCCAGCGTCGATGGAGATCGATCCGCCGGGCCATCGCGAACCGGACGGCGATCGCCGCGAACGTGATGATCAGAACCGCGTCGAGACTGATCGCGACATGCCCGACGAGGCCGCCGGGGACGCCGCGGGTCCAGACGAGATGGAGGCCGGCGAAGCTCGTGACCACGGCCAGCGTCACGTAAGTCCGGCCCAACCATCTGTGGAAGGACGGAAAGTAGCGTCTTATCGCAGGAATGAGCTGAAGCGGCCCGCCTCCGACAATCACGATAGCGACGACGACGTGAAAGGCGATGGCGACATTGCCGAGCGCGTCGCCCGGGACGTAGCCGTCCGGCAGGGCGGACCTCTCAAGCGCCGGCAGACCGCCGCGGAGCAGCCTTGGACCGTAGTGGCCCGCCACATAGGCGACGAAGAGCCATTGCCCCGCGGCGGCCGCAAGGAACCAGAGAACGCCGGACGCCGACTGGACGCGATCCGCCCAGCTGTCGCGCCGGCGAGGTTCGGCGGCGTGCGGAGGCGCCGCCAGCGAGGCGAATGCGGCACTTGAATTCATCGTTGCCATGGATCGGGAGCCCTTTCGTCATCGCCCTTCCGGCGTTCGTCCGCCGATTGGCCCATTTGGCCGTCTCGCCGCTTTGGCGCTGCGCGAGGCCGGGCTAAGGTGATGGAATCGGCTGCGCGATCTCGCCGATTTGGAAATCGGCCATGATTTTTCGGCCCGCCTGCGCGCTCTTGCGCCGGGTCGACGGACGGCGGCGACGAAAGGAGACGGCTCCGGTGGAGATCCTGCGGCGCGAGGCGGCCTTACCCAGCGTGTTGGCGAACGCATTGACGCCGCTTGCGGGGCGTTTCGGATCGAAATTCCGCGAAGTCGAACCCGGCGAGGTCATCTGGTGGGGGCTCGCCGTGTGCATCGTCGCGTCCACGACGTCGCGCTATCTCGGCGAGGTCTCAGCGCCGCTCTCCTACGCGCTGGCGATCGGCGGCGCCGGCGGATGCGGCTGGCTGTGGCTGCTGGCGCGCTCGCTGTTCCGATCCGCGAACCCTGTCCCGCCCTGGTCGCTCTGGGCGTTCGTCGCGATCGTCGCCGTCGAGGCTTTCTGGGCCATAACGGCAAGCGCCGGGGCGGAACAGGCGCAAGGAGCTGCGGGCGAGATCCGCCGAATCGCGGAGAATGGCGCTTCCCTGATCTGCATATCCGCCGTCGTGCTCGTTTTCACGGAGACGCTTGGCGGCTATGGCCGCGACCTGCCGGGGCGCGAACGGCGCTTCCGCGTCGCGGTCGCAGGCTGCTTCGGCGCGATGATCGCCGTCGCGTTTCTATGGGCGATGAACGCGAGCCCGGCCAGCCCCGGCGCGAGCCTCGCGGACGCGGCCCTTGACGCCTGCGCGGCGACGGCCGTCATCGGCGGGCGGCTCGCCGTTTGGTTCCGCAAGCGTCATCCCCTGCCCGGTCCGCCGTCATCGCCGAAGCGGCGCAAAGCGCCGCCGGCGCCCGCCGCGCTCGATGACGCGCTCGCCGGCCGGATCCTGGAAACGCTCGACGCCGACCGGCTCTTCGCGACGCCGGATTTGAAGGTCGCCGATCTCGCTGCGCGCCTCGGCGAGCGCGACTACAAGGTCAGCCAGTGCATTGCGGGGCGGCTCGGCTATCGGAGCTTCACGCATCTGGTCAATGCGCGCCGCATCGCCCTCGCCAAGACTTTGCTGACCGATCCTGTGGAGGCTCGCCCGCCGATCCTCTCGGTCGCGTTCGACTGCGGCTTCAACTCGATTGGGCCGTTCAACCGCGCTTTCAAGCAGGAGACCGGCATGACGCCAAGCGAATTCCGGACGGCCGCCGCGAACCGGGCGTAGGGTCGCGAACGCATCGGCGAGGCGCGCGGCGAAACATCCGGCATTCCTGCATGTCAAAGAGGCTTATCCGATCAGCATAAAGAGCGATTTGGAAACAGAGACCGATTCTCAGAGCGGATTGGGGCGAAAGCGCGCGGCGGTTTCGCGCTCGTAAATTACTCCAACTCGTCCTGATCCGACGCAATTGGCGCCCCCGGCCGGCCATGGCGTCGGCTCCTCCCGGCCCGCCTCCTCGCTGACCTACTTCGCCGCTGCGTCCCCCGCCGACTGCGGGAACAGCATCGCAAGCACGCGGTTGTAGCTTTGCGGCAGGACGCGCTGGATGAAGGAGATCAGCTTCGCGTCGCGGCCGACCATGACGCGACGCTTCCCCTTTGCGGCGCCGTCGAGAATGATGCGCGCGGCCTCTGCGGGGGTCGTGATCGCGTTCTCCTTGAAACGGTCGGCCATGTCCTCTTTCGAGGCGACGTCGTCCGGCAGGCGATCCACGGTCGCGTTGTTGACGATATTTGTGTCGACGCCGCCGGGGTGCACGGAAACAACGCGGACGCCCTTCTCCTCCATCTCGCTCGCCAGCGTCTCTGAAAATCCGCGTACGGCGAATTTCGACGCGCAATAGTGCGTCTGCCCCTTGAAGCCGATTACGCCGAAGATCGAGGAGATGTTGACGAGCGTGCCCTTCGTCGCGATGAGCTGCGGCAGGAACGCCTTTGACATTCGGACGACGCCCCAGAAATTGACGTCGATCACCTTTTCGAAGGCGGCGAGGTCCGTTTCCTCGAAGGAGCCCATCCGCGTCAGGCCGGCGACGTTCATCACCATCCCCGCGTCGCCGAACGTCTCTTTCACGCTTGCGGCATAGGCCGCGACGCCTTCAGGGTCGGCGACGTCCAGCCGGTCGATCCGCACCCGGTTCGCTTTCGCCTCGCCGACGAGCCGCTTCGTCTCTTCGAGGCCCGCTTCGTTGACGTCCGACAAGGCGAGGAGCGCGCCGCGGCCGGCAAGGTCGATGGCGAGCGCGCGGCCAATGCCGGACGCTGCGCCTGTGACGACGCAGACCTTGCCGTCGAATGGATCAGCCATCTGCGTCGTCCCTGTCCTTTTCCGCCATCTCGACATCTGAGGCAGGCGGACCGTTCAGAAGAATGTCGGCGATCGCCCGCCAGTCGCGCCCCGGCGCCGTCGCAAGAAGCGGCCGGTCGGCGCTGTCGGCCGGCATGAACGGCTCGCCGTGCGCGCCCTTGTCGATATAGGCGGCGGCGCCGCCGACTTCCTCAAGCATCAAGGCGCCGGCCACATGGTCCCAGGGGTGAATGCGGCTCGACAGCTTGAAGTCGACCTCGCCGCGGATGAGCTTCAGATAGGCGTAAGCGGAGCAATGGCCGGATCGGGTGACGACCCCGTCCTGGAGATTCGCAAGCAGGCGCTCCCGCCACTCCTCCGCCAGCCAGCTGATCGAGCGCATGCCCTGTGGCGGCTCGGCCGCAGGGCCGCCGGCCGGCGGCGGCGCGCCGTCGATCAAGGCGCCCTCGCCGCGGACGGCCGTCGCGGCGAAATCATCCGGACACGCATAGATCCAGCCGGCGACGGCGCGACCGTCCTCAACGTACGCCAGTATAGTTGCGAATTCGCGCACGCCCTTGACGAAGTTGCGCGTGCCATCAAGGGGATCGAGGATCCAGGCGCTCCCTGCGCCCTCCACGGCGGCGACGATTGCAGGATCGGCGGCGGCGGCTTCCTCGCCGACGAAAACGGCGTCCGGCGCCAACGCGCGCAGCCGATCGCGCAGGAACGCCTCGACCGTCACGTCCACTTCGGTGACAAGATCGGCGGGCGAGGACTTCGAGCGAATTTCATCGTCCGCGAGGCGGCCGAATTTCGGCATGATCAACGTCCGCGAGGCTTCCGCGAGAAGCGCCGTCACCGCACCGGGATCGAAGTCGAAGCGACCGCCGGTCAAACCGTCGCCCTCGCGCCGTCGGCGTCCGGCAGGGCCGCGTCTGGCCCCGCCGCCACGATCGCGTCCGGGAAGGCCTTGCGAAACTGTCCCGCCGCCTTGTCCGAAAGCCGGACCACGACTTGATCCGCCTCCCCCGCCGCCGGATCGTCGCTGGCGGCGACCACGTCGCCGCGGGCGTGCAGCCAGGCGCGCGCCGCGCCGTCGTCGGCAAGCGTGACGCGGTAGGTGCGCCGGTCGCGGGTCAGCGCCGCATCCATCATGGCGGCCAGTTCATCGAGCCCTTCGCCGGTCAGGGCCGAGACGCACACCCGATGCGGTTCTTCAATGGTCATCGCCGCAGCGTCGCGCGACAGTCGGGCGATAGCTTTCGCCGACGCCAGATCCTCCGCAGAAAGACGGTCCACCTTGTTCAGGGCTTCGATCACCAGCGGCCCCTCGCCGGCGTCGTCGTCATCCCGGATGCCGAGCGCGCGGAGGACGTCGATCACGTCGCGGCGCTGGGCGTCGGTCTCGGGATGGGAAAGATCGCGCACGTGAACCAGAAGATCAGCCTCCTGAACTTCTTCCAGCGTCGCGCGGAAAGCTGCGATCAGCTGGGTCGGCAGGTCCGAAATGAACCCGACCGTGTCCGACAGGATGATCCGCTCGCCGGACGGCAGGCGCACCGCGCGCATCGTCGGGTCGAGGGTCGCAAACAGCAGATCCTGGGCGCGCACCTCGGCGCGGGTCAACGCGTTGAACAGCGTCGACTTGCCCGCGTTCGTGTAGCCGACCAGCGCGACGACCGGTTGCGGGGCGCGCTTGCGCTTGGCCCGTTGCAATGTCCGCGTCCGTCGCACCTGCTCCAGTTTAAGCTTCAGCCGGTCGATCTTGTCGGCGAGCGCCCGCCTGTCGCTCTCGATCTGGCGTTCGCCGGGGCCGCCGAGGAAGCCAGCGCCGCCGCGCTGGCGTTCAAGGTGGGTCCACGATCGCACCAGGCGCGAGCGCTGGTATTCAAGGTGCGCAAGATCGACCTGCAGGCGCCCTTCGGCCGTGCTCGCGCGGGCGCCGAAAATCTCCAGGATCAGCGCCGTGCGGTCGAGCACCTTTACGTCCCACGCCTTTTCGAGATTGCGATGCTGAACGGGCGACAAGGCGCCATCGACGATGACGAGCCCGGGGCGCGGCGCGCGCGCGTCGAGAAGGGCGCGGACCTCGTCGACCTTGCCCGCACCGAACAGCGTGGCCGGGCGCGGCTTGGCGATCGAAGCGACGAACGCATCCGCCACGTCGACGCCGATTGCGGCGGCGAGGCCGATCGCTTCTTCGAGCCGCGCAGCCGGCTCGCGCATTTCGCCGCGTTCATGCATGTCGGGGTGGATGACGATCGCGATCTCGGTCGCGTCGGTCGTCGGAATGGTTGAAATGGCCGCAGCCTCCATATCAGTTGCGTAAATGGGCCGGCGTTGGCGCGCCGCCAAATCTCAGTCCGCCAGACTTTGCCAGGTCCGACATTGCCAGGTCCGACATTGCCAACACAGACGTTGCCGAGTCAGACGTTGCCAAGCCCGACGCTAACTGGCCGGACGTTAGCACGCATCCTTGCCGTCCGGGCGCCGCCAGACGAAAATCGAACCGCGACGGCGAGCCCGTTTCGCGCCAAGCCGGCCCCCAAGGTTCAATCGTCGACCGATTCCGGGATGGATTCCGGCTCGCCTTCCCAAAGATTGATCGGCAGCGTCGGCATGACCGTCGAAATCGCGTGCTTGTAAACGAGCTGGCTCTGGGAATCGCGCTTCAGGAGGACGCAGAAATTATCGAACCAGGTGACGTTCCCCTGGAGCTTCACCCCGTTCACCAGAAAGATGGTGACCGGAACCTTCTCTTTTCGAACATGGTTTAGGAATACATCCTGAAGGTTCTGTTTTTTATCGCTCATTTGCCTTCGATCTCAGCCCCGGGCGTAATTTTCCGCAATGCACAATGACAGTTTGGCGCGCGGGATGGGGCAATGCAACCGTCAAACCGCTGCGGCAAGGCGCGCGCTGCGGTCGATATAGGCGCGCCGCAGGCGCAGGGCGACGTCGCCCGGCGCGCCCCCGCCGACTGCCCGGTCGCCGATGGTCACGACCGGGGTCACGAGGTTGGTCGCCGACGTGATGAACGCCTCCCGGGCGGCGGACGCCTCCTCGAGAGTGAATGGACGTTCAATAACCTTCATCTGCAACTCCTCGGCGCACGCCATGACGCTCTCGCGGGTGATGCCGCCAAGAATTTCATTCGTTTTCGGGTGGGTCACGAGGGCGCCGTCAGGATCGACGATCCAGGCATTCGATGAGGCGCCTTCGGTGACGACGCGGCCCCGGTGCAGCCACGCCTCGATGGCGCCCGCCCTGCGCGCGGCGTCCTTTGCGAGGACGTTCGGCAGGAGGGAGACTGTCTTGATGTCGACCCGCCCCCATCGGATGTCCTCGGCCAGAATGACGCGAACCCCCTTCTCCGCCTTTCGGTTCGCACTCGGCAGGTCGAACGGTCGCGCCGTCATGACGATCGACGGCGCCGGCGGTCGAACCGGGAAAGCATGGTTGCGAGGCGCAACGCCGCGGGTCGCCTGCATGTATACAAGGGCGTTCCTGAGCCGGTTTCGCCGCAACAGTTTGCGCACCACGAGGCGCATTGAGGCCTCGCTCATCGGCAGCGGAATGGCGAGCTCGCTGAGGCTTCGCCGCCAGCGGGCGAAGTGGCCCTGCGCATCCCACAGCATGCCGTCGACGACCAGCAGGACTTCGTAGACGCCGTCGGCGAATTGATAGCCGCGATCCTCGACCGGCACCGTCGCGGCGCCGATCGGCGCGAATCGTCCGTTTACGTATGCTGTTCGCGCCATCCGGTTCAGGACCTCCAGAAACTCAGGTTGAACAGCGCAAGCGCCGCGATCGCTTCGATGCGGCCGAGCACCATCGCGCCCGCGAGCGCGGCAAGATGCGCGCCGTTCTTGAAAGCTCCATAGCCCATTTCCCCGCCTTCGACGAGCGCAAGCGCGGGGCCTGCATTGGCGAGCGCGCCAACCGCGCCGGCCGCGGCGAGATCAAACTCCGCGCCGCCAGCAAGGCCGATCACCGTCAGCCCGGCGAGCACGAACGTGAATGCGATGAAATGCATCCAGACGCCAAGCTCCACCTCAACGAACGGTCGGCCGAACACCGCACGCGGCGAGACCAGCCGCGCAAGCTCTTCGCGTACGCGCCGGAACAGGACGAGCCAGCGCAGGACCTTTAGCCCGCCCGCAGTCGAGACGGCCGACCCGCCGATGACGACGGCGATCAGCGCAAGGGCGAGGTTCGGCACGTCGCCGATCACGACGGCATTGGTCGAGGCAAGGCTCGCGGCGTTCAGAATGTGCCGCCAGGGCTCGCCTTCCGCCTGCCCATCCGTCGGCGCGCCGAAAGCCCAGAGCGCCGCCGCGAGCGCGATAACGATCAGGAAGTACGCCGCGGTTTCGCTGTCCGCGCGCCGCGGCCGCGCATTGTCGGCGACCGCCGCAATCAGCGCGAAGTTGACGCCGCCTACAAGCAACAACGGAAACAGCGCCCCAGCCACCGCCAGCGACGGGGCGTCGAGCGCGTCCGCATCGACGAGAAAGCCGCCAGACGACGCCAGTGACATCGCCGTCGCGATGCTCCCTAGCGCATCGAAGCCGGCGACCGCCAGAATGATGGCGCCAATCGCCGTCAACGCCCCATAGGCCGGCGCGAGATACCCAAGGGCCGTCTGCATTGCGGTAAAATATGAATTATCCTCGCGGCGGGCGAAACGCGGCGGCACCGTCTCAATGCCGACAAACAGCGGCCGGACGAGCACGGCCGCCGCAAAGGCGAGCGTCGCCAGGCCGCCGACCCATTGCAGCGTCGCCCGCCACATGACGCCGGCCGGGCTCTCCCGCGCCGCCGTCTCCGACAGCCACGCGCCCGTCGTCGTCAGCGCCGACAGGCTTTCGAACGCAGCGGCCGCTGGCGTAGCGCCTGTCAGCGCAAACGGCGCCGCTGCGAACAGGGGCGCAATGACCCACCACAGGCAGATGAACAGGATGGCCTCGCGCAGATCATCCGCACGGCGACGACGTCCGCCAATAACGTAGAGTCCGCCGCCGGCAAGGCCCGACACCGCAGCGCTGAACAGATAGGCGTCCTTAGCCGCTGGTTCGCGGACAAGCGCCACGAGGATCGGCGCAAGGTGAGCCGCGGCGATCATGAGAATGCCGACGCCGAGCGCGCGCAGGATGGTGCGAAGCGACACCGTCAATCCCTTTCCGGACGATTGGCGATCAGAAGTATTCGATGCTGACGCGGAACATCTGCTCTACGTCGCGGACATGTTCGCGCAACGCCATCAGAACGACCTGATCGTCCGGGCGGATGATCGTGTCCTTGTTCGGGATGCTGACGACGCCGTCACGGAAAACGGCGCCGATCACGACGCCTTCGGGCAGGTTCGCTTCGCTGAGCGGCTTGTTGACAAGGGGCGAGGTTTCCAGCGCAATGGCGTCGATCAGCTCAGCGGCGCCGTCGGCAAGGCTGAACACGCCCTTGATCCGCCCGCGGCGAATATGCTGCAGGATGGTCGAGATCGTCGTCGCGCGCGGGTCCACGTAGCGGTCGATCCCGACGGACTCGCAAATCGGCCCGTATTCGATGTCATTGATCAGCGCAAGCGACCGTCGGGCGCCTTCGCGCTTCGCCACGACCGCGGCAAGGATGTTGATCTGGTCGTTGTCCGTAACGGTCAGCACCGTTTCGGCGTCCTCGGCCCCGGCCTCGCGAAGGATCTCCCTGTCAAGGCCGTCGCCCTGCAGGACGACTGTCCGCTCAAGCTGTTCGGCGATCGCTTCCGCTCGCCGGCGGTCGCGCTCGATGAGCCGGATCTTCATTGTGCCGAATTTTTCCAGCCCGCGCGCCACGTAGAGGCCGATATTGCCGCCGCCGACGATAATGACGCGGCGGGCCTGGCGTTCGCTCTCGCCCATTATCTCAAGGGCGCGCTGAACGTTTTCACGCGCGGAAACGAAATAGATGCGGTCGTCCGGCGCCAGCTGGTCGTCGCCGTGGGCGCGCCACATGCGTTCGCCGCGCCGGATGCCGACGATCTTGATTTTCAGGTCAGGGAAGAGCTCGGCCACCTGGCGCAGCGGCGTGTTGATGATCGGGCAGTCCTCGCGCAGCTTCACGCCGACCGCCCAGACCCGTCCTCCGACGAACGCCTTCGTCTCGAACGCGCCCGGCGTCGACATGCGCTGCATGATCGCCTCGCTCACCTCGCGTTCCGGCGAAATGATGACGTCGATCGGCATGTGGTTGCGACTGAACAGGTCGGAGTATTTCGGATCGAGATAGCCGGCGGCCCGAATTCGCGCGACCTTCGTGGGCACCTTGAACAGCGTATGGGCGATCTGGCAGGCGATCATGTTCACTTCGTCGGAATAAGTGACGGCGATCACCATGTCCGCCTCGCGCGCGCCAGCCTCGGCAAGGACATCCGGATACGAACCATTACCGATCACCCCGCGCACGTCGAGACGTTCGGAGACCGCGCGCACCAGCGTGCGGTCCTGGTCGATAACGGTCACGGAGCCGCCTTCCTTGGCGAGGCGCCGCGCGATCCCGAAGCCGACGCGGCCCGCGCCGCAGACGATCACTCGCATGGAAAACTGCTCCGTTCGAGACTGTCGCGAACCGCCCGGCGACCCGCGAATTGCCGGGGATCAGGCGATTTCGGCCCGTTGGCCGCCATTTACGCCGAGCGCCTTTAACTTTCGGTGGAGAGCCGACCGCTCCATGCCAATAAACGCGGCGGTCCGCGAGATATTGCCGCCGAAGCGGTTGATCTGGGCGATGAGGTATTCGCGTTCGAACCGTTCGCGCGCATCGCGGAGCGGCAGGGCGATGATCTGTTCAAGCCCTTCCCCCGCAGGGATCGAAAGGCCGGCGTCAATAACTTCGGGCGGCAGCTGGTCGCAGACGATCGGGCCGTCGCCGTCGCGGCCGATCAGGATCAGCGTCCGCTCGATCACGTTCCTCAGCTGGCGGATATTCCCTGGCCAGCCATAAGCCTGAAGGGCCGCCATCGCGTCCTGCGCCACTTCGCGCTTCGGCAGGCCGAGCGACATTGACAGACGGTCAATGAAATAAAGCGCAAGCTCGGGTATGTCTTCGCGTCGTTCGGCAAGGCATGGCACCTGGATCGGGACGACATTGAGGCGGTGGTAGAGATCTTCCCGGAACTGGCCAAGCTGCGCCGCCGCAAGAAGGTCCTTCGACGTCGTCGAGACGATCCGCACGTCGACCGATACGAAGTCGAGCCCGCCGACCCGGCGGAAACGCTGATCGACAAGGACGCGCAGGATCTTTCCCTGGGTCTCAAGGGGCATGTCGCCGATCTCGTCAAACATCAGCGTGCCGCCGTGGGCGCGTTCCATCAGGCCAACGCTCTTGGGCGCGCCGCCTTCGCCTTCGGTGCCGAAGAGCTCCTCCTCCATGCGCTCGGGCGCAATGGTCGCGGCGCTGACGACCACGAACGGCCGGCCGGCCCGCGCCGAGCGGTCGTGGAGAAGCCGCGCGATCGTTTCCTTGCCCGAACCCGGCGCGCCGCAGACCAGAACCCGCGATTTCGCGTCCGCCACTTTTTCAATCACGCCGCGCAGGGAATTCATCATTGAGGAGCCGCCAATCAGTCCCCATTCCGGCGCCTTTACTCTCAGTTCGGTGTTTTCCCGCCGCAGTCGCGCCGCCTCGATCGCGCGCGTTACGGCGAGCACCAGCCTGTCCGCATTGAACGGCTTCTCGACAAAGTCGTAGGCGCCCTTCTTGATCGCCGCAACGGCGGTCTCGATCGTTCCGTGTCCTGATATAATAATGACCGGCAGCTCCGGGTGCATTTTCTTGAGGGCTTCGAGGATCTCGATGCCGTCGAGCTTCGATCCCTGGAGCCACACGTCGAGGACCACGAGTTCCGGCACCCGTGCGCGCAAGGCCTCGAAGGCGCTGTCGGAATCAGACGCGGCCCGCGGCTCGAAGCCTTCGTCTTCAAGGATGCCCGCGACAAGTTCACGAATGTCGGCCTCGTCGTCGACAATGAGAATATCGGCGCTCATGGACGTCTCCGCCTCCTACCCTGTTTCATTCCGCCGCCGCTGCGCCGCGCAAGGCGGCCGCGTCAACATGCAATTCCCCGTCGAGGGCTTCCTGTTCCGGCGCGTTCTCGCCAGGCGCGCTCGCCGCCTGATGGTTCGCTACTTGATAGTCAGTCGTCTGAATTTCCGCTGACGGCTCGCGCGCCAGCCCAGTCGTTCGTTCTGCGCCCGCATCGGCCGGCGTCGTCGCTTCGCCGATTGCGGCCCGCGGCAACACGACCGTCACGCGGGCGCCCGTCGCGCCAAGCTCGGCGCAGTCGTCGAAGGACAGCGTGCCGCCGTGTTCCTCGATCACCTTCTTGACGATAGCGAGGCCGAGGCCGGTTCCCTTGGCGCGCGTGGTCATGTAGGGCTCAGTAAGCCGTTCGCGCTGCGCCTTCGGCAGGCCGACGCCATTGTCGGCGATCTCTATTCTGACCGCGTCGCCCGCGACAGCGATGCGCACGCGAACCCTGCCCGGCGGGTCCGGATTCGCGACAAGGCGCGCGTCGATCGACTCGCAGGCGTTCTTCAGGATGTTGCCGAGCGCCTGCCCGATCAGCCGGTCGTCGCAGCTGACGACAGGCGCGGCGTCCTCGCCATCGCGCTCGCGCACGTCAAACGAAATTTCAGGGAACGATACCCTCTGGGTAAAGACGGTCGACTTGACGATCTCGGTTACGTCCTCGACCGAAATCACCGGTTCCGGCATCCGCGCAAAAGACGAGAATTCGTCGACCATGCGTCGAATGTCGCTGACGTGACGAATGATCGTGTCGGTGCACTTGTCAAAGATTTCCGGCTGGGTGACGACTTCGGACTGGTACTTTCGGCGAAGCCGTTCGGCGGATAGCTGGATCGGCGTCAGCGGGTTCTTGATTTCGTGGGCGATCCGTCGCGCCACGTCGCCCCAGGCGGCGGACCGGTGCGCGGCCATCAGCTCCGTCACGTCGTCGAAAGTCGCCACGGCGCCGCCGCCATCGTCACTCTGGTCGCAGACGACGCGGACGTTAAGCGTGCGCAAGCGGCCGTCGCGATCGATTTCGATCTGGCCCGCCGCCTCGCGCGTCACTGCGCCCCGCGCGGCGGTGACGAGAGTCGACAGTTCCGGCGCGAGCGCCCCGAGCGGCGCGCCGACGCTGCGCGCGCCATCGAGGCCGAGGAGTTCCTCCGCGGAACGGTTGGCGATGGTGATCCTGCTGTCGGCGTCTATTCCGACGACGCCTGCGGACACGTTCGACAGGACCGCCTCGGTGAACCGGCGGCGGCGATCGAACTGGCGTGTCGTCTCGATCAGGTCGTCACGCTGGGTCTGCAACTGGGCGGTCATGTGGTTCATCGACCGGGCAAGCGCGCCAAGCTCGCCATCGCGGCGGAACACGTCGACGCGCGCGCCAAGATCGCCCGACGACACGCGCTGGGCCATCCTTACGAGACGGCCGATCGGCTCGACGATCCGCGTCGCAGCGCGCATCGCCGCCCAAATCGCGCCAAACAGGACGATCAGCGCCATCACGATATAGCCGGCGAAGAACACCCGCTCGAGGCGGTCGCGCTGGTCGCGCACGTCGCGCCAGTCGGCGCCGATGTTCCGGATGCCGATCAGCCCGCTGGAAATATTGCTGCGCATGGCGCGATAGGTGACGATATAGCCGCCGTCGAGAACCTCCGACTTTTTCATGCCGCGCAGGAAGTCGAGCGCGTCGCCGTCATTGGCGCCGTAGGTGAACCATTTGCCCTGGGGCTCGCCCGCCGCCGCCGCCGCATCGATCTTGTCGAAGATCGCCCGGTTCGGCAGCGCGAAGTCGGCCTCCACCATTTCCGCCCGGGCGACGATGCGGCGGTCTGCATCGACGATGACGATCGCCGCAAGACCGCGGCCATAGGCCTGTTCGAACAGGCGCTGGCGGAACAGGATGGGCGTCGTCGCAGGCGTGACGCCGATCAGGCTGTCATTGTTGAGGTCGAATTCGATCTGCGTCAGGTGGCGCTCGTCTTCGAGGTATTTTTCCTGGATGTAGTCGTTCGCAAGGCCCCTTGCCGCGTCGATCGACGAGGTGACCCGGTCGCCGAATACGTCGTTGAGGCTCGAACGCATGATCGTAAAGGCGAAAAGGAAGGCGAACAGCGCCGGCGTCGCCGCCACGAGGCAGAACAGCCCGACAAGCTGAAGGTGCACGCTCGCGCCCGCCCGTTTGCGCCGGCGCTCGGTCGCCACCTGCCAAAGCCGAACGCCGATCAGCGTCGCGAAGGTGCCGGCGATCACCACATTGCCGATGATCAGGGCGAGGAGCACCGCCCGGCCGACATTTTCGGCCATCGGCGAGAGCAGGAACCACGTCGTCGCAAACGCGAACATCGCCGCCGCCGGAATGCCAAAGGTCGCAGCGGCGTCGCTGGCGCTCATGCGGCGCCAGCGCCGGGCCTCGGCGACGTCCGCGCGCGTTGCTGCCGAATCGCCGCCGGTCATCGCCGCAGGACGCACGCATGCCAGCCCGGACGGGCGTCGCGATAGAGATAGGCAGGTCGATCTAGACGTCGCGTCTGCAAATCAGCGCTCCCGCTGAACCGGAGGAAGGGCCATCGACGAACGCCAAGGCCGATCCTGGTATGCAACCTTTTCGCCACACAATGCGCCGATTGTTGCCCGGGCTCAACACCTATGTTGCCGGAAAGCCGCTTCGCGGGTCCGGGCCCGATGATCTGGTTGACGTCACGCGGCGAGCGCGGCGGCCTCCGGCAACGACCTGAGCCTGGCGAGGACCGTGTCAGGGTCCCACAGACGGCAGATGTCCCCCCGCAAGGCCCGGCGAGCCTCGACGGGAACGGACAGCGGCGCGGCGTCAACAAAGGCCGACAGGTGCTTGCGCGCAACCTTTACGCCGAGATTGCCTGGATAGAGGGCAAGCGTCGCTTCGTATTGCGCGGTCATCATGGCGACCTGGGCGGCAAGCGACGGGGTCGCAATTTTCGGAGACCCGGCGCCGAGTGCGGCAGCGATCGCGCCCGGCAGCCAGGGCCGACCGACGCTCGCGCGGCCGACCATGACCCCGTCCGCGCCGGACTTGGCCAGCGCCGCCCGCGCGGACGCCGCATCGACAATGTCGCCGTTGACGATTAGCGGGACCGATATGCGCGCCTTCACGGCCCGAACGGCGTCCCAGTTTGCAACGCCCTTGTAGAACTGGTTCCGGACCCGCCCGTGGACGATGATCATCCGCACGCCCGCCGCTTCGGCCCGGGCCGCGATCTCCGGCGCGTTGATCGCGTCCCAGTCCCACCCGAGACGCATTTTCAGCGTTACCGGTCGCGATGTCGCGCTGACCGTCGCCTCGATCAGGCCGAGGGCATGGTCCGGATCGCGCATCAGCGCAGACCCGGAGAGCGCGCCCGTCACCTGCCGGGCGGGGCAGCCCATATTAATGTCGATAATGTCCGCGCCGGACGCCTCGGCGATACGTGCGCCTTCCGCCATCCATCGCGCTTCGCGGCCGGCCAGCTGCATCACGAAGGGACGCACGGCAGGGTCGCTTTCCGCGCGGGTGACGACATCTGGTCGGCCGCGCGCCAGCTCTTCACTCGCGACCATTTCCGAGACGACGAGCCCGGCCCCGGCGTCAAACGCGGCGCGCCGGAAAGCCGCGTCGCTGACGCCGGACATCGGCGCGACGAGCACGCCGTTCGCCAGTTCGATATCGCCGATCCTGATCATCGCGTCCTTCGTTCGGTCTTCCCGTCGGTTCCCAGCAGCCATTGCGACCGCCGCCCCGTTGGGGCATCGATAGTCGCCCTGTCGACGCCGTCAACGCGCAAGAGGCACGCCGCGCCATGTCCGAGACGACCGCCACCGCCCTGATCGTCGCCGCCGGCCGCGGCGCGCGCGCCGGCGCGGGCGGACCGAAGCAGTACCGGCCGCTGGCGGGATCGGCGGTCATCGCGCACACGCTGGCGGCATTCCTGCGCCATCCGAGGATAGATGCCGTGCGGGTCGTCATCCACCGCGACGACCGCGACCTCTATGCGGAGGCGATTGGCGCCCTTGCCGGCCAAGACAAGCTGCTGGCGCCCGTCATCGGCGGCGCGGAGCGTCAGGATTCCGTTCGCCTCGGGCTCGAAAGCCTGCACGACCCGGCGCCGGGCCGGGTGCTGATCCATGACGCGGCGCGCCCGTTCGTGCCTGCGGACGTCATCGACCGGGTGATCGACGGCCTCGACCATGCCGACGGGGCGATCGCGGCCCTGCCAGTCTTCGACACCATCAAGAAAGCGGACGGCGCCGACCATCCCTGCATCGCTGACACCGTGCCCCGCGACCGGCTGTGGCGGGCGCAGACGCCGCAAGGCTTCGCCTTCGCGGCAATCCGCAAGGCTCACGCCGCAGCGGCGGGAAGAGCGATGACCGACGACGCCGCCGTCGCCGAGGCCGCCGGCCTGAACGTGCGTCTCGTAGCCGGGTCGCCGGACAACATGAAAATAACGCAGGCGGAGGATTTTGGCATGGCCGAGACCCTGCTCGGGAGGCGCGCCGTGGCGTACGAATACCGCTCAGGACACGGATATGACGTGCACCAGTTCGAACCGGGCGAAGCGGCCATCCTGTGCGGCGTCGCCATCCCCCACGACAGGAAGCTGAAAGGCCACTCGGACGCCGACGCGGGCATGCATGCGCTCACCGACGCGATCCTCGGCGCGATCGGCGAAGGGGACATCGGCGACCATTTCCCGCCGTCCGACCCGCAATGGAAAGGCGCGCCTTCGCGCATCTTCCTTGAAAAGGCCCGCGACCTCGTCAGCGCCCGCGGCGGCGCAATCGTCAACTGCGACGTGACGCTGATCTGCGAGGCGCCGCGCATCGGGCCGCACCGCGCCGCGATGCGAGGCGCCCTCGCCGAGATCCTCCTGGTTGACCTGGACCGCGTCTCCGTGAAGGCGACGACTAGCGAAAAGCTCGGCTTCACCGGCCGCGACGAAGGCCTCGCCGCAATCGCAACGGCGACCGTCCGCCTGCCGGGAGAGGCGTGAACGCCATGTCCCTCAATCACCGCGACTGGCGACTGGCGCAGGGGATCGTCGACAAGGCGGGGGGCGCCGGCCTTCTGATCGCGACGGCGGAAAGCTGCACCGGCGGGCTTGTCGGCGCAGCACTGACGTCCGTTCCGGGATCATCCGCCATCTTCGACCGCGGGTTCACCACCTATTCGAACGAGGCGAAGGCGGACATGCTGGGCGTGCCGTTCGCGATGATTGACTGCTATGGCGCGGTGTCGCGGCAGGTCGCAAAGGCGATGGCGATCGGCGCCATCGAGCGCTCGCGGGCGGACATCGCCATCGCGATCACCGGCATCGCCGGCCCAAGCGGCGGCAATGCGGAAAAACCCGTTGGACTTGTCTGGTTCGGCTTCGTCCGCCGCGGCGCGCGCGCGCGCGCCGAACGCCGCGTGTTCGTCCATGGCGATCGCGACTTCGTTCGCGCAAAGGCGACCACCGCCGCCCTAACCTTCATTCATTCGGCGCTGCATACGGACGACTGACGCCATCGTGCGGCGTCGCCCTTCACCAGCGATCGACGCCTTCATCGGACAGCACCACTACAACGACGCCATCGGCGAGAAATACCGAACCGGCCGCCGGCCACGGCGCGCGTCCGTCGATCATTCCCCTGACGCTGTCGCGTTGTGGTCCGGTCGCCGGCGCAAAGCGCGGCTCAAGGAGGCTGAATACCCGTTCGCGCGAGTGCCGGAACAGGCGAATCGTCTGGATGTCGCCGCGCGGGCCCGCTCGCCAGTGCGATATGCCGAAGACTGCAAGCGGTATGGGCGCTCCCGCTGCGCTCTCGCGCGATGGCGGGAACATTTCCGCATCGGGATCGGCGTCGGCCAGCAGCCCGTCAATCCGCACGATGATCCGCTCCGTGATCGACTTGTCAGATTGCCAGGCGAGCCATTCGTCATAGGCGCGCTGATTGATGAGAACGGCGTTGAGGGCGATGAATGCAGCGATGGCCGCCGCGACCCCGGCGGCGGCGCGCCTGTCGCGAGGGCTTGCAAGGAGCCAGTCAAGCGCGATCGCGAAGAATCCGGCCTGCGCCGTCGCGTAGGCATAGAGGCTGCGCGGCAGGTACTGGTCGTCGACGCTGATGAAGATGAGGCAGAACGGGCTGACCAGTGTTGCGGCCATGGCGGACCATGCGAACGCCCCCGCCGCACTCGCGCGCAGACGCCGCGCGAGAAGCCATCCGCACACGGCATACGCCGACCCGGACAAGAGATGGTAGGCAACCGGAAAATATGCCGAACTCGCGCCGGTCAGCAACGCAAGCGAATGGGTTGAAAGGAGGTCGAGGAACGTCCGCCAGTGGGTCGCGATCGCGAAAGGATCGACGCCGGCGCGGTAGCCAAGCTCCCACCCCATCGTGGAATAGAGCGCATCGGTGACGACTGCGTAGGTCGCCATGCCAAGCGCCGCAGCCGCCAGCGACTTGCCCGCCATGACAAGGGCGCGACGCGGCGAGCGATCTCGCAACGTCCATGCGACGGCCGCGACAAGGACGCTCGTCGCGCCATACATGAGCGCCGAGGCGTAAATCGCCGGCGCGAGCGCGAATGCGCCGACCGCGACCGACCATGCGCCAAGAGAAATCGAAGCCGAGGCGCGAACGACGCCCCAGATGACCATAAGGTTTGCAAGCGGATAAATCAGCCGGGCGCTGTCATAGGAGAACAAATGCTCATAGTAGATCGACACGCACGATACGAGCGCAAACGCGAGGCGGGCGCCATTGCGCGACAATCCGATGAACGCGGCCTGGCGCAGGGCCGCCGCGAGAAGGACGCCAAGGCCGATGGCGCTTGAGATCACCGGCGCAGGATTGCCGCCCAGCGCCACGTAATAGAGGAACGCGTAGAGCCATCGCCCCTGGGGCAGCATATCTGGCTGCGCAAGTTTCTGCGCCTGTACGACGTCATCCTCATTGAAGGCGGGTGCGACCGACTGGAACAGGAAGACGCAGAAGATCGCCGCAAAGACCGCGAGCGCCATCGAGAGCGGCGTCGCCCTGAGCCGCGCGAACGCCAATATTTCGCCCGCCGCGTCACGCGCACCATCGCGCTCGTTGTCAAGGGCAGGCAGGCGGCCCGCGGCGCGACCTGCGCCGGCGCGGTGCATGGCTTCTATCCGTCGGTCGACGATCGTCATGGCGCGTCCGCAGCCTCGCAAAAACGGCCTTCTCGACCTTTCGGCATCCCATGGGAGCCTGCATATTCGGTAAACGGCGGGTTGCTCGCCGCTGACATTAACGGAGCTTTCACCATGAACGCCCTTCGCGCCCTCGCCGCCCTTGCCGGATTTCTCGCCGTCGGGTTCGGGGCTTTCGGCGCCCACGCGCTGTCGGCGTCGTTCGATCCGCGTGCGGCGGACCTGTGGGACACGGCGACGACCTACGCCCTTGTCCACGCGGTCGCGGCTTATGCGGCGCGCCCCCCCGCGGCGGCTGCGGCTTTTCTGGTCGGGATCGCGCTGTTCGCCGGTTCACTGTACGCGCTCGGCCTCGGCGCGCCGTCAGTGATGGGCGCAATCACGCCGCTCGGCGGCGTCTCGTTTCTTGCCGGCTGGACGATCGCCGGCGTCGCCGCGCTGCGCAAGCGGGACTAGCCTGGCGGGTCAGATGATTGGATCGAACGCATCGCCGCGCGCGGCGTAGGCGAAACCGCCGCGTGCGTGGTGTTCGGTGAAGTGGAGGCCAAGCAGTTCGCCCCACCGGGCAGCGATCCGGGCATGGGACGGTCGATGCACGTCGTCGAGATAGATCGCGCAGCGCGCGCCTAGCGCATTTTTCAGGGCTTGAGCGGCGGGCGCGCGCGCCTCCTGTCTTTGCGGGCCGCTGGCCACAGGTCCGTCCACGAGAAGAAGGTCGATCGACCGGGCCCCGAGCGCCTCCATTATCGCTTCGCGATCGTACCAGTCGCCAAGCCCTTCCTGGCGACGGATGGTCGCGAGGACCGGCGTGATCCGGTCGCCGACGCCGGCCGCCGCCGCGCGATCAATGACAAGATTAAGCCAGTCCGGGTCGGCATCGACGGTGAAGATCCGCCCGTCCGCCGCGCCGATGAGGTCGAGCGCCCGGGCGAGGTAGACCGAGGAATAGCCGCTGCCGAGTTCGACGATCGTCCGCCTGCCGTTGATCATCACGTCGTTGACGACGGTCAGCAGCGCCGACGGCGCCAGGGCGTAGCGGGTGGCGGGAAAGAAAGGCAGCCCAAACCTCGCCAGTTCAACCGCCGCCCGCGCGTCGAACGCTGGACGGCGCAGCCGGCCGATCCCGGCCTTTATGATGTGGAACGGCGTGAACATGAGGCTATCCCCCGCGCGCTGGATAAAGCTAGAACCGGCCGGCCCGGGCGCCGGGCGAAGCAGTGATACGGATGACGCCAGACGTGGAAAAACGCCAGGCAATGATGTCAGAGGCCGCGGGCGAGCGCACGACCCGGTGGACCGTCGTTGTGCCATTCTTCAATGAGGAAGGATATCTCCGCGCGACGCTGGACTCGCTCGGCGCCCAGTCGCGACCGGCGCGCCTCATTCTCGTGGACAACGGCTCGACCGACGCCTCTGCAGCGATCGCTGAAGCCTTCAGGGCGGGCCGGCCGGATCTCGACGTCAGCATTCTCGACGAACCGCGCCCCGGCAAGGCGTTCGCTCTCGGGCGCGGCATTTCGGCGGCCGACGGAGAGTTTATCGCGACGGCGGACGCCGACACGTGGTACCCGCCCGAGTACCTCGCCCGGGCCGAAGCGATGATGGCGGCCGGCGGCCCCGAAACAGTCGCCGCGCTGGCGTTCGGCGCGCCGCCGCCCGACGCCCCGCAGCACGCGGCCGTCCTGCGCAAGGGCGCTATCGTCAGCAAACTGATGAAACGCCAGTGCCATACCGGCGGCTACGGACAGGCGTTCCGCGCAGGCGACCTCAAGGCCGTCGGCAGCTTCGATCCGGCGATCTGGCCCTATTGCCTCATGGATCATGAGATCGTGCACCGGCTGACGAAGCGCCATGGCGGCCGGGCGCGGCTCGCCTACAGCGCGGACCATTGGTGCGGGCCATCGTCACGGCGCGCCAATCGCGGCCGCGTTCGCTGGACCCTGCCGGAGCGGCTCTTCTATCACGTCTGCCCTTTCGGAATGCGGGACTGGTTCTTCTATCGGTTCCTTGCGCGCCGATTCGAACAGCGCGGCCTTTCCCAGCTCAATCTTCGCCGCAAGGACTGGCTGGCGGACGCCCGCCCCCAATCCGCCAGGGAAGAAGCGGACAGGGACAAGGCTGATCAGGGCGACATCGGCTCTTCAGTAAACTGACCGTATTTGCGGAACCGCACCAGATAACCTGGCAGGACCGCTTCAATCGATCGCGGCGCAATGCCGATGTCTGCAAGCACGCCGATGTCCGGCCCGGCGCTGACAATGTTGTCGACCTTCAACAGCTTTATCTGATCGCGGGTGATCGGCGGGTCGATGAAAGGCAACGCGCCCGCGATCTCGCCAAAGAGTCCGACGAGCGGCGCAATCGGTCCCGGCAGCGGCGCGAGGAGGCGGCGACGCCCGGTCTCGCGCAGCATTATCTGGAGAAGCTCCCTGAACGAATAGATGCCAGGGCCGCCGAGCTCGAACGTACGGCCTGCGGTGTCCGGGCGCTCAAGGCAGGCGCAAACCGCGTCGGCGACGTCGTCGACATAGATTGGTTGGAACCTGGTGGCGCCGCCGCCGATGAGCGGCAGCATGGGCGAGACCATCGCCATCTCGGCGAACCGGTTGAAGAAAGAGTCCTCCGGCCCGAACACGATCGACGGCCGAAGGATGCGCGCCGTGGGAATGGCGGCGCGCACCGCCTCTTCTGCGCGCCCCTTGGTGCGGGCGTAGTCGCTGTCGCTCTCGGGATCGGCGCCGATGGCTGACACCTGCACGAACTCGCTGACGCCGATCTCGGCGGCGAGCTCGGCAAGCCAGGCGGCGCCTTGTCCCTGTACGGAGCGAAACTTCTGCGCGCCGGTTTCAAAAAGGATGCCGACGCAATTGACGACCGCGTCCGCGCCGGTCAGCGCCTCGCGGATGGAGGGCTTGTGCCGGAGGTTCGCCTGCGCGAGCTGGATCTGTCCGACGACGCCAGCCGGCTTCAGAAATTGCGCGTGGTGCGGACGACGGACAGCGACGCGCACGCGCCAGCCGCGCTTTGCAAGTTCCCTCACGACGTTTCGCCCGACGAATCCTGAGCCGCCGAAAACCACTGCAAGCTTGCCAGTCATTGAAGTCTCCTGCTCCGGCCGCTCCCGCGACGCGGTTCTCGTCGGCATGCGACAGGCCGCGCGGAATCGCAAGATCGCGAATCGCCGCGCGCTTGTGCTCGCGACCTCATCCGCGTGGATTGAACGGACGCAGATTGACAGGCCGAAACCGCCTGCCTACACCCTCGCCTTCCGCGCCCAGGTGGCGGAATTGGTAGACGCGCTGGCTTCAGGTGCCAGTGGCCGTGAGGTCGTGGAAGTTCGAGTCTTCTCCTGGGCACCATCAATTGAAAAATATTCGCGCCGCGCAATCGAGGCGGATCACCGGTCGAGGCGGAGCACCGGCCGAGGCGCGCCGCGCCCTCGGAGGCGCGTTCGCTCGTCCGGCATAGCGGCGCTTTGGCGGGGCGCGCGTTCCGCCGCGGCTGACAGCGCCCGGTTTGCCAATGGCCGTAACCTGTTCCGGCGGAACCCCACGAGCTTCCCGCGGCCTGGTGACCCTAACGACCATTGACCAAGTTCCAATGGTCCCAGCGACGATGTACCCAGCAACCCGGCGGATCTGCCCCCCCTATTTCCGGCGACGCCATTCCGTCAGCGACAATCGACAACTCGAATCAGATGCCGCCAACTCATTGGCCGGCGCCGGTGGCAGCGCAGGCCGGCAGGCTTGCAGGCCGTTGCGCCGCCCCGGCCATCGTCGTCGCCGTCGAGATGTCCGCCGCGACAAAAGACGCCCGAAACACGCGCTCGCGCTGGAACAACGAGGAGCGAACGAAAAGGGGCGCAGCCATGGCTGCGCCCCTGATCAGTTCAATGACGAAGGTAAGGCTCAGGCCTGACGCTTCTTGCGGCCGACGAAGCCAAGACCCGCGAGGCCCGTCAGCAGAAGCGGCGCTGCGAACGGCAGCGGCACGACCTGCGCATCGATCAAGTACATGGTGTCGTCGAAGTCCATGTCGCCGCCGCCGAGGATGTCCTCGAAAGCGAGCAGGATCGGGTTGTTCAGCGTGATTTCAACGTCATTGCCGTTGAGCGTGACCCAGATGGTGATCGCGCCAAGCGACGAAAGGTCGTACGCGATCGCGTGATCGAGGCCATCCGGATTGCGGGCCGCTTCCGTGTAGAACGTGTTGGCGTTCGACTGGAGCGCAAAGCCGAGGATTTCCGGCGTCGCAATGCCGATCGAGCTGAGATCGCGGCCGGCGAACGGGTTCGCGGCAGTGCCGTCGCCCGTAAAGCCGAACAGCGGCGTGCCCGGAGGATTGAAGAACGTCGGCGCGGCGTTCGCGCCAACCGAAACGCCCAGCGTATTCGAATTCGCCGCCGTGAGGCCGATCAGCGGGATCCCGTTATTGAGTACCCGGAACAGCTCGTCAGAGCCGTCGGCAATCCGCAGCGCAAGCGGGATGTCGGCATTCGAGGTGAAGGCCGTTCCCTTCAGAAGGTTGATGGCGTCATAGATGTCAGGAACGCCGTCATTGTTGCTTACCGGTACGACCGGTGCGGCGAACGCCGACCCGACCGCGAAACTCGCGGCGACAGCGGCGGACGCGACTACTTTCAGAAATTTCATTGACTTCCCCATGTTACACAAGACTTCCGCCCATCGCCGCGCACCTTCTGGTGCACTGCTCACTTAGCTGTCGGAAACTTCATCTTACCGACGTTGCTTGTGTTATCACATTCTTCACCGAGAAATCAAAGATGTATTTTCGGCAGCGGAATAACCGTACGGTTGTATCCGCCATGTGGAAAGCCACGGAAAAACAAGGCCTTATAGTTAACATTCGACTGCGTGTGCAACGCAACAAATCCCCATTGAGGCGTCAAAAAAGTTGCGGCGCGACGACGCAATCGCAGCAACGCACGGAAAATTCCCGCATGAGCTGAGTTGAATGACCGGATTTCAACCGTCGAAGGCGCGAAATCGTCGAATATCGACAGCGCAAGGCCAATCCAAACGCGAATCGGCCAGCTGATTCGCCGGACCGCCTGATCAAAAAAACCTTCGTCAGGGGCCGTTTCAGTCGACAATATCGATATAAACTGGGTTAGAGATCAGGGCGATTTTGCCACCCGGACTGCGAAGAACGGCGCGGACCCACCTGGCATGACGGTCGACCGCAAAGGTCACCGCGGGCGCCGCATTGCCACCGCTAATTGCGCCAACGCCCAGGGGCGCGTCGCGTCCGCCAGCGATAAACTCGATGGTCCCGCCTTCCGCTCCCGCCACCAGAGCTTCAACCCGGACCACGTCCCCGGCCCTGGCCGATAGCGCTCCGCCCATGACCGCGCTTTGCCCGCCGGTCGACGCCTCAAGATCGAGCCGCCAGGCCGGTTGGCCGACCACATCTATATAGACCCGCCCCGATCGGACGCCGGCGAGGATCGCGTCGACGCTCGCCGCCTCGCTCCAGACGACGGTCGTTGGAATGCCAATCGGCGGCTGGGGCGCCCCGGGCGTCGGATCGTGATTGTCCGATCCGCCGATCGCGGTAACCCGATATCCTCGATCGAGCAGCCGCTCCCAGAATTCTACCCCGGACAGCGGCGTCTCGACCGACCCGAGCCGGGCGAGAGTCGCCCCGTTTACCGCCTCGACCGCGGCGACCGCGCCATAGTCGACGTCCGGTACTTCCCAGCCGCAGCCCATGCAGGCCTCCCCCTGAATCAAGAGCGGGTGGTTGATCGACAGGATTGCGCCCTGGTCCGCAACGTCGCGGGCGAGGCGCGCAAAGTCCCGGTCGCGATCGATCCGGAAATCCAGATACCGACTCAAGCCGAACGCATTCGCGTGTCCGTCAAAGGTCGTCACCTCCATGCCGGGGATAAGGACGATGTCGTCATGGTGGCCCTGCAACTCAGCCGCGGCGGCGTGTCCTGATGTCGTATTGTGGTCGGTGATGGCGATGAAATCGAGATCCGCGGCGCGCGCTCCCTCGACCGTCAGGTGCGCCGGACAGCGGCGCACGCCCCCCGAAGCCGCCGCGCACTTTGCGTCGCCATGCCCCGTATGCACGTGAAAATCGCCGCGCAGCCATCCCGTCCTTGCGTTAATGCGTTCCGAAGGGGGATTAAATTCGACCGTGATGGCGTAGGTTGCGCTCGCGCCTTCGCGGATATTGGGCGTCCCGATGATGACCTTCCAGTCGCCAGGCTCGATGGGGCCCGGCACATAACCGGGCGAGGCGCCTAGGCGGCCGACGTCGATATGCGGGCGTCGCTCGCCGCCGCTCCAGCCGCGCAAGCCGCCCGGCCCCTCAAGGCCGATGTCGATCGCCGTCGACGGATCGTCGCTCGACGTCTCAACCCTGAGCCGAATGAGGTCGACGCCCTTCGGAACGGAAAACGTTTCATACCGATAGGTGCGGAAATCGTCTCGCGAGAGATCGCCCGTCATCGTCACGTCGGCGGCAAGGGCCGGTTCGCGCGCCTGCGCCACGCTGTGGGTCAGCAACGCCGACAGCAGAGCGAGCGCGGGCGAGGCCACGCGCATCATTTCGCCGCTCCGTCTTCCAGGCCCTCGCCGTCCAACGTCCAGTCAGCGCCGCCCGCCGGCGCGCAAGCTGGCGCCGCGCGAACAGGATTGCAGCGGATAACCGCGTCGCCGGGCAATCGCGCCGAATAGCCGCTCCACTCTTCTCGCGGATGATAATAATCCGTCGACACATAGTGAGCGCCGGAGCGGAACGCGGCGTCACGCCGCGAAGTATCGTTTGTCCGCGCCTCAATGGTGTCTGCGTCCGCGCGGGTGCGCACGATGAACCCGTCGCGGACACGGCGCGCAATAGCCTCGCCATCCGACAACGGATCGTTCATCGTAAAATAGGCCGCATCCGGCGCATTTTCGTCATAGGTATTGACGAAGCACGCCGCGCCTTCGAGCGAGCGCGCGCCCCGGCGATAGACGTTCACCTTGGCCGGCGTTTCATCCAGCGCGAACATCACCCGGCCGCGGGCCGCGGAGAGCGTCGGCCAGCCGCCGTTCATTGCGCCGTCGCGCAAGGTCGGCGCGTCGCCGCGAACGTCATCAGGGACAATGAGGCGCCGGCGCGGGAAGACCGAGCGTATCTCCGCGTCGAGCCGGTCGTACGCGGCCGCGTCGAACGCCAGCGGCTTGACGGCGCCCGGCGCGGCGATCTCCGCGTCCTTGGCGTTTATCAGGACCAGTATCGGCGCATGGTCGCGATGTCGGTCCGACCACGCCTTGATCTGGCGGAGACAAAGAACGAACGTGTTGCAATGGGACCTTATGTCGATGTCCTGAATGTGCAGGACCTTCAGTCCCGGCGCATCCATGCCCGTCGAGTCCCAGGTCGGCTCCGCCCGGCCGGCGGACGATATCCGCGGCAGCAAAGGCTTTTCATACCGTCCGCCCTCGGGGTCATGGAAAACGTCCAGCTCAAGCTGACGCATGCCCAGATCAAGCTGCTCCGGGATCGGAACATGGCTGTAGTCAAGCCCTGCGGCGGTCTCAGCCGAGGTAAGGGCGATGATCCGGCGCTCGTACGCCGGTATCGCGATCTTGTAGGAATTGTGCGACCCGGCCGCCTGAATGTCGTTAAGGCGCAGGCCGCCGTCGCAGGCCGCCGCGCCCGCCGCGCAGGGCGCGCGTCCACCGACCTCATCGGCTTTCGCGAACGAGACCAGGGCGGCGATCAGCACGCAGCTCAAGGAGGCTGACAGCGCCAGCCGACTGAACGCACGCCGCGACCGCCCGATCATCAAGGAATCCGCCATGCCGCTAACCGCTCCCCGCAGCCGTCATTGCGCAAACACTGCCCCCGCAGTCTGCAATATCGGCAACATAGGGCACCCGTGGCGCAAGCCGCAACGATCGCCGGCGCTCGCCGCTATCGAGCGATGCTCGTTCGTAAACGGAAGAGGCGCCGGCCGGATTTCCCCGCGCCGGCGCCTCGCGCCCGCAAGGCGTTCTTTACGCGTCGACCTTACGAACCAACCACGCCGCCATCCCGGCGGGTGATGACAAGCGTCGCGTCCCTCGGGATCGAGAAATTGTCCCTCGGCCGCGGGAAATTCGACACTGCAGGATTTCCATCGCCCGGGTGCTGGACGTTCACAAACGCCGTCCGGAAGTCAGGCGTGTAAGCCCAGCCGGTCAGCTCGTCGCCCGCGACGCCCATGATTAGGCGCTTTGGCTGCGGATTTTCTTCGGTCGTATCGAAGACGACAACCTGGTCCTGAAGGCCGTTCGGCTGGCCGCCATCGGTGCCGATGAACAGGCGGCCGAACGGATCCGCATAGGCCGCATCCGGATCGGTGAAAACATTCTCGGTGCCGCGCGTGGAGGACGCGAGAATGAAAATCTCCCACTCGAACGAGAGGCCGCCGTCGGAAAGGTCCTTCGTGCGGATGATGTGGCCATCCGGGTTCGGCGCTTGCGGATTCGCGGCGTTCGGAGTCTGGCGGCCGCCATTATTGGTCAGGGTCCAGTAGACTTCGCCTTCTTTGCCGATCGTCGTCCATTCCGGGCGATCCATCGGCGTCGCGCCGACAATGTCCGCCGCGAGGCGCGTATTGATCAACAGTTCGGCCATGTCCGCGAACCGGTTGGCGAGCGCTGGCACGTTCATCGACAGCTCGAGCCAATCGCCCGTCCCGTCATCATTGAACTTCGCCACCTGCAGGACGCCATCGTCGAGCGGGCTTTCGCCATCGGCGATCGCCTGACGCCATGCCTTGTTCGAAACATAACGGTAGCAATAGTCGTCGGCCTGGTCGTCGCCCATGTAGGCGGCGATGCGGCCGTCGCGGAGTTCCTTGATGGCGATAGCCTCGTGCTTCGTCCGTCCGAGGGCGGTGCGCTTGACCGGCGTCTGGGTGCCGTCCATCGGGTCGATCTCGACGATCCAGCCGAAGCGGTTCGCTTCGTTCACATAGTCCGGGTCCGACAGGTCGAAGCGCCGGTCGAAGAGATGCCAGCCATAGCCAAAACCGCCGCTCGTAAAGCCATAGCGGTCCTGTGATTCGTCGGGCTGCCAGCCTGCATCAGTCGCGCCGAAATATCCGTTGAAGTTCTCCTCGCAGGTCAGGTAGGTGCCCCACGGCGTCGGCCCGGAACCGCAATTATTGACCGTGCCAAGAGCGACGTTGCCGACAGGGTTTTGCAACAGCGGCGAGCTGGCGGCTGGGCCGGAGAACGCCATCGGCGTGTTTACGGTGATGCGGCGGCTCGCGGGGCTCGCAATGACTTCCCAGCGCCAGCCTTTCTTTTCGATCGCGACGACCGAGACGCCGTGCACCGCCTGAGACAGGCGGACATCGTCGAGCGTTTCGGGGAACGATTTGCCGGTGACCTGGAAATTGTCGCCAAACTCGTGATTGATGCAGAGCATGCCGTAGCGGTTGCCCAGGCGGCCAGATCCGGCGCCCTTGCCCGCGCCCTGGCCTGGCTTGCCGCCGACCGGCGAGTAGTCATCGTCCATGGGAAAGAAGTGCATGCCGTCGTGGCCGATGCCGATCTGCAATTCCGCCTCGGCCGGCGTCGGACGCCGGTTCGGGTCGCCGTCGTACTCGGTGGTCGCGCCGGGCTCGATCGGCGTGCCCCAGGGGATCAACACCTGATACTCGTATTCCTTGGCGACTGTTGGCATCGACTGGTCGACCGTTGCATCGGCGATGCTCAGCGGCTCAAAGCCGACCAGCGCGTTCTTGCCCTTTCCGGCGCCCTTTCCGGCGCCCTGGCCCGGCTTTCCAAGGGCCTGCGGCGCGAGGAACGTGGTCGCAGCGCCGATGAGCGAGCCCTGCAAGACGGCGCGCCGCGACGCGGCGGCGGCAAGAACGTCCCTGAACGGCCGATTGCCGGAACGGTTGGAGGGATAGTTCTCGCTGTCGTCGAAAGCGACCGCACGCTGCGGGCTTTTGGTCTCGCTCATGTAAGGCTCCTGTTGAATTCAGTTTGCGGAGCACACTTATTCAGGGCATGTGACAGTTATATTTCGCCCGGCGAAGATAATCAGCCCACTGAACGCACCCAGTGCGCATCCGCTGCATTTTGCAGCATCCTCGCGGGGCGCCTGTGGAAAACCTGAGGCGAACCGGCGCTCTCCTCACAACCCTGAGGGCGGCGGGAACGCACGCAACCCGTATCGCGCGCAACATGCGCGGCCTCTGATTCGCACTAGCCTTTCGCGGCGATCCGGGGGTATTGCCTCCGGCTCAGTCTTGGAAGGCCGCGAACCTGACCATGGATGAGGCGACGACCGACAAGCCGGCGATGTCGCGCCGGGAGCGCAAGAAGCTCGAGACCAGATTGCGGATCCTCGACGCCGCAATCGCGCTGATGGCGGAGCGCAGCTATGACGACGTTCGCATCGAGGAGATCGCAAAGGCCGCAGACGTCGCTAACGCAACGTTCTTCCTGCATTTTCCCACCAAGGCGGCCCTTGTCGCGGCGTTCAATGAACAGATCTCGGAGAAGATCGCCGAGCGGCTCAAAGGGTTTCAGCTCGGCGCCGTTGACAAACTCGAACTCGTCCGCGCCCTCGTCCTCGACGAATGGGCGCAACATGCCGACCTGCTCCAGCGCATTGTCGTCGACGCCGCGGCCCAGGGCGGCAAGTCCTTTGCCGATTCAAGCTCCAGCCTCGCTGAGGTGATCGCCGGCATCGTTCGCGACGGTCAGAAGAATGGCGACCTTTCCCCAGAATTCGACGCCGATATCGTCGCCCAGTGCCTCGTTGCGAGCTGGCGGGCCTCGAGCCTCGACTGGGCGATGACCGGCGACGGAGACCGCGCCCGGCGGGCGAACCGGCAGGCGCTTGATCTCATCCTGTGTGGCGCAACGCCCCGCGGCTGAACGCGCTCGATCAAGCCAACGACCTGTTTTTATTGATGTAGCTCGTTTCGGCGGGACCTCCGCCGGCGGCGTTCGCGCGGTTGTGAACGCCTTTATCTCGCGACCGCAAAAAATAACTAGACTCAACTCCATTTTTTGATATTGTCTCGCCGTAAAGCCTGCGCGATCCGGGCGCGTCGCCACGGACGACAGACAGGCGGGAGGAGAACCCTGATATGGCCAAGCGTCTTGGAGATCTGATCCGTGAGTGGTCGCCCGAGCAACTGACCGGGCTCGACGCGATGTTTGCCTACGCGGAAACGCCGCGCACCCCGATGCATATCGGCGACTGCAAGATTTACGATCCGTCGACGGCGCCCGGCGGCAAGGTCCGCTTCAAGGACATCCTGACCCACGTCGAGGAGCGCGTTCATCGCGCCAAGACCTTCCGGCAAAAGCTGAAGCAGGTGCCGTTCGGCTACGATCATCCCTACTGGATCGACGACCCGGACTTCGACATCGAATTTCATGTCCGGCACATTGCCCTCCCCCAGCCAGGCGACTGGCGTCAGCTGTGCATCCAGGTCGCCCGCCTGCACGCGCGCTCGCTCGACATGTCGAAGCCGCTCTGGGAATTCACGGTAATCGAGGGTCTCGACAACATCCCGAACGTGCCTAAGGGCGCCTATGCGATCGTCGGCAAGGTGCATCACTGCGCGATTGACGGCGCCTCGGGCGTCGACATCGCGCAGGCGCTGCACAGCCTGACGCCGGACGAAACGGTCGACGAAGAGGTCGCGCCTTGGACGCCTGGCCGCCACCCAAGCACCCTTGAGATGATCGCGCGGGCGAACCTGAACAATGCGACCAAGCCGTTCCACGCCGTGCGCGTCGCCGGGCGGATGGCGCCTGGCGCCCTCAAGTTTGCGTCTGGCATCACCAGCGGCGAGATCAAGCTGCTCGGCGCAAAAGTGCCGCGCACGCGCTTTAACGGCATTGTTTCCGCCCACCGGGTCGTCGAAGGCCTGACCTTCGACATCGAAGACATCAAGGTGATCCGCAAACGGATTCCGGGCGCGACCGTCAATGACGCGATGCTCGCCATCGTGGGCGGCGGCATGCGCAAATACCTCAAGGCGAAAGACGAATTGCCGGCTGACTCGCTTATCGCCATGGCGCCCGTCTCGGTGCGGACGAAAGATGAGAAAAACACGCTCGGCAACCAGGTGACCGCCCTGTCGATCCCGCTCGGCACGCACATCGCGGACCCGCTGGCGCGCCTTCACTATACGCACGATGTCGCGTCGAACCAGAAAGCGATGTCGAACGCCGTCGGGGCCCGCGAGCTGTCAGAAGCCTCAAAGCTCGCGCCGGCCATGGTTTCCGGCATTTCGGCGCGGCTTTATTCGCGCCTTGGGCTCGCGAACCGGTTGTCGCCCATGTTCAATACGGTTGTCACCAACGTGCCGGGTCCGCAGGTGCCGCTCTATATGGCCGGCGCGAAGCTTGTAACGGCTTACGCCATTGGCCCTGTCATGGATTCGATGGGCCTGTTCCACGCAGTCACCAGCTATTGCGGCGAGATCACGATTTCCTTCACCGCTTGCCGGGAAATGCTGCCCGACCCTGCCTTCTACCGGGAGTGCCTGCAGGAATCTTTCGATGAACTGCGCGCCGCCGCGGCGAAGCCGCGCGTGGAGAAGAACCGCGAAGCGGCGACCGCCGACGCGATCGCAACGCCGGCCATGAAGGCGGCGGCTGACGATTTCACGCGAATCAAGGGCGTCGGCGCGCGCCTGGCCGAACGCCTGCGCAATGCCGGGCTCGTCACGTTCGAGCAACTCGCGGCGCTGAGCCAGCGGCAGGTTGACGAACTCGACGAGGAACTTGGCCTTCGCGGTCGCGCCGCGCGCGACGGCTGGCTCGCTCAGGCCGCAGCCCTTGCCGCGGAACAGGACGCCATGGCCGCCGCCGCGAGCGACGTCCGAGACGCCCCGACTGTGCACTGAAGGAGACGACAATCATGCCGCTGATCAAAGCCAATGGCATCGACATCGAGGTCGAAACCCATGGACCGAAGGACGGCCCGGCCGTCCTCCTGATCATGGGGCTCGCCGCGCAGTTGACCTTCTGGCCGCGCGGCATGATCGAACGCCTCGCCGGCGAGGGGTATCGCGTCATTGCGTTTGACAATCGCGATATCGGCCTGTCTGAGAAGCTACATGCAAAGCGCGCGCCCAAGCCGGCGGCCTTCGCCGTCCTGTCGCGTTTGCCGTTCGCAAGGGCGCTCGCGCCGTACACGCTCGAGGATATGGCCGAGGACGCAGTCGGCGTGCTGGACGCGCTTGGCGTCGAAGCAGCACACGTCGTCGGCGTCTCGATGGGCGGGATGATCGGCCAGATTCTCGCCGCCGATCACCCAGACCGGGCAAAGAGCCTCACAGCGATCATGACGTCGACAAATGCGGCGTCGCTGCCGAAGGCCAACCCAAAGATCGTGAAGGAGATATTTGCCGTCCGCACGCGCCCCCGCACGCGCGACGAACTGATCGACCGCACGATCGGCCTGTGGGGGCTAATCGGCACCAGGGACAGCGGCGCCGATCCGGCGGAGTTCCGTGAACGGATCGCCGCTTCAATCGACCGCTGCACGTATCCGGCCGGCATTCGACGCCAGATTGCGGCGATTATCGCCACCGGCGAATTGCGCCGTTATGCGCGCCGGATCGAGAAATCGACGCTCGTCATCCACGGATCGGCCGACCCGCTCGTGCCGATGCAGGGCGGGCTCGACATCGCCGCGCACGTCAAGGACGCGCGCGCCGAGATCATCGAGGATATGGGGCATGACCTGCCGCCGAAATTCCTCGATCGATTGAACGACCTTTTGATCGGCCATTTCAGGTCGGTCGAAGCCGACGCCGCGCGCGACGCCGCGGCGTAACCAGCAAGGCCAACCAACCCCAGACAACCCCCGAAAGGAGACTGCCAATGGCCCCGACGAAAAAGACGACGAAGAAAACCACCGCAAAGGCGGCCGCGAAGCGCGCGACTAAAAAGGCGGCGGAAGCAGTGAACGAGGCGGAGAATTCGGTCGAGAGCGTGTTCGCCCGCATTCAGGCCGGCTTCAAGGACGCGGGCGCCGTGCTCGCCCAGACCGGCACGATCGCCGATGAGAAGCGTCGCGAGATCCTGATGACGCTCATCGCCAACGCCCAGGAAAATACGGATGCGACGTTCGAAGCGATGCGCGATGTCATGATCGCCGAGTCGCTCACTGACTCGCTCCGCATCCAGCGCGACGCGCTGCGCGAAGGAATCGAGCGCAACGTCGCCCAGGTCCGCTCCGTGGCGTCCATGACGGCCACAGGCTCGCGCGAAACGATCGAGCCGGTTGCGGATTACCTGTCCTCCCTGCGCGAGCGCGTCCGTAACGGCGCAAACGCGTAACGACTGGCCGGAGCGCGGCGGGCGTAGGAGTTCTTCGCGGCGCTCCGGCTTTTTACAGGGATAACGTCGCCGGCGCGGCGCCAGCTAACGCCGGCCCTTTTGGGCCGGCGTTTTCTTTTGGGGGGTCAGTCGTAGACGTGGCCGGCGGTCGGATAGGCGACCCGCCGCCAAGGCGACGCCGTGCGGTCGAAGGGCGTCCATTGGCGCTCGGGCAGCGCAAGACGATCTGCAACCGCGAAAAATACGAACGGGTTGACGCCAAGCCCGCAATGACTCGCCATGACTTCGATATTGTCCGTCAACGGCCCTTCAGGCTCAATACAGCCGCGCCAGGGGACAATGCCGTCCGACTTCGTGAAGATGGCCGTGGACGGAACGCCAACTGGCGGGTGATGCAGCCGTTCGAGGAGTAGCTGCATTTCGGGAGTCGCGCCCTTCACCGGGCCGGCGACGCGCTCGTAGAGCCAGGAAATGGTCGAAGACTCCGGCTGTCCCGAGATTGGACTGCCAAGGGTCACCACCTGACGGATCGCATCGGGCATCCGCTTGGCGAGCTCGCGCGCCATGACGCCGCCAAGCGACCAGCCGACAAGCGACACCTTCCGCCGCGACTGCCGGTAGACTGTGATCACCCAGTCCGCGAGTTCGTCAATGTTCCGGCCTTCAAGACCCGGGCCGAGATTGCGCCCAAGGCTCCATCCGTAAACGTTGTAGCCGCGGCTGCGAATGAACCGCCTGAGAAAGCCAGTCGACCGATCGCTTGTGAGGAAGCCAGGACACACGACAACCGAATGTCCGTCGCCGCTCGGGGCCATGCTTAACGGTATCTCCGCGGCAGGCAGCATCGACAATTCGCTGAGCGCGCGGCCGGCTTCAAGCAACGCATACGGAAGGGGTGGGCGCGTCAGGGCGATAGGGCTCTCGGACATTCAGACTCACAAGAAAGTAAACTCTACTTGTCAGTCTTGCATGTAACGCGCCGCTTCGCGAGGCGAATTGCGCCCTGTCCCCTCAAAAAGTGACGCAATCTTGCCGCGACGCAGCATTTGCTGCGGCGCGGAAACTCACCTCTTCTTGCCGGAGCCGGCCGCAGCAACGCCCACCGGCCGCGGCGCTGACGGGCGCTGGCGGCTATCGACATGGGTCAGGCGTAGGCGGACTTTCTGGATGCGGCGCGTTCCACGTCGCATGACAGTATGACGATGTCATGGGCATCGCCCGCCCGGTCGCGCACGTGGTCCTTCAGGAGCGCCTCGCCTCTGAAACCCAGTTCTTCGAAAATCGCAATGGCCCCTTTCTGGTCGACGGTCATCTGGGCGGTGATCTTTTCGAGGCCGCCGAGCACGGCGATCGAGAACGCCTCCTGGATCAGCGCGCGGCCGAGACCTTTCGCGCGGGAGTCCGGCGAGACGAGCACGCGCAGTTCGCCGAGGTGCGGCGACCAGGACAGCGGGTCCCGGAACAGCCCGGCGCAGCCAAGCAGCGCGCCGTCCTCCCCGGCGACGGCGAGGATAGTGGCGACCGAACCGGCGGCCTCGGACCTTATCCACGCATCGACGACTTTTTCCTGGGTGATGTCCCGTGGCATGAACAGCAGATCGTGGGCCGGCGTCGCGCGCGCGAACGCCAGCAGGGACGGCTTGTCATCCGCCTCCAGACGGCGAATTAGGGCCGCCCCGCCCTCCAGTTCGATGGTCTTCGGCAACCGCGCCGGGTTCGTCATGTCGATCTCTCCGATAGCCAGTCGTCAAGCTTGGGCCAGAGCCGGCGAACCGCATTCGGCCCCGCCACTAGGCTGATATGGCCGCCCTTGAGAACAAGCTCCTGCTTGTCCGTTGAACTCGCAAGCTGCACCAGCGGCTCGCTCGCCTCGCGCGGGATGATATGGTCGTGTTCGGCGACGGCGTGCAGCAAGGGAACCTTGATGTTGCGGATATCCGCCGTCTTGCCGCCAACCACGAGTTCGCCCTTGTAGAGCTTGTTGCCCCACATGAGCTCCTTCGTCGTCTGCCGGAAATACTCGCCCGCCAGCGGCAGCGTTTCGTTCGCCCACCGATCGAATTTCCGGAAGCTCTCGACGAACTCGTCGTTCCAGATGTTTTCCCAAAGCTGGATGCGCGAGGCAGGCTTGCCGACAGGCCGCAGCATGTCGAACGAGGTCATGATGAGATCGGGCGGCACGTTGCCGACCATGTCGACGAGGCGGTCGACGTCAAAATGGGCCGGATCCGACCAGACGCTGAACAGGCCCATTTCATGCCAGTTGATCGGCGTCGTGAAGCAGATGAGGTTCTTCAGCGGTCCGTCGGGATGGGTGGCGGCGTAGATCGTCGACAGGACGCCGCCCATGCAATACCCGATGACGGTTACGTCGGGTTCGCCGGTTTCGTCCTGAATTTTGCGTATGCAGGCGGGAATGAAATCCTGGGTGTAGGACGCAAGGTCGAGGCGCTTTTCCTCGGGCCGCGGCGGGTCCCAGTCGATGACGTAAACGTCGTAGCCGCTCTTGACTAGGAACTCGACGAAACTGGCGCCTTTCGCGATGTCGAGGACGAAGCTCCGGTTTGTCGTCGCCATGACGATCAGGATCGGCACGCGATAGACGTCGTCCGTTTGCGGATGGTAGTGGTAGAGATTCAACGTCCCGCGCTTGTAGATCGTGTCCTTTGGCGTCAGGCCAACGGGCGGCGCGACGGACGCAAAGTATTCGACGCCCTTGACGTTGCGCTGAATCGTTCGCTCGACGAGCTTGCGAATGCGCTCTCCCGCCTGCGGGTCAATCGGGCCAGCCCGCGATTTCCTCGAGGTTGCGCTCTGGGTGGATGTCGCCACGAAACCCGTCTCCCTTCCCTGCCGCGCCAACCTCGCGGGGGCCCTTAGGCGCCGACGCCGTTGGCCGCCTTCGCGCCGGATTTCGCCGTTTTCCTCGCTGCGGTCTTGGTTGCAGCCTTCGTTGCAGCCTTCGTCGCCGCCTTCTTGCCGGCGGGACGCTTTCTCGCGGCCGCCGGCGCAGCGTCTTTCGTCGGTTCAGGGTCCGCCGCCTTTGGCCGGGGCTGGCGCGTGCGGGCCGGCCGCGCGGCGCCGTTCGCGCGCAAGGGAGCCTCGCCGACCGTCGCCCTGGCGAGTTCAATCAGCAGTTCCTCGACCCTGACCAGTCGCTCGTCCATCGTCATGACGCGCTCGGCGAGCGCATTGATGTCTTCCCGGCTCGGCATGTTGAACATGGCGAGCTGGCGCGACATGTGCCCGGCCATGCCTTTCTGCATGCGCAGTTGCAGGTTGGCGGCGATATTCGCTGTCTTTGCGAATTCCTCTGTTCCCATTATCGCCGTCGCAATCGCGTCGAGACGTTCTTCGAGGCTGGCGACGGTCTCCCGCAAGCCGGCGTCGGCGGTCGTTCCCCGGGACATGGCGAAACCTCCCTGCAATTGTTGTCGGAATGGCGTCTTGCGCGCCGCCCGTTTTGTGTGAGGGCCGAGAATTGCGACGTCAAGTCCGCTATATGTAATGAGAAAGCCCGGCTTGAATGTTCCCGCTATCATTTAGGAGCGAAGCAAATGACGTCTGTCTATGAATTCGCCGCGAAAGACCTCTCCGGCAAGGAAAAACCGCTAAGCGCCTACGATGGCAAGGTGACCGTATTCGTGAATGTCGCCAGCAAGTGCGGGTTCACGCCCCAGTACGAAGGGCTTGAGGCGCTCTATCGCGCGTACAAGGACAAGGGCTTCGAGGTTCTGGGCTTTCCATGCAACCAGTTCGCCAACCAGGAGCCCGGGGACGCCGCAGAGATCGCGAACTTCTGCTCCACGACCTATGACGTCACTTTCCCAATGTTCGCCAAGATCGACGTGAACGGACCGGACGCGCACCCGGCCTGGACCTTCCTGAAGAAAGCGAAGCCCGGCCTTGCCGGCACGACGAACGTGAAATGGAACTTCACGAAGTTCCTGGTTGACCGCAGCGGCGCCCCGCGGCGGCGGTACGCCCCGAATGAAAAGCCTGAGGTTATGCGTCGGGAGATCGAAAAACTCCTCTCAGCCTGAAATAGTGGACAAATAACGAGAAATTAGCGGCGATGCGCAGAACCGCGCGCCCGCGGCGGAGGAACACAACGGCCCATGGCGACCAAGAACGCGCTTCACCCCATACCAAACCCGCCAGGCAAGCCGATTGTCGGCAACGCTCTCACCGTCGATCCTGAGCGGCCTTTGCAAGGATTGATGGACCTGACCCGCGAGCACGGGCCGATCTTCTGGCTCGACATGATGGGCAAGCCGATGGTCATTGTTTCGGGCGCAAAACTCGTGAACGAGCTTTGTGACGAAAAGCGGTTCGACAAGGCGGTCCGCGGGGCGCTGAAGCGGGTGCGCGTGATTGCCGATGACGGACTGTTCACCGCCGACACCCAGGCGCCGAACTGGTCAAAGGCCCACAACATCCTGCTACCGACCTTCGCGCAGAGGGCGATGGTCGACTACTTGCCGATGATGGCGGACATCGCCGGGCAACTGGTCCTCAAATGGGAGCGCATGAACGCCGATGACGACGTCGACGTCGTTCACGACATGACCGGGCTCGCCCTCGACACGATCGGACTGTGCGGCTTCGACTACCGGTTCAACTCCTTTTACCGGGAGGACTTCCATCCGTTTATCGACGCCCTCACCCGAACGTTGGAGACCTGCATGCTCCAGCGCGGGCTGCCGTTCGAGAACATGGCTCTGCGCGGCCGGCTCGATCAGCTGAAAAAGGACGCAGGGTACATGAACGCCCTCGTCGACAAGATCATCCGTGAACGCAAGCGCGAAATGGCGCAGGGCGGCGAGGCCGCGAACGACCTCCTGAACTACATGCTGCGAGGCGTCGACAAGGCGACGGGCGAGAGCCTCTCCGACGAAAACATCCGCTATCAGATCAATACGTTCCTGATCGCCGGCCACGAGACCACGTCCGGGCTTCTTTCCTTCACGCTCTACTTTCTGCTCAAGCATCCTGACGTCCTCGCCAGAGCGCAGGCCGAAGCCGACGAGGTGCTCGGAACCGATCTTGCGGCCCTCCCGACCTTCGCGCAGATCATGAAGCTCGACTATATCCGCGCCGTCCTGATGGAATCCCTTCGGCTCTGGCCGACTGCGCCGGCGTTCAGCGTTTATCCCTACAAGGACGAGACGATCGGCGACGGGTACTCACTGAAAAGGAATACCTTCACCACCGTCCTCACTCTCATGCTGCATCGCGACCCGGACGTCTGGGGCGACGACCCCGAGACGTTCAATCCGGACAATTTCTCCCGCGAAGCCGAGGCCGCACGTCCCGCCTATGCCTACAAGCCATTCGGAAACGGGCAGCGCGCCTGCATCGGGCGACAGTTCGCCATTCAGGAAGCCGTCCTTGTCCTCGGCATGATCCTTCAGCGTTTCGACCTTGTCGATCCGTATAACTACGAGCTGAAGGTCAAGGAGACGATGTCGATAAAGCCCGATGGCTTCCGTATGCGGGTCCGTCTGCGGGAGGGCCGGGCGCGCAGCGCGCTCGCCCCCGCCAGGGCCGCCGCCAGAGAAGAAGCTGCGGCCGGCGAATCAAAAGAAGCGCCGCGCGCGCCGAAGCACGGCACGCCGCTAACGGTGCTGTTCGGGTCAAACCTTGGCGCGACCGAAGGCTTCGCGCGCGAGCTCGTCAACGCCGGCGACCTGAATGGCTTCGAAACGACCATCGCGTCGCTTGACGACTTCGTCGGCAAGCTGCCGACCGACGGCGCAGTCGTCATCGCAAGCGCGTCGTACAATGGGACGCCGCCGGACAATGCGGGCAAGTTCGTCGATTGGCTCGGCGGCCTTGGCCCGGACGCGCTCAAGGGCGTCAGTTATGCCGTCTTTGGATGCGGCAACCGGGACTGGGCGGCGACCTATCAGGCCGTGCCTCGCCTGATCGACGAGCGAATGGCGGCGGCCGGCGCGACGCGCCTGAAAGAGCGCGGCGAAGCCGACGCGCGCGACGACCAGGAAGGCCAGTTCCTCGCCTGGTCCGAGACCCTCTGGCCCACGGTCTCCGACGCGTTTGGCCTCAACCTCGTTGTGGCCGACGCCGACGATGCTGAACCTCTTTACCGTATCGAGATTGCAGAAAGCGTGACCGCGAACCCCGTAGCGAACCAGACCGGCGCAATCCCGATGAAGGTTGTCGCCAACTACGAATTGCACGGCGGAGGGTCCCATCGCTCCACCCGCCATGTCGAGGTGGAGTTGCCGGAAGGGGTCGCCTACAAGCCCGGGGATCACCTGTGCGTCGTCCCGGTGAACCGCCCGGCGGTCGCCGAACGACTGATCAGGCGATATGGTTTCGATAACGACAGCTTCATTCGCATTCACGCTACGGGCGGACGACGCAGTCCGTTCCCGAACGATTCTACCTTTTCGGTGCGCCGGCTCGCAGATCTCTTTGGCGAGATTCAGGCGGTGGCGTCGCGCAAGGATGTCGCTGTGCTTGCGCGCTACACGCGCTGCCCGGACACGAAGCGAACCCTCGAATCGCTGAGCGCCCCCGCCGTGGATGGCGGCGAAGACCTCTACCGCAAGGAAATCTTCCTCAAGCGAAAGTCCGTCTTCAACCTGCTGGAGGAATTCCCGGCGTGTGAACTGCCGTTCGAAGTCTATCTTGAACTCATCCCCTGGATGTCGCCGCGATACTATTCAATTTCTTCCTCGCCGCTTGCAGACGCTGGGCGGGTATCGGTTACGGTCGGCGTGGTCGCCAGCGACGCGCGTTCAGGCCTCGGACGATATGAAGGCGTTTGCTCGAACTATCTCGCCGAGACGCGCATTGGCGACACGATCTACGCCGTCGTCAAGGATGCAAGCGGCGGCTTCGCAATGCCGAACGATCCGGCGACGCCGCTCATCATGGTCGGCCCCGGAACGGGCCTCGCGCCGTTCCGCGGGTTCATCCGCCACCGTCGCGCGCTGAAGGCGCAAGGAGCGATCCTCGGGCCGGCGCTCCTGTTCTTCGGATGCCGGCATCCTGAACTGGATTATCTTTACCGGGAGGAGCTTCTCGAAGCCGAGAAGGAAGGGCTTGTGGAGCTTTATGCCGCGTTCTCGCGTTTCGACGGTCGCCGCGTATACGTTCAGGACCTCATCCGCGAAAAGCGCGACCGCGTGTGGGACCTGATCGAGAAGGACGCGCGGATTTATGTCTGCGGCGATGGCGCGGCGATGGAACCTGACGTCAAGCGCGCGCTCACCACTCTTTATGCAGAGGAAAAGGACGTCGCCTTGGAGGATGCGGAAGCCTGGATGGAGCGGCTGGCCGCGCAGGGCGGCTACGCCCTCGACGTGTGGGCTGGCAACTGAGGCGATCCCGACGGTGGATCGGGCGGCGCATCTCGGCTAGGTTGAGATTTACTCTCAATAACCCGGTGAACGGCGATGACCGGCGAGCCGACGTCCGATCCCGACCCTGGCGAGGGTCCTGCGCGACACCGCGCCGGCGCCCGGCATTGCCTCTGGCTCGGCGCCGGCTGGCTTTTCGTCGCGATCGGGGCCGTCGGGGCGGTCGTGCCGCTGCTGCCGACCACGTCGTTTCTCCTGCTCGCCGCTTTCTGCTTTTCACGATCGTCGCCACGGCTGCACCATTGGCTGATCTCGCATCCGACATTCGGGCCGCCAATTCGCGACTGGCGCGAGCACGGCGCGATCCGCCGTTCGGCAAAGGCGCTCGCCCTTCTCGGCATGGGCGCAAGCGTCGCCCTCGCCGCGGCTTTCCGCGCGCCAAAGGTGGTGATCCTTGTCCAGATCATCTTCCTTTCGGCCTGCGCCGCGTTCATTGCTTCAAGGCCGACCGCCCCCCCTCCCGACGGTTGATGCGTCGTATCCGGTCATTTCCAGATACCCTACGCCGGCCCGATCGCCTGCTAGCTTGATTGGCCCCTCCCAGTAAGGAAACTGCAGGTCCATCCAGCTGTCCGGATTTAGCGGCGTAGTGCGGACGTCGATGCCGACCGATGGCGCCTGAACCCGCCATTCCACCGGCACGCGCGCGGCGTCGAGCTTTTTCCATTTTACTGGCGTAAGGATGATATCTCCGGGCGCTAGCGCGTGCGCCTCGCCTGCCGGCGTGACATAGGTGCCGGAAAGGTAGTCTCCCCGGGTCGCGTCACGAAGACGAAACATCATGGCGCGGGCCCCGTCGGCGAAACTCAGCGAGAACCAGTCCCAGCCCGTTTGGGTCCGCGCCAGCAACTGACTCGACCACTCCCTGTCCATCCAGGCCGTTCCAGATACGGCGTGCCGCTCGCCGTCGATGACGATGTCGCCGGTCGCCCTGAAGCTCGGTTGACTGTAATAGTACGAGGCCTGCGCGCCGGATGATTTGCGGCTGAAGCCGCTGTCGCCATGCAGCACAAGCGGGCCGTGAGCGCCGAGATCGAGATGGTAGCTGAAGCCGTCGCCTGCGGCTTCAAGCTCGACGCCGGCAAGCCCGTCAGAGCCCACGGTTGTAGAACGCATCCGCCAGTCGTCGATCCATGCCTCGAAGGCCGGCGCGGCGGCGACGCCCGCCTGTCCGACGTCCCCGCGCGCAAACCGCTCAGCCGCAAGATGCTCGCGCGCGGTTGTCAACGCAGCATGCCCGATGAACAGCCAGGGCGACGCCCAGGGGCCGGCGATGTCGACTTGCCCATCCGGCGGCCGCATCATGACGCGAAACAGCGTCCACTGAACGCCGTACCGGTTGCCCGCGTCGTCCGCGAGGTTGGCGGTCACGTACCACCATTCAATCCGGTAACCGTCATGCGCGCCGTGATCCGCAGGAAAGTCGAATTCGCGGCCTGGCGTAACCAGTGCGTAACCTTCCCCGGCGTCGCCAAGGCCAAAAACCCCCTGCGCCCGCACGGAATCCGCCGCCGAGAGAAGGACTATCGCGAAGAGGAGGCCAAACGCTTTTGTCATTGATTCTATTTCTCGCTCGCAAACGTTCGCAACATCGTCGCCGATGACGCTGTCCGTAGCATGACGAACGTCGGGATTGACGCAAGCGCCGCTATCGCCACCGCTATCGCGATGAGCCGCGCCCAGGTTAGCGGATACATGTACAGCGGCAGTCGCCAGCCGAATGCTTCGACATTTATAACGGCGACGAGCATCCAAGCCACAAAGACGCCGAGAGGTATTGCAGCAAGCGCGGTGAGAAACGCCAGCGTCAGGGTCTTCAGGAAATCAAGCGATGCAAGCGCGCCGCGGCGAACGCCGAGCGCCCAAAGCGGCGCGAGCTGGGATAGCCGCGCAGCAGACAGGGCGGAGAGAGCGGTAAAGAGCGCAATCCCCGATACTATCAGTGTGAGGACGCTCAAGGCGTCGGTCACGATGAAGGTCCGCTCGAAAATCGAGATCGAAAACGCCTTGAGCGCAGACTGGTCGATCATGTCGTCCGCCGAGAGGGCGAACCGCTCGCGCGCCGCGGCAACGAGGGCCGCCGGGTCTGGGGCCGGTACGCCGGGCGTCGGCTCCGTCATCACCACCTGAAAGAGATCCGCCTCGAACCCGGGCCAGTGGCTCCTGACCCAGTCGACGTTCGCCATCGCCTCTTCGCGCGGATTGCCGTAGTCGGAATATGCGCCGGCGATGTCCAGCGTGAGTTCGCCGGAGGGCGTCGAAATCGAAATCCGGTCGCCGAGCCGAAGTTCGCGCCGCCGATACGCCTGTTCATTGACGAGCGCCGCCTCGCCGCGCGCAACTCTGCCCCAGGCGTCCGGCAGCGATGCAACGAGCGGCCAGTGATCCGTGTAGGTCTCGTCATCGGTGAAAGCGAGCACCCGGAGCGGGTCCCCCTCAAGCCGCGCTTCGGCGAAGCCGAAGGGCAGCAGGCGATCGACCTCGCCCCTCGCCGCGAGCCAGCCGCGCACCTCGCCCGTCGGGTCGTTGCGAAGGAACACGTCGCCGGCAAGACGTTGGTCAATCCAGTCGACGAAGGTGTCCCGAAACCCGTTGACCATGGTCGAAACGCCGATATTCGCGGACAAAGCGATCAGCAGCGCCTGCAAGGCCAGCGCCATTGCTGGCAACTGCTGGCGCGCGTCCGCCCAGAACCATGTCGTCATTGGCGAGGTCGCGCACCGCCGGCTCACGTCAACGATGATCGCGAGCGCAGCCGGCAACAGGAGCGCAGCGGCCAAAAGCAACGCGCCCATGGCCGCGAAGCCGCCGACGAGCCCGCCAGCGGCGACGCCCGCCGCAGCGCCGCCGGCGCCAACGAACGCCGCAAGGGCAATGCTCCGGTGCATCGCCTTCATAAATCGATCGGCTGACGTTTCGCGCCGTGCGATATCGGTAACGCCAAGCCGCGCAAGGCGGACGAGGCTTGCGGCGGCAGCCAGCAACGCGCCCGCCAGACACACGACAAGCCCGGCGACGACCCATTCCGGCCGGACGTCGAGCGTGCGCGACACTTGCTCGCCGTAGAGCCCTTCGAGGGTCATAGCGACGCCTGGCAGGATGGCGTTGGCGACAAGAAAGCCGAGCGCGACCCCCAGCGTCCCCGCGCCGAGAGCAAACGCGGCGACCTCGACAGCGAAACCGGCAACAGCTTCGAGGGTAGTCACGCCGCAGGCGCGCATTGCGCGGAACATCCCCTTGCGGTGTTCGAACGACAGGGCGATCACGGAATGAACGATCAGTAGGCCGACGAAAAACGCCAGCAATCCGAAAGCTGTAAGGTTAAGGTGGAAACTTCCTGAAAGCCGGCCTGCATCCACGCCGTCCGCCGCATCGACGTAGCGCAGCCGTTCGCCGTCTGCTTCGATCAGGAAATCTCCCGACGCCTTGTCGCTAAAGAACCGATCGTCCGGATCAATGATCAACGACGTCGCCATCCCCGGCAGGTCCAGGAGGCGCTGGGCCGCGCCGATATCCATTATGAGGGTTCGCGCCGCAACGCCGGCCTGGGGCAACACCTGCGCAAATAAAGGGCCGCCTTCCGCCGCCGCTCCGGGAAGGGCGCCGTTCAGCGCGCCGACCGACAGACGACCGGCGACCTCCGGCGCGGCAAGGACGCTGTAGGGCGGCATCAAGAAACCGACGACGCCAGTATTGGCCTGCCCGCCGTCTTCAGCGCCGCCAAACCTGGCCCCGTTTCCAATGCCGGCCGCGCCGCCGCGCGGCGCCGTGGCGATATCGACGCCAAGGATGACGAAAGCGCTGCCGTCAATGGAGATGCGGCCTTCGACGACCGGCGAAACCCTTGCGCCGCGCCTGCGCAGGTCGGCGAACGCCGCCTGACTGAACGGCGCGCTGCTTGGCGCTTCCAGCCGGCCGAGCGCGACGCCGCCGATTTGTCGCGCGGCGACGTCATAGTTGATCCGGGCATGGTGATTGAGGGCGAGCACGCCGGACAAGAGCGCCGTCGCCGACGCAAGCCCCGTGATCAGCAAGGCCGCCTGCCACGGCGATCTTCGCCAATGGCTAAGCAGCGTCGCCAGAACGACGCCGATCCCGTTCATCCGAACACGCCGCCGCTGAGTCGAAGCCGGCGATCGAGTCGCGCGGCCAGCGCATTGCTGTGCGTCACCATCAGCAGGGCCGCGCCCGTGAACCTGACCAGCTCGTTCATCGCCTTGACGACAGCTTCGCTTGTCGCCTCGTCCAGATTGCCCGTCGGTTCGTCCGCCATCAGAATTTTTGGCCGAACGGCCAGCGCCCGGGCGATGGCGACGCGTTGCTGCTGGCCGCCGGACAGTTTCTCGGGGTATCGCGAAGCAAGCTCGTCGACGCCAAGGCGTCGCATCAGGTCCTCGCCCCATGCGGGATCCCACCGCCCGGCGATCCGCGCCTGAAACGCGACATTGTCGCGAACAGTCAGGCTGGGAATGAGATTGAACTGCTGGAAGACGACCGCAACGTCCGACCGACGCAACCTTGTGCGCTCATCTTCGCTGAGCGCCGCGAGTCTCTGGCCCGCCACAATGACCTCGCCGTCGTCGAAGGGCTCAAGCCCGGCGACGACATGCAGAAATGTGCTCTTTCCGCACCCGGACTCGCCTGTGATTGCGACCCTTTCGCCTGGCCCCACCATGATAGATGCGCCATTGAGCACACGGATAACCCGCCCGGCATCATCGAAGGATTTCACAAGCCCTTGCGCCCGAACAACCGGATCGGCGTCACGCACGGACGGGTCGGCGGACGACGCGGGCGCTGTCCCCTGGGAATCCCCCGGCGATGGCGGCAGGGCGCTTTTCATGGCGCACGTGCTAGCGTGGCATGCGTCCCTCGCCAACGCGACCGAACGCCCGAAACCGGCGGCATAGCGTGGACCGGGAAGCCGGTCAGTCGACGAACGCCTTTTCAACGACAAAGTCGCCGGGCGATGCATTCGAGCCCTCTTCAAGGCCCGCGTTTTCGCAAAGCGCCTTGGTATCCTGCAGCATCGCCATCGACCCGCAGATCATCACGCGGTCCGTCTCGCGGTCCAGTGGCGCGACGCCAAGGTCGTCGAACAGCTTGCCGGTCTCGATCAGCGTCGTGATGCGACCCATGCGGTCAAATTGTTCACGCGTGGTCGTCGCATAGTAGGTGAGTTTGCCAGGGGCCTCTTCTCCGACGAGCGGGTCGTCGCAAAGGTTCGCCACGAGGTCGGCGCCATAGGCGAGATCGGCGATATTGCGACAGGTATGGGTAAGGATCACCTGGTCGAACTTCTCGTACGTTTCCGGCTCACGGACAAGGCTTGCAAACGGGGCAATGCCAGTGCCTGTCGAAAAGAGATAAAGCCGCTTGCCGGGCTTCAGCGCGTCAAGGACAATGGTGCCGGTCGGCTTCTTCCCGAGGAGAACCTTGTCGCCTTCCTTGATGTGCTGAAGGCGAGAGGTCAGCGGACCGTCCTGAACCTTGATGGAATAGAAATCGAGGCCGTCGTCCCAGGCCGGGCTCGCCATCGAATACGCCCGGAGCAGCGGTTTGCCGTCGCTCATGAGCCCGAGCATGATGAACTCGCCAGAGCGGAACCGGAACGCAGAGGGACGCGTCAGCCGCAGGGAAAACACGTCATCCGTCCAGTGGCGAACGGAAAGAACCGTCTCCGCCGTGACCGTTTTCGGCAGGCTGGCTTCGTCGAACGGCATGGCCTTACACCTCCGGGCGGGAGCTACTGTCGCGGACGACCAATGAAGCGTCGCATTTAGATCATGCAACGCACAATGAAAAGCCGCGAAGGTTCACGCCGGCGTGCGCCTCGCCCCCGGGATTGGCGCCTCGCTCGTCCAAGGCGTTTTCGGGAGGAAATTCAGGATCATGGCGGGCGGTCATCGATCCGCCCTCGGGCGCTAATCGACGTTGCCTGCGGCGATGATCGGCGCCCGGCCGGCGCGTGAAGCCCACATGACGACCCCGAGATATGCCGCCGCTGCAGCCGAGACGATCAACGACCCGACGAAATAGACCCCTCCCGGATGCATGATCCCGGTCGCTTGGGCCACATTGGCCGCACGAAAAAGCGCCAGCAGGAACAGTGGGGTCGCGATCAGCGCCGGCCGGCGGTCGGTCGTGAAGGCGATCACGAACACCGCCGCAGCGGCCACAAAATCATAGGTGTGCAGTGAGGTCACGGCGAGAGATATCAGGATGAAATAGACCATCGCCTCTACCCTCGCCGCCGTTTCTCCGGCGCGGGGTCCGCTTGCGATTCGCCAGCCAAGACCCGCCGCCATCGCCATTGCCGCCGCCATCAACGGGAACGACGAAACCTCGACCCCGAGCAGAAGATGAACCGGGTTGCGAATGCCGCTCGCTTCCCACGGACCGTTCTCGTGAAACGTTGCGTAGGCGCGCAAGCCGTCCATGAGGCCGCGGAGCGATTCGCCGACGCCGCCAATAATCAACGCCGGCGCGGCCGCGATGCAGGTGACAACAGCTGCAATAAGGATGTTGCGTCGAAACGCTGGCATCATGAAGAACCCTGCGCACACGACAAAGCCCAGCTGCGGCTTCAACACCAAAATCGTCAGGCCTAGGATCTGACGCCAGTTTGCGCCCCGCGCAACGCCGGAAATGAACAACGCAGCGCCGAGGGCGACGATCAGCGATGTCTGCCCCAGCGCCAGCGTAATGGCGGTATCCTGCATCAGGGCGAGATAGGCGAACACAATGATGAACGCGCCGAAGCCGATGTTGGCGCGCAACGTCCGGATCACGCCATAGATCAGCCAGGCGCTCCAGACGAGGCAGGCGGCGCCGAATGTTCGCCACGCCGCCAGAGCAACATCGTGGGGCAAGAGAGCAAGCCCAGCAGTAACCGGCCACCAGTTCGGCGGGTACACCCACGACTTGATCACATTGGCGTTTGGAAACAAAGATGCGCCAATCGCCCGGAACTCATCCTGATACGGATTCAAGCCCTGATTCCATGCCGTCCCGGCCGTCCACAGGTATTTGAAATCTATCTCAGGATCGGTGCTGAAGACGCTCTTGATCAGCAGCACGCTCGCCGCAAAAAGCACGGCGGGCGCATAAATGAGCGGGATTGTGATGCGCCCGGGCGCCGCCACCCAGCGGACCAGACCGTCGGCGGTTGCAACCTCGCCCAATTCAGGCGCATTCGCGGGCAGGCCAGGGCCGGGGCCGTGTCGCGTCATCGGGCTTCGCCTTTTGCGGCGGCGAACGTCGATGCTGATGTGAGGCCGTCATACTCCGCGAGCCAGTCGCTGCGAACGATTTCGGAAGAGCGCCCGTGGTAGACGTCCAGGACAAGATCGGCGATTCGTTTCGCGGTGACGTCGTTCGAAAGCCAACGGGCGGCGTAGCGCCGTCCGTTCTCGCCAAGCTCGTGCGCGCGCGCCGGCGACGCCGCAAGGTCACTGAAAGCCGAAGCGATTTTTTCCACGTCGCCCAGCGGCACGGCGATGCCGTTATAGCCATCGATGAGATAGTCGATCAGCGATTCAGTCCGGGAATAGATCGTCGGCCTGCCGAGGTGCATGCCCGTAACCGCAGTTATGTGGCCGGCGCCGCGCTCGTCATCCTTCAGGAGGATCACGTTGGCAATCGAATGCTGAATGCAGCTCTGGCAATCGTCCGGCGACAGAGCGCCGTGAAACTCGATGTTCGGAAAGCGCGAGGACGGAGGCTGCGGGCCGATGACGACGCCATCAATGCCGGCGGCGGCCGCCGCCGCGCAGAACGCATCCACGTCCCGGTTGTTGCGGCCAATCATGCAGACATAGGGCGCGCTTCGATCTGCAAAGCGCCGACTGTCGCCGGCAGGCAAGTCATAGCCCCAGTGGGCGAAATGGATACGGTTGAGCTCGATGCCGTGCAGACGATTGAACAGTGTGCGCTCATGCCTTGAATGGACAATGACGCAGTCAATCGCCTGGAACCGCCTGTTGATCCAGCGATCGATCGGCGCCGCGCCGGTGACGAAGGCGCGACGCGCCTGGTTGAGTCCGACGCCGACGACCGGCGCCCTTGCGCCGGTTAGCTCTCGCCGCATGCTCACAGCAAAGATCAGCGCATATTCCGTCGCGATATGCAGATCGCACGCGTTCAGGCCCGTCGCGAAGAGCAGCTTTCGCGAAATTGAGATGAACCGCCGCCGTAGTGGAACGGGCAGCAACTGGAGTTCAACGCCGTGGGATTTCAATGGCGCGGCGATGAATATCTTGTCCGCGTCCGCACTATCGTTCGTCGGCCCATGGGCGGGATAAACGAACAGGAAACGCCTTGCGCCCTTCATCCCCAATCGTCTCCCTTCAACCGCCGCCCACTTTACACCCCGCCACTAAAGCAAGGAGCGTGAAGAAACGTGAATCGCTGCGCGAAGAGATGCCGGACGAATGCGACAATGATAAGGAATAGGGAAAAGGCAAACAGGGTGAAATATCGACTTGGCAGGCCCGGCAGCGACCTACTCTCCCACGCCTTAAGACGTAGTACCATCGGCGCTGGGGAATTTAACGACCGTGTTCGGGATGGGAACGGGTGGAGGCTCCCCGCCATAACCACCGGGCCGGCAAAACCGACATTTCATGTGAGAGTCATTGTTGTCTGACGCGCGTGGCGACGATTACGATGAATCGTTCGCCGCGCATGGTCTCGCCCCAACTCCAGAAAGCTGAAGTAGCCAAATCTAATTGGCATGGGTGCGATCAAGCCAATCGAGCAATTAGTACCAGTTAGCTCCATCCCTTACAGGACTTCCACACCTGGCCTATCAACGTGGTGGTCTTCCACGGCTCTCAAGGGAATACTTGTTTCGAGGCCGGCTTCCCGCTTAGATGCTTTCAGCGGTTATCCGTTCAGTACATAGCTACCCAGCTGTGCCCTTGGCAGGACAACTGGTCCACCAGAGGTACGTCCACCCCGGTCCTCTCGTACTAAGGGCAGCTCCTCTCAATATTCCTACACCCACGGCAGATAGGGACCGAACTGTCTCACGACGTTCTGAACCCAGCTCACGTACCGCTTTAATTGGCGAACAGCCAAACCCTTGGGACCTGCTCCAGCCCCAGGATGCGATGAGCCGACATCGAGGTGCCAAACAA
>WGLS01000030.1 GCA_016125455.1 Alphaproteobacteria bacterium
GCCCGTCGCAATCACGAAGGGTTCGAAGAATTTCCACTCCTTGTCCGTCATCAACCCGCGAACCATCGCCGTCTCCCAAAAGACAGCGTTGAATCAGCGTTCGCGACCGTTGGGAATCCACTTTGTCAACAGCTCCTAATTAGGACAGCACCTCAGAAGCCGTAAGGCGCATGATTTGCTGGTCTTTGAACGGGGCGTCGAGTTCCTTTAATTCTGACCATCCGGTACTGGTCCGTTCTTGGTAACGTCTGCCCAAATGCAAAGTCTTGCCGTCGGGGGAGATGAATGGTTGCCCGACCCGACGTGAAATCTCCGACTCTCGCCATTCGCCGCCTTCATATCGAATGACGACAAACGAAGCGCGTTCATATTTTCCGCCGTCTCTCAGGAAATAGAATTCTCTGAGGTCTGGCGTGAATGCGCCGCTATATTCCCAGTGCTCGGTCGAAACCATTCCTGGCGCAAATCGTTCAGGCGTTGAACCGGGAGGCGCCTGCCCAAGATAGCGATCCTGAAGATCAGGAGCGTTGTCCACGGTTTGGCCGCCAACCGAATTTTCCGCTGCGCAACCGGCTGTCAGGCAGACGGACAACGCAATCATGAATGGTGAAAAAGGCTTCATGCTTGGTTCCTTTCTGATTCGGCCAGGCGCAGACGCCGCCTCGTCGCGTTCGCCAGCGCCGCCGCAGCCGTCGTGAAGCAATATGTCGCCGCCCGAATGCGGCGCGCTTGCCGCCGGCGCGACGTCGGTCAAGGCCGCGACGCCGACGATCGTCGCCGCATCGCTGCCTCTACCGGCCGGCCGTCCTTCTTGTAGACGACGCCGCCCTTCATCACGAAGTCGATGCGCTGAAACAGCGCCGGGTGTTTCAGCGGGTCGCCTTTGATTGCAATAATGTCGGCGTGGCGGCCGGGCTGGATCGTGCCCCACTCGTCCTCGACGCCCATCATTTTCGACGGCCAGTAGGTCGCTGCCTGGATCGTCTCCATGATGGGCACGCCCATTATCCGCGTCCACACGTCGATCTCGTTCCAGGTCGACTGGCAATGAAACTTCATCGGGATGCCGCTGTCGGTGCCGACAAGTAGGACGACGCCAGCCTCGCGAAGCTGCGAGAACTTGCGTTTCAGCGTCGGTTTTCGTTTCGGCGTCAACTGGAAATAGTCAAGTCGGTTCGGGTGCTGAATCGACGCCTTAATGTCCGCAATCGTGTCAGGGTTCAGGCCGCGATGCCAGCAGTCCGTATCAAGATATTCGTTGTTGTCTCGGGTTTACTCATAATTCCAGAGCCCTTCCACCGTAGGCGTCCAGAACAATGGCCCTCCAGCGATACGGCCCTTGGCGGTGCGCTCCTTCAGCAGCGTCATGATGTCGGGCGGGTATTCCGGCGCCGTCGTCAGGCCGGTATGCTCGAAATTGTCTACCCCGATTGCAAGGCCGATGCGAATCTCGTCGGGCTTGTGGGAGTGGGCGACTACTTTCAGCCCGCGGGCGTGGGCCGCGTCGACGATGGCGCGCGCTTCGTCCTCGGACATCAGGTCCTGGTCTATGAGCTTGATGACGTCGACGCCGGCTTCCGCGAGTCGGTTCACCTTGGCGGTCGCGTCGTCGGGGCCGTCGACGCCCCAACGGAACGCCTCCGTGCCGGGATAAGCCTCCTTCTGGATGAACGGTCCCGACACGAACAGTCGCGGGCCGGCAAGGGCGCCGCTTTCGATCCGTTTCTTCACGTCGATCGACGGCTCTAGCGGCGCGCCGAGGTCGCGCGCGGTCGTGATCCCGGCGAGCAGGAGCTGTTCGGCGGATGCGGGCATGATTTCGTCGGCGAGCCTGCCGAGATAGGCCCTGTCCCAATATTCGTAGTCGGAATGACCATTCAGCATCAGGTGGGCGTGCATCTCCCACAGGCCGGGCAGTACGGTCATCGCCTCGGTCGAAATGACCTCATAGCCGTCAGGCACGCTGAGCTTTCCCTGCTCGCCGACGTCGACGATCGTCCCGCCGTCAATGAGAATGACGCTGTCATGGGTCGGCGCGCCGCCGAGCCCATCGACCAGCGTGCCGCCGACGAGCGCCTTTTTTTGCGCATGGGCCGGTGCGACGAGCGCAAGACTGGCGAAACCGGCGCTGGCGAGGATAGCGGCGGCGGCTGCGACGAAGCGGAAGTTTGACATGGCGATGCCCCCCGAGGGTCGAATGTTACGCGAGTTCAGCACGGGGGTTTCCGCTTGGCCAGTCGCGCGGGCGTAGGTTCCCGGCGCAATCGTGACGTCAGAAACTATCGCCCCTGCACGTCGGGCTGCGCGTCGGGCTGGGCGTCGGGGTGCGCGTCCTGGAACGCAGCCAGTTCCGCGCAGGCGGCGGCGACCCGCTTCATGCGGGGTAAGGCGTCGAGGTTCAGCTTGAAGCGCTGTGCGGCATAGAGTTGGGGCACGATGAACGCCTCGGCGAGGCCCGGCGCGTCGCCGACCGCGAATTGGCCTTGCGCATCAATGAGCGACTCGACGGCTTTCATCGCGCCGCCGCCCCAATGCTGCAGCCAATCGTGCACGGACGGATCGTCAAGCCCGACGTCCTGTTTCAGGTATTGCTGCACGCGCAGATTCATGAACGGTTGCGCCTCGCAGGCGATTGCCGCGGCGATGGCGCGCGCCCGGGCGCGGTCCTCCGGGGATTTCGGCAGTATTGACGGTTCGGGAATGGTCTCTTCAAGGTATTCCGCAATAGCCTGAGACTGGACAAGCCTCTTGCCGCCATCGGTCTCAAGGACCGGGACGAGCGCCTGCGGGTTTCGCGCAAGGTGCGCCACGCCGCGCTGGTCGCCGGCGCGCAGGTCCACCGCCTCGTAGTCATAGGCGACGCCCTTGAGGTTCAGGAGAATGCGAATCCGATACGTCGCGCTGGAGCGCCAATAGCCAAAGAGTTTCATCCTGTTCGTCCTTTTCCTGGGCGCGTCCTTGATTGCAGCGCAAAACTGGCGACCCCAACTGACTGCGAAGCCGTTCATGCCTGAAATGGGCGCGCCGATGAACCGGGGGAGCGAGATGACGAGGTTACCCGTGCGCGCCAAACGGTGTTACCCGGTTGGGGTTGCCAATATGGTAACGCGTGTTACCAATCCGGCGCGCCCGAGGGGTTGCAGCGACAAAAGGGAGACGACAATGGCTGACCTGTTCGAGAATCCGATCGGCACCGACGGCTTCGAGTTTGTCGAGTACACCGGGCCCGACGCAATCGTGCTGGAGCGCCTATTCGAGCAACTGGGCTTCGAGCCGGTCGGCAAGCACCGGTCGAAGGACGTGCTGCATTTTCGCCAGGGCGACATCAACTTTCTGCTCAATCGCGAAAACGACGGCCAGCCTGTCGCGTTCCGCGACAGCCACGGCGCGGGCGCCAACGCCATGGCGTTTCGGGTGAAAGACGCGGCTCGCGCGTTCCGGGAGGCCGTGAAGCGCGGCGCGACGCCCATTGAGGCGAAAGCCGGCCCGATGGAGCTGAACATACCCGGCATCGAGGGGATCGGCGGGCTGAACGTTTACTTCGTCGACCGGTACGGAGCGCGGTCAATTTATGACGTCGACTTCGAACCGTTTCCCGATGCTGGCGACGTCACTGGCGTTGGCCTTACCTACATCGATCACCTGACCCACAACTTGCACCGCGGCAACATGGCGAAGTGGGCGACATACTATGAGGACATCTTCAATTTCCGCGAGATCCGGTACTTCGATATCGAAGGCAAGCTGACCGGCCTCGTCTCTAAGGCAATGACGAGCCCTTGCGGCAAGATCCGTATCCCGCTCAATGAAAGTCAGGACGACAAGTCCCAGATTGAGGAATTCCTCCAGCGCTACAACGGCGAAGGCATACAGCACATCGCACTGGGTACAGATGATATTTACGCAACCGTCGAGGCGCTGAAGGCGCGGGGCGTGCCGTTCCAGGATACGCCGGACACCTATTATGACAAGATCGCCGAGCGTGTTGGCGACCACGGAGAGGATCTGGCGCGTTTGCAGAAAAACCGCATCCTGATCGACGGCGCACCGACGCAAGGACAGGGACTTCTCCTGCAAATCTTCACGCAGGACGCCATCGGGCCCATCTTCTTCGAGATTATCCAGCGCAAGGGAAATGAAGGCTTCGGCGAAGGCAATTTCAAGGCGCTGTTTGAATCGATCGAGGAAGACCAGATCCGCCGCGGCGTCTTGAAGGCGGAGGCCTGAGTGGCCCGCGATGCGCAAGGGCGTTGAGGACGGCGTCCGCGCCATGGCCGGCGCTCGAAGGTCCCTTGCCGCAAGCGACGCGGCGACGCCCGCTTTCGACCTTGCGGCGTTTCTGCCCTACCGGATCGTCGCCCTCGGGCATGTGATGGGCGAGACGCTCGCCGAAGCGTATGCGGACGAAAGCGTTGGCGTCAACGAATGGCGAACGCTGGCGGTGATTGGCCAGAGCCGCGACAGCGGCGTCGCCGCGCGAGACGTCGTGGCCCGGACCCCGCTCGACAAGATGGCCGTGAGCCGCGCTGTCGCTTCACTGGAAGCAAAGGGTCTCATTGCACGCAATGCCGCCGCGAACGATCGACGGATGTCGTGCTTGTCGCTTACGGCGGACGGCCGCCGCGTCTACGAGCGGATTGTCGGAATTGCGGTCGATTACGAACGACGGCTCCTTGAGGCATTGTCGACGGACGCGAGCGGCGCGCTTGAATCAACGTTGCGACGTCTTGAGGCGTGCGCGTCCGCGCTTGCTGAAGAAGGATAATTGACTCACTCCGCTGCGAGAACGTCTGCCCACCCATCATCCAGCCAGCGCCTGCGCAGAGCCGCCTGATCGAGGGTGGGGGCGGCGACGGGCGCAAGCGCGACGTCGCCTTCGCCATCTGTCTCCACTGACAACCCCACCGCCGCAAGGTAGGGCGCAAGATCGAACCCGCCGCCGTGCGAGCCGAGAAAAGCGTCAAAAACGCCGTCGATCCGAGCGCCGGCAAGCCCGCGCGCGACGGCGCGGAGGTCGTCGAGGGTCCATTCGCCGCCTGGATCGCCAGCGCCTGCGTCTTTCATCGTTCGGGTCGCGAGCGCGCGAAGAAAATCGACAAGCGAAGCTTCGCCATTTGTCGCGCGGACGATCTCGATGTCGAGCGCGGTCGCGAAGGCGAGGCCGCCGCCATAGATGATTGGAAAGTTATCGTCTTTTTCGCGGCCAGCCTCCTCGGGCGACGCGGTTCCGTCGAAGGCGCGGTATTGTCCGTACCAGAACGAAAGTCCGTAACCGCCGTTAAGGACATCATCGCCCGACCGGTCGCCTAGCCGCTGCTCCAGGCGGATCGTCGCGTACTCCGTGACGCCCTCCATGAACCACTGGCCCTCGTCATAGGCGCGGGGGCGCATCGCGACGCCGTTCCACAGGTGCAGAAACTCATGGGTCAGAATATGTTGCAGCGCGCCAAGCGTTGCGGTTGTGGGCGGCTCCGGCGCGATGATGGTGATGGCGCGGTTGACGACACCGCCGCTGAAATAAGGGTCGTAGACGTTGTTTTGGGGCGCAACGTTGCCGATGACCACGAACTTCGCGCCAGGCGGCCGGCGAAACAGGTCATTGCCGGCGGGCGCGATCCGTCGGTATTGGTCGGCGATGGTCGGCAGGGCAGGGGCGAATGCTTCGCCGGCGGCAGCTTCGAATTCAAAGCCGCCGGTCGCAAGGCGGATCGCCTCGCCGCGGCCGACAAATATCGGGCTGCGGACAAGGTCGTCAGTCCCGCGGGCCGTTCGTGCGCCGTCAGGCGCGACGGCCCAGGGCGTTGTGACGATCCAGTCATTCGGCGCGCCGCGGATGGCCACCTCGTAGCGGCGATTTGCGCCGGCGTCCGGCTCTGCGATGAAGAAGGTTGCGCCGAGGCCGAACAGGCCTTCATCGATGACGTACGCCGCTTCGTCATGGCCGCCTGGCCAGTCGATTAGGTCGTGGTCGACGCAAACGATATAGTCGATCCTGACCTTTTGGCCGGCGCTGACGTCGTCGAGACGCCAGCGCCCTTCGCCTAGCGGCGACACGGCGATTGGCGCGCCGGTTGTCGCATTCGCCGCCTTGAGGCCGTCCACGAAGGTCGCCCAGCGCGCCGGCAGATGGTCCGCTCCCATCCAGTCCATGGCGAGCACATCGCCGGCGAGGTTGATTTCGGCGGTGACTTCGACCCGGCGAAGATTTGCGGGGCGTATTGTTACGACGTATCGGCCGGCCAGCCCGACGGACCGCGTTCCGTCGCTTTGCGTAGCGTCGGTATGGACGCACGCGGCGAGGCAGGACGCGATGGCGAGGCCGGCGATAAAGAGGCGAGCGGTGAGGCGCATTGGCGTCGCGTCCTTCGTCGATTGCAACGTCCCTCATGGTCGGCCTTCGCCGCCGCTCGGCAAGCGCCCTTGCGTGGACGGTCGGCGCGCCTACGCCGGCGTTTGCGTCTTTCCGGCGAGCGGTCGCCCTGGCGTGACGAACGGTCGGGGCGGCGTGTTGATCGGATGCGCAGGCTCTGGAACGAGTAGGCGGACGTCACGCGAGACCAACATGGACCCATCCGCTGCGCTGAAGTTCCTTCCACGCCGGATCAGCCGGGAAGGGGCGGCGTTGCTGGCGATCGCGTTCGGTACGGCGATCGCCTTTGCATCGGGCGACAGCAACGGCATCGTCATATTCCATGCCCCACGGGACGATCTTTTTGCGCCGATGCTGATCGGCGTCGCGTTGAACGCCATCGCTTTCTATGCGCACGGGTTTCCGGCGATGGACCGGCTTTTGCGGCGCGGCGCCGCGAAGGCCTATTTATTGGCGTTGGCGTCGATCTATGTCGGCCTGCTGGCGAGCGTCCTCGTCGCCCATTCGGCCCTGGCCTTTGGTTTCGACTATGGGCCGCCGGAGTTCAGGTTCTGGCAGATACTGGCCGAAGACGCTGCCCTCTGCCTGTTGGTGATGATCGTCTCTGGCGTCTATCGTCTGGGGCGCGAGGGATTGGCGGCCCGGGCAGGGATGGCGGCGGCAAACTTGCCAGCGCCGAATCTCGTGACCCTGCGCCTTGGCCGACGATCGCTGACCGTTCGCGCGGCCGATATCCTGTTCCTCAAGGCCGCCGGGAATTTCGTTGAGGCGCACCGCGACGGAGCGATGGATCTCGCCTATGGTGCGCTTTCATCGTACCTCCAGACGCTGCCGCCGGACGACTTTTTCCAATGCCATCGTTCCTACGTCGTAAATCTCGAGCATGTGGCGACGGCGAACGCGGAGCGCATAATTCTCATCAACGGCGCGGAAATCCCGGTGGGCCGTCGGCGCCGCGCGGAATTGAGCGATCGCCTCGCCGCGCGTTCGCGCGCCTGAGGCGCAGTATCGCATCAGTCTTCGTGCTGGCCGGCGCGGCGTGCGTATCGTTCCCGGACGCGCCGCAGATCGCCGCCCCGCCGGCCTTTCTCGAAGACCGACTACGGAGCATTGATGGCGTCGACCTGCCGACGACGGTGTGGGCCGCAGACGATCCGCAAGCGATCGTTGTCGCCCTGCATGGAATGAATGACTACGCGAACGCCTTCGCGATGCCGGCGGCGGCGTGGGCGTCCCGCGGCGTAACGACTTACGCCCTCGACCAGCGCGGGTTTGGCCGCGGGCCGGGCCGCGGGCGCTGGCCGGGCGCGCCGACGTTGAAGGCGGACCTGCGCGCCGCCGTCACGGCCGCTCGCGCGGCGCATCCGATCCTGCCGGTTTATGTTGTTGGCCATTCCATGGGCGGCGCGGTCGCGCTCGCGGCGCTCGGCGACGAGGAAAGTCTCGACGTGGACGGCGTCGTTCTCGCTGCACCCGCGGTCTGGGGCGGCGCGCGCATGCCGCTGTTCTACCGCATCGCGATCAACCTCGCGGCGACCTTCGCGCCGGGAAAGACGGCGACGGGCGAGCGCGCCGGCCGTCAGCCAACGGATAATATTGACGTGATGCGGGCGATGGCGGCCGACCCGGTGATGATCGGCCCGACGCGCCTTGATGCGGCGCTCGGCATTGTCCGGCTGATGGGCGAGGCGTGGCGGGCGAGCGCCGCCGCCGAGGGACGAATTCTCGTTCTGGTCGGCGAGAAGGACGAAATCATTCCGCCTGACGACGTCTATGCCGCCGCCGAACGCCTGTCCGGCGATGTCACGGTAAAGACCTATCCGGACGGCTGGCATCTGTTGTTTCGCGACATCGCCCGCGCCGCCCCGACCGGAGACGCTGCCGACTGGATGCTGCGGGACGCGAATGGCTGAACGGCGTTCTCATGTTTTTTGGGTCTCGGCGCCGATCCAGTCGCAGAACGCCGCCGACGACCCCGCGCCGTCGACCGGCAGGGCGAGAATGGCGGGCTCGTCATAGGGGTGTCGTTCAAGGATGAGGTCGCGCGCCGCGCCGGCCATCGCGGCCCTTGTTTTGACGATCATCGCGATTTCGCGCTCCTTTTGAATCTCGCCATCCCATCGGAAAACCGATGTCATCTCGCCGAGGATGTTGACGCACGCCGCCAGCCGGGCGGCGACCAGCGCCTCCGCAAGAGCGGTAGCGGTTGGCGCGTCGGGCGCCGTGACGTAGAGAAGTCGGATATCGGCAGCGGTCATGGCGGCGGCGCCTCCTTCAGCGTCCCGCCAGGGTAAATGGTCACGATGCGGAAACTCAATCCGGCCCATGCGCTGGTGCTGTTCTCGGGCGGGCAGGACTCCTCAATTGCGCTCGCCTGGGCGCTTTCCCATTATGAAAAAGTCGAGACAATCGGTTTCGCTTATGGCCAGCGGCACGCCGTCGAGCTGGCGGCGCGCGCTCAGGTGCGCGATGGACTTGCGGGGCTTTCGGATAACTGGCGCGCCCGGCTCGGCGAGGACCATGTCGTCGATCTCAGCGGCTATGGAGCCATTGCGCAATCGGCGCTGACCGCTGCTGATCGCTCAATCGGGTTTGACGCCGCGGCCGGCCTGCCCACCACATTTGTACCCGGACGAAATCTCGTGTTTCTAGCCGTGGCCGCAGGTCGCGCCTACGTGCGCGGGATCGGCGTGCTGGCGGCCGGCATGTGCGAGGAAGACGCGACCGGCTATCCCGACTGCCGCGCCGCGACGCTGGAGACGCAAATGGCGGCGCTTTGCCTCGGGCTCGACGCCGACATGCGTCTCGAAACGCCGGTCCTGCGCCTTTCGAAGGCTGCGTCCTGGGCGCTTGCGGCAGATATCGGCGGCGACGCGCTCGTCGAGCTCATTCGCGAGGCCTCACACACATGCTACCGCGGCAATCGCACGCCGAACGCCTGGGGCCATGGGTGCGGCGACTGCCCGGCGTGCCGGCTGCGCGCCGAAGGCTGGGCGGACTACGCCGCCGGAAGGAATGGCTGATTGCCATGTATGCCGTAAAGGAACTTTTTTACACGCTGCAGGGCGAGGGGGCGCAAACTGGCCGTGCGGCGGTGTTCCTGCGCTTTGCGGGGTGCAATCTCTGGTCCGGGCTCGAAAGGGATCGCGCCGGCGCCGTCTGCAGTTTCTGCGACACCGATTTCATCGGCGTCGATGGCCCTGGCGGCGGAAAATTCGAGACCGCCGACGCGCTAGCCGACCGAGTCGCAACCGAGTGGCCGGGCGGCGGAACTCCCTATGTGGTCTGCACAGGCGGGGAGCCGCTGTTGCAACTCGACGGACCGCTGATCGATGCGCTTCGCGCTCGCGATTTCGAAGTGGCCGTCGAGACGAATGGCACGATCGCCGCGCCGGCGGGGCTTGGCTGGATCTGCGTCAGTCCGAAGTCGACCGCGCCGCTGGCGCAAACCTCGGGGGACGAACTGAAGCTGGTCTACCCGCAGACGGACGCGCCGCCGCACGCGTTCGCGGGGCTCGATTTCCGGCATTTCTTCCTGCAGCCGATGGACGGCGCGAACCTAGCGGCGAACGTCGCGGCTTGCGTTGATTACTGCAAACGGCATCCGCGCTGGCGGCTGAGCCTGCAGACCCACAAGGCCATCGGAATACCCTGAATTCGGCCCGCACGGAAAAATGCGTCTGAACGCAGATTAAAATCTACGGTTCACGCGGAAGCGCGATCTTCCAGTTCAAGACGCGCAATCAGAAACCTTGCGTCCCGGCAATAGCTGACCGCGGCGCGGTCTGCCTTCTGCAACGCACGGTCGAGCTCTTCAAGCGTGACGTTCACTTCCTCGTCATCCTCGAACGCGCCGCGCGGCGGTGTCAGGTCAAGGCCTTTCGCTGATGGATCGAGGCGAACGGCGGAGATCGTGTAGAGCGCCTGTCCGCCGAGGCGAACGTCAATGTGGTTGCGCTGGCGTCCAACAAGCGGCGACCCGTCGGCGCCGACATCGTCGGCGACCTTCGTCATTTCGAGACGGATTTCGTCATAGCTTTCCGCGAGAAGCGAGCGCGCGGCGGCGTCGGTCGTTTCACGGGCGGACAGGGCAAGATCGTAGGCCTGTTCGATCAGGTCGCGCACCTGGTCAATCGTGAACAGCGCAGTTTCGATCGCATGCAGAGCTTCGCGAATAGCGTCGCGTCGCCCATCGGGCGCGCCCATTGATTGCGCCCGTGACGCCAGCCTTAGCGCGCGACTGACCCCGGCGCCAACGTCCATTTCCGGCAGATTGTCCGGGCTGTCGTCGGCTCGACGGCCGAACCAGCCGGCAAGGGGGCTTCTTTTGGGCTTAGCGTCAACTTGCAACCCATGCGTCGCATATCGGACGTTGCTTGCGGTCACTGGCGCCTCTCGGACTTACTCGTTACTGCGGCGACGCGGATTGTTCCGGCGCCGGGCTGAGGGTGACGCCCTCGCACTACCGAAAAGTAAGGTTTGCCGATTTCCGTCCCGTTAAACGCAATCGCGCGTTTGGCCCACGGACATTTGCCTCGCGTTTACGACGTTTTCGCCGACCGTCGGCGCGGGCCGCTTTCGATCGCCCATGCGCCGACAAGGGCGATGGCGATGGCGGCGAGCCAGACGAATGGCGAGGCGACAGGCGACAGAATGACAGCATCGACGCGCGCGGCGCTTCGCCGCGGAACGCCCGCCCAGTCATTGCCCGCGTTGCGGTCTGCGCGAGCCGCAGTGCGGCGAAGGTCCGGCGATCGGTCCGATCTGGGCGTAAACGAGCCGCCCCCGGTCGCGTCGGCGACGGCGGCAAGCGCGCGTCTGTCCATGGCGACGGTCTCGAACTCCGGCGGCGCGGCAAGGCCGACCTCGCCGACAGCGAACAGCTCCCCGGAGCGCGCACGGTACAAGCCGCGCGGGGCGCCTTCGATGCGGCCCTCAAAGCGACCCGGGCTGAGCTCTATCATTTCCACCTCGACGGCGCCGCCGCCCGGCATCTCGACCTGGCTTGGCGGCGCTGTTTCGCTGAGGGTCCGCCGCCTTATGACCAGGGCGCCGGCCGCTTCGCGAAGGGTCAGGCGTTCCTCTTCGAGTTCCGGCTCCTTCATCAGCCAGTGCGCCGTCCGCCGCAGCAGCTCCGCATGCGGACCGCCGCCGTCAAAACCTCGCGCCCACAACCAGACGTGATCGGACAGGATCGCGCCGACGCGGCCCGCCTGAACGCGATCGAGAACCAGAAGCGGATGCCCTGCGGCGTCCGCCATCAGGGTCTGTCCCGATCGCGTCTCGCTCGGCTGGATGCGTAGCCAGCGGCCCCAGCGTGACGGGTCGGGAAGGTCCTCGGTGACCGGATGACGCGCGCCAGCATCGGTCAAGACCGCGCGATAAGGCGCCTCGACAGCCGGCCCGGTGGGCGACACGGGCAGGATATAGGCGAAGTTCCGCCGCGCCGCGAGGCTCAATGGGCCGAACAATTCGGGCCCGGACGCCACCAGCACGGCGCCCCCGCGTTCGACGTAGCGGGCGATGTTCTCAAAGTGAAAGGCATTCAGGACGCCGCGGTAGGTATATCGGTCAAAGATGACAAGATCGAATTCACCAAGCTTTTCGATGAAAAGCTCGTCATACGGAAATTCGATCAGCGCCAGTTCGCGCTGGTCGAGAACGCCGTCGCTTGCCTGTTTTTCCGCTGGCCGAAGGATCGTGAAATGGACAAGGTCGATCGCGGGATCGGATTTCAGGAGATTGCGCCATACGCGCTCGCCGGGGTGCGGCTCGCCTGACACGAGCAGAACCCGCAGTCGGTCGCGGACGGCCTGTATCCGCAGCACCGCCGAATTGTTGCGGGTCGTGATCTCGCCGTCGAGTGAAGCCGCTTCAAGTTCGATGATCGTCTCGCCCGGGCGATCGAGAGGCGCCTGGAACCTGACGCTGGCGCCTGTGGGCACGGACTGTCGGACCGCTTCGACGCCGTCGACGCGCAGGACCACTTCGACCGGGGCGGCGCTTGCGCCGGCAAAGGCGCCGTCGACGCCGAGGTCGTCGACCCTGAAGCTGACTTCCACGGGCTGGTTCACGATGCCATAGCGCGGCGCGTCGGTCATTGTCAGCTTGCGGTCGGTTTCGTTCTCCCTGCCGGTGAACAGGACGTGCAACGCGGCCTCTTCGGGGATTGCGTCAGAGTCTATCTCATCGAGCGACAGGCCGTCGGTGATGACGAACACGGCCGACAGCCGGCCTCGCGGCGCGGCGCCGAGCGCAGGCGCAAGAGCTGCGCCAAGCCGCGTCTCCTCCTCGCCAGCGGCGGCCGTTTCGATCACTTCGACGTCGTCGAGGCCTTCAAGGCGTTCGCGCAGGTCCGCCAGCATGTCGCGGGCCGCGTCGGCGCGGCCGTCAAGCGACTGGCTCGCGGTTTCATCAGTCAGAATAAGGACGATGTCGTCGAGCGGCGTCGTCTCCGCCTCACGCCATTGCGGATTGAGGAGAAGTCCGACAAGGGCGGCGACCGCGAAGAGGCGCAGCGCGCCGGCGCCGGCCCCGCGCGCGCCGCCGGCGCGGATCGCCGCGGCAATCGCCAGCGCCGCCGTCGTCGCGGCGAAGGCGGCGACAAGGACGGTTGACGCTATTGGTGCAAGGACGATTTGATCGATCATTGGCGCCCCAGCCGCTGCAACAGAATTGGTGTGTGGACCTGATCGGACTTGTAGTTGCCCGTCAGCGCGACGAGCGCCATGTTGATGCCGGCGCGATAGGCGCACTCGCGCGGCGGCACGCCGGGCCTGACGGCGCAACCCTGTCCCGCGGCTAGGTTCGGCATCGGACGCAAGGGCGAGCGAGAATCGTCCCGGGCCCAGGCGCCAGCCCAGTCGCGCCCGCCGATCAGGATTGACGTCACGCCATCGTTTTCCGCGTCCGGGGCGGCGACCCAGACCGTTCCCTCGCCGGCGCGGCCATCAAGGTCGGAGATGAGATAGAACGACCGCAGCAAGACATGCTCCTGCGGCACAGGGCGCAGCGGCGGCGCATCGAGCCGGAACAGTATGTCGCGGAGAATCCGCCGCTCCGGCGTGACCGCATCGCCGATCGCGCGCTCATCGTCGCGGGTGTCCATGATGACGAGCCCGCCAAACCGCATGAACAGCTCAAGGTTCGCGAGAGCAATATCGGACGGAGGCGCCATGCCGGCGACGATCGGCCAGTACAGCAGGGGGTAAACCGACAGGTCGTCCGCTTCCAGATCGACTGGCTGCGGATCGGCCGGCTCGACGGCGGTGCGACGGTAGAGCTCATTCGAAAGGGCGCTCAACCCATAATAGGAGAGACTGTCAGCGCGCTCGTCGCCCGTGGCGACGAAGCCGAGCCGGGTGGCGATCGCAGCTTCGAACGTCTTTGGGTCTATCGGCGCGTCGTACGGGGCGTCCGGTTCGTTCGCGGCGATCGCATTTCCAGAGTCGGCTGCCTGCGCCCGCGCTTCGCCAGCGGCCATCTGCCCAAGGATGAACGAGAAAGCGATGATTGCGGCGATGCCGGATGCCGACGTTGCGCGCGCCGCCCGGCGCCGGAAGTTCAGGCCGCCTGAGAAGTACAGCGACGCGATTGCGTCAAGGCCGACAAGGACGAGCGCCATGAGGAACAACGGCGCCGCAAAGCGTCGCGGCGGCGCGTCCGCATAGGGCGCGCGGCGGCCAGGAATGTCCGTGAGCGGCTGAAGTTCTAGGTTGGGGGCGACGGCGTTGATGGCGACCGGCGCGTCGAGACGGCCGTAAAGGCCCGGCGGCGCGGCGATGCTGGGCCCGGCGTCCGCTTCGGCGAGCGTCACCGACGGCGCGTTGGCGGCAGGGGGGCGCAATGCGCCGAAGCCATCGACGAGGCGCGCGGCGGCAAAACGTTCGGCGCTATCGTCGCGACCATCATCGGTTTGGCTGCGCACAGCGGAAAGGAACGCTATCCGACGCAGCATTTCGACGAAGGCGCCGGAAAGAGGAAGGTCAGACCAATCTGGCGTCGCGGTCACGTGGAAAAGGACAAGTGCGCCCTCGCCAATGCGCTCGCCCGTGACAAGGGGGGTCTGATCGCCGAGCCGCGCCCAGGTGCGCTCGGTGGTTTCCCCGCCGGGCGCCGCGAGAATCTGCCGGCGGATCAATGCGTCTGTCGGCGTTGCAATGTCGGCGAACGGCCCGCTTTGTGAAAATCCGTCAATTGGCTGCGGCGTCTCCCAGGTCAGCGCGCCGCCAAATGCGCGTCCGCCGCCGCGCAGGCGCACCGGCAACAGGGGCACGTCGCCGTCCTGAGCTGCTTCTGCGAGGTTTGGCCCAGCAAAGCGCAGGATGACGCCGCCCGTCGCCGCCCACTCCCGTAAGGCGGCTTCGTCCTCGGCGCGCAGGCGGCCGACATCGTCCAGCACGATGACGTCGGCGTCCGAGGAAGTAAGCTCAGCGATCGCGCCCGCAAAGAAATCAGCGTAGGGACCAAGCGCCGCCTGGATGTATGACGCGCCTTCGAGCAGGTCGACGCCGCCGCTCGTTCGTGCGCCGACGATGCCGACAAGCGCCCGCCGCGAGCGCCGGTCCGCCAGCAGGAGGGCGCCCGCCGAGGCGGTTCCATCTATCCTCGCGGCGGCGATTTCGTTTCGAAGCGCGATCGGCAGGTCGATCTGCGCGGTTGCTTCGCGCTCGCCGGCTTCAAGGACGACGGGCGCCCGGGCAAGTCCACGGCCGTCGCGAGCTGAAACGATCAGTTCGCCGCGCCAGGCGGTCGCAGCGCGAGCCCTGCGGATGTCGAAAACGTCGGCCCCGTTTGCGGCGCGTCGCCCGCCAATATGCAATATCGACGCGTCGGCGTCGATCAGAGTCGTGACGGATCCGGCGTCGGTCATCGCGTCGGCAAGCGCATTGCGCCCGTCATGGGCCACGCCGTCGGACAGCCAGCGAATGTCGTATCCGTCGCCGCGGCGCGGCGCGGCTGAAATGCGCCCGGCGGCGGCCGCCTGATCGGGCAGCAACGGCCCGGGCTGGAGCCCGGCGGCCGCAGCGGCGAAAGCTTCCGCATCAAGGAGTTCCGGCGCGTCGGCTGATCCTGCGGCGTCGGGCGAGGTGGTAATCAGATAGGCCGCGCGCTGGCCCCGGCGCGCCTCTTCGGCGATCGACTGCAGGGCGTTGCGACGCAAACGCCAGTTCGCCGCGGCGGTCCAGGCGTCGTCGACAACGACCATGAGCGGCCGCGCGTCGGCTTCGCCCGCGGTCGGCGCGTTCAGGGCCGGGCCGGCCAGGCCAAGGATCGCGAGGCTCGCGATCAGGAGACGGATGATCAGGAGGAGTGGCGGAGTTCGCGCCGGCGTGCGCTCGCGATCGGCGAGTCCAAGAAGCAACCTGAAAGCGGGAAAGGCGGCCTTTTGCGGGCGCGGCGGGGTGGCGCGCAAGATCAGCCAGATAGCCGGCAGGATCGCGAATGCGGCGAGGACGGCAGGCGCGGCGAAGGTGAGCGTTGAGAGATCAGGCATATCCTCTTGCGGCGCCGCCGCGCCGCCCGTCCCGCCCGTCGATCAATGCCATGTAGACTGACAAAAGAGCTTCTGTGGCGGGCGCGTCGGTAGAGTGAATGACGAACCGCCAGCCAAGTGAATCGCATAACGCCTCGAGGGCGGCGCGATGGGCCGCGAATGCGCTCCGGTAGGCCTGCCGGATGGATCCTGCATCGCCGAACGTAACGCGCGCTGCGCTTTCGAGGTCAGAAAATTCCACCCGACCGTCGAAAGGAAAGGCTTCTTCGGCGGGGTCGACGATCTGGATCAGGCATCCGTTTGCGCCTTGTTCAGCAAAGGCGGCTGCTGCGCGTTCGATCGCCGCCGGCTCTTCGTAAAAGTCGCCAATAAAGATTGCCGCCGCGCCGGCGGAGACATGTTCTATTACTGGCGCAGACGCCCCTTCGGGTTCCTGGGCAGTCAACGCCTCGAGGAACTGACGCGGCGCCGCGCGGCCGTGATAGGGCGCGGGGCGTCCGCCAATCAGGCCGATCCGTTCTCCGCCGCGCGCCAGTAGCATCGTCAGCGCCGTTGCGATGACATCCGCGCGCCAGCGTTTCGTCGGCAGATCCTTGCGCGAAGAAAAGTTCATGGATGCCGACGGATCGGACCAGAGCCACGCAGTTGCGGCCGCTTCCCATTCCGTCTGCCGTACATAGAGGCGACCTGATCCGCGGGCGGATTGCCGCCAGTCGATCGAACTTGCGGCGTCGCCGAACCCATAGGGTCTGTGCTGCCAGAAGGTTTCGCCGGGCCCAGCGCGACGACGGCCGTGAACGCCGGCAGCGATCGCGTGCGCCAGTCGCTCCGCGTCGAGGAGCAGCAGGTCAATGCCGGCCGCCGTTTCCGCGGCGGCGTTGGCGAGGTCGTTGAGCTGGCGCGCGCCGGCGGCGTGCGAACGGTCGCCGCGTTTCGTCACGCCGCGGCGCTCCGGTCGACCCGTTCGGCCATCAATTCATCAATGAGTCCGTCGACAGTCACCTGCTGGCGCACGGCGGCAAAGGTCAGCGCCATGCGGTGCCGGAGCACTGGCTTGGCCAGCGCCTTGACGTCTTCAAGGCTCGGCGCCGCGCGTCCTTCGACGAGCGCGCGAGCCTTTGCGGCGATGGTCAGCGCCTGGCTCGCCCGCGGACCGGGACCCCAGCGGACAAGTTCGAGAACGCGCTCCGACGCGCCCTTGGTCGGGCGCGCTGCGCGGACGAGGTCAAGGATGGTCTCGACGAGGCGTTCGGCGATCGGCATCGCGCGCACGACCGCCTGCGCCCTCAACAGATCCTCGGCCGACATGGCCGCATCCGGCGCCGCCAGGGCTTCGCCAGTCGTCGCGGCAAGCATCCGGCGCTCGGCGTCGCGATCCGGATAGTCAATTTCAATCTGCATGAGAAACCGGTCGAGCTGCGCTTCGGGCAGGGGATAGGTGCCTTCCTGCTCAATCGGGTTTTGCGTGGCAAGAACATGGAAAGGCGCAGGCAGATCATGCCGTTCGCCGGCGATCGTCACGTGCTTTTCCTGCATTGCCTGAAGCAGGGCCGACTGGGTGCGCGGGCTTGCGCGGTTGATTTCGTCGGCCATCAGGAGTTGCGCGAAAATCGGCCCCTTGATGAACCTGAAGGCGCGCGCGCCGCTGGCGCTTTCTTCGAGGACTTCCGATCCAAGAACATCGCTCGGCATCAGATCCGGCGTGAACTGGACGCGCTTGCCGTCGAGACTCAGGAGATCGCCGACCGTCGTTACGAGCAGCGTTTTGGCGAGACCCGGGGCGCCTACGAGCAGGCCATGCCCACCCGCGGCGAGGGTCGTAAGGACATTCAGCACCGTTTCGTCCTGTCCGAAAACGACCTGCGACAGCCGGTCGCGCGCCGTGCCGAGGCAGGCTGCGGCGGCGTCGAATTCGGCGATCAGATCGGCTTGTTCCATATAGGGATTCCCGAAGGCGGCAGGGCGGGCGGAAGATGCGCGCCGCAGCGTCGAACGCTGCGGCAAGGCACGAATACCACACGAAACGGCAAGCGTCGCAACCGCTCGCCGCGGGATTGCGCCGCTCCGCCGCAACACGCTTGAGAGATCGGCGCGGGTCGCCACTTTGTTAAGTAGCCGGTAATAGCGTACGATCCGGAATGACCCGCCGACGAGGGCGGCGGTGTGGCGAGGTGGCGGGGACGTTTCCGAACAGACGGAAGTCAGGGCGAGCGCGGCGGCGCGTTCGGCGTTACCGAAGCAGGTCGACCTGAGCGAGTGAAAGGCAAACGGTAAAGTGAGCGATCAAGACAGAAATCCGACTGTGTGGGGCTTTATCAAGGGCTTCGGGAAATTCCTGATCGGGCTGTTGATGGTGGTCCAGGGGATCGTCGGCCTTGCGGTCCTACTGATTGTGGTCGGGTTCTTCGCTGGCCTTTCGAATGGCGTCGGCGGCGACTCGAAGGTTACGGTTCCGAAGGAAGCGGCTCTCGTCATCAACCCGAACGGCGTGTTGGTCGAACAGGCGGAAGCCATCGACCCGTTCGAACAGGCCATTGAGGATATCTATGGCGTCGAAGAGGCGTCGCAGATTGACGTCCACGACCTTGCGCGGGCGATCCGGCAGGCGAAGGAAGACGACCGCATCAAGGGCATCGTTCTCGATCTCGGCCAACTCTTTATCCCGACGTCAAGCGCGAGCAAAGCCCATTATCTCGCCGCTGAGCTGAAGAAGTTCAAGGAAAGCGGCAAGCCGATCATCGCGGTCGGCGACTATTACTCTCAGGATACGTATCTTCTTGCCGCCCAGGCGGACCGGATCATGCTGCACGACATGGGCAATTTCGTGCTTGTCGGGTACGGTCGTTACGGCACCTACTACCGCTCGTTCCTTGAGAAGATCAAGGCGACGCCGCACGTATTCCGCGTTGGCACCTACAAGGCCGCGGTGGAGCCGTTCCTGCGCGACGACATGTCCGCGGAAGCCAAGGAAGCAAACCAGGCGTTCCTGTCGGTCATGTGGGACAGGTTCATTGACGATGTCAGCGCCGCCCGCGGCCTGACGCGCGATGCGGTTCTGGGGTATGCCGACAATTACAACGCGGTGCTCCAGTCGACGGGCGGCGACATGGCCAAGGCGGCCCTTGACGCCGGTTTCGTCGACGAACTGAAGTCGCGTCCGGCGCAGCTTGCGACCCTCGTCGAGACGTTCGGCAAGGGCGAAGGCGATGACGCCTACAAGCAGGTCGGCTATCGGCGGTATCTGCTTGGCATTGGCGAAACCGAGAAGGACGGGGACGCCCCGAATATTGCGGTCGTGACCGCGTCCGGCGCAATCGTTGACGGCGATGCGCGCGTCGGAGAAGCGGCTGGCGGCGATTCGGTGGCGCGGCTTCTCAAGAAGGCGCGTGAGGACGAAAACGTCAAAGCCGTCGTTTTGCGCGTCGACAGCCCGGGCGGCTCTACGTTCGCGTCGGAAGTGATCCGTGACGAGGTGATCGCCATCAAGGAAGCGGGGAAGCCGCTGGTCGTGTCGATGGGGTCGCTCGCGGCGTCCGGCGGCTACTGGATTTCTGCGCCGGCTGACGAAATCTGGGCGTCGCCGACCACGATCACGGGGTCGATCGGCATTTTTGCTTTTTTCCCGACCTTCGAGAACACCGCCGCGGAACTTGGCGTCAGTGTTGACGGGGTGGGCACCTCGGCGCTGTCATCGCTGTATGCAACCGGCATTGGTCCGCTTGAGCCCAATGTCGCCGACATCTTCCAGCAGTCGATCGAGGATGGATATCGCGACTTCCTCCAGACCGTGGCGGAAGGCCGGAACCTCTCGCCTGACTACATCGACACGATCGCCCAGGGACGGGTCTGGATCGGCGAAAAGGCTATCGAACTCGGTCTGGTCGACAATCTTGGCGATATTGATGAGGCGATCGCGTCGGCGGCAAAGCTCGCAGGCCTCGAGAAATTCGACCGCGTAGAAATTGTCGAGGAGCGCTCGCCGTTTCAGGCCTTCCTGTCGGGCTTTGGCGTTCGCGCCATGAAGGCTGCGGGGTTCGACCGCGGCGAGACGGCGCGTAGTGCGTCGACCCTGCGGCGGCTCGCGAGCGAAGCGCGCCGGCAGCTGGCGTTCTTCGACAGCTTCAACGACCCGAACGGTTCGTACGCCCGCTGTCTCGCCTGCGAGTGATGGCGATCACCGGTCGCGGCGCCTTGCGCGCCGGGCCGGGCGCGGCCAAATCTCGGGCGTAATGACGGACCTGATGCGATACGCGGCGCAGCTTGAGGGCGCGGCCGGTCGGGCGCTTCCGCCGGTCGACGACTGGGCCCCCGACTATAGCGGCGAACTTGACCTTGTGATCCAAAGCGACGGCGTCTGGGTTCACGAAGGCGAGCCAATCCGCCGCGCGAGCCTTGTCAGGCTGTTCGCCACGATCCTGCGTCGCGAAGGCGATCGCCACTTCCTCGTAACGCCGATGGAAAAACTTGGCGTCAGGGTCGAAGACGCGCCATTCCTTGCAATCCGGCTCGACGTAGAAGCCCGCGGGGAGGCGGGGCAGCGTCTTCGCTTCACAACCAATCTCGGCGATCAAACGGTCGCTGGGCCCCGCCACCCGCTCGAATTTCGAGCTCAGCCGACGGACGATACGCCCGCGCCATACATCCGAGTAAGGGGCGGACTAGAGGCGAAGGTGGCGCGCGCGCCTTATTTCGATCTCGTTGACGTTGGCGAAATCCGCACGCACGACGGCCGCAAGACGTTTGGCGTCGTTTCGGACAGCGTCTTCTTTCCAATGTCCGATGAAGCGGAGGCGATCTCCCAATGACGGTCGATGTCCTGAAGGACCTGATCGCTGCGAACCTCAACCGCGCTACGGCCCAGCGCGTGAGATCCCTGTTTGCGGAAATCAATCCACATCTCGTTGGCGACGCCCTGTTCGAGAGCCGGTGGAGCGACGTTCGCAAGGACGCCGCCGTACTTGTCCCGATTATTCCGCGTAGGGAGGGCGCGACCGTGCTCCTGACGGTGCGATCCTCCGACATGCCATCCCACGCGGGACAGATCAGCTTTCCCGGCGGCCGCACCCATCCGGAGGACGCAACGCCCGTCGACACCGCCCTTCGCGAAACCGAAGAGGAGGTCGGCATTCCTCGCCATGCGGTCGATGTCGTGGGAGCGCTCGGCGTGCATCAGGGAGGGCTTGGCTATTCCGTCACGCCGGTCGTCGGGATCGTCGATCCGACTGTCCGTTTCGCTCTGTGCGATCGCGAAGTTGCTGAGGCGTTCGAAGTGCCGCTCGATTTTGTAGCGGATTTGTCGAACCATGTGACCGAGCGGCGATCGCACAAGGGCGTCGATTACAACATGTTCGCCGCGCCCTATGGCCGCTATCATATCTGGGGTCTCACGGCGGGCATCTTGCGCACGCTGGCGGAAACACTGCAGGCGGATGAACGTCCGCTGGCGGATAGGTCGGGCTAGCGCCGGTGGTCGAGATCGAAAACCTGCGGCCACTGGCGCCCGACGAGACCGCGCAGTTTGACTGGCTCGATGCGCCGCACGTTCGCGCCGTTGTTGCCGCCCTGGAGAAGGCGCGTCCAGGGGGCGCGCGATTCGTCGGCGGGTGCGTCCGGGACGGGCTCGTCGGCGTCGCCGCGAAGGACATCGACATCGCGACGCAACTTCGTCCTCAACAGACAATGGATGCGCTGAGGTCCGCGGGGCTGCGGGCTGAACCGACCGGCTTCGAGCACGGCACGATCACCGCGGCGGTCGACGGCGAGGGGATCGAGGTCACAAGCTTGCGCGCGGACGTCGAGACCGACGGACGGCGAGCAGTCGTCGCCTTTACCGACGACTGGCGCCGTGATGCCGTCAGGCGCGATTTTACCATCAATGCGCTCTATCTGACGCCGGATCGGCGGTTGTTTGATCCGTGGGGCGGCGTCGCCGATCTTCGCGCCGGACGGGTTCGCTTTATTGGCGCGCCGGACGATCGGATCCGCGAAGACTACCTCCGTATACTTAGATTTTTCAGGTTCTCTGCGCGGTTTGCGGCGGCTGGTTATGATGCCGACGGGCTTGAGGCGTGCGCGCGGCTCGCCGAAGGCGTCGAACGGCTGTCGAAGGAAAGGATCGGCCAGGAGATATCGCGCTTGCTCCTCGGGCCGCGGGCGGGCGATGCCCTGAAACGCATGGCGGAGGCCGGCGTCCTTGCGAGAGTGCATGCGGACGCCCCTGATATCGATGCGGCCGCGGGCTTGATGGCGGCCCAGCCCGATGCGCCGCTCGGCTATCGGCTCGCCGCCTTGTGGCCGCGCGCGCCGGCGAAGGGCCGCGACGCGCTCGCTGACGATCTCCGGCTTTCGAACGCGGACGCCGCAACACGGAACGCGATCTGCGGCGCGCTTGACGAAATCGAAGCGGCGGACGTCATTGATGACGCTTCTGCGCGCGCGCTAGCCTATCGGCATGGTCCCGACATCGCCGCCGGCGCCTTGCGGCTTGCTGTCGTCAGGCAGCGGATCAAAGTTCCGCACGCGTTGCTTGCCGCTCTCGATGGCTGGACGCCGCCGTCATTTCCGTTGTCAGGCGGCGATGTCACCGCCGCGGGCGTCGCTCCGGGACCTGAAGTCGGCGAAATGCTCCGCCGCGTTGAACGGCGGTGGGTGGCCGAGGGTTTTCCGGATGCGGCGCGCGTGAAGGCGATCCTTGCGGAGGAGCTGCCTCGGCGTCGCTAGGCCCGCGCTGAACTTCGACGCCGGTTCAATCGAGCGGTCCCCGTCTCACTCTGTCTTACTCCGCCTCAGGCGCCTTTCGCCATATGAATCGTCCGGGTCGGATAGGCGAACACGACGCCCCCTTCCTCGAACGCGCGATGAACGTTCAGAAGAACCGCCTGCTGAATATCCATATGGCGCAGGTAATCGCTTGTGCCGGACCAGAAGACCAGTTCGAATACGATCCCGCTGTCGCCATAGGATTTCAGATGGCAACGGTCGAAACGGGCCCCATCCACAGCGTCTACCGCGTTCTTCATCCATTCAGGAAGAGCGGCGAGCGTGGCGTACGGCGTCTGGTAGACGACCGCCAGATGATGCGTTGATCGGCGCGCGTTGAGGCGCTGGAAGTTGCGGATCTCCTTGTCGAGGATCATCGAATTGCCGACGATCACCTGTTCGCCCGTCAGAGCGCGCAGACGCGTCGTCTTGACGCCGATGTTCTCGACTATTCCGAAGATCGCCCCGTCATTGAAGCTGATCGTATCGCCACGGACGAACGGCTTGTCGAAGACAATCGCGAGCGATGAAAAGAGATCGCGGAAGACGCTTTGCGCCGCGAGGCCGATTGCAAGGCCGCCGACGCCAAGACCCGCGACCAGGGGCGCGACATCGATCCCGAAATTGTTCAGGACCATGATCGCGGCGATCGCCCAGATGACGACGCCGGTGACGGTCGTAATGAGCGAAACGGCGGTGGCCGTCGCGCCCGTAACGTCGGATCGGCTGGTGAAGCCCGCCGTGAACGCGCGGACGAGTTCGCGCAGCCAGATCGCGACCTGAACAATGAGAACGACGCGCAGAGCCTGGGTCAGGAGGGCGCTCGCGGCGTCGGGAACGCCCGGCGTGAACGGCCCGACGATCCGCGCGGCGGCAAGAAACAGGAGCAGGCTCGATGTGCCGCCGACGAGGCGGGAGGCGACATTGCGCGCCGCCATCGGCGGCGCTTTCGACGATCGGAGGAGTCGGCAGAACGTTGCCCGCGCGAGCCGCAGGATGATGAAAATGCCGACCGCCGCTGCGAGCGCGATCGCCTGCGCCATGCCGTTCTCGCTGATCCAGGCGAGAACCCCGGCGACGCGCGGTCCCGCCCAAGCCGCAATCGCGACCATGGCGCCTTCCGCGCGCTCCATGATAGTGGACGCGGCGACTTGGGCCGTCGATCCTGTAGGGAAATCAGTTATCTGGCTGAATGGCATGGATGGACGGTCCCCTCGCGTCGCTCCGTGGTCAGGGAACCCTAACAAGACGAGGCGGCCACGGCCAATGCCGCGACCGCCCTATTTCGCCATGCAATTGCTTCGCCGTTACGGCTTGTCGCGTCAGTCGCGATAGTCGAGCGGCGGTTTACGGTCGCCGAGCAGCGGCTCGTATTTGTAGTTGCCGCCCCGGCGCTCTTCGAACTCCTTGCGCGCGGCCTCGCGCAATTCCTTGTTTTCATAAAGCTCCACTGCAGCGAGCGTCAGCACCTTGGCTGCATTGTGCGCGCCCTTGAAGCCGATCGGATTGCCCGACGCCGCTACGGCCTGCCACGAATGGCCGGACGTGCCGGGGACGTAGGTGGCGATCCGCAGGCCAACGGTCGGCGTTGCGATCGAGACGTCGCCAACATCGGTCGAGCCGTAGCCGAGCGAAAGTTCGTAGGGTTTGATCGACATTTCGTCGCCGATCTTCGCTGATGGCGAATCGAGCGTCGCGTAGAGTTTACGTGCGAATTGACGATCCTGGTCGGAGTATTCGACGCCGCCGACCTGGTTCAGCTTCTCGTCCATCATCTTGGCGAGCGCTTCGTTCACGAGCAGTGGATGATTGCCGTGAATGATTTCCCACTCGACCGTCGTGCCGGTGCCTTCGGCTGCGCCTTTTGCGGCAGCTTCGAGTCGCGTCCAGAGTTCTTTGACCTGCTTGGCTTCAGGATGGCGAAGATAGTAGAAGACCTCGGCGCTGTCCGGCACCACGTTTGGCGCGAGGCCGCCCTGGGTAATGACGTAGTGGATGCGGGTCTCCTGCGGCACGTGCTCGCGCATCATGTTGACCATGTAGTTCATGGCCTCGACGCCATCGAGCGCGGAGCGGGCCTTGTCAGGCGCGCCGGCTGCGTGGGCGGAAACGCCGGTGAAGCGGAACTTCGCCGACCGGTTGGCAAGCGTCGTGCGCGCCGCCGCGGAGTTTTCATCGTCCGCATGCCAATGAAGGGTGACGTCGACGTCCTTGAAGAGGCCGGCGCGGACCATGTAGACCTTGCCCGAGCCGCCTTCTTCGGCAGGCGTGCCGTAAAGCCGGATCACGCCCGGCGTGCCAGTCTCGGCGAGCCAGTTCTTGACCGCCATCGCCGCTTGCACCGAGCCCGCCCCGAACAGGTTGTGCCCGCAGGCGTGACCCGCGCCTTTGCCGGGGATTGGCGAACGGTCTGCAGTATCGTCCTGGTTGATGCCAGGCAATGCGTCGAACTCCGCGAGAATGGCAATCACTGGCTCGTCCGCGCCGTCGCTCGCCGCCTGTCGGTATTCCGCGACGAACGCCGTCGGAATTTCCGCAACGCCCGGCGTGATCGTGAAGCCCGCCGCCTTCAGCTTGTCCTGCAAAAGCTTCGACGACTTGTCTTCCTGATAGCCGACCTCCGCATACTCCCAGAGGCTGCGGGCAATCGAGGCTGTCTCGTCATACTTTCCGTCGAGATAGGAGAGGGCGGCGACGTCCGGCGCGGCCGCGTCGTCGGCGGCGTTCGCTGCGCCGGCGATCAGCGCGATTGCGGAAGCGGCGCAGAACGCCCTGATGGCATTGATTGGACGGCGTCCGTTCTGGTTCTTCATCTTGATCCCTTGAGTGATTGCGTCCCCGAAGTGGCGGGAGGCTACCAGCGCCGGCGCCGCGAGCTCAAGTCCTGCGATCCCGATCATGCAGGCTCGTCCGCGAAACACGCGGCGTACTCCCGCTTGATGATATCCCAGTTGCCGGCATCGACGTCAGCCAGGCCGCCCGCGGCCTGTCGCTCCGCCGTCACCTGCGCCATGTTTTCGATATGTCGGCAGCTTGTCCGCTCGTCGCCGCGAACGCGATAGTGGGACGCCATGAAATAGAGGTGCACCCAGACCCGGCGCTGCTTGACGGCGTCCGCTGGCGAGGCTTCCGCTTCCGACTTGTACCAGTCCCAGGCGTCGAGCAGCAGGGCTTCGGCTTCCTCGAAACGTTCGAGGCTTGAGAGAGGCGCGGTCATTTCTCCCTTGATAATTCGCAAGGACAATGCGGCGTTCCGATCATTCGGATCCATTGTGACAATGTCTTCGAGGATCGCTTCGGCCTGCCGGAAGGCGGTGACTGAGTCTTCGTGCTTTTCGTTGAGGTAGAGAGCGTTTGCATACCTCCGGTAGGCGCCGCCGCGTGCGCCGTTCAGCGCATTGTCGCCGCCGGATAATTCGTAGGCGCGCTCATGGTCCTCGAGCGCCGCGAGGTAAAGCGCCGGCGCCTCTGCGCGGGTCTCCTGGTCGTTGAGCAGCGACAGCGCAAGCCGCGTGCGGGCGTCGCCAAGAAGGGAATGGACGCTTGCGTCGTCCGGCGCGCGATCCCTTAGCGCCTCCCCATCCGCGATGACGGCTCGGGACATCGCCCGCGCCCTTTCCTGATCGTCCGCACGATAGGTCAGCGTCGCGGCTTCGGCGCGGGTCGACAACAACGCAAGCTGCAGGTCCGTGTCCTGGGGCGCGATGTCGAGACCGTTGCGAAGGTGCGCGGCAGACTGATCGAGATGGCGCGCCGCGAGGTTGTCGTCGGACCGCCGGTCGACGGCGATGCGCGCAAGATCATAGTGCGCGCGTCCAAGGCCGAGCAACGCCGCAGCGGTTGGCGGCGTCGCGGCGCGCTCATAAAGGGCGATCGCCTTTTCGAGACTGGCCGCAGCAGCCGCTGCGTCGCCGAGCGCCGCGCCATCGGGACTGCCGAGGATGCGGCCAAGCTCAGCGTATCCTTCGGCCGTTTCAAGAAGAAGGTCGGGCGCGGCGTCGGCGTCGTCGGCGAGACGATCCAGATAGGTCTGGGCGGCTTCGACGACGATGCGACGCGCCTGTGTCGACCCCGGGAGCGGGCTGACGGCGTCGTAGACATCGAAGATAACGGCGCGCGCGAGATTTCGCACGTCATTGTACCGCGCCGTCGCTTCTGCCTCGGCGCTTTCGGCGCGTACGAACAAAGCGGCGAAGACGATCGCGGCGGCCAAGACGCCGACGGCCGCCGCGGCCCCGGCCGCGACGGCGAATTTCCGCCTCAGGATGAATTTCGCCGCGACGTAGCCAAAGCCCCCCTGTCGCGCGACGACGGGCAATCCGGCGCGTGCGCGATCAAGATCCTCGATCAGGGCCCCGACCGAAGCGTATCGATCGCCGGGGGCATCCGCCGCCGCCTTCGCCGCGATCGCCGCAAGATCCGCATTCCGGGGCATGCCCTGCAGCAGGTCCGAAAGGACGCGCCCGAGCGCATAGATGTCGCCGAGCGTTGTCGCGTCGTCCCCTTCGGCGCGCTCCGGCGGCGTATAGCCCTTCGTGGCGGTCCGCCGCGGCGCGTCTGCGTCGCGTCCCTCGCCGAGGGTTCGCGAGATGCCGAAGTCGATTACCTTGGCGCGGAGATCATCCGTCACAAGAATATTCATCGGCGTCAGGTCGCGGTGGACAACAAGATTCTGGTGCGCATAGGCAACCGCCGAGCATGCGTCGCCGAAGACGTCGAGCCTGCTTTCCATTGACCGGTCGCCGGCGGCAAGCCAGTCGCCGAGCGGTTCGCCGGGGACATGCTCCATGATGAGATAGGGCACGCCGTCATCGGTTTCGCCGCCGTCATAAAGCTGCGCGATCCCGGCGTGCTTCAGTTTGGCGAGGGTTTGGCGTTCCGTTCGCAGGCGTTCCGCCAGGCGCGTCCTGTTTCGCCCGCCGGTGACGAACTTGATCGCAACCTCATGATCGAAGTCGCCCGCGTCGCGGCGACCGAGATAGACCGCGCCCATGCCGCCGCGGCCGATCAGGCGCTCAAGTCGATAAGGGCCGACGCGATCCGGATGGGCCTCGACCGTCCGTCCGAACGCTTCGACCGCGCCGCCGGTGATGGCCGCCACATCGGGACTGGCGTCCGCCCGCAACAGCGCGAGCGTGCGTTCACGCAACGCCGCGTCGTCGCCCGCCGCCCGCAAAATGAGCGCCTCGCGTTCGTTTGAAGGCGCATCAAACGCTTGTTCCAGCAGCGCGAGCGCAAGAGCCTCCAGTCCGTCAGAACCCCTCGCCATCTAGCGCCTCCTTTAGCCACGCCCGCGTCGCCCGCCATGAGCGCCTCACGGTCGCTTCGGACATGCCGAGCACCAGGCCGATCTCTTCGGAAGTCATGCCGCCATAGTACCGCATGGCAACAATCTCTGCACGCTGAGCATCTATTGCCGACAACCGGATGAGGGCAGTTTCCAGCGCCTGCGCGTCATAAGGCGCGCCATTGGGGCCGTTCGCGCCGTCCACGCCATCGGTCAAGGTGACGGTGATCTTGCGACGCTTGTCCGCGCCGCGCTTGCGGCCGGCGTCGACCAGCACCTGCCGCATCACCCGTGCGGCGATCGCCAGGAAATGGGCGCGGTCGTTGGCGTCGACCGACCGACCGGCGAGAAGGCGGGCAACCGCCTCGTTGACGACGTCGCCGACGGAAACCGAGACGGGCCCGCCCTCTCGGCGTAAGAGCGAGCTTGCGATCCGCGACAGTTCAGCATGGGCGTCTTCATAGACGGCCGCCTGCGCCACGGCGTCGCCAGCGTTCGCCGCGCGCAACCGCAGGATGAATGCGCTGACCTCCTGGTTGCTGGATCCGCTTGGTTGATCGGTCATGGCTTTCGGTTTTCCGCTGTCCGATCCGTTGCTTGCGGTTCAGGTTTCACGTTCGACCGCACTGCGGCAAGGCGAAGACGCGATTTGGCGGAATTTTTTGGCTTTCGTGACCGCCTTGCCGGACGCAATGCGCAGTCTGGAATGAGGGAATGCGTGGCCCGGTTACACAAGCGCGCATTGCCTCCTTGTCGGGCGCGCACGCCTCGTCGTCCAGGAGGTCCATTGGGTCTCGCGTATTGGGGGAGACGATGAGCGCGATGCGCCGTCGGTTGCGGTCAGGAGACCGCCGCAGCCGACCGGCACGATTTGCGGCGCGGATCGGGCGAATGCCCGACGCTGACGCCGTCCCGTGGGGGAGATGGCCGCGGTCCCTGGCGCAGGCGGTATAGCCGAAGCGCCGGGGGCCGCGCCGCATTTCTGGCGATACTCGACCCAATTCGCGCCATGCGTCGATCCTCGGCTATCTTGTTTGCAGCCGGACGCGAACGGCAAGACGCCCCACCTGTCGCCCTTCATTGAAAGGGTTAGGCGGGGCGCCCTGGAATTCGGGATGCGTCGCGAGCGCTGGCGTCGGCCAGGTTCGACTGTCGTCAGGCGGCTTTTTCTTCGGCCGGGTCGCGCAGCACATAGCCGCGGCCCCAGACCGTTTCGATATAGTGGTCGCCGCTGGTCGCCGCCGCGAGCTTCTTGCGCAGCTTGCAGATGAAGACGTCAATGATCTTCAGTTCCGGCTCGTCCATGCCGCCATAGAGGTGGTTGAGGAACATTTCCTTTGTCAGGGTCGTTCCCTTGCGGAGCGAAAGCAGCTCCAGCATCTGATATTCCTTGCCCGTCAGGTGCACGCGCTGGCCCGAGACTTCGACCGTTTTCGCATCAAGATTGACGATCAGCGAGCCGGTCGTGATGACCGACTGCGAATGGCCCTTCGAGCGGCGGACGATCGCGTGGATGCGGGCGACAAGCTCATCCTTGTGGAACGGCTTCGTCATGTAGTCGTCGGCGCCAAAGCCAAGGCCGCGGACTTTCGTTTCAATATCGCCCTGTCCGGTAAGGATCAGGATCGGCGTATTCACCTTTGACACCCGCAAGGACTTCAACACGTCGAAGCCCGTCATGTCCGGGAGGTTAAGGTCGAGAAGGATAATGTCGTAGTCATAGACCTTGCCGAGGTCGACGCCTTCTTCGCCAAGATCGGTGGTGTATACGTTGAACCCGTCCGATTTCAGCATGAGTTCAATGCTCTGGGCGGTCGCGCCGTCGTCCTCAATCAGCAAAACCCGCATGGTTTCCGGTCTCCTTTTCGGGGCCGCCGCGTTCCCACGCGAGGGCATTCGATCAATTCCCTTAAGCAAGCTTTAGGCGGATTTACTTTCATAAAGGTTAACCGCGTTAATGGCCCTGAACGGATATTCAGAGTCCGGACGGGCGCGCGGCGGCGTTTCCTGCCTCAGGTCCTGCATCGACTGATTTGCAGCGAGCCGAAACCCCTTCGACCCACCGAATTAACCGATTCGCAACCCGCCGGTCGGAGCCTGCCGAGAGGCAGTCGTTGCGCGACCGAAAGCGAACCGTGATTTTATCCGATGTTTCGTTTTTGTTCCCAAACTAACTGTTTGACGCCCCATTTGTTCCCGTGATATCCCAATAAATGTATTAATGTCCCGGTAAGGATTTGCGCGCGGGCGCTGGCGGCGAAGGTCGTCGGCGCCGGTCGAAAACCAGTTGGGCGCGGGTGGGCCGCCAGGGCCGGGGCGCATGAAACTTCCGGCGTCGTCGCGAGAACGCGTCGATCAAGGGGAGAGGCGAATTGCATGTTGGCATCGGCGCCCCGTTCGGGCGCGTCCTCGTTTCTTGGGACGCACACGAACAAGATCGACGCGAAGGGTCGCGTTCAGGCGCCTGCGGATTTTCGCCGTGCGCTGGATTTGGCGTCGTTCAATGGTTTTTTCTGCTTTCCGAACCTCGATACGCGCCGGCTCGATTGCGGCGGCGCGGACTTTGTGGAGGACCTGAAGGCGTTAATTGCGACGCTCGATCCCTATTCACAGGCTCGCGAAGACCTCGAAATCGCCATGCTCGGCGAGATACAGCCAATTCCATTCGACCAGAACGGCCGTTTCATCCTGACAAAGAGATTGCGCGACCATCTTGGCGAGGGCGATCAGGTGCGTTTCGTCGGTCGGGGCGACACTTTCCAGATCTGGCCGACTGCCGGCGCCGAGGAGGCCGTCAATGCTCACAGGGAAAGGGCTCGCGCGGCCTTGAGGCGGTTGCGGCATCCCGGCGCGCGCGCGATTCCTTCGCCGGAGGACGCGGCTGCGCCAAGCGGCGGGGACGGTTCGTGATCGACGATGTCCGTTCGGATCCGTTGCGCGGCGAGCATGCGCCTGTCCTTCTTGACGAAGTTCTGGCGGCGCTGGCGCCGTCCGCGGGGGAGACCGTCGTTGACGGAACGCTCGGTGGCGGCGGCTATGCGCGCGCTTTCTTGGACGCCGGCGCACGGACGATCGGTTTCGATCGCGACCCGACGGCGATCGCCCGATCGAAGGAATGGGCAGGTCGCCTCGCTTCCGGGTCCGACGACCGGTTCACGGCGGTCGAAGCGCCGTTCGCCGACTTCGAGGAAGCGCTTGATGGCCTTGGCGTCGATAAGGTGGACGCCATCGCGCTCGACCTTGGCGTGTCGTCCATGCAGTTCGACCAGCCGGAGCGCGGATTTTCGTTTCGCAACGACGGCAAGCTGTCGATGCGGATGGATGGCGGGCGTCCTGACGCGGGCGATGTCGTCAATTCAGCAAGCGTTGATGACCTTGCCGCGATCTTCCGCGTCTATGGCGAGGAGCGTTTCGCAGGGCGTATTGCCCGCGCCATCGTTGCGGCCCGCGCAGACGCGCCGATTGTCGGCACGTTGCGGCTTGCCGCAATCGTCGAAGGGGTCCAGCCAAAGGGGCCGCCAAACCGCATTCATCCGGCAACCCGCGCGTTCCAGGCCTTGCGCATCTTCGTCAACGACGAGCTGGCGCAGCTTGCGGCCGCCCTTGGCGCTTGCGAGCGGGTTCTTGCTCCCGGGGGACGGCTCGCCGTCGTGACGTTTCACTCGCTGGAAGACAGGATCGTCAAACGGTTCATTGCCGCGCACGCCGCCGGCGCCGCAGGTCGTGGATCGCGCCATGCGCCGGTCGAAACGCAGTTGACGGCGTCGTTCGAACCGATCGGCCGAAAGCCGATAACCCCGGCGCCGGAGGAGGTCCTGCGCAACCCAAGGGCGCGTTCGGCGAAACTTCGCGCCGCGCGCCGGACGGCCGCGCCGCCGCTGAATCTCGATCCGTCCACTTATTATTCGGCGCCTGCCGCGCCAAGTCTCGAAGACATCAGGAGTTGATCCGACATGCGTCTTTCGCTGTTTGTTCTCTGTCTCGTCCTGTTCGCCGCCGCCGCCGGCCGCTACCGCGCCGAAGCGTCGCTGCAAGCGACGGAGCGGCGGATTTCCGCCCTCGAGCATCGGCGCGCAGAGGAGGCGCGCGCGATCCAGATGCTGCGGGCGGAAATCGCCGTGCTCGAAAGCCCGGAGCGTTTGGCCAGGCTTGCGGATGCGCACACGGACCTCGCGCCGCCGGCGAGCGATCGGCTCTTGTCGGCGGACGATTTCCTGCTTGCGTTCGGCAAGCCGGCCGATGAAGTCGATACGGATGATGAACTCCCGACGCGTCGGGCGCCGGTCGGCGCGCCCGCCACGGCGATCGCTTCCGCCTCGACGATCAGGAACGCCTTGCGATAACCAGAAGGACTTTCGCAGATGCGCTCACTAGCGTCGAAATTTCGCCTTGCGATGCCTATGCGCATTCGGCGGCGGCCAGTCATCCGTGTAGTGACGGAGTATGATCCCTGCGCCGCAAGCCGGGCCGCTGAACGGACCGCTGACAAGGCCGCGCCCGAGCTCGCCCGGACCGCGCAGCGCTCGGTCGATCGCGGAGCGTCGCGCCGCATTCGGCTTTGCGCAGGTGCGTTTCTGACGGCATTCATCCTGATCTCAGGGCGCCTGTGGACGATTTCGACGGACGAAACGTTGCGCGTCGAAGTGGAAGCGGCCCGCAAGCTCGCGGCCGGTCCGCGTCCTGAAATTGTCGACAGAAACGGCGTCATTCTCGCGACTAACCTGCCGATGCGGGGCGTCGAGGTCGCCGGCCCGGAAGTGTGGGACGTCGATGAGACGGTGGAGCGCATCTCATGGGTCGTGCCGGGTCTCGACCGCGAATGGCTGCGCGGGCGCCTGTCGCAGGGCCGGTATGCGAGCATTCCTGAAACAATCTCGCCGGCGCAGGAGCGGGCGCTGTTCGAGATGGGCCTGCCTGGCGTTTCATTCGTCGATCGCGCAAAACGTTACTATCCTCAGGCGGATCTTGCCGGCCATCTTGTCGGTTATGCAGCGCCGGGGGAGGGCGGCCTTGAGGGTCTGGAAGCGGTAATGGATGCGCGCTGGGACGAGTTTGCCGACGCCGGCGCCATGAAGGCGTCCATTGACGTGCGAGCCCAGCAAGCGCTGGAATCCGAGCTCGACGCGGCGTTGGCCCTGCACGCAGCCAAGGCCGTCTGGGGCGCCGTGATGGACGTCGGGACCGGCGAGGTAGTTGCTATCGCCAGCCTGCCTGACTTTGATCCGAACGAGCCCGCTGTCCGTCCGAAAGGCGCCGTCCGAAATCGGGTCGTCTACGATCGCGTTGAACTTGGATCGATATTCAAGGTGTTCACCGCCGCGGCCGCGCTTGACGACGGGCTCGCCACTGAGGCGACGCTATATGACGTGCGCAAGCCATTGCCCGTCGCCGACCGGATGATCCGCGACTACCACGGGGAAAACCGTATACTGACTTTCTCCGAGGTCATCCAGCATTCCTCAAATATTGGCGCTGCAATGATGGCTGGCCAGCTTGAGCCGCGCGGCATGAAGCGCGCTCTCGGCCGTCTCGGCCTTCTCGACCCCTTGCCGATCCCGTTAATCGAGAGGGGCGCTCCGATTCCGCCCCAGAAGTGGGGGCCGGTGGAAACGGCGACCGTATCCTACGGTCATGGCATCGCGGTCACGCCCTTGCATGCGCTTGCTGCGTTCAGCGCGGTCGTCAATGGCGGTATTTACCGTACGCCAACGTTCCTGGTCGAGAGCGACGCGCGGCGCACCGGCCGCCGTGTCTTTTCCGAGGCGACGAGCGGCGTCATGCGGCGCATTTTGCGGCAGGTGATCGCCGATGGCACGGCGGGCCGAGCCGACGCGGAGGGTTACTACGTCATTGGCAAGACGGGCACCGCGGAAAAGGCGGTCGCAGGCGGCTATTCAAAGTCGGAGAAAATAACTAGCTTCATTGGCGCGTTCCCCGGTTATGCGCCGCGCTACGCGATCATCGTTTCCCTGGACGATCCGCAGCCCGTCGAAGGCGCATGGGGGCATGCCGAAGCGGGCTGGAATGCGGCGCCGACTTTTTCGCAAATCGTTCGGCGCCTCGGGGCGGTTCTCCAGATCGCGCCGGTCACGCCGGATATCGATCCGGCGGTCGAGATGATGCTGTTTGATGGCCAGATCGTGACCGCGTCGAGGAACGACGCTGCGGTCGCGACAGGGGGACGGGGCGGCGCGCGCCCATGAAGCTGTCGACGCTCATCGGCGCGCCTTGCAATCCGGACCCGGAGATTTCGGGATTGACGGCGGATAGTCGCGATGTCCGGCCGGGAACGCTGTTTGCAGCGCTGGCGGGCGTGGCCGCCGATGGCGCGGCGTTCATCGACGAGGCGATCGAAGCTGGCGCAACGGCAGTCCTTACGTCGGCGGCGACGGCGGCGGGCCGCGCTGACCTGTCGGCGCGCGGCATTGCGGTCGTGGGCGTCGACGACCCTCGGCGAGCGCTCGCCTTCGCGGCCGCGCGGCTGTTTGCTGGGCGTCCGGCGAAAGTCGTCGGCGTCACCGGCACGAACGGAAAGACGTCGACCGCGTGGTTCGCGGCGGGCGTGTGGCGCGTTCTTGGCCGCCGAGCGGGCGTCATCGGCACGCTGGGCGCGATCGGCGACGGCTACGAACGGGAATTGCGCCACACGACGCCGGACCCCATCGTCGTTCATTCCGTACTCAGTGAAATGGCTGCGGCCGGCGTCGAGCGCGTCGCGATGGAAGCGTCAAGCCATGGCCTTGCGCAGCGGCGGGTCGACGCCGTTCGCTTTGACGGCGGCGCTTTTACGAACATCACCCAGGACCATCTCGACTACCACGCGGACTTTGCCGACTATTTCTCGGCGAAACGCCGACTTTTCGAAGACTGCCTCGTCGATGGCGCATCCGCGGTGATTTCCATGGACGGTCGGGGCGCGCGCGACATGCGCGACGCCGCAGCGTCCTTGGGCAGGAACGTGGTTGAAGCCGGCTTTGCCGGGCGCGACCTGAGGCTGACGGACGTGCGCGCCGATGTTGACGGACTTGTCGCAACGGTCGCCGTCGACGGCGCGAGCATTTCATTTTCTTTGCCGTGCATCGGCGCGTTCCAGGCGGAGAATGCGCTGACTGCTGCAGGCCTTGTCGGCGCCTCGGAAGGCGGGCGAGCCTTCAGCGAGGCGATTGCAGCGCTCGACGGGCTCGCAGGGCCCCCGGGGCGCATGCAGCGCGCCGCGACAGTCAACGGCGCCGGCGTCTACGTCGATTATGCACATACGCCGGATGCCCTGCGCGTCGTCCTTGCCGCCGCTCGGCCCCATGCGACGGGCCGTCTCGTCGCCGTGATCGGCGCCGGCGGCGATCGCGATCGCGGCAAACGGCCGCTGATGGGCGCTGCGGCGCAAGCGCTTGCCGACCTGGTGATTGTTACCGATGACAATCCGCGCACAGAGGATCCGGCGGCAATCCGGCAGGCGGTGCTTGCCGGGGCGCCTGGCGCGATCGAAATTGGCGATCGGCGCGATGCTATCCGGCGCGCGGTCCGCGAACTGAGGGCGGGCGATCTGCTGGTCGTCGCCGGAAAAGGCCATGAACGAGGCCAGGTCATCGGCGACCGTGTCTACCCATTTGACGATGTCGAGGCGGTGATCGACGCTGCGGGCGCCGCGGCATGAAGCTGGAGGCTTGAATGACGCTCCCTGAAGATCCGGCAATTCGTCATGCGACTGCGCCGTCATCAGTGCCGGCCTCCGCGGTCCAGGCGGCGTCGCCGCTGTGGACCGCGTACGAAGTGGCCGCGGCAACCGGCGGCGCGTTGTGCGCGCGCCCGTCGGCGTCCGCGTCGGCGTTCGCGCCGTCGGAGGGCGCAGGCGCGTGGATCGCCGAGGAATGGACCGCGGCGGGCATTTCGATTGACACCCGTTCATTGCGGGCTGGAGATATCTTTGTGGCGCTGAAGGCGGCCCGCGACGGGCACGAATTTCTTGATGCGGCGTTCCGGGCCGGCGCGTCGGCTGCGCTTGTCGACACGATTGGCGAAAGCGCGCCGCGGGATGCGCCCCTTGTGGTCGTCGAGGATGCGCTTGCCGGTCTGACGCGTCTTGCAACGGCGGCGCGGCGGCGAAACTTTGGCAAGCGCGTCGCGATTACCGGCAGCGCCGGCAAGACGTCGACAAAGGAAATGATGCGCACGGTCTTTTCCGGCTTCGGCGAGGCCCATGCGGCGGACAAGAGCCTCAACAACCATATCGGCGTGCCGTTGACGCTTGCGCGCATGCCCCTTCGGGCGGACTTCGGGGTCTTTGAAATCGGCATGAACCACGCAGGCGAGATCACGCCGCTCGTCCGTCTCGTGCAGCCGCACGTTGCAATTATCACGACGGTTGGCGAGGCGCACCTTGAGAACTTCCCGTCGGTTGAAGGCATCGCTCGCGCCAAGGCGGAGATCATGCTGGGCCTCGTCAAGGGCGGCGTAGCGGTGCTGCCAATCGACAATGAACACTTTGACCTGCTGGCTCAGCTTGCGCGGGACGCCGGCGTTGAACGGATCATGACCTTTGGCGAGAATGCGCGGGCCGATGTGCGCTTGCTCGACTACCAGACTGACGGGATCGTTGGCCATGCGCGCGCTTTTGCGGCCGGCTCGCGCCTCAGCTTCGAGGTGGGAGCGCCCGGCAGGCATCAGGCGATGAATGCCCTTGCAGTGCTGGCGGCCGCTTATGCGCTGGGGCTTCCCGTCAACCACGCCGCAGCTCGGCTTGCCCGCTTCGGCGCCGGCGGCGGGCGCGGACTGCAACGTATGGTCCGCCTTGATGGCGGCCGGCGGGTGGCGATCCTCGACGAGAGCTATAACGCCAATCCCTCTTCCGCGCGCGCGGCGATCGCGCTCCTCGGCGCCATGACAAGGCCAAAGGGCGGCCGAAAAATTGTCGTGCTAGGGGATATGCTGGAACTCGGGCCGGACTCGCCGGCTCTCCACGCGGGCCTGCTTGAGGCGCTCCTTGCCGCGGGGGTCGACAAAGTCTACTCGGCGGGCGCTCTCGCCCGGCACCTCTACGACGCCGCGCCGGATGAGATGAAGGGCGCGGCGGCGGACGACGCCGCAACGTTGAGCGAGCTGGTGAAAATGGCGCTGTTGGATGGCGACATCGTGATGGTCAAAGGCTCGAACGCGTCTAAGGTCAGCCGCGTCGTCGATGCGCTCGTTGCGGCGGACGTTTCGCCGGCCGACGCCGCGAGCGACGCGTCGATCAATAGCGGCGGCTCGCAAGAGCGCCGCTCCAATTAATCCGCCAGGTACCTGGCGCGCACGAAACCGGTTCGCCCGCCCATGCTCTACGCGTTGCTGACGCCTTACGCAGACCAGTTCCAGCTTTTCAATGTCTTCCGATACCTGACGTTTCGGACGGGCGGGGCTATCGTGACCGCTTTGTTGATCTCGTTCGTATTCGGGCCGTCGCTCATTCGCTGGATGCGACGCAAGCAGGGCAAGGGGCAACCAATTCGCAAGGATGGTCCGCAGACGCACATCATCGAGAAAGCCGGCACCCCAACCATGGGCGGCGTGCTGATCCTTTTCTCAATGACTGTCGCCACCTTCCTGTGGGCGCGCCTCGACAGCCCGTTCGTATGGGTGGTGATGGGCGTGACGCTCAGCTATGGCGCGCTCGGGTTCATCGACGACTATCTCAAGGTTACGAAGCAAAGCGCAGACGGCGTTGTCGGGAGCCTGAAGCTGATGGTGCAGTTCGCCGTCGCGCTTCTCGCCGCCTATTTCTGCATGGACATTCTCGCGCAGGACCCGTCGGCGCCCAAGGGGATCGCGACCTCAGTAGGCGTTCCATTCTTTCCGGTCCGGCTGTTCGAGGAGTGGTTTGCCGCACCCGGCGTGCCGCTGGGCCTGTTCATTATCCCGTTCGCGGCGTTCGTGATCGTCGGCGCGTCAAACACGGTGAACCTCACGGACGGTCTCGATGGCCTCGCGACCGTCCCGGTGATGATCGCGGCTGCGGCCTATGGGTTGATCGCCTATCTCGTCGGCAATGCCATCTATGCGGCCTATCTCGGCGTGCCATTTGTTCCGGGAGCAGGCGAACTGGCGGTAATCTGCGGCGCGATTATCGGCGCCGGGCTCGGTTTTCTCTGGTTCAACGCGCCGCCCGCGGCGATATTCATGGGCGATACCGGATCGCTGGCGCTCGGCGGCGCCATCGGCTCAATTGCGGTCGCCGCCAAGCATGAGATCGTGCTGGCGATCGTCGGCGGCCTCTTCGTTCTCGAAGGGCTATCGGTGATGGTGCAGATCGCGTCATTCAAGCTCACGGGCAAGCGGGTGTTCCGAATGGCGCCAATCCACCACCATTTTGAACAGCTCGGATGGAAAGAGTCGACGATCGTCATCCGGTTCTGGATCATCGCCGTTATTCTGGCCCTCATCGGGCTGTCGACGCTGAAACTGCGGTAGTACGAAAATGTTCTCGCTTACCGGAGTCGCTGGAAAGAAGTACGCCGTGTTCGGTCTTGGGCGGACAGGGCGCGCCGCCTGCGCAGCGCTTTCCGCAGCGGGCGCCGACGTTTTCTCGTGGGACGAAGCAAAGGCCGCCCGCGCGGCGACCGAGGGCAAGACCTATGAGGCGAGCCATCCGAAGGAATGGCCCTGGGACGATCTCGTGGCCGTCGTCCTGTCGCCCGGCGTGCCCCTGACCCACCCCAAGCCGCACGTCATCGTGCGCAAGGCCGCACAGAAGAAAGTGCCGGTCATTGGCGATCTTGAACTGTTCGCACTCACTGTGAACGCCATGCCGGCCGACGCCCGGCCGCGGGTGATCGCCGTCACGGGATCGAACGGCAAGTCGACCACGACGGCGCTGATCGGCCACATACTGAAGGAATCAGGCCGCAAGACCATGGTGGGCGGCAATATCGGCGAGCCATTGCTGTCGCTCGCCGGGCCGTCGGACGACGCGACCTATGTGCTGGAGCTGTCGTCGTACCAGCTCGAACTTTCTGCTTCGTTTCGGCCGGATGTTGCGGCGCTGCTGAATATTTCCCCGGATCATCTCGATCGTCACGGCACGATGGAAAACTACGTCGCCGCCAAGTCGCGGATATTCGCGCGCCAGACGAACGAGGATTGCGCGATTGTCGGCGTCGATGATACCTACGTACAAGGAGTATGTGCAGCGCTCGCCCGAAACCCTGCCGGCCCGGCCGTATTGCAGGTATCTTCGACCGGCGCGCTTGGCGCCGGCGTGTTCGCCCTCGATGGCAAGCTCTACTACCGCCTTGGCGACAAGACCGGCGAAGCGGGCGTCCTGAAGTCCGCCGCGTTGCCAGGCCGCCACAACGCCCAGAACGCTGCGGCCGCCCTCGCGTCGGTCATGCGCGAAGGCGTTTCGCCGGCGGTAGCGATGCGATCAATGGAGCGGTTCAAGGGGCTTCCCCATCGGTCCGAGGTCGTCGCAGTGTCGGACGGCGTCGCCTTTGTGAACGATTCAAAGGCGACGAACGCCGCTGCGGCCGCCTATGCTCTTGATGCCTACGACGAAATATACTGGATCGCCGGCGGGCTGCCGAAAGAAGGCGGCGCAAAGCCGCTGCGCGATCACATGACGCGCGTACGCAAGGCTTACCTGATCGGCCAGGCGGCGGCGGCCTTCGCCACGGATCTCGACGGCGTCGCGACGGTCGTCCAGTGCGGCGATCTCGAAACGGCGCTGTTGCGCGCGGCCGAGGACGCATTCAATCGCAACAGTCCGGAAACGCCGCGATCGGTTGCAGTGTTGTTGTCGCCGGCCTGCGCTTCGCAGGATCAGTTTCGCGACTACGAGCACCGCGGGGAAACATTCCGTATACTGGCATCGAGGCTGGTCTCGGCGCGCAGCGACGGCAGGCCGCAAAATAACGGGGAGGCGGCATAATGGCGGAACCGCACCGTCTCGACGCGTCGGCGCTTGCACACTGGTGGCGCACGGTGGACCGGGTTCTACTTGCGACCTGCGGCGCATTGCTGGCGATCGGCGTCGTTCTGTTGCTGGCCGCTGGTCCGTCCGCGGCGAACCGGTTGGGCATCGAGAACGCCTTCCATTTTCCGATGCGCCAGACCGCGTTTCTTTTCCCCGCAATTGCAATTGTCGTTGGCGTGTCGATGGTCTCGCCGCTCGATGCCCGGCGCATTGGGGTTGTCGCGTTCATCGGCGCGCTCATGACGATGGCGATGCTGCCGTTGATCGCAAATGACGTGAACGGCGCGCGGCGCTGGGTCGATCTTGGCGGGTTCGCGTTTCAACCCTCGGAGCTCCTGAAACCGGGATTCGTGATTGTCGCCGCGTGGATGCTGTCGGAAAAGCGCCGGAACCCCGCGTTTCCGGGCATCGCCATTGCGATGGCCCTCTATCTTGTGGCGACCGCGCTCCTGGTGATCCAGCCGGACTACGGCCAGGCTGCGCTCCTGACGGCGGTCTGGATGGTGATGTTCTTCATCTCGGGCTGGAGCATCTTGTGGATTCTCGGCATCGCGAGCGCCGCCGGCGCGGCGCTAGCGTTTGGCTTCTTCTTTTCCGACCACCTCGCGGCGCGCGTGCGCGCGTTTCTTGATCCGACTGCGGACGGCAACTATCAGGTGCGCCAGTCCGTAGAGGCGATAGCGTCGGGCGGACTCGGCGGCGCTGGCGACGGCCCGGTCATCGTCAAGACGCGATTGCCGGACGCCCATACCGATTTCATCTTCGCCGTGGCGGGAGAGCAGTACGGCTTTTTCTTTTGCGTGCTCGTCATCGTGCTGTTCGCCGCGTTCGTCATGCGCGCCCTGGACAAGGCGGCGAAAGCCGAAAGCGCCTTCGCACAAGTCGCGATCGCGGGGCTTGGCGCGTTGATCGGGCTGCAGGCCTTCATAAATATTGGCGTGTCGCTCCGGGCGCTGCCGGCCAAAGGCATGACTTTGCCGTTTGTTTCCTACGGCGGATCTTCCTTGTTGACGGCGTCGCTCGCCGTCGGGCTCTTGCTTGCCTTGACCCGTCGGACCCGGACAATCCGTCGTCGCCGGGAGGTGATGGCGTGAGCAGCGGCAGGCTACCGCCGTCGCCCTTGGTTGCCCTCGCCGCGGGCGGGACCGGTGGGCACATGTTCCCGGCGGAAGCCATGGCGCAGGAACTGAAACGGCGTGGACGACGGGTTCTTCTAGTCACTGATGAGCGTGGCGATCGCTATGCCGGGTCGTTTCCCTGCGACGAGAAATTCCTTATTGCGGCAGGCAGTCCGAATGTCGGTGGACCGGTGCGCAAAGCGCTCGCGGCCGCGGCGATTGCCGGCGGGCTGATCAAGTCATTGCAGGAGTTTCGCCGGCGCGGCGTCGATATTGCAGTCGGGTTCGGCGGTTATCCTTCCCTGCCGTCAATGAAGGCGGCCGAGCTGCTGAAGATCCCGTTCGGCGTCCACGAACAAAACGCTGTTCTTGGTAGGTCAAATCGCCTCCTTGCGCGCGGAGCGTCCTTCCTGGCGCACGCCTTTCCAGAACTTGATCGCGCGCCGGCTGGCGTGAAGGCCCGAGTCGAAGTTGGCAATCCGGTCCGCGATGCGGTCGCCGCGCTTGCCGGCGCGCCCTATCCGGCGCCCGATATTGAAGGCGAGTTGCGCATCCTTGTCTTCGGGGGCAGTCAGGGCGCGACGGTATTTTCAAGGAGCGTCCCGTCTGCGGTCGCTGCGCTGCCTGAAACGATCCGCCTTCGCCTGAAAATCGTTCAGCAGGCGCGAGAGGCGGATCTCGACGACGTCAAGGCGGGGTATGCCGGCATTGGCGTCGACGCCGATATTGCGACATTCTTTGCGGACCTGCCGCAGCGGATGCGCGACGCTCACCTTGTCATTGCGCGAAGCGGAGCGTCTACGGTGACTGAGTTATCCGCAATCGGACGGCCATCGGTGCTGGTCCCGTTGCCCATCGCGATGGACGATCATCAGGCCGGCAACGCCCGCGCTTTGTCCGACGTCGGCGCGGCGATCATGCTCCGCGAAGGGCCGGGGTTTGATGCAGGTCTTGCATCGGCGCTCGGGAAGCTGCTCGCCAACCCGGCTGAACTCGCCCTTATGGCGGGCAAGGCGCAGGGGCGAGTGAAGTCCGGCGCCGCGGCTGCGCTCGCCGATCTTGTCGACCGTCTCCTGGCTGAGCGCAATCGACGGGAGGAAGCCGCATGACGACATCAAGCGACGGGCCGGCGGCGGCGCCGCCATTCCCGATTGGCGTCATTCACTTTGTCGGCATCGGGGGCATAGGCATGTCCGGCATCGCTGAGGTGATGAGGAACCTCGGCTACGCCGTACGCGGATCGGATATCGCCGATGGGCCAAACGTCGACCGCCTGCGAAAGCTCGGCGTTGAGGTCGTGATCGGCCACGCCCCGCGCAACGTCGAAGGCGCTGAGGCGGTCGTGGTGTCGACGGCGATCCGACCTGACAACCCCGAACTGCGCGCCGCGCGCGCGCGGCATATTCCCGTCGTGCGACGCGCCGACATGCTTGCCGAGCTCATGCGATTGAAGTGGACGGTCTCGGTTGCTGGCACGCACGGCAAGACGACCACCACCACGATGGTCGCCGCGCTCCTGGATGAAGCGAGGCGCGATCCGACCGTCATCAATGGCGGCGTGATCAACGCGTATGGCACGAACGCGCGGGTCGGCGCCGGCGACTGGATGGTCGTTGAAGCCGATGAGTCGGACGGCGCGTTTCTGCGGCTGCCAACGACCGTGGCGGTCGTCACCAACATCGATCCGGAGCATCTCGATCATTGGGGCACGTTCGACGACCTGAGGGCGGCGTTTGACGCGTTCATCGAGAACACGCCTTTCTACGGTTTCGGCGTCGTCTGCCTCGACCATCCCGAAGTGCAGGCCCTCGTCGGACGCGTCACGGACCGGCGACTGATCACCTACGGCGCCAATCCGCAGGCCGACGTTCGCGCCGAGAACGTGACCTTCATGCATGGCGATGCGCGCTACGACATTGTCTTTCGCGAGCGCGGGGCGGATGGTTCGGTGCGCGAGGCGTCTCGCATTGTCGATGTGCGCCTGCCGATGCCTGGCGTGCACAATGTGTTGAACTCCCTCGCCGCGGCGGCGGTCGCGCGACGGATCGGCGCGACCGAGGACGAGATCAAGGCGGGATTTGCGAAGTTCCGGGGCGTGAAACGGCGCTTTTCCAAGGTTGGCGTTTGGAATGGCGCAACCATCATCGACGACTACGGCCACCATCCCGCTGAGATCGCCGCGGTCCTGCGCGCGGCGCGCAACGTGGCGTCCGGAAAGATCATCGCCGTCGTCCAGCCCCACCGCTATTCGCGCTTGAGAAATCTGTTCGAAGACTTTTGCGCATGCCTCAATGAAGCGGATATTGCGATCATCACGGATGTTTACGCCGCCGGCGAAGCGCCGATTGAGAATTATGACCGGGACGCGCTCGTGGCGGGCGTTGCGGAGCATGGCCACCGCGACGTTCGGGCGCTGGCGAGCCTCGCCGACCTGCCCGGCGCGATTGCCGTACTGGCGGAACCCGGCGACTACGTCGTGTGCCTCGGGGCTGGCGACATTACGAAACATGCAAACGCCTTGCCCGGTGTGCTGGAGGCGTTGGCGTGACACCGCGGGTCGCCGTAGCGGACTTGCCGCCGGTACGCGGCAAATACATCGAAAACGCCGACCTCTCGGCGTTGACCTGGTTGCGCGCGGGCGGCCCCGCTGACGTCCTTTTTTCGCCTGCTAATGAAGACGACTTGGCCGCGTTCCTCGGCGATGTTGGCGCCGACGTGCCGGTGACGGCTGTGGGCGTCGGGTCCAATCTTCTTGTCCGGGATGGCGGCGTGCGCGGCGTTGTCATCCGGTTGGGCGCAGCGTTCGCGCGGATAGAGATCGACGGCGCAGTCGTCCGGGCGGGCGCGGCCGCCCTTGACGCGCAGGTAGCCAAGGCCGCGGCACGGGCCGGCGTCGCTGGACTCGAATTCTTAAGGGGCGTGCCCGGCTCGATCGGCGGCGCCCTCAGGATGAATGCGGGCGCCTATGGTGTCGAAACGAAAGACATCTTCCGATCGGCGCGGGCGGTCGATCGACGCGGTCGTCCGCGCGTCCTTGGTGCGGCTGACATGGGCTTTGCCTATCGTCATGTCGCCTCGGACCCGGAACTTGTATTCACCCATGCCATGCTTGAAGGCGTTCCAGGCGACCCGGCAGAGATCGAGGCGCGGATGGCCGAAATCATGGCGCAGCGCGAGGCCAGCCAGCCGATCCGCGAAAAGACCGGCGGGTCGACCTTCGCCAATCCGGACCCCGAATTGTCCGGCGGTCGAAAAGCGTGGCAGCTCATTGACGCGGTTGGGGGGCGTGGGCGACGCGTCGGCGATGCGCAGGTTTCGGAACGCCACTGCAATTTCATGATCAATCGCGGCGCGGCGACCGCGCACGATATCGAGACGCTCGTCGAGGGGCTTCGTAAAGACGTCCTTAACGAAACGGGGGTCGAGTTGCGCTGGGAAATCAGGCGGATCGGCGAACCGTTGGAGGCGACGCGATGAGCTCAAAACGCGTACTGGTCTTGATGGGCGGATGGTCTCCGGAGCGGAATGTCTCGCTGAATTCCGGCGCGGCGGCCGCGAAGGCCCTGAGAGAGGCCGGCTACGACGTCGTCGTGCTCGACGCCACGCGGGCCGAGCGGTCGTCATTGGCGGCGCATCTCATCGAGGCGGCGCCCGACGTTGTCTTCAATGCGCTGCACGGCCAGTGGGGCGAGGACGGATGCGTCCAGGGCCTGCTTGAAATTCTCGAAATTCCGTATACGCACTCCGGAGTTCTCGCGTCGTCCCTCGCAATGGACAAACAGCGCGCAAAGGCGGTCTTCGGGCAAGCGGGGATTCCTTCGCCGGAGGGGCGCCTTGCGGACCGGCGCGAGGCGGCGGGCGGCCATTTCATGGAGCCGCCCTATGTCATCAAACCGAACGCGCAAGGTTCGTCGGTCGGAGTGTTTATCGTTCGCGCTGGCGACAACCGGCCGCCCGAGGCGCTGACAAGTCCGGATTGGGACCTCGGCGACGAAGTGCTCGTGGAAAAGTTCATTCCGGGGCGCGAGTTGACGACAGCCGTCATGGGCGATCGTTCATTGTGCGTCACGGAAATTGTCACCAGCCTACAGTTCTATGATTATGAGGCGAAGTACGCGTCCGGCGGCTCGCGCCATATATTGCCTGCCGATGTTCCGGTGGCGGTCGAGCAGCGTTGCATGGAGCTGGCCCTTCGCGCGCACGTGGCGCTTGGCTGCCGCGGCGTTTCAAGGGCTGATTTTCGCTATGACGAAACGCTTGGCGCCGAGGGCGTTATCTGCCTGGAAGTGAATACCCAGCCAGGGCTTACCGCGACGTCGCTGGCGCCGGAACAGGCGGCGCATGTGGGGGTCGCCTTCCCGGCGTTTTGCGCCTGGATGGTGGAGGACGCGACATGCCAAAGATGAGCTCGCGACGCGGCGGATCATCCTCGGCGCGCCCGGCGCGCAAGCGGAAAGCGGCTCCCAAGAAAGCAGCAAAGAGACAAGGCGGCGCCTCTTCGGTTTTCGAACGCATCGGCTCGACGCTGGAAGAGTACGCCTTCGCATCGATCGCCGGCGCGATCGTCATCGTCGCGGTCGGCGGCGTGATCTTCTGGGCGGGCGGCTATGGGGCCGTTGCGGCGAAGGCCGCGGATCAGGCGAGCAGGGGGTTGGCGCGCAGCGCCGGCCTGCGCGTCGAACGTATCACGCTCCGCGGCGCGCATGATCTCTCGCACGCAGAGCTCCTCGGCGCCATCGGCGGCGCGATGGACGCCTCGATAGTGCACCTTGATCTTGAAGCGCTTCGGGAGAAGGTCGAGGCGCTCGGTTGGGTTCGCTGGGCGTCCGTCGGCCGGCTCTATCCGAATACGTTGCATATTTCGGTGCGGGAACGCGCTCCGATCGCCGTTTGGCAGGTCGCCGGCGCCGTTCGCCTGATCGACCATGAAGGCGCGGTAATCCGCGAGATCGGCGCCCACGAGTACGCCCATTTGCCGATGATCGTTGGCGACGGCGCGGCGGTGGCCGCAGCGGACGTTCTGGCCGCCCTCGAACCGCGGCCGGATCTTGCCAGCACGATCGCTGCGATTGTCCGCGTCGGCGAGCGTCGCTGGAATCTCCGTCTCCGGAACGGCGCAAAGATCCTGCTGCCGGAGGATGGCGTCGAGGACTCCATCGATCTTGTGTGGCGCATGCACGAGAAAGAAGAGATTCTTGACCAGCCGCTCGAATACATTGATCTCCGGGACGGCAAGCGCGTCATTGTGCGGCGAAAGGCTGAGGCCGATCCGTAGACGAACTAAGGCGCCGCCGCATACCTGAATGGACCGAATCTTTGCGCAGCCCGATCAACATTCCGAAATTTCGCCAAGGTACGGCCAGACAGGCGCGCCGCCATGGCGACTTGATCGCTGCGGTCGATATCGGCGGATCCAAGGTCGCGTGCGCAATCGCCGCTCTCTCGGACGTGGGGGGCGCGTTCGAAGCGGACGTCGTCGGCATCGGCAGAACAGGACTTGCGCGCGAGGCATCGTCCGCCGAGCGCGAGGCGGCGCTGCGCGGCGCAATCGATGCGGCGGAGCGCATGGCGGGGGAGACTATCTCGGCCGTTGCGTTGCTTGTCGGCGGGCGGTTCATCGCATCGCGCCGGGTCGTGGTTGACATGCCGTTGCCGCGCGGCGTCGTGACCGTTGAGGATGTTGGCGACTGTCAACTTGAGGCCGGTGCTTTCCACCGCGAAGACCGCCGGCACCTGCTGATGACGCCCATCCGTTACGTACTCGACGGCGAGGCGGACCGAGAGCCGCCCGTCGGGCTGGCGGGGGAACTGCTGTCGCTCGAAGCGATGACGGTGGATGCGCGCCGGACGGCAGTCGAGAACATGAGTCGCGCTTTGGAAAGGTGCGGCGTTCGGGTTGATGGCGTGCTGCCGAGACCGATGGCGGCGGCGGCCGCGACCGTTATTGAGGATGAGCGCGAGCTTGGCGCGATGGTGATCGATTTCGGCGCGAGGTTCACGGAATTCGCCGTCTTTGAAGGAGGCGCGATGACCGCTTGCGGCGGCGTTGCCCTTGGAGCGGACCATGTGACCCGCGATATCGCCAAGCTGTTCGGCTGTCCGATCGCGGCCTCCGAGCGGATAAAGACGCTTCATGGCGCCATGTTCGCGGGACCAAACGACGACGCACGGATCATCGACTTTCCGCAAATCGGCGACCCTTCCGAGACCGCTCGCCACGCCCGGTCGGAGCTGGCGGGCGTCATCGCGCCCCGGATCGAAGAGATTATCGACCTTACCATCGTTGCCGCATCGCGCGCTGGCGCGAAAACGTCTTCGCTGCGTCGCGTTGTAGCGACCGGCGGCGGCGCCTTGATGCTTGGCATGGTGGAGTCGCTCGAAAGGATCGTCGGCGCGCGCGCGCGCCTGGGGCGACCAACCGGCTTTCTTGGCGCGCCCGAAGCGGCCTCGGCGCCGCAATTCGCCGCCTGCCTCGGCGGCCTGAAACTGATTGCGTCGAACGCGCCCGGCCTTGCCGGCGCGCGACAGACGCGCGCCATCGCCACGCGCCCCCCCCAGCGCCTGCAACGCGTTGGCGGCGCATTCGGCATCGGTCGCTGGCTGCGCGACAACTTCTGATTTCGCGCCGGCCGCAAGGACGAATTCATCAATAAATCGTCCGCATTCGGCGCCGCAGGGCATTTCCTCCGGATTACGCGTATTGATTTGAATTGCGAACACCTCTGGATTGGCCGCGTTAAGGATTTGGTAAGGGTTCTGAACGAAGTTTTAACCCTGCCCATGAACGCGCGGCGTACCGCGTCATAAGTATCGCGGCGCAACGACGGGTGGTCGCCCGGGGCGACTGCGTGAGGGGGCGGGAAAATTGATCAAGCCCGGCGATCGGAAGTGCAATCGGAGCAGCGACACATGCCACTCAACCTCAGCGTCCCAGAATTAACAGAACTAAAGCCCCGCATCAGCGTATTCGGCGTTGGCGGCGCTGGCGGCAACGCCGTGAACAATATGATCGAAAGCGCGCTTGAGGGCGTGGAGTTTGTTGTCGCCAACACCGACGCCCAGGCGCTCGGCCTGTCGAAGGCGACAAAGCGCATTCAACTTGGCGAAACGACGACGCAAGGGCTCGGCGCCGGCTCGCTGCCGGAGATCGGCTGTTCGGCGGCCGAGGAATCCCTGGAAGAGATCATTGAGCATATCGGAAATTCCCATATGCTTTTCATTACAGCCGGGATGGGCGGCGGCACGGGCACCGGCGCGGCGCCGGTGATCGCCAAGGCCGCGAAGGAACGCGAGGTCCTGACAGTTGGCGTCGTAACCAAGCCGTTTCACTTCGAAGGCGCACGGCGGATGAAAATCGCCATGGCGGGCATCGAAGAGCTCCAGAAGCATGTCGATACGCTACTGATCATTCCGAACCAGAACCTTTTCTCGATCGCCAATGAGCGCACGACCTTCCATGAGGCGTTCGCGCTCGCCGACCAAGTGCTGCATTCGGGCGTTCGCGGCATCACCGACCTCATGGTCATGCCGGGGCTCATCAACCTCGACTTCAACGATGTCCGCACGGTGATGTCCGAAATGGGCAAGGCCATGATGGGCACTGGCGAGGCCGAAGGCGAGAAGCGGGCCATTCAGGCGGCTGAAGCGGCGATCTCCAATCCTCTCCTCGACGAAGTGTCGATGAAGGGAGCCAAGGGCGTGCTCATCAACATTACCGGGTCGATGGACATGACCCTTTTCGAAGTCGATGAGGCCGCGAACCGCATCCGCGCCGAAGTCGATCCGGATGCGAACATTATCGTCGGCTCCACATTCAATCAGGAACTCGAAGGCCGCGTTCGCGTTTCAGTCGTGGCGACGGGCATAGAGGCCGCTCAGCGCGAAGCGACGAGCTATCACACGCGCATTTCCGCGGGCGCATCCTCGATGTCGCGGCCATGGCGCGCGAGCGAACCGACCGCGAGGCCGGCTGAACCTGCTCGCCCGGCGGCCGAAGCCCAGCCTGAACTTGAGCGGCCCGCGGCCAGCGCGCCCTCGCGCGCGGCTGAAGCGGCCGCCGGTCCCGCCGCCGCAAACCCGGTTGGCGATGTCCAGGCGCGCATTCGCAAGATGTTGATGGAAGGTGCGCCATCCACTCAGGAAGCTGCGCGAAACCCGTTCAGGGAGACCCCGCAGGAGGCCCATGACCCCCGCGCGCGCGGGGGCATTGGCGCGGCCCTCAACCGCTTCAAGTCGCCCCTTGGGGCGTCGCGGCGCGAAGATGAGGGCCACGTCGACGGCCCTGCAGCGCCCGTTGACGAAACGATGGCGCCACGCGCTGATGCGCGGGCGCCGCGTGGCGATCTCTTTGAGGACGACGCCGACAGCGAGCTGGAGATTCCGTCCTTCCTCCGGAAAAAGAAGGTCGTTTGACCTGGCGGTTTGCCGCCTCGTCTCGATTAGTCGAAGCAGCGGGCCGTCGATCATGTATTGGTCGGCGGCCCTTTTGCGTCATACTGGGCCATGATTAGGGTAGTTGAGTCAGGCGTGCGCGGAACGGTCGCCTCGCCGTCAGCGTTTTCCGGCATCGGCCTGCACACGGGCGCGCCGGTCATGGCGACCGTGCGGCCGGCAGCCGCCCACAGCGGCATTTGGTTCAAACGCGTCGACGTCCCGTACGCTTCGCCCATTGCCGGCCGCATTTCGGCAGTGCGCGAAACACGCCTCGGCACGGTGATCGGCGAGACCGCCCCGGTCCGGACAATCGAACACCTGATGGCGGCGCTGTCGATTGCCGGAATCGATGATGCGTTCGTTGAAGTGGACGGCCCCGAATTGCCGATCATGGACGGCAGCGCCCGCGATTTTCTGACGGGCCTCCGGGATAGCGGCGTTCACGGGCAGGGCGTCGCGCGGCGCGCGGCGATGCCGCTTGCCCCTTGGGCGATTGAGGACCGCGGCCGCAGCATACGCTGGGAGCCGGCCGACGTGGACTCGATTGAGGTGTCAATCGAGTTCGAGGATGCGGCCATCGGCAGTCAGTCTGTGTTCCTCGACCTGGCGAATGGCGACGCCTTGGCCACGGTCGCCGCCGCCCGTACTTTTTGCCGCCGCTCGGATATTGATGCGATGCATGCGGCCGGCCTTGCGCTCGGCGGATCGCTCCACAATGCCATCGTCGTCGACGGCGATCGAATCCTCAATCCTGAGGGGCTTCGCGCGCCGTCCGAGTTCGCCTACCATAAAGCGCTTGATTTGATTGGCGATCTTGCGCTGTTCGGCGCGCCTTTAAGGGGCCGGATTTCGGCTTTGCGCCCCGGCCACGACCTGAATGTCGCCTTTGTGCGCGAGGTGGCCGAGCGCGCGGCTGGCTGCGGGTTTGACCCGTTCGAACAGGCTGACTAATGCTGTCGTGCCGGGCGATTCCGCCCGCGTAAATGGTGCCGGAGGTGCTGCGTTGAGCGGTCATTACCCAATGAAAATGACGTCACGAATCGTTCTCGTGTTCATGCTGATGGCGGTTGCGGCGTGTGGGTCTGGCGGCAAGAAGAAATTCGCCTACGTCGAACGGCCCGCCGAAGGCCTATACGCCGAGGCGGTCGAGGATCTTGAGCGCAAGCGCTATGATCGCGCGATCCCGTTGTTCGAGGAAGTCGAGCGCCAGCATCCCTATTCGCCATGGGCGCGCCGCGCGATGCTGATGAAGGCTTTCGCTTACTATCGGCAGAATGACTATGACGAGGCGATCGCCGCGCTCGACCAGTTTATTTCGCTGCATCCAGGCAACAAGGATGCGCCCTATGCGTACTATCTGAAGGCGATTTCATTCTACGAACAGATCCGGGACGTTGGCCGGGACCAGGACTTCACCAACAAGGCGGTCGCCGCCCTGACCGATGTCGTGCGCCGTTATCCGTCCACTGAGTACGCCCGTGACGCGAGGTTGAAGCTTGATCTCACGTTCGATCACCTTGCGGGCAAGGAAATGTATGTTGGCCGGTTCTATCTGAACGCCGGCAAGTACATCGCCGCCGTCAACCGGTTCAATACGGTCGTGGAACAGTACCAGACGACCAGTCACGTTCCTGAGGCGATGCACCGTCTGGTCGAAACCTATATGCAGATCGGGGTCATCGAGGAGGCGTGGAAGATCGCCGCGGTCCTCGGCTACAACTATCCGGGCAGCGAGTGGTATCAGTACAGTTACAACCTGCTGGATAATGCCGGCGTCCTTGAGCCCGGCAGCGCGCCGAAGCCTTCCGTCCTCCGAAAGGCGAAGGACGAGGAAAAGGAACAGAAAATCCGGCGGCCGGTCGACCTCGATACGCCGCAGCTTTCGCCGGTCGACAGCGACATTGGCAACAACTCACCAATTCCGCCGGCGAATCAGCTACCCGATTAGGGTCTCGCCAATGTCCGGCGGGTGACGGGCGACACAATGCTCACCGCGCTGCATATTCAGGATTTCGTTCTGATCGACGACGTCAGCCTGTCGTTCGGCGGCGGCCTGACCGCTCTGACGGGCGAAACTGGCGCCGGCAAGTCAATCCTTCTAGAAGCGCTTGGTCTCGTCGTCGGCGCACGGGCGACACGCGCCGCTGTGCGAAAGGGCGCGCGCCAGGGGGTCGTCACCGCGGCGTTCGAGCCGGATCAGAACAATACTGTCTGGCCGGTTCTCGAGGAAGCCGGCTTCGATTCCGACGACGACCAGATCATCTTGCGCCGCATCCAGAAGCCGGACGGCAAGGGCCGGGCTTTCGTTAATGGCCAGCCTGCATCGATTGCGACTCTCCGCGCGATCGGCGGCGCGCTGCTGGAGGTTCATGGACAACACGATGGTCGCGGGTTCATGAACGTCGCGACCCATCGCGCTCTTCTTGACGCGTATGCCGGCATCGAGGCGCGCGTTTCGGAACTGAGGGCGATCCATGCGCGGCGACGAGCTGCGCAGGCCGCGCTCGACGACCGACGCGCGTCATTCGAAAAGGATGCGCGCGAAGCCGACTACCTGCGCTTTGTCGTCGACGAATTGTCCGCGCTCGGCGTTTGCGCTGGCGACGAAGCCCGCCTGTCGCAACGGCGCGCCGAATTGAACGCATCCGAGAAAGTGGGCGAAGACATTGCCGCGGCCCATGCCCTCTTGTCAGACGAAGGCCTTGAAGGGAAGCTATCGCAGGCCGCCCGACGTCTTGCGCGCGCGGCGGCAGGCATTCCAGCGGAAGCCGGCCCGCTGGAAGCGGCGATTGAGCGCATCGACCGGACCCTTTCCGAAGCGATGGAGGCGCGCGCGGCGCTCGACGAGGCTGCGCACCGGTTTTCCTTCGATCTAGCTGAGCTCGAGGAGACAGAAGCACGCCTGTTCGCGATTCGCGCCATGGCGCGCAAGCACGGGGTCGAGCCGGATCGGCTGCCGGACGTGCTTGCGGCCGCCGAAGCTGCGCTGCAACGCGCGTCTGCGGATGGGGCGACCGGCGAGCGGCTCGAACGTGAGGTGCGCGAGCTTGGCAAGACGTATCTGGCGCTCGCGGGCGAACTTACCGAAGCGCGCCGCGCCGCGGGCGACGCATTGTCGGCGGCCGTTGCGCGGGAGCTGGAGCCGCTGAAGCTCGGCGCCGCCCGGTTCATTGTGGATGTTTCTCCGCGTCCTGACGAAGAACATTCCGGCGATGGCGTGGATCATGTGGAGTTCATGGTCGCGACCAATCGCGGCGCGGAGCCCGGCCCGCTGAAAACCGTCGCCTCCGGGGGTGAGCTATCGCGGTTTGTGCTTGCCATGAAAGCGGCGCTTGCCGCGAAGGAATCGCGCACAGTGATTATCTTCGACGAGGTCGACGCCGGCGTCGGCGGCGCAGTCGCGGACGCAGTAGGGGAGCGTCTCGCCTCGCTTGCCCGGGACGCGCAGGTTCTTGTCGTCACCCATAGCCCGCAGGTCGCCGCGCGCGCGGACGCCCACCTTCTTGTGGAAAAGGCGCAGGAGCCCGATCGCGCATCGACGACTGTGCGGCGCCTCGGCGCAGACGCCCGCGTCGAGGAAATCGCCCGGATGCTGTCCGGCGCGGAAATCACCAATGAGGCTCGGGCCGCCGCCGCGCGGCTGCTCGGCGCGCCAGCGCGCCGCCCCGCGCGTCGCAAATCCGCCTGATTCCGCATGAAGCCGGTCAAGCAACTGACCCGTGACGAAGCGGCCGCTGAGATCGATCGTCTTACGAACGAAATTCAGGTAGCGGATGAAGAGTACTACGCAAAGGATAAGCCGAGGCTGACCGACGCGGAGTATGATGCGCTTCGTCGTCGCCTGATACTGATCGAACGCGCCTTTCCGAAACTCAAGCAACCGGATTCACCCTCCGATAGCGTCGGCGCGTCGCCATCGGCGACCTTCGCGAAAATCGAGCATGCGCAGGCAATGCTATCGCTGGACAACGCATTCGAGGACGCTGACGTTGCGGAGTTTGTCGAACGCGTACGGCGGTTCCTGAAACTTGGCGCGAATGACGCGCTTGTCCTTACGGCCGAGCCAAAAATCGATGGCCTGTCGCTCAGTCTACGGTATGAGGCTGGCGCGCTGAAGTCCGCCGCCACGCGCGGCGACGGCCGCATCGGCGAGGACGTTACGGCGAACGCGCTTACCATCGAGGACATACCGTCGCGATTGTCGGGCGCGCCGGACGTGCTGGAAGTGCGCGGCGAGGTCTACATGTCCCCTGCGGACTTTGCTGGCCTGAACGACCGCCTTCGCGCTGCAGGTGACGAAGCCGCAGCCAATCCGAGGAATGCAGCGGCCGGGTCATTGCGCCAGATCGATCCGGCAGTGACTGCAATGCGGCCGCTGAAATTCTTCGCCCACGGCTGGGGCGAGACGAGCGAGCCGCTCGGCGAAACGCAGTTCGACGCCATGGCGCGCCTCGATGCGCTTGGGTTTCAGGTCAATCCGCGCATGACGCGCTGCGGGAGCGCCGTAGATCTACTTTCTGTCTACAGACGGATTGAATCAGACCGCGCTGGCCTCGATTACGACATCGACGGCGTCGTCTACAAGGTCGACCGGCTTGACTATCAGTCCCGGCTTGGTTTCGTGTCGCGTAGTCCGCGCTGGGCGATTGCTCACAAATTCCCCGCCGAACGGGCGACGACCGTTCTTGAGGCAATTGACATTCAGGTCGGGCGGACTGGCGCGCTGACGCCCGTCGCCCGCCTGACGCCGGTCACCGTTGGCGGCGTCGTCGTTTCCAACGCCACACTGCACAATGAAGACGAGATCGCTCGAAAGGACATTCGCGTCGGCGACGCCGTCATTGTGCAACGCGCAGGCGACGTGATCCCCCAGATTGTCGAGGTCCTTCTGGACAAGCGGCTGAAGGGTGCGAAACGTTATAAGTTTCCCCAAAACTGCCCTTCATGCGACAGCGCCGCCGTTCGAGAGGAAAATCCCGCAACTGGCAAGATCGATGTGGTCCGACGCTGCACCGGCGGCCTTGTCTGCCCAGCGCAGGCGGTTGAGCGGCTCAAGCACTTCGTCTCCCGGCGCGCGATGGATATTGACGGCCTTGGCGAAAAGCAGGTTGCCGCCCTGTTCGAAGAGCGCATTATTCGCGAACCGGCGGATATTTTCACGCTAGCGGCGCGACAGGCGGCCGGCGATATCGATCTTTACACGTATAAAAAGGACAAAAAAGGCGCGTTTGTCGTTAAGGATGGCGAGCGGCAGGCCACGAACCGGAAATCCGTCGAAAATCTTTTCGCCTCAATCGAGGCTGCGCGCGCCCCATCACTGGAGCGGTTCATCTTTGCTCTCGGCATGCGGCATGTGGGCGAGACGACGGCGAGATTGTTTGCCCAGCACTTTCAGACATTCGACGCTTTCGCGTCGATGGCTAAGGGCGCGCATGACCGTGAAAGCGATGCGTTCAAGGAGTTCTTGTCAATTGATGGCGTCGGAGAGCTGGTTGCGGCGGGCGCAATTAATTTTTTTGCCGAACCCCATAACCGCGCCGCGGTCGATCGGCTTCTCGCCGCCGTGTCGCCCCAGGCGGCGAAGGCGCCGATCGGCGGTTCAAGCGCAATTGCTGGGAAGACCGTCGTATTCACGGGTACGCTCGAAACCATGACGCGCGATGAAGCCAAGGCCCAGGCAATCGCGCTCGGCGCGAAAGTGGCCGGGTCCGTGTCAGCAAGGACGGATATTCTGGTCGCGGGAGCGGGCGCTGGCTCGAAAATGAAGAAAGCCGAAGAACTCGGCGTTCGGGTCGTAACCGAAGAGGCGTGGCGAGAGATGACGTCCGCCGCCTGACGGCGGGCCGGCGCCTAGATGGGCGCCGTTGCGTCAGCGAGCCATGCGGCGACATCGGCGGGCAGCAGCGGCAAGAGCGTCTTTGCGACCCGCGCGTGGTAGTCGTTCAGCCACTTTCGCTCGACCTCGCTCAGAAGCTCCGATTTTATCAGCGTACGATCGATCGGCGCGAGCGTAATCGTCTCGAAACCCATCATTTCGCGCTCGCCGCCCTTAACCGGCTTCGGATCCGTGACAATCACGAGGTTTTCAATCCGTATGCCGTACTCGCCCGACTTGTAGTAACCGGGCTCGTTTGAAAGGATCATGCCGGGGAGAAGTTCCTGGTCGCTGCCCGCCTTGGCGATGCGCTGCGGTCCCTCGTGCACGCCGAGGAACGAGCCGACGCCATGCCCCGTGCCATGGTCATAGTCGAGGCCGACCTCCCACAGGGGGCCGCGCGCAAGGGCGTCAAGTTGGCCGCCGCTGACGCCCTTCGGAAACCGCGCCAGCGCGAGCGCGATATGGCCCTTCAGGACGCGCGTAAATCGATCCCGCATCTCGTCCGTTGGCTCGCCGATCGGCACGGTTCGAGTGATATCGGTTGTTCCGTCACGGTACTGACCGCCGGAGTCGATGAGAAACAATTCGCCGGCGCCAAGGGGGCGGTTGGTGTGCGTCGTCACCCGATAGTGGCAATGGGCGCCATTCGGGCCGCTGGCCGAAATCGAGTCAAAGCTGAGGTCCATAAGGTCATTGTTCTGTCGGCGGAACTCCTCAAGTTTCCGAGCCGCCGTGATTTCATCAATCGAGCCGTCTGTGGCCGCAGTGGAAATCCAGTGAAGGAAGCGAGTGACGGCAGCTCCGTCACGAATGTGGGCCTTGCGGGCGCCGTCCTGTTCAGTCGCATTCTTGGTGGCCCGCGGCAGGGCGCAGGGGTCGGGCAGATGCCGCACGGTTGCGCCTGCGCTTTCCGCCACGTCGGCGAACAGGGCGGGCGCCTGGTTGAGGTCCATAGCAATAGTGGCGCCGGCCTCGCCAAGAGTCTCGAGTCGCGCGGTAAGTTCATCCTCTTCGAGGACCGCGACATTGTCGCCGAGATCGGTTTTCACGTCGGGTTCGACCGATCTTGTCGCGCAGAACAGCGCCGCGCGCCCGTCGGCGAAAACCAGCGCCCGCGACAATGCAATGGGCGTGCGGTCAACATCCTCGCCGCGGATATTGAACAGCCACGCGACCGAGGGCGGCGCGGCGATCAGGATAGCGTCGACTTCGGCTTCCGCAGCGGCAAGCGCGATTGCCTTGATCTTGGACGCTGCGGATTCGCCCGTTCGCTCGACAGGGTGGTGCCGCACCGCGCCCGCCGGTTTTGTCGGCTGGTCCGTCCACGCATCGTCGATCGGGTTGCCGTCCAGCCGCACAAGCCTGCATTTTGCCTTCGCGGCGGCTTCTTCGAGGCGCTTGAGGCCATTTCGGGTGTGGAGCATCGGGTCGCACCCGTAGGTCAGGCCCTTGCCGCCTTTCTGCTCGATCCACTTCGCGGGCGGGACTTCAGATACGTCCTCGTATTCAAAGCACGCGCCGTCGACCTGTTCGCGAACCTGCAAGGTGTACCGGCCGTCCACAAAGATGACGGCGCGATCCCTCAGAATGATTGCTGAGCCGGCAGACCCCGAAAAGCCTGAGACCCAGAGCAGCCGCTCGGCGTACGCCGGGATGTATTCGTTCTGGTATTCATCGTCATGCGGAACAACCATGGCGTCGATCCCGGCCGCGGCCATGCGTTCGCGCACCGCTGGCAGGTGAAGGCGAGCGAAACATTTGTCGGCGACAGGTTCGAATGTCTGGAACATCGATTGCTTCCTTTGGCGTTCTCATGGGGCCGGGACGATACGGAATATGCTACGCGCAGGCGCAGCGCTCAAGCCGGCGCGCCGCCGTCCCTCATACCTTCACGAATAGCAGGATGGGCCACACCGGGTGCTGCGGCGGATGGGCGGGGTCGCCGACCGGCGTCGCCGGCGGCAGGCGATTGATGAGCTTGAAGCCCGCGGCCGAATAAGCATCGCGCACGCCATTTTCCTGCTCGGCCATCAGTCCTGCGAGGAGGACGCGCCCGCCTGCCGCCATGATTTCGCCCATGCCCGGCGCGAATTCAACCAGCGGCCCGGCAAGGATATTGGCGAAAACAAAGTCAAAGGGCGCGACGCCAAGCACTGCGGCATGCATGGGCCCGTCCGCGACATCAAAAGACGTCAGGTCGCGGACGCCGTTCAGCCTCGCGTTCTCTCGCGCGATATCGACTGACGTCGGATCGATATCGACGCCGTGGATGTGAATGCCCCAGAGCTTTGCCGCCGCAATCGCGAGGACTCCCGAACCGCAGCCAAGGTCGAGAGCCCTGGTTGGCGGCGCGCCAGCGAAACGGTCCAGCATCGAAAGGCAACCGAAGGTGGTGGGATGGTGGCCGGTGCCGAACGCCTGGTTGGCGTCAATGCGTATAGAGATGATGCTGTCACTTGAAGGCGCCTTGCCTTCGTCGTGCGTGCCATAGAGGACGAACCGGCCAACTTCGACAAGGCCTAGCCCCTCCAGGGAGTACTGCACCCAGTTCGTCTCGGGCAACGTTTCCGACCCTTCGCGTCGAACCACGCCCCAGTCGAGTCCGAGCGCTTCGAGGAATGCCGCAAGGCGCGCCTCCACCCCGTGGATGTCGATATCCGAATATGCGTAATACTCAAGCAGCCAGTCGCCATCGTCCGCCTCCGGCGAGCCTTCCACTGGCGCAAGGCCATCAGGTCCCGGCAAGGGGCGGAAGCTGACCGCCGCCTCATCCATGAATTCGGACAGAAAGGTCTGGCCGGCGTCTAGCGTCGGCTTCGGTCCGGCCCAGGAATGCTTTGTTATGGGGCGATCGGTCATCCCGCCTCGAGAAATGTATCGACGACCCGCTTGGGGCCGGAATGGTCAAACTCGACCGTCAGCTTCTGCCCTTCTGCTTCGGTCACCCGTCCGTAGCCGAATTTCTGATGGAAAACGCGCGCGCCGACGTCGAATTTTGCGGCGCCCGGCGCATTGACCGAAACCGTCGTCGCCCTCCCGTCGATAATCGGCGGCGCGCCGGCCGGACGGGCCTTGGCCGCCCTCGCGCGGCGCCACCCCGGATTGTCATAGTAGGTGTCGGTCTCAAGCGCCGCGCCGTCGAAACGGGAGTGGCTGGCGAGATCCCGCGCCGCGGCGCCATAAAGCCCGGGCTGTGAGTCCACCTGAACAAAGTCTTCCGGCAACTCGTCGATAAAGCGGGACGGCATTTGCGAACGCCATTGTCCGTAGACCTGTCGATTGGCGGCGAAGGATATCCGACAGTCTTCCATTGCGCGCGTGACGCCGACATAAGCGAGCCGACGTTCCTCTTCGAGCGCCGCTTCGCCATTCTCGTCAATTGCTCGTTTCGAGGGAAAGATTTCCTCCTCCCATCCGGGCAGAAACACGACCGGAAACTCAAGGCCCTTCGCCGCGTGCAGGGTCATCAGCCACACTTCGCCGTCCGGGCTTGCCTCATTGTGTTCGGCGACCAGCGCCACATGATCGAGATATGCTTCCATTGTGTCGAACTCCGACACCGCCTGAATGACTTCCTTCAGGTTGTCGAGCTTGGAATCGGCTTTTGCCGACTTCGAGTGTCGCCAGTAATCAACGTACCCGGACTCTTCCAGAATGATCTCGGCGATATCCCGAGGCGGCAGGTCTTTCGCTTCGCGCGCCCACCGATCGACCATTTCAATAAATTTGCGCAGGGCGTTCCGCCCGACCGCCGGCAATTCATCGGACGTGATGAGTTCGCGGGCGGCGGTCATGTTCGAAACGCCGTTCGCGCGCGCGTGCGCATGCACGCCCTGCAGCGATTGCCCGCCGAGTTTGCGCGCTGGCTTGTTGGCGATCCGGTCGAAAGCAAGATCGTCGTCCTGAGACCTGACCAGCCGGAAGTAGGCTATTGCGTCCCTTGTCTCCTCACGTTCGTAAAATCTCGGACCGCCGACGACGCGGTAGGGAATGCCAAGGGCGTTGAACCGCTCTTCAAATGCCCGCATCTGGAACGACGCGCGAACCAGCACCGCCATATGGTTCAGGGCGCGGCCGCTGGATTGCTCCGCTTCGATATCGCCGCAGACAAGGCGGGCCTCTTCGTCTCCGTCCCATATGCCACGGACACGGACCATCTCGCCTTCCTGCCGGTCCGTCCACAGGGTCTTGCCAAGTCTGGCCTTGTTTGCGCTGATGAGGGCGGACGCCGCGCCGAGGATGGCGGGGGTTGAGCGATAGTTTCGCTCCAACCGGATTACGGTTGCGCCGGGAAAGTCATTCTCGAAGCGGAGGATGTTTTCCACTTCCGCGCCGCGCCAGCCATAGATTGACTGGTCGTCGTCCCCGACGCAGCAAATGTTCTTCGACTTCTGCGCCAGCAAGCGAAGCCAGAGGTACTGCGCCACATTCGTATCCTGGTACTCGTCGACCAGCATGTACCTGAATCGCGACTGGTAATCGGCGAGAATGTCCGGATACTTCTGAAAGATCGTTATATTGTGGACGAGCAGGTCGCCAAAGTCGGCCGCATTGAGCGTCTTGAGGCGATCCTGATACGTACGGAAAAGTTCGATTGCGCGGCCTTCCGCGAAGAAATAGGCCTCATTTCCAGGCGTGGAGTCCGGCGTCAGGCCCCGGTTCTTCCAGCCGTCAATGACAGTTGCGATATGACGCCCGGTCCAGCGCTTTTCGTCAAGGCCGGCGTCATTGATCACCTGTTTCGCGAGCCTTACCTGATCGTCGGCGTCGAGGATGGTGAATGTCGACTTCAGCCCTGCAAGCTCGGCGTGGCGTCGAAGAATGATTGCGGCGATCGAGTGGAAGGTGCCGAGCCAGCGCATCCCTTCCATGCCGTCGCCGATGAGTCCGCGCACGCGTTCGCGCATCTCGCGCGCTGCCTTGTTCGTAAAGGTCACGGCCAGTATCTGGCTGGGGTAGGCGCGGCCGCTGGCCAGAATATGCGCGATGCGCGTCGTCAGCGCCCGTGTCTTGCCAGTGCCAGCGCCGGCGAGCATCAGCACCGGCCCTTCGGTCGCAACGACCGCCGCGCGTTGCTCATCGTTCAGTCCGTCAAGGTAGGCGGCGTCAGGCGCGCCGCCTTCGGACCTTGCGCCAAGGCCTGCACGCGCGCGTTCGGAAATGGAAAGCGGATGGGACATTTCGAGAACTTAGGCGCGCGCGCTCGATTCTTGAAGGCGACACTTCTGACGTTTGCCCTGGAAGTCGACGCAGGCTGTCGTTCAATGTCGCGCCAGGGCGCTGAATCGCGATAGCATTCGATCGAAATCAGATGGAGCAATAGCGTTGGCTGGAAAATTCGAAATCTACAAGGACAAGGCGGGAGAGTTTCGGTTTCGCCTGAAGGCCGGGAACGGCCAGACAATTCTCGCTAGCGAGGGCTACAAGGAGCGCGCCGGCGTCACCAATGGGGTCGAGTCCGTCAGGAAGAATGCCGGCGATGACGCGCGCTATGAGCGCAAGACGTCGACGAACGGCAAGCCCTTCTTCGTTCTGAAAGCCGCCAACCATCAGGTGATCGGCAATTCCGAAATGTACGAAAGCGAAGATGCGCGGGAAAATGGTATCCGCAGCGTAATGGCGAGTGCGCCTGACGCTACGGTCGATGACCAGACGGCCTGACGGCTGCAATACGCCGGCATTACTGCGTAGCTGCGGCAGGCGGACTCGAGTCCGGATTGCCGACTCGATTCAGTAGGGTGGGTAAAGCGGCCCGCTTCCGCTTCCCCACCTCTCGTCTCCCGCCATGGCGACAGTGAAGCCACGAACCAGCGCCTTCTGCCGTTCTGCGAAGGCGTAACGAAATCAATCCGCGGAGGTGAGGGTCGGTGAGGCGTCGACCGTTCGAATGGTGTCGAGCACTGACTTGCAGACATTATCGCCGATGGTCTGCTCGGCCGGGATAAAGGCGACGTCATCAATAAGGAAATCGATGTTCCGGCGACGGCGTTCGGCCCGGGCCGTCTTTTGCTCTTCGGTCATCTGCGGCGGCTCTTCGCCTGATGCGACAAGGTAGTCATAGGCCGCCTGCTCCGCGGCGTCGTCGTCTTCGAGCTTGAGGCTGCGCATTTCGATTTCAATGCTGTCGGCCGCGCCTTCTTCGAGGAAGGCCATGACCTTGTTCCGCCATCTGAACGTATTGTTGGTCCAGGTGAAATCGACCTTGGTCGAACCGATGCGGGCCGGCTCTCCGCCGTCGACGCCTGATCGGCGCATGGTGATGTTCACGCGAAACCGTTCGCCCTCGACGCCGCCAACAGGGTAGATCGACAACGCTGTTGCGCACACCGGCGCATCGAACTTGATGCGCAGCGGGTCGCGAGGGCTGTTCGAGTATACGGCGGCGTAGCTGCCGCTCGGCGGCGCTTCATAGGTGCAGCGCGAATCATAACGCGGGTAGCGTTGGCCGTCGCAGATCTGGAGCTTCAAGCCATCACTGAAACGAACGCCCATGCCATCCGCATACTGACCTGATACGATATCGTTATTCCGGCCCGGCGGCGGGTCGAACGTCACGACGCGAAACGGAACGTCGAACTGGTCGGCGCCAGGCGTAACCTCGCGATAGTACCCAAGTACGTCGGTCGCAGGATTGCCGTCTCCGTCCGCATCGGCGCCGATGCCATTCTCGCCTGCCGCCGCGCGGCCGGGCGCATAAGCGCTGGCGGCCACGGCAAGGACCGCGGCAAGCCGGAATGCGTCGCTAAGGTGCGCCTGAACGAAATTTGACATCTGCCATCCCCTTCGGCGTTAACCTTACACCGCTGATCGAAACGCCGCAAAGGTCTTCCGGTCAATGAAGGCCAATGCCGGTCGTTTACCCGGCGACTTGTTGCGTTTTCGCCGCCGAGAAAGGCTGCAAATATGTTCGACACTGCCTGGAGCGCCGCGATCAAACCTGTTGGAAATTCTCTAGCAGCCTGTTTTTGTTATATTTTTACGCTCACCGGGTCGTTCGCGCCGGTCGATGCCCGGACCGCCGATCCGGCCTTGCCGCAGGCGCAGTCGCAGACGGACGTCGCGGCTTTCGTACGAATCGAAAATGATTTCCGCTGGCTGTCCGATGACGCCCGCAATGGCCGGTTGGCTGGGTCGGACGGGCACCGGGCGGCGGCGGCCTATGTTGCCGACGCGATGGCCCGCGCTGGGCTCGCTCCCGCAGGGGCGGAGGGGTGGCGACAGCCTGTGCGTCTCGTTCGCGCGACGGCGAAGATCGAGGATGCGAGTCTGCAAGCGGTTGGCGACAACGCCGAACCGATTGAATTCGCCATCGACCGGGATTTCGCGCCGCTGGCGTCGCCGGCGCGCCGCGGCCAATGCGAAGGGCCGGCTGTTTTCGCCGGGTTTGGCGTTGACGATCCGCTCGGACGCCATACCGACGTCGGGGCCGGCAATCGTCTTGAGGGAAGGGTTGTTCTGGTGCTCGACGCGGTGCCGGCAATATTTGACGGCGAGGAGGCGATTTATCTTCGCGATCGCGCCGCGAAACTTCGCCATCTGTCGGCGGCAGGCGCTTCTTGCGTCGTTTACATTCAGCCTCCGACCGCGGAACAGAATGGCCGGCCCTGGGACCGGCAAGTGAGGCGACTGAAGCGAGAGGCCTGGTTCCTGCGCGACGAGCCCGCGCCGGTCCCGGCCGTCTTCCTCCACTGGGCGGCGGCTGACCGCATCTTGGGTCTCGACCGGGCCAACGCGATTATGCGCCGAGGCGCAGACGCGCCGTCGATGGAGGGTCGGTTCGAAGACCTCGCGGTTCGGATCCGTCTGCGCACGTCAAATACATTGTCGCATGTAGAAAGCGAAAACGTCGTGGGCGTATTGCCTGCCGCCGCGGAAGGAGCGGGTTCCGCAATTGTCGTGACGGCGCATCTCGATCACCTGGGCCCTACGACCGACGCGGGTGGCGTCGATCGCATTCGAAACGGAGCATTCGACAATGCGCTCGGCGTTGCAGTCATGCTGGAGGTCGCCAGACGCCTGGCTGCCCGGTCGACCCCTCCGGCGCAGCAGATCGCTTTTGTTGCCCTGACCGCGGAAGAACAGGGACTTCTCGGGTCATCGGCGTTCGCGGCAAAACCGCCGTCGCGGGTCGCCGACGTCGCCGCCAACGTCAATATCGACATGCCGCTGTTGATGTCGCCGATCGAGGATGTGCTGGCGATTGGCGCCGAACGATCGTCGCTCCACTCGGTCGCGCAGGCGGCTGCGCGCGATGCGGGGCTTTCGCTCGGCGATGGATCCGACGCCGCCCGCGGCCTCTTCCTGCGGTCGGACCAGTTCAGTTTCGCCCGCAAGGGCGCGCCGGCGACCATGTTGTTCGTCGGCGCCGCTGGCGGCGGCCGACAGGCCTTTGCCGACTTTTCCGCCCGTCACTACCATCAGCCTTCAGACGAAGCGTCTCTCGGGCTGGATATCGATGCGGTTACCCGTTTTCTCGATTTCGCGGCCGGCCTCGTCGAAGCCGCCGCCGATGCGCCGTCGCCGCCTAAGTGGGTGGACGGCGATTTCTTCAAGGCGGCGTCGGATCAGGCTGCGGCGCGGCCCGTCCAATAGCCGCAAGGGTCATTCGATTTCCAAGATGAGGTTTATCGACGCCGACAAGGTTGCTTCGCCGGGTTCGATCGGCGCGCCCTGGGCGGCGAAAGAATCGGCCTGCATGCTCCGCGCGATCGATTTCGCATAGAGCGGCGCTGCCGCGCCCGGTTCAGAAATCGAGAGGATCCTGCCGACGCTGACGTTTGCCGCCTTTGCGTAAAGTTCGGCCTTCCGGCGCGCATCCTTCACGGCTCGTTCGCGCGCTTCGTCGAGCAGTTTGCCTGGGTCGGCGAACCCCAGCTCGATGCCGTCGAGGCGGTTTGCGCCGGCATTGATTGCGCCGTCGACGATGGCGCCGACATCGTCCAGATCGCTGACCCGGACAGTCATGGCGTTTGACGCGACATAGCCCTTCAGTTCGCGGTTGCGGCCGTTTTCGCCATAGTCGTAGTCGGGCGCGAGCGAGATGCCTGACGTCGCCAGGTCCTTCTTCTCAACCCCCGCCTTTTCGAGCGCAGCGATGATTTGGCGCGCCGCGGATGAGGCAGCGTTCATGGCCGCGGCGGCGGTTGCGGCCTGCGTCTCGACGGCGAAACGGAGCGTCGCCTGGTCGGGCGCAGCCGAGACCTCGCCATTGCCAGTGACCGACAGCGTCGCGATCGTCGCCTCGCCGAGAACGCCGTCCGCCGGCCGGCTCGTTTCCTGGGCGCACGCTGACGCCAGCGAACCTGCCAGCAGGAGGAACGCGCCGCCGAGAAAGCGGCCTTTAAGGCGACGGGAGCTTTGCATTGGAATGGCCATCATGAATTTCGTGTTGGATTGAACGAGCACAATCGCATATCAGGATTTTTCTCGTCGGGACATCCGCTGACGGGCCTGTAGCTCAATTGGTTAGAGCTGGCGGCTCATAACCGCTAGGTTGGGGGTTCGAGTCCCTCCGGGCCCACCATCTTTGTTTGCGCGACGCCGCCCGCCAACCCATCGCGCGGGTTCCGGTTAAAGGCTTCGCCTTTCCTTTCACCATCATTTGATCTTGCAACACATCGCTCCACTGTCGTCTTCGGCTGGGTGTCCCGAAGCTGTGGCGTCCTGTCCGACGTCGGCCGGCGGCCTTGAGAGGCGGTCCCATAGCTCAACCGCAGACACATCGCGCGTCATTTCCCGTCGCTGTTGCCCTTTGGCGTAGAGGGACTGACGGCCAGCTTGCGCTGGCGATTGGCGATGAGGGGCCTTGGCGGAGGCGACGCCCGCGCCGAAATCGCGATCTTGGCTTGGCGTCAATCAGTCGGTTCCGGCGCGCGCTGCCGCTTGTACTCCCGGTACTGATCGAGTGATCCGAACGGCGGCACGTGATGAGGCATCAATGCGATCGTTGGCCCCATGGGAGCCGGCGTCGCCGGGAATGCGGCCTTCAGGCGCGCCTTCACGTCTTTATACGCCGGATCGCCCGCGAGGTTGCGCCATTCCTCAGGGTCTTCCGCCTCGTCGTACAGTTCCTCGGCGCCGTCGATGTAGTGAATATAACGGTAACGATCATCTCTTACGGCGTACTCGTCATAATCGTAGGTCGTGATTGCGGGCCGGTTCCATTCCGCCTCGGCGGACGCCATGAGCAGCGTCAGGCTCGACCCGTCCAGGCCGGCTCTCCCTGGCAGGCCGGCTAGCGTCGTCAGCGTCGGGAAGAGGTCGATCAGGGAGACCGGGCGGTCGATCCGCGCCGCGCGGGTTCCTTCGGGCAATGCGGCGCTCGCGCCCGCTGGCGCGTAAATGAACAACGGCACGCGGGCGACGTTCTCCCATAGGGCGAATTTCCGCCAGTGTTCTTTCTCGCCGAGCTGCCAGCCATGGTCCGACCAGACGACGACGATGGTGTTGTTGGCGTGGCTGCTGGCTTCAAGTCCTTTGAGCAACCTCCCGAGCAGGTCATCGGCGTAGGTGACCGATGCGAGATAGGCCTGCACCGCTTCGCGCCACTTGCCGGCCGCAACGATGTGACGGTGATAGTCGCCGCCGCGGCGCGCAAGGTCGACCCCGCGATCCGGGACATCGGCGAGGTCGTCCGGCATCGTGACTGGCAGCGCCACCTGATCAAGGGGGTGCATGTCGAAATACTTCGATGGCGCGTACCACGGCACGTGGGGACGATAGATGCCAACGGCCAGGAAGAACGGCTTGTCCCACGACCGTTCAAGCTGCCGGAGGGCCCAGGCGACCGACTGGAAATCGCCGGTCTTCTCAGTCGGCAGGTCGAGCGGCGCCCAGTCGAAGTCGCGATACATGTTCGGGAATGCCGGCATGTTCACGGTCGCGCCGGGAGCCGGATAAAAATATGCCGGAAACGGTTCTTCCTTCGACGGATAATAATCGTCCCAGGACTCCGGGCTCGGCTGCCCATTGTGAAATATCTTGCCAGCGCCGCCGGTCCAGTAGCCATGCTGGCGGAAATAATCGGGCAGGAAAACCGGATCGACGAGAACGTCGCGCCATCGCTGGTAGTTCGAATACATGCCGGTCGAGTAGGTATGGCGCCCGGTCAGCAATGCGCTTCGCGAGGGGTTGCAAGCAGGGGAGGCGGCATAGGCCCTGGTGAATAGCGCAGCGCGATCCGCAAGCGCATTCATGTTGGGGGTCTTGGCCTGCGGATGGCCGCCAAGCGGCTCGATCCAGTCATTGAGGTCGTCAATTGCGACGAAAAGTATGTTCGGCGGAGGTAGATCGTCCGACTGCGCTGGATCGGCGGCGGCGAGGTCGCCTGCCGCAGGCTCCGCCGCTGCATGCTCGCCTGCATGAGCGAAGCCGGCAGAGCCGAGAAAGAGCACCAGCGCCAATCCGAGCGCGGCGGCAGGGACGCGCCACGGGCGGGATCGGCGGGCGACGCAAGGTGCGAGGTTCATGCAAGTCTCCACAGCGGCGCGATGACGCGACCTGAGGCGGCGCGCGAGCATCGAAGGCGCCTATTGTTCACCGGTGACCTGTCCGGCAACCTGACCCGGAACCTGTCAGCCAGGTCTCTGGCAAGGTGTGATGGACCGCGGCGGGCGCGCAAGCCGCTTGACCATATTTACCGCGCGCCTTGCGCTGCATCGCACTTTATTGCGCCGCCAGGTTTCCTGCTGTTTCTGGCGGTTGACGGCCCGAGCGACCCATCCCCCGAGGCGAAAAGAAAACCGCCAACATTGTAAGCGAAGATAGCCATGACATACTCTCGCGGCAGTTTTCCGACGACCGTAAGCGCCGAATCGACAGGGGCACACTTCATGATTGAACGCAGCAGGACGCTAACACTTTTCTCGAGCTTCGCGGCCTTGCTCGCGGCCGCGGTTGCGCCGGCGGCGTACGCCCAGTCGCTTCCCGCGCCCGACCCGTTGCCAGCACGCGCGGAGGGAGAAGGGCCATACGCCCGGCTCGTGCTCCGCGGCGCTTACATGATCGACGGCGCCGGCGCGCCGACGCAAGGTCCGGTCGACATCGTCGTGGAGAACGACCGCATCGTCGAGGTGAAGGTCGTCGGCGCGCCGAAGCTTGCGATCGACGAAGCGCGGCGTCCGTCAACCGACGGCGCGGAAGTTCTCGACATTTCGGGCATGTACCTCATGCCGGGGTTTGTTGATACCCACCTGCATCTCCACAACATGGAGAACGGCCAGAAGGTTCCGTCCGACTACGTTGCAAAGCTCTGGCTGTCGCATGGCGTGACCAGCGGGCGCACGGTCGGCTCCAACAATACCGCGTGGATGGTCGAAACTGCGCGCCGCAGCGCGGCCAACGAGATTACGGCGCCGCGCATGTACGTGTACCCGATGTTCAACAGCGGGTCCCTTGGCATTCCGCCTGCGACGACGCCTGAGGAGGCGCGGCTGCATATCCGAACAATGAAGGAAATGGGCGCCTCAGGCGTGAAGTTTATCGGTGCTCCAGCTGAACTTCTGTGGGCGGCGCTTGATGAGGCCGAAAAGGTCGGCCTCCGGTCAACCATGCACCACGCCCAGCTATCGGTCACCGACGCCAACGTGCTCGATACCTCCGGGCATGGCCTGAAGAGCATGGAGCACTGGTACGGGCTGCCTGAGGCGATGTTCGAGGACAAACGGTTGCAGCGCTATCCGAACGACTATGTCTACCACAACGAACAACACCGATTTGCCGAAGCGGGGCGTCTCTGGCGTCAGGCGGCGGCCCCTGGCTCGGCGAAATGGAACGAGGTGATGACGACCCTCATCGATCGCGATTTCGGTCTGTCGCCGACCTTCACTGCCTATCTTACAAGCCGCGATTTCATGCGCATGAGCCGCGCGATCTGGCACGATGACTATACTTTGCCGAGCCTCTGGGAGTGGTACCGCCCCAATCGAGATGCGCACGGATCATACTGGTTTGACTGGACGCTCGAGGATGAAGTCGACTGGAAAGAAAACTACCGTCTCTGGATGCAGTTCGTGAACGAGTACAAGAATCGCGGCGGGCTCGTGTCAGTCGGTTCGGACGCTGGCTACATTTATAATCTTTACGGCTTCGGGTACGTGACGGAGATGGAGCTCTTGCGCGAGGCCGGCTTCTCTTCGCTGGAGGTGATCCGCGCGGCGACGCTCTCCGGCGCCCGCCAACTCGGGATCGACGATGAGGTCGGCTCCGTCCAGGTCGGGAAGAAAGCCGATTTTGTCATTGTTGCGGAAAACCCGCTCGAGAATCTGCATGTTCTGCTCGGCACTGGAACGATCCGACTGAACGATGACACGCGTGAAGTCGAGCGCGTCGGCGGCGTCAGATATGTCGTGAAGGACGGTATCGTCTATGACGCCCAGGCGTTGCGCGCCGACATTCGCGACATGGTCGCGAAGGAGAAAGAAAAGCGCGGCATCCCGCGAGGGCCAATGCCGGTGGAAACTCTGAAGGCTGAGTAGGCGCGCTCCGACGAGCCTGCGCGTCACCTACTCAGGCAACTACATTCAGCAACGAAAGGTGGCGTAATGCTGCGATTGATTTTTTCCGCCATCCTGCTTGCCTCTGGCGCGGCGGCGGCCGCGACGCCGGACGAAACGGCGACGAAATGGGATGTCGCAGCGCCGCCGCTTGGCGACATGCGCGACGTAAAGATTGAGGTGTCCGAGGGCACCTGGATGAACATCGACGTCAGTCCGGACGGACGGTCAATTGTGTTTGATCTTCTCGGCGACATTTACGTCCTGCCAATGGCGGGCGGCGAAGCAACCTCCATCGCCGATGGTCTGGCTTGGGATATGCAGCCCCGGTACTCGCCGGACGGGAAATCGATCGCGTTTACCTCCGACCGCGGCGGCGGCGACAATATCTGGGTAATGAACGTCGACGGGTCGGACAAACGTCAGGTCACGAAGGAAACCTTCCGGTTGCTCAACAACCCGACCTGGTCAGCTGACGGCCGCTTCATCGCCGCGCGGAAGCATTTCACGACCCAGCGATCCCTGGGAGTTGGCGAAATCTGGCTTTATCACCTGTCGGGCGGCGACGGCGTGCAGCTCGTGGAGCGGCCGTCGGAACGGCACCAGAAGGAGCTCGGCGAACCGATATTTTCGCGAGATGGGCGCTATATCTACTATTCCCAGGACATTACGCCCGGCGCGACGTTCATTTACGCGCAGGATTCCAATGCCGAGATCTTCGACATCAAGCGCTATGACATGACGACGGGCGAAGTTTCGACTGCGGTCTCCGGCGCCGGCGGGGCAGTGCGTCCCACGCCATCGCCGGACGGCAAGCGGATCGCTTTCGTGCGGCGGGAGCGGATGCAGTCAAAGCTCTACGTCAAAGACCTGTCGACGGGCGCAGAGAGCGCAATTTTTGACGATCTTGACCGCGACCTTCAGGAAATCTGGGCGGTGCACGGTGTTTATCCAAATATGGACTGGACGCCCGACAGCCGAGAAGTGGTCTTCTGGGCCGGCGGCAAGATTCGCCGAGTCAATGCGTCGACAGGCGCATCAACAATTGTTCCGTTTCGCGTGTCGTCGACCCGCGCCGTGGCCTCGGCGCCGCGCCCCGCAAAGGCCGTTGCGCCTGATACGTTCCGGACCAGGATGGTCAAGTTTGCAAGCCTGTCGCCCGGCGGCGAGACCGTCGTATTCGAGTCCCTGGGCAAGCTCTGGGTCAGGCAACTGCCGAATGGCGAGCCGCGGCGGCTAACGCGGCAAGCGGACGATTTTGAATTCTTTCCATCCTGGTCGCGTGATGGCTCCAGGATCGTCTATACATCCTGGAACGACGAAGACCTCGCGACCGTGCGGATCGTCGCGGCGGCAGGCGGCGACGGGCGCGCGGTCACGACCGTTCCAGGGCACTATCGGGCCCCCCGGTTTTCGCCCGATGGAGCCATGATCGTCTTTGAAAAGGGCGAAGGCGGCGGCATCGTCAACGATGACTATTCCGAAGATCCCGGCGTCTATCGCATGGCGTCAGCAGGCGGAGAGATGACGCTGGTCGCGAAATCCGGGGGGCGGCCGCACTTCGCCGCTGATCCCGACCGGATTTACATGACCGAAACCGATGGCGACAAGGGGATGCTGGTCAGCGTCAATCTGAATGGCAACGAAAGGCGCGTGCATGCCGCCGGCGATCTTGTCACGGATTTCCAGGCTGCGCCGTCCGGCGACTATCTGGCTTTCCGGGAGAACTACAACGTTTACGCTATGCCGATGACGGCTGGCCCCCAGAAGGTTTCGGTCGGCCGGAAGGCGTCCGCGGCGCCTGTTGTCCGTGCGTCGAAACACGCCGGCGACTACATGAACTGGGCCGGCGATCGTCTCGCCTGGTCCATGGGGCCGACGCTTTTCAGCGCGTCGGTCGCGGACATGATCCCGGTAAAGCCGAAAGCCGCCAGCAAAGATGGCGAGAATGGCGAAGATGGCGTCGGCGCCGGATGGACGCCGCCCACGACCGGCACGGACTTGTCGATGCAGGCGACGGCCGCCAAACCCACTGGCGTCGTCGCCATTACCGGCGCCCGCATTGTGACAATGGCGGACGTTGATGGCGGCATTATCGACAATGGCACGCTCGTTATCCGCGGCGACCGCATCGCGGCGGTCGGCGCCGAACTTGCGCCGCCGGCAGGCGCCGTCATTATCGACGCAAAGGGCAAAACGATCATCCCGGGGCTGATTGATGCCCATGCGCACGGGCCACAAGGTACCGGCGACATCATTCCGCAACAGAACTGGGAGGCTATGTCGACCCTGGCGCTTGGGGTTACCACGGTCCACGACCCGTCGAACCCGGCGAGTCACGTGTTCGCGGCAAGCGAATACCAGCGCGTTGGCGAAATTCCGTCGCCGCGCATCTTCTCGACGGGCGAAATCGTCTACGGCGCAAAGGCGCCCGGCTTCTACGCAATCGTAGATTCCTACGACGATGCGCTCGACCATGTCAGGCGGCTGAAGGCCGAGGGCGCCCATTCGATCAAGAACTATAACCAGCCAAGGCGCGATCAGCGCCAGCAGGTTATTGCGGCGGCCAAAGCGGAAAATCTTGAGGTGGTCGCGGAAGGCGGATCGCTGTTCCACATGGACATGGGGCTGATCCAGGACGGGATAACCTCGATCGAACACAATCTGCCGCAGGAACACCTTTACGAAGACGTTTTACAACTGTGGTCGGGGTCGGACGCAGCCTACACGCCGACGCTCGTCGTCGCGTTCGGTGGCGTAAACGGCGATTCCTACTGGCGCGATCGCACCAATGTCTGGGAGCACCCGATCCTGTCGGCCCATGCGCCGCCCAGGGTTCTGCAGGCGTCGTCGGTCAGACGGCAGAAAGCGCCGGACGAGGACTATTACGACCAGGTCGCCGCGCGCGAAGCGAAGAAGCTCGCTAACCGCGGCGTGACGGTCTCGATCGGCGCCCACGGCCAGGAGGAGGGGCTGGCGGCGCACTGGGAGCTATGGTCGTTCGTCCGCGGCGGGATGAGTCCGGTTGAGGCGCTCATGACCGGCACAATCCGGCCGGCGCGCCATCTCGGATTCGACAAGGACCTTGGGTCGATCGAAGAGGGCAAACTCGCCGATCTCGTCATCCTGTCCGCGGATCCCACAGAAGACATTCGCAACTCGGACAAGATCGAGCAGGTGATGCTCGGCGGTCGGCTCTATGACGCCGCGACGCTGGATGAGATGAAAACCGGCGCGGCCAAGCGCAAGGACTATTGGTGGGAATCGCCGCCGCGGCGTCCATAGCGAGGCCGAAGAGCCTTAGTAGAAAGCAATCCAGCGACCGGCCGTGGCGGTCGCCAGCCATAAGGTGATCGAAAACGCCGCTGCGGCCGCTAGCAGCCTCTCGTCGTACGTCCACTGGTTGCGTTGACGCCATGCATGGGCGGCAAACGCCGCGACAAGCAACAGCAACGCCGTGCGGGCGAGGTTGTTCGACATGGCGATGAAGACAGCGAACCAGGACGCGCCGATGGCGATCCAGGTAGCGTAAGTTCGCACCCGCGCCCTGCCGCCCTTTTCGATCAAGGCGTTCCGTATCAAGACTGTAAAAAGGATAGCGGACGCCAGCGACGCAATTTTGAACCAGTAGGGTGGGCTGTAGTAGAGCTTGCGGAGTTCGCCAAGCGCCAGAATCGCGCCGGACGCGATTGCGCAGATGAGGGCGGCGATGAAAATCGGCTGCACGGTTCGCTGAAGGGCCGCGGGCGGCCGCCCGATGAGACCGAGGCCGAGCAATCTGAGATCGACGATCAATACAGCGCCGCCGAGCGCCGCCAAGGCAAGCAGATGCGCTGCCCCCGCCCATGGCACGACGATGGACGACGCCTTCACCGCCATCGCCAACGCGGAGTCATTCAGCGCGTCGAACGACGTAAGAATGTACTTGTCCGCAAGGGAACATTGATACTCGCCCTGCGCGTCTTCACAGGTTGCCATGGTCTACTCTCTTGCCGCGGCTTCGGCGACCGCTTCGGAGGAGCGGGGACAATCGGCGAATGCGCTCAATGCGCCGTCCGGGTTCAGCTTCGAACAGTCGTACCAGTCATAAGCGATCATGCGGCCGGCGATAATGACGCTGACCCATGCGCAAAGCGAAATGACGGCGGACGCGCGCGCTGCAAACGGAGCTTTGCCGCTGGCCCATGCGGCCATGTCGGCTTCGGCCTTGCGATGAAAGTAGATAATGTTCGCAAGCGCCGCGCACAGGAGCAGGAGCTTCAGCCTGAAGAACACATTGTGATAATAGTGAAGCGGCTTTGCGTAGAGCAGCAGCAATCCGGTCGCGGCGAGAACGATGAAGCCGGCGACTGTCCACGGAAGTATGCGCCGTGTCATCTCGGATACCGGAATATCGCGAAACCCTATCGAGAGGAGCCGGAGGTCGACCATCATGATCGTGCCCGCGAACAGCATGATCGTGAGAACATGCGTCGCCTCGAGAATAGGCCAGACATAGAGCGACTCGCGCAGGGCGATGCTCCACGACGTCTCGTTGAGTGCGGCGATCAGGTCTCTCATGCGTCGCGCCATGCCTCGGCACGCTTGTCGCGCGAGCTCGCGATTGGCGCGTGACCGGCGAAAAGAAAGGGCGCGATCATCATGGCAATGGCTCGCCGATCAATTCAGGCGAATATGCCTGATGGCACGACAAGCAGACGCCATAGATCTGGCCACCGGCGTCGAACAGGTCCTGCTCGTTGCGGGAGTCGGCGGCGGCGCGCGCAACGCCCGATGCAATGACAAGGCTCTCGGAAATCGCGACCCACTCGCCATTGTCGATAGCGTATAAAGGGTCTTTCAACTTCTCCGCCGCGGCGGCCAGTTCATTCGCCTTTCCGGCAACAGCTCGCCAACCTTCGTCCGTCGTAGGATAGAGAGACTCTTCGCCTGCCGCTGTAATGACGTAGCCCGCTGCGTCCCAGATGCCCTCGGCGGCGGGCTCCATTTCCTCGGTCATCAGCCGGTGGACTGCGTCGAGCTTCGATGTCTCCGCGCCGCACCCAGTCATGACCGTAATCACGGCGACGGCGGCGGCGCACTTATTCCGCGTCATTGCTGGCTCCAAGTCTGAAGGCGACAAGAACGTTGCCGGGCATCTGCCCGAACAGAGAATAGCCCGACTGGACGAACAACATGTCGTCCGCGAGCTGAACGCCTGCATTGTCAATCGCGCCGCCATGGGCCTTCACGCCATTGGCCGTATCGAACGGGCGTTTGGTCTCGAACGACCAGACCTCGCCGCCATCAAGGGCGTCGTAAGCGATGATCCGGCCATCAAGAGCGCCGACGAAAACAAGATCGTCCGTACTCGTTGGCGCGGCGGAGTAACCGAAGAAGAAGCTGCAATCCGGCCAGGCTTCCTGATTCGACTGGTGCTCAAGGAATGTTTTCTTGCAGCCGCGCTCGGCCTCGGCGCGCCAGAGAATTTCGCCGCTGTCGAGGTCAAGGGCCGTCAGGCCCGGGCGGGGGGCATATCCCGGCAATGGATAAGGTGGATCGCTCGCGGGGGCGTAGACCCGCCCGTCCGCAACGGAAATCCCCCAGTGCACGCCGCCGAGGGGCGAGCCGGCGCTTACCTTCGTGCGCCAGATCAGAGATCCGTCAGCCGCATCCACGGCGTGAACGTCGCCTGATTTCTGGCCGCCGATCACCGCCTTTCGTCCGTCGCCAAGCGTCGCGAAGACGACGGCCCCGCCAAAGTCGTAGTCCGGACCTTCCGTTTCCGGACAGTTCGGCCCGTCAGGGCGCAGCGGATGACAGGCCATGTTGAACGTGTCTTCGGCGGTCGCCTGATAGGTCCATACCCGGGTGCCGTCGGCGAGGTTGATGGCGATAATCGCGTCGCTCGTATCGGTCGCGGGGGCCGAGGTGTTCTCGCCTGTGCCGACGTAAACGCGGCCGGCGTCTGCGTCGATCGCGGGCGTGGTCCAGACAGGCGCTCCCGACGGTCCCCACAGCTGCGTGCCGACGGCGGAGACGCCGGTCTGGCGCGCCGGCTCGGTCATGTGGGCGGCCCATAGACGTTCGCCGGTCCGCACGTCGTGGGCCGCAACGGCGCCATGGCTCTTGCAGCATTCGTGAGCCGGATTCATTGCTGCGGCGACGTCCATTGACGACAGAGGGACGATAATGACGTCATTATGCTGAACAATGCCGCTCGTGCTCATCGATTCCGGAAAAAGCCCGGCCGCAGCGCGCCAGCGGATATCGCCCGTGACGGCGTCAATGGCGAACGCGTCGGCCCTGGCGGTGGCTCCGAGAATGACGGGCGCGGCGTCGATGCGGCCGAGAGAGAGCGGCGCGCGGATCGGTTCATCGAACGTCTGGCGCCATTTCAGGCAGCCGGTCTCGCGACCGAGGGCGAATACGTCGCCCGCCATCGTGGCGAGGAAGACAGTATCCTTCGTAATGACTGGCTGGGCCCGCGTCTCCGACACGCCGGGCAGGCCGAACGCCCACGCAACCTCAAGATCGGCCACATTTTCACGATCGATTGACGTCGCCGTTCGGGTCGCATGCCGTGAATTCGCCGCGTCAAGCCCCCAGCGACTGACTGGCGCGTCCTTGACCGTAATTGGATCATCCGAACACGTTGGCCATTCCTGCATCGAAGCGGTCGCGCCGTCGTCGCCCGAGATAAATGCGACCAGCGCGGCGATATCCTCCCTTGCGAGGTCCTCCGCCTGAGCTTTCATTTTCCCGGCCGTTAGCGCGAATGAGATCTGGCCGCTGCTCATCGTGCGAAGCCCGGCCAGCGTCGGCGTGCGGACGTCCGATCCCGCCTCATGGCAACCGGCGCAGGCTCGTTCGTAGACTGCCGCGCCCAGGCCTTCCCCGTCCGGCAAGACAAGAGCGTCCGTTGTCGGATGGTCGGCTGTGCTTGAAGCGGCAACGACGCGGGCGGGGGAAGACGGCGCATCGTGCAATCCGACGGCGCCGTCGTCGTCTCGGGCGCAGCCGGCAAACGCCGCCGCGAGCATCGCGGAAAGATATCGCGCGGCAAGGACGCCCTGCCTCGGTCGCGGCGTCTGTCCGATGGCGGCGACGCGCCGCGCGCAACCCAGTCTTTCGTGCATTGTGTCGCCCCGCGCCCGATCCATTCCCGACAGACTTGCCCGGATAAACTAGCCGGATCGCCGAGAGTTTGTCCAAAGCCAAACCCACCGACGACAGGGCCGCGATTCGCCTGTGATCGATCATTGACAAGTCGGACCGGTCCTTGACACTCGATCGCGCGAAAGAATGAGCTTCGACGGGGATTCGATGAAACGAGCAGGGTCGATTTTCGGATTGGCGGGCGCTGCGCTTGCTGTCGTCGCGGCTAGCGGCTGCGACGGAACGCCCGCCTCGGGGACAGCCGCGGAATCGGTAAGCGAGACGACGACTGAACCAGCGGCGCCGACCGATGCGGCCGTCGGAGCGGCGTCAGAAACCGACGACAGCGCCGACCAGTCCGCCCCGGCGGCGCCCGACGCAGGTTTTGCGGCCGGCGGCCTGCGCGACCTGAACGGCGTCTGGCGCGCCATGGGGCGGGCAAACTTCGACCTTGAAGCACACCACGCGCGCCATGCCCTGCAGCTTGTCGAAGGGCCGATGGGCCCATTGCCGGACAAGCGCGTCGTGGCGCTTGGGGCCGTTGGCGCCGTTCCCGCCGGGCCGGGCGTCGTCGTTGGCGACGAAATTCCTTATACTGCCGAAGCGCGCCAGATTCGTGACGAAAATCGTGCGAACTGGATCGACCGCGACCCGGAGATTAAGTGCTATCTGCCCGGGGTGCCGCGCGCGAATTACATGTCGCACCCGTTCCAGATCCTTCAGAACAGCGATCAGACGTTGTTTGTCTACGAGTATGCGAACGCCGTACGGAACATCAATCTGGTGGATCCGGGCGAGGCCCCTATCGAGTCCTGGATGGGCCAATCCTATGGTCGCTGGGAAGGCGATGCCTTCGTCATCGAAGTGACGGCGCAGAACGGGCAGACCTGGCTCGATCGCGCCGGCAATTTCACGACGCCAAACCTCAAGGTCACGGAGCGACTCACGAAAATCGACGACAGCCACATCCGCTATGTGGCGACGCTCGAGGACCCGTCCATCTACACGCGCCCATGGCGGATAGAGATGATCCTCTACCGGATGATGGAGGCGGACGGATCGCTTCAGGAATTCAACTGCGTCGAGTTTGTCGAAGAACTCATGTACGGGCATCTGCGCAAGGAGCGGGTTCAATGACCCATTCACGGCGTCTGACGGCGGCTGCTGTCGCAGCGTTTATTGGGGCGATGGCATCGAGTCCGATCCTTGCGGCGCAGGAGGTCGACGCCGAAGGGAATGTGGGGAATGCGGGCGTCGCCGCGCCGGCCGTCGCCTATGAGCCGCCGCGGATGCCGGACGGGACGCCCGATATGCAGGGCATCTGGACAAACGCCTCAATTACGGTGCTGGAGCGGCCGGACGGCGTCGAGAACCTCGTTCTTTCCGACGCTGAGGCGGCGGCGGTTCTGACGGCTACTGACGAGACCTTCCAGTTGTCGGAAGACGCCAAGCCGACGGACCCCGATGCGCCGGCGCCGGAAAAGGGCGATAATTCAATCCGCGGAAGCGGCGGTTACAACACGTTCTGGACCGACTTTGGCGACCAGATGGGGCGCGTCAAGGGCGAGTGGCGCAGTTCATGGATCGTCGATCCGGCGAATGGCAAGCTGCCCTGGTCGCCCGCCGGCGGCCAGCGCGCGACAGCGTACGCGGCGCGCTACCGCAGCTTTGACGGACCGGAAACGCGACCCGCCGCTGAGCGTTGCACGATCGGTTTCGGGTCCACCGGCGGCCCGCCAATGCTCAACGTGCTTTACAACAACCACTACCAGATCGTGCAGACGCCCGAAACAGTCGCCATCCTGGTGGAGATGAATCACAACACGCGCCTGATACGGATGAACGACGAGCATCGCCCGAAGGCGCTGCGGGGCTGGCTCGGCGACAGCATCGGCCGCTGGGAGGGCGATACCCTTGTCGTTGAGACGACAAACTTCCATCCCGACGCCAGCATGCGCGGCGCGATCCGTCATCGCCTCTTCATGACGCCGGAAGCAAAAGTGACGGAGCGATTCACAAGGGTGGCCGAAAACGAGATTCTCTATGAATTCGTCGTCGACGATCCGGAGGTGTATTCGCAGCCATGGCGAGCCGAGATGACGTTGCGCAAGGATGAAGGGCCGATCTACGAATACGCCTGCCATGAAGCAAACTATTCATTGCCGAATATCCTCGGCGGCGCGCGCCGCGAGGAAGCGGCGGCGTCGGAATAAGTCTGGAGGAACGCAGGAAATGTCTCAACGATCCGGAATAATCGCCATCGCCCTGACGGCGGCTGCAGTGATCGGCGTCGGCGGCGGCGCACTTGCGCATCATGCGTTCTCCGCGGAGTTCGACGCCGACGCGCCCGTTCTCCTGAAAGGCAAGGTAACCAAGGTCGAGTGGGTTAACCCCCACGCGTGGATCCATCTCGACGCCATCGTCGACACGGGCGACGGCGAGGCGGAAGGCGGGGCGGCCAACGGCGAGGCGGAAGCCTGGATGGTCGAAGGCGGCACGCCGAACACTCTCCTGCGGGCGGGCCTGAATCGCAAATCGCTGGAAATTGGGGCCGACATCATCGTGCGCGGCTACCAGAGCAAGGACCGCCTTTGCGAACCTGCGTGCAAGGCAAACGGCCGCGACATCACGTTTGCGGACGGGCGCAAGATATTCATGGGATCGAGCGGCACCGGCGCGCCGAGAGATGGCGCTGATCCGCGCGAACGCGGCGGACGAGAGCAATGACCGCCTGATTGTCGCCCTACATCAGGAACAAAGGGCTCGGCCGAGCATGGGCGGGCCCATTGTTTTGGTCGCTTTGCGCAAGCTCATTGATTAGGGCGCGCTTGCGGGTGGAGTGAGCAGGGCAGCGTCGACGCCTAGCGGTCGCCGCCGCTTGAGCCGTCATCCCCGCCTCGATCGGCCGCGGCTTCGCCGGCGTCGGCGCGACGCTCGCGGGCCATCTGTGCGCCGCGAAACTCTTTGAGGGTGAGGGCGCCATCGCCATCCCGGTCCATCGCGTCGAAGCTCTTGCCGATCTGCTCGCCAAGTACGCCGCGTAACTCAGCCTTGGTAAGGATGCCGTCGATATTGTCGTCCATAGCGCCGAAGTGCTGGCCGGCGCGAAGCAGCGCCGAGTAGTGGTCCTTGCGGTCGCTCGTCGTTTCCTCTTTCCAGCGATAGTTAAAGGCCGTGAACAGCATTTCTTCGTGGCTTTGTTCGCCCCAGAGCACCGTTGCGTCCGGATCCGGATTGGCGGGGTTCGCCGCCGAGTTGTCGTAGATATAGTCCGCGATCAGCTTTGATCCCGCCGGCACTTCGACCGGTTCGTCGAATTCGTAAGCGCGCTGCCAGTTGAAGTCATATCGCGGCAGGGAAATCAGGAGCTTCTCCTCGCCGTTCGGATACCGCAGCCGCGCATTGGCCGAATATCCGCGATAATGCGCATGCGGAAATATATCCACGAGCACCGCGTCCGCCGGAAATTCGATATAGGCGGTCTCCTGGTGGCGCCCCTCATTCGGCGGAATGACGATCGACACGTCAATCACGACGGCGTTGCGGTTCATCAGTTCCGGCGTCTCGTCGTGGAAGTAGAAGCCGATTTCCGTTTCGTCGACGACTTCCTTGCCGTAGGGCGTGTAGTGCATCTGGAAGCCGATCGCGCCGCCTGCCGGGAACGGCGAGCCCGAGCCATCGGGTTGCACGTTGGATTCCGCGCCGACGGCGTAGCCGCCGGTCGAGGCGATCCAGCGGTCGTTGTAGCCTTTGCCGTCTTCCGGCACTTCCGGCATGTAGCCCGACAAAAGGTGGTGGACGGTTTCCCGAGAACCTACCTTCACGGTCGTCGCTTTGAGCCACTTATCTTCCGTCAGCGGATTTTCGATCACCGGATAGGTATAGTCGACAATGCCTGTCGCCGGGACCGTCTGCTTTGGCAGTTTGAGGACAAGGTCAGGCTCGCCAAGCGGCCACTCGGGCGCCTTAAGATCGAGCGCCGCGAGCGGGTCGGGCCCGTCGCCGCGCGGCGCGCCGGCCTCGATCCAGTGCACAAGGGTCTTGATCTGTTCGGATGACAGGCTTCGATCGTGCTTGAACTGCCCGACTTCCGGGTCGGCGTGCCAGGGCGGCATGCGATCGGTGCGAATCACCTGGCGCATCATCGGCGCCCAGCCTTGAATTGTTTCATAGTCGGTCATCGCCCACGGGCCGATGCCGCCTTCCTGATGGCATTCGACGCACTTGCCCTTGAGAATGGGCGCAATGTCAGCCGTGTACGAAATATTTGCATGCTGCTGGCGTCGGTCCCGCTGCGGAAAGTTGACGAGGCAGCCTGGCGTCAGGGCCGGCGCTTTCGTTGTGACGGGTTCGCCGGCGACCATCGCGGCGAGGACGTCCTCAACATAGTGATTGTCCGCTTCAGCTTTCTGGCGCTCATAGGTCAGCCGGTCATTAAGCGGGCCGTGATAGGCGACCTTGAAGCCCTGCGCCGGGTCGAGCACGAAGACTTCGGCGGTCCGCTCTACGCCAAGTGATTCCCCGATGATCTGGTGGTCGTCCATCAGGATCGGGGTCGCGTAGCCATATTCAGCGGACTCTTCGGCGACTTCGTCGCGAGAATCCTGAAGGTTCGAGTTGATCAGGTAAAACGGGACGCCCGCCGCGGCGAACTTCTCCCGCAGACGCTGGAACTCCGGCATGGCGGCGCGGACAATCGGGCAGCCATTGCCCTGGGTCATCAAGACGACCGCCGGCGCTTCGGCATGGTAGTAAAGCTCGTGGGACGCGCCCTTGTGGTCGACCAGGCGGAAGTTCTCAACATAGTCCGGGACCACGGGGCGAGTTGCGCCTGTTGGCGCCATCGCCGCGTCATTGCCCATCGCATGGCCAGCGTGGCTGTCCGCGGTCCCGCTTGCGATCTCGGCTGGAGTCGCCAACGCAAGCTTTTGCGCTGCAGCATCGGCGCCTTCGCCGCCCGAACAGGCTGAAAGCGCGATGCACGCGGCGCCCATGAAAAGGGTGGCTGTGATTGAGGCTTTCATGCGCTTTCTCTCCCTCGGCAGCTATCGATCGACGCAAATGCAGTCGCCGCTTAATCAACAGACTAAAGCGAAAGCAACGAAATCGGAAACACCCGATTGAAGTTGTGCTAGCGCTCGCCGGTGGACGTGATGAGTGACGCCGCGTCAGGATGCTTGAATAGGGTTCTCGAGATGGCAAGGCGGGCCCGCGCGCCCTATCGAGTCGGCCACAGGGCAAAAAACATGCAGCCGGCGGCCAGGGCGTCCGCCGCTGAAATGGCGGCATAGGCCCAGCCCGGCACCGCGCCCCCGCCGCCGGAAAACCCGAAGGACAGCACCGCGCCAATCAGCAGCGCCGGAAACATAAGGAAGGCGAGCCAACGCGCGCCACGGAACAGCCCGAAGGCGGCAATCAGGTAAATCAACCCCGGCGGCGCCAGCCGCACGCCCTCCGCGGCAAAGCCGCTTGTCGCGCTCGCGATCAGGTGAAGAACGCCGGAAATCGCGACGAGCGCGGCCGCCGCGCGCATCATCGCGCCAGCCGGTGACGTTCCGCTTTCGGACATTCGTCCCTCCAACTTTTCGCTCTATCGCGGCGGCCATCGAGTGGCCGCCGATTCATTCTGCTGACGTTCATTCACCAGGGCAGGGCATGCCGGCGGCCGTCCACATCACCATGTCGTCGAGATGCGCCTGCATGGTTCCGGGCGCGGGTTCGCGCCCGCCGCCTGGATTGAAGCCCCACGTGATGAACGCCTTAATCTGCGCGTCATGGACGATGTGCTCCACGAGGCCGGCCCCGTCACGGCCGCCGTTGCGCTCCGGGTCGCGGATCTGTCGGCAGACATCAGCGCTGTCCTTGCCGAACCAGGCGAATTCAACCGGGGCCAGCATCCAGGTGAGGCCGGCATGAGGCGCCGCATGCGGATGATCGTTCGGCGCCGTCGACTGGATGTGGCAGGTCCCGCAGGGCAGGGACTCCGCGCCGATCCGACTCGCGCCGGCGTTTATGTTCATCCCGTGGGGCCGCGCCTCGCCATAGGACGGGCCCGACCACATGGGCGTATTGCTGTCATCGACATGGCAGTTCGAACAGCGCGGATGGGAGACGACCGCGTAGATATTCTCCCAGGCGGCGAGCCCTTCGTCCTCGCCGACCTCGCCTTCCGGCGAGTTGACGACGAGATCGATCGCCGCTGACGGGTCTCCATCGCCATGGGCGTAGGCGAGGCCGGCGCCGGCAAGTCCGAGGATGGCGGCGATGGCGAAGGCGAGGCGTGATCGGGTCATCATCTTCCGCCCTCAAATGAACTTGACGAACTTGTTGAATGGCATCTCGCGCAGGCGCTTGCCCGTGGCCGCGAAAATCGCGTTCGCAAGCGCAGGCGCGGCGGGCGGCACTGGCGGCTCGCCGATGCCGCGGATTTTCTCGGCGGTTTCAAGGCCGCGAACGATTATCTCCGGGCAGTTGTAGATCCGCATGCCCTCGAAAGCATGATAGTTCGTCTGCTGCGCCATCCCGTCGGAATAAGTGATCTCGCAATTGATCGCGTGGCCGAGGCCCCACACAACGGCGCCTTTTACGTGATTGTCGAAATTGATCGGGTCGACGATGCGTCCGACGTCGGCGGCGACGAAGACGCGATCGACCCTTATCCTGTCGTCAATCACCGACACATCGACGACCTCGGCGACCGGCACGCCGAAAGATTCCACATAGGCGACGCCGCGGCCGCGGCCGGGCCCGAGATCGGCGCCCCAGTTCGACATTTCGCCGACGGCTTCGAGGACCTTGCGCGGAACATCGAATTTGCACATGGCGATGCGCGCCTCGAGGGCGTCGGCGCCGGCCGCGTGGATCAGTTCATCGAGAAAGCAGTCGGCGAAGAAGCCGCCGGTCGATGCGCCGACCGAGCGCCAGGAGCTTGTCGGCGCAAGCGGCGGCGTCTTGTAGGCCGAGACCCGAAAATTCGGAATCGCGTAAGGCGCGGTCCATGCTCCGGCCGGAATCTGGTTGTCCGGGCCCGGAACGGTCTGGCCAAGTCGGCTGCTCTGGGAGTCGCTTGACGAAACGGATGCGATGCTGAGGTCTAAGGCTTCGATCCTGCCGTCCTTGACGGCGCCACGGCCCCGGCTCATTGCGATCTGACGCGGGAAATCGTGGAGAAAGTCTTCTTCTCTCGTATAGGTCAGTTTGACCGGAACGCCTTTCATCTGGACGGCGATTTCCGCCGCGCGATCTACGTTCTCGAATTCGAGGCGATGGCCGAAACTGCCGCCGACATACTGATTGTGGAGATGGACGTTCTCGACATCGACGCCTGCGATCGCTGCGACGCGCTGTTCCGCGTATCCGGGCACCTGATGGCCGACCCAGATATCGACTCCGTCATCGCTGACCTTGACGATGGCTGACAAAGGTTCGAGCGGCTGGTGCGCAAGATAGGGCGCGCGATACTCAGCCTCCAGAATTTCGCCCGCGAGGGCTGCTTCGACATCGCCTTCGTCACGCCAGACCTTGTCGAGAAACTCTTCGGTGAAAGAGTTCGAGACGGCGTCCCAGTGGGCCCGCATTTCCGCCGGGTAGGGCGCGGGCCCCCATTCGCATTCGATCGCGTCGACCGCCTTGAAGGCGCGCCAGGTGCTGGTCGCGATGACGGCGACGCCGTTCTTCACCGCGACGACCTTCCTGACGCCCGGCATCGCTTCGGCCGCGGCGGCGTCATACGACAGCAATTCGCCGCCCTGTCGCGGGTTCGTCCTTACCGCGGCGTAGACCATGCCGTCGAACCTGAGGTCGATCCCGTACTTCAGGGCGCCCGTCGACTTGGCGACGATATCGAGCCGCTGCATCGGCTTGCCGATGAGCCGCCACTCGTTCGGCTCGCGCAGCTTTGCGCCTTGCACGGGCGCAAGTTTCGCCGCCTCGGCGGCGAGTTCGGTGTACGGAATACGAGAGCCGTCTGGCAGGACGACGTTTCCGGCCGCGGTCGAAAGCTCAGCTGCCGGAACGCCCGTCTTCCGTGACGCCGCCTTCTTGAGCGTTTCGCGGGCCGTCGCGCCGGCTTCCCGGAGACGAAGAAAGCTGTCAGGCACCGTACTGGAGCCGCCGGTGACCTGCGGCGCAAGCAGCTTGAAGACAGCCGCCATGGCCGTGCGCGTCGCTGATGCGGCGAAGCTGTCGTCTGTCGACAGATATGGCGCGTTTTCCTCGCCGAGCGCGGAGTTGTAGTAGGCGGCTGCTGGCTCGCCGGCGGAAACCTCGAACTGACCCCATTCGAGGTCCAGTTCCTCGGCGATGAGCGCGGCCTGGACCGAACGGGCGCCTTGTCCAAGGTCCGTGTGCGGCGTCACGAGAATGATCGCGTGCGAAGTGATCTTCACCCACGGGTTAAATGCCGCTTCGCCTTCGGCAAGATCGTTGAGGAGCGGGTTCGGATGGGGTTTCTTGACCGCGTAGACGCCGAACGCGACGCCGCCCGCGATGGCGGTCGACGCGATCAGGAATGTGCGGCGCGCGATTGTTCCTGCAAGCGACATCGATCAGGCCCCCCGCATTTTCGCCGCGGCGAGCTTCACCGCCTCGCGGATGAGCGGATAGGTGCCGCATCGGCACAAGTTTCCAGCCATCGCGCGATCGATATCCGCATCTGACGGGTCCGGATTGATTTCGAGCAGCCATGCCGCCTGCATCATCTGGCCTGACTGGCAGTAGCCGCACTGCGCCACCTGCTTTTCGATCCACGCCGCCTGCACGGGGTGCGGCGCGTCGGCGCCGCCGAGGCCCTCGATCGTCGTGATCTCCCGTCCCTCGGCGAGCGCGACCGTCGCCTGACATGACCGCACGGCCTGCCCGTCGAGGTGCACGGTGCACGCGCCGCACTGGGCGATGCCGCAGCCATACTTCGTTCCGGTGAGGTCAAGATCGTCCCGAAGCGCCCAGAGCAGCGGCGTATCGGGCTCCGCGTCGACGGTTCGTGTCTCGCCATTGACGGTCAGCTTCATCGTCGCGCTCCTCGCTTCGGGTCTGGCGATATCGCCCCGTATTCCGACTTCGCACCTGCAAACCGTAATGCCGATTCGGGTTTAGACGCCCGCGCCAGTCGAAGCAATGCGCAACTCCCTGATGCCGTGGCGTTTGACAAGGGCGTCGGCGCAGAGAAAGTTGACGGCGTCGCAATCAGTGCGTGCCTGCTTTGGCCAAAAACAAATGGATTGAAGGGATCGAATGGTCTCGCCGCGGCAAGCAGGACCGCAGCGCTCGGACGGTTGATGCGCTCCTCGATGCGGCCGATGAGAGATTCGCCGAATGCGGCGTTGACGCCGCGTCGATCGCCGATATCGCGGCGGCTGCAAAGTGCTCGGTCGGCGCGGTCTATCACCATTTCTCAGACAAGAGTGAACTTGTGTGCGCGTCGTTCTCGCGCCTCCTCCAGCGGTTCGAGGCGACAAGCGCCGCCGCGCTCGATCCCGATCGATGGAAGGGCGCGACAATCCTCGACATTCTCGAAGGCTATCTCGAATTTTCCTTCAAGGTCGAACGGGAGAATCCGGGGCACAAGAAGTGCGCCTATGAAATCGCTTCCCGCGATCCGAGCGCCCGTGAAGCGCTCAGGCGGCTTGAGGCCGACTTCCAGTCGGCGTTCCGGCGGCTCCTGATGGCTCGCAAGGACGAAATCGCCCACCCGGCGCCTGATGTCGCCATCCGCTTTGCGATCGATCAGTGTACGGCAGTCATCAGAATGCGCCGGGAGGCGACGTTCCTGCCGACGCAAACGTCCCGGCTCTCCGATGCGACGCTCGTCCGGGAAACGATCGCGTCGCTTCGCTGCTACCTGTACGGACCGGTAGCGCGTGGACGGCAGAACCGCAAACGAGCGACGGTAGGTCCAGGCCAGGTCCGCACGCGTTCGGTAAGCGCGAAAGCGCGCTAGATGCGGTCGCCGCCGCGCGCAATTACCTTGTCTTCGCGGTTCGTCTCAAAGTCGCTGGCGTCGTGCCGTTCGCGCAGCTGTGTCTCCGGGGCGCCGAACGTTCGGTTGACCATGCGGCCCCGCTTGACGGCCGGCCGCGCGCCGATCGCGTCGACCCACCGAGCAAGATTGGCGTATTCATGGGTCGAAAGAAAGTCGGCCGCGCCATAGGCGTCGCCACGCAGGAGCGCGCCGTACCAGGGCCAGATCGCCATGTCGGCGATGGAATAGTCGTCGCCCGCCATGAATGCGTTGCTGGCAAGGTGCGTGTCCAGAAGATGCAGCTGGCGTTTGGCCTCCATCGCGAAGCGGTCGATCGCGTACTCGATCTTGAACGGCGCATAGCTGTAGAAATGGCCGAAGCCGCCGCCAATGTAAGGAGCGGCGCCCATTTGCCAGAAGAGCCAGTTCATCGCCGCCGCTCTCGCGCGCGGCGATGTGGGCAGGAAGGCGCCGAACTTCTCGGCAAGGTGAAATAGTATCGAGCCGCTCTCGAAATAGTGCATGGGCGGGTTGGTGGAGTGGTCGGCCAGCGCCGGAATTTTCGAATTGGGGTTGATCTCGACAAATCCGCTGGCGAACTGGTCGCCTTCGCCGATCTGGATGAGCCAGGCGTCGTACTCCGCGCCCGAATGTCCCGCTGCGAGAAGTTCCTCCAGCATGATTGTCACCTTGACGCCGTTCGGCGTGCCCATCGAATAAAGCTGGAGAGGATGCTTGCCGACCGGCAAAGTCTTTTCGTGCGTCGCGCCGGAGACCGGGCGATTGATGCCGGCGAACGCGCCGCCGTTCGGCGCCTGCCATTGCCACACCTTCGGGGGCGCATAACCCGGCGGCTGGTTAGTGCTGGCGTCTGCGGTGTTCGTCATGGCTTGGATCCTCAATAAATTTGCGACCTCGACAGCCTCAAAGATCATGCAGGCGATGGCCGGTTCAACTCACGACTGCGCGACAGTCCGTTGTTGCTTCGGGTATAGAGAGCCATTGATCGTGTAACCCCCGAATACCGTGCGGCCGGGCTATTGCCGACCTCACGCGCTTTCGCCATCAAGGCAAAGACCTATCGGCGAGGCTGGTGCATCAATGGTCGACCATGACTCTAACGCGCGTCGCCTTCGCCCCGACAGGCCAATTGCAATCGAACGACAGGAGCGCCCCCGACGATGAAGGTTCTGTCCCGGCGATCGTTTTCCTGCATTGCCGCCGCATTTGTTGCTCTGGCGGCGCCCGCGGCGTGCGGCCGCCCGGAAAGGCCCGTTGGCCTCACCGACATTCTCGACCGAAACGCCGAGGCGCGGGGCGGCAAGGCCGCCATCGAAGCAATTGCCTCGATACGAATTGAGGTGACCGTGACCGAACCGGACTTTTCGGTCCGCGGGCAGTATGTAGCGACGCGCGACGGCGATGTCCGCGTCGATATCTTCGATGGTGAGACCCGGGTTTTCACCGAGGCGCTGGGGGCCGACGTCGGCTGGCAGATGTTTGGCGATGGAACCGTTGCGGAAATGTCTGAGGACGGGCGCAATGCCTTGCGCCGCGGGCTCATCGGCAATCTCTACGGCCTTCACGAACGCGAAGGCCTCGGCCACCGCCTTGACTGGCTCGGGCTGAATGATGCGCCCGGCGGCCTGCGTCACGTGATTGTCGAGACCGAGCCGTCGGGCTTTCGCAAGATACACTACATTGATCCTGAAAGCTTTCTGGTCGTTGCGACGAGCGAGATATCGGCCCTGCATCCGGACCGCGATGCGACGCAGACGGAGCAAACGACCTACGCCAAGGGGTTTGCCGAGGTCGCCGGCGTCACGTTCGAGACAGGCTCAATCAAGAAAGACTCTGCGAGCGGCAATATCATTCAGGAGACGACCGTTCAGTCCCGCGAGGTCAATGTTGCGGTAGGCCCCGAGTTTTTCGCACGCCCCGCTTCGTCGGACGACTAGGCGACAGGTGCGGGCGCAAGCGGCGCGTTGCCGACCGTGCATCTGGCCGGCTCCTGAAGTCGCGTCGGGCAAAGGTCGATCCGCCGGCGTCGGAAAGCCTGTGTTTTCCTAGGATTCGAACGTCGCGCTCTTGATTAGCGCGCAGGCGCCCATCCCGGGTCTGAGCCCGAGGTCGGCGACCGCTGCGCGCGTGACGATAGCGCGCAGCATGGCGCCGTTGCAGTCGAGCGTCGCCGTGGCCCAGGGACCGGCGGGATCGTTTTCGATCGAGACGATCGTCCCCGGCAAAACATTCCGGATACTGAGTTTGTCTGGCGGAACAAGGGAAAGGGCGACGTCGCGGGCGTCGATGCGAACATTGATGGCGTCGCCGGGGTGCTGGCCAATCGCCGGCAATGAGATCATGTATTCGCCGAACCGGACGTGCGTCAACGACATCTCGTCGTTCCGTCTCTCCACCCGGCAGGCGATGACCGAAAACGCTTCTCTCCCCGACGTCGCGGCGTGGTAGGCGTTCAGCTGCGCCGCCGTCTGGCCGGGCCCCTCGATCCGTCCATCAACGAGAATAGCGGTATTGTCGGCGAGGCGCGCGATCTCCGCCGAATTGTGGCTGACGAGGATGATCGGTACGCCGAACCGCCGCGGCAGCGCGTCGAGATAGGGCAGGATTTCCCGCCTTCGGCCGGCGTCAAGGGCGGACAGGGGCTCGTCGAGCAGCAGGAGCCGCGGCGCTGACAGGATCGCGCGCGCAATCGCCGCGCGTTGGCGCTCGCCGCCGGAAAGGGTCGCCGGCCGGCGGTCGAGCAATGGCTCAAGACCGAAGGCGTCGACTGCCTCCATCATCTTGTCCGGACCAACTCCAGCGCGCCGGGCGGCGTAGCGGAGGTTTCCGTCGACGGACAGATGGGGAAACAGCCTCGCATCCTGGAAGACGAAGCCGACGCGGCGCCGATGCGGCGGCGCAAAGACGCCGTCAGGTCCGCTGCACCAGATCTCGTCGCCAAACCTGATGCGGCCGTCATCGGGGCGCTCGAGCCCGGCAATGAGACGCAACAAGGTCGTCTTGCCGGCGCCGCTCGCGCCAACAACGCCAAGGCAGCCCTCGGCTTTCCATTCCATCCGAAAAGACAGCGACAAGTCCCGCAAAGCCAGACGGGCGTCGATCTCAAGGGCGTCATCCAACATGGAGCGCCGGCCGGCGGTTGAAGGCGTAGGTGAATAGCAACGCTGAAAAGGAAAGGCCGAGCAACGTCAGCGCCAGAGCGTTCGCCTCGGCATACTGAAGGGTTTCCACGTGCTCGTAGATGGCGATCGAGACAACGCGCGTCTCGCCGGGTATGTTGCCGCCGACCATAAGGACGACGCCGAATTCGCCAAGGGTGTGTGCAAAGCTCAGGACTATCGCCGTTGCGAAGCCTCGCACCGCGAGCGGCGCGGCGACCGTGACAAAGGCGTCGAGCGGGCTGGCGCCGAGCGTCGCCGCCGCTTCCAGCGGCTCGCGTCCGACCGCTTCAAAGGCGGTCTGCAACGGCTGGACGGCGAAAGGAAGGGAATAGATGACCGACGCTACTACGAGACCGGCGAATGAAAACGCCAGCGTGTCGCCGGTTGCGTCGACCCAGAAGCGCCCGATCGGCGCGGACGGGTTGAACGCGACCAGCAGATAGAACCCGAGAACCGTCGGCGGGAGCACGATTGGCAGCGCGACGACCGCTTCGATAACCGGTTTGAACCTCGATCGCATTCGGGAAAGCGCCCATGCAGCGGGCGTTGCGATGATCAACAGGATGACCGTCACGACAAACGCGAGGCGAACGGTTAGCCATAGCGCCGCAAGGTCGGGAGAGGAAACCTCAGTAAACGTCATTCCTGATCATAGCCATGTGTCTGGATGATCCGCCGGGCGGCGTCGGTCTTCAGGAATGCGAGGAACGCCGTCGCGGCGGGGTTTCCATCTGACCGTCGCAATGCGAGGCCATCCTGGCGGATAGGCGCGTGCGCATCCGCCGGGGGCGACCAGTAGGCGCCCCGGTTCGCCGCCGGCAGGGCAAGCACTTGCGACAGGGCCACAAAGCCCAGCTCCGCGTTGCCCGACTGAACGAAGGCGAACGTCTGGCCAATGTTTTCGCCGCGCACGAGCTTGTCCGCCAGCGCTTCTTTGGCGCCAAGAGAGGCGATCACCTCCTCGGCGGCGCGGCCATAGGGGGCCAGCCGCGCATTCGCGATCGCGAGTCGCCGGAAACGAGTGTTGCCGAGGCGTTCCGGCCCGACCGGCCCGCCGGCGGGATCCCAAAGGACAATCTGACCGATTGCGTAGGTGAACGGCGCCGCCGCGGCGAGGCCATCGTCGACGAGACGGCGAGGCGTCGCGTCGTCGGCTGCAAGGAAAACATCGACAGGCGCGCCATTGGCGATCTGGGCATAGAGCTTGCCCGTCGATCCTGTCACGATCCTTACTTCGTGGCCGCTTGCCGCCTCGAATGCGGCTGCTATCTGCGCAAGCGGAGCAGTGAAGTTCGAGGCCACCGCCACCATCGCGACCTCTGCGCGCGCGGGGGCGGACGCAATAACGCAAAGGCCCGCAAGCAGTGGCGCAAGCAAGGCGATGAACACGCGGCGCTGCCTCATGGTGACTGATTTCCCCCGGATCGAGAAAATATCGGATTAGTGTCGCAAGTTGGAAGTATGGTACGTCGACGCCGGGAGCGACGCCATGCGTTGGGGCGTGAATTTCCGTTCCGGGCGTTTCGGCGTGACAGTCAACGCCCGCGTTACGGCGGCAAGCGTTCATGGGCGGCTGTTCAGTGGCGGCGGTTCAGCGCAGCTTGCGAGCTAACTGGAAGTCGAATGGCGCCGTCGGCGTTCACGCGGGCAAGCGCAGAAGGAGAGCAGGATGGCGATCAGTCTCAAGGTCAATGGCGAAACGCGTTCGGTGGACGCGGCGGCGGATACGCCGCTTCTCTGGGTGCTGCGCGATGAATTGCGCCTGACGGGGTCGAAGTTCGGCTGCGGCATCGCCCAGTGCGGCGCGTGCACGGTGCATGTGGACGGCCAGGCGCGAAGGTCATGCGTGACGCCGGTCGGGTCGCTTGAAGGCCGGGAGGTGACGACGATCGAGGGGCTGAAGGGCGATGTCGCCGACGCGGTCCACGCCGCCTGGGCCAAACATGACGCGCCTCAGTGCGGATACTGCCAGTCAGGCCAGGTGATGACTGCCGTGGCGCTGCTCGAGCGGACGCCGAAGCCAGCGCCCGCAGACATAGACGCCGCATTCGCCGGCAATATCTGCCGTTGCGCGACTTATGTTCGCATCCGGAAGGCCGTCGCCGACGCCAGCGACACGATTGGAGGCTGAGCCATGACCGCAGTCCAGCAGTTCAATACCACAAGACGCGCCTTCCTCGGCGGGGCCGGCGGCTTCGTCGTCGCCGTGACGCTGCCCGTGCGGCTTCGCGCCCAGGGCGGCGCTCCGGGCGACGCGCCGCGGCCGTTTGATCCGAACGCCTTTGTTCATGTGGGCGCCGATGACATCGTGACCGTTCTGGTCAAGCACATCGAGTTCGGCCAGGGCCCCTGGACCGGCCTTGCAACGCTTGTTGCCGAGGAACTCGACGCGGACTGGTCCAAGGTCCGCGCCGAGCATGCGCCGTCGGATCCGAAGCTCTATGGCGACCCGGGTTTTGGCGTTCAGATTACCGGCGGTTCAGCGTCGATCCGGACTTCTTACGACCTGATGCGAAAGGCTGGCGCCGCGGCGCGGGGGATGCTTGTGGCGGCCGCAGCCAGGGCGTGGAATGCGCCGGCATCGGACATTCGCGTCGAGAACGGCATGCTGATTTATGGCGACAAGTCTGCGAGCTTCGGATCGTTCGCTGACGCCGCCGCCAAAGAAGCCGCGCCGCAGGACCCGCCGCTCAAGGCGCCGGCTGATTTCAGGTACATTGGCAATCCCGACCTGCCGAAACTCGACACCGCCGCGAAGTCGACAGGCGCGGCGATGTTCACGCTCGATGTCTATCGCGACGGCATGCTCACGGCTGTCGTTCGGCATGCTGACAAATTCGGCGCGAAGGTTGCCGGCTTCGACGCTGATGCGGCGCGGGCCGTGCCGGGCGTCGTCGATGTCCGGCAGATCGGATCTGGCGTCGCTGTCTTCGGTCGCAACACCTACGCGGCGCTCCAGGGGCGAAAGGTCCTCAAGGTGACCTGGGACGAAAGCCGCGCGGAAACCCGCTCGTCCGAGCAGATTGCGACGGACTGGCTTGCCGCTTCGCGGGAGCGCGGCGCCGTCGCCCATGCGCAAGGCGACGTCGATGCAGCGCTCGCCGCCGCCGCCACGACGCTTGATGCGGACTATGTGTTCCCGTTCCTCGCCCATGCCCCGATGGAGCCTCTCGACGCGGTGATCGCGCCGGCCGAAGGCGGTGGCGTCGAGGTTTGGCTTGGCAGCCAGAGCGTCACCATCGATCACCAGACGATCGCGGACGCCTGCGGCATCGGCATGGACAAGGTAAAGCTTAACATCATGCTCGCCGGCGGCAGCTTCGGTCGGCGCGCGCAGCCTGTCTCTGATTTCGCCCGCGAAGCCGCCGAGGCCTTCATGGCCGTGGGCGGCGACAAGCCGGTCAAGCTGATGTGGACGCGCGAGGATGATATTCGCGGCGGCTTCTATCGGCCGTTGTCGGGTCATCGCCTGCGTGGCGGCCTTGACGCCGACGGCCGGATCGTCGCGTGGGAGCACGTGGTCGTCGGCCAGTCATTCGCCACTGATACGCCGTTCGAAAGCATGTTGATCCAGGACGGCGTCGATGGCGGCCTCGTTGAGGGCGCTTCGGAAATTCCGTATGCGGTGCCCAACATCAATGTCAGCAACCACATCATGCGCGGTCCGGTGCCGGTCCTGTGGTGGCGATCCGTCGGCCACACCCACACGGGATATGTCGTCGAAACCTTCATCGACGAACTGCTTGAAAAAGCCGGGAAAGATGCGGTTGAAGGCCGGCTTGCGCTGATGTCGCAAAAGAACCCGCGCCTCGCCGGCACGCTTCGAAAGGCGGCCGAGATGGCCGACTGGCGGGCGGCGCGACCGGCCGACCGGGCGCTCGGCGTCGCGAGCGTCCAGTCGTTCGGCAGCTACGTCACCCAGGTCGCTGAGGTTTCGATGGCTGACGGCGCGCCTAAAGTGCACAAGGTGTGGTGCGCCGTGGACTGCGGAATCGCCGTCAATCCCGACATCATCGCGGCGCAGATGGAGGGCGGCATCGGCTATGGCCTCAGCGCGATCCTCTTCAACGAACTGCAACTCGGCCAGGGCGGCGCGATCATGCAGTCGAACTTCCATGACTATCGATCCTTGAAGCTGCACGAGATGCCCGAGGTCGACGTCGCGATCATCAAGTCCGACGCCGCGCCGACAGGGGTCGGCGAGCCAGGCCTGCCGCCAATCGGGCCGGCCGTTGCGAACGCCGTCCGTAAGCTGACGGGCGAACCGGTTCGACGCCCGCCTTTCGTCCGGTCAATGACGGCCTGAGGAGAATTACAATGTGGAATGCACTTGCGCGCGCCTGCGCGCTCGCCCTTGGCCTTGCCGCTCTCGCCGCCTGCGGCGGGACGGAAGTCAGCGCGCCACCCGCGCCGGAAAACGACGGACCGTCTGAAATCAGCGGCCTGAAGACGCCGGCTGCATTCGCCGGCATCGAAGACGATGAGGCGCGTGCGGCGGCCCTGTTTTCGGAAATGACGAAGGTCATGTTTCATCCGCGCTGCGCCAATTGCCACCCGCGCGACGGCGGTCCGCGACAGGGCGACGACATGTCGCCGCATGTGCCGCAAGTGGTGCGCGGCGATGGGCTTGGCGCGCCGGGTATGGAATGCACTGCCTGCCACGGCGCCTCGAACGTCGCTTTCGCAACGTCTGAAGGCTCGATTCCGGGGGCTGAACCCTGGGCCCTTGCCCCTGCATCGATGGGCTGGATCGGCCTCGACGCAACAGCGCTTTGCGCCCAGGTCAAGGACGAAAGCCGAAATGGCGGGCGCTCGCTTGCCGACCTCGTCGACCACAACACGAAGGACCACCTAGTGAACTGGGCGTGGAACCCGGGCGACGGCCGCGCGCCGGCGCCAGGCGACCAGGCGACGTTCGGGGCGCTGACGGCGGCATGGGTAGAGGCGGGGGCCCACTGCCCCGGTTGATCCGGCGTTCGACGGGTTCAGATCGGCCCGATCAGCGTCATGTCGACGCGGTCGCCGACGGCGGCCGCCGGCGCGTTCGCCCGCCGCAGGACAAGTGCGTTCGCCGACAGGAACGGCCGGATCAGCGAGCTGTCCTGATTGTCAGACGGCGTCACCAAGACCGCGCCATTGTTATCGATCCGCGCCGTCGCCCGCAGCAAAGAGTCTCGCGATCCTTCGGCGTCCAGCGCCGCAGCGAGGCGCGCGCGCCGGAATGGCGTCGCGTCGCCGGTCAGCAGCGGCCGCAGGAAAATGTGCGCGCACACGAAGGCGGAGGCGGGATTGCCCGGCAGGCCGAGGGCGATCTGCGCGCCGCGCCGTGAGAGCCAGGTCGGCTTGCCCGGCCGGATAGCGACTTTCGCAAACAGCGGTTCAAACCCTTCCGCCGCGAAGGCGGGGCGCATCAGGTCATGATCGCCAACCGACGCGCCGCCAACCGGCAGGAGGATGTCGATCGACTTTGCGCGATTGATATGAGTACGGATGGAGTCCAGCGAATCCGCCGCGACCCCAAGATCAACGGCCTCGCCGCCCCAACTCGCAATCAGGCCGGCAAGGGCAACCGGATTGGAATTGACGATCTGGCCAGGGGCCAGCGTGGTCCCTGGCGGCCGCAATTCATCGCCATTGGCGAGAATGCCGACCCGCAGACGGCGTCGGACCCCAAGCGTCGCGAGATTTCCCGCCGCCGCCGCGGCAAGCTCGCTCGGCCCGATGACGGCGCCAACGGGCGCAAGCTCCTCGCCTGATCGAAAATCCATGCCCGCGGGCCTAACATGCCTCGCCTTGTCGTGGCCGCGAAAGATCGTCACGCAGTCGCCGTCGCGCGCCGCGTCTTCCTGCATGACAATGTGATCGGCGCCTGGCGGCACGCTCGCGCCAGTGAAAATCCGAACCGCCTCGCCAGAGGATATCGTGGCGGCCGATGGCGCCCCGGCGCGGGATTCGCCGACAATCCGCAGGCTGGCGCCAGCGTTGCGAACGTCGACGAGCCTGACGGCGTAGCCATCCATCGCCGAAACGTCAGCAGGCGGCCGATCAACCGTCGCGATCACGGGTTCGGCGAGGCGCCGGCCGAGCGCGGCGTCGAGGGCCGCGCGTTCGACTGTCGCCGCTGGCGCCGCCGCTGCGAGAATTTTTTGCGCGTCGTCAATCGAGACCAGCGCGCTCACGCCATGTCCTTGCGATAATCTCCGGACGCGCCGCCGCTTTTTTCAATGAGTTCAACGCCGCCAATGGTCATGCCCTTGTCGACCGCCTTCAGCATGTCATAGAGCGTCAGGCACGCGCCGGCGACGGCCGTCAGCGCCTCCATCTCGACGCCCGTCCTTGCGGATGTCCGGGCGATCGCCGTCACCACGAGTTCGCAGGCGTCGTCGTCGGCGTCGATGGCGACGGTGACGCTGGTCAAGGGCAGGGGGTGGCAAAGCGGAATGAAGTCCGCCGTTCGTTTCGCCGCCATTATGCCGGCAAGCTCGGCGACGGCGAGCGGGTCGCCTTTCTTTGTCGTCCTTGACATGGCGAGGTCGAGCGTGGCGCGATTCATCCGTATACGGCCGGTCGCCGTTGCTGACCGGTCGGTGACGGCCTTGCCGCCAACGTCGACCATCCGTGCGCGCCCGTCGGGGCCAATGTGGGTCAATCCAGCCATGCGGCGATCGCTCATGCCTCCTGCAGGCGCGGCATCAGCTCGACGAGATTGCATGGCTTGTGCCGGCTGTCGAGCTGATAGCTGATGACCTTGTCCCAGCCGTCCTTGACCGCGCCGTTCGAACCGGGAAGGCAAAAGATGAAGGTGCCGCTGGCGACGCCCGCGACCGCGCGCGACTGAAGCGTCGACAGGCCGACGCTTTCGAAGCTGACCTGATGGAAGATCACCGAGAACCCTTCGATCGTTTTGTCGAAGAGCGGCGTAACGGCCTCGGGCGTGACGTCGCGCCCCGTGAGCCCGGTGCCGCCGCTTGAAATGACGACGTCGATCGTCGGATCGGCGATCCACGCGGAAACCTGATCGCGGATCGCTGCGCGGTCGTCCGGGACGATCTTTCGTCCGGCGACGACGTGCCCTGCGTTTGCGATCCGGTCAGCGAGCGTTGCGCCCGACGTGTCCGTTTCCTCTGTGCGCGTATCGCTGACGATCAGGATCGCGATGCGAACCGGTATGAACTCAAGATCGGCATTAATGCCATGCATGGCGGTCGTCATCCTTTCCCTAGAATTTAACCCCAGCGCCGACGGTCGGCATGGTCGTCCGGTCGCGGTTCGATCCAGTGGGCGCCCGCGTCGGTCCATTCCTTTTTCCAGAAGACGGCTTCGGTCTTCAGGTAGTCCATCAGGAAATCCGCCGCCTCGAACGCCGCGCGCCGATGCCGCGACGCAGTCGCGACGAAGACGATCGGATCGCCAGGCGCCATGTCGCCAACCCGGTGGATCGCCATCGCCGCAAGCAAGGGCCAGCGGCTTTCCGCCATCGCGGTGGCGGCTTCAGCTTCGCGCTCCGTCAGCGGCGAATAGGCTTCCAGCGTCAGTTTGCGCACCGGGGCGCCGTTTGCATCGGGACGAACGACGCCGGTGAATGTCACGATCGCGCCGGCGTCGGCGACGGCCTTCGCGAAGTCGCGATAGGCGGCGCCCGGATCAAGCGGCGTCGATTGCAGGCGGAACATGGCTATCCTCCGCCGACTGGCGGCAGAAACGCGATCGTGTCGTCGTTTGAGACTGCCGATGGCTCATTGACCATTTCGTCATTGATGCATAGGCGCACCGAGCCGGCGCGCAACGCGCCGCCGGCGTCCTTTTCGTGGTCGAGCCAGTCCCGAAGGCGCTGCGTGTCGCTGACGCCAGCGGGCAGGACGACCGTTTCGGCCCTGGCGCCGCATACATCTGCGAGTCGACCGAAATATAGGATCTGCGCCATCGGTCTAGCCGCCCGTCATCGACATGTGGCGATCAAGCGCGGGCGCAGCGCCATGGCCTCGGATAGCGAAGTCATGCTTCTCCGGCTTTGCGCCCAGTGCCCGGTCAAGTGCCCGGTCAAGTGCCCGGTCAAGCGCCCGATCAGGCGCTTCTTCAGGCCTGGCGGCAAACACCCCTTCGCTGGACGCTCCGGGGAACTGGCCGGGAGCGGCGTCTGCGCGGATGGCGTCCCTCAGGTCGACATAATCGTCCTGACCGAGACACATGTAGATGCGTCCCGTGCAGGTGACGCGCACGCGATTGCAGCCGGCGCAGAAATTATTGGTAAGCGGCGTAATGAAGCCGAGCCGGCCGCCGGTCTCGTTAACTTTAACATATCGCGATGGTCCGGCAAGGAAATCTCCGCGAGGTTCGTCAATGAGCGTCCAGCGCGCCGCAAGGGCGTCCCGCACGGCGCTCAGCGGCAGATACTGGTCGAACCGGTCTTCGCCGGTATCTCCAAGGGGCATGATCTCAATCAGCGTCAGGTCGTATCCACGCCCATGGGCCCATTCGATCATGCCGGGCAGGTCATCCGCATTCTGATGCTTCAGCGCTACGGTGTTTATCTTGACGCCAAGGCCGGCTGCATCGGCCGCATCAAGGCCGCGCATCACGGCGCCGAGATCCCCGCGCCGGGTGATCTCCCTGAATTTTGCCGGGTCAATTGTATCAAGCGAGACGTTAATCCGCCGGACGCCGGCCGCAGCCAGGTCGTGCGCACACGCCTCCAGGAGGGTCGCATTCGTGGTAAGCGTAAGTTCTTCAAGGCCGTTCCCGAGGCGCTGGCCCAGCGCCTTGATCAGTTTGATGACGTCGCGTCGCACCAGTGGCTCGCCGCCCGTCAGCCGAATTTTCCTTACGCCTCGAGCAATGAACGCGTCCGAGACCCGGACCAGCTCTTCGAGGGTGAGGAGCTCCGACTTCGGCAGGAATTTCATGCGTTCCGACATGCAATAGGCGCATCGCAGGTCGCACCGGTCGGTCACCGACAGGCGCAAATAGCTGACACACCGGCCGAATGCATCGATCAGCGGCCTCGGGGTCGATTGGGGCTGCGCGATTGCGCCGTCAGGCATCGAGGTATCGCTCCGCACGAATGAGATCGGAAGACGTGTCTATATCGAGGGCCCCGACTTCGTCGAGGTCGACAGTCACTGCGCCGGGCAGCGACCGGAAAACCGACCGCGCGCCGGCGTCGCCGTCGATTGCCGCGAGGGCGTGAAAACAGTCGCGGCGGAAAAGCGCTGGCGGCGAGGGCGCATCGGGTCCGCGGCTCATCACGGCGCCGGCGCCGCCATCAAGGCGCGCCTTCATCCGACGCACGTGCGCGTCGCTTACGAACGGCATGTCGGCGAGCAAGACAAGCGCTGCGCGCGCGCCGTTTTCCGCTTCGGCGCGTCGCACGCCTGCCGCAAGCGACGTAGCCTGACCGTTTGCTGCATCCGGGTTGACAAGGATGTTCCAGCCCAATGCCTCAAGGAGATCGCTGCGAGCGGATTGGCCAGGGCCGACGACGGCGATCCGGTCGGCGACGAGATCATGCGACAGCCGCGCCGCCGAATGGGCGAGGACCGGCTGGCCGCGCAAGGAGGCCATCAGCTTGTCGCCCCCTTCGAACCGCGAGGCGCATCCCGCCGCTAGCAGAATGATCGCGGTATCCTCAAAGCGTGCGGTCCGGACGTCAGCGTAGGCTTCAATGATTTCCGCCAGCACGGAGGCTGCGACCATCGAGGCCTCTCGCATGGAGGCGACAAGGCCGATCGGTCCGCGCACCCGGGCGATTTTTCGCTGGTCTACGCCGATCGCGGCCAGACGCCTCTTGCGGGCGTCCTGGGCGCGCTGGCTGCCAACCGCGCCGACGTAGAACGCCGGACCGTCGAGCGCTGAAGAGAGAAGGTCCGCCTCGCGGTCCGCATCGTGAAACGCAAGCACGAACGCCGTCCACGGATCGTCAGGCGACGCGGCGCCCGGACGGCAAACCGGATCGCCGGTCGAACCGTTGCCGGCAAGCAGCGTCGCCTCGACGCCGAGCCCCGCCGCCATGGCAACGTCAAGTTCATCCGGGGACTGATAGGCGACGCGATAGCCCGACGCCTTCGCCAGCGCCGCGAGGGCAAGCGAATCCGCGCCGCGGCCGGCGATGCGCAGGCGAAGTTTCGGCGCATGCCGGAAGGTCGCCACGCCCGCCAATGGTCCGTCGGCCGCCGTATGGCGAAGCCTCCCATCATCGTCGATACGGAGCGCAGCGGGGCGACGCGTCAGCAGCGCCTGCTGGAATAGCGCGAGCTCCGTCTCCTCAGGCGCCGGGATGATTGCGACGTCGATGGCCCCGCCGCACGGCAGGGGCAGGTCGAGATAGGGCGAGCCCTGCCCATATCGCACCCGCCTGACCCGCCCGTCCACGATGGCCTGTTGCGCCTGCAGCGCCACGTCCGCATCAATGCACCCGCCGGACAGATAGCCTGCGACGCCGCCGTCCGCCGATATCGCCATCATCGCGCCAGGCGCGCGCACGCCGCCGCCGGCCGTGCCGGCGACGATGGCGAGAGCGGCCGGACCCTGTCTCCGCCAGGCGAACCAGGCGTCGAGCACGTCTTCCGCCCATTCGAGGTGCTGTCGCGTTCGCGCGGTCATCGACCCCGTTATAAACGTGCATTAACACCGGCGCTAGGCTTTGACGCTCGTTGACAAGGCGGCAATTGCGGCGAGGTTGTCGGCGGTCGCATCGGACGCCGACCCGCAGATCCGGTCGTAGATTTCCAAAAGTAGCGCGCCGCGCGGCGTAATCTCGGTGCCGCCCCGGTCCGCGCCGCCGTGGCGCGAGGCGACCACCGGACCGCCGGCAATTCGGCCAAGTTCGTCGAGCAGCCGCATCGCTTTGGGATACGACATCCCGATCGAGCCCGCCGCCGCACGGATCGACGCGTGGACGCCGATCAGCCGCAACAATTCGATCTTTCCTGGCCCAATCCGTCCATTGGGGCCGTCAATCCGGATGCTGAGTCGATAGGACTGCGTCGTTGGGCGTGATGTCATCTTGCTCGTTCAATTGTTGCGGCTGAATTCGCGTTCAAGGGGAAATGGAGTGGGGAAAACGTAACCTGGATTCGGTTTTTTAGCTTGCGTGCGAGAAAGGTTCGCGTCGGGAGGCTTGATCCTTTTCTGGCGCAGCCTACGTAGCAGCACGCGAAACATTGGCTTTGCGACAGAAATCCGTGACGTGAACCTGGGCGCCGACGCAAATTGCCACGCGACTGACAATGATTTTTCCTGCAAGCTGATAATCTTAACGACTCTGGAAAGGTTGCAATCGAGACTCAATACGTCGGCAAGCGGCGGCGACAGGCTGCTGAATACTGGGTGTCACGGAACAGTCTTAGTGAATCAATAGAGTTTTGGACGCCGCCGGATGTTCGGAGTCGACCACAACTCCGACAAGAATTCTGAGCGGGACGCTCTCCAAGTCGCAGACAAGGACGCCTTGCGCCGGGTCAGGACAAGCTGGAACAAACCAATGCCTAGAGCGATGAATTCAGGAGTTGAAGCCGGCCCGCCGGCGCGGGCGGCGGTCGTTGCGGCCATGGCGCTTGTTTTGTCCGCATGCGGCGGTGAAAGCGGCGGGCAGCAGGCGGCGCAGGCGATTGTTGTTCCAATGGCCAGCCCGGTCGTCAAGGAAGTGACGGTCTGGGACGAATATGTCGGCCGCTTCGAAGCGGTGAACCGGGTCGAAATCCGTCCGCGCGTCTCAGGCTATCTTGAGGCGGTTCATTTTCAGGACGGCGCGCTCATCGAAAAGGGCGACGCCCTGTTCACGATCGATCCACGCCCATTCCGGGCCGCGCTCGACGGTGCGCAAGCGCGGGCGGAATCGGCGCGCACGGCTGCCCGGCTTGCCGCTGCGGAGCTTGATCGCGCAAAGAGGCTGCTGGAGTCGCGCGCTGGCAGCCAGGAGGAATACGATCGCCGCCTGCAGGCCAAACAGGCGGCGGACGCCGAAGTCGCCGCGGCGAATGCGGCCGTGACCCAAGCGGAGCTTGAACTCGAGTTCACTGACATCCGGTCGCCGATTTCGGGCCGCGCAAGCCGCGACTTCGTCAATACCGGCAACCTGGTGAGCGCGCAGACCTCGCTCCTGACGACGATCGTCTCAATTGATCCGATCCATTTCGTCTTTACCGGGAGCGAGCAGGACTATCTGAACTATTCGCGCCTGTCCCAGGCCGGCAACCGGGAAAGCTCCCGCAACGCGCCAAACCCCGTTCGCATCAAGCTCGAAGACCAGGAAGACTATCTGGTCGAAGGCGTCATGAACTTTGTCGACAACGCGCTGAATCCCGGCACCGGCACCATCGAGGCGCAGGCGATCGTGGAGAACGACGACGGCTTCCTCACGCCGGGCATGTTCGGCAGGCTGCGGCTTTACGGCCGCGATCCGTTCCAGGCGACGCTCATTCCGGATACGGCCATTCAGTTCGACCAGTCGCGGCAATTCGTTTGGGTGATGGGCGAAGGCGGCGCGGCGGAAATGCGGACGGTGCGACTGGGGCGTCTCGTTGCGGACGGCATGCGGATCGTCGAGGAGGGCCTTTCGCCGGCGGACAAGATCGTCGTCGCCGGTTTCGCCCGCGTGCGCCCCGGCGCGCCGCTGCAACCGGCGCCCGACGGGCCGCCGGGGGGTGACGCGTCGGTCGCGTCGGCCGGAACGGACGAGTAGTCGGGGCGGCGCAGCGGCATGAAGTTTTCCCACTTTTTCATCGACCGTCCGATCTTCGCATCGGTCGTGTCGATCGTCATCGTCCTGATCGGCCTGATCGCCTACACAGGCCTACCGGTCTCCCAGTACCCCGACGTTGCGCCGCCGACCGTGCAGGTCACGGCGGCTTATCCCGGCGCATCGGCGGAAATTGTCTCACAGACCGTCGCAACGCCGCTGGAGCAGGAAATCAACGGCGTCGAGGGCATGATTTACATGTTGTCCCAGTCGACCGCCGACGGTCGCGTCACTCTGACGATTTCATTTGAGCAGGGTACGGATGTCGACAACGCTCAGGTGCTTGTGCAGAACCGCGTCGCCCGGGCCGAGCCGCGACTGCCTGAAGAGGTGCGTCGCCTTGGCGTCGTGACCCAGAAGTCATCGCCCGACTTCCTGATGGTCATACACCTTCTGTCACCGGACAATACGTACGATCAGCTCTACGTCTCGAATTACGCCACGCTGCAGGTGCGAGATGAACTCGCCCGCGTCGACGGCGTCGGCAACGTGAACGTGTTCGGCGCGCGCGATTATGCGATGCGCGTCTGGATCGACCCGGAACGCGCGGCGGAGTTCGACCTCACCGCCGGTGAGATCGTCGGGGCGCTGCGCCGCCAGAACATCCAGGTAGCATCGGGAACGCTCAACCAGTCGCCGATGCCGAATGCGGACGCCTTCGAATATTCCGTCCAGACCCTCGGTCGCCTGACAGCGCCCGAGGAATTCGGCGACATTGTCGTAAAGTCAGGCGCAGACGGATCGGCGCTTGTGCGGGTGCGCGACATTGGCCGCGTCGAACTTGGCGCGCAGGACTATTCGACGAACGCCTATCTCGACAATCAGCCGGCAGTCGCGATGGCGGTGTTCCAGCGTCCGGGATCGAACGCGCTGACCACGGCCGAAGCGGTCCTTGACCTGATCGAAGAGCGCTCTGAGGCTTTCCCGCCGGGGCTTGAGTATCGCGTTATCTACAACCCGACGGCGTTCGTCGAAGAATCCGTCGACGAAGTCTACAAAACAATATTCGAGGCGACGGTCCTCGTCGTGATCGTCGTGTTCGTATTCCTGCAATCGATCCGCGCCGCGCTGATCCCGATCCTGGCGATCCCGGTATCGCTCATCGGCGCGTTCGCGATCATGGCGTTGTTTGGTTTTTCGCTGAATAACCTGTCGCTGTTCGGGCTCGTGCTCGCGATCGGGATTGTCGTCGATGACGCGATCGTCGTCGTGGAAAGCGTCGAGCGCAATCTTGAGGCGGGGATGTCGCCGCGCGATGCGGCTCGGCGCACCATGGACGAAGTCGGCGGCGCCCTCATCGCCATCTCGCTGGTGCTGGCGTCGGTGTTCGTGCCGACGGCGTTCATTCCGGGCCTGTCAGGCGCCTTCTATCAGCAGTTCGCGCTCACGATCGCGGCGGCGACGACGGTTTCGCTGGTCGTCTCCCTGACCCTTAGTCCTGCGCTCGCCGCGCTCCTGCTGCGGCCGCGCGAAGAAAAGTCCGGCGAGACCCGCGGCGGTCCATTGAATTCGTTTTTCAATGCCTTCAATCGCAGCTTCGAGCGGTTGACCAAAGGCTACGTGGGCGCAGTTGCACGGCTCGTGCGCATGACCGGGGTCGTCCTCCTCGTGTATGGCGGCCTCCTGGCCATCACGGCGCTGGAGTTTCGCCTCACGCCGGGTGGATTTATTCCGGATCAGGATCAGGGCTACCTGATCGGCGTCGTCAACCTGCCGCAAGGATCATCGCTTGAGCGAACCGATGCCGTCGTCAGGAAGGCCGCTGAAATTGGCCTAGATACGGACGGCATTATTCACGCGGCGCAGTTCGCCGGCTTCAACGGCGCGAACTTCACCAATGCGTCGAACGCAGGCGCGATTTTCTTCACAATGGAGGAGTTCGGCCACCGCCCTGGCTACCGCGCGGTGCAGCAAGAGCTTCAGATGGCGCTTGCGACCGGCATCAGCGAAGCGTTCGTGCTGGTCATCGCGCCGCCGCCGGTGCGCGGGATCGGCTCCGGGTCGGGCTTCAAGATGATGGTGCAGGACCGTGCGGGGCTCGGCCTGCCGGCTCTTCAGCAGGCGTCGTTTCAGCTGATGATGGCGGCCAACCAGGACCCGCAGCTGCGCAACGTCTTCACGTTCTTCGAAACCTCGACGCCCCAGGTCTATCTCGACATCGACCGCGAGAAAGCCGAACTCATGGGACTGCAATCGAGCGGCATTTTTGAGGCGCTGGAGGTCTATCTTGGCTCGGCGTTCGTCAACGACTTCAGCTATCTCGGGCGGAGCTATCGCGTAACGGCCCAGGCAGACGCCAATTTCCGGCGCGACCTCGAGGACATATCGCTCTACTACGCGCGCAATGCGCAAGGGGAGATGGCGCCTGTGGAGGCGGTCGCGAAAGCGCGCATGACCGCGGGATCCAGCCGCGTGCCGCGCTACAATCTTTTCCCTGCGGCCGCGGTTCAGGGCGAGCCGGCCCCCGGCGTCTCTTCCTCGGCGGCGCTGGACCGGATGGAGGCGCTCGCCGAACAGGTGCTGCCGCCGGGCTTTGCGTTTGAATGGACTGAAATCGCCTATCAACAGAAAACCGCCGGGAACACCGCGGGCCTCGTCTTCGCGCTGGCGGTCGTCTTTGTGTTTCTTGTTCTCGCAGCGCAATTCGAGAGCCTGACCCTGCCGCTGTCGGTGATCCTCATTGTGCCGATGACGCTCCTGTCCGCGATAACGGGCGTCAACATCGCCGGTCAGAGCAATAATATCCTTACCCAGATCGGCTTCGTCGTGCTGATCGGGCTGGCGGCGAAGAACGCCATCCTGATCGTCGAGTTCGCGAAACAGCAGGCGGAAGACGGCGCCTCGCCGATAGACGCCGCGATCGAAGCAGCGCGACTGCGATTGCGGCCGATCCTGATGACGTCGTTCGCCTTTATTCTTGGCGTCGTGCCGCTGGTCATTGCATCGGGCGCCGGGGCGGAAATGCGCAACGCGCTTGGCGTCGCCGTGTTCTCGGGCATGCTCGGCGTTACGGCATTCGGCCTGTTGCTGACGCCGGCGTTCTACGTCATGACGCAAGGCGTCGGTCGGGCGAAGCGCGCCGATCGTCCGGTTCCGGCGGAATAGGGGGCGACATGGCTTTCAAGACGCAAATCGGGTCCGTCGTCGCCGCGCTTCTCGCCAGCGGGTGCACGGTGATCGGACCAGACTACAAGTCGCCTGGGACGACGGACTATGAGGCGCCCGGCTTCATCAACGCGGCCGGCTACGATGGCGAGGCGCCGCTTGCGGACTGGTGGACGCTCGCGGACGATCCGGTGCTCGATGCGCTCGTCGCGCGCAGCCTTGCCGAGAACAACAGCCTTGGCTCGGCCTATGCGAACGTCAATGCAGCGCGGGCGCAATGGGGCCTTGCGCGCCTCAACCGCGCGCCATTTGATACCATAAGCGGATCGTATCTGGAGTCCCGCACCAGCTCTGCCGTGTTCGCGGCAAGCACCGGCCAGGCTGCGGCCCAGCCCTTCCCGACGAATGATATCTCCGACCTCGGCGTTTCCGCCACCTGGGAAGTCGATCTGTTCGGCCGCGTCACCCGCACGATCAATATCGCCAAGGCGGATCTCGGCGAGGCGCAGGCGTTGCTGGCTGACCTGCGCGCCGTCGTCGTTGCGGACGCCGTCGACGCTTACGTCAATCTCCGCGGTCTTGAAGTGCAGCTCGAAGTCGCCGAGGAAAACGTCCGTGTGCAACAGTCGACCCTGCGCGTAACCGAGGCGACGCGCGACGCCGGCCGCGGCACCGACCTCGACGTTGACCTTGCCCAGGCGCAGCTTTCGGGCACGCTCGCGGCGATCCCGCCGCTGAAGGCTGCTATTTCCGCAGCGACCTACCAACTCGGCGTCCTTACCGGCCAGACCCCGGCGGAGATTTCGGCGATCGTTGCCGACAGCGCGCCCCTGCCGCTCTTCGAAGGCGAGATCGCCATTGGCGACCCGGCGCAATTGCTGCGGCGCCGACCCGATATCTCTGCGGCCGAACGCGCGCTAGCGTCGGCGACTGAACGGATCGGGCTCAACATCGTCGAAGCGTTCCCGCGGATCGACATCATTGGCCAGGCGGGATACCAGGCCGTCGGCTTCAACAGCCAGTTCTCCGAGAACGCCCTGAATTTTGCCGCGGGCCCGTCGGTGACGTGGTCGCTGACGAACCTTGTGCGCGCCCATCGGACCGTGCGCGCCGCAAAGGCGGGAGCGGACGCCGCTTTCGAGGCCTACGAGGGGACGATCCTCAGCGCCCTTGCCGAGGCCGAGATCGCTTTCGCACGACAGGCGCGGCTGCAGGAGCGTCTCGTTCACCTGTCGGAGGCCGACCGGGCGAGCGGCGAGGCGGCGCGTCTTGCGCGCATACGCTACGAAAACGGCGCGACGAATTTTCTCAATGTTCTCGATGCGGAGCGCCGACAGATCGAAGCGGCGACGGCGCTCGCGACTGGCGAGACCGAACTGGCGCGCGCGCGGGTCGCTGTGTTCCGGGCGCTTCGCGCGGGACCGTCCGCCAATTGATCGACCTTCAAGTTCGTTCTCGCTCATGTTGAACGCCGGTCGACGAATAAATTGACATTCGCCATGCCAATAGTAGGCTCCCATCGACGCCCGAAGCCATGCAGGTGGCCGCCGGCGAATGAAGAAGGCGCGGCGCCGGGACCGGCGTGTTTCTCGCCGCCGAACGCGGAGCGGATTTGGCTATGCGCTCAAATTTCCGATGGCTTGCGGCGGGCGCGGCGATTGCGCTCTTCGCCTTCCTGGCTTTCAGGGCGTTCGGACCGGGCCTTGCCGAACAAGCCTTCGGCCGCATCGCCGACAATACCCTCGGCGTCGACGCCAGCGAGGAGCTGCCTGACGGACTTCACGTCTACCTCTGCGGCACTGGCTCGCCGATCCCGGATCCCGGCCGCGCCGGGCCATGCATCGGCGTTCTTGCCGGCGAGCGGGCGTTCGTATTCGACGTCGGATCGGGCAGCGTGCGCCGGCTGATGCGCATGGGCTTCCCGATGGCGCGACTAGAGGCCGCCCACCTGACCCATTTGCACTCTGACCATATCGACGGTCTCGGCGAACTCTTCATGCAGGCGTGGATCGCGGGCGGCCTTGATGCGCCGCTGCCTGTCGTCGGCCCGGTCGGGACCGGAGAGGTCGTCGACGGCTTCAACGCCTCCTATCGCATCGACGACGGGTACCGCATCGCTCATCACGGCGAGGAGGTGGCGAACCCCGGTGGATCTGGCGGCGCCGCGGTGGAATTCGACGCCACCGACGGTGCGGTCCGCATCCTGACGGACGCCGACGGCCTAAGAATCTCGGCGATTGCAGTGGATCACGCGCCGGCGTCGCCAGCCTACGCCTACCGGATTGACTATGGCGGGCGTTCCGTCGCGATCAGTGGGGATACCGGACCTGGCTCCGGCTTTGCCAGCCTCGCCGAGGGCGCCGATCTCATGCTCCATGACGCGTTGAATCGAGACCTGGTGGCGCGAATGGCGACGGCGGCGCGCGCAAATGGCGACGACAGGATCGCAAAGATCTTTGACGACATTCAGGACTACCACGCCTCGCCGCGCGAAGCCGCCGAGACTGCCGAAGAGGCCGGCGTGGGCGAACTCGTTCTCTACCACATCGTGCCGCCCTTGCCGTCAGCCTTGCTCAACGACCTGTTCCTTGGCGACGCTGCGGCGGCTTTTGCTGGCGACATCACGATTGGCGTCGATGGCATGCTGTTCAGCCTGCCAGCCGGCGGCGATGACATTCAGTCCCGCCGGATGAGGTAGTTCGTGGACAGCAGGATCGACGCCGGGACCGCCGCGATCGCCGATGGAGACGCGAAGCCGAAGACGGATGGACGCCATCAGCGCACAGAGCGAAATCGGCGAAAGATCATCGCTGCGATGATTGACCTCGTGAACGCCGGAAATTTCGATCCTGCCGCCGGCGACGTCGCGGCGCGCGCCGGCGTCGGACTGAGGACCGTCTATCGCCACTTCGAGGACATGGACGGGCTCTATCAGGAGATGGCCGCCGAAATCGAGGCGAAGGTGCTGCCGCGGATTGGAACGCCGCTTTCAGCGACTAGCCTCGCGGGCCGGCTTGCCGAGACGCTTGACCGGCGCGTAGGGATTTTTGAGGAGATCATGCCGGCGCGGATATGCGCCAGTGCTCGGCGCTTCCGCTCGGCGTTTCTGATGGCTGACTATCGCCGTTTTGTCGCCCATGAACGCAAGGGCGTCGAGCGGGCGCTCGCCGATGAAATTCCCCGAGCCTCGCCGCTTTTCGCTGCAATCGAAGCGGTCATGAGTTTTGAAACCTGGCGGCGCCTACGTCTCGATCAGGACCTCTCGCCGCAAGACGCGCGGCGCGTATTGGAAGCGATGCTTGACGCATTGCTCGCCGCCCGATGAGCAAGGTTGGCCGCACAGTTGTCGCGGCAGCCCTTGTTGGAGTCACTGTCGTCGCTCTTGCGAGCGCCTGTGGCGGGCCTGACGGCGCATCGTCCGATGCTGGAGAATCGAAGCCGGACGCATGCGGCCTGGCTGCCGATACGCTCGACGGCTTCGTGAGCGTGCCCGCCGGCGCATTCAGAAGAGGCAGGATGGCGCTCTATCCCGAGGAAAGACCGCACCCTGAGGAAGAGACGGGCGGTCAGTTGCATATCGACACCTTCAGTCTTTTGTCCCACGAAGTCACGAATGCGGAGTTCGCCGCGTTCGTGGACGCGACCGACTATGTGACGGATGCGGAGCGAGGCGTTGACGACGGGCGGCCGGACGCCGGCTCGGCCGTTTTTCGCGCGGTCTCGGGCTCGGCGGACCCGCAGCCCTGGGCGCTCGTCCGCGGCGCCAGCTGGCGAGCGCCGGAAGGTCCGGGATCGGATCTTTCGGGGCGCGAGCTACATCCCGTCGTCCATGTGTCGTTGAATGACGCGCGCGCCTATGCGACGTGGGCGGGCGGACGCCTGCCGACTGAAGCGGAGCTTGAGTACGCAATGAGCCTTGGCCTGCCGGACGCGGCTCGTCCGACCTCCGGCGCTACCGACGATGCGGGTCGCCCGCGGGCGAACATCTGGCAGGGAATGTTCCCGTTTTCCAATACAGGTGAGGACGGCTTTTTCGGCTCGGCGCCCGTTGGGTGTTTTGGCGCGGATCGTCTTGGCGCATACGACCTTATCGGGAATGTCTGGGAATGGACCGAAACGCCTTACGGTCCCGGATCCCATGCGATCAAGGGCGGATCGTTCCTGTGCGCAGAGAACTTCTGCCGTCGATTTCGGCCCGCGGCGCGTCAACCTCAGGAAACCGATTTTTCCGCAAGCCATATTGGCTTTCGGATTGTTCGCGAACGAGCCGACCAGTGACAGGCGGGTCAGTTCGGCCAGTAGACGAACTCTTCTCCCGGCTGCGGCGGGTCAGCAATCGTACGGTCGATCGGGATCGGACTTTCAATCGTATAGGGATAAAGCGGCGGCCTCGCGCCTGCCCAGTGCGCTTCGATCAGCCGCCGCAACTCAGCCAGCTTGTCGGGCCGCGTCGACGCGAGGTTCTTTCTTTCCTCCGGGTCCGTTGAAAGGTCGAAGAGCCACTCCTTATCCTGCCTGCCATTCACCTGGAGCTTCCAGTCGCCAGCCCGGACCACGCGATAGTAACCGCTCGACCAGAATATTGCGTCGTCCGGCCGGTCAATCGCGCCGTCGCCGATTGCTGCGGGAAGAAGGTTTTTGCCGTCGATCGCGACCCCGGCCGGCAAAGTGGCGCCGGCCGCCGCAGCGAGGGTCGGCATGACGTCTATATGCGCCGCAGGCTGATCAATACGCGTGCCGGGCCGGATCCGGGCTGGCCAGGAAATGAACATCGGCACCCGGATGCCGCCTTCGAACAGCGTGATCTTCCAGCCGCGATATGGCGCGTTCACCTCCGGCAGGCCGAGATAGCCGGCCCCGCCATTGTCCGAGGAAAATACGAAGATTGTATTCTCTGCGAGGCCCTCATCCTCCAGCTTGTCCATTATGTCGCCGACTGAGCGATCGAGGGCGCGGATCATCGCCGCATAGACGCGCAGGCGATGGGGAACAATGTCGCCGACCGCCTCGAAGTCCTCGCGGGTCGCCTGAAGGGGCGTGTGGACGCCCCAGTGAGCGAGGTAGAGAAAGAACGGGCGATTGCGGTTCGCTTCGATCGCCTTTTCGGCTTCGCGGGTCCAGTAGTCCGTGAGATAGCCGCCCGGCTCGAACCAGTCGCCGTCATTATAGGACGCGGCGAACTGCATCCGTGACCAGAGGAAAATGTCGATAGGATCGAAGTCGAGCCGGGCGTTTACCGCGTTTTCGTTGTCCTCCGGCAGGTAAAGTCCGCTCGCCATGAGGAGGCTTTCATCGAAACCCTGGGCGGTTGGCCTCGACTCCTCGCTTCGGCCAAGATGCCACTTGCCGATGTGCATTGTGTGATAGCCGCGCTCGCGCAGCACTTCGGCGATGGTGATTTCATCGGCGGGCAGGCCCTGGCGCTCGTAGGGGAGCGCCGCCTCGCTTGCCGCCCTGTTCCATTCCACGGGGGGCAGACCGGCGGCGGCCGTCTCTGAGAAAAGGGACACAATCCGTCCCATGCCGTCCGGGGTCGGCGTGAATTCAAAACCGGTGCGGGTCGGGTATCGGCCAGTCAACAGCATGGCGCGGGATGGCGCGCAGGTGCCGGTGCCGGAATAGGCCTGGCTAAACACAGCGCCGCTTGCCGCCAACCGGTCGATGTTCGGGGTCGGTACGCGCCCGCCGGCGACGCCGCCGCCAAAAGTGGAGATGTCATTGATGCCAAGATCATCGGCAAGAATGAAGACGATGTTTGGCGGTCCATCCTTTCGCTTTGTCGCAGAACCTTCAGCCCCAAGCGCCGGGTCGCTTGCCCAGACAATGTCGCGCGGCGCAGACACGGCAACCTTTCCAGAGGCGCCAACGACATGTAGAATGATCGCCTTCCTGTTGAGCCACGCTAAGCCGCCAAGCGCGACGATGAGGGCGAGGGCGAAAAGAGCCAGCCGTTTTAGCATGACATTCTCATCTTGAAACAATTTTTATACGAATGAACATTCCCGGCGGCGGCTCCTGCTGCGGCTTGCGCTCAGCATGGCCTCCGGCGATTCTCATCGTCAAGTCGCGCGCGCCGCAGCGGTTCGGCGCGGTTGCTCTCGTTGAATTCACGGTAAACGCCTGCTGCGCGATACCACGCTTAGGGCTTGCCGGCAAAAAAGGGGCGTTTGGGCCCCGTGGCGCATGATCGGTCGCATCATCGACCGCCGCCATGGCTTCCGCGGCCCTCCCGCCGTCGCGCGCGCCGTATCAGGGCCAGCATCAGCAGGAGGACTATCGCGCCTGCTGCCGCGAGCAATGCCTTCGGCCCGTATGTCTTGCCCATCCGATCAAATGTGTTACGGGCAAGCTCGGCTTCGGAATCATAACCTGCCGGCACTTCGAGCACGCCGACCCGGCGGCTGTACTGATCGTACTCGGACAACATGTCGTCGAAGACCGCCGGGCTGGCCGCGCTGAGGTCCGCCGTCTCGCCGGGGTCTGAGACGATATCGTACAGCCGCCAGCGGCCGTCGCCGTGGGGCCTCTGGTTGCGAGTGATTTTCCAGCGACCCTTGAGGATCGCGGCATTGCCGGACACCTCGATTCCCAGGGCCTCTTCCGGGCCATATACGGCGTCGGCCGCGCCGGCGAGCAGCGGCGCAAGACTGCGGCCGGTGAAGGCGTCGGCGGGCGCTGGCGCGCCAATCAGGTCAAGGATCGTCGGCGCAATATCGCTAACAATCGTCCGTGCCGTGATCGTACGGCCTCCGCCGACGCCCGGACCGGCGATGATCAGCGGCGCGCGCACGCCGCCTTCGGAGCCGAGGAACTTGAACATGTCATGGGGCGACGCCGCGGCCATCGCCCATTCCGGTCCGATAAAGCCCCAGCTGCCCGGTTCGCCGACGCCTTCCAAGTTCGTGTGATAGCCATTAAGGGCCATCCAGACCGCGAGGCGCGGGTCGTCGTCCCCGCGGGAGGGTTCCGGGCCATTGTCCGAGGTTACGACGAAGATCGTGTCGTCAAACTCGCCTTCCGCCTTCAGACGGGCGATGAACCGTCCGATTTCGCGGTCCATGGCTTCGAGCATGGCCGCGTTCACCTGCATGCGGGCGGCGTAGGCTCGCCGGTCACGGTCGGACAGATCCTCCCACCGGCGCATCGAGGCTGGCATGTCGGCGAGCGCGGCGCCGGGCGGGACGAAGCCAAGCTCCTTCGCGCGGCCCCACCGCGCTTCCCGCACCGCGTCCCACCCCCCGTCATAGACGCCGTCGTAGCTGGCCGTCAGATTGGGCGGCGCCTGTACGGGGATATGGATCGCCTGGAACGCAAGATAAGCGAAGAAGGGCGCGCGCGCTTGCCGGCTTGCGGCGGTGGTCGCCAGATAGTCGATCATCCGGTCAATGATGAACGTCGATGAATAGACGCCGCCCGGCCGGTCCGCCGGCGCGCCGTCTTCATACCAGGGCGCTTCGGCGTAAAACGGCATGTACGATTTATCCGCCCAGTTGTCAGCGCCAGATGCGTCGAGCGCGAAAGACCGGTCAAATCCGTGGCTGTCCGGCAGATCGCCCGGTCCATCGCCAAGGTGCCACTTGCCGGTCATCAGTGTACGGTAGCCGAGAGCCCTCAGCCGGTCGCCGAGCGTCAGGACGCCCGGTTCAAGGCGCATTGAGTATCCGGGCTGGCCGACATGCTCCTCGGGCAATACCTCCGGAATCGTCGCCACGCCGGTGAGATGGTTGTCGAGGCCGGTGAGCAGCATCGCGCGCGAGGGCGAGCACAGCGGCGACGTGTAATGCCCGGTGAACATCGCGCCACTGGCGGCGAGCGAATCGATATTCGGCGTGCGCGCCTCCCCGCCATAGATGCCGAAATCCATGAACGCCGCGTCGTCGACCAGAATGACGACGACGTTCGGGCGCGGATCGCCCGCTTCGGCCGCTAGTGCGGCGGAGGCAAGGACGCCGGCCGCGGCAAAGCCCGCCGCCATCGCTAACGCCATGACGAAGGATTGCCCGGCGCGCGGGCCGGATCGCGTGTTCGGAACAGTTCGGAAGGGGGGCGGTTCGCCCGGCAGTTTCGCCATATCACCGTTCCCCGTCCTGCGTGCGCAACCGCGAAATTGGCACGTTTCGTGTCAATTTATTCGTTGCCGACCCGAAGGGTCAATCGGCCTCGCATCGGGTCGGCGGCCCCGCGTTTTGCGGCTGAAAGCTGATTTCGATAATCCCGATACACAAAATCAAAATTATCTGTTTTTCCGATTTTCTGCAGCGGGCTAGCGTGCAAACAATCGAAGCTGGCAATGGCAGGAAAAGGAACGCGCGATGAGCGAAACCCGCAAATGCCCCGTGATGCATGGGGCGAACACCTCGGCAGGCGTCGATAATGCCTTCTGGTGGCCCACTGCGCTGAACCTGGACATCCTCCATCAGCACGACACGAAGACGAACCCGTTAGGACCGGACTTCAACTATCGGGAAGCGGTCAGGAAACTCGACGTCGCGGCGCTGAAGAAAGACCTTCATGCGCTGATGACGGATAGCCAGGAATGGTGGCCCGCTGATTGGGGCCACTATGGCGGGCTGATGATCCGTATGGCCTGGCACGCCGCCGGCTCGTACCGGCTCGCTGACGGCCGTGGCGGGGCAGGAACGGGCAACCAGCGCTTTGCGCCGCTCAATTCGTGGCCGGATAATACGAACCTTGACAAGGCGCGGCGGCTTCTGTGGCCAATCAAGAAGAAATACGGCAATGCGCTGAGCTGGGCGGACCTGATGATCCTTGCCGGGAATGTCGCCTATGAATCCATGGGCCTCAGGACATTCGGTTTCGGTTTTGGCAGGGAGGATATCTGGCATCCCGAGCGGGACGTCTATTGGGGGTCGGAGAAAGAGTGGCTCGCGCCTAGCGGCAACCGCTTCGCAAGCGAGGACGCCGCGTCGCTGGAGAATCCCCTGGCGGCTGTCCATATGGGATTGATCTACGTCAATCCCGAAGGCCGCGACGGCAAGCCCGACCCATTGAAGTCCGCCCATGACGTGCGCGTCACGTTCGCGCGAATGGCGATGGACGACGAGGAGACAGTGGCGCTCACCGCGGGCGGGCACACGGTCGGCAAATGCCACGGCAACGGCGATGCGGCCAATCTTGGGCCCGAGCCTGAAGCGGCGGATGTCGAGGACCAGGGTTTCGGCTGGCTCAACAAGAAAGGCCGCGGCGTCGGCGCCCAGTCAGTGACGAGCGGCCTCGAAGGCGCATGGACCACCAATCCAACGACCTTCGACAACGGCTATTTCGACATGCTCCTCAACCATGAATGGGAATTGCGGAGGAGCCCGGCCGGCGCGTGGCAATGGGAGCCTGTCGACATCCGCGAGGAAGACAAGCCCGTCGACGTCGAAGACCCGTCCGTCCGCCATAACCCGATCATGACCGACGCCGATATGGCAATGAAGATGGATCCCGCCTATCGGAAGATCTCCGAGCGCTTCCACAAGGACCCGGACTATTTCCGAGATGTTTTCGCGCGCGCGTGGTTCAAACTCACCCACCGCGACATGGGACCCAAGACGAGATACGTCGGACCGGATGTTCCGGATGAAGACCTTATCTGGCAAGACCCGATTCCGGCCGGACCGACGGACTTTGATATTGCCAGTGCCAGGGCTGAGATCGCGTCGAGCGGCCTGTCCGTTTCGGTACTCGTGGCGACGGCGTGGGACAGCGCACGGACGTTCCGTCAGTCCGACATGCGGGGCGGGGCCAATGGCGCGCGCATTCGTCTCGCGCCGCAGAAGGACTGGCCCGGCAATGAGCCCGCGCGGCTTTCGAAAGTTCTGTCCGTGCTGGAACCGATTGCGTCGCGGGCTGGCGCAAGCCTTGCCGACACCATCGTCCTTGCGGGGAATGTCGGCGTTGAACAGGCCGCGAAGGCGGCCGGCTTCGACGTGAGCGTCCCGTTCGCGCCGGGTCGGGGAGACGCCACAGACGACATGACCGACGCAGCCTCGTTCGACGTTCTGGAGCCGCTCGCCGATGGCTACCGCAACTGGCTGAAGCAGGATTACGCCGTCGCGCCGGAGGAATTGCTGCTCGACCGCACGCAGCTAATGGGCCTGACGGCGCCGGAGATGACGGCGCTCGTGGGCGGCATGCGGGTCATCGGCGCGAACCATGGCGGCGCCCTCCATGGCGTCTTCACAGACAGGGTCGGCGCGCTCTCGACCGACTTTTTCGTCAACCTCACCGACATGGCCTACGAGTGGAAGCCGACATCCGACGGCCTCTATGAAATTCGCGATCGCCGCACCGGCAAGGCGAGGTGGTCCGCGACGCGCGTCGATCTTGTCTTCGGATCGAACTCAATCCTTCGTGCGTATGCTGAGGTATATGCACAGGATGACGGCAAGGAGCGTTTTGTGCGCGACTTCGTCGCCGCGTGGACGAAAGTAATGAATGCGGACAGATTCGATCTGAATGCGTGAACCGGACGCCTGACCTCGAGGTGCGATCCGGGCGGCGCTCATGGTTAACGCGCCGCCTGCGCACGCCTGCCCTGCCTGCCGACCCGGCAGGGGAGGGCGGTGCAGGCGGCCAAGTCCGACGCCGCGCGATGCGTCAATTCCCTGGCCGCCGTCGACGGCGTCTGGATGCGCTGCCGCAATGCGTTTCTGCGTTAATCCTGACGCCGAGGATATCGTTTCGCCGCTTGGGGGAGGCCGCTGGCGCGTTCGCGCGCTCGGCGGTAATGTGTCCCTTGGGGGGGATGCAACTTGGATTGGCCGCAACGCGCTCAGCGTAACATACGCAGTCGGACGAAAGCGATCGCGCTGGCGTTAGCATCGGCGTGCGCGCAGGTTCTTGTGTGCATCGCGGCAATTTTGGCGACGGCGTTCGCGCAGCCGCCGTCGGGCGTCACTCGAAGCGCCATCAGGGACGGGCTGCCCGCCCGGTCCGCCATCGAGGATCAAATCACGGACGATCGTGCGAACGCCGATGGCGGCAAGCTTCCTCGGCTTTCCTATCTTGGCTGGGCGCCCGGCGAGATGGAATTCGCCGCCGCTGTCGAGGTGGAGGAGGTCATCTTCGCCGGTCTCGGCGGCTTCCCGCCGCTCCAGGACATCCTTGCATCGCTTGATCTTTCCGCCTCGGCGTATCTCAACAGCCCCGCCTCCATCAGCAGCCTTCTGGCCTTTGCCGATCAGGCGGCGCAACTCGCCGGCGACGCCACCGGCGCCCTTGTCGTCGCGTCGATCAGCGAAGCGCCGCTCAGCGCCGGGATTGTTCTTGTCACGCTCGAGCAACCGTCCGGCGCGGATATTTCGGTTACCGGCGAGACAGGACGCCTTGGCCCGCCGCTCAGGTTGATGATCGAACGATTGCGCGCCGCTGACCAAATCGACAAGGCGACTCTCAATCGGTTCCTGCGCCTCGCAAACGATCTGCCGGGCGGCGTCGTCACGATGAAGATCGCGCCCTCGGCGGGCGACGACGGCGGCGCGCGCATTGTCATTGATGTGCAGCGCGATCCGTTCGAGTTCGCCGTCAGGCTCGACAACCGGGCCCCGCGCGCCATTGGCCGGAAAATTCTCTATGCGAAGGTTGTCGCCAACGGGCTCGCCACGGGCGCCGACAGTCTTGAGCTGGAGTTTCTCCAGAACATCGGCATTGGCGATGCGACAATCATGAGCGCAGAGTACGCGGTTTACATCGGCGGACGGGGCGCATCCGCAAAAGTATCCGGGTTCATGAGCGAAATAGAGCCCGCGCTTTCGGCGCCAGGCGCCGGCGCTTTCGCCATTCGCAATGAGAACTTTGCGCTTGAGGCCTCCTACCCGGTGTTGGTCGGTTCGGAAACGGCGGCATATCTGACGGTCGGCGCCGGCTTGCTCCGCGAGACTGCTTCCCTCGGCGGCGCAATGTTGAGCGACGATCGCAGGCGCACCACGTCGCTGGGGCTGAAGGTCGCGGCGACGGATTTCCTCGCCGGGAAGAACGAGATTGAAATGACTCTCGTCCGCGGCTGGGGCGGCCTCGGGGCGACGTCCCGCGGCGGCCTCCTGGCAAGCCGCGAGGGCGAGGGGGCCAGCTTTTTCCTGGCTTCACTCGACGCCGAGCGCGTTCAGAAACTAACCGCCGACTTCAGCCTCGCGACGCATCTCTTTCTTCAGACAGCTGATCAATCGCTGTTCTTCGCAGACCTGTGCTCCTATGGCGGTCGCGACTTTGGCCGGGCGTTCGACATAAATACGATCTTTGGCGATCGCTGCGCGCTGGCGTCGGCGGAACTGAGGTATGCGCCGCAGGCTCTGAATTTTGGCAAGGCGTCGATTGTTCCCTACGTCTTCTCCGACGGCGGCTTCGTCGGCCAGATCGGCATTAATCAGGCGGATCAGGCGAAAACGGCGGCCCTGTGGTCGGTGCGCGCGTCAGGCTCCCGGGGAAAGTGTCAGGCATGGTCGAATACGACGAGCCGCTGCAGGGGCGGTCCATCTACGGCGCGCCGCGATCGCGTCGTCTGTTCTTCTCGGTGCGCGCCGATTTCTAGGCGGCGGCAATTGCTTCCAAATCGGTGCGGTCAGCAGCGCAATCTTGCGCAAGATGAGGGCAATGTGGTGCCCGGGGGCGGATTTGAACCACCGACACGCGGATTTTCAATCCGCTGCTCTACCCCTGAGCTACCCGGGCAATTTGGGGTACGCTTATCAAAGCGAGAGGGCTGTATAGTTGGACAGATCGCCCGTGTCCATTCCAAAATCAGCGCTTTTTTCAGATTTTTCGAGTGGTCTGTTGTTCCTTGCCAGCAAGCCTGAATTGATCCGACCTCAGTCTATCTGTGCCCACGGATTTTCACAGACATCGGCAATGTGATTTGCTTCTGCAATCACTTTCTCACTGACCCGGTAAGAGATCATTGCTGTACCCGCAAGCGCTGTGGAAGAGAAAGGGTCTTCAGGCCAGCGGGCTCCGGAAATACTTCCCGGGGCGAGGTTGGCAAGATAGACGCCGAAGTCATCCTCACGCCCATCCCTGAAAAGTGGGAGCCAGATCATGATGACGGCGTCAGGCCAGCGGCGAAGGGCTTTAGGTGTCCATTCGATCAGCGCTTCGAGATCGTCCTGGGTTTCATAGCTCGGGTCGATCAGAACGACCATTCTTTCCCGGCTCCGCGGGGCCAGTGTCAGGGCGCCGCGATACCCGTCTGACTTTCTGATCTGGATACGAGGATCGTCCTTGAAATTCGATTCAAGATGCGTGAGTTCCTGAGGATGCAGTTCGAAGAAGACGAAC
>WGLS01000003.1 GCA_016125455.1 Alphaproteobacteria bacterium
CAGCCAGCGCCCGAACTCTCAGATCAATCGAAAGCGGCTTCCCCATGACAGGCTGGCCTCCTTCACCAGCCCAAAGAGTGAATCAGGATCCGCATGCCTTGGGAATCCCTAACGATTCAGGTCCCTCGGAAAACGCCCTAGAGCCGTCGAGCTGACTCATTCAGCGCTTGATCGGCCCTGGGCGTTGCCGGCGTCTCCGGCGGTCTGTTGCGAACATCGCGATGCCTCTTGCCGATTCAGACCGAACGGTTGCACCTTTCTTTCAGGTTAATCCCGTTCAGGTTGAACGACCACGGAAGTCTGCCCGCATATGGCGAAAGCTCCGCATATCCTACTTTGGCGCGATGTCCTGGCCGATTCAGTCAGAGGCGACGCGCCGGATCTTTCGATGCGTCAATGGGCGATCCTCTTGACGGTCTATCTCTACCCCGGCCCGCACACGGTTCGCGCGCTGGCCCGGGAACTTAACGTGCCAAAGCCGGCTATATCGCGCGCTCTTGACGCGCTTTCGATCCTCGGCCTTGTCCGGCGCGTGCGCAACGATCAGGATCGGCGCATCGTCAACGTCCAGCGCACGCCCGAAGGCAGCGTGTTCGTTGACGACTTCACGCGTCTCGTCACCGAACGGTCGAATGATCCAGTGCTCGGGGCCGCCGTTTACGCCTGACTTCGATCGTCCTTATCCGGACGGCGCCGGCGCGCGCGCCGGATCAGCGGCCGCGGGCGTCGCGTTCTCATGCGGAATATCGGGGCGGCCCGCTGCAATGGCCTGATCAAGGCGGCGCAGGAACGTTCGCCTGTCGAGACCCGGTTCAATCGGCTCAAGAAACGAAATCGTTATTGTCCCGGGCCTTTTCGCGGGGCCGGGATGGATCCAGTGGCGTCCTGAGTCGTGGGCGGCCGGCGTGCAAGGGACCCCGGCCTCCGCGTAGACCGCTGCGACGCCGGGGTTCAGCCGACGGATTTCGCCTGGCGGCGTTCTTGTACCCTCCGGGAAGATGATCAGTTGCGCGTTGGCGTCGAGCCTCTGGGAGGCCAGCCGCATAAGCGCCTTCAGCGCCCTTGGTCCCGCGGAACGATCAAGCGCGATCGACCCCGTGCGCGTCAACCAGAAGCCGAAGATCGGGATGTTGAGCAATTCCTGTTTCACGACGAATACCGGGCGCGGCAGGATGACGTAGAGAAACAGCGTTTCCCACATCGATTGATGGTTCGCTGCGACGATCGCCGGCCCATCAGGGATGTTTTGGGCGCCGGTCACCCGAACGTCGATCCCCGCAATGAGCCGCAGCCCGCCCAGCAGCGCACGGCACCAGAGTTTCGCGCCGGCCCGTGCGCCCGACTGGCCGAACAGCAGCGTCGGCGTCAGCAGGATCGACAGAATGATCGTCGCAAGGACAAGGTAGCAGAGGTAAATTGACCCACGAACGTAGCCCATGGGTTGCGACATAGGCGCAAAATGCACCGCCGCCAATCCGGTTGGCGCTATGCGGGCGTCTTTGGCGGGTCGACCAATGACCGCGCCGAAGCGGCCAGAAACTTGACGTACTCGGACGCCAGGGTCCGCCAGTCCCGTCGTAGCATCGGGGCCGTAGCTGCGTCACTGGCGACGGGATAGGCAATGACCTCGACGCCGGCGAGGCGGCGGCGCGTCTCAAGGGTCGCCCGGGGCATATGGTAGTCAGACGTAATGATCACGACGCGCTTGAAGCGATGCAGCGCCGCCCATTCCTCGACTTCGCTGGCGTTGCCGACCGTTGTCGACGCCCGGTGGCCAATATCGACGCAACAGGCAAAGCGGCTTTCCGGACCGCCCCAATGGGCGTCGACCTCGTCCCGGCTCGTGTCCGGGTTGACGCCGGAAATCAGCAGACGATCGCCAGCGCCGCCATTCAACAGGTTCATGGCGGATTCGATCCGCGCCTTGCCGCCCGTGAACACCGCAAGCCCGGTGCCCTTGTCGAATGGCGGCATTGCCTCGCTGGCCGCTGCGGCGGAAATCTTTGCGATGCGCTCGGAAAACGCCACAAGGCCGCCGACGAACGCGACGGCGGAGAGGCCGAGGGCGGCGAGCGCCAGTCTCATCGAGAGCGTCTCAACGGGATTGTCCTCCGAGGCATCGGCCATGTTCCGGGCCAGGGCATTTCTACCCGGGATATTAGAGCGCTTCCTTAAGGGAGCGCAAAACGGTCAGGCGCGCGGTCAGCGACGTCGCAAGGCAGATCGTAATGGGCACGAGCGTCATTGGCGCGAATGTAACAGGCGAGGTCTCGAATGTCGGCAGGAAATAGCTTTCCGCGCCCCCGACCTGGGCCCCGAGCGTCAGCATGAACATCGCGGCCGCCGCGACCAGAACGCCGATCAATGATCCACGAAGGCAAATGACGAAAAACCGTCGCTGGACCTCCTCAGCGATGAAGTCGTCCGTTGCGCCGACCAGGTGCAATATGGCGATGACATCAGCGTTCGCCGCGAGGCCGGCCCGGGCCGCGAATGCTGCAATGGCGCAAGCCGCTCCCGTTATCAGGACGAAGACGCCAAGGCTCAGGAGCTGGCCCCGGCGCGCAGCTCGGGTCAATGACGCGTTCCACTTGCCGTGGTCGTCAATCGTGACGCCTGGCGAGATGGCGGCAAGGTTCGCCCGGATTGCGGGCAGGGCTTCACGACCGCGCGCGTCCGCCTTCAGGTCGATCAAGGCCGGTATAGAGAGGTAGGCGCCAGCCGCGTCGCCGAGCCACGGACGGAGTAGCGCGGCCGCCTCTTCCGGCGTCCGGACGCGAATGTCCGTCAGGCCATCGACCTCGGCGAGGACGGCAAGCGCCGCCTCGGTTCGCTCCTCGATTTCCGACGCGCTGACGCCCTTGACCTGAACCGTCATCGACTCGGCCAGATCATCCGTCCATCGATCGGTTGCGATTGCAATGATCAGCATGCCCGCCAGCGCGAGAGCGGCGAGCGCCGACATCACGGCGATGACAGCCATCATCGGCGCGCCGGTCGCGCCTCCTTCCGGCAGCAAGGGGGAGGCGGACGACAGGGCGCGCCTGAATGCCGCAATGAAATCATGTCCAGCCTCCGGCGCGGCCTTTTCTGCGACCGCAAGATCGTCCGGCTTCGGACCGCCCGGCGATACCGCCCGCGGCAGCGGCCCGGCCGGGCCGGCGCCGCCGATCGGGGCGACGCCTGGCGGCTGGCTCTGCGCGCCGGGGCTTCGTTTCCGTCGACGGCTCAAGCGTTCGCCCTCCAGGCTTCCGACCGGGCGGCGGTCTCGGCCTGCGTCAGTGCGCCGTTTTCGAGGCGCATGGATTGCTTGCCGAGCGCCTTTACGAGGTGAAGGTCATGGGTGGCGATGACAACCGCGGCGCCGAGACGATTAAGCTCAACAAAGAGCTTCATGATCTTCTCGCCCATTTCCGGATCGACATTGCCGGTCGGTTCATCGGCTAGGATCAGATCCGGCTTTGAAACCAGCGCCCGGGCGAGCGCGACGCGCTGCTTTTCGCCGCCGGAAAGGGTCTGCGGCCGGGCCTCCATGCGGTCGCCAAGGCCGACCCAGTTTAAGAGTTCCCTTACGTCTTCCCGGTAGTGAGCTTGGTTAACGCCCGCAATCCGCATGGGCAACGCGACGTTTTCGAAGGCGGTCAGGTGATCCAGAAGCCGGAATTCCTGAAAGACGACCCCGATGCGGCGGCGAATGGCCGGCAGCGCTTCGCGCGGCGCGTCCGTCACCTCCTCGCCGAACAGGGTCAGGCGTCCGCGACTCGGCCGGTGCGCAAGATAGATCAATTTGAGAAAGCTCGTCTTTCCGGCGCCCGACGGCCCGGTCAGGAACCGGAATTCGCCGTCGCGCAAGGCGAAATTGACGCTCCGGAGCACCTCCGAACCGTCCTCGTACGTGAGGCCGATGTTTTCAAAGCCGACAATCATTCCATCGCGTCCGGTGACGTCCGCCGCAGCGCGCTGCGTCGATGCTTAACGAAGGTCGCCGCCCGGCGGAAGGCCGATGGCGCCCTCCCGTCCTGCAGCGAGCGGATTGAACGGGCGGCGTCGCAAGGATGTCGGGGTGTAGTTGGCCGCGTATGATTATCACCTGCCCAAGCTGTTCGACGCGATACGACGTCAATGAGGATGGATTTCATCCGAACGGACGGACCGTCCGATGCGCCGAGTGCGCAATGAGCTGGTTCGTCCCGGCGCCGGAACCTGTTGAGGAACTGACTATCGCGAGCCGCGTCGACCCGCAGCCTGCACGCGTGAGCGCTGGCGCTGGCGCCGGCGCCGGGGAAAGCGGTCGTCGGTTCGCCATGTTTGATGACCGACGCGACGCGGCGAACGAGGCGCGCGAGGGCCGTTCAACGGCAGATGACCGTACGACAGCGGACGATGGCAAGGGACGCGCCGATGTCGATGACGGCGATGAAGCGTTGCCGCCCCGTGACCGCTGGGGCCGCTTTATGCCGAAACGGAACAACCAGGACCGTGACGACCGTCCCGACGACGCCAGCGGCAAATCATCCGATCACGCCGCGTTCGACAGGGCCGACGGTCGCCGGGATAATGGCGACAAGCGCCGCGCGCCGACCTTCGACAATCGCGCCCATGGCGACCGCGAGGACGACGACGTCCTTTTCCCGAAAGACAGTCATTCGCGCGACGCCACTGCCGGCCGACACCGTTCGTCCGGGGCGCGGCGGGCCGCTGGGGACGACGACGGCGATCGCGCCGGCGATCGCGAGACGAGGCGGCGAGATCATTCGGATTACGGGCGGAACGATAGCGACCTTGAGGGGGTTCGACGCGGCGTTGATCGCCGGGCGACTATTCTCGATGCTGATTTCGAAGATGTTGAACCAACATTTCGGCGCCGCGAACCCGCCGAGGAAGACCGATCGACCGGCGGCATGTCCAATAGCAGGCACGCCAGCGGGCCAGACCTCAGATCGGATGGCAGATCAGGCGCTGGATCCGACGGCGGGACCGACACGCGCGCGTTTGGGCGCCGGCCGGACCACGAGTCGCGTGATTTCACCCTGACCGACGCGGATCGCGCCGAACCGCGGGAAACGATAGGGCGGCGATTGCGCGAGGAACGTCGCCGCGCAACGGCGCTGATGAAGGTCGAGGACCTCGACCCGATTGCCGAACGACTCTTCAATGACGAATTCTTCGCTGCGCTGAATGTTCAGCCCCGGGAACTTGAGAAGGCGATCCGCAAGGCGCGTCGGCGCGCCGAAGCGCGCGAGAAGAACCGGATGACGCCGCTCAAGGCCGTTGGCTGGTCAGCCTGGCTTGGCGCGATCGCTGCGACCGTCTTTGTCGCCTACGCCTATCGCGACCAGGTCGTGCTGCGGTTTCCGGGCGTCGCCCGCGCCTATGATGCGATCGGGATCGAGGCGGCTCCGTTTGGGGTCACGATCGAGAATGTCGCGCAACGCGTCGCCATGTCGACGAGCGGACCGACGATCGAAATTGCCGGCGTGCTTCGCAGCGCCGTCGACCATGACGTCGTTGCGCCGCGTCTGCGGGCCGACGCAATTGGAACCGGCGGCGTTGTTCTCGCGTCCTGGACCTTCGAGGCCGATGCGGAACGAGTGCGCAAGGGCGGCGAAGTGACGTTCGTCACGCGCCGGCCGGCGCCGATCGGCGTCGTCGAGATTTCGCTTTCCTTTGCGGACGCGTCCGCCGCCGCCTCAGGGCTCTAGCCGGCAACATGGATAGCTGGCGACGCGGTAAGTTGGCGCTTTGCGCATCGCTGCGCGCGGGCTAGGCATCATCCATGCGCACCTTGTTTACCGAAAGACAGATTGCCGCCCGGATCGACGAACTGGCCGCCGACATCGCGGCCAGCCTCGCCGGTTCGGACCGCCCGATCGCAGCGCCAATCCTCACCGGCGCACTGTTCTTCGCCGCGGACCTTATCCGCGCCATGCACGCTCGCGGTTGCGACGCGCTTGTGGATTGCGTCCAGCTCGGCAGCTATGGCGGCGCGCGGACCTCAAGCGGCGTCGTTCAGCTCCTCAAGGATTTTTCCGTCGACGTCCAGGGCCGGGATGTCCTGTTGATCGACGACGTCCTCGACACTGGCAGGTCGCTTCATTTTGGTCGCGAAATGTTGCTCGCCCGGGGCGTCAACCGTGCGCTGACGTGCGTGCTGGTGCGCAAGGCGACGGGGAGGGCGGAGGACCTTTCGCCTGATTTCGTCGGGTTCGAAGCAGGCGCCGAGGATTTTCTTGTCGGGTACGGAATGGATGACGCCGGCCTGGGCCGCGGCTTGCCGTTCATCGGCGCGGTCGACCCGGTCGCGGACATTGCCCCGAATAAATCCAATTCATCAGGCGATCGGTAAAAATCGAACAATCGACTTCAGCGGCCTTCCATACTTCTCGCCGATTCATGAGCGAAAGTTCATCTGGTCGGGCGCGATTGAGCGGAGTTGGTTTGTCGGGATGGTTCAGGAAGTTCGACATCTTTTCTTCACGACAAAGGAAGTGATCGACGCGCTGGACGGGTTCCGCGCGCGGCACAAGGAATTTCTCCCGGCGGGCGTTATTCGCCTGAAGGGGGTTGCGAAGGACGGATCCGTCCGTGTCGAAATCGACATGAGCTATGGCGTGCGCTCCCAACGCGGATCATTCGATATCGCCAGCAATGACGTGCTGAGGTCGCTGATTTGCGCGTGCTCGGATCTTGGCATTCCCCTGCCGCGCGAAGGCAAGAAAAGCCTTGCCGGATCCGTCGCCGGCGTCGTTCTGAAGGTCCGCGTCGACCTCGCCGCCTTCGCCGAGGGCAACGATGTTTCTCTCGACGCCTTCGAGCATGCAACGCCGCTTGAGAAGGCCTCCTAGAGCGTTTTTCGACGAAGCGGCCCGCGGCCCATCGTCAATCCGGACTGCAAGGCCATCGCCTGGGGCGATGCATCGATCCAGATCGAGTGCGGGTTGCGCAAGCGCTTCAGTCGCGACCGGCCGCGTTCGCCAGGAATGCCGCGTACCAGTCGACCGCCCGTTCGAGATTGTCGATCGAGACGGCTTCATCCGTACCATGTATTTGCTCAAGGTCGTCCGCTTCATAGATGAACGGCGTAAACCGATACCGGTCCGCGGCGACGTCGCCATAGTGGCGACTGTCGGTCCCCTGAAGCGTCAGCATCGGCGCAATGGGGACATCGCCAAATATCGGCGCGATCGTCGACGCAATCGCCCCATAGCCAGGCGAGGCGACCGATGAGACGGAGCTCGGCTCATTGCCAGTGATAATCTCGACCTCGACGTTCTCGTCATTCACCAGTCGAGCCGCGCGGTCCCTGACGGCCTCGACGTTATCCCTGGGATGGATCCTGTAGTTGACGATCGCTTCGGCGGTTTGCGGCAGGATATTGGATTTGACGCCGCCGCGAATAATGGTTGGCGCCGTCGTCGTTCGAAGCGCAGCGGCGGTAAGCGGCGATTTCGCAAGTCGCCCCTTAACGAAGCCGCCTGTCAGCCAGAGATTGGACAGGGCGAAGCGCTGCGGCTGCGGCATTGCGGGCGCGAGGCCGTTCAGGAAGTCCTTCACGACGCCGTCGATTTCAAGCGGGTAGGGATTCTCGTTCACCGTGACGACGGCGCGGGCGACTCGCGTGACGGCGGTCTGCGCGCCCGGCGTCGAGGAATGGCCGCCGTCGGCGCGCGCAGTGAATTTCAGGTCGACATACCCCTTCTCCGCAATGGCGATCAGGGCGACTGGCGTCGTTGCGCCATCGATGACGCCGTCGCTCACGCCGGACCCTTCGTCTAGAGTGAACGCGAGCCTGACGCCGCGAGCCTTAAGCGTCGCTGCAATCTGCGCTGCCCCCGCCCGGCCACCGACTTCTTCGTCATGGCCGAAGAGCAGGTAGATGTCGCGGACCGGCGCAAAACCGTCTCGCGCAAGACGCTCGACCGCTTCCATCATCGCGACAAGGCTGCCCTTGTCGTCAAGCGCGCCCCGTCCCCAGACCCGGCCATCGGCGACGACGCCGGCAAACGGGGGATGGGTCCACGCCGATATCGTTTCGGGTTCGACCGGGACGACATCCATGTGGGCAAGGAGCGCGATCGGTTGGCGATTCGCGGCCGCGTCAGCCGAAGCGGTTGCCGGCCAGCGATAGATAAGGGACGCGCCGCCAATCACCTCACGTTCGGCGATCGCGTGAAAAGCGGGGTAGGCGTCGGCGAGGAAATCGGCGAGGGCCGAGAATGGCGCGCGGTCAAATGGCGCGTCTTCGCCGGGCGAGATCGTCGCGTATCGGATGATTGCGGCGAGATGTTCACTCGCAAGGGACCTTGCTTCGCCTTCGCTGTCGCCGGCGCCTTCGCTGGCGCTGGCGGCGCTTGCGACCACCGACGCCGAAGCGATCATCAGAATACGTCGCCAGGCCTCCGTCGACTTGCGCTTTGTGGCCATGTCACTCTCCGCTTGTTCAATCCCGAATGGACGCCCAGGGTAGCCCCTGCACGCTCGCCGATTTCGACGGAGGTCGCCAGCCATGACGACGATCATCTTCGCGCACAACGCGTTTGCCGGGCACGAGACGCCGGAGGGCCACCCGGAACGCGTCGATCGCTATTCGGCGGTCGTTGCGGCGCTGGGATCCGGCGATCTTGCGGCGCTTGAACGGCGTGAGCCGCCACGGGCGGCGCGGTCGGCGCTCGAACGGGCGCACCCCTCGGCCTATATCGACAGAGTGGAAGCGGCGACGCCGGCGCAAGGGCTCGCCGCTCTTGACCCGGACACCTTTCTGTCGCCCGGCAGCCTGGACGCAGCGCTTCGGGGCGCTGGCGGGGCCATCGCTGCGGTCGACGCAGTGGCGGCTGGCGACGCGACCAACGCATTCGTCGCGGCTCGCCCGCCCGGACATCACGCTGAAACCGCTCGGGCGATGGGCTTTTGCCTGTTCAACAACGCGGCGATTGCGGCGCGTCATGCGCGCGCGGCCCACGGTTTCTCGCGCATCGCCGTCGTGGATTTCGACGTCCACCATGGCAACGGCACCGAAGCGATTTTCTGGGATGACGAACAGGGCTTTTTCGCGTCCTCACACGAATTCCCCCAATACCCCGGCACCGGCCGCGACACCGACCGGGGCGCCCATGGCAATATCGTCAACGCGCCGCTGCCCACTGGCGCCGAAGGCGGCGTCTTTCGCCGCGCCTGGGGCGAGACGCTCTTGCCGGCGCTGGCCGATTTCGAGCCGGAGTTCGTCGTTGTTTCAGCGGGCTTCGATGGCCATCGCGCTGATCCGCTTGGCGGTCTCCTGCTGGTCGAGGATGATTTCGCCTGGATAACCCGCGAGATCATGGCCGTCGCGGCGGACAAGGCCGGCGGACGGGTCGTGTCGGTGCTGGAGGGCGGATACGACCTTAAGGCGCTTGGCTCCAGCGCGGCGGCCCATGTGAGCGCGCTTGCCGGCATCCGGCAGGCTGCGCCGGGTCTTTCTTGAATAGCCGAGGAAATTCGCGGCATAAGGCGAACGGGCGAGGTCGCTCGCCGCGAGCGGGATTATGACGGGTCGAATTATAACTGTACGGCATGGCCTGCCTGATCAGGACCGTAATGTTCGAATTACGGCGCGCGAATATGGCGACTGGTGGGCCGAGTATGACCGGAGCGGCCTCGCGCCCGGGCAGACGCCGCCGCCTGAGCTGTTTGAGCTGGCGGCGAACGCCGGGACCGTCGTGTCGTCGGTGCTGCCGCGGGCGATCGAGACTGCGTCGATGCTGACCCGCGGCGGCCGCAATGTCCCGAAAGACGTGATCTACGTTGAGGCGCCGCTGCCGCCGCCGCCGGTTCCCTTTCTCAGGCTGAGGCCTGGCGTCTGGGGCGTTATTTCCCGCAGTTTCTGGTTCTGGGGCTATGCGCCGGAAGGCGTGGAGACCCACCGGGCCTCGTGGATACGCGTTGCGCGCGTCGGCGACCGGCTGGCCGGACTCGCCGCGGGCGGGGGGGATGTCATGCTGTGCGGTCACGGCTATCTCAACTGGATGCTCGACCGCCAGCTGCGCAAGACGGGTTGGCGTCGGGAGTCCCATGTCGGCCGGAACCATTATTTCAGCTGGCGGATATACTCGCCGGCGCCCGGCGCGGCTTCCGTCGCAGGCGACGCAAAGGCGGAAGCAAAGCTCGCCGCCGAATAGCGCCAGCCCTTCATGCGGCCGGCGCGACTACCCCTTTGGAGACCCAGGAAATGGCGAAAAAAGCCGAAGCAGACGACCTTTCAGGCGTTCCCTTCGAAAAGGCGCTCGCCGAACTCGAAGACATCATCCAGCAACTCGAGGACGGCCGCGTGGAACTGGAACGATCAATCGAGCTCTATGAACGCGGCGCGCGGCTCAAGGCCCATTGCGAGGCAAAACTGAAGTCCGCCGAGGAGCGGATTGAGAAGATCGTCAAGAAAGGCGACGGCGGCGTTGCAAGCGAACCGGCGAGCTTTGACTAGGGTCGGGCGCGCCTCTTGCCGGCGACGCGCGCCGGGGCGTCGAAGGTTTTTCGTTGCGGCGGCGGTACACCCCCGGCGCTTTTCCCGGTCATTCGGCCGATCGTTGTTTGGCCTCGCCGCCGCGATGCGGTATTCAGGACCATTGTTCGGGGCCGGGCCCGCGTCCGCGAGGGGCGGCGAGGCAGCCGGCGCTGTTTTCTGAATAGGGGGCGATCCACAGCTTCCCTTCGTTTTTCGAGTGAGGACCACGATGGCCGTTGAAACGCCGCTGCTCGACCAGGTGAAGTATCCGGCGGACTTGCGTCAGCTTGAACGCGGCCAGTTGCGCCAGCTCGCTGACGAACTCCGCGCGGAAGTGATCGACACGGTCTCGGAGACCGGCGGCCACCTTGGCTCAGGCCTTGGCGTGGTCGAACTGACCGTGGCCATTCATTATGTCTTCAATACCCCGGATGATCGCCTCGTCTGGGACGTTGGCCACCAGTGCTATCCCCACAAGGTCATCACCGGGCGTCGGGACCGTATACGGACATTGCGCCAGGGCGGCGGCCTCTCAGGCTTCACGAAGAGGTCCGAGAGCGAGTACGATCCGTTTGGCGCGGCGCACGCCGCAACCTCCATCTCCGCGGCGACCGGCTTTGCCGAGGCTGCGCGGCACCTTGGCCAGAACACGACCTCGATTGCGGTCATCGGCGATGGCTCGATGTCCGCCGGCATGGCCTATGAAGGCCTCAACAATGCCGGCCATCTCGGGTCGAAAATGGTCGTCATCCTGAACGATAACGACATGTCGATCGCGCCGCCGGTCGGCGCGATGAGCGCCTATCTCGCGAGGGCCTCGTCGTCGGGCGTCTATCAGGGGTTCCGCAAGTTTTCGAAGCAGCTCTCCAAGCGCTTGCCGCGCCGCGTCTATGAGGCGCTCGGCCGCGCCGAGGAGTACGGCCGCGGCATGGTTACCGGCGGCACGTTGTTCGAGGAACTCGGCTTTTATTATGTTGGGCCGATTGATGGCCACAATCTCGACCATCTAGTGCCGGTCCTAGAGAATGTCCGCGACATGGAAGAAGGGCCCGTCCTTGTTCACGTCGTTACCCAGAAGGGCAAAGGCTATTCGTACGCGGAAGAGGCGGCCGACAAGTATCACGGCGTCGCGAAGTTTGACGTCGTGTCCGGCAAGCAGAAAAAAGGGGCGGCGAACGCGCCCGCCTATCAGAAGGTCTTCGCGCAAACGCTCGTCAACCTCGCGGAGACTGACGACAAAATCGTTGGCGTGACGGCGGCGATGCCGTCCGGCACGTCGCTCGACATTTTCGAGAAAGCCTACCCGACGCGCATGTACGACGTCGGTATTGCCGAACAGCACGCCGTGACGTTCGCGGCCGGCCTTGCCGCCGACGGCATGAAGCCGTTTTGCGCGATTTATTCGACTTTCCTCCAGCGCGCCTATGACAGCGTCGTCCACGACGTTGCGATCCAGAACCTGCCCGTGAGGTTTCCGATGGACCGCGCCGGCCTCGTTGGCGCGGACGGCCAGACCCACGCCGGCGCGTTCGATATCGCATATCTTGGGTGCCTGCCGAACATGGTGCTGATGGCGGCCGGCGACGAAGCCGAGCTCGTGCACATGACGGCCACCGCGGCCGAATACAGTGAAGGGCCGATCGCCTTCCGCTATCCCCGGGGCGAAGGGATGGGCGTCGAAATGCCGGCGATCGGCAAAATTCTCGAGATCGGAAAAGGCCGAATTGTCCGTGAAGGAACGAAAGTGGCCATTCTGTCGCTTGGCGGACGCCTTGTGGAAGCGCTGAAGGCCGCCGAAATGCTCGAGACGCAGGGGCTGTCGACAACCGTGGCGGACGCCCGCTTCGCCAAGCCGCTCGATGGCGACATGATCCTGCGGCTGGCGCGCGAACACGAGGCGATGATCGTTGTCGAAGAGGGCTCGATGGGCGGCTTCGGCGCGTTCGTGCTGCAGTTTCTCGCCGCGCAGGGCGCTCTTGATTCCGGCCTGAAGATCAGGTCCATGCACCTGCCGGATGTCTTTCAGGACCAGGATAGTCCGTACAACATGTATGAGTTTGCGAAGCTGAATGCGCACCACATCGTTGAGCGCGCGCGCGAAGCCCTCGGCATGTCAGCGGCTGTCGTGAGCCTTCACGGCTAAACGGCGCAAGTCGCCGTCGTTCTCTCAAGGCAATGGCGCCTCGCGGCCTCGTTGCGTCGGGGAATGACGCGCTTGGTGCGCGGAATTGGCGCAATAAGTGCGCTTGATCGGACGGGCCCGGCTTTGTACCCTCAATACATCCAGTCTCGACCGCGCTCGGCCGGAGGCCATCGATCATGTTGATGGCAAATCGAGATTGTCAGTTAGCGTCGCGTCGTCGCGTCCGATGACTGCAGGCGCTTTGCCTGTCCGGCGCTGCATTGCCGGACGTTTTCCATTGAACAGGAGACGCCAATGGCGAAGAAAAAAGTGAAATCGCTTCGTAAAGAGATCAAATCCCGCAAGAAGCGCATCGCTCGTCAGGAAACCAAGCTCAAGAAGGCCCGCAAGGCGCTGAAAAAGGCCGCCTGACCCGACGTTTCAGTGCGTGCCGGAGCATATGCCTTCCGGCCGAATGGCCTGCCGCTCGCGCGGCGGGCCTTTTTGCTCGCGGCGCGATGAGGCGTCTTCCGCTCAGGCGGCCAACCTGCTCGGTTCTTTTGCTTCAGCCGCCGAGATTGCCTAACGTTGCGTGATGGCAACGCGAAACAGGGCGAACGACATGGCAAGACGGATGATTGGCGCAGCGGCGGGGCTGGTCGCCAGCCTTTTGACAACGAGTGGATCATTCGCGCAGGCCGAAGCTGTCGATCGACCGGTCCTGACCGGCCTGAAAGCCGAGGCGTCCGCCGCCGTCGAAGGCCGCGCCAAGCAGGTGCAGGTCATGAACGACATGCTCTTTTCGTTCTCGGAACTGGCCTTCCAGGAATTCGAAACCCAGAAATACCTTACCGAGCTGCTCGAGAAGGAAGGGTTCAAGATTGAAACCGGCGTTTCGGGCATGCCGTCGGGCTGGTGGGCGACCTGGGGCGAGGGAAAACCCGTGATCGCGCTCGGATCCGATGTCGATGGCATCCCGAAAGCGTCGCAGATGCCGGGCGTCGCCTATCGCAAGCCGATGGTCGAAGGCGCGCCGGGCCACGGCGAAGGGCATAACTCCGGCCAATCCGTGATCATTGCCGCGGCGCTTGCGGCGAAGGAGATCATGGAACGCGACGGCATACCGGGTACGCTGATGATCTGGCCGGGGATCGCCGAAGAGCTCGTGGGCGCGAAGGCGTATTACGCCCGCGACGGACGATTCAAGAATGTTGACGCGGTGATTTTTACGCACGTCGGCAAGAACATGAGCGTGTCATGGGGCGGCGGTCGCGGAACCGGCCTCGTGTCGGTCGAATACGCGTTTGAGGGGGTCGCCGCGCATGGCGCCGGCGACCCATGGCGCGGGCGAAGCGCGCTCGACGCCGTCGAGCTGATGAACGTCGCCTGGAACTATCGACGCGAACACCTGCGCCCGTTGCAGCGATCCCATTATGTCATCGTCAACGGCGGCGACCAGCCGAACGTCGTCCCTTCGGAAGCGTCCGTCTGGTATTTTATTCGCGAGATTACGGCGGATCGCATCCGCGAGAACTACGCCGCTCTGGATCGGATCGCCGAAGGCGCGGCGATGATGACTGACACGACGTTCAGCAAGCGCGTCGTCGGGTCGGCGTGGCCGCGTCATTTCAACAAACCGATCGCTGAAGCGATGTACGAGAACATCAAGGCGGTCGGGCTGCCGACGTGGTCGGACGACGATCAGCGTTTTGCCAAGGCGGTGCAGGCGCTTGTCGAAGCGGAAGAGCAGGACGGGCTCGCCCTGGAGCTTGAGGAGCTGCTCGGGCCGCCGGAAGACCCTGAAAGCGGCGGCTCGGACGATATTGGCGACGTCTCATGGAGCGTGCCGACGGTCACGCTGCGATACCCGTCCAACATTGAAGGCGTGCAAGGGCACCACTGGTCGTCCGCGATTTCGATGGCGACGCCGATCGCCCACAAGGGCGCCGTCGCCGGCGCGAAAGTCACGGCCGCAACGATTATCGATCTCCTGACGGATCCGGAATTGATTGAATCGGCATGGGACTATTTCAAGAACGAGCAGTTGAAGGAAACAACCTATCAGCCGTTCGTCGACAAGGACGATCAGCCGACGATCGAACGCAACGCCGACATAATGAATCAGTACAAGGAGCAACTGTCGGAGTTCTACTACAGGCCGGACGAGTTCGACACCTACCTGGAGCAGCTCGGCGTCGACTATCCCGAGACGAAGCCCTCGTCGAAGAAACGCTGACCTGCCGGCTGCTGCTGGCGGCGTGCGCGACTTGCCTGGCAGTCGCGCCTGTCCCTCCTCTGGGACGCCGCTTGAGGCGTTGCTGAAGCCTGCAATTGATTGGAAAGCATGATTTCTGCCCTTACGGATTTTATCTGGGGAAAGCTCCTTATTTTTACGCTGGCGCCGATCGGCGTATACTTTACGGTGCGGTCCGGCTTTGTTCAGTTTAGGTATTTCGGGCGCATGTTCGGCGTGCTGGCCGAAGGGTTCGGCGGCCGGGGCGGCAACGAGGCGACATCTTTCCAGGCGTTGGCGCTGTCCGTCGCCGGGCGGGTCGGCGCGGGGAATATTGCGGGGGTCGCGGTCGCATTGACCCTCGGCGGACCCGGCGCGATTTTCTGGATGTGGATTGTCGGCCTCCTTGGCATGGCGACGAGTTTTTTCGAATGTTCCCTGGCGCAGCTCTACAAGGACCGCGAGCCAGACGGCGCATTCCGCGGCGGGCCGGCAAACTACATTGAACGCGGCCTCGGGCCGAAGATCGGCGGTTTCGCCAAGGCTTTCGCCGCGGTCTATGCGGCGCTCCTGTTTGCAACCTTCGGCGTCGCCTTCATTGTCCTCCAGAGTTACGCGGTCACTACATCAGTACACACAGCATTTGGCGTATCGACCCTTCTGGTTGGCGCGACGCTTGCCGTTCTTGCCGGCATTGTGATCCTTGGGGGCGCCAGGCGCATCACGCAGGTTGTTGAGTTCGTGGTGCCTGTCATGGCGATCGCTTACGTCGGCATCGTCGCCTACATCCTGATAAGCGAATTTGACCGCGCGCCGGCGGCGCTCGAACTCATTGTCCGCAGCGCCTTCGGCCTCGAAGAGGCGTTCGCCGGCGGCATCGGCGCGGCGCTGCTGCAGGGCGTGCGACGAGGGCTCTTCTCGAACGAAGCCGGACTTGGCTCGGCGCCGAATGCGGCCGCGATCGCCTACGTGCGGCATCCCGCGCAGCAAGGGCTGGTGCAGTCACTGTCGGTGTTCATTGATACGATTGTTCTTTGCACGTGCACCGCGCTGATCATCCTCTTGTCGGGCGTCGACATTGCGGCGCCAGCGAGCGATGGCGTCGTCCTGACGCAGACGGCGCTTGCGGATCATCTTGGCGGCTGGGCGGAATCCTTCCTGGCGTTCGCGCTTTTTCTCTTTGTGTTCTCCTCGATCATGTACAACTATTATCTCGGCGAAACCGCGGTCGATTATTTCTTCAAGGACAATCGACGCGCGTTCATGGCGTACCGAGCGATCGCCATCGCGATGGTCTTCGTCGGCTCCACCGCCAATCTTGGCGCGGCGTTTGGCTTCGCCGACCTCACAATGGGTTTGCTGGCGCTCGTCAACCTGACGGCGCTGGTCTTGCTGGCCCCGATCGCGTTGCGCGTTCTCGCCGATTTTGACGGGCAATTGAAAGAGGGGCGCGCGCCCGTTTTCGACCCTGCTCGTTTCGCTGACCTGCGGATCAATGCCGATGCGTGGCGACTTCACGAGAGCGACGAGACAAGCAAGGGATAGCTTCGCGACCAGGCGGGAACATCGACGTGAGCGACAGCGGGAGGGGCGTTCGATTGGACGCAAGGCTTGTCAGCGACGGCTCATTCGAGAGCCGGGCGCGCGCGCAAGCGGCGATCAGGGCGGGCCTGGTTAGCGTCGATGGCGCGGTCGCGGTCAAGCCATCGATGATCGTGCCGCCAGGCGTGAAGATCGATATCTCAGGGGACGTTCACGACTACGTCTCCCGCGGCGGCAAAAAATTGGTCGCCGCGCTGCGCGCATTCGACATCGCGCCGACGGGCAAGACCTGCCTCGACCTCGGCGCGTCGACCGGAGGGTTTACGGACGTATTGCTAAGGACCGGCGCAGCGCGGGTCTATGCGGTCGACGTCGGTTGCGGACAGCTTCACGCCCGCCTTCGCGAAGACGCCCGCGTCATCAGCCTCGAAAACACGCACGCCAGAGATCTCTCGCCGCAACTGATTCCTTTGGCGATTGATTTTCTGGTTTGCGACGTCAGCTTCATCAGTCTAAAGAAGGCGTTGCCGCCGGCGTTGGCGCTATGCAGAACCGGCGCCTTGCTGGTCGCGCTCGTCAAGCCGCAATTCGAAGTCGGACGCGAAAACATCGGGAAACGCGGAATCGTCCCCGAGGCGGCTGCAACCGCCGCGGCGCGCGACCTAGAGGCCTGGATGCGTCTTCAATCGGGCGGGTCCGTGTACGGATGTATTGACAGTCCAATCCGCGGCGGCGACGGCAATCGGGAGTATCTGCTTGGCGCAGTCAAGGACATCTAGGCCGCCGGCGAAGCCGCCCCAGCGAAAACAGGGCCGCTGCCTCGGGATTGGCGGCAAGGGCGACGGCGTCATCGCGTTTGACGATGGCGCCCGCGCGCACGCGCCGTATACGGCGCCCGATGACCTCGGCATGTTCGACATTGTCGACGACCGGGCGACTGTTGTTGAGTTGCTCGCCGAAGGGCCGGATCGCATCCAGCCGCCTTGCGTTCACTATGGCGTCTGCGGCGGGTGCCAGCTTCAACATCTCACGCCAGCGTTTCAGCGAAACTGGAAACGAGATCGCGTCATCGAGGCGCTGTCCCGGGTCGATCTTGCGTCGATCATCGTCGCCGATGCGGTGGAAACGCCAACGGCTGCGCGTCGACGCGCGATCTTCACCGTGGACAAAAGCCGTAGACGGACGGTCGTCGGCTTCAATGAACGCCGCTCTTCGCGGATTGCCGAGGTGGCGGGCTGTCTCGTGATGCGGCCCGACCTGCGCGATGCGCTGCCTGACGTGCGCCGCCTCGCAAATGCCGTGCCGACGGGCGCTTTCGATCTGGCGGCTACCGCCTGCCGCAACGGCATTGACGTGGATATCCGCTCGCGAAAGTTGCGGCGGCCCGACGCGCAGCAATACGACGCCCTGTTCGAGGCGGCCGTCGCCTCGCCATTCATCCGCGTGTCGCTCAACGGCGAGCCGATGCTGACGCGATCGGCGCCGGCGGTAGAGTTCGGCTCGGCGGTCGTTTCGCCGCCGCCTGGCGCCTTCCTCCAGGCGAGCCTTGAAGGCGAGACGGCAATCTCGAAGCTGGCTCTTGGCCCGCTTGCCGGCGCGAAGCGCGTTGCCGACCTTTATGCGGGATGCGGAACGTTCGCCCTTCGCCTCGCGTGCGAAGGCGCGGAAGTCGCGGCCTTCGATATTGCCGGGCCGTCGATCGATGCACTCGAAAGGGCCGCGCGCGAAGCGCGCGCCGCTGGGGTCATCAGGCGTCCCCTGCGCACCGAGGCGCGCGACCTCGACGAACGCCCGCTTCATCCTGATGAGCTGTCGGGATTCGAGGCCGTCGTCATCGACCCGCCAAGAGCCGGCGCTCTTGGGCAAATGGAGCGGCTTGCGCGCTCATCGGTCCGTACCGTCGCAAGCGTCTCATGCAACCCCGCAACGTTCGCTCGCGACGCCCGGGCGCTCGTCGAGGGAGGCTTTTCAATCGAAACCGTGACGCCGATCGATCAGTTCGTCCATTCGGCGCACTTGGAAGTCGTCGGCGTATTTCAGCGGCGCTAGAGGCTTGCCTGGGGTGTCGACGTCGGCGAGGCTTCGTCGAAAAGGATATTCGCCGTGCTGACGTTTGCGGGCCTTGCGATAATTTTCTGCGTCGTCGCGACCCTTCTGTCCGGGAGGGTTCATGCGGTCGCCGCGCTCGCCGCCATTCCGCTAGCGGGCGCCCTTGTCGCCGGATTCTCGCCGGGAGATATCGCCGGGTTTTTCGGTGAAGGCATGGCGAAGGTGTCGCCTGTTGCGGCGATGTTCGTCTTTGCAATTCTCTTCTTCGGCGTCATGGATGACGCCGGCATTTTTCGGCCGATTATCGGCGGCCTGGTCGCGGCGACCCGCGGCAATGTCGTTGCGGTCGCCGTCGGCACCGGCATCGCCGGAATGCTCGCCCATCTCGACGGAGCGGGCGCAACCACCTTCCTGCTGACGATCCCGGCAATCGCGCCGCTTTATCGGCGACTTGGCATGGATCCCTACCTGATGCTGATGCTGCTCGCGATCGGCGCCGGCATTTTCAACATGTTTCCCTGGGCTGGCCCCCTCGGACGGGCGGCGGCCGTGACGGGCGTTCCGGTGACGGAGCTTTGGCGACCGCTGATCCCGGTGCAGGCCTGCGGCGCGATCCTGCTTGTCGGCTTTGCGGCGGCTTTCGGCTTTCGCGAGCAGCGACGATTGAGCATCGGCGACGCCGCGCCAGTCGGTTATTCTGAAGCGATCCCAGCGGGTACGGACAAACCGGCGGCGGATCAGGGTCCGTCCCGGCCAATGAATTTGTGGCTGAATGGCGGGTTGCTGGTCGCAGTGATCGCATCGCTGGTGGCGGGGTCGTTGCCGGCGGCCTATATCTTCATGCTCGGGCTCGCCGTCGCCTTGCCCTTGAACTACAAAGGGGCAGCTGCGCAATCCGCCGCGATTTCGGCGCATGCCGCCAATGCTTTGTCGATGGCCGCGATCATTTTTGCGGCGGGCGCCTTTCTTGGCGTCCTGTCCGGAGCCGGCATGCTCACGTCGATCGCCGGCGATATCGCGCGCATTCTACCGACGCCGTTCCTGCCCTGGCTCCACATCGCCCTTGGCATCTTTGGGCTGCCAATGGAACTTGTTCTGAACACGGACGCTTACTATTTCGGGTTGTTGCCGGTCGTCGCCGAGGTGGTCGCGCCATACGGCGTTTCCGCGCCCGAGACCGTCTACGCCCTGATGGTCGGGAACATCATCGGCACGTTCATCTCGCCATTTTCGCCGGCGCTCTGGCTCGCCCTTGGCCTCTCAGGCCTCGACATGGGCGCGCACATTCGCCGCGCCTTGCTGCCAATGTGGGCGTTCTCGCTTGCTCTGATGGCGGTCGCTGCGGCGCTCGGCGTGATCGTCCCGCCGGCCTAGTCCGCCGCAGGCCGTCAGTGGTCTAGCCGCACTGGCCGCGATGCCGAAGCACGTGGTCAAGGATCACGCAGGCCATCATCGCGCGGCCGACCGGCACGGCCCTTATGCCGACGCAGGGGTCGTGGCGGCCCCTGGTGGAGATCTCGACGTCCTCGCCGGCGTTTGACACGGTTCGTCGCGGCGTCAGGATCGACGACGTCGGCTTCACCGCAAAGCGCGCGACGATCGGCTGCCCGGTCGTAATGCCGCCCAGCACCCCGCCGGCGTTGTTGGACTGGAATGACGGTTCGCCATTCTGCATACGAATTTCATCGGCGTTCTCTTCGCCGGTCAGGCGCGCGGCTTCGAAGCCCGCGCCGATCTCCACGCCCTTGACGGCGTTGATCGACATCAACGCGGCGGCGAGGTCGGCGTCAAACTTGCCATAGACCGGTTCGCCAAGGCCCGCCGGCGCCCCGGTCGCCTCGACCTCGATGGTCGCGCCGAGCGATGACCCGGCCTTGCGCACATCGTCGAGGATTTTTTCCCATTCCTTCGCGGCGACGGGGTCGGGGGCCCAAAACGGATTGTTATCCACCACCGACCAGTCAAATCGCGTTCGGTCGATCTCATGCCGGCCCATGCCGATCATGCACGCGCGAATCTCGATGCCGGGCGAAATTACTGCGAGCGCCTGTTCGGCGATCGAACCCGCTGCGACGCGAAGAGCCGTCTCGCGCGCCGACGAACGGCCGCCGCCGCGATAGTCGCGGACGCCGTACTTCCTGTCGTAAGCGAAGTCGGCGTGCCCCGGCCGATACCGATCGCGAATGTCGCCATAATCCTTCGACCGCTGATCAACGTTTTCGATCATCAGTGCGATTGGCGCGCCGGTCGACACGGGCAGGCCAAATCTGGCGGTTATGGAGTCGTCTTCGAACACGCCGGAAAGAATTCTGACTTCGTCGGGCTCGCGCCTCTGGGTGACGAATCGGGACGTGCCAGGACGGCGTCGATCCAGCGCGCCCTGGATATGCCTGATGTCTATCGGAATGCGGGGTGGGCAGCCGTCAATCACGCATCCTATCGCCGGCCCATGGCTCTCGCCCCAGGTGGTGACGCGGAACATTCGGCCGAAAGCGTTGTCGGACATTTGATTGCGACCTGCGAGAGTCTAAAGACGTCGAAACACGGAGTTTCAGGCTATATGCGCCCATGGCGCAGCGCAAACGCGCAACGTCGATACACTTCTGAGGAGCCGATCCGATGCCGGGAAAAGACCTGATTCCGCCGACGCCGACCACCGAAGAGTACGGCGTGGCGGACGACCAGGGCGAGGTGTTTACGTCCGATGACCCGATTGACCTTTTCGCGACCTGGTTTTCGGTCGCGCGCGAAAAGGAAATGAACGATCCGAATGCGATGGCGCTAGCCACGGTTGACGCGACGGGCCTGCCGGATGTCCGGATCGTCCTGATGAAGGACTTTGACCGTCGCGGCGTGTCGTTCTTCACCAATTCCGACAGCGCCAAAGGCCGCCAACTGAACGCGAATCCCTGGGCCGCCCTTTGTTTCCACTGGAAATCGATCCGGCGCCAGGTGAGATTTCGAGGCGAGATCATCGAGGTCTCGGCCGCCGAGGCTGATGAGTATTTCGCCAAGCGGGCGCGGGGCGCGCAGATCGGCGCGTGGGCGTCGCAACAGTCGCGCCCATTGCCGGCCGACGGGGCGCTTGAACATGCCGTGCGCGACCTTGAGCGACGCTACAAGGGGCAGGACGTCCCTAGGCCGTCGCACTGGACGGGCTATCGGCTCGTCCCGACGGCCATCGAATTCTGGGTAAATCGCCCGTTTCGACTTCACGATCGGTTGTCATTTGATCGCGCAGGCGACGGATGGACGCACAAGCGATTGTTTCCATGAAGGAATTGACCCCAATCGCCGCCTCGCCATTTCATTGGACTTGAATCCAGAAATGGATTTAGATCTTTGTGCACCCGTCGCCATGCCGCGCTGACGGAGAATGCAAGGCAAGGAGCGTCGGTCGATGGAACACGCAGTCAATGGAGTTCACGCGCCGATCGCCAGGCCGCCGATCGCCAGGCCGCCGCTCGCGATGCCTGAAGATTGCGCCCGCCCAAGCCTCGTCAATGCGCTCCGCGAACTCGCCGCGCCGGTGGAATGGGCTGCGGCGATGCGGCTGCTGCCGTCGCTGATTGGGGCGCCAAAGGGCGACGGTCGCCCTGTTGCGACGCTCCCGGGCTACATGACCGGCGATGCGTCGATGGCGCCGCTGAACCGGTTCCTTCGCTCCCTCGGCTACCGCGTCTATGCCGGCGGGCTCGGGTTCAATCGCGGCAAGGTCGATATGGACGTCGCAGCCTTCGGCGACCGGCTGGCGGATATTCGTAAACGGAACAATGGCGCGCAGGTGACGCTGATCGGCTGGAGCCTCGGCGGCATTATCGCCCGCGAGGCCGCTCGGCTTTTCGAGGCGGATGTCCGTGAGGTGATCACGCTCGGCACGCCGATAATTGGCGGGCCGAAGTACACGTCCATCGGATCAATCTACGCTCGTCTCGAAGGCCTTGATCTCGATGCCTTCGAGCTGGAGGTGCATGAGCGGAATTCCATCGGGTTCCGGCAGCCTGTTGCTTCTATCTTCACAAAGTCCGACGGCGTTGTCGGGTGGCGGGCGTCGGTGGATGCCTACAATCCGCAGGCGCGGAACATCTGCGTCCAGAGCACCCACCTCGGCCTAGGGTTGAATCCGTCTGTGTGGCGTATCATCGCGGACCTTCTGGCGAATGAAGACATCAGCGTCCAGCATGATGAGGTCTGACTGACGCGACCTCATGCCCGCTGTTCCGAAGCAAGCCGGAATCTGGCGTCGAGCGTCGGCGCATTGTCGCAGTCGACCGCTCCAGTCATCCGAAGACGGATAAGGTGGGCAAGCACGTTTAGCGCCGCCGCTGGCTTCAGGCGCGGGTCGAGGCCAACATAGACCGCTTCGACGATATCGCGCACCGAAACTTCGCCTCGCTTCATCTGTTCAAGGATCTGGCCGTCGCGGATGCGCCGGTGGGCGCGAATCGCGCGGACAAACCTGTGCGGCTCGTCGATGGGCGCGCCGTGGGTCGGATAGTAGCGCGCGTCCTTTCGTTCGAGCAGCTTGTCGAGGCTCGCCAGATAGTCGCCCATGTCGCCTTCCGGCGGCGCAATGACGCTCGTCGACCAGCCCATGACATGATCGCCGGTGAACAGGGCATTCTCCTCTTCGAGCGCAAAACAAAGATGGTTCGAAAGGTGGCCCGGCGTATGAACGGCCGTCAGCCGCCAGGCGTCTCCGACGATTTCATGGCCGTCGTCGATCTCAAGGTCCGGCGCGAACGCGCCGTCGCCGCCTTCCTCCAGCGCCGGCGCGTCGGCGAACGGCTCGCGATGCGTCATCGGATGAGGCCCGAACCCCAGGACGGGCGCGCCGGTCATGTCGGCGAATGCGCGCGCGCCGCCGCAATGGTCCTGGTGCGTATGAGTAATGAGAATGTGCGAGACCGGCGCCTCGCCAATCGCCAACTTCAACGCCGCGAGATGCTCATGAAGATTTGGTCCGGGATCAATGACCGCAACCGGCCCGCGTCCGGCGCCGACGATGTATGCGCCTGTGCCTGTGTAGGTGAATGGTCCCGGGTTGCGGGCGATGACGCGCCTTACGAGCGGGGACAGCTGATCCGGGCGACCGTACTCGAAATGCAGATCCTTGATGAACGGAATGTCGGGCGAGGCGGTCGCCATGCCGGTCAGCCGCGCCCGGACAAGAGGTCGTCTGCAAAGGCCGCGAAGGCGTCTGACAAGCCGCGCATCGCGCGAAACTTCTCGCGGCCCGGCAATGCCGCCGGCGGCCCCATGTCCGTCTTGTTCGCGTCGACGATATAAAGAAGCCCGTCCTCGCGATTGCGCAGAACGTCAAGGCCGCCGAAGTCGAGCCGCATGGCGCGCGCGAACGCAAGGATCTTCGCTTGCTCGTCGACTGACAGCATCGTGTCGGCCTCGACGAGGTCAACGCGATGGTTGTCGTTGGAAAAACGCCGTTCGCGCGATCGGCGCTTCAGATACGTAAAGGGGATTCGGCCGCCGACGATTGGCGTACGAATGTCGATGAACTCCGCGCCATCAAACGTGTTGTCGACAAGCTTCTGATACACGCGGTCGGGTCGCGGCGCGTCTATGGGGCAGGAGACGATCCGCCCGTCATGTTTGCCGTTGCCCTCGGACTTCTCGACCGCCGGGCCGCGGTGGCTGGCTGGATCAACCGACAAGCCATAGCCGAACGTTTCTTCGAACACTCTAGCAACCGCGCTCTTGCGAATGTCATGGCAGCCGACGTTGAGCGCCGGCTTGTTCGTCGGCGCAAGTCGCGGGGCGGTCAGGAACTCGACATCTTCGAAATAGAAATGGAAATCCGCTTGCGAATGATCATCGACGATCTTGATGTCGGCGAGCTGGCAGACCGGCCATATCGCGTAATAGGAACGGGGCTTTCGCGGGAAGAATGAAATTCGCGCCCGCGGCTCACGGCCACGGATCGCGCGGCTCGCCCTTACGCCCTGCACCAGCCCGACAAAGCTGGCCATGCGAAACGCCTCGCGGGCCAGGTCGCCATTGATGGGGATCGCCGCGCCGGTCTCCTTGAGAATGAGCTGGTTCCCGGAGATCTCGATGTCCCGAAACATGTGTCGATCCGCTGCTGATGGTGAGCGCTTCGGTTAACCCGCGCCCCGCCTGCGATGGCTGTCTTCCCGACGACATTGCCGCATACGGGCCATTCGTCAAAATAAACTTGGCGCGACCGTCGCCAGAGGGACCTTCTTCGCGCTGGCCCGGCGTCAGGCTTGCCCCGCATCAGGCAGGCGCCTTGTCGGGCGCGCGGGGGGCGCAAAGGGTAAATCCGGCGCCGCCCTTGCGAATGAAGGCGCATGTGCGCCAAAGCGAAACGCTCCTGCAGGTTTCTTCCGCCAGCCGCCTGGCTGCTCGCCGCCACAATGGCTTTGAGCGGCGCCCCATCCCGGGCCGCGGAGCCGGTTCAGGCGGCGGCCGGCGGCGTCTCGCTCGCCGAAGCCACAGACGGCGTCACCGATACCGCCTTTGTCCTGGCGCCGCCGCATTATCGATACGTGGTCGTCCGAGAGCCGGGCAGCTTTGTTGATTGCGGCGAAGGCCAGGAGGCCCGGTCAGCGGATTCCGATGGTCGAGGCCATGCCGACTTATCCTGCGCCGTCACCCTGACTGAAACGGTAGTCATCCCGGCGGCGGCGCAAAGCGCCCGCATTATCATTCACTACTGACAACTTCCGTACTGACAACATCCGTCAGGACGAGCGAGCGGCCATCAACCCGACTTGGCGGCTTCAAGCAGCCGGCGTTGCGCCGAAATATCGTATCCGGCGGCTGCCGCCTGTTCGACCAGCTGGTCGATCTCGCCGCCCGTGCGGGCCTTCGCCATGGCCCAGACAATTGTCGAACGCATGCCTGACCGGCAGTAGGCGAGAGTCCGCGCGCCCGTTGAGGTAGCGGCTTCGAAATCATCGAGGTGCTTCGCCGTAACGCCAGTGCGCCCGATGGGAATTTCCACGTACCGGATGCCCTCTTCGGCCGCCGCCGCCGCAATCGCCTCGCCGCGCGGCTGACCTGGCTCTTCGCCGTCCGGCCGATTGTTGATGATCAACGCGACCCCGGCCGACTTTGCTTTCGCGATATCGGCGGTCGTGAGTTGAGCGGCCACCAGAAAGTCATCGGTGAGTCGCGAGAACGGCGAATTGTCCTGGTTCGGCATGGAATCCCTCTTTCCTTGCGCAGGCCGTAGCGCAGCATGGGCGCCAGCTGGCGTCACCGCCGGACTGGCATCGGCCGTTCAAACGAGTCGCCGCCGCCGCAGATGCGCCCCGCCGGCACTTCAAGCGCATTTCGTCCTGCGCCGCCATAAGGTAGGAAAGGGCCGCGCCACGTCCAGCGGTGAGTGGCGGCACAACACGGGAGACGCGACGACATGACCGAACGTCACGCCAAGGCGCCACCGCCCTTTCATCTTGCCATTCCGGTCGATGACCTTGCGGCGGCCGACCGGTTCTATGCTGGAGTCCTTGGATGCCCGAGGGGGCGCAGCGATGAACGGTGGATCGATTATGACTTTTACGGCCACCAGCTGGTCGTGCACCTGGTCGACCACGGCGAAGCGGGGGACGTGCGCAACCATGTCGACGGCGAAGAGGTGCCGGTTCGGCATTTTGGCGCCGTGCTGCCGGCCGATGACTGGGAAGATGTTTCCGCGCGGCTCGTCGCGGCCGGCAACAGGGGCGATCTGCGCGTGATCATCCCGCCAACCCTGAGGCATGAAGGGCGCCCCGGCGAACAGCGCGTCATATTCGTTCGTGATCCGGCCGGAAATGCTCTTGAATTCAAGACGCTGACCAATCCCGGCGATCTGTTCGCGGCCTAGTCGGTCGCGGCGCTGAGGTTCTCGAACAAGATCTCGCCGTCGACAACCGTCAGTCTTGCCTTCGCCTTGAGAAGGTCGTCGGTCGGCGCCGTCATGAGATCGATGGAGAAAGCGGTCAGGTCCGCTTTCTTGCCCACTTCGATGGTCCCGAGTTCGTCCTCCATGAATGAGGCGAACGCCGGCGCGGTGGTGAACATCGCCAACGCATCGGCGCGGGTCACCGCCTCGCCGGGTCGCCAGTCCTCATTGTAGAACCCGTCAACCCCGCGGCGGGCGACCGCCGCATAAAACTCGATCGCAGGGTCGCCGCGCTCCACCGGCGCGTCGGAGCCGCCGGCGATGACGGCGCCGGCGTCGAGGAGGCTCCGCCAGGCGTACGCCCCGTCAAGACGATCCGGCCCGAGTCGATCGGGGGCGAAGTAAAGATCGCCAATTGCATGGCTGGGCTGCATCGACGCAATGACGCCGAGTTGCGCAAAGCGTGGAATGTCTTCGACATGGAGTATCTGCGCGTGTTCAATCCGCCAGCGTCGGTCCTCGGCATTGCGACCGGCTGCGCGGGCCGCCGCAAACGCCTTCTCGTACCAGTCGAGCACGAGGCTGTTGCCGCGATCGCCGATGGCGTGGGTCGCCACCTGCACGTCGTTCTCAATCGCTTTAGCGTAGGCGGCGAGCGCCGTGTCTTCGTCCATCTGAAGGAGGCCATCCGTCGACGGCGCATCGGCGTATGGTTCGCTTAGGGCCGCGCCCCTTGAGCCGAGGGCGCCGTCTACGTAGAGCTTGACCGACCGCGTGACGATGCGGCCGTCTTTCGAAACCTGCGGCGTCTTGCCGGACACGTCGTCAAGGCCGGCGACGTCGATCGCGTTATAGACGCGTATCCCCATTTCGCCCGCGTCCGACAGCGCCGACATGATGGGCGTATCCCGCGGGTCGACGGACATGTTGTGGACGCCAGTCCATCCGTATTCGGCGTATACGCGGGCGCCAGCGCGGTAGTACTCGCGTTTTCGGTCTTCGTCAGGTTCGTCAATCAGCGTCGAGACGAGAGTCATCGCGCCGTCAATGAGCATGCCGGTCGGCGCTCCGTCGGTATCCGTCTCAATGCGTCCGCCTTCTGGCGTCCGGGTTGCATCGGTCACGCCCGCCGCGTTTAGCGCGACGCTGTTGGCAAGAAGGGCATGGCCATCGGCGCGAACGAGAATGACCGGATTGTCCGGGCTGACAGGGTCAATGTCCGTACGGGAAGGAAAACGTCCCTCAGGCCAGCCGGTTTCAATCCAGCCGCGCCCGATGACGGCCGCGCCGGGCTCTGCGTCGGCAATGGCGACTTCAATGCGCTCGACAAGCTCGGCAACCGAGGAGACCCCTTCTAGGTTCAGCGTCAACTCGCGCTCGCCGATGCCGATGAGGTGTGCATGGGCGTCGACGAAGCCCGGAAACAACGCGGCGCCGGCAAGATCAATCACGCGCGTGCGCGAGCCTACATGCTCGGCCATTGCGGCCTCGTTCCCGACGGCGGCTATTCGCCCGCCGCTTATCGCAACGAAGTCCGGGATCGGATCGTTTTCGACGCCGGTATGGATCGGGCCGCCATGAATTACGACGTCGGCGAACGTTGCGCCGGGGCGGTCGCCGGCGTTTCCGCCGGCGCCGGGATCCTCGCCGCCTCCGGGGAGGCCGCAGGCGGCGAGCGCGGCGAGCGCGAAAGCGGACAGGCAGGAAAGGCGCATGGTATCCTCCACCGGCGCAACGCGCGCAGGGCGCCGCCGGCGAACGCCCGCCAGCAGGCTAGCGGCGATTGCACGGTTTGTGAAAGACGGCGCTGGCGCCGTCACTACGAGGGCGCCGTCGCTACAGGTGGACCGTCGCTACGGGGGCGTCGTCGCTACAAGGGCGATGGCGCAAGGAGTCTTGCGGCGAGGGCAGGCGCCAAAAGCTGACCGATGGTCGGAGTGAGAGGATTCGAACCTCCGGCCCCTGCCTCCCGAAGACAGTGCTCTACCAGGCTGAGCTACACTCCGATAAGCCGCGCGCTATAGCGATCCGGCGTTTTGAAGGCAATCGCAAAAGCTCGCGCCTATGAGGCTGCATCGATTTTTCCGGCCGTTCAGAGACGCCGCGGCGGCGATATGAAAGGCGGCGAAGCGACCCGCCACCGCGCCCTGCTTGAAGGTTGGTCGCTAGCCGTTGCGTCCATCACGGGAATTCGCTATTGGCCCGCGCTCCGCTGGGGCGTCGCCAAGCGGTAAGGCAGCGGTTTTTGGTACCGCCATTCCCAGGTTCGAATCCTGGCGCCCCAGCCAATTCGCCAAGCCGTTTGCGGCTCGGGCGACGAAGGCTTCATGAACTTTTGGTTGTCTTTCCGTCGCGGCCCGCTGCGTCGCCGACCGGGTCGCGCTCGCGCGTCGCCATGATGGTCTCCAGTCGGTTAACCACGGACTACAACATTTCATTATGTTTTGCGTGGTTTTTACGATGTCGACGGCGTCGGCAGTCGCAGAAAATCGCGTCGTCGAAGCGGCGGGATGTGAAAAAGTAACACACACGGACGTGAATATGGCTTGCGCCCGTTGCATTGGTTCCCCGTTTCATCCAATCATGCGGGTAGGGGTTGCATCGGGGGTCAAAGCGTCGCCGGCTGTCGAGGTGTGCGCTCTCCATCTCGAAGGTTGCAATTCCGCCCAATCCGAACGCGTTCACGGCCCTTGCCGTGGGCGTAAACAATGGAAGCCGAAGGAAACCGTTAGGTGAGGCAATGATGAAAAGTGTGAAGATCATGGCGTCAGCCGCGGCGCTTGGCGTCGTTCTGGGCGGGGTCGCCATGGCGCAGTTTAAGCCGGCGCTCGACGAGAGCCGGTCTATCGCGAATTCCGCGAAAGCCTCCCAACAGCGCATCGACCAGCTGGATGACGAAACGACGTCGCTCGTTAACGACTACCGCGCCCAGTTGAAGCAGCTTGAATCGCTTCAGCGGTACAATGCGTCGCTCCAGCGGAACATTTCCGCCCAGGAACGTCAGATCGAGCGCCTCCGCACGGACATCGAGAATGTCTCCGGCCTGCAGCGCGCCGTTCAGCCCCTGATGGAAGACATGCTTGCCGGCCTTGGCAGCATCATCAACGCCGACCTGCCGTTCCTCCTTGATGAGCGCCGCGGCCGGGTTGAGCGCCTGTCTGCCGCGATGGAAAATCCGGACATATCGGCGGCTCAGCGTTACCGCCTGATCGTTGAGGCCTATCAGATCGAGAATGAGTACGGCAGGACGATCGGGGCCTACGACGGGTCGATTGAGTACAACGGCCAGAATCTGACCGGCGAATTCCTTCGGGTTGGCCGGATCGCCCTGATTTTCAAGACGCCCGACGATTCGGTTCTCGCGATCTTCGACAAGGGCTCGAACGCCTATGTCGATCTCAACAAGGGTACGTACCTGGCCGACGTAAAGCTCGGGCTCCGCATGGCGAAGGAGCAGACCGCTCCCGGCCTTCTGCCGGTGCCCGTCAGAGCGCCCCAGGGCGAGTAAGCCGACCGGCGGTTTGGAAAAGGAATTCATGTCATGAAATTCATCAAAGTAGTCGGACTGTCGGTTGCCGCCGGGATCGCCGCGACCCTCGCCCCCGTCGGGACAGTCGCCCTCGCCCAGGAACAGGTGACCCTCGATCAGGTTCTTCGCGCCATTCGACGCGAAGGGACCGAAGTCAGCGCCGAAAATCGCGAGCGTGAGCAACGGTTTGTCGCCGACCGGAATAACCAGCGCGCTGAACTCGCGCGGGCCCGTCAGCAAGTCGCCGCTGCGGAAGCGGAAAGCACCCGGCTTGAGACCCTTCGGGACACCAACGCCCAGTCGATCGCCGCGCTCGACGAAGAACTTGCTGACAAGCAGGGCGAATTCCAGGAACTGTTCGGCGCCGCCAGGTCGGCAGCCGCTGAGCTGACCGCCGAGGTGTCGACTTCACAGATCAGCGCCCAGTTCCCGGGTCGTGCGGACGAGCTTCGCGAAGTCGCGCAAACCGAAACGCTGCCGACCGAAACTCAGCTCCGGTATCTCTGGACGACCTACGTCCAGCAGATCGCCGAGCAGGGCAAGGTCGCGACCTTCAATGCCGAAGTCGCCCAGGCCAACGGGACGACACAGACCGCTGAAATCACCCGGATCGGTCCGTTCGTTGCGTTTTCCAACAAGCGTTTCCTGACCTATGACGGCGCCCAGAATCAGCTGGAATTCCTCGCGAAGCAGCCGGCCGGCAATATCACCGGTCTGGCCGGCAACGTCGAGAACGCATCTGGCGACGGGTTCGTCCGTGGCGTTATTGATCCGTCCCTCGGCACGCTTCTGTCGCTGGTGGTCGAAACGCCGTCCGCGCTCGAGCGTCTCGCGCAGGGTCGCACGGTCGGCTACGCAATCGTGGTGATCGCCATTATCGGCGCCTTGCTCGGCGTCTATAAGTGGGTGACCCTTTCCATGATCGCGTCAGCGGTGAAAGGTCAGGTGCGAAAGCAACGCGCATCAAAGGGCAACCCGCTGGGTCGCGTGATGCTCGCGTACGAGGCGGCGCAATCGAAGGACGTCGAAACAGTCGCCCTGAAGCTGGACGACGCCATCCTGAAAGAGATCCCGCGCCTCGAAGGCGGCCTCAACCTGATCAAGGTTTTCGCCGCTGTCGCGCCGCTCATGGGTCTCCTTGGTACTGTTATCGGCATGATCAACACCTTCCAGGCGATCACGCTCTTCGGCACCGGCGATCCGCAGATTATGGCTGGCGGCATTTCTGAAGCGCTGGTCACGACCGTGCTCGGCCTGATCGCCGCGATCCCGCTTCTCCTCCTGCACGCATTTGCAAGCGGGGCTTCGAAGCGGGTGTCGCAGATTCTCGAAGAGCAGGCGGCGGGCATCGTCGCGGAACACGCTGAGGGCCGGGCGTAAGCTCGTCCCTCCCGGGTCTTCGGGAGGCAACGGTTAAATGCTCGATTACCTGAACCCTCAAGTGGCGTACGACGCCCTTCGCGATTTTCTCGCGGCGGGCGGGCCGGTCCTGATGGTGATCGGGGTCGTGACCTTCGTGATGTGGGCCATGATCCTCGAGCGGCTGATGTACTGGTCGACGTCCCACGGGTCCGTCGTGGCGCGCGCCAAGCGGTCGTGGGCGGCGAGAACGGATCATCATTCCTGGTACGCCAATGCCGTTCGCGAGAAGCTCATCTCGGAAACCAAGCAGCACGCGGAGCAGTTTAACGGCCTGATTCGCGCGCTGGTCGCGGTGACGCCCTTGCTCGGCCTGCTCGGCACCGTGACGGGCATGGTGTTCGTGTTCGACGTGATGGCGGTTACCGGCTCGTCCAACGCACGGCTGATGGCGGCGGGCATCACGCGCGCGACCATCCCTACAATGGCCGGCCTTGTCGCATCCCTGTCCGGACTGATCTTCATTAACGGGTTCGAACAGTCGGTGAAGAAGACGGTTGCGTCGCTCGGCGACGACCTGTCCGTCGACGATTAACGGAGGAATTGCGCCATGCGTCGACGCGGCACTCACCAGGAGGAAGCGGCGGACGTCAACGTGACGCCGCTTCTCGACATCGTCTTCATCATGCTGATCTTCTTTATCGTCACCGCGACGTTCCTACGCGAGCGAGGGATCGACGTGCGGACGCCGGAAGACACGCCTGAAGACGACTCGATCCCGCCGCCGGCCCTGCTCCTGTCCTTGCAGGAGGACGGTCTGGTGCGGGTCAATAATGTCCGGATCATTGATCCGTTGTCGGTCACGCCAGTGGTCGAGGAGTTCACTGCAAGGGAGCCCCAGGGAGTCGTCCTCGTGAGCGCCGCCCCGAAGGCGAAGGCCGGCATCGCGGTGACGGTGATGGACCAGGCGTATGCGGGCGGCCCGGCGGCCGTGTCGATCGCCTTGCAGGGCGAATAGGAAAGTCGTCGGCGGCTCGTCTCGTCAGTCGCCGGCGAAAGTAGCCACGTCCGAACGATCGGACGACTGGCCGAAGTAGAGATTAAGGGACGGCGTAGGCTGCAAAGCGGCGTTCGCAGTTCAACAACGGAGCCTGAAGATGGCGCGACGGCGTTTTGGACAAGCAGAGTCAGGGGAAGACGACGTCAACGTGACGCCGCTTCTCGATATTGTTTTCATCATGCTGATCTTCTTCATCGTGACGTCGACCTTTGTGAAGGAGCCCGGCGTTGAGATCGAACGTCCCGACGCCAGCACCGCAACGGATCGCAAGCTCGCGTCGATCCTCGTCGCGGTGACGGCGGAAAACGAAATCTACGTCAACAAAGATCAACTCGAGCTCGACGAGTTGCGCCTCGCGGTCGAGGCGCTGAAGCGCGAAAATCCAAAAGGCACTGCGGCGATTCAGATCGACTCACGCGCCGACGCCCGCTTCCTTGTCGAGGTCGCCGATCAGATCCGAAACGCCGGCGTGTCCGACATCGCCGTGTCCACTGAAGATTTATAGGAAACAGGAGCGCACCATGGGAGCGATCATCCGACTGCTGATCGGGTTGCCTGGCGCCGCTGTCGTCACGCTTTTCCTGTTTCTTTTCATGAAGGCGATGATTACCGGCGACACTCGACTCGAAGAAGAAAAAGCGGCGGTGAAGATCGATATCACCGCACAACTTCAGGATACGAACCTTTCTAACCTGAACCAGGACTTCAAGCGGCCGACGCTCGATACGCCGCCGCCGCCGCCGCCCGCGGTGACCGATCCGTCGAACAGGCCTGCGCTGAATGGCGTTCAGGCGGCGGTGCCTCAAATCAACGCGAACCTGAACATAGGCACCGGCTTCAACCCGGATCGCGACGCCCAGCCGCTTGTCCGGATCCCGCCGCAGTACCCTGAGCGTTGCATGGGCCGTGCGCAGGCCAGCGAAACCGTTTTCGTTGAGTTTGACGTGACGCCGGATGGCACGGTCACGAACGTGCGGGTGATCGACTCCACGAACAGCTGCCTCAACAGCGCTGCGGTCAGGTCGGTGGAGCGCTGGAAGTATCAACCGAAAATTGTCGACAACGAGGCTCAGTCACGTCGTGGCGTGCAGACGGCGATCACATTCCAGCTGGCGGAGTAACAGGGTAGGGTCGGCCATTGCCGGGCGTGACGCCAACTCAAGACAAAGCGCCAACTCAAGACAAAGCGTAAGGCGACGACAGATGTTGAAAAAGCGACTTGCGGGCCTGATGATCGGATGCGCCGCCGTGTTTGGGGCGGCGGGGGCGATGCTGGCCGCAACCCCGACCATTGCGTACGCTCAGGAAGGCGAGGGCGAACCGCGGCGCCGTTCGGAGACGCTCGATCCGAACACCGGTCGCGTGCTTCAATCCGTTTTCGAAAAGATGCAGGCGGAGCAATACAGTCCCGCTCTCGAGGAAATCAACGGCTTCATCAACAGCCGCGGCGAGGGCCTTAAGCCCTACGACAAGTCGACAACGTACGAAATCCGGGGCACCATCTACATCAATCTTGAAAATTACCCGGCGGCTCTGCGAGATTTTCAGACTGCGCTGAGCGCCAACGGCTTGCCGCCCGAGCGGAACAATCAGCTCCGGTACAATATTGCCCAGATCCAGTTCCAGCTGGAGCAGTACCAGCAGGCGATCAACGGGCTCAACCAGTGGATCCAGTCGACCCAGGCGGCCGGCGGCACCGTCGATCCGAACGCGTATTACCTGCTGGCGGCGGCCTATACGCAGATCACGCCGCCCAACTTTCGGGCCGCGCTGGACCCGGCCGAACGCGTCGTCGCGGCGCGCGGCAGCAGCGCCGACCCCAAGAAGGGCGATTTCGACCTCCTGAACCTGGTTTACTCAGAGCTTGGTGAAAGTACGAAGCGCGCGGCGTTGCTTGAGCGAATGGTCAACCTTTTTCCCGGCGAGCGCAGCTATTGGAGCCAGCTCGCAGGGCTCTACTCGACGACTGGCCGCGACCAGGAAGCGTTCGCGGTGCTTGAAGTCGCCTATCGCGCGGGGCTGATTGAACGCGAAGGCGAGATCATCACCCTCGTGAACTATTACTCTTTCTTCGATAATCCATGGCGCGGGGCCAAGCTCCTGTCCCGGGAGATTGAGGCCGGCCGGGTCAAGCGAAACCTGAACAACCTCATCCTGCTGTCCCAGCTTTATAGTCAGGCGCGCGAGCAGAAACGAGCCATTCCGGTGCTTCGCGAAGCGTCCCAGTTGTCCAATGACGGGGAGCTCTCCTATCGCCTTGGCCAGGTTCTGCTCGCTGACGAGCAGTATGCGCGGGCCGAACAGGCGCTCGTCTCGGCTCTGAACAAGGGCGGGATGTCGCCGCGGCAAACCGGGGATGCCTGGCTTCTTCTTGGTACGGCGCGGTTCAGTCAGGCCGGTCCGGGCGATCGCGCTATCAGGTCGCGCGCGCGGCAGGCCTTCGTCAACGCCACGCGATATTCTGACTCCTCCCGGCAGGCGCGCGAGTGGGTGACATATATCGACGCGATCAACTCAACGGAACGCGCCCAGGACGAACTTGAACGTCAGCAACGCGTCCAGGCAGTGCGTGACAACGTCGAACGTCTTCGCACGCAGCTGCAGGTTTGTCGCTTGCAGGGCAATGCAGGTTGCGAGGAATTCGAGACCCGCATTCGCGAACAGCAGGAAGAGCTTCGCAGGCTGGAAGCCTCGTCCGCATCGGCCGATGAAGACGCCGACGAAGCGGGAGGTGGCGATGCGGCCGCGTCGGATGATGACGGCGACGATGAAGAAGCCGACAACGAAGATGCGGCTGCGCCCGCAGCGGAAGCCGATGAGGCGGCGGCCGAACCGTCTGAATGATCGTCGGTCAACACGCTGAATAAAAAAGCCGCCGGGCAGGTCGCCCGGCGGCTTTTTCGACCAACCGCGATCGCGCTTTCGTCAGAGCGCGTCCTTGAGTTCAGGCATGACCTTGAAGAGATCGGCCACAAGGCCATAGTCCGCAACCTGAAAAATTGGCGCTTCCTCGTCCTTGTTGATGGCAACGATGACCTTTGAATCCTTCATCCCGGCCAGGTGCTGGATGGCGCCCGAAATGCCGACCGCAATGTAAAGATCTGGCGCAACGACCTTGCCGGTCTGGCCGACCTGGTAGTCGTTGGGCATGTAGCCGGCGTCAACTGCGGCCCGCGACGCTCCGACCGCCGCGCCAAGCTTGTCGGCGACGGGATAGATATATTCTTCAAACGCCTCAGCCGACCCCAGGGCCCGGCCGCCGGAAATGACGATCTTGGCGGACGCCAGCTCAGGACGATCGGACTTTGTAATTTCGTCGCTGACGAATTCCGAGATCGCAGGCGCATCCGCTGCCGCGATTTTCTCAACGGACGCGGAGCCGGTCGCTTCAACCGCCTTGAACGTCGCCGTCCGTACCGTGATCACCTTTTTGGCGTCCGTCGACTGGACGGTGGCGATCGCATTGCCGGCGTAAATCGGCCGCACGAACGTATCCGGGCCTTCAATAGCGATGATGTCGGAAATCTGCATCACGTCCAGCAACGCCGCGACGCGCGGCATGATGTTCTTGCCGTTGGCGGTGGCCGGCGCGATCAGCGCGTCGTAGTCGCCGGCGAGGCTGACGACGAGCGCGGCGGTCGGTTCGGCGAGCAGCTTTGCATAAATGGCGTCGTCAGCGTGGAGCACCTTGCGAACGCCAGCGAGTTTTGCGGCCTGCGCCGCGGCGTTCGCGGCGTCGTGCCCCGCCACCAGAACGTCAATATCGTCGCCAATCGCGTTCGCAGCGGCGACCGTCTTTGCGACGCTATCGGACAGGGCGGCGTTTGCATGATCCGCGACAATAAGGACGGCCATTAGAGCACCCCCGCTTCATTTTTCAGTTTGTCGATCAGTTGCGCCACGTTTTCGACCTTGACGCCGGCCTCCCGTTGCGGTGGGTCGGACACCTTGAGCGTTTTCAGCCGCGGATTGAGGTCGACGCCAAAGTCTTCCGGCGTTTTGACGTCTAGCGGCTTTTTCTTGGCCTTCATGATGTTGGGAAGCGACGCATAGCGCGGTTCATTCAACCTGAGATCCGTCGTCACAATTGCCGGCAGGCTTAGCGAGACGGTTTGCAGGCCGCCATCGACTTCCCGTTTCACATGGAGCTTGTCGTCTTTCTTCTCCACCTTTGAGGCGAAGGTTCCTTGCGGCCATCCCAGAAGCGCCGCGAGCATCTGGCCCGTCTGGTTGCAATCGTCGTCAATCGCCTGCTTGCCGAGTATGACGAGATCGGGTTTCTCTTCCCCGCAGACCGCCTTCAACAATTTCGCCGCCGCCAGCGGCTCAGTTTCCTGTTCGGTCTTGATAAGGATCGCCCGGTCTGCGCCCATCGCCAACGCCTGCCGCAGCTGGTCTTGCGCCTTTTCCGGGCCGATCGAGATGGCGATCACGTCAGTCGCAACGCCATTTTCCTTCAGGCGGACCGCCTCTTCGACGGCGATTTCGTCGAACGGATTCATCGACATCTTGACGTTGGCGAGCTCGACGCCGCTGCCATCCGACTTAACGCGGACTTTCACATTATAGTCGACCACGCGTTTGACGGGGACGAGTACTTTCATTCGCATTTTCCTCTGCTGGCGCGCCCTTCTCGCAATCGCGGGCGCCTCGTCGGAATTGCCGGGAAACTAGCCGCGAGGTCGCGACAGCACAATGCGGCTGACGGCTCTGCGCGCCAGGCCGGCTGATCCGCCGCTCGCCTAGCCGCTCGCCTAGCCGCCTGGCCCCTTGCCAATCGCGATCAGGAACACCGCCATAATCGCAATCGCAACGGCCTGGGCCAGAACCCGAAGCCGCATCAATTTATTGCCGTTCTCCTTGGCGAACGCGCCTCCCTTTGCGAGGGAGTAGATGCCGACGCCAAGAATGACGGCCGTCGCCGCAATGGCGACCGAAATCAGGAAGAACAAGAAGCCGGACATACGCCAGTCTTTTAAGCGCTAACGCCGCCAACCGGCAATGGTTCAACGCTGATGGTGAAATGTCGCGGGCTTCGAGGATCCCCGGCGGCGTGCAGACGGCATGCAGAGGGCGCGAACAGCGCGTCAGCGGCGATTCAGGCCGTTTTGTATCTTATAGTGCCATTCCGGAAACCGCGGTTCGTCGTCGACGGGCTCGCCGGCGGCCAGCAGGACGCCGCTACCCGGCGCGAAGGCCACCGTCGTGGATGGCGTCGAAGGCGCGTCTTCCCGCAAGCTGGCTACATAGCCGACAATATCGGCGTCGGCGGGCGCATCGACCCCAAGTCCGCCGTTCTCCGGCGCCGCCAGCGCCGGCGGCTTGAGTTCGTCCAGGGCAAAGTTCATCCGCACGTCGTACGTGCGTTCGGCCTGGTATCGAAGGAAACGCTGAGCGTTGTACCAGGCTGTTTTTTCCTCATCGTCCGAGCAGGTCATCAGTTCGGCGCCGTCCGCGCCCCAACGCCGCTCGGGACAATGATAAGGATCGAAAGACAACCCCCACAAACGGTCGAACACGTGAGCGAGGTTCAGTCGAATGCGCGAGTTGTCGGATCGCCAGTAGGTGAATGAACACTGGGCGATCTCTTCGTTCAGTGTCCGCCAGAGATCGCCGGCAAGATCATCGCCGTCATACGCCGCATCGCCCTGACCTGATTCAACGTCACGGATGTGGCGTTCCACCTCGCGCCGAAGTTCAATGACCGAGACTTTCAGGCGAGCGTCGCGAGATGGCGTGGAATAGGCTTCCCAGTCGCCATAGGTGCCGTAAATGTTGATTGGCAGGCGATCCGGATGCGGACGAAGGTGCACTCTGGACAGGCGCGCCGCTTCTACGGCGTATTTCCGGTCGCGTACGGCGCCGCAGATCGTCTCCAGACCGTTCCGCAGCTCAACGACGGGGTTGAACTTGAACCCCGGGGCCGCAAGCCGTTTGCGGACGAAGTCGTGGAACGGCATCGACCTGTCGCCGACGCGAAACTCGCCCAGCGACCAGTCGCCTTCGGGGTGGGGGACATTGCCCACATACTGTTCCACGGAAAAGTCAGGCAGTTCGTCGTTACTGGCCGCCCTGATGCGTCCGCCGCGCAATGAGCCGTCCGACGCCGCCTCCGCGCCGACGAGTTCGATCGGCCGCCAGGCCTTCAGGCCTGAACCGAGCGCGGGCTTTGACCGAATGAAGTTCGGACCGTAGACGGACCGGCTTACCGAATGATCCGGATGCGATGCGATAATCAGCACCCGGCCGTCGTCGAGGATGTCGTAAACGATCCCGACATGTCCGTATATGTCGTATGCAATGACGCCAGGGCGCACGGCTTCCCGCGAAATTTCGATCGGGTAGAAATCGTCATGCGACCGCCCGCCGCCCGTTTCAGGGTGCGTACGGAACATTGCCGTCGAGACTTCGCCGGGAATCCGCGCAATGAACGATGGCGCGGATACCGGCGACGCGCTGGCGACGCTTCGCCGGCCGGCGACCACGTTGCCGCCAGTGGAATAGCGCAGGTCCTCGGACTTGCCGTCGGCCGTCCGCATGGCGCTCTGATATGAAAAGGGAAGGCCGTTCTTCCAGGCGAAATAGGCCCGCAGCGTATACGCCATATCGGCGCAATCGCCTGCAAAGCTTCGCTTGTCGGTGTCCCGATAGGGGTTAGCTTCGTCCTCGAGACAGGACTCAAGCGAAGTGCAGTTCGACCATCCGATTGCGCGAACGAATCTCGCATAGGCGGCTTCGTCAGCGGCATCCCATTTTGATTTGTAGATCTTCCAGGCGGCGTCCTGATTTCGCGCAATATCCTGGGGGGTCGCGCCGATGCTCTCGGCATTGGTCGACATCGCATTGGCCGTCTTTTCGGCCGCGTCCGCCTCCGGCGCCTCCGCGCCGACCGCTGCAGTCGCACAAACGCTGCCGGCTGCAAGAAGGAGCGACGCCCTCAAGCGGCGCAAACGAAAAATCGAGGACGTCGTTTTCAACATTTGGCGAAAGTAACGGACGGTGGGCGAGTTCGGTAGAGGGCGAAACGGTTCGCGTCAGAAATCATCCAACGCGTGTCGCAACTGATCCACAGAGAATGCTATTGCGAATTAGTCGCAAATATGAAACCGTGGCTTGAGTTGCCGGGCTGTATCGGCCTGGCAGGCGAACAAGAAGAAGAGGCTATGGCGAAGACGTGCGGACTGAACCTGCGAAGAACGCCTGACGCGCCAGCGGCGGACGCCGATCCGGGCGCGTTGTTCGACCGACTTTGCGAGCTGAACGACCCCAAACAGGAGGGCCCCGCGGATCCCGCGGTTCAGGCAATGAGCCTTGTCATCCTGCTTCGGGAGCTGAGACGCCTGCGAACCCTGCGGTACTGCCTCACCGGCGACATTGTTGTTTCCCGACTCGCAAGGCTTCTCTATGCGCTCGATAGCGTCGCCAAAAGGCCCTGCCAAACCGCGACGATTGACGGCAACCGAGTGATCGTGTCGCTGGAAGAGGTCCGGATCGTCAGGGCGCTGGCGTCGGTCCTGGCCGGCGATGAACCGCGCGCCAGGTCGGCGTTGCGCGCGATTTCGGATGAAGGCGAAGGCGGGCCGGTCGAAGCGGCGGTACGCTCTGCGGCGGCTGCGCTGAGGCGGGCTGGCATTCATCGTCTGGACGCTGCGGCCCTAGTGATCGGCTGAGCTGTCCGGCGGCGGCGCATCAATCGGAATTTCGACGCCCAGATCAGCGAGCACTTGATTCGCAGGCACGCCCGCTGCGCGCAATGACCTCAGCGTTTCGGACTTGTCTCGTTTCGCTAGCCGTTTCCCGTCAGGGCCGCAGACAAGCTTGTGGCGACGGTAGATCGGCGTTGGCGCGTCAAGGAGAGCCTGAAGCAAAACATGCAGGTGCGCCGCGGCGGCCAGGTCGTCGCCGCGAATGACATGGGTGACGCCCTGATCGGCGTCATCAACCACCGAAGCGAGGTGATAACTGGCCGGGAAGTCCTTGCGGCCGAGAATCGGGTCCCCAAAAATTTCCGGTCTTGCGTCAATTCTCTCGCCGCCCGACCCGTCGAGCCTTTCCATCACGAATGTCAGCCTGCGGCCCTTGCTTTCCATCGCTGCGCGCGCCCGCGCGGTACTGAGGCGCCAGGCGTAAGGCTCGCCGGCAAACACGCGACGCTTCTCTTCGTCCATGTCGATCGGGCCACTGACAAACGGCGGCCCTTCCGGCGCGCCTGGAAGCTCGCTGTCCGGCGCATCCATGCCGACATCGGCATTCGGCGCGCGTGCAATCTCCTCGGCGACTTCCCGCCGGGTCTTGAAGCACCTGTAGAGAAAGCCACGTTTGGCAAGCATTTTCAGAACATTCGCATAGTGGACGAAGCGACTGGATTGGCGGCGAACCGGCTCTTCCCATTTCAGTCCGAGCCAGGCGAGATCATCAAGGATCGCCTGATCGAATTCAGGCCGGCACCTGCCCTTGTCGATATCTTCGATCCGGAGAAGAAAGCGCCCGTTGGCGCGCCTCGCCGCGCGGTAGGCGATCGCCGCCGAATAAGCGTGACCTCGGTGGAGGTAGCCGGATGGGGAGGGCGCGAAGCGCGTGACAAAGCCGCTCATGCGACGCTCCGTTAGCTGCGAAGCCAGCATCAGATCAACCTATGATTGATAGCCGGTTGCGACACGCCGTCGTGAAGCCGGAATCCGGCTGCTGGGCGTGGCGCCGGGCGGCGTCTTCGCTACACAGGGGAAATCGAACGTCGCGGGGGCCGGTTCAGCATGAAACGCAAACGATTGGAAACAATCGGCGAAGGCGTCCGGGGGGCGCGCGCTGGACGGCGCCATCCCGGCTTTGTCACGTCGTCCGAAGAAGCCGGCCTGGCGGGCCTTGGCGATCTTGGCGGGCCAATCACCCACGGCCGCATTTTCCGCCGCTACTGGCTCTCCATCATCGGCACGCTCTCGCTGATCGTTCTGTCGTCGACCCTCTGGGTGTTCCAGCCTTACCTTCTTGGCGTCGCCATTGACGGGCTCGTCGTCGACGACTGGCGCGGCGTCGCCTATCTCGCGGCGTTGCAGGTCGGCGTGCTGATCATTGGCGCGGCGCGACGGTTTTACGACACGCGGGTCTACTCCCGAATCTATCGCGAGATTGGCGCCGAAGCGGTCAGCGCGTCCCAGGCCGCGGGCCTCGAAATTACGCGCACCGCTGCGCGCGCCAACATGCTCCGCGAAGTGGTAAACTTCTTCGAGTACCGCGCGCCGGGGGTTGCGCGGGCGTTGATCGACCTCGTGGGCTCGCTGTCGCTGCTCGCGCTGCTGTCGTGGAACGTCTTTCTTGCGAGCCTCGGCGCGATGGCGTCCATCGTTGTCAGTTCGGTCTTGTTCGGCGGGGTTCTTTTCCGGCTTAACCGTTCGTATAATGACCAGCTTGAGCGCGAGATAGATGCCTACCAGGCGAATTCGCGGGTGCAGACCGACGCTCACCTTGACGCGCTCGCGCGACTGCAGGTTCAAAGATCGGATACGCAGGTCGCGATTTTTGGCGCCACGAGCCTTATTCTCATGGTTGTCGTGTTGTTCGCCCTCTACGATACCGTCGCAGTCAAGGAAGCGGCCATTGGGACCGTGTTTGCGGTTGTCTCGTACGTGCGACGGTTCCAGATCGCTACGCTGGAGTTTCCGGCGGCCTACCAGCAGTTGATCCGCACGCTCGAGATTACTCGGCGAATCAACGACGCCTGGCGCGCGCCAGCTGATTCGCCAAAGAAAGAGGCGATCGCCTATCGCTATGCTGCGGAGACGTCACGGCCGTCGGCATTTCGTCCCGACAGCTACTAGCCTGTTCGGCGTGATCCGGCTCATCGCCTACGCCTGATACAGCGCGAACGACACCCCGAGCGTAATCAGCAAGCTGAAGACGACTGCATAAACCGTCGTGGAGATGAACCCTTTGGCGATAACGGAAAACCAGTTGGAGCCATAGGCCTGGCGGAACACGGCATAAGGCTGGATCAGGGCCCAGGCGAGGGGAATGATCGCTAGCCAGCCGAAGTTCGGGATCTGGGCCAGAAGCAGCGCAATCAGCAGGTGAGCGTATAGCGCGGCGTGCATGTAGAGACTGACCACAAGGTGATCGTAGACGAGAAACCTGCGGCGGTAGACATACAGTACAAGCAATATGAAGGCGTATAGGAGCGGCGCGAGCAACATCGTGCGCGGAAGATTTTCCTGCATTTGCGCGAAGAAAAGGCGCGGATCTTCCATCGCGCGCTGACCGGCTTCGAACATCCGCCGCACATAGGGTTTCAGCCAGTCCGGCCCGTCATAATCGGCGTCGTCCCATTTCATGTCCTTGAACGACTTACCCTGGTCTTCGCTCTTGCTTTCCGTAGACGCGTCGTCTTCCGATTTCGCCGCCGTTTCCCGGGCGGCGTCGATTTCGGACGCAACGGCGTTGCGGGTTCCTTCGTCAACGCCTGCCCGGGCCAGTTCGCTCGCCACCGTGTCTTGAACTTCTGAAACGTCCGTCGGCGCATCCGGCCCGAACTTCAGCCCACTGATGTCTGCAATCAGAAACGCGACGAAAAAGAAGAAGACGCTCGCGAAGAGGTAGAGCCGAAAAGGCGGGGAGTAGCGCACTCTCTTGCCGTCAAGGTAGCGGCGGGCAAGGCGGCCAGGGCGCGTCAGGAGCAGCCAGAGGGTTCGAAACAATTTTCCATCAATCGCGAGCGTGTCGACGAAAACGTCCTGCACCAGGCCGATGACCGCCCGCCGCGGCTCTTCGGCGCTCTGGCCGGAGACGTGGCAATAGTCGCCCGTGAGAAGAGTGCCGCAATTCCGGCACGCCAATGCGCCCGCCTTGTCATTCACTAGTCCGCTCCCCGGATGACATTGACCCCTGTTAGCGACCTTCGATGTGCGCGCGCAAATCGTCGGTTTCCACCCAGTCCAACGTCGCTTCGTCGCGAAACGTCGACGGCCGGTCTTACTATTTCGCCTTGCGCCGAAAACCGGCGGTTCCTGCGCAACGCCCTTCCCAAGTTTGCGACAGATGTGGCGACAAAATCGCCGTCTTGTCGGCTATCGTGGCATTTTCGCGCGCAGGAGATTCTCTTTTAGCAGAAAGCCGCGCCATCGTCACAAAAGTGTGTTGCTGCGTCGCAACTGGCTGCGTTTTTAAGTGTCGTCTGGCGGATGGCGCGTAGTCTCCGGACGTCCGGTCGCCTTAGCTTTGCTGCAGGGTGAAAAGCCTCCCTTGGTCGTGGTGGGTGATGCGATTTGGGAAGGCCTGTGCAGCGACCGTTCGGGTTCCGGGCGGCCAGGAGGGATAAGATGAAAACGTCAAATCGCGCCGCGAGCGGCGCAAGCCTGTTTCTTGGCGCATCGGCGGCGGCAATTGCGGTCATGTCGCCGGCCTATGCTCAGGACAATGAGTCAGATGACCGGATCGTTGTCACCGGCACGCGCATCGCGCGCGATCCGAACCTCACAGAGCCGCTTCCGGTCCAGTCGATCGGGGCCGATCAGATACGTTTCTCCGGGCAACAGGACATTACCGAAGTCATCAACGACGTTCCTGCGCTGTTGACCACCACAACCGCGGAAAACTCCTTGAACGGCGTTTTCTCTGATGCCGTCGGTGCCTCGTCGCTCAACCTGCGCGGCCTTGGCGAAGAGCGCACGCTGGTTCTCGTCAACGGCCGCCGGCATGTCTCTGGCGTCGCCGGCGCCAACATTGTCGACGTGAACACGATACCGAACGCGCTCGTCGAGCGTGTCGATGTGCTCACGGGCGGCGCATCTCAGGTCTATGGCGCGGACGCTGTGACTGGCGTCGTCAACTTTATCCTTAAGCGGGACTTTGAAGGCCTCGACCTCTCGGTCAATGGCGGCATTTCGGGTCAGGGCGATGGCGAGCGGTATGGTTTTTCAGGCGTCGCCGGCAAGAACTTGTTTGACGATCGATTCAATGTCACCGTTTCCCTCGACTATTCAAAACGTCAGGAGATACTCTTCGGCGACCGTGATTTCTCGCGGAACAATCGCATTGCCGATGACCTTCCGAACCCGGCGCTTCGGTTCCAGAACGGCGATATTACCTCTGCGACGCCAAACTTCGCTCGCTTCTACGATCCGTCGACCTTTATTGCGACAAGCGATGCGCCCTGCAATCGCTACGGCATCGACGCTTGCTTCGGCTTCTATGAGACCGGTCTCCCGATCCTTTCGCAGGCGAATTTCCTCAACCTTTACGCACAGGCGTTCCCCGGCGATCCGGTGCCGACGCTTACCTCAGCCGAACTCTCGCTGATCGATCGCGCGCAGAATTCGCCGGCGCGCCTGATTGCTTCGGACCCACGGTTTTCCATTTCATCCAACAGCGGCGTAATCCTTCCCGGTTCGTTGTTTTTCCCTGGCCTTGACCTTGACAGCAATGGCGCGGACGACTGTCTGCAATCCTTCGTGGGCGCACAGTCAACGTTCGATCTGTCGCCGCCGCTCATCGGCTTTGCCGGAGGCTGCTACACGATCGACGCCAACGGCAACCCTGTTCCGTACCAGGACGGCCAGATTTCCGGCGAGTTCAATCAATTCGGCGGCGACGGCATTCCGAATACCTTCAACCAGGATTACCTGACGCCCGACATCGAGAATGTCGTCGGGAACATTTTCCTGACCTATGAGCTGGCTGATGGCGTCGACTGGATTTTCGAAGGCAAGATTGCTGATACGACAGCTACATTCGGCGGTCCGCTGAACACGTTCTGGGACCTCCTGACGGTCGAGCCGGACAACCCGTACATTCCGTCAGCGCTGTCGCCGATTGCCGCGGATGGTTTCTTCGTTACCCGCGACCCAACGGACCTTGGCGCCAACATCGACCAGGAAAAGCGCCGCACCTATCGCTTCGTGACGGGCATTGAGGCGGAGACGGCGAATGGTTTCAAGTACGACTTGACCGTCAATTGGGGCCGCTTTGAACGCGAAGCGATCAACAACAACCGCGTAATCGTGGACCGCTTCTTCGCGGCCGTTGACGCGACGACGGATGCCTCGGGCAACCCGATCTGTCGGTCGGATATTGATCCAACAGCGCCGCCGACGACTCCATTCGGCATTCCTTCTTTCGATCCGGGCTTCTTCACGTTTAATCCAGGCGATGGCCAGTGCCGTCCGTACAATGTTTTCGGGCGCGGATTTGGCGACCAGACGCAAGCCGCCGTCGACTTCATCACGACCACCACGATTAATGAGTTTGCGCTTGAACAGTTCGTCGTCGGCGGCTCGGTGGTTGGTGATCTCGACGCGTGGTTGACGCTGCCGGGCGGCTCGATCGGGTTCGCCACGGGTTTCGAGTATCGCGAAGAAAGAAGTACGTCGACCTTTGACGCCCTCGTTCGCGGCGTGCTTCCGGTTGATACGCCCGACGGAAACGCTGGCGACCTAATCCGTGACCTTCCCAATGATCAGAACTCACTCGTGTTCGATCCGGGCGCGATCATCAACAATGAACAAGGCAAGTTCGACGTCTGGGAATACTTCCTCGAAGCGTCCTTGCCGATCATCCAGGACCGTCCGTTCTTTGATGAACTGACTGTTCAGGGCGGCGCGCGTTTCGCAAGCTACTCGACGATTGGCGCGACCCTGAGCTGGGGCGTTTCCGGCACCTGGGCGCCGATCGAAGACATCCGCTTCCGAGCTTCCTACGCCGAGCCGATCCGGGCGCCGAACATCACGGAGCTGTTCGCGCCTTCGCAGGCGGCCTTCTTCCGGCCGGACGACCCGTGCGACCAGTCCCAGATCGATGCGCTTATCACCGCCGGCGATCCGCGTGGCGCAGTTCGTGAGGCCAACTGCCGGGCGGATGGCATTCCAGTTGGATTCACGGATCCGCTTTCGGCGCGTTTTGTTGGCGAGACCGTCGGCAACTCAGCGCTTGCCGAGGAAAAAGCTCAAACTTTCTCCGTCGGCGCGGTCGTTCAACCACGTTTTATCGAAGGCTTGGCCGTGACGGTTGACTACTGGTCGATCCAGATTGATCAGGCGATCTCAAGTCCCAGCGCTCAGGACATTGTCGACGGCTGCTATGATTCGGCCGGCTTCGCAGCTGGCGTGGCGAACCAGTTCTGCGATCTGTTTACGCGGAACGACGATCCGACCTCGCCGCAGTTCAACGGGTTTAACTTCCTGCGACAGCAGGAGCTGAACTTCGCCTCGCTGGACGCGCGCGGCATCGACGCCCAAGTCAGCTATGATTTTGAAATCGGCCGCAGCGATTTCAACATTACGGTGAACGGAGCCTGGATGGAGCGCCTGAACCAGTTCTTCAACCCTGCGGATCCGACGGCAGTCGATCCTGAGCTTGGCGAAATTCAGCGTCCTGAATTTGCGGCAAACGGCTTCTTCAACTATCGCCGTGGCCCGTTCGCTTTCACCTGGCAGACGCAGTTCCAGGATGAACAAGGGCTTCGCGCGGTTGAGATTGAGACCGTCAATACGAACTACGGTCCGGCTGGCATCGCCGATGCAGTATTCATCCACGATGTGAACGCCAGCTATCAGATCTCGGACCAGCTCCAGGTCTATGGCGGCATCAACAACGTGCTCGACCGGAATCCGTTCTTTACGGAACAGGCCTATCCGGTCTCGCCGCTGGGCCGCTACTTCTTCCTAGGCGCTCGTTTCACGATGTAGTCTCGAAGGAAGCGCAATCAGGAAAGCCGGCCCAAAGGGGCCGGCTTTTTTGTTCGTGGTCGTCCTGTCGTTCGGCGCACCCTTCGTCGATCGCCAAAGCTGTCGCAGCCTAGGCGCCCGAACCGCCCACCGTCAGCGCGTCAACCTTGATTGTGGGCTGACCGACTCCGACTGGCACGCCCTGGCCGGCCTTGCCGCAAACGCCAATGCCGGAATCGAGGGCGAAGTCGTTTCCGACCATTGAAACGCGGGTGAGAACGCTTGGGCCGTCGCCGATCAGCGCAACGTTCTTCAGCGGCGCGCCAATCTTGCCGTTCTTCACGCGATAGGCCTCGGTGCAGTTGAAGACGAACTTGCCCGACGTGATGTCGACCTGCCCGCCCGCAAAGTTCACGGCATAGATCCCGTCCTTGACGGACGCGATGATTTCGCCGGGCTCATGGACGCCGTTCGTCATGAAAGTATTCGTCATCCTTGGCATTGGCTGGTGGGCGTACGACTCCCGGCGTCCATTGCCGGTCGGGGCGACGCCCATCAGCCGGGCATTGAGTCGGTCCTGCATATAGCCCTTCAGGATTCCGTCCTCGATCAGGACGGTTCGGCTGGTCGGGGTGCCTTCGTCGTCGATTGTCAGCGACCCTCGGCGGCCGGCGATTGTCCCGTCGTCAACAACCGTTACGCCCGGCGCTGCGACCCGCTCGCCAATGCGGCCAGCGAAGGCGCTCTCGCCCTTGCGGTTGAAATCGCCTTCAAGCCCGTGGCCGACCGCTTCGTGCAGGATGACGCCGGTCCAGCCCGGGCCGAGCACCACTTCCATTTCGCCGGCAGGGGCGGGTTCGGCGTCAAGGTTGATCAGCGCCTGGCGCAGCGCCTCATCGACCTGGCTCCGCCAGGCTTCGGGCGTTATGAACCGAGCGTAGCCTTCGCGGCCGCCAGCCCCGTGATTCCCGCTTTCCTGCCTATCGCCGTCGCCAGCGGTAACGGACACGTTCAGCCGGACCAGCGGCCGAACGTCTCGAACGATCTCGCCGTCCGCCCGCATGATCTCGACGATCGACCATTCGCCGGAGAGGGACGCGGATACCTGACGGACGCGCTGGTCCTTGTCGCGCGCATAGGCGTTGATTTCCTCAAGCAGCTTTACTTTCGCGTCAAAACCTATCGCCTCAAGGGGGTTGTCATCTGGATAAAGCTTCAGGTTGGTGCGCGAGGGACCGTCGCTGTAGGCGCCGGACCGGCCCGATTTCACGGCGGCGACCGCGTCGGCCGCCCGCGCAAGGGCGGCGGGCGAGAACTCCGACGCATGGGCGTAGCCCGTTGATTCGCCGATCACCGCCCGAAGTCCAAAGCCCTGCTCAACGTCGTAGCTTGCCGTTTTCAATCGATTATCGTCAAAAACGAAAGCTTCCGACTGGGTGTATTCAAGGTAAAGTTCGCCATCATCCGAGCCGGAAAGCGCGCGCGAGAGCGAATCGCGCGCCGCCGATTCGGTCAGGTCGGTCCGGTCGAAGAAGGTTGAATTCGCCATTTCTTGCCGCCTTTCGTGGCACTGGATCCGTTGGGTTCGTGCGTCTCGGCACAACTATTCACGCACGGGCCCTACCGATTTCTAACTAAGAGATATACGGCGCGCCGCAGAGGGAAGGGGCGCCTGCGACGTTTTTCCTTTGCACTGCGCTGATTGGCGGACTATCGCCTCGGAGCGCGCCGCGTATATACCGGCCTGACTTCGAACACCGTTTTGGACTTTGCCATGATACGCTTCTGGACCGCGACCGCAGCCGCATTTTCCGGCCTCATGGCCACGTCCGCCATCCCCCAGATTGCTTTCGCTCAGACTGGCGGCGCGGAAAACCACGCAGATAACGGCATTGCCATGCTGCCTGCGAACTCGGCGCTCGCATCGGACGTGCATTTTTTCCACAATGTTATTTTGATGCCGATCATCACCGTGATCAGCGTCTTCGTATTGGCGCTGCTTCTGTGGATTGTCGTCCGGTACAATTCAAAGTCGAATCCAACGCCATCCAAATTCAGTCACAACACGCTCATTGAAATTATCTGGACTGGCGTGCCTGTCCTGATCCTGCTCGTCATCGCGCTGTTTTCGTTTGAGTTGCTTTACAATGAGGACGTCACGCCGGACGGCAAGCAGGTCGCATTTGTCGGCGATGGCTCGACGTTGGAATTCTCTTTCGCAAACGATTTTGCTGCGGAAAGCCGCAAGGTCTCGCGCCAGGAACACATCCAGGTTTTTGTTGGTCGCGACGGGGCGTTGCAGAAGCTGCCGAAGAACGCGTATCGGACGTCGGGTTTCAAGTCGGACGTCGTAACGGTCACGCTTGAACGCGCTCCGTCGAATGGGGAAACCGTCATCATTCGCGGTGGACGGACTTTGGTCGGTCAGGGGGAGAACCGGCAGATTGCGATGGCGCCGACGCTGACCCTCAAGGTTAATGGATATCAATGGGGATGGAGCTACGCCTATCCTGACTTCGGCGACTTCGAGTTCGTTTCCAACATGCTGCCGGAAGCGCAGACGACTGCTGCGCTCTACCGGCTGGCGGTCGACAACGAGGTCGTCGTCCCTGTCGGCGAGACGGTCCGGGTGACGACGACGGCGCGCGATGTGATTCATTCCTGGGCGTTGCCGAATTTTGCGATCAAGATCGATGCGGTGCCTGGCAGGATAAACGAGACTTGGTTCAGCGCCGACCGTGAAGGCGTCTTTTACGGGCAGTGCTCGGAAATTTGCGGCATCAAGCATTCGTTCATGCCCATCGCCGTGCGGGTTGTATCCAGGACGGAGTTCGAATCCTGGGTCGATCAACAGCGCGAACTCGCCGGCATGGATCCAATGTTCGGGTCCGATGACAAAATCGCCTCGCTAGCCAACGCCGCCGGCGAAAAGTGAACCTGTTCGGCGTGTTGATGAAATCGAGACTAAAAGGGGCCGTAAATGGCTGACGCACACACCCAGACCGCCGCGCGCGATGCACACGGCCATGGCGATCATGGACACGATCATGTCCCGCCGTTCTTTGTCCGCTGGTTCTTCTCGACGAACCACAAGGATATCGGCACGCTCTACCTGATCTTCGCGATCCTCGCGGGGATTATCGGCGGCGCGATGTCCGGTCTGATGCGGCTGGAACTCGCCGAGCCAGGCGTTACGTTCCTGACCCAGTTCACTGGCGGAAATGTCGACGCCGCGTCGAATTTCTACAATGTTCTGATCACATACCATGGCCTCATCATGATCTTTTTCATGGTGATGCCGGCAATGATCGGGGGCTTCGGAAACTGGTTCGTGCCCATCATGATCGGCGCGCCTGATATGGCGTTCCCGCGTATGAACAATATCTCGTTCTGGCTTTATGGCGCATCGGGCATCTTGATTCTTCTGTCGATTTTCGCGCCGGGGTACGGTTCGCAGATCGGGTTCGGCGGCGGCTGGGTTCTTTATCCGCCCTTGTCTTCGACCACAGGATCGCCAGGACCGGCGATGGACCTTCTGATCCTGTCGCTTCACCTCGCGGGCGCTTCCTCTATCCTTGGCGCGATCAATTTCATCACGACCATCTTCAACATGCGCGCGCCGGGCATGACCCTGCACAAGATGCCGCTGTTCGCCTGGGCCGTTCTCGTCACGGCCTTCCTGCTGGTGCTCTCGCTGCCGGTTCTCGCGGCCGCAATTACGATGTTGCTGACGGACCGCAATTTCGGCACTTCGTTCTTTGATGCAGCGGGCGGCGGCGACCCGATCCTCTACCAGCACCTTTTCTGGTTCTTCGGCCACCCTGAAGTTTACATTCTGATTTTGCCCGGCTTCGGCATTATCAGCCACATCGTCTCGACATTTTCGAAGAAGCCAATCTTTGGCTACCTTGGCATGGCCTATGCCATGGTCGCGATCGGGTTCGTCGGGTTCATTGTCTGGGCGCACCACATGTATACGGTGGGTCTCAGCGTGAACATGAAGGCTTATTTCGTCGCGGCGACTATGGTTATCGCCGTGCCAACTGGCATTAAGATCTTCTCGTGGATCGCGACGATGTGGGGCGGCTCCATCGACTTCAAGACGCCAATGCTGTGGGCCGTCGGCTTTATCTTTCTCTTCACCGTCGGCGGCGTCACGGGCGTGGTGCTCGCGAACGCCGGCATCGACCACTATATGCACGACACTTACTATGTGGTCGCGCACTTCCACTACGTGTTGTCGCTCGGCGCGGTCTTCGCGATTTTTGCCGGCTGGTACTACTGGTTCGGCAAGATGTTCGGCTATCAGTATCGGGAGGTTCTGGGCGTCCTGCATTTCTGGATCATGTTCGTTGGCGTGAACCTGATCTTCTTTCCGCAGCATTTTCTTGGCTTGCAGGGGATGCCGCGCCGGTACATCGACTATCCGGAAGGTTTCGCGTTCTATAACCAGATCTCGACCTACGGCTACTACATCATGGCGTTCGGTATGCTGACCTTCGCCATCGCGATGTTCGACGCATTCTTTGTCTACCGGAAGAAAGCGGCCGCCAACCCCTGGGGCGAAGGCGCGACGACGCTGGAATGGACCTTGCCGTCGCCGCCGCCCTTTCACCAGTTCAACGAGCTGCCGCGGTTCGACGGCAAAGAGGCCGCCGCTCACTAGGCGAGACGTCGCCGGATACCTGCGGATACAACTTTGAGGCGCGCAACCTGGCGGTAGCGCGCCTTTTCTGTAGCCCTCGGCAGTCGACCAGATGCGTCATCGATCTGAGGCGCAGCATCAACGTCTCTGAAAGGCGGCGCCTCGGCTCTCGACGGTTGGCGCTCAATTTGGTTAACTTTTGGAACGCGACCGCGATGGGCACGGTCGCCTCTCGCGTTGTTGGGGCGCGTGGGAAAGGGGTAATTCCATGCTGCAAACAATTCTGAACGACGTCTTCGGCATCATCCGAGGCGTCTTCCTCCATGGTGACGTCATTTCGCTGGCGATCGCTTTCGGTTCGGTCGTGATTGCGGCGCTGATCATGCAACGGGCCAGCCAGATCGGTGCAATGACTCTTTTGGCGCTATTCCTGTTCGTGATCGGCAGCTTCCTGAGGGCTGTAGTCGGCGGCGGGCCGGCGGAGATGTCGACAGCGGATGTCGCCGGCGCGCAACTGAACGCCAGTTGGTCACAGTTCATGAACCTCCAGGCGAGTTCGCTGCTTGCCTACTTTATCGCCTTTATGGTGCTGATACTGGTTTTCTTTGCGGCAAAGAGCGTCGTCTCGAGAGGCTAGGCAGACGACGGGGCATGTGAAGCGGGGAGCGGCCAATCGCCACGAGGCGCCCTGATGCAGCGTCTTGCTCTTCCGTTTCGGCCGCTGTTCGGCCATAGCGTCCGCCATGACAGCACTCGACCCGGCCGTGCAGAATGGCCTTGAACCGGTCGGGCTCAGCCTCGCTGGCCCGGCGGACTATTTTGACCTTCTGAAACCGCGCGTCATGTCACTCGTGGTGTTCACCGCGCTTGTCGGCATGGTCACTGCTTTTGCCTCCGGCGCTGAGGCGTCGGTCGGGCTTGCGGCGATTTCGCTCCTCGCGATTTCAGTCGGCGCTGGCGCCTCCGGCGCCCTGAACATGTGGTTCGACGCTGACATTGATGCCGTCATGGAGCGCACGTCAAAGCGCCCTGTGCCACGGGGCGCCGTGCCTCCCGCCGAGGCTGCTGCCCTTGGTGTCGTCTTGTCAGCATTGTCGATAGCGTTGCTGGCGCTGTCGTCGAACTATGTCGCCGCCGGTCTACTCGCGTTCACGATCTTCTTCTACGCCGTTATCTATTCAATGTGGCTCAAGCGGGCGACGGCGCAAAACATTGTTATCGGGGGCGCCGCCGGCGCATTGCCGCCGGTTGTCGCGTGGGCCGCAGTGACGGGCGATGCGCCGTGGCAAGCTTGGGCTCTGTTCGGGATCATCTTCCTCTGGACGCCGCCGCACTTCTGGGCGCTCGCACTCCGCAGGACGATTGATTACGAGCGCGTCGGCGTTCCGATGATGCCGAACGTGGCAGGCGACAGGTCGACCAAGCTTCAGATATTCGCCTACTCCGTGGCGCTGTCGGTCGGCGCCGTTGCGGTCCAGCCATTTGGCCTTGGCGGTCCTGTGTATCTGGTCGCCTCTGTCGCGCTCGGCGCGCAATTCATCCGTCTCGCCTGGGCGGTTCTCAAGTCCGCGGACGGCGACGGGCGGACGCCCATGAAGCTGTTCGGCTTTTCCATCCTCTACCTGTTCGCGCTTTTCGCCGCCCTCCTTGCCGAGGGGCTTTTCAACCTCCTATCGAAGGCCATCTGGGCGTGATGACCGACGAAGATCGCAAACGCCGCAAACAGCGAAATCTTGCCATCGCTGGCGCATTGGGGGCGTTTATTGTCCTTGTTTATCTAGTTACGATGTTGCGCATCGGCGCGACCGTAGCCGGCGGCGGGTGAGCAGCAATGACTGAAGGCGGCGAAATCAGCCATGAAGCCAACAAGAAGGTGGCGATGGGCGTCGTCGCGGGCGTCGTCGCCATGGTCTGCCTTGCGTTCGCGGCAGTGCCGGCCTACCGCGCGTTCTGCCAGGTCACAGGCTGGGGCGGCACGACCCAGCGCGCGGCGACGGGCGCTGCCGACGTGCTGGAGCGACGGATTACCGTGCGATTTGACGGCACGGTAGGTCGCGACCTGCCCTGGACATTCCGGCCCGAGCAGATGAGCCAGACGCTGCATGTCGGTGAGACCGGGCTGGCTTTCTTCGAGGCGACCAACGGCTCCTCGACGCCTTTGGTCGGGCGCGCGACGTTCAATGTTTCGCCCGCCAAGGCTGGCCAGTACTTCAACAAGATCGAATGCTTCTGCTTCACCGAGCAGACACTGAAGCCAGGTGAAACCGTTTCGATGCCGGTGACCTATTTCGTCGATCCAAAAATTGCCGACGATCGCAATCTGGATGAAGTTGAGACAATTACGCTCGCTTACACTTTTTTCAGGCACGATGAGCCTTCGTCATCGCCGAAGGCGGAGCCCAAGGGGCCATAAAGCCTGACGGCGGACTGGCGATCTTGTCGGCGCTCAAGTTGATTGAGATCTCTGCCCATAATGTCGCACGTCACGCGGCATTCGCCTCTTGGAACCCTTGCTGCGTCGCGGTTATACGGAGCGGATCGGGGCCCGGTCGACTGGGGGCCGGAACTGTTTTTTTGAATGAGCGGGGTTTGACCGACATGGCCGGCGCTGACGTGAAGCATGACTTTCATCTGGTAAATCCCTCGCCCTGGCCGTTGATCGGATCAATTTCAGCGGCGGCGATGATGATTGGCGCTGTAACCTGGATGAAATCCGGCGCGGGCGAAGCTGGCCTCGTCCTGGGGTCGATGGATGCGCCGTTCGTTGCGCTCCGCGGTCCATGGCTGTTCATGGTCGGCTTCACCGGCGTCCTGATCACGATGCTCGGCTGGTGGCGCGACGTTATCCGGGAAAGCCTAAATGGCGAAAACACCAAGCTGGTTGTAAGGCTCGGCCTGCGCTACGGCATGGTGCTGTTCATCGCCTCCGAAGTGATGTTTTTCGCGGGCTGGTTCTGGGCGTTTTTCGGGGCGGCGCTTTTCCCGGGCGCTGGCGATCCGATCATCCTGACGGATGGCACTCAGATGCTGAACGCCAACGGCGATCCCGCCTACCTCATGAATGACGGCCGCTTTCACGCGACCGGCAATACCTGGCCGCCAAAGGGTGTAGAGCCTTTGTCGCCCTGGGGGTTGCCGTTGCTCAACACCTTGATCCTCCTGTTGTCAGGAACGACTGTGACGTGGGCCCATCATGCCGTTCAGCACGGCGATGAGGCGGGGCTCAAACAAGGTCTTTGGCTGACAATTATCCTTGGCGTGATTTTTACGTTCTTCCAGTATGCCGAGTACCACGAAGCGTTGTCGCTAGAGATGTTCAAGTTTTCCGGCGGCGGCATCTATGGCGCGGCATTCTTCATGGCGACGGGCTTCCACGGGTTGCACGTAATTATCGGGACCATCTTCCTCGCCGTCTGCCTCATGCGCGCCTACGCTGGGCAATTCACGCCGGAGCGCCACTTCGGGTTTGAGTGCGCGGCCTGGTACTGGCACTTCGTCGATGTCGTCTGGCTGTTCCTGTTCGCCTTCATCTATGTGCTTGGCAATCAGGGTCTGCTGTCCTAATTCATAATTGGCGGGGTTGTGCGTGCCATCCTACTATCCGCCTGTTAGTCCGTACGCCGCGGGACTCGCCGGCAGGTGTCCGCGGTGCGGGCAGGGAGCGCTCTTTTCCACTTTCCTCGGCGTTCGCGATAGCTGCGAAGCGTGCGGACTTGACTACTCGTCATCAGATGCCGGCGATGGCCCAGCGGTGTTCGTCATCTTTATCGTTGGGTTTGTTGCGGTCTTGATTGCCTTCGTCACGCGCTTTTCGTGGGGCCTGCCAATCCTTGGGGCATTCGCGATTTCCTCGTTTGCCGCGATCGGCCTGACGCTCTTGTTGTTGCGGCCGTTGAAGGCGACGCTGATTGCGCTACAATTTCACAACAAGTCTGGCGAAGGACGTCAGGTCGATCGCGACGGGGACGGCGCGGCATGAGGGTCATTTTCCAACCTGGCCTCGCAGTCGCAACTACCCTTGGATGCGCCGCCCTCGTTAGTCTTGGCTCTTGGCAATTGCATCGACTGGCGTGGAAGCGCGATCTTGTGGCCAAGGTCGAGGCCCGGCTCGAGGCAGCGCCTCGCCCCCTGGGCGATGTCATCGGCAAGCGAGAAGAGTATCCTGATCCGGAATATGTGCCGGTCAAAATCGCCGGTGCATACCGTCACAGCCTTACTGTTCGCGTATTCGGCACTCTGGATGGCGAGGCCGGACATTATCTGTTTACGCCTTTTAATCTCACGACACCAGTGAGATCCCGCGATGTCATTTATGTCAATCGAGGCTTTGTGCCGCAGGATGTACAGTTTACGGCTCCTCTCGAGCAAACTGCTGAGGCCGGCCAGGTTACTATCGAAGGTCTTCTGCGAACGCCTGAAAAGCCGAACGGGATTGTGGAATTTATCCGCCCTCGGAACGATGAGAAGGCCAACATTTGGTACGTTCGACGACCAAGCGTTTTCGCAAAGGCGGCGGGCATCGACGCGCTCGATGTTTATGTCGACAGCTCCGGCAAGGAATTCGCGGCTGAATGGCCCAGGGGCGGGACGACGAGGGTGGAATTCCCAAACCGGCACCTTGAATATGCGCTGACCTGGTTTGGCCTCGCCGGCGCCTTGCTTGCGGTCTTCGGCGCATTTTCCATCAGACGCGAATAGGAAATCGACCCGATTCTGCCCTGACGTGTTTACGGTTCCCGATCGCCGCCTCCGCCCGAGTGGCTACCGGCGATCGTCGGTGTCTTCAGCGGTTTCTTCGCTTTCATCAAAGAGAAGTATGGCTGATGGCGGCGCGCCGCGACCGCAGGCGGCGAGCGCGCGGCCAGTGTACACCTTGTCGACGCCAAAGCATTTCGATGTGCGTCTGGTTCGACCGCAAATCTCTTTTTTCTCGATGTCGATCGATTTAATCCGGATACGAATTTTCGCGGCCAGATCGGCATATATGATGTCGCCGCGCTTTAGCGTCTGTAGTTCACCGCGCTGTTTCACCGTTTCGCACGGCGCGCCTGTGCCGGCTGTCGCTGGACCGAAGGCGGAGGAAACTGCGATTGACATGGCGGCTAGCGTGAGACCGCTTGCCGCCTTGAAGCCGGCCATGCCTCAACGCTCCGTCAGCTTGAATTCAATTCGGCGGTTCTGGGCAAGCGCGCTCGCCGAGCCGCCCGCGACAAGCGGCGCCGTCGAGCCGGAGCCAGTCGCCATCAAGCGCCGCGCCGGAACGCCGCGCTCAGTAAGGTAGTTGACAACCGAGATGGCCCTCTGGGCGGAAAGCTCAAGATTGGAATCAAAGATGGCGCGGCAATTCGGACCAAGCGGCGCTGCGTCCGCATGCCCATCGACGCGAAGGACCCAGTTCACCTCAGTCGGGATATCATCCTGAATATCAATCAGGGCATCCGCAAGCTTGTTGAGATCGGACTGGCCGCCTTGGCCGATGACGGCCGAGCAAGAACCAAAGAGAATGTCGCTTTCAAAAACGAACCTGTCGCCGACGACCTTGATGTCGTCCCGTTCGCCAAGCGCGGCGCGCAAGGCTTCAAAAAAGCGAGAACGCACTTCCTGAAGTTCCTGCACCTTGCGAGCGAGGGCGGCGTTCAACCGTTGCGACAGGTTTTCGATCTGCGCCTCCTGCGCCTTGTCCTTCGCTTCGGCAGCTTCCAGCGCTTCCTGCAGGCTCTGCAGTTGCTTTCGCAGCGCCGCGAGTTGGGCATTCAGGGTTGCGATCTGCGACTTCTGATCATCCGTGAGCGCCCTTTCTGCTTCGAGTTCCTCCACCGAAGCGGCGACCGCCGACTGACTGGCGGCAAGCGCTGCGCCGAGCGTCGCCAGTTCGGCGTTCTTTTGCTCAATTGTGTCCTGCAATGCGAGGATTTGCGCCTGCAGGTCGTCGCGCGCGGTTTCGGCAAGACCGAGTTGCCTCGCGAGCTCGTTAATGCGCGCCGTCAGTCGAACGAGTTCAGCGTCCTTGCCGGCGAGTTCGTCTTTTACCGACGTAAGTCGTTCGCCTAGATAAAATTGTGCGACGACGAAGATTGACAGGACGAACATCAATACCAGCAGGAGCGTCGACAAACCGTCGACGAAGCCGGGCCAGATGTTGGCCTCGCTCCCGCGTCTGCGCCGCGCCATGGCTTACTCTCCGCCGCCGACGCGAATGAGCGTTCTGTTCAGCGCCCTGATCTCATCCTTCAGCTCGGCAATCTGTCCGGCCGAGGCCTTGATTTGTGTTTCTGTATTGGCGGCTAGCGCCGCCTCAAGCGCGCCGACGGCGCCGGCAATGTCGCCATCTGAAACCAGATCAGCAAAGGACGCCTTGGCGTCGCTTCGGCCGCCCCGCGTAGGTTCGGTTTCCTGCGCCAGCCAGTCTTCGAGATCCGAGTAGAAGCGCCCTTGCGCCTGGCCTGCCTGCAAGTCAAGGAAACCGACGATCAGGCTGCCGCCCAACCCGAACAGAGACGAGGAGAACGCGGTGCCCATGCCGCCAAGCGGCGCCTGAAGGTTCTGGATAAGCTGGGCGACCGCATCCTCGGCCGCGCCGTCCGTCGCCAGGCCGCTTATCGTCGCCGCGACCGCGTTCACCGTTTCGAGCAGTCCCCAGAATGTCCCTAGCAGTCCAAGGAAAACAAGCAGGTTGCCAATATACCTTCCCATCTCGCGACCTTCATCCATCCGTGCCCCAACGGAATCGAGGATGGCCCGCGCTGATTCACTGGTCAGGCCGGCTTGCGAGTCGCGCGCCTTTTTCAGGATCCGCGTTGTCGCAATGATAAGGTCGGGCGCCCGCCGGCGTCGGGTGTCGCGCTCGTAAAAGGCCTGGATCCAGCGCGATGCTGGCGCGATCGCTCCAGCTTGCCTCAGATTGAAAACGATGCCGACGAACAGGACGAAAAGAATAAGCCCGTTGAGTGCAGTATTTGCATTGAACGCGTCAACAAGAAGGGATGTCGGCTGCGGGCTGTAGGGTGACAGAAAATAGATGACGACAGCGACCACTGCGAGAAACAGCACCATGTTCAGGATATAGCCGCCCGGTTTTGTAAACCGCACATTGTCGATCGTCGCCATCGATCTCGCCCCTCATTCGTCAACTAACGTCGCGTTACCCTCAGACTATGTCAGTTTTTCGAACTGAACGAGACCCGAACGGCAACAATGGAATTCGCTCTAGGGCGCGGCGAAGTTTGTGGCGCGACCGGCGGCGTCGCTTGTCGCGGAATGGTTGTGCGCAAAAAATGCGCTTTTCACTTGACGACAGTTTTGTGACATGTATATGAAGGTAATGTGACAGATATACGACGGATTTAAGACGGCTTCGTCGGCGTCCGGGCGACATGTTCCAGAAGGATCTGAAATCGCCCCTGCCAGTCAGTAGACAGCCGCCACCGTCGGCCCTCTGCCGCTTCGTCCAGTTTCGGCGGGTCGTCCGTCGTGGCTGATTTCGGAATCCGCTTCGGGAAAGCCCCGGAGCGGAGGCGGTGCCGCTCGGCCTTGAATCGGACCGGGGGCGTTATTGCCTAGGAGAATGTAAATGAAAAAAATGATCGGAATACTCGGCGTCATGGCAGGCGCGATGCTTGCGGGTCAGGCTCTCGCCCAAGATTTCGGACGCTTGCCTGCGTCGTATCAACAATCGACTGAAAGCTACGTGAAGTCCCGCATGGCGGGCGCCGATGTCGCCAGTGTTGAATGCACCGGGCACCCTTATCGCGTGTACCTCGATGTGCGCGGTCGTGAAGATGTTCCCGCATGGGCTGTCAAGGTAAACGTTGAAGCGCGGGCCTATCAGCGGACCTCGCGCGAAAAGCTAACCGTCTTTTTCGTCAATGGTCGACCGGTTGCGATCGGCGACGACCGCGGCGTCAGCTATCGCAAGGCCTGATCGGCGGACGCGCAGTCTAAACCAATGGCCGGCCCGCGCGATGCGCGGGCCGGTCTTTTTGCGTTGCGATGAGCCCCGCCGGACACAGATGAAAATTGCCGGTTGGAATTGGGTGGCATAACTTGGTGACGGCAGCGGGGGCGGGACGGTCGCGCGCCTTGCCAACAGGCGAGGGGCAATGGGCATCCAGATTATCACCATTCATGGGACCGGCGATGGCCTGGCAGGTGCGACAGGCGAGGAACGTTGGTGGGAGCCGACGGGGACATTCGCCGAAGAACTGCGTGCCGCTGTCGAAGAACCGATCGAGATAATCCCTTTCAAATGGTCAGGCGAGAACTCGGAGAACGATCGTGCAACGGCGGCCGTAAGGCTGTTTCGCGAACTTCATCCGCGATTTGTCGATCGGCGCGATGGTGAACAAGGCCACGTCCATTTAATCAGCCACAGTCATGGCGGGAATGTTGGGCTTAAGGCGATTGCCGAGTCACTGCGCCGTGTAAATCGGCCATCCCGGATCGCGAGCTGGACCAACATTGCGACGCCGTTCTTTAGTGATCGCCTGTCGTTCAACCCAATCAATCGGTACGGCCTCGGCGGCGTAATGGGCCTGACATTGTGGGCGATTGGCGCGCTTGCTGCAGCGGGCGCGGTGGTCTTTCTCAGTTTGGCGTTGATGGAGCTCAACGGCGATGAGCTTGCTTTTGAACGGCTTGTTTGCGCTGATGCCGGTATTTGCGATCCGTCAATTGATGAGGCTGGAGCCGGCGATTTGTTCGGCGTTTTTCTTGCGCAGCTCGCCTTTACCGCGGCGCAGGTCGGACTTGGAACTTGGCTCGTGAGGAGCGCCATTTTCCGAAAGAAATTTGGGCGACGGCGGCGCGGACGAGAGCGCATGCAGGAGTTCATCAACGCCAGGATGGCAAATGTTTACCATGCCGCGGACGAGGCGATCCTGCTGCTCAAGACCGTCAGTGAACAAAAATTTCGAATCGTTTCTTCCAAGAGCATCTCGCGAAACGTGCGAACGGCGTTTTTTGTCGTTGTTCCAATGCTAAGTTTCGCCTTGATGCTCGCGCTGGCGGTAGGTGCGTCGAACTCGGTCGATGCAGGCAACTTTGATTCGATGAGTCCCCTGGATACATTGAAAGCGGCCTTTGAGCCGCCGGCTTCCAGGAACGAAGACGCCCTGGCCTTCTTTCTTGGCGCGACGATTTCGGTTGGCATCTTCGCTCTGCCGATCATCGCGACAATTGCGTATTTGGTCTATACGCTCACATTACGGATTATCGTCGAGAATGGTTTATTGACCTTCCTCAACGGCACCGTTCGAGCCGCGCTGAAAGGCAATGCCTTTGGCAATGACATGACCGGCCTAATCGTCCGCGATGTCGGACCTTCGCCATTCTCCCAGAGCGCTCAGTCGTTTCGTCCTTTGCCGTCGCCTCTTGCCGATGCGCTGGAGGCCCATGTCGCGTCATACGCCGCTGATACTCTTTCCAGAGCAAGGCGAATTATCTCGATGGAAGGTCAGCTGGGCGCGCGTTCCGATGCGACCAGGACGCTACTCGAAACGATGTCCTGGAACGAACTCGCCCATACAGCCTATTTCCGCGTCCCAGCTGTCCGTAAGTTCATCATTTTTGCCTTTATCAGAACCGCCGGACTGACGCCGTCTGAATCGTTCCAATCCGACCCAGACTGGGACCGGATGGACGCATGGTTGAAGGAAATTGCGCCTGTTTGACCCTCGACTCTTGTGACGCGGCTTGCGTGGGCCGGGAAAAGGTCTAAAGCGAGCGGTCAAGAGCTTGCTGCATAGCAACGAACCCCGGCCGCCCAGATGTCAGATTTACCCGTCGCTCCCGCAGAGCGCCTGCGCAATGTCGCCATTATCGCCCACGTCGACCACGGCAAGACAACCCTGGTCGATGAAATGCTGCGTCAGTCAGGCGCTGTTCGGGAAAATGCGGACATGGCCGAACGCGCGATGGATTCAAATGACATCGAGCGCGAGCGCGGAATCACGATCCTCGCAAAATGCACGAGCGTCGACTGGGTGGGCGCCGGGGCCTCGGATCCACTACGCATCAACATCGTTGACACGCCTGGACACGCCGATTTTGGCGGCGAGGTCGAGCGAATTCTTTCAATGGTCGATGGCTGCCTTCTGCTTGTGGACGCTGCCGAAGGCCCGATGCCACAAACCAAGTTCGTTCTTTCAAAGGCCCTTAAGCTTGGGCTCAAGCCGATCCTCGTGCTCAACAAGATCGATCGACCGGCGGCGGACCCGGATGCCGCGCTTGACGCCGCGTTTGACCTATTCGCCGCGCTTGGCGCAAGCGATGAACAACTGGACTTCCCTACTTTATACGCTTCCGGTCGCGATGGCTGGGCGGCGCGCGACATTAATGATCCGCACGATGATCTTTCACCTTTGTTCGAGACGATCGCCGCGCACGTTCCGGCCCCGAGGGTGGCCGCCGCTAGCGAGGGTGAACCATTCCGGATGCTTGCCACGACTCTTGAGGCCGATCCTTATCTCGGGCGAATTCTGACTGGGCGCGTTGAGTCCGGCGTAATACGGCCGGGCTTGACATACAAGGCGCTATCGCGTTCCGGCAAAGAGCTGGAACGTGTACGGATTACCAAGGTGTTGGCGTTTCGTGGCCTGAAGCGCCAGCCCGTCGATATAGCTGGGCCAGGCGACATTGTGGCCATCGCTGGATACCAGAAGGCGTCGGTCGCGGATACGCTGTGCGATCTGTCAGCTATGGAAGCGCTCCCGGCTCAGCCGATCGATCCGCCGACGCTTTCAGTCACAATCTCGGCGAACGACTCTCCGCTTGCTGGCCGTGAAGGAGACAAGGTGCAGTCGCGGGTCATCCGTGAGCGTCTTATGCGTCAAGCCGAAGGCGACGTCGCGATTCGCGTGACGGACGCGGCAAGTGGCGACGGCATTGAAGTCGCTGGGCGCGGCGAGCTGCAGCTCGGCGTTCTGATTGAGAACATGCGCCGCGAAGGCTTTGAGTTATCCGTCTCTCGACCCAGGGTCGTTACGAAAATGAACGATGCCGGAGAGACCCTCGAGCCGATTGAAGAAGTCGTAATCGATGTCGACGATGAATTTTCCGGCGTAGTCATTGAAACGCTGACGCGCCGCAAGGCGGATCTACAGGAAATGAAGCCGGCCGGCGCAGGCAAGACGCGGCTCGTTCTGCACGCGCCCGCACGCGCCCTGATCGGCTATCATGGTCAATTCCTGACGGACACGCGCGGCACAGGCGTGATGAACCGTTCTTTCCTTGAGTACTCGCCTCATCGCGGTCCGATCGAGGGGCGGCGGAACGGTGTCTTGATCGCAAACGGGGATGGCGAGAGCGTTCCCTATGCGCTGTGGAACCTCGAAGAACGCGGCGTTCTTTTCATTTCGTCTGGCGAGGCGGTCTATCAGGGGATGATCATTGGCGAAAACGCCAAGGACGACGATCTCGACGTCAACCCGCTTCGAGCAAAGCAGCTCACGAACATTCGGGCTGCGGGCAAGGACGAAGCCGTGCGCCTGACGACGCCGCGCCGGCTGACGCTTGAACACGCCATCGCCTACATCGAAGACGATGAGCTGGTGGAAGTGACGCCAAGGTCCATTCGTTTGAGAAAGCGCGAATTGCTGCCCCATATGCGCAAGAAGCGGGCAAAAGCCGCGGGCTGACGCGCCTTTCCAGCCGCATCTCTATTCCGCGCCAGTTGCTGCCGAATAAGCGATCGATCGAACGAGTTGTCCGGCATTCGTGCCTGGATCATTTGGCCCAGGTTCACGTTGTGTCAGGAGCACGACGGCGACGTCATCGGCCTTGTTGACAACGAAAGACGTGTCCCAATAGCCGCCCCAGCGCCAGTCTCCGGGCGCGTCATACTCGCCGGTAAGGCCGGGTTTCATGATGACCTGGCCCCCGAGTCCGAATCCATACCCTTTGTCCTGCCAGTCCTGCGGCAGAACGCGCTGAAGAAGCTGGTTCGTGAACATCGCGCGCACGCTCGCGCCGGAAAGAATGCGAGCGCCATCAAGTTCGCCATCATTGAGTAGCATGCGGCAGAATCTTATGTAGTCCGGCGCGGTCGAAACAAGACCGCCGCCGCCGGACGCAACGCCGAATGCCTGCGCGTTGATGTCAACCGCGATACCTTGACCGTTGGGATCGACAGGATCCGGCAATGTCAGGTTGCCCGCCTCATCGAAAGTATAGACAGTCGCAAGTCCCGGGACATCCGCGTCGTCAATAAGAAAGAACGTGTCCGTCATATTCAGCGGGTCAAAGATCGCCTGCTTTGCATAAGCGCCAAGCTCCATGCCGGAAGCTACTTCTACCACGCGACCGAGCACGTCGGTCGCGTAACTATAAAACCACCGCTCGCCGGGATCAAAGTAGAGAGGGAGCGCGGCAATTCGCTCAATTCGCGCGTCCAGGTCTCCTTCGGTAAAGAACGGGTTCGCGGCCAGATATTCCTTGTCCAGATCAGTCCTTGCCAGGAATGCATACCCGAGGCCGGCTGTGTGGGTCAGGAGGTCTCGGACGAGAATATCGCGCTTCGCCGGGCGGGTCGGATAGGTCCCGTCAGGGCCGCGCATGCCGTCGGTGGCGACGACCGGGTTTGCGAATGCTGGAATGTACATCTTCACAGGGTCGTTCAGCGCCAGGCGACCTTCCTCAACAAGGCGCATCGCGGCAGCAGAAACAACCGGTTTCGTCATCGAAGCGATGCGAAAGCGCGTGTCGACGGTCATCGGCCTTCCGCCGGCAATATCCGCTGATCCAATCGCTGTTGAGTAGGCGACGGCATCGCTCGTTGCTACCATTGCGACGAAGCCGGCGCGGCGTCCGGCGTCAACTTCCGCCTGTAAGACGTCATCGATCCGCTTAAGTCTTTCGGAGTCGGCGATCGAGACGCTGGCATTCCGCGAACGGTCTCGCTGTGTGGTCGTTTCGCCACGACTGACCTGAACGATGTCGCCCAGATTGATTTGGTCGAGCGCATCGCAGCCGTTCAAGCTGATCGCGATCGCAGCAATGCCAAAAGCAGCTGCTACCGGTCGCAGTTTCCTGATCGTTCTCACGTAAGCGGCTCCCTTTTTGGACGGCAGGAGCCGCTCCTCGGATGTCATCGTTGACGCTCGGCTGCGCGCGCGCGCCACTGGTTCGTATTCCAATGCCCCCTCCAATTTAACTCGCCGCGAAAGACGCCGACTACTGGCCCGATGCGCCGAGCGATGCCGGCGGCGTTGCAAACAGTTTCATCGCTGCCGTTGTCATCGCCTCCGTGCCGACCTTGACGGCCGGCTCCGGCCAGACCTTGAAAAGGCCGGAATGATGCCCCGCTGCATTGGCCAACTCATCTTCGGGCGTTCCACCAACGGCGAAATAAACGCCGCGAACGCCTGTTTCCGGTTGCACAAAATAGGCAAAATCTTCCGCGCCCATTCCCTCCGCTGGCGGATTGACCAGGCCATCCGCGCCGAACTTGTCAACAAATGCGCTTCGGACAAGCTTTGCGGTCGGTGTGTCGTTGATTGTCGTTGGCGTCGATTCAAAACCATATTCGACAATCGGCAGCAGGTTTTCAGGCACCCCAAGGCCGCGGGCAATCCCTTCCGCGGTGCGTTCAATGCCGGCGATCAATTGATCGCGCACCTTTGGGTTGTTGGATCGCACCGTCAGCTGCAAATCGACCTTGTCCGAAATGATGTTGTGCTTGAAGCCGCCGTGGAACGAGCCGACCGTAATGACGCCGGGCTCCAACGGATTGATGCTTCTACTGACGATCGACTGCAATGCAACGACGATATGTGATGCGACAAGAATAGGATCGACGCCCTTGTGTGGCCCTGCTCCGTGCGCGCCGATGCCCCGGACCGTTATATTGACGCTGTCCGAACTCGAGGACACGAGGCTGTCGTTCACTTCGATCTTGCCGGCTGGCAAGTCAGCGGCGACATGAAAGGCTATTGCGTAGTCGGGCTTCGGAAATCGTGAGTACAGGCCGTCGTCCAGCATGGCTTTCGCCCCGCTGATCCGTTCCTCCGCGGGCTGGCCAATGAGCACAAGCGTGCCTTTCCAGTCATTCTTGCGCGTCGCCATCTGTCGGGCGGCGCCCACGAGCGAGGTGATGTGTACGTCGTGGCCGCATGCGTGCATGACCGGCTTCATCTCGCCGTCGATATCTTCCTGCATCGCCTTTGATGCGTAGGCGAGCCCCGACTTCTCTTCGACGGGCAGCCCGTCCATGTCAGCGCGCATCATTACTGTCGGCCCGTCGCCATTCCTCATGACTGCGACAAGGCCCGTTTGCCCGACGCCTTGCGTGACCTCGTATCCGAGAGCCTTTAGTTCGCTTGCCAACCTATTGGCGGTCTTGCTTTCGCGAAAGGATAGCTCGGGGTTTTCGTGAAAATGGACGAACAGGCTTTCAAGATTGGCCTTATAATCCGCAGCTACAGCTTCACTGACGCCTTTCAGCCGGCTCCACTCTCGCTTGGTCGGCGCGCCCTGGGCCATTGCCGAAACGGGCGTTGCGACCGCGCCGGCTGCATCGTCTGGTTTCGTGATCTTTGCCGATCCTGCGTTTGTCGCCGGCTGCGTTTGTCGCTGGATCTCCGCGTTCGACGGGGCGACGGCTGAGGATGGCTGGTCGGTCTCGGCGTCGGTGATGCCGGTATCGGCGCGCGCCTTGTCCACTGCGGCCTTGACCTTGTCGACGACCGCGCCAGTGATTTCGCTCGCCTTTTCTGCGGCCTTGCCGGCGGCTTCCGCGGCTTTCGACGATAGGCTCCGTTCTTGCGGGTCGTCGTCGGTCGCTTGCGCGGCGTCGGTATCGCCGGCCGCTTGTTCGGTGGCTTCGGGCGGTGCTGACTGCGCCTGAGCTTGAGGTCCAGCGGCTGCAAGGGCGGCTATAAGTGCGAATGAGGAAATGGCGGTGATGCTGCTCATGGACGTTGTCCTCCGTTCTGGCGACGGGCCACATTAGGAGGGCGGGCAGCTCTTTGACAATCGCGGAACTGTGCCGCGATTGGGCTAGCCGGCCGAAAAGGCGAGGAAAGATATTGCCGTATCGCCGTAGGTCCGGGTGTCTTCAACCGTGAAGCCTTCGCAAACCGCGGGTTGGTCATCAATGCCCTGTTCCGTGACCAGTAGAGCGGCTGGGCGCAACCATCCGCCATCACGCAAGACCGGCAGCGCCAGTTCAATCAGGCTCTGGCCATAGGGCGGGTCGAGGAATGCCAGATCGAATGGAGCGCCAACTCCCGATGGCTTTGGACCCAGCGCAATTGCTGAACGCCGATGGACGCGGGTTCGGCCAAAAAGTCCTAGTTGGTCGATGTTGCCGCGTATCGCACCGCGCGCGCCGGCGTCGATTTCGACGAAGAGGCAGAAGCTTGCGCCGCGCGAAAGCGCTTCCAGTCCCAGCGCCCCAGAGCCGGCGAAAAGGTCTAGAATGCGAATGCCGTCGAACGAAAAATCCCTACGGTGCGCGAGGATATTGTAGATCGCTTCGCGCGTGCGATCGGTGGTTGGGCGCGCGACGCGCCCCTTTGGCGCTTCAATACGTCGCCCGGAGAATTCACCGCCGATGATGCGCAAGGTGCTGCTCCGCCCTTGATTGATGGATCGCGACGCGACGATCGGGCGCGCGAGCATTCGCGTACATTCGGTCAGTCCCGAGGATCCACCCTTCCTCGGAGATGGCGGCCTCAAGCTCTGTCTCCCTGAGCGCCACCGGCGCCGATAGCATCATCCGCATGCGACCTTCGAAGTCGGCCTCGGCAAGAGCGCCAACGACGGTCCGTACCTGCGCGGAATCAGGCGGCTCTCCGTCGTTGCCGTGCACAGCGAATAGCGATGGGTAAATCTCGGCGAAAATGATTGGCGCGAAGGCCTGTGTCGTGTCGAGATTTGCGGCGAAGGCCGTCTCGAACGGCCAAACCGCGCAAGCGCCCTGAAATTCGCGGCGAAGGCGTTCGAGCCGAGCGATTCCGGTTAGCGACTGACTGCCGACGCATCCGGCGCCTGAAAGTTGCCAGACTGTCTTGGCCGTTCTGACAATGCGTTCAACCTGACGTCGCTCAGCGACAGTGGCGTAGACATAGCGGGTCTTCTTGCGCGTCAGTCGCCGATATTCCGTCTTCGTACTGTTTCCCCAGTATGGCCCGACGCCACCGGGAAACTTTGCGTTGGCGCGATCGGCGACGGCAAACCTGTTCGATCTGTTATCATCGCCGTCGACAATATTCTGTTGAAGCCATTGCCAGAGCGACCGCCATCCGGGCTGGCCGGCAATCGCTTCGGCAGCGCCGGCTGGATACCCGAACGGAAAGTCAAAGCCGACCAACGACCTGAGGCCGCATTTTCGCGCGTCGGCGAGCCGATCGGCGACATATGACATTGCCGCCGATCTGGTCGCAATGTTGACTGGCGGTCGAGAAAGGATGCGGCCGCTGGCCGCCTCGGCTTCGGCGACCCAGATCGAGTTTGCGCCTAGGACGGGGGAGTTGGCCGCCGACCAGTCAACCGCGATGTATCTATCGAATAAGCGCGCCGACTTCATGTTTCCGGGCTGTCCTTGTCATTCAATCGATGGCCGTCGAGTTCCTTGTTGCTGCGCGCTGCGTCGGATTTTGCGGCGTTTCGCTCACTCTTCTTGCGTCCGAACTTGACCCGGTTTTCAGCCGCCGCAGTCACCTTATCGCGCCGCGCTTTTGATTTTCGAAAGCGGTTCAAATTGACGATGTCGCCCACGTATCTCTCCCGGAATCCTAGATGTCGAATTTCGATGCGGTTTTTTCGCCGAGCTGTTCGCGCAACTGTTTCGCAGGGACTTCGTCGAGTTCGTCTTTCTTGAGGGCACCGAGTTGAAACGGTCCGTATGCTGTTCGAATGAGCCGGTTCACCTGTAGGTCGAGATGCCGGCAAACAGTTCTGATCTCGCGGTTCTTGCCTTCGTTGATTGACATCGTGAGCCAAACGTTGCCGCCTTGGGTCTGATCGAGGGTTGCCTTAATGGGCCGATAGGCGATCCCGTCAATTTCAACGCCCTCCTGCAGCGCGTCGAGCGCCGCCTGCGTGACGCGACCGTGCGCCCTTACCCGATACCGTCGCGCCCAGCCATTGGCGGGCAGCTCGATGTGCCGGGCCAGTTCGCCGTCGTTTGTCAGCAGCAGAAGACCTTCAGTCGTCAGGTCAAGGCGTCCAATCGAGATGACTCGAGGGAGGCGACCTGCGATCGCATCGAACACCGTTGGCCGCCCCTGTGGATCGTGATGGGTTGTCACGAGATTGTCCGGCTTGTGGTACCGCCACAACCGCGTTGGCTGACGTGCGCCAACGCGCGTGCCGTCAACTCGCACCTCCATACCGGGGCGGACCTTGAATGCCGGCGTCGTAAGAATGTTTCCGTCGACTGACACGATCCCCTGTTCAATTAGGCGCTCAGCTTCGCGACGCGACGCGACGCCGGCCCTCGCCAGATACTTGGCGATGCGTTCGCCGCCCTCAGATGGCGCGTCGTTGGATTCTGGTTCGGTCATGGAGATGAAATACGGGCGCAGGTTTCGTTTGGACAAGGCAACAGTATATGCCCGCCGTGTCGAGCGACAGAACTAAATTTGGAATGACATCCGGACTTTCGGGGTGGTCGTTCGTTCGAATGGTTCTTGGTCCGGGAGCTTTTGCAGGTGAAATTGTTTTGGAACCATCTTGCGCGAAGCTGCGGCGCTTTGTGGCTCGCCGGCTTGTCTGGGGAGTAGCTCAACTTGCGGATTTTGACAGGAGGCTGCAGGCGCGTTCATCTGCGTCTGCCGATACCATAGGCTGCGCCAAGTATTCGAACGTCAACTTGATGTTGTTGAGCAGGTAGTTTGCTGTAGATGAACGCCCTTCAGACTGATCGTCAATGGATGTTGAGAGCATTGGCCTCGGCGCGGTCCGCCGCCGAAGGCGGCGAGGCGCCAATTGGCGCGGTTATCGTTTCAGCCGAGGGCGCCTTGCTGGGCGAAGCCGGCAACGCTCCGATTGGCACGCACGATCCCACAGCGCATGCGGAGATTTTGGCCATGCGCGCCGCGGGCGCCGCCGTGGGCAACTATCGACTGACAGGGGCCGCGTTGTTCGTTACGCTTGAGCCCTGCGCAATGTGCGCGGGCGCAATAAGCCATGCCCGCATCGCCCGGCTTGTTATTGGCGCGAGCGATCCGAAAGGTGGAGCAGTATGGCACGGCCCGAAGTTCTTTGGTCAATCGACCTGTCACTGGCGGCCAGACGTCGTACAAGGTCCATATGCGGAGGAATCGTCTGAGCTGCTCAGGGCGTTTTTCCGGGAACGGCGCAAGAGCTGAGCTCCGACGATGCAACTATTCGGCCGTCGCTGTCCGCATGCGAAAGCATGCCTTTTTTATACGTTGACGGATCAAATTTCCCCTTCGCCATATGCGGATCGGCACAACGCCCTGATGGCCGCACGGACTCTGCGTCGTCCGGCCTCGTCGAGATCCAGTCCGGCAAATGATCCGCTCGACCTTTCGGCCAGAACCAGGTGCTGAACCCCGGCAATGAGGATGGCGTTTATTGCCGGCGCATCCACCCGGGGGGAGGGCGACGGCGCGGTCTTCAATGTTCGCGAGATCCAATCAGACAGCGCGCGCGACCGCGCCGCGCTGAGGCGCACGGTGATCGGCGTAGACTCGGCAAGCTCCCAGATCACGATCTGTCGCACCAGGTCGTTCGCGAGCAGCGCTTCCGAGAACTTCCCCAACAGGTCAGCAACCGTTTCGGCATAGGAATCCGTCCTTGTATCGGGACTTACTTCCCTGCCGATCCAGTCCGCCAGCTCCTCGCCTATCTTGTCAGCCAACCCTTCGAGACCGCCAAAATACCTGTAGATCAGTTGCTTGTCGCAACCAGCGCCTTTGGCGACGGCATTTACGCCGAATTTGCTGAACCCGCGTTCTGCAAGGACAGTCATCGCTGCTTTCAGGATCGCTTGTTCCTTGCCTTCCCGGTCGCGGATCCAAGCCTTCTCAGGTTTTGTCATTTTCGCCATGCCAGCTCTGAACGCCTCTTCCATCAACGGCCACGCTCCACTCCACCATAAGGCAAAAAATATCACCAGTAGGTGATATTTCGCTTGCGTATGTCACTAACAGGAGATATATAAGTCTCCATCAGGTGACAAAGTGTGGTGCATGTTGATCCATCAAGGACGCTACAGTCGATTCTTGCCGAACCCTGTAACCGGCGACCGTGTGGAGTTTCTCAATTCACCGCTCCACGGCGCGCGCGGTCCCCTGGTTTTTCGCACCCATCTAGCTCCATCTTCGATCGGCGCGCCGCTACATAGCCATCGCCGGACGCAAGAGTTTCTGCGCGTTGAAAGCGGGGTTCTTACCGTCGATGTAGGCGGCGTTTCGAGATCGCTTGCGGCGGGCGACGCTGTCAGCTTGCGCGCTGGCGCGCCGCATGCCCTAAGAAACGAAAGTGACGAAACAACGACATTCGTCGCGACCCTGTCGGCAGGGCAGGACTTCGAGAAACTCCTGCGTACATTCTACGGGCTTGCCGGAGAAGGTCGCACCGACCGGGCAGGTTTGCCGCGCGATCCGCGCGAGCTTGCGATGGCGCTGGAATATGGCGATGCTTCCCTTGGCGCGGCAGGTGGCAATTTACAACGTGTACTGAATGTAGCTCTTGCAGCGCTTGGTCGGGCGATTGGGCTTGAGTTTGCTCTCGCACGCTTTTGGCCAGACGCGCTTGACGAGGCGGCGCCGCACGACGCGATCAATGATCGCCCCGCGTCTAGAACGGCTCGCGCCCAGTTGCGAAACGCCCAGACATGAGACCTCCGGCTATGAAGCGTCCGTTCCTCGGGGTCGCGACAATCCTGTTTGCGCTTGGCTTTAACGCGCCATACGCGGTGCTCGCAGCCCGGTTCGACTACCCGGATATTCTCCGAAGAGACGCGACATATGTCCTCCAAGCTTTCGCCGAGGGAGGCGCGCCGTTGCTTCTCGTCTGGTATTCTTTCGGGATCTTCGCATTTCTCTTTACGCCGCTTTCCGTGGCCTTGGCATCGGATGCTCGGCGCCTCGCAACCCGGCCCGAAGTCGCGCTGATCGCAGCGATGACCGGCGCTCTTGCTGGCGTTGTCCAGGCGGTCGGCCTGTTTCGCTGGACATTCATCGTGCCGATGCTTGCGAACGCCGAAAAGGCAGATGAGCTCGGACGTCGGCTAGCAGAACATTCATTCTTTATCCTGAACGCTTATTCCGGCGTGGCGATCGGCGAACATCTTGGCCAGTTGCTAACGGCGGCGTTCGTGCTCTCAATGTCGATCGCGCAGTCGCAGGAGCGCCGACCGTTTTCTTCGGTCCTCGGGTTCACGACGGCGACGGGAATAGCCCTCGGCGCTGGCGAAGGGTTGGCGGTGGCGCTTGGCGTGCATGGTGATGCGTTCACAAATGTCACCATCGCCGCTTATCTGGCCCTTACCTGCTGGCTGATCGCCACCGGCATCTCGTTGATTGCGCCGCAGCCCCGTAAGTGGAAATGGCTCGGTGCGCTCCATCAAATTGCAAGGAGGTCAAAATGAGCCATCGAAAGGCCAGATCCAGCGACGGTATCAGATTCGAATCAGCGTTTGTCGCTTTTGCATTGATCGCGGGCTTCGGTTTCGCCCTGGCGTATCGGCTGATCGGGGTCGGGTAAACCGAACCTTTGAGCGGGCGGAGGCCGGACTGTGGGTGAGGGCTTCCCTCCGCAGTCAATCTCCCTATTATCGCGGCGCAAGAAGGAGCCCAAGGCAATGGATTTCGAGTATTCCGACCGGTGCAAAGACTATATCCGGCGCGTCAACGACTTCATGGAGAAGCATGTCGTTGAAGGTCAGGAGACGTATGAACGTCAGCACGCGGAATTTGGTCCCAACGGGCGTTGGCGGGTGCCGCCGATCATCGAAGAACTCAAGGCGAAGGCCAAGGCCGAGGGATTGTGGAACATGTTCCACACGAATCCCAAATACGGACCGGGCCTATCGAACGCCGACTATGCCCCAATTGCCGAGTTGACCGGCCGCATCCATATCGCGCCGGAAGTCTTCAATTGTGCGGCGCCCGACACGGGCAATATGGAAGTCTTGATGAAATATGGCTCGCCAGAGCAACAGGAGCAATGGCTTGCGCCGCTTCTTGCTGGCGAAATCCGGTCCGCCTTCCTCATGACGGAACCGGCGGTCGCGTCATCTGACGCAACAAATATAGAAACCGAAATTACGCGGGACGGAGATCATTACGTCGTTAATGGCGTGAAGTGGTGGTCTTCAGGCGCCGGCGATCCGCGATGCAAGATCTTCATCGTGATGGGAAAGACCGACACGTCCGCCGAACGCCATGCGCAACAATCGCAGATACTCGTGCCCGCCGACGCGGAAGGCGTCGAAGTCCTTCGGCATTTGCCAGTGTTCGGCTATGATGACGCGCCGCATGGCCACATGGAAATCCGCCTCAATAATGTCCGTGTGCCAAAGGAAAACCTGATTTTGGGAGAAGGCCGCGGGTTTGAGATTGCGCAAGGTCGACTTGGCCCGGGCCGCATCCACCATTGCATGCGGACGATCGGCGCAGCGGAGGTCGCTCTTGAGAAGATGGTCAAGCGACTGCTCGCGCGTGAAGCCTTTGGAAAGCCGATTTTTAAGCATTCAATATGGGAACAGAGGGTCGCTGAGGCGAGGATTGACATTGAAATGGCTCGGTTGCTCACCCTGAAGGCTGCCTGGATGATGGATACCGTCGGGAACAAGGTCGCACAGGGTGAAATCGCCATGATCAAGGTGGCCGCGCCGCGCGTTGCGCTGAAGGTCATTGATGATGCCATACAGGCGCACGGCGGCGGGGGCGTGACCTCCGATTTCGGACTGGCCAAAGCATACGCGTCACTCCGCACACTGCGGATTGCGGATGGACCGGATGAAGTCCATTGCCGCGCAATAGCGCGGTTGGAATTCAAGAAGCACTCCAACCTAGCCTAACCTCGACAATGATCATGCGCTCCGTTGGATGGGCGATTGCGATATCGACCGCAGGGGCGATTCCCGTCATCGCGGCCAGCGCATTAAGGTCGGCAACCCGCAATGTCCCTTTTCGGATTGTCATGGACGCCGGGTTTGATGCGTTCCAGGTGTCAATTGGGCCGCTGATGGCAGCGCTTGTCGCTGGCGCCTGGCTTTGGGAAGCGGCGGGTCGGAGGCCGACCGACCTGGGCTATGCGCTCGCCGCTGCGGGCATTGCTTTTGCGATGCTTGAGTCGTTCTTTTTGTTTGCTTACGGCGCGCCGCCTTCTCTCGAGCTGGACTTGGCGGAAGCGGCGCTGCTTGTCTCATTTGCCGCCGCTGGCGGCGCGTTTTCGTTCATGCGGCGCATGATGCGTTCCGTATGGCCCAACCAGTAGAAAGGCGCCGCTCATGCTCGCACCGCTTCTCGCTCTCGTCGTCTGGACACTGATCGTCTGGGTATGGATGTACGCATTGCGGATTCCGGCGATGCAAAAAGCGGGGATCGACCCCCAGGATGCGCTTCATCCAGGCTCGCTTTCCGGGTTGCCTCGAACGGCCAGATGCGCGGCGGACAACTATAATCATTTGCACGAGCAGCCGACGCTGTTCTATGCGCTGGCGCTTTACGGCCATCTTTCGGGTTCGGGCGACGGGCCAGCCGTCTTGCTCGCCTGGACTTATGTTGCAACCCGGATTGCCCACTCATTCGCTCAGATCGTCCTCCAGAAAGTTGCCGTCCGATTCGCGACTTTCGCCCTTGGAAGCATCATTCTGATGGCTCTTGCGGCTATCTTTGTCGCCGCATCGGTTAGCTGATGGCCGGGAGTTTCCTTGCGATGGCGCCGCGATGATAACGCCCACGTATCTTGCACTTATGGCGACCTACAATCGCTGGCAGAATCGCAGCCTTTGTGCGGCTGCTGACGGGTTGTCCGATTTCGAGCGGAAGCTGGACCGTGGGGCGTTTTTCAGGTCGATACATGAAACGCTCGAACATATTCTCTGGGCAGACGAAGTATGGCTCTCCCGATTTGGCGCCTGCGCTGCGCCAGATGGTGGAATTGCCGACTCGACAGGCCGGTTCCGTGACTGGACCGATCTCAAAAATCAGCGTCGCGCCATGGATGAAACCATACTGTCGTGGGCTGAATCGATGACCGCCGAGGCGCTTGAAGGCGATTTGTCGTGGCGGTCAGGCGTCCTTGGGCGTGATGTCACCCGGCCGCGCGCTCTGCTCATCGTTCATGTCTTCAATCACCAGACGCACCACCGCGGTCAGGTTCACGCGATGCTTACCGCAGCGGGCGCGTCGCCGGAAGACACTGATCTCCCGTTCATGCCTGACCAGGATTGTCGCTGATCCATTTGAACATGATGTGCGCATCGACAAGGCCAAGTTCCCGATGCCGAAATGCCCGAGGAACCGTTCCAACAATCTGGAACCCGGCCTTTGACCAAGCGCGCAATCCGGCCCGGTTGGTCGCCACGACGAGATTGAACCGCATGCCGAGATAGCCTTTTTGGCGCGCAACGGTCTCCGCATGTGCGCACATCAGGCCTGCGAGGCCTTGCCCTCGCGCCGATTTCGCCACGACGAAGCCGCAATTGCAGATATGATCGCCAAGTCCGTCCTGATCCGTGCGCAAATAGTATGTTCCGAGAATGTCATTTTCCTCGCTGCGCGCCACGAAGACCAAGTGGCTTGGCGCAAGCCAGTACGCGCGGGCATCCGTTTCCAACATGTCGACCGGGCAAGGATAGCTGTCGCCGTCGGCAAACGCTTCCTTCAGGAGAGGCCAGATGAAAGACCAATCGTCTTGTGAAATAGGGCCGACCATTAAGCTTTGGCCGGTTGACCCGCCGGCGTCATGACGTGAAGCCCGATCCTGCTGCAAAGACACTTTCGAGCCCTCCTTTTGGTGGACAGCTATCATGCCGCCCTTTGCGGCGTGGCAACGAACGTCTTACCTATGATCGATCGGATGCAGTTGGAACAAGGAGCGCGATCATGGTCGAACGGCTCAAAGACGAAGCGAAAGCAGACTTCCTGCGCGATGCGTCCGGGTGGGAGCTCCTCCCGGATCGCGATGCTGTCAAAAAGACTTTCAAATTCAGAAACTTCGTAGAGGCTTGGGGGTTCATGAACCAGGTCGCGCTAGAAGCTGAAAAGGTGGATCACCATCCGGAGTGGTTTAACGTGTACAACCGGGTCGACATAACGCTGACAACGCATGATGCGAAAGGATTGTCCGAGCGTGACGTCGATCTAGCGGCCAAAATTGATAGGCTCGCCTGATCGGGGCGGTTCGGCAGAGGTGAACAAAGGACTTAAGGCATGGCGAAAATCGCCCTCGTCGACGACGACGAAAACATCTTGACCTCGGTAGCGATGGCATTCGAAGCGGAAGGCCATGAGGTGGCCACCTACTCGGATGGCGCAAGCGCGCTTGAGGCGATTAACGCCTCGCCCCCGGACTTGATTGTTTCCGACATCAAGATGCCGACCATGGACGGCATGGAGCTGTTGCGCCGGCTGCGTCAGGGCAATGATACGCCCTTGATTTTTCTGACGTCAAAGGATGAAGAAATCGACGAAGTGCTTGGCCTTACGCTTGGCGCCGATGACTATGTGAAAAAGCCTTTTTCCCAGCGCCTATTGCTCGAGCGGGTGAAAGCTGTTCTTCGGCGTCGGCAGGCGGGGCCTGCCCCAACCCAGGAAGAGCAGAAGCAGATCATTCGTCGTGGGAGCCTGACGTTGGATCCAATGCGGCACGCCTGCCTCTGGAAAGATGAGCGGGTCACGTTGACAGTGACTGAATTCCTTATACTTGAGGCGCTCGCCCAGCGTCCCGGTTTCGTCAAGACGCGCGACGCGCTAATGGATGCCGCATATGACGATCAGATATATGTGGACGACCGGACAATCGACAGCCACATAAAACGTATCCGGAAGAAATTTCGCGTGGTTGACGCCGAATTCGACGCAATCGAGACACTGTACGGCGTTGGCTATAAGTACAAGGAAGATTGAGGCTTCGGACAATGGCCGATTCGGCTCGCAGCCGCGCGCGATCGCCGAACCGGCTAGCGGTCTCGCGCCTCACCTTTACAATTGCGATTGCGAACCTCGTTGGGCTGATGATCCTGCTTCTTGGATCATTCGCTGTCAGTGAGTATCGAGAGAGCCTTATTCTCGCAAAACTGGAAGGAGTCCGAGGCCAGGCGCAGATTGTCGCTGACGTCCTGGCGCAAACTGCAATTGATCCGGATGAATGCCTAGCCGTTGAACAACCGGTGAGGACAGGCCCTGACATTGCAGCAACAGACCCAGTGCCGGTTTGCGGTCGAAATTTGCGAGCGGAAGATGTCGCCGTCGTCTTTAATCGCATCTGGGACAGTTTCGAAGGACGAATCCGCATCTTCCGGGCGCCGGACGACGGTTCAACAGTGGTTTCCGACGCACAGGCCTTGCTACTTGATGACGTCGTCCTGCGTGAAGATCGAATCGACCTTGAAGCGCTGCCGCCAATACGGCAGGTAACCCCGGCAAGCGCTCAATGGCGCGCTCTTGAGGCGGCGCGACGATTCATGAGCCGCTTCATGACGGGACGTTTTCGGAGGGCTGCTGCCGATCGCACGATCGAACAGGAATTAACCGAAGCGATTGCATCGCCAGTGCAGGCTGAAAACAGAGGGTGGTCGTGGGTCAGACTCGACGAGAACGGCGAACTTGTGGCGTCAGTTTCCATTCCTGTACGAAGAGTGCACGCCGTATACGGCGTCGTCACCTCCGAAATAGGCGGGATCGATGAACTCGTCGGCAAATCCCGTACCGCGATTTTGCCCTTCTTCGGTCTTGCGATTGCTGCCGCCATTCTTTCGTCCTTGCTACTGACCGCCGCAATTGCGCAGCCGATCCGGCAGCTCGCGATCGCAGCAGATAAGGTGAGGGAAGAGATATCGGCGGCGGGCCGCGCTCGCATACCTGACTTTACGCATCGCAAGGATGAGATTGGAGAGTTATCCGGATCACTGCGCGCAATGACGCAGGCGATTTATGACCGGATTGAAGCGATAGAGAGCTTTGCCGCCGACGTCGCCCACGAGCTAAAAAACCCCTTGACCTCGATCCGTAGCGCTGCCGAGACTCTAGAGATAGCCAAAGCTGAAGAAGCAAAGAAGAAGCTGATGGGCGTTATCCAGAAGGATGTCGCCAGGATGGATCGTCTCATTACGGATATTTCAAATGCATCGCGTCTTGATGCGGAACTTGCCCGTGAAGAACGCGAAGGCGTCGAACTTCGCAAATTACTGACCGATATCGTCGATCTCTACGGCGCAACGCATAAAGATGAGCAAGCGCGCGTCGCGCTCTCAAAGCCGGCAACCGAGCTGTACCTGATTGGCAATGCCGGCGCGCTCGGCCAGGTTTTCCGAAACCTTATCGACAATGCGATATCATTCTCGCCGCCGAACGGCGTCGTCACCGTGAGCCTGGCGGCGCCAACGATGCGAAACACGCCGGCGCAGATCACCGTCGAGGATGAGGGCCCTGGGGTGCCGGGGGATGCGCTCGAACGAATATTCGATCGTTTCTATACGAAGCGGCCTGCCGGCGCTTCTTTTGGAAACAATTCCGGCCTTGGTCTCGCGATTTGCAGGCAAATCGTCGCTTCCCATGGCGGCCGGGTCTTTGCCCAAAACCGACTGTCTGAAGATGGAACAGTTGCAGGCGCTCGCTTTGTTGTTGAACTGCCTGTCGCGCGATGACTGGCGTTCAGGTCCACGCGGTCGCCCTTGCACTGGCCGTCGATCCGGATGGGCCGCACATTGGCGTGCTGGCTCTCGGCGGCGCGGGCGCGGGCAAAAGTTCACTCGCCATAGCAGCGGTGCATGAATGCCCTTGGCGGCGCACGGCGCTGGTTGCCGACGACAGGGTTGCCCTAAGACTTGACGACCGCGGGGAGCTGCTGGCGTCGCCGCCGCCTGCGCTGGCGGGCCTTGTCGAAGTCTGGGGATACGGGCCCTTGTCGGTCAGATCAATGCCGGAAATCGACGTGCGACTTGTTCTCGACCTTGGCGGACCGTTTCAACGTCTCCCGGAGCGTCGGCGATGGTGGCCAGCAGAACTTGACCCGGATCGGAGTGACGGCATTCCTTGCGTTCCGTTTGATCCTCGGGCGTCTGGCGTCGTCGCGAGGGCGCGTCTCGTCGCTCGTTCGATTTTGGTGGACAAATCGACGACGCGCCGCACGATAGGTTGAGGCGAGCGGAGTCCGGCGCGACTCTGTGGGCGACAGTGACGGACAGGGGCCGCGTCATGATCGGATTGGTGATTGTCTCCCATGGCAGGTTGGCGGATGAATTACTCGCCGCCGCCGAACACGTTGTTGGCCCGCTGGAAGACGTTGTCGCGGTTTCAATTGGCGCCGATGACGACATGGAAAGGCGTCGCCGCGATATTCTTGAGGCGGCGGAGAAAGTGAACAAGGACGATGGCGTCATCATTTTTACCGACATGTTCGGCGGTACGCCGTCCAACCTTGCGATATCCGTGATGGAGAAGGCGAAAGCCGAAGTTATCGCGGGCGTGAACCTGCCAATGCTCATAAAGGTCGCTTCGATTCGCGCCGATAAACCTCTCGCCGAAACCGTTGCCGCCGCTTACGAGGCCGGTCGCAAGTATATCAATGTCGCTTCGTGGGTGCTCGCCGGCGAAGGCGACGCTGAATAGTGCACTTGGCAAGCGACGTTCGGGGGAGTTGATGGCCGATTCCGTCGATACCTATAGCCGGCTTGTATCGATAAGGAACCGTCGGGGACTGCACGCCAGGGCGTCAGCAAAATTCTGCGCTGTCGCCGGTTCGTTTGATGCGGTGGTTCGAGTTCGGCGCGAAGATGCTGACGTCGGCGGCTGCTCGATCATGGGGCTGCTCATGCTTGGCGCAGGCAAAGGTTGCGACATTGAAATTTCCGCCACGGGGCCGCAGGCGAGGGAGGTCGTCGATACACTGGTGAGACTCGTCGAAGATCGGTTCGGCGAGGGCGAATAGGGGCCTTTCGGCGAGCTACATCTACGAATTTGGCGTCGCCGGCTTGATTTCCACTGCCTGGCCATCGCGTAGCCGCTCGGCGCCGCGGACGACCACCCTCTCGCCGGCGTCAATTTCGCCGATGAGTTCAATCAGGTCGCCGTCGGCTGCGCCGAGCCGCACCGGGACGCGTACGGCCGAACCATCGTCATTGACCTTGAAGACGACCGCGCCGTCATTGCGTAAGACAAGCGCGTCGCGCGGCGCGGCGACCGCCCGCCGCGGGGACGCGGATGGGAGCATCACGCGCACTGGCGCACCGATCGGCCAACCCGTTTCGCTGAGGCTTACCCTAACCTCGAGGGTTCGAGTAATTTCGTCGCCGACTGGCAGGACGGCGCGTACGATGCCTTCCGCCTGCTGGTCCTCGTACGCGACCGGAATTCGGTCGCCAGCCTTTACTGACATGAGCATGTCGGCGCTGGCGCGCGCCGTGACTTCCAGACGCTCGGTATCGACCAGTCGGACAATCGGCGCCCCAACATTCGCGAACTCACCGACCTGAACCGACCGGCCTGCAACCTTTCCAGTGAACGGCGCCCTGATCTCCGTGCGATCAAGATCAAGCTGCGCTCGGCGCGCCGCAACGCGACCGCGCTCGAGCGCGCCGACGGCTTCGCCATAGTTTGAGCGGACTTCGTCGAGAGCGGCTTCTGACTCGCCAGTCTCCCGACCCAGTCCCTCATAGCGCTCAACCAGCTTTTCCAGATATTCAGCCCTGGCGACAAGACGCTTCACTTCGGCGCGTGCGTCGCTGAGCGCCAGTTCCGCGTTTGACGGATCGAGGCGGGCGAGCACTTCGCCTTCCTCAATTTCTTCCCCAATCTCCGCGACCCAGGTCACCTGCGCCGTTGTCGCCGCAGCGATCACGCTGTCCGCAATGCTGACCGCAGAACCGGGCGCTTCAGCTCGAGGGGCGAGCACCGTTTCGACAGTGTCCGCAACGATAACCGGCGCCGGCGGCGGCCCCTGCCGTTCAGCGGTCTGTTCGGAGGCGTTTGCAGCATCCTGTTTGCCAAGAAAGGCGGAGACGCCGAAAAATCCGACGCTGCAGGCGACCGTTGCGACGCCTGCCAGCAGCGCTCGGCGCCTCGGAAATCGGACGGAGATGGGCATTGGCTTGGTCATCGATCAACTCCAATCAGGCGATCGCGGCGTCAGGGGACGTCGCCGGCGCCGGGGCGACAGCGGTTTCGTGCTTCGCTGCGCCCAAACGGAGCAGCGCCGGCAGAAGCACGAGCGTGAAGAGGGTGGAAACGGCCATCCCGCCGACAATCACGGTCGCGAGCCCCCGGTAAATCAGGCTGCCCGCGCCTGGCGACAATACCAGCGGCGCCATGCCCATTAGGGACGTGGTCGTCGACATGAAAATCGGCCGGATACGGAGCGATAACGCCAATCGTACGGCTTCCCGTCGATCCGCGCCTTCGCGTTCGGACGCGCGCGTCTGAGCGACCAGCAGGATGGCGTTGTTCACGACAAGACCAAGAAGAATAATGAACCCGATCATGCCCAATAGGTCGAGCGGCGTCGGGTTGACTAGATTCATCAACCGTAGCGCCGCGACGCCGCCGACGGCCGCCATGGGCAAGGAGACGATTACGTAGCCCGCGTCGCGCAACGACCGGAACAGGGCGGCCAGGATGAGAAACAGGATCGCAATCGCCAGGACGAAGTTCCCGCCGAGATTTCGCAGCGCGCGCTTCAATGCGTCCGCCTCGCCGGCGTAGACTATAGTCGCGCCTGGCGGCAGCGCCGCATAGATTTCGTCTTCGACGCCATTGCGAATGGCGTCGACGATTTCACTTAGCGGCATGCCTTCCGGCGCGTTGACGCCAAGGGAGATGGTTCGCCGGCCTTCTTGCCGACGGATTTGCTGTGGCCCGACGTTGCGAACGATTGTCGCCACTTCTCCAAGCGACACGACGCCGCCGCTTGGGGTCGCTATGGGGGTGCGCGTTAGATACTCCGGGTCCGTCCATTCACGCGATTGGAGAAATACGTCGAGACGCCCGCCGTCATGGAAGAATTCCCCGAGCCATAATCCGTCTCCCATCGTGCGAACCGCTCGTGCGACTGACGCCCGCGTTAACCCGACTTCAGCGATGCGGCGATCGTTCGGGATTACACGAATTTCCGGGCTAACGGTTTGCGGATCCGGGTTTGGCCAGACATTCAACCCGGGAATCGCACCCTGGATGATATCAATGATCTCGGGCACAGACCGACCCAGGGCGTCGAAATCCTCGGCTTGCAGATCAAGACGCACCTGCGCGCCGCCGCCGAACTGGCCGAAGAGATCGCCCTGACGGGCAAAGACGCGTGTGTCAGGGAAACCAGCCAGTATCTCCTCGTTCATCAGACGCGCCAGTTCGCCGACCTTCGATTGGTCCGCAGCGCGAACGCCGACATTGCCGCCCCAGGGGCCGGTGTACATATAGTAGTTGCGCAAGGCCGGTTCTTTTTCGCCGTCCATGTAGGGTTGAAGCCGCTCGACGACGACTTCCGCGAACTCCTTGCGAACCGTTTCGACGTTCGCGCCGGATGGAAACGAGATGAATGCATCGACCGCGTCGCGTTTGACAGGCGGCAGATAGTTCAGTTCAGGCCAAAGCGACGCACCAATGGCGACTGGGATCGCCGTCAGACCGAGAATCCATCCAAGGCGCGCGCGTCGTCCGTCAGTCATACGCATCACGAGGTTAGCGAGGCGATCATTGAAGGAGGCACGCGTCGTGTCGGTGTCTCCGGATCTGGGGGCAATGCGGAGGAAGTTCGCCGCGCCGACTGGCAGCGCCGTCATCGCTGCTAGCAACGAGAAGCAAACGGCAATGGCGATTGTCAGCGCGAGGTCCGCGAACAATTGTCCTTCTACGTCTTCAAAGAATATGACCGGCAGAAAGACAGCGACGGTTGTAACGGTCGACGCAAATAGCGCGCCGGCGACCTGGCCAACGGAATTTTCGGCGGCTTCCTTCGGCGCGGCGCCGCCCTCGCGCAATCGCACGAAGTTCTCAAGAACCACGATGGCGGCGTCGAGCACCATCCCGGTTGCAAACGCAAGGCCGGCGAGAGAGATGACATTGATCGTCCGGCCAGCGAGCGAGAGAACGACAACGGTGGCAAGAAGCGAGATAGGTATCGCCGACGCAATGAGCAACGTTGCGCGCGTGCGCCGAAGGAACAGCCAAAGGGCGCCAACGGCCAGGATCACGCCAATCGCCAGGTTTCCGGTAAGAAGGCCAATCGCACGCTTGATGAAGACGGAGGGGTCGAAGCTCTTGTGGACTGCGTAGCCAAGCTCCGCAAGCGGTCCGGCGTTCAGCTCCTCGATCTTTTCCGTCAGCGCGTCAATCGCAGCCAGCGTATTGGCGCCCGGCTGACGAATGATGCGCATTCCGATCGCTGGATTGCCGTTCTGATAAACGACGCCGCCTTGGCTGTCGGGTTCGATCCGCGCCGTCGCAATGTCGCCCAAGCGGATGGCGGCACCATTCCGCCAGGCAAGAACCGTGTTCTCGATTTCGCTTACGTTGAAACGGCCTTCAAATCGGAGGGTGTAGCTGCGCCGCCCGACCTCCACCGTCCCGCCCGATACGTCCGTTGACTGATTGACAGTTTGAGCTATCTGGTCGACCGAGATCCCCCGTTCGGCGGCAAGGAACGGGTCGAACTCAATGCGCAGGATTTCTTCGCCATAATCGCCATTGACGTCCACGCCGCCAACGCCTTCGATTGCCTCGAGCTCAGGACGAAGCCGTTCGTTCGCAAAGCGGGCGAGGGCGAAGCCATCCCCGGCGCGGCCTTCGAGCTGTTGCAGGAAAAGGAATATAAGAGTCTCGCCCGATCCGCCGCCGCCGTTGGACTGGATGCTCGGACGATCGGCTTCGGCAGGCAGTCCACGGACGCGCTGAAGCCGGCTGGAGACTTCGCTGAAGGCGGCCGTCATGTCCGTGCCGAGCGCGAATTCTAGGTTGACGAAACCGCCGCCGACGTTTGACCACGACTGCATCGACGTGAGTCCCGGCGTACCCCTCAGTTCGCGTTCGATCGGATCAATGATTTCCGACTCGACTTCCCGTGGACTCGCGGCCCGCCAGCCTGTCCAGACGCCAAGCACCGGGCGTTCGATGTTTGGAAAAAGCTGAACTGGCAAACGTGAGACCGATGTCGCCGCAAACAGCGCGATAACGGCAAGAATTACCGCAAGGGCGGCTGGATTCTTCAGCGCCAGTCTTGTGAGGCCCATCTTTGCGTCTCCCCTTGTGCGCCCGGTCCGTTAGAGAGGCGCTCAACAGACGTTGCGACATATGTCGCATATCAGCGGTAGACGACAATTTTGTTTAACGCGCAACCGTATCCGCAGCCGGATCGACGAGTCGAAGCAAGCTTGCGGCAAGCCGTGCAAACTTGAATTGAGCTGTGGATTTCCAGCAAACAAGACGCGTAGGAGACAGAGTCTCCGAAGCGCAGGATCCGTTAACCGGAACTTAAGGCCAAAGATTTCCGTTTACGAATGACCCGCGGTGGGTTGGGCCACTAACGGTCGTTCTTCTTCGCTGCTTCGAGTTCGGACTTTAGCCGCGCAATCTCGGCCTCCTGATCGGCGATCCGACGGTGAGCCGCTTCCAGCGAAGAGTCGGACTCAGCGCCAAGCGCCAGGGCCGTGCGGGCGGCCTCTATTGCGTGGCGCGAAATGTCCGACGCTTCGGCGGCGAAGTTGGCGCCGTCGAGGTCGAACTCGGTTTCGCTGAGCCGGGCGAATGCGCGCTCAATTGAGGCTTCGACCTGCGCGGTCATCGCATCGACCAGCGGCTCCACGCGGCCGCAGCAAAATTTCTCCTCAAGGTCGGCGCGCGCGCGCTCAATGTCCAGATGTGCGCGAAGACGAGCAGTTTCGGTGCGTTCACGGACGGCCTCGGCCCTCTTGGCGGCTCGTTCGCGCGTGGCCTCGGCGCGCTCACGAGCGGCCTCCGCACGAGCTTCGGCCATGGCTTCGACGTCGCGGAGTTGTTCGGTCGACGAAGCAATGGACCGCGCGACGCCCTCGATGTTCGTCCGACGCGCGGCTGCGACGGTCGCGCGGCGGGAGCGGGCCTCGGACAGCTCTGCTTCCATCCGCGCAAATGCGCTTCGCATTACATCTGAGGATGCTTCGATCTGGCTGTTGGCGCTGGCGGCAGACGTCGCCTCGACGAGGGCGCTCATCTGAAGTCGCGCAGCCGTCTCACGGCCGGATGCGTCAAAGTCATATTCAAAGTCGCGCGCGGCGGCGGGGGCAGGTCCCGCCGATGCTGTGGAAAACGCAAGCCTTACTGGCCGGCCCGTCGATGCCAGGCGCTCCTCGATCCCAAGACTATCGATGGCGTCCGTCTTGAGCGTTGGCGCCTGTGGCGCGTCGTCCAATGCCGAGTCCGACCAGTCGCCCGTGAAATCAATGAGGGTCGATGGGTCAATCCGTCGGCCTTCGCGGATCAACTCGAAATGAAGGTGCGGCCCTGACGAAATGCCGGTGTTGCCGACGGCGGCAATCCCTTGGCCAGCCTTCACCACATCGCCGGACGCAACGTCCACGCGGCTAAGGTGTAGATACTTTGTATACACCCCATTGCCGTGACCAATCTTGACGTATTTGCCGATCGAGCCGCGACCGATATTGTCGAGTGAAACGACAACGCCTTCACCCGCTGCAACAACAGGCGCGCCATTCCGGGCGGCGATGTCGACGCCGCTATGGGGGGTTCGATGCCGGGGGCTGCGAGCGCCGAACGCAAGCGAAATGCGACCGCGTGCCGGCGCAACGAACGCTACAGGCGCTTCGGGTTCCGTCACGGCCGTTGGTACAGACCCAACCGCTGAGGGCTCGGCTGGCAGTGGCGCCGCACTAGGCGATGGCGTGGAAAACGCCGGCGCACTAGGTTGCGGCTCAACCGGCGTGGCGGCATTGGCGATCTGGAAGACTCCGGTCGTACCGGACGCGACGGGCGGCGCGGGTGGAACCGGGGTCAGCGCCGCTTGAAGCCGCGCAACTAACTCGGGGCGGTTCTCAATGCTTGACGGCGATACAGCGAAGCCGGCTTGGGCAACAGCCGCGCTCATCATCGCCAGTCCGGCGCCGCCCGCGATGATCCGTCCGGTGAGGCCTGTCTTCTCGGCGCGCTTTTCCTGCAGTATCGCGTCCAGCCTGCGCCGGCGGCCGTGGCGGTCGATTGGCGTAAAGGTGGGCGTCATCGCCGGCCGGCGCGCCGCTTTTTCGGCCGCAAATCGAAGGCTCTTTACGAAGCAGGATGCGTATGCGCGACGGTCTACGCCCCGCGACAAGACATGGGCGTCAGCGGCCTCTTCGGCGGACTGTTCAACATGAGCCGCCACGATCTTCACCGCGGGATTGAACCAGAATAGAGCCCTTACAAGCGCGGTTGCGAAAAACAGCTGCGTGTCGCGGCGGCGGATATGAGCAAGTTCGTGGGCGCACATCATGATGATGTCGTCCTGGGAAACGCGCGCCTCAATATCGCTTGGTATAAGGACGATCGGGCGAACTACGCCAAAAACGCACACGCTTGACACATGGCGCGTATGCCGCAGTCGCGGCGCATGCTTCACCCCGATCGCGCGCCTCCATTCCTCGACGCCTTCAATGATCGACGCTTCCAATACTGGACGTCCTGTGCCTGCGACCCAGTTGAGCCCTGCCGCCCGTCCGACCCAGATCATGCCGGCCAGAACGGCGCCATAAGCATAGAGGATCGCGATCGATCGGGTTGCGTCGGCGCGGGTCATGCGGCGCGCGGCTTCGCGAAGCGTGAGGCCCTCGGCGACGGCCCAGTTTGAGCTCTCGCCGTCGGCCAGCATTCGTTCATCAAACGCCGTAACCGGATCAACTTCGGCAATCGCCGTTTCGACCCGCGATGCGACGCTTTCGTCACCGCCGATCGCAACGACGTAAGATGTCGCAGCGCCTTTAGCCACTCTGTTCACGTCACCCGCCAATTCAACCGGCGCATAAGGCAGGGATTGGGTCTCAAACGCATTGCCGGCGCGAAGCGAAACGCCGAGGCCAGCGAGGCCAGGCGCAAGGGCGCTTGGCGCGACAGCAAATACGAGCGCCCCAATCCAGATTGCTTGACGTGCACTGATGGAAGCGCCCTGCGCTATCCAGCGCGCGGTTAGCAGGACGATCGGCGCCCAGATAACTGAAACAATCAGGCAAATGACTAAAGCCTGGACCTGATATTCATCCATCAAGAACAAGTCGGGCATTATCGACCCTCCGTCCGCAGGACGTGCTCGAGTTCCTCAAGCTCTTCCTCGGTCAACAGTCGAGAGTCGGCGAACATGACCGCCGATGGCGCAGCATCCAGTTCCAGAACGCGGTCCGAGAAATCTCGTATAAGATCGCCGAGCAGCGCAATCTTGCCGACCGAGGCGGCATAGACGTTGACGCCGTTGGCCGGACGCTTCTCGAGCAGGCCCTTTTCGCACATCCGCTCCAGCACCGTCCGCACCGTCGAATATGACCAGTCGAACTGCGGCGCCACTTCATCCGTTATCTGCCGGGCGCTAAGGTCTTTTTGCCGCCACAGCAGTTTCAATACCGCCAGTTCCGGCTTTGTCGGCTGCGGCAAAGACTTTTCGACCATGCGAGTGCTCCGGCTTGACTGACATTCCAAAAGAATAGCCCTATGCGACAATTGTCGCAATAGGTATGAGAGCCGCTCATGGCCAGGCTGGATCGCTGCCCTTCGCGTTTGCACCGAACTCTATAGCGACGCGACAGTATTCACGAGGCGGACAAGATCTTCCTCCCGGGAGAGCCGGTGGTCGCCATCCTTGATGAGCGTCAAAACGACGTCGTCGCTCGAAAATGCTTCGGCGAATCTTATTGCGTGCCGCCATGGGACATCCGGGTCCCGCATGCCCTGAAGCAGTCGAACCGGTCCGTTGAAGTCGATGCCGTCTTGCAGCACTAGGTTCTGCTCGCCGTCATCAAACAACTTCTGGGTGATAATTGTCGGTTCTTCGTCGTATACGGAAGGCAAAGGAGCCTGCCCGTCCTCCTGAAGCCGCCGCTTCATGCCCTTTGGCAGGCCAGGGAGCATGATCTCTTTCGTGAAATCCGGCGCCGGCGCTAGCCCGACAAAAGCGTGCAGTCTCTCGGGCCGGGCGCGGGCGCAAAGAGCGCCAATCCACGCGCCCATGGACGAGCCGACAAAAATCAGTTTTCCGTCGGTAAGTTGATCAATCGCCGCAAGGGCGTCCGCCGTCCAGCTTGAGATGCAACCATCGACAAACTTTCCGTCCGAGACTCCATGGCCTGAATAGTCGAAACGCAGATAACCGCGCCCAACCGATCGTGCCCAAGCTGCGAGCCTGTTGGCCTTGCCGCCCGTCATGTCGGACCGGAAGCCCCCAAACCAGACAGGCACTGGGCCGCTTCCATCAATACGCTCGTACGCGATCCGCCCGTTCGGGCCCTCGAACCGGGAGGTCATCATAATGGTCTCCTGTCGATTTCCTGAGAACAGTCGTTAAATCGAAGCTTCCGAAATGCAATCGGCGCGCGTATCGAAGCCTCCATGGAATCGACGACGCAACCTCTGTTGAATCGGCTAGACGGGCGTTGCGTCCTTCAGGTTATCCCGGCGCTCGACGCTGGCGGCGCTGAGCGGACAGTTGTCGAGGTCGCCCAGGCAGTCATTAGTGCTGGCGGGCGGGCTTTGGTCGCCTCAGAAGGGGGGCGGCTGGTGGAACAACTGCGAACCGTTGGCGGCGAGCATGTCATGATCCCGCTCGCATCCAAGAATCCCATCACGATGCTCGCAAATGCGAAACGGATAGGCGCTCTGATCGCAATCGAACGCGTTGACATCGTCGACGCGCGCTCGCGGGCTCCAGCCTGGAGTGCATATATTGCAACGCGGCGAACAGGAGCGGCTCTCGTGACAACCCATCATGGCGCCTACAGCGAAGGCATTCCAGGCAAACGGCTTTACAACTCGATCATGACGCGGGGCGATCTTGTCATTGCAAATTCGGCCTTCACGGCCACGGAGATTGCAAGGCGTCGCCCCGGGGCGGCGGACCGGATGCGCGTGATTCCGCGCGGCGCCGACCTAGGGCTGTTTGATCCCGCGGCCGTCGAAACAGACAGGATCCGGCGCGTTGAACAATCCTGGGGGCTAGGCGAACGCTCCGCCCCGGAGCGTGGCAAACGCATTCTTCTGCCGGCCCGCCTTACGCCCTGGAAGGGCCAGCGCGTGGCTATCGCCGCATTCCATGAAGCACGGTCGAAAGCGCCAGACGCAATGGCCGGCGCGACGCTGATCCTCGCGGGCGATTCGCAAGGCAGGGATCGGTATGTTGAAGAATTGACCGATGCTATTAGGTCGTTCGGCCTGGTAGCGGATGTGTTGATGGTGGGCCATTGCGACGACATGCCGGCCGCCTATGCCGCAGTCGACCTGGCAATCGCCCCTTCGATGAGAGCGGAGGCGTTCGGCCGGACGGTCGTCGAAGCTGGCGCGATGGGACTGCCGGTAATCGCGTCGGATTGCGGCGGCTATCGGGAATCGGTCGTCGACGGAGAAACCGGATTCCTCGTGCCGCCTGGGGATATTGGCTCACTTTCCGATGCGATCGCGCGAGTTTGTGCCATGCTGCCGGATGAGAGATCGCGGCTCGGCGCCTCTGGTATGGTAAATGCACGGCAAAACTTTTCGATTGAATCGATGGCCCGCGCGACGATCGCAGCATATTGGGACTTGGCATCAGGCCATCCTTCGCGCGATAGATAAAGGGTGGCGGTTCGCCGTTATCATTAATGGGCTGGGGGCCGCCAAAGGGGATCAGGCGGCGGGGAGAAGCATAGAGCGCGGCGATGCCGCTTCGCGAAAGCGAGCGACTTGGCGCCGTCGGGTCCGGGGTCGGTGCAGCCGCCCTCATGACGGACTGGCTCGGGATGGTGGGAACGAATGTTTGGGGCGCGAAAAGAACGACTTCTCATCATCAAGGCCGACACCCTTGCTGGATTCGTGGCGGCGGAGCCGCTGTTCGAAAGCATTAGGGCTACCTTCCCCAACGCCGACATCAGCCTTTTGACGACACAGGACCTGCACCGCATGGCGCGAGCGGCCCCTTATTTCGATCAAGTCGCCACACCGCCTGACTTCGCAAACCCGACGGAAAAGAAGGCCTTCGCTGCGCAGCTGAAAGGCGCAAAATTTTCGCGCGTGTTTGACCTCTCCGGCTCCGAGACATCGAAAAAAGTTGCTGCTGCCTTTGGCCCGTTCGGTCCCAAGGTGTTTTCAGTCTCGCCGCCCGCCGCCCGTGGCAAGAAAAAGAAACTTGAGGATCTTTTCCCTGACGCGACAAGACTTTGTTCGGCAAACGGGATTTCCGAGCCCGCCCGGCTGCCCGAATTTGGCTGGGCGGTGACAGCCCGCAAGGACTCCGCGAACATGCAGCCGAGCTGGTTTGGCATTTCCGGTCCGTTTGGCCTTCTCGCTCCGGGCGCGGACGAGAAAAGGCGCTGGCCGGCTGAAGCCTATGGCCAGTTTGCGCGAATCGCGACCGACGCGGGCGTTATGCCGGTTCTCGTCGGGGGCAAGGAGTTGCACAACTTTGGCGACCTTGTTTGCGAGGCGGCGCCATCAATTGTCGACTTGACCGGCAAGACTGACCATCTGCAGCTGGCTGCTCTGGCGAAAGACGCCGCATTCTTTGTGAGCGATTGCGCAGACGAGATGAACCTTGCCGTCGCTGTGGGCGGCGCTGGCGTCCTAATCAAGCGTCAAGGCGAGGAGGCGCTCGCGCCGACAGGCCGGAATGTCATGACGGTTACTGTCAAGCGTAACATGTCTGAGGCCGCTGCACCCTATGTGTGGCAATACCTCAACAATATGGGGCTCATTCCCGGTCGCGAACAGCGCGCGCGAGCTGGCGCGCGTTGATCAAAACCTTAACGCCTCTATATAACCTTCGATTGTGTGACCACGTGAGGGCCTGCCGTCCTGGCATGGTCGCGTGAACTGAACCGCTTTAGCAACCAAGGAGAGCGCCATAGCCCGGAGACCATTCGCGCAGCAGCCGACAAAGGATGACGGCCCGCGCATCAACGAGAAAATCAACTCGCCGCAAGTCCTTCTGATTGACCATACTGGGGAAAAACGCGGCGTCATATCGACCGAGCAAGCGATCGAAATCGCCCAGGGCGTAGGCATGGACCTCGTCGAAGTGTCGCCGAATACGACGCCGCCGGTCTGCAAAATCCTCGATTTTGGCAAGTTCAAATACCAGCAGCAGAAGAAAAAGAACGAAGCCAAGAAAAAGCAAAAGGTTGTCGAGATCAAAGAGATCAAGATGCGCCCGAACATCGACAGCCATGACTATGACGTCAAGGCGAAGGCGATGCGCAGGTTTTTTGACGAAGGCGACAAGGTCAAGGTGACATTGCGATTTCGAGGCCGAGAAATGGCGCATCAGGAACGCGGCATGGAGCTGCTCCAGAAGGTTCAGGCTGACTTTGACGAGGTCGCCAAGGTGGAGCAGTTGCCCAAACTCGAAGGTCGCCAGATGATGATGGTCATGGCGCCTAGATAGACGAAGCATTGCGCGTCGTGCGCGGTTCCGTCTAATGACATCCAGGCCTGAAATAAACGCCGGTCCGACCTAAATCGGGCCGGCTTTGTTCATTTGGGCGACAGGTCCCCGCTCTTTCGGGCCAAATGGCGTCCGGCCGCGCTCCGCTTGCGTTTATCTATTGATTAATCATTCATGAAGCGAAACGATTTCGGCACGCGAATGGCATGTGAGGGGCGGCCCGCTACTTGCTTGGCGATGATGCGGACCGCGAGGGGCAAACGCGCTGAACGAACTTTCGCGGATGCAGGGGCAAGTGCGTCGGTGAATAGGGGCGAATGATACGGTGGACTCATTTTTTTCATCCCCGGCGAATGTCGAAACAGTCCTCTACGTGCTGGCGCCTGTCATTGCGGCGCTGCTCACGGGCGTCGCGATCGGCTGGTTCATTTGGGGCGGCGAGCGCAGCGACGACGCGGCGCTGGGGCGAATTCGCGCTCGGAGCGGCGAACCTGATGGCGCAATCGATCCAACGAGCCGATTGGCCGAACTCGAAACCGAGCTTGGCCGGGCGCGGGAGCTATTGAAAAAGAACGCCAGTCGCCAGGATGCTCTCGCGACGGACCTTTCAGCGGTCGACAAGGCCGTTAAGCGCGCTGCTGGTCGGGTGGCATTGGTGATGCGCGGCTTGAAAGCTTGACAGGATCGGGTATCGCCGATCCTCGAGGTTGAACAGGTTCGGCGAGGGCAATTTTCCCAGATGGAAATTTTCAGAGACGACATTGTAGGCCAGTTGACGATCTCAGCAGGGATGATTGCCTCGACGACTTTCGTGCATGGCGTGTTCGTGGCGATCGCGGCTGCGATCTTCCGCAGCGCTTCGCACCAGTTTTTCAACCGTATACGGATGCTCCGCGATAGCGTCGCGCTCGTGCTGGTGATGCTTATTCTGGCCATTGGCCACGCGGTCGAAATCTGGATGTGGGCGGTCGCGTTCCTGCAGCTGGATCTCTTCATCGAACTCGAGTCCGCGCTCTATTTCGCCGCCGTCAGTTATACGACGCTGGGCTTCGGCGACGTACTGATTGACCCGCCATGGCGGCTATTGTCGGGCGCTGCTGCAGCCAACGGCCTTCTGCTGTTCGGGATGTCCGCGGCCTTACTGCTTGAGGTTGCCAAAGGGCTCCGGCTCAGCGGATCTCGATAAGCCTTCATGATCGGCCGGGGCCTGTTTCGGCGTTGGCGGATTCGCCCTTACCGCGTACCAGAGCGTCACCAGAGCTGATGCGGCGAGAAGCGACGCCAGGAAGAACGGCGCGCCGGGCATGTAGAACGGCGCGCCGTTTGGCGCGATGGCGAACGGACCGATTCCGACCGGGGTGCCCGGCGCGACGAATGCTGCGAAGACCTGGGTCATTGCATAAGGTCCGATGATCATCGACAAGCCGGCGATGCCGGCGATCGCGCCCTGCAACTCGCCCTGGGCGTCCGGCGGCACTGTCCGAGACATGATCCCCTGGAGCGACGGGAGGGTAAGTCCCGCAAAGGCGCCCACGGGTATCAGCATATAGACCATCCACCCTTCCTGAATGGCGCCATAAAGTCCGTACACGAGTGTTGCGACGGACAGGCTCATGAATGCAGTGCCGCGCTCGCCGAGTCGTGGCGTAATGACGCGCGTCAAGCCGCCCTGGACAATCGCGGCAGCGAGTCCGACGGCGGTCAGGGAGTACGCAATCTCGCGCGGCGACCAATCGAATTTTTCGCCGGAATAGTATGCCCATACTGACGGAAAGCTCCAGTGACCAATCTGGAACAGGAAAACGGACAGGGCAATCGGCAGAATTTCCGGATACTTTCTGAACTGAATGAAGCTGCCGAACATGTTTGCCCGTCGCCAGTCGAATGCGCGTCGATTGCTGCGGCTGAGCGTCTCGGGCAGGAATATTGATCCGTAGATGAAGTTTATCAGGCCAAGTCCGGCGACAAAGTAGAACGGCGCTCGAACGCCATAGGCTTCGCCAACTAGTCCGCCGACCATTGGGCCGATAATGAAGCCAAGCCCGAATGCCGCGCCCATCAGGCCGAAATTCGCGGCGCGCTTCTCCGGCGGAGAGATGTCGGCGATGTAGGCGTTCGCCGTCGTGAAAGTCGCGGCAAACGCGCCGCTCATGATACGGGCGGCCAGCAACACCGCGAGCGACGGCGCCGCAGCGAGCAAGAGGAAGTCGAGGGAATAGGCCACAAGCGAGCCTAGGATGACCGGCCGTCTGCCAAATCTGTCCGACAAGGCGCCAAGCACAGGCCCCATCACGAATTGCATGATGGCGTACACCGCCGACATGATCCCGCCCCATCGCGCCGCATAGGCAAGGTCCTTGCCGGTGACGTCCATGATAAGGTCAGGCATTACAGGCACGATCACGCCAAAGCCGGTCATGTTGATCAGGACAGTGATGAAAATGAACGCGAGGGCGTTTCGCCCTCGTGGCTTCGCGCCGTTGACGATGGCGGTCGCCGATGCGTTGCTCATCCCGGCGTTCCTTCGGCGGACGGCGGGGGAACCTCTGTCGCCATCCCGCCTGTTCCCTGCATCCTGAGCGGCGTAATTTTCACCGCAGTGATCTGGTTGCGACGTCGCCGAAGGATCTTGAAGCGAAAGCCATGAAAAGCGAACGTCTGTCCGACTTCAGGGATGCACTGCCCTTCGTGAATGACAAGGCCTGCGATCGTTACGGCTTCATCGTCGGGCAAGCTCCAGTCGAGGGCGCGGTTCAGATCCCGAATAGTGACGTCCCCGTCAACATTTATTGACCCGTCCGCTTGCGGACGGACACCCTGCACTGGGCTGTCATACTCGTCTTCAATTTCGCCGACAATCTCTTCGAGAATGTCTTCAAGCGTCACGAGGCCACGGATCGAGCCATACTCATCGACGACCAGTGCAAAGTGTTCCTGCTTCACTTTGAAGGCGTCGAGTTGCTCCTGCAGCGTCGTCGTCTCGGGCACGAAGTAGGGGGACCGCGCTATTGCAGCGAGATCGATCTGGTCAACGTTCCGGTCCGCGTCCCAGATCGCCCTCAACAGATCCTTCGCGTGCAATACGCCGACGATATCGTCCGGGCTGTCGCGATAGAGCGGCAGCCTGGTATGCGGGCTCTTGAGCGCAGTCGTAATCAGTTCCCGTGTCGGGCGGTGCAGGTCGAGCATCTCGATCGACTTGCGGTGTATCATGATCTCCTCGACGCGAATGTCATCGAGATCGAGCGCGCCGCGGAAGAGGTCCCGGACTTCTCGTTCGAGGCCGCCCTCGACATGGTGTAAATCAACCGCCCCGCGCAATTCGTCCGCGGCGGAGAACGGTGAGTCGCCTTCTTTGGTGTCGACGCCGAACCCCTTGAGCGTCGTCCTCACAACAAATTGTACAATCCGCGTCACAGGCGCAAAGAGCAGCACCACCCAGCGCATCAGCGGCGCGACGGCCATCGCGAACGCATCCGGCCTCGCGATCGCGATTGTTTTCGGCATCACCTCGGAGAAGACGACGATCAATGCCGTCATCATGACCGTTGCATACACAAGACCGGCCTCGCCGAATATCGAGCCAAGCAATGCGCCGGACAGCACCGCAGCGGAGTTATTGACAAGGTTGTTGCCAAGGAGGATCGCGCCAAGCATGCGCTCGCGATCGCGGATCAACGCATTGACCCTCCTTGCGCGCTTGTCGCCGTCGGATTCGAGCTTGTGCATCCGTGCGCGCGATGTCGCCGTCAGCGCCGTTTCCGAACCGGAAAAGAAGGCGGACATCGTCAGAAGGATAAGGATGACGCCAGCAATGAGCCAGGTCGAGGGAAGGTCGGTCATGTCAGCTTTGCGTATTTTGCCGTTGGGTCAGTCGGGCGCGGGATCATGGGGCGCCCGCCTGCGCCAGGAAAGCGCGAACGTCGTCGAGATCGGCGTCGGGCTCGACGAACGCCTTGCCAATGCCTGCAGCTAACACGAGGGCTAGCTTGCCGCCTGCCATTTTTTTGTCCTGACGCATCAACGCGACAAGTCGTTCCGGCGAGCGATCAGCATTTGTCGGCGGAAGGTCGCCAAAAGACGTTGGCAAGCCTACCGATGCCAGATGCGCCTTGAGCGACGCGGCGTCGGGTTCCGGCGCGAGCCCGCGCCGCACGGAATAGTCGAACGCCAGCGCCATGCCCACGGCAACGGCTTCGCCATGGAGGAGCGCGTCGGAAAAGCCGTACACGGCCTCCAGGGCATGCCCGAAAGTGTGGCCAAGGTTTAACAGCCGGCGCTCGCTTTTTTCGGTTTCGTCCCGTGCGACGATGGCGGCTTTTGCGGCGACGCAGATTTCAACCGCGCGGGCGAGCATTTGCCTGTCGCCTGACATCAGCTTGCCAGCGCGTTCATCGAGCCAGTCAAAGAACCCGGCGTCGCCAAGGGCTGCGTATTTCACCACCTCAGCGTAACCGGCGAGCAATTCCCGCCTTGGCAGCGTCGCGAGGGCCTCTACGTCAGCGATGACAAGACTCGGCTGGTGAAAGGCGCCGATCAGATTCTTGCCTTCCGGCGCATTTATCGCTGTCTTTCCGCCAACGGAAGAATCGACCTGCGCCAGAAGCGTCGTTGGAATTTGAACGAACCGACAGCCGCGGCGAACCAGCGCTGCAGCGAGACCCGCAACGTCGCCGATAACGCCGCCGCCGAAGGCGACGATCACGTCGGTGCGCTCAACACCGAGCGCCAGCATTCTGGACATCAAGCCGGTGAGGGACGCTGCCGATTTCGTCGCCTCGCCCGGCGGCAGAACGATGAATTCGTACCGTATGTCCGCCCTGGCGAGCGCGCGCCCAAGAGAGTCGCCATGCAGCCGCGCGACATTCTCGTCCGTGACGACAACAAGAAACGGACGGGCCTGCAGCGGACGGATGAGTTCGCCTGCGCGACCGATCAAGCCGGCGCCGACCACAATTTCATAGCTGCGATCCGTCGTTGGTGCCGGTAGATCGACGCGCAAGCTCACGTCCGTCATGCATCCATTTCCATGTTCAGACGCTCTTGCACCGCCGCCAGAACGCAATCGACGGTTCGCGACTGCGGCCCCTTAGCGCTGTCGACGGTCAAATCCGCCTCGGCGTACCAAGGGGCGCGGAGTTGCATGAGGCGATCAATCGTCGCCCTTGGGTCGCCGTCCCTCAGAAGCGGGCGCGTATCGCGTCGGGTGGCGCGCTCCACAATCACATCGATGTCAGCGCGCAACCACACAGACAAGGACCGTTCCTTGATCACCTGTCGCGTCGATTTGATCGTCATTGCGCCGCCGCCTGTGGCTAGGACGATTGGGTCACCGGATAGCAGGCGTTCGATAACCTGGGTCTCGCCACGCCGGAAATGTTCCTCGCCGTATCGAGCGAATAGATCGGCAACCGACATGCCGGCAGCCCGCTCGATTTCTTCGTCCGCGTCAAAAAAAGGCAGGCCGAGTCGAGGCGCCAGTCGCTTGCCGACCGTCGTCTTGCCAACGCCCATCATGCCAACGAGCACGACCGACCGTCGCCGCGGTTGGCCCTTCCTTGAAAGTTCGTTAGATTCCAGTCCCATGCTCCCCATATGGCACGATGTAAGCAAACATCGACCGTCACGCCACTATTCCGCCATCGAGGTTTCCTTTTGTCGATCGATGAAAGACTTTATGGACAAGCGGAAGCTAGGCTTCCAGCGTTCGAGGGGCTGTCTGAATGAAGATGTTTGTCGCCTTGGTCGCAATCGCGATTGCGGTTGTCGTTGGCCTTTACTTCTATGGCGCTTCGATAGAACCGGAGACGTCGACCGTGGTGCAGGAGGCGGAGAATGTCCGCGAATAAGAATGCTGGCGCTATCGCCGGGGCGTTGATTGCAGGCGTGCTGACGCTGTCGACGGGCGCTCATGCGCAAGGCGTCGCGCCGGTCGCGGTCGAGGAAACCAGCATTGCGCGGGACGCTTTTTCGACCGGCATTCTCGGCGCTGACGCGGGCGGTTTCGGATCGGATTTATGGGCGGGCGCATCCGCGGCTGAACTCGAACGACTGCTCGTACTTACGCCATCCCGGCCGGCCAGCCCGGCGATGGGCCGGCTGCTACAGCGGTTGCTGTTAACGACAGCGCCGGGGCCACAGGGCGCGCCGGCCTCGCTTGGCGGGAGGAAGCTTCTCGCGCTCGCGCGCGTTGGCCGGTACGACGATGCGCGAACGATCGCCAGCCTGTCGTCTGCCGCGCAAGACGACCAATGGGTGAACCAGGCGCTGGCTGTCGCGGACCTCCTCGATGCTGACCTCAGCGGCGCGTGCAGTCGCGAAGACCGGGTCAACGCGGGGCGGGATGCGCTTTTCTGGGTCAAGCTGCGAGTGCTCTGCTACGCCTCGGAAGACCAGTTTGACAGCGCCGATTTGACGCTCGGGGTATTGCGGGAACAGGGCTCGCTGAGCGACGCCGACGACGCATTGCTCACCGCGGCATCGATCCCGGCGCCACTGAAGAAACCCGTGGCGCCTAAGACGGCGCTTCAGCTTGCGCTTCTGCGCCGACTAAGCGGCGCCACCGCGGCTGGCTATGAGGGATCGGCCGATGGGGGCGTGCTTCTTTCAATTGCTCGCAACGAAGAGACCGACGCCAGGACCCGCCTTGTTGCGGCGACCCATGCGGCGGCGATTGGCGCCGCTCGCGCCCCGACGCTAAAGGCGCTCTTTGCCGGCGTCGATGCGGCGTCGGACATGACGTTGGCTGACGACGATATTCTCATTGATGCGGCGCGCTTTCAGCGGATAGCTAAGATGACCAGCCCGGAGTTCTTGCGTGACCGGGCAACGCTAATCGCTGAAGCCGTACGGATCGCGCCGAGCTTTCCGCGAGCCTATGCGGCCGCCCTAGTCTATGCCGAAGACGTGTCGGCGCTTGAAGGCGTCATTGTCGCGCCGGATGAGGCGGCGGCGTTCGCCATCGTTTCCATGGCGAATGGTCGGCCTGAGGCGGCGGCGCGGTGGCTGCAGGGCATGCTCGGCCAGGGGCTCAATACCGTCAACGAGAAACAGGCGCTTGAGTTCATTGACCTCGTGAATCTCCTCGGCGTGCTCGACGGACGGCAAGCGCGGATCGTCGCGGCGGCGGCGAATGTCCAGATTGATCCGCCTCGCGCGCGGTTCAGCGCGGCTGACGAGATCGATCGCGAACGCCTCGGGGCGATCATCGCAGCAGGGTTTGGAGCGGCTTCAAGCAATGCGCGCGGCCAGCTTGCGCTTTCGGCAATTGCGCTGACAAGCCCTGCCTTTCTTGGCGATCCTGTGGCGGACCGCGTTGCCGCAGCGGCGCTGACGGCTGCCGGGCTTGACGACGTGCGGCGGCGCCACGAATTCGAGACCGCCTGGAAGGCGACATTCCCGGATAGTGAAGCGGTCGCCGTCACCGCCTCAGCACATGATGAAGATGGCGGTTTCGCGCCAAGCCTGAAGCCACAAAACCCCTGATTGCCAAGGGGTTAAGCAATTTCGCGCCTTGCACTAGGGTCGCGCTGCACCTATTTCTCCATATGGTCGGTTGTGGCTGGGTTCCGCCCGGCGGGCCGGACGCGTCGCTGCGAGGAGCGTTATGAGAACGTATCTCGACTTCGAGAAATCGATCGCCGACCTGGAGGGCAAGATCCAGGAACTCCGGCAAAGCGTCGGCGAGGCGGGCGTCAGCGTCGATGACGAGATCGAGCGGCTTCAGTCGAAAGTCGATGACCTTCTCGGGGATACCTACTCGAAGCTGACGCGCTGGCAGAAGGTTCAGGTCGCGCGCCACGCGGCCCGGCCTAAATTCTCGGACTACGTTTCCCGCCTTGTCGATGATTTCGCCCCGCTCGCAGGCGACCGGGCTTTCGGCGAGGATCAGGCGATTGTTGGCGGACCAGCTCGGTTTCGTGGACGATCCGTCATTATCATGGGGCACGAGAAGGGGGCGGATACGGCCGGTAGGGTCGCCCATAATTTCGGCATGGCCTCTCCGGAAGGCTACCGGAAGGCGATCAGGCTGATGGACCTAGCCGAACGCTTTGAATTGCCGGTGATTACGCTGGTCGACACGCCAGGCGCTTATCCTGGGCGCGGTGCAGAAGAGCGCGGGCAAGCGGAAGCGATTGCCAGTTGCACGGAAAAAACGCTTGGCCTCGGGACGCCGGTTATCGCTTGCGTTGTTGGGGAAGGCGGCTCAGGTGGCGCTGTCGCACTTGCCGCGGCGAACGCCGTTATCATGTTCGAACACGCGGTTTACTCCGTTATTTCGCCGGAAGGTTGCGCGTCCATTCTCTGGAAAGACGCCGCTGGACGCGGGGAGAACAAGTCCCCCGACGCTGCTGAGGCTATGAAGATTTCCGCCGAGGACCTTCTTGCCCTTGGCGTCATCGATACCGTTGTGCCGGAACCTCTTGGCGGCGCGCATCGTGATCCGACACTCGCGACGGAACGTCTTGGTGACGCTATTGAAAGCGCTCTTGCGGAGTTTGACGGCCTCGATGCTGAAACCGTCAAGTCCCGTCGCCGGGCGAAGTTCCTTAACCTTGGGCGTATCGGGCTCAGCTGATCGCCGCTGGACCGTTGCTCAACAGAAAAAGCGGCTCCCACGGAGCCGCTTTGGCGTTTGCACCTCGGGGCTGATCGAAGACCGCGCCACCCGAACGCGCATCATGCGCGTGACCTAGGCGTCCGCCTTGGTCGGCTCTACGTTGGCGTATATCCGACCGTTTGACTTGGTATCGTACCTGACTTCGCCGCCCACTAGCGAAAAGAGCGTGTGGTCGCGGCCTATGCCAACGTTTTCGCCCGGATGGAACTTCGTGCCACGTTGGCGAACAATAATATTGCCGGGGACGACCGCTTCGCCGCCGAATTTCTTGACGCCGAGACGCCGACCAGCGGAATCGCGACCGTTTCGGGATGAGCCCCCTGCCTTCTTATGCGCCATCTCTCACTCCTGGCCTTCCGCAATGATGGCTTTGGCCTGCTCGACCCAGCCTTCACGTTCAATACGTCCTTTGAACGACAATTCCTCGTCGAATCTTTCAATGTCCGCGGGGCCCCACGCCGCAATCTGGGCGAAAGTGGTGACGCCTGCGGCATGCAGCTTCTTCTCGAGTGCAGGCCCGACGCCTGAAAGCAGTTTAAGATCGTCGCCGCCCATGGCGCTGGAGGGGGCCAACGGTTCCTTTTGCACTGCTGCCGGCTTGGCCGTCGCTTTCGCCGATGGTTTGGCCCCGCCGGTCAATATTTCGGTGATCCGGAGCACCGTCTGGTGCTGGCGATGGCCCTTCGTCCGACGATAGTTCTGCCGCCGCCGCTTTTTGAAAATGATGATTTTCTTTGCGCGCTTGTGCTCGACGATTTCGCCGGCGATTGCCGCGCCATCCACGAACGGTGCGCCGATGGTCACGTCGTCACCGTCCGCAAGCATGAGAACATTATCGAGGGTGACGATCGAGCCGGCTTCGCTTTCCAGTTTCTCGATCGTGATCACGTCGTCCTTCGCGACGCGATACTGCTTACCGCCAGTCTTGACGACTGCGTACATGGCTCCGTCTCCTGTTTGGCCTCGTTGCGGGCAGTGTATCGCCTGCAAGGCCGCGTGAACGCTTTTTCCGATCAGCTTCTGAAGGCTGAATTCGATTGGCGCGATTACGCTGCGGAGCCGGCGGCGTCAAGCCTTGATCGACGTCGATACGGCCTGAAACTGCACGGGTTGAAACCAACCGCGCGCAGGGCTATGCGTCCGCGGCTCGGAGAGGTGCCGGAGTGGTCGATCGGGGCGGTCTCGAAAACCGTTGAGCGTGCAAGCGTTCCGAGGGTTCGAATCCCTCTCTCTCCGCCACGCACCCTTAGAAATGCTCTCTAGCAACAGGGCGCTTTGGAAGCCGCTGATAATAGGCGGGAATTTGCAGGCCAATCTGTAGCAGACGCATCGTTCTATCTATCTCTTGGCGCGTTTCAGGCGGCGTTTGCGCGCGTCGTCTCTGCAGCCTCGAGCATCGGTTCGGTTTGCCTGATTAACAGGAAAGAACAGGGAATTTTTCGCTTTTGAGGCCCAAGAACAGGCGATTTCGGGTTATTCCGACACCTCGCGCGCTCGGAAAACGCAGTGGTTTCAGTGGTTTACGCTTCTAAACACGGTTCGTCCTGTTCTTTGGCGGAACAGGGAGATTATTTGCCCTGAACAGGGAGTTTAGATGCCGATATCAGGGCAATTAATCGTCAGAACAGGGAGCGCCTGCCCCTTCAAACCCAAGCGCCTGGCGCTGCTTCGACCATGCCAGGGGGATGTCGAATCTCTTGAGCGTCTCGAGGTTAAGGTGAAGTGGCTGACGGCCGTCGAGGACGGCGCGCTGGATGTCAGGCGCAAGGAAGGCGAGGCGCAGGATTTTGCGATCATGAGGAGAACCAGGGGCGGTATCCATGAGCGGCATTCCACGCTCGGTTCGCAGCATCGCATGGGCTTTTCTGAGGGCGGCTATCAAAACAGGATCAGGCTGCGGCGGCCGTGAAATTGCCGGGACGATCTTTCGACTGCCGCCGCGCGAGGCAAATCGGATCGGCAAGAGAATAGTGATCGCGTCGGCGCAGCGATCGAGGATCGTCTCACCGACGGCAAGATTGGCGGCGATGCTGGAAGCGCGCGCTGCAGGCAAGGCCACTTGCACGCAGTTCTCGACGATGCGCACTTTATCGACAATGGCGAATGGGTCGCCGATCCTCGGCGCCCAGCGCCCAGCCGCTTCGCCAACAACCCGTTCGATCTCAAGGGCCGACAAGCGTTGGACGCGATCGTGGTCGGCGGGGCGGGCTCCCTGCTGGAGCGATGCGGAGACATAGTAGCGATAGGCGTGTCCCGACTTGCCGCGCGCGGTGGTTGGGCACATTGGCTCGTCGGCCGCATCGAACAACTTGCCGGCGAGGGGCGCTTTGGCGTTGCGGCGGTCCGCTTTGTCCCCGCGCCGTCGTACCTGCGCATCGAGCCTTTCCTGAACCTGGGTAAATAGGTCGACGTCAATGACGGCGTCATGCTGACCGTCGTGCACCTCACCTTTGTGAGTGATCTGGCCGAGATATACGCGGTTGCGCAGAAGGTGGAACAGCGCCCCGCGGCTGAAGGGCAGACCGCCAATGGTCCGACCCTTGGCGGTGACATGGCGCTTCGAAAGAACGCCCCGCTCCTGCAAGTCGCGCTGCAGGATATGAACCGAGCCAAGCTCAAGATAGCGCGTAAAGATGTGGCGCACCTTCACCGCCTCATCGGCGTTGACGACGAGCGCCCGTGTTCCGGGCTTTGGTCGGTCGTACCCCAACGGCAAGTTGCCGCCCATCCACATGCCTTTGGCCTTGGAGGCGGCTATCTTATCGCGAATGCGCTCGCCGGTGACTTCACGCTCGAACTGGGCGAACGAGAGCAGCACATTGAGCATGAGCTTGCCCATGGACCCGGTTGTGTTGAACGACTGTGTGACCGAGACGAAGCTGCAGTCATGCTTCTCGAAGATCTCAACAATACGTGCGAAGTCGGCGAGGCTACGGGTTAGGCGGTCGATTTTGTAAACGACCACGATATCGATGCGCCCAGCTTCGATGTCTGCGAGAAGCGCCTGCAATCCCGGTCTGTTCATATTCCCCCCAGAATACCCACCATCTGCGTACTGACCTCGCAGCGCCGTCCAGCCTTCGCTGGCCTGACTCATTACGAAGGCCTCGCACGCCTCGCGCTGCGCATCGAGACTGTTGAACGACTGGTCGAGACCTTCCTCGGAGGACTTGCGGGTGTAGATCGCGCAGCGCCTTGGCGAACTCGGCATATCAGCGGTCTCGCAGGCCGAAGAACCGCGGCCCGTTCCATCGTGTCCCGGCGATGGCCGTCGCAGCAGCCGACAAGCTTGGGAACAGCTGGTCATTACAGCGGAAGCCGTCTTCTTCGACGACGACCGTGACCTCGCGCCCCTTCCAGACGCGCGTGAGTCTTGCGCCGAGGCCGAGGTGTTTGCCCTCGGCCTGGACCGGCCCTCTGCGGGCGATCGCCTTGCGGGCGTCCAGATCAAGACCGCCTAGAGCATGCGCCTGAACCCGCCACGCGAGCAGCTGCCGCATGATCGGCTCGGATCTCAAGGGGGGAGGCGCGCCGAAGCGCGCGCCCCAGAGCTCCCGCAATCCGTTGAGATCAAGGCTTTCAATCCTCGCGACCAGGCTTTCCAATTCGCCGCTCACGCCCCGGCTTCCTCGATACGGTAGCGTCGACAGCCATCAACCTTGTCGGAGGCGATCCTATGCCCGCGCTTCTTCATCGCGCCCGCTATTGCTCCGCGCACCGAGTGCTGCCGCCATCCGGTGGCCTTCGCCATCTCTGCGATGCTGGCGCCGTGCTCGCGCTTCAGCAGTTTCTCCAGCGTGTCGAGCTTACTTGCGGGCCTCTTGGTTGTCGCAATGCTGGTCATGTCTGTCTCCCGGTTGCGCGGCCGCCGAAATGGCCGCCGCTACCGGGACAAGCCCGGCTCGCCGGGCGGTGAAGACACCTATGCTCGACAACACGCTGAATTCCAGTGGAAAGCGCGACTGGAAACTGTCTTTGGATAATTTGCGTAGGTAGGCTTCGGAACAAAGCGTGTTCATGTTATATTCTCTTTATGAATACCGATTCGCTGGCGAGGTCTCCGAATGCCGATCGCGCGCTCGAAGTGGTCTACAAGGCCCCTGACGAGCTTGTTCCTGATCCGCGCAATGCGCGCACGCACCCAAAAAGGCAGATAACGCAGATTGTTCGATCGATCCGCGCGTTTGGGTTCACGAACCCGATCCTTGCCGACCCTCATGGCAACATAATTGCCGGGCACGGGCGACTGCGCGCAGCGAAGGAGATGGGGCTGGAGACGGTTCCGGTCATTACGCTTGACGGTCTCAGCGACCCGCAGAAGCGAGCGCTGCGGCTTGCCGACAACAAGATCGCCTTGAACGCTGGTTGGGACACTGAGATCCTAAAGCTGGAGCTTGCAGAACTCTCACTGCCCGAGATCGATATCGACCTGGGCCTAACCGGGTTTAGCCCCGGCGAGATCGACGTGGCGCTTGCGGAGAGCCAGGATCCCGATGACGAGGTGATCCCGGCGGCGCCGGAGGTTCCCCGCGTTCAGCCTGGCGACATCTGGCAACTCGGTGAACACCGTTTGGCTTGCGGCGACGGTCGCGATGTCGCTTTGCTTAAACGCCTGGTCGGCGAAGGCGAAGCCGTCGACTGCGCTTTCCTCGATCCACCTTATAACGTGAAGATAAACGGTCACGCCAACGCCAAGGGCCGTCACGCTGAGTTCGCGATGGCCTCGGGCGAAATGAGCGACGCTGAGTTCCGCAGCTTCCTCAATGATACCCTTAGCGCCTGCGCGAAGGTATCTCGTGGCGGCGCCGTGCACTTGATTTGCATGGACTGGCGGCACATGGACGACGTGATCGCTTCGGTCACAGATGTCTACGATGAACTGCTAAACATCTGTGTATGGAACAAGAGCAATGCGGGCATGGGCTCGCTGTATCGCTCCAAACACGAGATGGTGTTCGTTTATCGCGTTGGCGGCGCGCCACATACCAACGCTGTGGAGCTTGGCAGGCACGGTCGCAATCGGACCAATGTTTGGGACTATCCGAGCGTCAACTCGATGAAGGGATCCCGCCGCGAGGACCTCGCGCTGCACCCGACGGTAAAGCCGGTGGCGATGGTCGCCGACGCCTATTGCGACGTGACCAAGCAGGGCGATCTTGTGCTCGATGTCTTCCTTGGCTCCGGGACGAGCCTGATCGCGGCCGAGCGGGTGGGGCGGCGGTTTTGCGGGCTTGATATCGATCCGGTCTATGTCGATCTGGCCATGCGGCGCTGGAGCGACCTTACGGGCAAAGAGCCAAAGCTGGTCCACCGGGATGGTGGAGAGAAGGCCGCGGAATGAGCAAGGACACGCAGTTCAAGCCCGGCCAGTCCGGCAACCCCGCAGGCCGCCCGCGCAAGCAGCGTCGGCCTGCGGTCTCCGCGTTCGAGATCGTGCTCGACAAGCGCCTCTTTGGGACTGTTGGCGGAAAGGAACGGGAGCTGACGGTCGAGGAGGCGCTGCAGCAGCAGACCCTGAAGGCTGCGTTCGCGGGAAAGGGTCTCGCGATCCGAAAGGTCTTGAAGATGATCGAAAAGCGCGAGGCGGCGCTGGCCAAAAAGAACGGGCCGCCGCGTCGTAACATATCGGTCGAGGTTCACTATAGCGCTGATAACGCCAATGAGGCCATGCGGATTCTTGGGATTGCTGATCCGGATCCCACCCATCCGAAAAGGTGGAAGCTTAATGCGTGGGCGACGCAAGCCGCCCTCAGCAGGAGAGGGCGCAGGAAGTTCAGCAAGAGCGATGCTGAATCGATCGCTCTGTTCACGGATTCACCAGATACGCTCCGGTGGCCGAAAGGTCGGGTCGAATGAGCCGGGCTGAGCCGCAAATCGGGTACGGGCGACCGCCGAAAAGCACTCGGTTCCGCAAGGGCCAGTCCGGTAATCCCCGCGGACGACAGAAGGAGCGCCATCGCGAAATCCCTTATGACACCGTCCTCGGCCAGATGGTGACGATCCGCGAAGATGGCCGCGAACGCCGTGTCACAGCCGCCGAGGCGTTCCTGCTTCAATTGACCCAGAAGTCCCTCTCAGGCGACAGCGCGGCGGCGCGCTACTCGCTCGACGCGATCGAAGCGGCGCGGCCTTCGCCGGCGGATAATGATCCTTATCCCTCAAAGATCGTCCTGTCGTCCATCGCCACCGGCGCTGATGCGATCATCGGGCTGCTGGGGATCGCCATTCAAAGACGCCCCACCGATGAGGCGCGAGCGCGATGGGAACTCAATCCATGGATCGTTGAGGCGGCGCTTGCTCGGCTGGGAGATTGTCAGCTGACTGAAGACGAGCAGCGTGAGGTGTGGAACGCCACGAGGACGACCCACAAAGTCAAGTGGCCGGCGTGGTGGCGTTACTTCGGGAGATAACCGATCAGCACCACCGTAATGTTCGACACGTCACGGACATTGGTGGGCGAAAAGCTCCGGACCATCGCAAACTCCACAGAAAGACGATGACGGGAGGCAACAAGAACCGTGGTTCTATTGAACTTGACGCCATGGCTGACAAGTCTTGTTGTCGGACTCGTCCGCCCAATGAAGAAAATCGTCAAATAGCGTCAGGGTGGAACTGACAAGTTAAATCTGGATGCGATTTTTTCACTACGCTTTGCTCAAAAAGATGGTGAGAATTTCGAACTTTCATAGCGTATCCCGTTCAAATACAGCCAACTGTGAAGTAAACGAAGTGTGCCAGCGAGTTAACGTGTCAGCACCCCGTGTTGAGAATATCCTTCAGAACTACGATGAGTTTGCCAGCCTACGGGAGCTCCAGGAGATCGACCCGAATGATGCCGAAGCTCTGACAGCCTTAAAGGAACAGCATCATCTGAGCGATGAAGACGTTGGAAACCTGAAGACGGTCAAAATACGCGCAGACCGAAAAATTCAGGATTACCGCTCGACCTATAACGATATCCGTGACTGGCTTCGCAGAGAAAAGGCGAGCACCGAGCAAGTCGAGTCAACGATCGATTGGGACGATGTCGTCTTTGAGGTCGATCTTCTGAAGTCTCAGGAAATCAATCTCGACTACATCCTTGAGCTGATCTTCGAGCATAACAAAAAAACGAAAAGCAAGTCTGAGCTCGTTGGCGAAATTCGCCGCGTCATCCGCGCGAGTATCGGAAACCGTGCAAAAGAAAGCCTGATCGTTGATTTCATAAATCAGACTAACCTTGACGAACTGGGTGACAAAGCTGGGGTGATAGAAGCCTTTTTTGCATTCGCACAAGCTGAACAGCGCCGTGAAGTAGAAGAGCTCATTGCCGCTGAAAAACTGAACTTGGATGCTGCCAAGCGCTACATCGCAACTTCGATCAAACGCGAATATGCCAGCGAGAACGGCACTGAGCTGAACTCGATCCTGCCGAAAATGAGCCCACTTAACCCGCAATACCTGACGAAGAAACGCGACGTTTTTCAACGTATTTCGGCATTTGTTGAGAAGTTCAAAGGTGTAGGCGGAAAGATCTAAGGTCACAACTTATTGAAGCCGCGCGAGCGAGGATGCTCTAATGCTCATATTCAGCCTAGGTCCTGTTGACAAAGTGATTGATCCATAGACGGATCGATGCGATGTGCAGGAAGCCTGTGTAGCTATCGGCGGTTTTATCATACCTTGTCGCGACGCGTCGTGAGTTTTTCAGCTTGTTGAAACAGCGCTCGACGC
>WGLS01000023.1 GCA_016125455.1 Alphaproteobacteria bacterium
AGCGCGAGCTGTCCTACGAGAAAACGCCGGGCGCGGGGCGCGAGCTGTCCCACGTTACCTATACAAAGCAGGGTCGGCCGTCCCGCGCCCCCTCTTACTGCCCCTACACCCGAGGCGGAAACGCCGTCGGGCCGATAGCGCTTACACGGAGAAACGGATGGCGGGCGCGGGACGAAATGCATGAATCCGACCCGCGCATGCGCGCGGTCGGGGGCGGTTGTTCGGTTTGCCGCTCCGCGGCGGGGCCGCTTCTCACCTTGAAAGAACCCCGAGGCGGAAACGCCGTCGGGCCAAAAGTGCTGGCACGGAGAAACGGATGGCGGAACGCAGTCTACACGCGCGCGTCGCCCTCCGCGACGCGGTTCGCGCGCCATTTGTCGAAGTTGGCCCAGACGCCTTCGTCGCCGTGCCACTCGCCCTTCGTGGCGCCCTTGGAATACTCGGTCGCCCGCGCCTCGAAAAAGTTCGCGTGCTCGACCCCGTTCAGGATCTCCGTCAGCCAGGGCAGCGGGTGCTTCTCGACGCCATAGACCTTCGGCAGGTCAAGCTGTCCGAGCCGCCAGTCCGCGATGTAGCGGATGTAGGACTTGATGTCTTGCGGCGTCATGCCTTCCACCGGCCCCATCTCGAACGCAAGATCGATGAACTTGTCCTCAAGGCCCACGACCGTCTTGCAGCAGTCGACAATATCGTCGGCGACCGACTTGGTGACGACGCCCGTCTCCTTGGCGAAGGCGTGATACAGCTTCACCATGCCTTCGCAATGCAGGCTCTCGTCACGGATCGACCAGGTGACGATCTGGCCCATGCCCTTCATCTTGTTGAATCGCGGAAAGTTCATCAGCATCGCGAACGACGCGAACAGCTGAAGGCCCTCAGTGAAGGCGCCGAACATGGCGAGCGTGCGCGCGATGTCCTCGTTCGTCTCGACGCCGAAGCGCTGCATATAGTCGTGCTTGTCGGACATTTCCTTGTATTCGAGAAATGCGCCGAACTCGGACTCCGGCATGCCGATCGTCTCGAGAAGGAGCGCATAAGCCGCAATATGGATGGTCTCCATGTTGGAGAACGCCGAGAGCATCATCTTCACTTCGGTCGGCTTGAAGACGCGCGCGTAGCGCTCCATGTAGTTGTCATTCACCTCGACGTCGGACTGGGTGAAGAACCGGAAAATCTGCGTAAGGAGGTTACGCTCTGCGTCGCTCAGCTTGTTCGCCCAGTCCTTGCAGTCCTCGCCGAGAGGCACTTCCTCGGGCATCCAGTGCACCTGCTGCTGGCGTTTCCAGAAATCGTGCGCCCACGGATAACGGAACGGCTTGTAGGCGAAGGACGGCGTGCGAAGGCCTGGCAGGTCGGCGATCACGGGGGAAGCGGCGTCGGGCATGGTTGCTCTCGTTTCTGTCGTTTCGTGGCCGGTCGTCTGGTGGCCGGTCGTCTGGTGGCCGGTCATAATGTGTCCGGTCGCTTGCGTGCGTCATGCGGCCGGTCAATTCGTCGGCCGCAGCTGACCCGGGTCGTATCATGTCGCGCCCAAATGTCCCGCGCCGCCGGCCTCTGGCGACCGAACGGCCCGGACACAACATATTGGGGCTCAACAAGCCTATGTCCCAATATAGGGGCCATTCTGGCCAAGGATGCAAGGGGCGCCGTGGCGCTGTGGAGAAGCGCCGCAGTTTTCCACATGCCGTTTCCGGCGGTTCGGCGCGGCGCGCAGGCGCCTCGCACTTGTCTCGCGCGATGTGGAACCAGGCGGAGCCGACGCGCGTACCCCCGTCGACGGCGGGAGCCGACGGGGGGTCACTGGCGCCGCACCGCGGCGGCGCGTATCAACGCAGGGATCCCATCGCCATCAATGTCAGGAGGACGCCATGGGGAAATCCATGCGGAAATTTCGTGGAAGAATAACCGTTGTCGCCGGCGCGGCCTTGCTTGCCGCAGGGTGCGCCGAGGCGCCGGCGGAGACGGCATCAGCGCCAAGCGACCAGAGCGCGCCAGCAAGCGATGCCGCGCCGTCAAGCAAGGCATGGGCCCTCGACCCAGCGCAATCGCGGGTGTCGTTCGTCAGCATCAAGGCGGGCGAGGTCGCCGAAGTGCACCGGTTCACGTCGCTTGAAGGCGATGTCGAGGCCGACGGGGCCGCGACCGTCATAATTGCGCTCGACGGAGTCGAGACCAACATCGACATCCGCAACGAACGCATGCGCACATTGCTCTTCGAAACCGAGACCTACCCACGGGCGACGATTTCAAGCGACATCGACCTGTCGCAATATGACGCGCTTGATATCGGCGAGCGCGTTGAAGCAACCGCAACGTTGCGGGTGGACCTTCATGGCGTCGAAGGCAGTATCGATGCGAATCTGTTCGTGACGCGGATCGACGACGGCGCCGTCGCCGTCGAGACCGCCGGGCCGGTGCTGGTCGAGGCGTCGGCGTTCGATCTCGCCGCCGGCGTCGAGGCCCTGCGTGAAGTTGCAGGATTGCCGTCGATCACGCCTGTCGTGCCGGTGACGGCGTCGCTGGTCTTCCGCCGCTAGGGCGATCCAGCGGGGCGCGACGCATCAGATTGTCAGGATACGTATTGCCTGAGGTGCTTCGGGACCGGCCTACCGGGCGTATCGGACGCTGTCGGACGAACATCGGCGGCGTCCGTCGACGACGGCGCGTCGTCTGCGGGCGTCGCTTCGACCTCGGCCTCTTTTTCTGCGACCGCAAACGCAAGCCTCGCCGACGCAGCCGTCAGCCCGATTGTCAGCCAGGTAAATTCTCCCAGCATCCCCACCGACCAGCTTGTGCCGGCGATGCCGAAGAGCAGCGCCACATGCGCGCCGACAAAGGCCTGACAAATCGCGGAGACGGTCGGGTTTGTGGACCGAACCGCCTTGGCGGCTCGCATCGCCGAATTGACGACCATGATGTTCCCGACGGCGAACAACCCAAGCCCGACAAGGCCATAGTTCAGCGCAATGGCGAGATAACTGTTGACCAGATCGACGATCCCCTGCCCCTGGACAAGCACCTGCATATCCGGATGGCTGGCCGGATCGGCGATGCCGAACCAGGGGTTCTGGGCAATGACTCCCGTACTGATCTCAAACAGCCGGGTGCGGTAATCGAACGTGTCCGTCGACCCGCCGCCGATCCAGGGCAGGATCTCCCACAGGCTGTCGCCGTACGGCGTCGCAAGCAGCACGAGCCCGCCAAGCGCGCCGACAAACCCGAACTGCACAAGCCGGCCGAACGCCTTGGGCCCCACCGCATAGTAAGCGGCGACGCCAATGACGCCGGCGATCCACGACGTGCGCGACAACGTCGCGAGCAAGCCGATCGCCAACGCCGCAACGCCAAGGTTCATGATCGACTTTCGCCTGACGAGTTTTCTCAGACCGAGCGTCAACGGCAAGGCAGCGGCAAGCATGACGCCAAAAGCGATTGGCGTTCCCGTGGTCGCAAAACTTCTCAGGGACCCGGCCCGGATGCCGAAATCAAACTCGGTTCCGATGCCCCATCGGCCCCTTGGAATGGAGTAGAAATGCCATTGCAACGCATATTCGAAGATGGCGACCGCCCCGAGCGCAATCATGACCGAGGCGACCGCGCACGTCGCGGCGAGCAATTCGTCAGTGGATTTTGCGATCCTGCTAAAGGCAATATATATTGGCGCAAGGATCGCCGTCGATTGGATAATGACGCGAAGGCCGTTCGTGAACGTCGTTTCGCGAAACGCGAGCGCGCTCGTCAAGAGAAAGAACCCCAGCAACATCAAGTCCGCAGCGCGAAACGGCGCGCCTACCATCCGGTCTCGTCGCTCAAAGGTCGCCGGGAGGACAAACAGGTAAATCGCGGCAATGAGCGCGGACATGTCGGCGAGCTTGTTCATTCCCGCCAAGCCGGGAATGGTCAACGCTCCGTCCGCCATCATGAACGCCAAAATGATGAAAAGGATCGCCTTCCGCCGCTCGCCGTATCCGACGCCAAGGGCGACGGCGACCGCCGCAGCGGTCGCAAGCCAGAAATTCGCGACGAGGAAATTTATCGGCACGAGCAGAACGGCCATAATCGCCCAACGGTCGAATCGCCGACCCGGGACAAGTTCCGTCATTGCCGATCTGCCGGCGAAAAAGACGCCGGCGACCACGACAATCACGACAACAAGCGCCTTAAGCGATCCGTCCACTTATCAACGTCCCTGCGGCGCGGCGTCCGCTAACCCTTCAACGTCGCGCGCTACTTCACTCTTGCACGGAGGTTCATCCACATTCGCCATCAGTAAAACATCACGAAACCGGCGACCGAAACCAGCGCCAGCAATGGCATTCGGGCCTCCCGCCAGATCGATAGCGAAATTCGCCCCTTGACCATGCTCCAGATGACCGGCAGCGCAAAAATCTTCGCGCTCATAGCCGCGATCACGGCGGCGTCAAAGCCAAACAGGCGATAGACAAGCGGCGTCAACACCAGAATGGCGATGGCCGGGCCGAGCAAGGTCGCGGAATACCTGCGGCTCTCGCCAGCGGAGAGAATGATCGTCTGGAGGATCTCCGTTGGCATGTACAGGATCGAGATCGACATGAGCGTGATGTATTTTCCGACGCTCGCGTAACTATCCGGATAAATGAGCCCCACAAGGAAGTTGCCTGCAAACGCCGCGCCGACGAATGCAAAGGAAATGCAGAGGTCAACAAGATCGCGGGTCTTCGCGTAAATCCTGTTCATGTCCTCCGGCCGTTCTCGATGGATCTCCGCGAAGATCGGATAAAACAGCCTCTTCATCATCATTCCGATGAAACCCTGAAGAGCCATCACCCACGTTCCGGCTACGGCATAAAAGCCAAGCAGTTCCTTGTCGACCAGCCCGCCGAAAATCAGCGTATCGCCCTTGAGCAGAATGAAGCTCAGAAATGAAGAAACGAGGATCCACTTCCCATAGTTGATGATGGTGCGTCGATGGACCGGATCGAGGCTCAGTCGACTGGGACGCCCGCCAAGGAGATAGGTCGCGGCGGCCATTGTCGCCGAATTCGCGATCATTCCGTAGGCAAGCGACCAGACGCCGGCGCCTGCTACGGCGAATGCGACCGTCACGCCTGATCCGACAATCTGCGTGGCGATTTCGATAGGGACGAGGCGTTTGAAATCCAGGTGTCGGTTGCAGATTGCGGCTCCCAACGTCTGCAGCGACCCAATCACGGTCGACAGCGAAACGAAGAGGATCAAGGGCGGCATCGCAGCGTCTCGATACGCCGAGTTCGCGGGCAGCCAGTCAATGTCGCGCGCCAGGAACAATGCGGCGGCGGCAATGCAGAGAATGGCCGCAATTATGATGTTGCGAATGAACTGGACCGTCCAGGCGACATTTATGAAGTCTTGCGTTTCGCCTTCCTTCTCGCGGATGACGCTCGCATTGATCCCGAGGTCGGTCATCATGCCGAGCCAGATGACGAGGGACAAAGCGACCGCCATGAGGCCGAATGCGTCCGGCGCAATGAACCTGACAAGGATAAGATTGGAACAAAGACGCAGGGCGCTGGACGCGCCGAACCCGATTGTCGACCACGCACCGCCACGGACGCTGCGCTGTCGTAATGAGCCAGGCTCGTTCCCCATCGCCTTTGTCGTCGTCGCGCCGGTCAACTTTGCATCCTTTGCTGCGCCCGCCCTTCCAGCGACTGCGCTACTCCCCTGCCCCATCGAACGAAAAGGTCGCGCGGCATTGGCAGTTGTCCCTCGATCTTCCACTAACCCTCGAGGCCACTTGTCGCCGCTTCCGGGACATTAAGGCGAGTAAAAGCCCGGAAAGGGACGAATTTTCGCTTAAATCTCCTTTCGGAAGTGTTGGAACGTGATCGCCCGTTGCGCCGCGCCGCAGCGCCGCCGGGACTAACGCGCCATTGAATGCTGCGTTGTGGCGGCTTGTTGCGGGAGGCTAAACGTCGGTAACCACCGTTGGGACGATATGAAACCGCCGTATAGGGCGACCCGGGGAGATGAACAATTGGCGAACGCGATAACCCTCCTGAGATTCCTTCTCGTGGCGCCATTCGTATTACTGTTTGTCGCGAACGCTCCGTGGAACATGACAGCGGCCCTCATCGTGTTCTGTCTTGCGGCCGCAACTGATTTTGCGGACGGCCGAATTGCGCGATCTCGTGGCGAAATCAGCGCACTTGGCGCAGCGCTCGATCCGATTGCCGACAAACTGTTGGTGCTAGCCGCTCTCGTTCTCCTTGTCAGGAACGGGGTCATAAGCGGCGTCGACGTGATGTTGGTGATCGCGATCCTGTCGCGCGAAGTTCTGGTGAGCGGCTTGCGAGAGGCCCTGGCGGCAAGCGGCAACAGCCTCCAGGTGACCCGGATGGCCAAGTGGAAGACGACCGCTCAGCTTGTTTCATGCGGCGGCCTCATCGCTGCGGCGCCGACAGGACCTCTTGGCGTGGACTGGTTGCCCATCGCTCGACTGATCCTGTGGATTGCAGGCGCGCTTACCCTTTGGACCGGTGCGGCCTATGTTGCGGCGGCAACGCCTCTGCTCAACCGCAATCACTAGGACATGCGTCTTGATCAAAGCTCTTCAGGAAGAAACGCCGCACGTTCTAATCGTCGATGACGATCTGCGCACGCGAACGTTGCTTCAGCGGTATCTGCTGGAGAATGGATATCGAGCCAGTGTCGCCGCGAACGGAGAGGAAGCCCGACGGGTCCTGGGATCGATGGAATTCGACCTGCTCATCCTCGACGTCATGATGCCCGGCATCTCCGGCTTCGACCTTACGAAGCGCGTGCGAATGGCGTCCGGCGTGCCCGTTATGCTCCTGACGGCGCGCGGGCTGCCACAGGATCGGATTGAAGGCCTCGAGTGCGGGGCGGACGATTATCTGACCAAGCCGTTCGAACCAAGAGAACTTCTCTTGCGTGCAGGCGCGCTGCTCAGGCGCAGCCGGCAACCAGCTCCGGCCGGGCAATCGCTGACTTTCGGCGATTGCATGTTCGACGCGGGCCGCGGCGAACTGCGACGCAATGGGGACCTCGTCCGACTTACGTCCGGCGAATTGGCGCTGCTGCGCGCTCTTTGTCAGCGACCCGGCGAACCTGTTTCCAGATCGAATCTCGTTGAAATCACATCGAGCGGGATGGAGCGCTCTATTGACGTTCAGGTGACGCGGCTAAGAAAGAAAATTGAGCCTGATCCAAAGATGCCGCTTTATCTGCAAACGATCCGTGGCGTCGGCTACGTGCTGATTACGGATCAATAGCTATTTGGTGGCGACGATGTTGCGGGCGATTCTTCCAAAGAGCCTCTATGCTCGCGTTGCGTTGATCGTTATTCTGCCAATTTTTCTGATGCAGGCCGTCGTTACCTACGCGTTCTTCGAACGACACTGGGACAGCGTCACTGCCAACCTGTCGCGAACCACCGCTGGGCAAATCGCCTACCTGACATTCTTGTATGAAGACGCGGCCAGCGAAAATGAACGGTTGCAGCTGTTCGAAACAACTCTTGAAATAATGGACATATCAATTCGCTTCGTCGAAGGCGACGTTGTGCCGCGCGACAACAAACTGTCGCCATTTAATCTGTATAATGCCGTCTTCGAAAGGCGACTGCGGGATCGGATCAATCGCCCATATTGGCTGAACACGCAAAGCTGGCCAGGCTACGTGGAGGTCCGGGTTCAACTCGAAGATGGCGTGCTGGTCTTTTTCGTGCTCCGTGATCGCGTTTTCGCAACGACTGGCCCCGTCTTTATCATCTGGCTTATAGGAACGTCCGTATTGCTTGGATCTATTGCAATCATCTTCCTTCGCAATCAGGTTCGCTCGATCCTGCGCCTCGCGGCGGCCGCTGAAGCCTTCGGTCGCGGTCGAGACTCAATTGAATTTCGGCCAACTGGCGCCACTGAAGTTCGGCGAGCCGGTCGCGCATTTATTGCTATGCGGGAACGGATCAAGCGCCAGATTGATCAGCGCACGACGATGCTCGCGGGCATCAGCCATGATCTGCGTACGCCACTCACACGCTTGAAGCTATCGCTTGCAATGAGCCCGACCGCAGCGGATCTTGAGGCGATGCGCAACGATGTCGCGGAGATGGAGCGGATGATATTAGCCTATCTAGAGTTCGCTGCAGACGCAGCGGCGACGGAAGCTCCCGCTGAGGTGGATCTGGCCGCACTAATTGACGAAGCGGTGACAGCAGCGAACTCCGGCAACGAAATGCGCGTCCAAACCCTTGATACCAGACGCGTCGTTATTGAAGGCCGGCGAACTAGCTTGCGGCGTGCGTTGGACAACCTGATCGGCAATTCCGTCAAGTACGCCAATAGCGTTTGGGTAACGCTTCGGATCGATGAGCCGCATGTGGAGATCATTGTCGACGACGATGGACCCGGCATCCCTGAGCAAGTGAGGGAAACGGCATTCAAGCCCTTTGAAAGACTGGATCAGGCGCGCAGCCAGTCGACGCCAGGCGTCGGATTAGGGCTTACGATAGTTCGTGATGCGGCACGGAGCCACGGGGGCGACGTAACCCTGCACGAATCGCCAAGGGGCGGCCTGCGGGCGATCATTCGGCTGCCAACTTAATGAAAATTCACGAAGTCAGGCGGCAGTAATCTTCTTTTCCCGGATCATCACGATACGATCCATTTTTGCCGCGAGTGAATGGTCGTGGGTCGCAACGAGAGCGGCAAGGCCCTCGGAACGGACAAGTCCAAGCAGCGCATCGAAAACGCGCTCAGACGTGGCGGGGTCAAGATTGCCGGTTGGCTCGTCGGCAAAGAGCACTTTCGGCCTGTTTGCAAGCGCCCTTGCGATCGCCGTCCGTTGCTGTTCGCCGCCGGAAAGTTGCCCCGGTTGATGGTGAAGCCGTCCATCGAGGCCGACAAGGCTCAGCAACCGGGTTGCTTCCCTCCTTGCATCGGCCTCACTTGCCCCCGCAATCAGACGAGGCAGCGCGACATTGCCAAGCGCCGTAAACTCAGGAAGCAGATGGTGCGCCTGATATACGAACCCGAGCGACGTGCGACGCAGAGCAGTTCTGGCTCGTTCGCTCAATCCTGAAGCAGGCTGGCCATTGACGTAAATTTCACCAGCAGACGGCCTCTCCAGCAAACCCGCCATGTGAAGAATAGATGACTTGCCGGAACCAGAAGGTCCCAGGAGGGCGACGATCTCGCCAGGTTTGATTGCGAAGTCGGAAGGCTCAAGGATGACGAGGTCGCCATAGCGCCGTTCAACGCCTTCAAGACGCAGGACCGTTCCATCGTCGAGGTCACGCGCTTCGCTATTCATATCGAAGCGCTTCGACCGGATCGAGGCGCGCTGCGCGCCACGAAGGATAAATTGTTGTCGCGAATGACATGAATAGTGACCAGAGGACAATTCGCGCAACCTCGTCCCCGCGCATTTCGGCCGGCACGCTTGCAAAGTAGTAGATATCAGCAGGAAAAAGGTCAGTACCGAACATTGCCGAAAGCGCTGTCTCGATCGCGTCAATATTCCACACGAACATAGCGCCGAGCAGCACCCCGGCAAGCGTACCAAATACGCCGATCATCGATCCCGACAGAAAGAAAATGCGCATGACAGCTCCTCGCGAAGCGCCCATCGTCCGCAGAACCGCGATATCCGCAGTTTTGTCTTTCACCAGCATTACGAGGCCGGTAATTATGTTAAGCGCCGCGACGCCGACGATGAGAAATAAGATTATCCGCATCACGCCGCGTTCTGTCTGCAGGGCATTGAAATAACTTCGATTCTGTTGCTGCCAGGTCATAACATCATAACCGGCCGCAGCCTCTGCCAGCGCAGGCACGAGCCGCGCGACAGCCTCCGGCTGCGCAACGCGAATTTCAATTTGCTGGACGGCCTCGCCATAGTTGAAAAAACGCCGCGCCTGCTCGAGCGGCATGAATGCGATGAACCCATCATATTCTGAATTTCCGACCTCAAAAATTGCTCCGACTCGATATGTTTTGCGGCGCAACGTTGGTCCGAAGGCGGTTTCAGCGCCGCGGCCGGACACGAGAGTGATCGCATCGCCAGCTCGGACACCGAGAGAAAAAGCGATACGGCTGCCGATGGCGATTTCATCGCCGCCCTTTTCACCGCGTCCGAACGTTTCGAATGATCCATCAAGAACGTGGCTGCGACCTGTTTCGGCATCAACGCCGGCAACATATTCAATTGCTCGAACATCGCCGGGCGACATGCCCCGAATAAAGATGCCCGCCTCACCGGCAGTTGCTGTCGCGTAAACAGGCGCCTGAATCAGGGGAGTCGCTGATATGACCCCTGGAATTGCCAGGAGCGCTTCGGCGATGGCGTCGTAGTTGTCGATTGGCACGCCAGCCTGAACGTAGGCGTGACCGTTCACCCCAAGAAGCTGGTCAATCAGTTTATCCCTAAAGCCCTGCATGACTGACATGACGATAATCAGCGTCGCGACGGCCAACGCAATGCCAGCGAATGCGATGATGGAAATCAGGGAAACCCCGTGACCGGTTCGGGTCGCGGCAAGATAGCGCCGCGCGATGATCCATTCAAACGCGGCGAATGGACCAGGACTTGATTGCCCAGTTCCAGAAGACATGTCTGCATCTTTAGGCAGCTTCAACACCCCAGCGTTTTCCATCTATCGAAAGCCACCCGGGTCATTTGACCAATGCTTCGACGACTTCGGCGCCGACGCGGGCGACGACTTCTGCAACGTCAAATTCCTCTCGTTCGCTGTTCGCCCGACGTTTCACCTCAACCTTCCCGTTGGCGAGGCCACGCGGACCAACAATTACTTGCAATGGCAGGCCGATCAGGTCCATGCGCGCAAATTTCTCGCCGGGCCGGGCGACGGTGTCGTCGTAGAGAACTTCGACGCCTGCCTCACTAAGCTGCGCGTAAAGCGACTGACATTCTTGATCGGTTGCGGCATCACCGACCTTCAAGTTAATCAGTCCGACATGGAATGGCGCGGCCGAAAATGGCCATTTGCATCCTTCGTCATCATGGAATGCTTCTATGATCGCGCCAACCAAGCGCGAGACGCCAACGCCATATGACCCCATATGGACCGGGGATTCCTTACCATCCGCTCTCGTTACAAATGCTTTCATGGGCGAGGAATACTTCTCACCAAAATAGAAGATATGACCGACCTCAATGCCTCGCGCGGCGATCCTGTGTGGTTCGGCGACGCGTGAGAAAAACTCAGCCTCGTCATGTTTCTCGTCCGTCGCCGCGTAAAATGACGTATACAGGTCCATGATTGAACCCAAATCACCGTCAAAGTCGACGTCGGAGCCCGGGGTTTCAAGATCAAGCAAACGAGCGTCGCAGAACACGCCGCTCTCGCCTGTGTCCGCTAGAACTATAAACTCGTGGCTCAGGTCGCCGCCAATTGGTCCGGTATCAGCCCGCATGGGGACCGACGTCAGGCCAAGACGTCGAAATGTGCGAAGATAAGCAACGAACATCTTCTGATAGCTCTTTCTCGCTGCGTCAGCATCGACGTCGAAAGAGTAGGAGTCCTTCATGAGGAACTCACGCCCGCGCATCACGCCGAAGCGAGGCCGAATCTCATCCCGAAACTTCCATTGGATGTGATACAGAAGTTGGGGAAGCTCTTTGTACGATCGGACCCCGGCGCGAAAAATTTCCGTGACCATCTCTTCATTCGTCGGTCCGTACAGCATCTCACGATCAGATCGGTCCAGTATTCGAAGCATTTCCTTGCCGTACGCTTCGTACCTGCCGCTTTCTCGCCATAAGTCGGCTTGCTGAATAGTCGGCATGAGGAGCTCGACAGCGCCGGCTCGTTCCTGTTCCTCTCGGACAATCCGTTCAATCTTGCGCAGAACGCGCAGACCAAGAGGCAACCAAGCATAAATTCCTGCCCCTTGCTGGCGGATCATGCCGGCCCGCAACATCAGCCGGTGAGACGCAATCTGGGCGTCGGCGGGGGATTCCTTCAGCAACGGCATATAGAAGCGGGACAGCTTCATGACTGTTCTCCTTCGGCCCGCAAGCGAGCGCACCTTTTCGGATGCCCCGATCAGACTAGGCGTATTAAGAATGTCGAGAGGCGTTGTCCATGCGCTGCGAGCGCTGTCGGACACGAGACGGGAGCGAAAACAGACGATGGAAGCTACGCCGTACGCACTTCGACGCGAGTGTCCGATGAGGTCCATTTGCCGAGGATCGCATCGATCTCCGCTTTTCGAACGGGTTTCGACAGATAGTCGTCGACGCCATCAAGAAGAAACCGCTCCCGATCCCCGGTCATGGCATGCGCCGTGATTGCAATTATCGGCGTCCGCGGTGCGCGCTTCGAGGTCTCGAATGACCGTATTGCCTTTGTTGCCTCACTGCCGTCCATGACCGGCATCGACATATCCATAAAGATCACCGCGTAGGCATTTCTTTTGGCCTTCTCAAAGGCCTCTCGCCCGTTTACGGCAAATTCGATTTGAAAGCGGCCCGAGTCAATCATGTTTTCGATGACCATTCGATTTACAACATTATCTTCAGCAACCAATACTTTACCCACATACTGAATATTTTTTGATTTTTTATTATCATGTGATTCAGTAATCAGCGACTGTTTACCGTCGATAACCGATCTCAGGTCGGCGATCTGTGAGCTCTCGGCGGCCGCGGCGACGGCCTGCCTTAGAACCTCGGGGCGAACCGGCTTTGTGAGCGCATTAATGCCGCCAATCGAGGTCAATCGACCAATCATATGATCCTGATCTAACGAAGAAAGGAATATCAGGCGTGTTCGGCCGATCTCGCGATCCGCCTGAATACTCGCCGCAAGGTCAAATCCATCCACTTCTGGCAGCTGACCGTCCACAATGATGACGTGAGCGGGCGCGCCTTCCATGGCCATGGCGCTTACCGCCTCAAGCGCTTCGCGTGCGGATGCTGCAAGCACAGGGCTGGCACCGGCACGATGCAACTGCTCATCGATGATGGTCCGGCAAAGTGGATCGCTCGCGGCCACTACGACGCGCACGCTCGAAAGGTCGATCTGCGCTTCGCTATGTTGAGCTTGAGAAGTCGAAATCGGCAGCCTCAAGTTCACGGTGAAGGTCGATCCCTCGCCAATCCGGGATTCAGCCGCAATATCGCCGCCCATTTCCCTGACAAGACTTCGACTGATCGAAAGTCCCAGCCCGGTGCCGCCATATTTCCGAGTCGTTGAACTCTCCGCCTGACTGAATTCATCAAAGATCGTCGACATTTTCTCAGCGGGAATGCCAATCCCGGTGTCGCTAATGGCGATGCGGATCAAAGCGACTTCTTCGACAGCCTCTCCAGAAACATCCACCAGGACACGTCCTTCATGGGTGAACTTGATCGCATTTCCGATGAGATTCGTCAGCACCTGACGCAGCCGCCCGACATCAGCAACGAGGTTGTCCGGCACGGAGGGTCGCATTCTCACCATCAAGTCCACACCTTTTTCTCGGGCGGAGACGGCCAGCAATGCGACAACATCCTCGATAGATGCTTCGAGACTAAACGGGCTGGGGTCTAGCTCGAGCTTGCCGGATTCGATTTTCGAGAAGTCGAGAATGTCGTTGATAATCGTCAGTAGGGCGGCGCCTGAAGAATAAATTGTATTGGCGAAGGTCGCCTGCCTTTCATCGAGCTCCGTCTCTTTCAAAAGCTCCGCCATCCCAAGCACACCGTTCATTGGTGTACGTATTTCGTGACTCATATTTGCAAGAAATTCAGATTTTGCGAGATTTGCACGCTCGGCGATGGCTTGCTTTTCTTTCGCTCTTTGCTCGGATGCGAGCAACCGCTCCGTCATCGACCGAGACGCCTTCAGCACCGTGACAAGGTGACCAACATACATTGTAACCGCTAGGACCCAGAGCAAAGCCATGGTGCGGCTCAACTCCGCGCCTGTCACGAGGGAATGAAGCGGCAAGAGATAGATATATGCCGCATGCGGAATCACTGATGAAAGGAAAGTGCGCCGCTCGTGATGCATGTGCATCGTCGTGTGAAGCAGACCGCCAGCGAGCCACAAGACGGCGATCGTCTTGTCTGCATCGGCGCCGTAGAACCAAAGGATGAACGCTATCGAAGAATAGACGAGGGACGCCTGAAAGGAGCTGAAGCAGGCAAGCCGTAGCGTCTTTCTCTCGGACGCGCCGCCCAATAAGGCCGGCAGCCAAAGCCGCGCATCCAGCAGTTGGCTCGCCAGAACGGCAAGCATGTACCCTGCCGTCAGCCGCCAATTTGTCGAATGCAGCAGGATCACCCCCCCAAGGGCCGCAATCGCCAGTCGCGTCATAAGCTGCCGACGGCGTGAGTTCGCTGTCGTCTTCAGGCGCTGTGAGATGGTCTCCCAGTCGAGAGAGTCCATCGAAGCCTCCCCGCGGTTCGGTCGATCCTCAGAAACGAAACCTACCGACACATCCTTAATCCGAGGATAAGCGCCAGGCTCTGCCAAAATGGGGATTTCATTAATTCGCAAGGACTGGTGCGGTCGAGAAGACTCGAACTTCCACGGGTTGCCCCACAGCGACCTCAACGCTGCGCGTCTACCAATTCCGCCACGACCGCAAGACGGCTTCCTTTCGGACAGCCAAGAACGCGCGATTAGCAAACCTCTCGACGGTTCTCAACCTATTTGAGTAAAATCCACAGAGTTTGAATGGTTTGCCACTACCGCTAACTCAAGACGCGAGTATATGCCTTGCATGGATGACATTGTCGAATGGGTTCGTAGTGATGGCCTCACGCCTTATCCGGACGCCGTCGAGGCAATGCATCGCCGGATTGCCCGAATCGCAGCAGGCGAGGCAACAGAGTGCATCTGGCTCGTCGAACACCCCCCGATCTACACCGCCGGCGTCAGCGCCCGTCCCTATGACCTGACTGACCCAAACCGGTTTCCCGTCTACAAGTCCGAACGGGGCGGCCAATACACATATCACGGCCCTGGCCAGCGGGTCGCTTATCCAATGCTCGACCTCCGGCGTCGAAACCGTGACGTTCGAATGTTCGTCAGGGATATAGAGACCTGGATCATCACAACGCTCGCCTCCTTTAACGTCAGGGGCGAGATGCGTGAGGGACGTGTTGGCGTGTGGGTCAACCGCTCCAGACCGGGGAGCGCACCACAGGAAGACAAGATCGCCGCTATAGGCATCCGGATCCGCCAATGGATTAGTTTTCATGGGCTGGCCATAAACGTCGAGCCTGATCTCGCCCATTTTGCCGGGATCGTACCATGCGGAATTTCAGCGCCTGACCTCGGCGTCACCAGCCTGGCCGATCTCGGATTGAGGATCTCCATGAGCGAGTTCGACGACGCACTTCGCGACGCATTTGAGAGGACGTTCGACCGGCACACAAAGGTCCGCCATTCGTCTAGCAGATTTCTGGCGAGCTAGGTCGATTGACGGCTGCGCCTCATCGCCGAGTGTCCAATATGTTATGAATCCGTCTAATTGATGCCCTGTTGCGGGCTTTGGATTGCCGCGAAGTACCCTATATCTATCCCAAGAGGTCCATATCTTGCCGCTCAGGAGGTCGAGATGATTCTGACATCGAAATACGTCGTTTCCGCGATGATCGCGGCAGCTGCGCTGGGCGTTCTCGGCCCTGTAGCCGCCCAGCAAGACGAAACGGCGGACACACAACAATCCGGCGAGACGGCCCCCGACGAAGACCCTGCCAACGAAAACCTGGCTAATGAGCTGACGAAACGTCATACGCTCCGACAGGAATTTACAATAAAGCGCATAGTTGATGGGGAAGTTGTGGAGACAACGGAGAGGTCTGTTGCCATTGATGGCTCGAGGCCATCGCTGCCAACTGAAGCGGGCCAGTCTATTGAAGCACAGCTGAAAGAATCGTTCGACCAAGAACTGCTGACTAGAACCGAAGCGTTGTCTGAGGCAAAGCTTGATTTTGCGCTTGGGGACATTGATCGTGATGGTCTATTGTCCAAGCAGGAATTCACCCGCCTTATCGACCTTCTTCAACAGGCGGGCGGCGAGGAAACCGGAAGGGAAACGTCCGGCGGGTCCGATACGGAATGGCGGTCATTCGTCGACGAACTTGATGATCCGGCAACGCCCATTAGCTTCGAAGATTTTGCGGGATCAGAAGACGCGTTGCTTGACGAAAAGCAATTTACGCTGGGCTTTCTTCATCAGTTTGACGAAACAGATCTCGACGGAGACGGCCTACTTGCCGCCGAAGAGCTTGCGCGGTTTCGAAACAAGTTTGGCGCCTAACGACCGATCGCCAACGAGGCCTTAATTTTGGCTCGCTTTGGCTGGAGGACATCCGGCTACAAGATCAAGAAAGCGCCCCGCTGCGTCAAACTCAGTGCGGACTCGGCTGGAGCGCAACTCCGCTTCTTCGTCCCTTCCCCACCTTTGGATCTGGAATTCCTCCTCAACCATGGACGCATCAAAGATCACATGGTGCGGAAACGCTGATTGCCATCTCGCAAAAGCAAGAACTGCCGAACCGGTCGCCTCAGAAATAATCCTCAGTGCAAGGATAACCTCAGGCAGCTCATCTGCAAGCAATTCCTCTACTGCCACCAATGCATCACGGGCCTGATCAATCGCGATGACGCTACTTGTGGTCGCCAACTCAGCCCCCGCATAGGTCGCAAACCAAGTGAGGATCGGATCCCAAATTTCCGCTTGCCTGTGGGCGAGAGCGCCGGGCGACACTGCTCGATAGCAAAGCGTATCGGTATTCAGAAAATTCAATATTCTGGAACGCCACGCATGCGTCTCACCATTCAGATCGATGGCCGTCGTGAGCAATCGTGTAAGAGACATTGCTTCAATGTCGATCGACTCACCCTGCTGCGCCCACTCTTCGACTATTGCATCTACCAAGACCCTCGAACGGTGTCCGAGCTTGGCTCCACCGGGTGTCTTGGCCACCTTTGCATCCAACGCGACAACGAACAGCCCATCATCCTTCAATGTCTCGGCACATGCGTAAAATCGTCCGGGACGGGATCGGGAACCAGATAGTGCTTCAGGGTAGGTCATTTTCATGGCTCGGCAATTCCATCTACACGTCATTTCACTGCATCAGGACAGACTCGGCCAATCGACTTTTATCTCTGTCGGAAAGTCGAAAAACCGCCAAGTATCGAGCATATGTCCGTGCAAAGGGGCAGCAAGAAAGCGCTCTTTTCCAGTGCCGGGATGAATAAAACTCATCGACCGGCAGAACAAATGGAGTTTTCGGGAAACGCCATCAAGCCTTGCAATCGCGCCGCCGTACTTTCCATCGCCGACAATTGGCGCTTCGATCGCCGCGCAATGCGCTCGAAGCTGATGCGTGCGGCCTGTCACAGGTCGGAGCGCCAAGAACGCTGGCCCTTGCCCAGCCTGTTCAATCGTCTGAAAATCCGTCACCGCAACTTTGGCGCCGGACTTCGGATTGGGCGCGACGCGCTCGATCTGTTCGTCGAGGCCGCTAATCGGTCCCTTCGCGAGTGGCAAATCGATCCGGCCTTCCCTCGGGCGCGGGCCACGCGCGGTAAGCGCCCAGTAGGTTTTCTCCACGCGACGCTGCTTCAACTCCAGACTAATAGAGGCGGCCGCCGCGCGCGTTTTCGCCAATAAAAGCAAGCCGCCAGTATCGCGATCAAGACGGTGAACGAGCCTTGGCCTATCGCCGTTTCGCTCCAGGGCCGCAAGGTATCCATCGATATGGCGCGACGTTCCTGTGCCGCCCTGAACCGCCAGGCCAAAGGGCTTGTTAAGCGCAAGGATGAAATCATCTTCAAAAATCGTCCATCCCGCAATAATTGCCGCGGCCTCAATCCTCGAAGGCCTGTTCGCCGCCCTGCTTCGTGGCGCCGATTGCCCGCCATGCGGCTTTATTCTCGGTACGTCCGGAGGGATCCGGATTTCCTGTCCGGTCACGACGCGATCGCTAGCTTTGGCCCGACTTCCGCCAATGCGTATCTGGCCCTTCCGAAGCATTTTCTCAAGTGGACCGTGACCAAGAGAAGGGAAGTGAATCTTGAACCAGCGGTCCAGTCGAATGCCGTCATCCGGCTCCGCGACGGTCCGTAATTCAACACGCCGTTTCTCTGACGACTCCATTACTACGGGCCGCGCTGAAAAAAACTGGCGGCGAGCCAATAACCGAATGCAACTGCAGCGATGCTCAAGATGACCGAGCCGCCGGCGTAGGCAACAGCCCACTGTATGCCCTTGTCGCGAGAAAGAACTAGCGCATCGACAGAATATGTGGAAAACGTCGTAAACGAACCGAGCATGCCAATGGAGAGCAACGCGCGAATTTCGGTCGATATTTCACCGCGAACAAGAATCCAGCCCACAATCAATCCCATAATGAACGACCCAACGATGTTCACGAATAGTGTCGCAAACGGCGCGGCGAAACCAGCGCCGGCGAAAGCTCGGCCTACGGCATAGCGCATCAATGCACCGACGGCGCCGCCAAGGCCAACCGCTGCTGCCATTTTGAATTCTCCGCTCACCTAACTTTCCGCTCCATCCTCTTCTCGTGCCCGTAAGCAATTCCACTTCTTCATGCGGGCCCAAATGGCAGCTTCTCCATCAGTAGCGAGAGGTTCGTAGAACACGCGGCGCCCTAGCTCTTCGGGGAAAAAGCTCTGACCAGCAAAACTGTCCTTGTAGTCGTGATCGAATTTGTATTGCTGAGCGCGCCCACTCGCCTTCATCAGCGTCGTCGGCGCATTTACCGCATGCAGTGGCGGCGGCGCATGTTCAGTCTCTGCCGCAAAAGCCTTCGCGTTCTTGAAGGCGAGATGCGCCCGGTTCGATTTTGGCGCTGCGGCAAGGTATGCAACCAGTTGGCCAATTGCGATGTCACCGTCAGGGCGTCCGAGGAATTCGAATGCATCGCGGGCAGAAATTGCGAGCGGTAGAGCCGCCGGGTCGGCGTTGCCAATGTCTTCGGTGGCGGCGACGACGAGTCGACGAAGCAGAAATCTTGGACTTTCTCCAGCGTTCAGCATTCGAGCGGCCCAGTAAAGAGCGGCGTCGACATCCGAGCCCCTTATCGCCTTCTGCAACGCACTCGCGAGATCGTAGTGGGCGTCTCCTGACTTGTCGTGCCTGGCGTGGCGTCGTGCTAAGCGCGTGCGAGCTACTTCTTCGGTCACGAGTCCGCCCTGCCCCGCTAGATCTTCCATCAAGGTAAGGAGATACCGTCCGTCGCCGCCGGAAAACGAAGCTACAAGCTTAACCGCGCCCTCTTCGAAGCTTACGCAAGTTGATAGCCTCGTCGCAGCTCTGTATGCCAGTTCGAGAAGTTCATCCGACGTCAAGGCATTGAGTGTCAGAACCTCTACGCGAGACAACAGTGCGGCGTTCAGCTCGAAGGACGGGTTCTCCGTCGTCGCGCCGATCAATGTCGCTTCCCCATTTTCGAGGACCGGCAAGAACGCATCCTGCTGCAAGCGATTAAACCGGTGGATCTCATCAACAAAGAGGACTGCGCGTTGGCCCGCGCGATGAACTTTTCGAGACCAGTCAAAAGCTCTTCTCAACTCGGCGACGCCGGAGAAAACAGCAGACAACTCGAGAATTGCATCGCCAAGCTCGTTTGCGAGAATCCGTGCGACCGTCGTCTTGCCGACGCCTGGCGGCCCCCAAAGCACAATTGAAGGAAGCCTGCCGGACTTCATTATTCCGGTGATCTGCCCACTCGGGCCGAGAAGGTGTGGCTGGCCGATCACTTCGGCGATCTTCTTTGGACGCATCTGCACAGCTAATGGCGCTCTCTCGAGCGCCTTATTCAGTCTCAATGCATCCGCGGCCGGCTCCGCCACATCCACCCTGGGATCGCCAAACAAATCGGGCGTCAATTCGCTTACTCGTTCTGCTATCGGCACCGACGACCACTTTCGTCAGTACACCAATTCACAATGCGATTGCCAAGGTCGACTTCAATATCCCAACGCTGGCGCGCGCTTTCGAGGAGCTCCATCAGGTCTTCAACGGTTTCAACGCGCTTGCCATTGACGCCAAGGATCCTGAATCCACGTCGAAGGCCGCGCCGCGCAGCAAAGGATCTTGCCGGCGCATCCGTCACGACAACGCCACGCAGAAGCGGGTCGAAGCCTTGTTCTTCATTGAACCGGGGCGACAGATTGGCAACCGCGACTCCCGCCATGGGATGCCCGCCTTCAAGCAAGACTTCGGCTGAGTCTGGACGGTCTGGCGCCAATTCAAACGTTATCTTCGCGCGCCTCTGCACGCCATCACGAACAAAGGTGATGTCGGCCTGAGCACCAGGCTCCTGAACGCCGAACCGGTAACGCAACGTTTCCGAGTCAAGGATCGGTTCGTCAGCAACCTTGATGATAATGTCACCCGCTCGTATGCCGGCGTTGTCGAGCGCACCACCCGGGTAAACTTCGTTGACGATCGCGCCAACCGGCCTGTCGAGTCCGAGCGCACTTGCCAGCGTAGCCTGCACAGAATCCGTCGCGGCGCTCACCCAAGGACGGTGGACGCTCCCTCCGTTTGTTGCAGTGGCGATAACCTGTCGCACAAGGCTCGAAGGCACGGCAAAACCAACTCCATCGGATCCTCCCGATCGAGAGTATATGGCGGTGTTGACACCCAGGAGTCGCCCATCAGAGTCGACCAGCGCGCCCCCTGAATTGCCCGGATTTATGGCGGCGTCCGTCTGGATAAAGTATTGATAGTCGCTTCCGGATCCAGCTGACCGACGTCCTGCGGAGACGCTCGTTCGCGCTAACGCCGAGACAATCCCACTGGTGACCGTTTGTCCAACCCCAAACGGATTGCCGATCGCGAGCACCATGTCTCCAACCTCCGCTGCATCGGAGTTGGCGAATTCGAGAAACGGAAGAGGCTCGTCCGCCTTGATTCTCAAAACAGCGAGATCCGTTTGCGGATCAGTCAACAGAACTTCAGCCTCAAACTCCCGACGGTCGACGAAGACGACCTTGATCTCGGTCATGTTTTCGATGACGTGGTTATTTGTTACGATCAAACCATCCGGGCTAACGATAACGCCCGAACCAAGCGAAGTCTGTTCGCTTGCCCCAATGCCAAGAAACCGGTCAAAAAACGGGTCGCCTGTGGTTCGGCTGACTTGCCGCTTTGTAAATACGTTCACAACCGCGGGCGCTGCGGCATCCACAATTGGTGCGAACGACATCTTGACTTCGCCAATTGAGCCAGGCGGGACCCGTTGGCTACTGGCCATCCCAGACATGTCGCCAGGCTCTTGAGCCGCTCTCACGCCCTCACCGGCAACGCATGCAACCAGAAAACCGGCAACGAATGTTACGCAGGACACTGACTTTCGTGACATGACTTGTCGCTCTCTTGAACCAAAACAAACTTCGAACTTCGCAATCTGTTATGTTCTCTAAGCGCCGGACCGCAATTCGCGAAGTCCCTGGTCGACGCGTGCTAGCTCGCGGTCGAGTTCAGCAGTCATTATTCTTACCCGGTTTTCGATCTTGCCGCTGTCTCGCAGAACATTCTTGGCAAGCCCGTCTATCTCGCCTAGGCCCTTCAACGATTTCTCCACTGCGCGAACCGCACGTTCCATATCCTCAATATCGGCTGCATTTTCTGTCCGATCTCGAGCGCCGTGGACGATTAGCGCTTTTGCGACCGACAAGCCGGCCCGCAGATAGATATCGCTTGTCGCATCTTCCTGATCCCAGATGACAAAAACATCATCGCCGAGGCGAGTGAATGGGTCCAATCCCTGCGGCGCTGAACGCTTCGAGAAGACAAACAGGCCGACATCGGCACCACGATTCTTGCGGGCGATTTCAATCTCCTCACGCGCCCTTCCCAGAGTTACGGATGCGCTTTGCTTTGCCTCGACGACAATGCGCGCGCCAGCAACCGCGCTGTCGGGACCGAGTTCAATGACGCAGTCGCCAACTTTGCAGTTCTTTATCATCCCGACTTCGCCACCTGTCGCACCGGCCAAATCGCCGGCCTTCTGAGACAAGTCCTGCAATTCAGCAAACAGAGCGGCCTCAAAGTCATTGCCGTGAGACGTCGAACGCAACGCTTCCGATCTCCGAACAGTCATCTCAGTAAGCCGCGCGATCACCTCTTTCTGGAACTCATCATTGCGCTTCGAAAGGCCTTCTATCCTCGCAAGCATCTCCAGTCGAATACGCGCGAGCGCGGAACCATCCTTGTCGAGGGATAGCTCTTCGCTCATCATTCGCTGCGCAGCATCGACCCGGCGCACAAGCCTAGAAAGCGCAGAATCCTCTTTGTCGAGCGAAAACTCGGCGACGGCTTCTGCAACTTTCTTTTCAAGCGACCGCCCCGCTTCTCCGTGAGCCTCACCTAACTCTCTTATCGTGCGCGCCAGTGCACTTTCCGGATTGTCCAAGGAGAACTCTCGCAAGATCTGATCGCGTTGCGACTTTGCGGTGGCTTCAACTGAGGCAGCCAGTTGTTGTGCAAGACCCTTTTCTGCGGACGGATCCATCAATTTCATGATCGGACTCTCCGGCCCGAGGTGTAGTCCCAAGGTACGCATCAGCGCAGAACCGTTGCCGGACACTTGCGCCTGCATAACGGCTTCGAGCTCGCCATCTTTACGGACGAGGCGCTCGACACGCTCGGAAAACCGCCCTGAAGTTGGATCGAAGTAGTCCTTAAGCGCGCGCTCAATGTCGCCTGAAACGCCTTCGCGATAGGCTTTCAGCGCCACGGACAGCTCAGCAATTAGTCTTTCGCCTTCGTTTCGGACGCGTTCGGCGTCGACCCGCCCTTCGGCTTGCCGGAGTGCGAGAACGCCAATCTTGAGGGCTGTAATCGCAAAAGCATCGCGACGTCGTTTCTCCGGGAAAACACGAAGTGCTTCCGCTACCTCTGGATCTTCGATTATCAGCGACAAGGATATTGGACTTTCCGTTGCTGCGAAGCCGTCGTACTCCGCCTCTTCGGCAACAGCCGGCCGCTCCTGGAACATGTTTGCTATCTCCCTGCTTGGTCGCGAACATAAAGCGAACGACGTTGCGGCTCAAGCAACGCGCGGGCAGCGGTCGAACTAATCTTCCTGAGGATTCGTACGATGAGCCAGCGGCCTCCCGCAAACACGCGAGCGAGCCGCGGGCCTTGAGGCTTTCGAGGTTCCGGAACAGCTCCCGGCAGAAGCGTTCACTGAAAAAATGCTGAAGGCCTGTCCTTTATGCTCGTTTTCATCATGTCCCCAGCACGTGCAGCGAAGCTATTGAGAATTCAGAACTTTCGTTTTCCCGCCAACGTTCGTTAGAGTCGTAACGAATAATGCGCGGCTAAAATTGAAGTCGGCACGACATTGGCTAAGTATGGGTGACGTTTCTGACCTTGCCCCCTGATTGCCCTCGTTTATAGGCTCGGCCTGTTCTGGTTATGGTCCTTGCTGGACCGGGTTGCAAATTCCTTTGGCGTGAGCCCGTCGAGGCTCGTGTGCGGTCTCAATCGGTTGTAGTCGCGCCGCCAT
>WGLS01000008.1 GCA_016125455.1 Alphaproteobacteria bacterium
GTCGAGCGCTGTTTCAACAAGCTGAAAAACTCACGACGCGTCGCGACAAGGTATGATAAAACCGCCGATAGCTACACAGGCTTCCTGCACATCGCATCGATCCGTCTATGGATCAATCACTTTGTCAACAGGACCTAGTCTTCGGCGCCATCAGCAAGGTCTAGTGAAGAAATAGTCAGGCTGGCGGTGCCCGTCCGGCTCGGCGGCGTGCGAATTCGTCGCGCGCAACATAGCGTTTGATTGCGCGCCAATCATAGACCGCACCGTTTGAGGCCCAGCTACCATCAGGCATGTCAAAGAACATGCACCAGCGAGATTGGCCTTCAGCAGATAGGGGGGAGAGATTTTGATGTTGAGCGAGTATGCGATCGGCAGCTTCGGCTAGGCTGGCACGCGCACTGTCACTCATTGCGCCGCCGGGAACAAAGAATGAGATGCGCACGACGCCGGTCGCAAGCTTACTGCCTTGAAAAACATCACCGACAGCAAACTCAACAAATTCAACGCGCGTAATCGATACTGCGGTTGCGTTGGCAGAGGACACGCCCAGATGCTCGACGAAGGCCTTGCTCAGTTCCGTTGCAATTCGATATTTGATCGAATCGCTTAGCTGTTTCGCGGCGACACGAACCTCAATCAGTGGCACGAATGTTGTCCAGTCAGGCGAGAAAAAAGCGGCAAAGTCCTGCGGCGGCTCTTTGGTCGGATCACTTGTTCTATCAAATGTCCGGCACTCTGTGTCATCGGAGGCTCCCGATAAGGGCTGATTGTACTTTTATGTCGCTCTCAAAGGCCGCAAGCTCCCGGACAGCCTGATTTAGCGTCAAGAAAACACCTCCATAGGATTTTATCCGGGACCGGAACGTTTCGATGTCGTCCGGTTCAAGCGTATCAAGACAGTCAGACAGGAAAAAAACATCAAACCCATCGAGGAGCAGATGGACGCCAACCTGGGTCACAGCGCTTTCAAGCAGCCCGCCGAAAAGAAGAAATGAGCTACCAAACTGCGTCCAGTCATTTGCTGCTCGATTCTGAGGACAAAAGTCCGCCGGGGAGAGGGTAATCGAGGGACATTCGAGCAAACAACCGAGATGGACGAGACGATCCGCATTGACCCTGCGAAGACGCTTCTCCGATACAGTCTCGCCCGTCTCCTCAATGTGGGCGAGTACGAGTTCGGATCTTGAAAGAAACGGTGAACGGCTCATTCGGGCTTTTTGTCGTCAGGGTTACTTGGTCAACTGAATCACGAGCGGGGTCGCGCTCGGCCACTCAAACGCCGCCTGTTCAAATTTTGGTGGCCCGAACCTGATCCTGGCGCCGTTGGAGAAGCCGACGGGTTCAGAAGGCGCGCCAACGAAATTTGTATCGAGCCGCCCGTCTTTATCCCGGTCATGATAGGCTGAGATGGCATAGCGACCGGGCGCAATGCCATCGAACTCGAACAGAGCGCCCTCTACTGCTGGAAGCGCGCCACGCTTGAGCGGTTCCCCGGCATCGCAGTCAGGATAATCCGTAGACGCCTGCCAAAGGCAAAGGTGTAATGTTCCTTCAGTCTTTGAAACGTTCTCGATACGTACAGATAGCGTTGAGGCCTGTGCAGCTGCAGGCTCGGCCGCCGCGGACGCGAGCAACAGGCTCAACAAAAGGTGTCTCATGGTCATCATCAGTCTCCAAGGATCGGTCTCAGGGCAGCGGATGCGGGGTTGGTGCGGCCCTGACGCATCCGAACAGCGAGCCGGTAAGCCGAAGGCGCAAAGATGAAGGCGGCGATGGTCAGCAGCAGCAGTCCTCCGGCGAAGACCTGCGCAAAAGGCGGCCAGAATTCTCCGCCCGTCAGCATGAGCGGCACGAAGCCACCGGCTGTCGTAATCGTCGTCGACCAAACATGGCGCGCAACGCTGCCCGAAACGATGTCCAGGAGCGCATCGGGATTGCCGCCGCGGGCGTCTTCATTCTCGTCGAAGGCGGAGACAATAACGATCGTGTCGTTCAGTCCTACCCCGATGAGACCCATAACACCGACCACGATCAGGAAGCCAAAATTGTTTCCGGTCAGCTTTAAGACGAGGAAGCCGAAGCCGAGCGCCATGGCGCCTGCCACAAAGACGATCAGCATACGGCGGAACGAGTTCAGGACCAGAAGGAGGGTTGTGACCGCCAGGACGAGCAGGATAGACACCTGGCTCAGGAGTGTGCCGACGGCGTCTCCCCGCGCTTCAGCTTCGCCCCCGAATTCAATGCGGTAGCCGGGTGGGACTTTGAAGGCGGCTTCATCAAGCGCCGCCTGGAACCGCGCCAGAACCTCGGACGGAAGCTCTCCGTAAGCGACATAACTCGAAATGGTCTGCAGGCGTTCGCCGTCCTTGCGCTGGAGATCGACCCAGGCTGGCGCAACACCGATTTCTGCGATCGCCGTTAGCGGTACGCCGGTGGCTGCCCCGCCTATCGGCGGCGTGAGAGAGACCGCCGAGAGTTCTGCGGCACCGGATCGCGCTTCGTTCGCGTAGCGAACCGTGACGGGAAGTTGTTCCGTATCTTCTAGGACAAATCCGCCCACGCTCCCTGTCAGCGCAGCATTGAGCTGCGCGGAAATGTCCCCGAGACCAAGACCCACACGTTTGGCCGCGTCTTCATCGACATCGACCGCAAATTTCAAAGCGTCCCGGTGCATGGCCGGGCCCGCGCGCACAGCGCCCGGAACGTTTGCGAGAATACCGGCCGCTTCCTGGCCAAGCACCGCCAGAGTCTCTAGGTCGGGACCGATGATGCGCATCTCGATCGGCTTGGCGACAGGCGGCCCGAAATCGTAGCGGAGAACCGCGATTGACGCGTTTGGAAATTCCTCGGGAAGGCGCTGCTGAAGGACCGGAATCAGGCGCGCAGTCGTTGCCGGAGTTTCGGTGTTGACGATGATGTCTGCAAAGGCCGGATTGGCGCTCTCCGAGCTGATCACGTTGTAATATAGCTGCGGCGCAGCGGCGCCAACGATTACGAGCGTTCCGTGGACCCCCTCTTCAGCCCGGATAAAGGCATCGATCGTTTCCAGTTCGCGCGTGGTCGCCTCGATGGAACTCGTCTGCGGCAGTTTGACCTCGATGCGGAACTGATCGCGGTCGGCTGGCGGAAAGAAGACGGTTGGTACGGTCGGCAAAGCACCGATGCCGATGATCGGAATTGCAAGTGATGTGATTACACCAAGGAGGGGCCGCCGAATGAAGAACCCGATGACGGACCGGAACGGGCCAGCCAACATGGGCAGGCTTATACCTGTCGAGAGCCATGAGAGGCGCGCGCCGGGCTCGGCGGCGCGTTCCTTGAAGATCAGCGGGGCAAAAGCAGGCAGGGCAAACATTGATATCAGGAACGAACTTGCAAGCGCGCAAAGCACGGCAATGGCCATCGGGCCAACAAATTCGCCAGCCGCGCCTGGCAGAAGCACGATTGGCATGAAGGCGAGCATGGTTGTCACAGTGGAGGCGAGCAGCGGCCAGAAGAGTTTTGAGATCGCGTGGCGCACGGCGCCCGCGAACGTGTCGCCTTTCGCAAGATCGTCCCTTATGTCGTTGGTCATGATGATGGCATTGTCGACCATCAGGCCGAGCGCCACGATAATGCCGACGATACTCATCTGGTGAAGCTCGATCCCGACAATCGGAAAAAGCCCAATCGTCGTCAGGGCGACCAACGGGATCGTGACGCCAACGGCGATCGCTGACCTGATCCCCATGGTAAAAATCAGGACACCGACGACAATGATCAGTCCCTGCAGCAGGCTGATGAACACGCTCGATAGGCGATCCTGCGTGTAGCTCGCCTGCTCGAAGACGACATCAATGTCGATGCCCGATACATCGCGGGACCGGAATTCTTCAACGGCCTCGAGCGCACTTGAGACCCATAGATCAACCCGTTGGCCGGTCTGCATGCGCGCGCCGACGAACACAGCCGGATCGCCATTGTGGAATCCAATCTCGCCGGGCGGGTCTTGAAGAGCCCGAGAGAATGTAGCGATATCGCCAAGTCTCAATGTCTGACCGGACGCCGAGATCACCGGCACTTCTCTCAGCCGGGTCAGACTGTCAAATGATCCGGTCAGTTCGACTGTCAGCGTATTGCCCGGACCGACAATCTGGCCCGCCGAGCCACGCGCGTCGGCTGTTGCGAGCGTGCGCGCAATATCGGCTACATCCAGACCGGCCGCGCGAACCGCGTCCTCGTTGATGGTAACATCGACGCGCTCCGGGACATCGCCGTGAACTTCAACATGATCGGTGCCGGGGACCGAGCGCAGCCGTTCGGAGAGCGCCTTGGCGTATCGCTGCAGGATAAGTCGATCAGGCGGACTTGCCGATTGCCAGGTTATCGCAACGCCAACCGTATAGGCATAGCCACCCTCGTCATTGAGATTCGGCGTTCCGGCGTCCGATGGCAGGCTCGCCTCAAGATCGGAGAGCTTGTCGCGCACGCGCGACCAGACCGGCTCAACGCTTGAGATTTCGTCCCGCAGAGTGACTGTGACGATGGAGACACCTGCGCGCGAGACAGAGGACACTTCATCGACTTCGGACAGCGTGCGGATTTCTTCCTCTATGGGCTGGGTCACCAATGCTTCGACTCGCTCGGCTCCTGCACCGGAATAAAGCGTGGTGATGGAAGCCGATCGCGCTTTGATTGTTGGATCTTCTGCGCGCGGCAGGGTCAGGAGCGCCCCCACACCGATGGCGAGCAGAAAGGCGATGACGAGTATGAGAAGCCTGCGATTAAACAGCACGCCGATCATTGGGCCGCCTCCCCGCCCAGCCGGGACAATACAACATACTGGCCGGGCGAGACGCGGTTTGTCCCCTGAACCACGACTTCGTCTCCGGCTTGCAAGGTGCCTGAGACAAACGCGCGCTCACCATCCGTGTACAGAACCTGAACCGGCGCACGTGCAATTCGGAACGCGCCCTCATCTGTCACCGAGGCGATCTGGACCGCGAAAAGCCCCTTGAGGTCTGCGACAAGTGAAGCGACCGGCACCCAGTAACCGCTCTGCTGGATCGTCTGTCGAAGGAGCAGTGTGACGGTTTCACCGATGGCGGGCGTCGCCTCGGCAGGCAGCGCAACGACGACGGTCGCCGAACGGGACGCGGCGTCAACTTCCGGCACCACAGATTTGACGGACGCCTCGTAGGTCCGACCGCGCCAGACCAATCGGGCCGGGTCCCCGGTTTTCAGTTCGCTCGCTACATCAATCGGCATCGCCACACGCGCCTCGCGGCTGCTCGATTGCACCAGCCTGATGGCTGCAGCACCCGCCTGAACCACATCGCCCACGTCGAAAGTCCGTGCCGTGACGACGCCGTCAAACGGCGCGCGCAAGACAGCGTCGTTCAGATCTGCGCGCGCTGAGCGGATCTGCGCCTCTAGACTTGCAACCGAAGCGGCGGCTGAGGCGAGGGCGGCCCTCGCTGACTGAACCCTGGCCTCTGATGTCGCATTTTCCGCATCCAGAGCCCGCTGCCGGTCGAACTCCTGCTGAGCCTGAAGGCGGTTGGCCTCAGCTTCACTCAAGCGAGCTTCGAGTTCACTGACGCTTGCGGAGAGCCGGACGACATCGAGGCGGCCAAGCACGTCACCACGTTTCACGTCGCTGCCAATATCGATGGAGACTTCGACGACGCGGCCGCTGACTTCGAACCCAATGTCAGCTGCTCTGGCCGCCTCGATGACGCCGGCATATCGCCGCTCGACATCAAAGCTCGCTTCAGGCCTGGCGGGTTCTGTTACAACTGGCATGCGATTATTTGCGCGCGCCTGAGCGACCGCCAGCGGCGAGGTTATGTGGATAATAGTTAGGATAAAGCCCACGCCAACGAGGACGGCGGCAGCGAAACTCAGCTGGAACAGGAAAGAGAAGACCCTTCGGATGCCCGCACCAACAGCAGACATCAGGCCCGGCCGGGCACCGGATGGATAAGGTGACATGACATCCCTTTCGGCGGCATGCCGCCCTGAATTGTGATACGTTACCGTCCAATATATAATATTGGACGATACCGTCAAGGTTTGGGATAATTGCGGGTCGGGATGGGCGGTTTACGCGAAGGCTATCCGCGTCGCACGTTGCCAATATCTCCGGGGGCCGGGGACGACAAACGACTTTGACCCTCAGACGCATGGCCGACCTCCTACCGCTTTGGTACGTTGGCGATTAGACGGAGAGGAACAGGATAAGGTCTCTGCAGCGCAGGCCCGCTTCCGCGACCTTCGTTACAACCGATCCTGAGCGCCAATCTTGTCGTGTCAGGCCACGCTTTATCATCATGCTGGTAAAGCGCAGCTCCGAAGCGAATCTATGCGTAGTAAAGTCTGAGTACGTTCCGTTTGCGTTTAGCTCGACGGTGCTCGCTTTGGGGGGGCGCCCATTGGTACAAGGAGATGGCCCTCGACATCGGCCGTGCGTGCCGAATGCCAATCCCGGCTATTTTTGCAAATTCCCAATCAAGCCGGAATCAGACTGCGGTCTTTCGGCTCTTTATGTTGATCCTCCAGTCAGGCTGCGGATCCGTCGCGTTTGACTCTGTTTTGCTTCAGTACCTGATCGACAGGCTGAACGCGCCGAAAACGTCGCTTTCTGTCTGCGCCTCAAACTCATCGCTGCGCCAGACATGGGTGTAGGCGAGACGAACATTATCGATCTGTACCGCGAAACCCAGCTGGGCGTCGCCGACAGCGTTTTCCTTCTTTACGGATCGGCTGTCCTGCCAGGTGTTGCCATCGAAGAAAACGTTGCGGCCGACGAGGCGGCCATCGAGCCCGGCGAAGGCATACCAACCGAGGCCGCTGCGCGATTCAAAATATCCTGAACCCGGAAGGCTGGGGCGAACCCGCGGCGGCCCATAATCGCGCGGCAGGTTCTGCCCGACCCTCAGTGTCACACCAGCATTGGCGTAGGTGTAGACCGTGCCCAGTCCGAAGCCTGCATGAGGGGTCAGGTCTGCGCCCAGCCCGAAGCCAGAATTAGCAGCCGCAGCCCGCCAGCTGCGCTGATAGGTAAGCTGCAGGGCCGGTTCATTTGCGAGTTGTGTATCCCAGCCCTTTGGGTCCTGAGCGCCTGTCAGCCGGTGCACAGCTTTTTGTGTCTGTTCCGCAAGCGATGCAGGACCCACAACACCAACGCTGACGGACAACTGATCGAGACGGGTTTCGGTTTCACCAACAAGGCCGAGGCTGAGATACAGCCAGCCCGCATAGGGTCGCTCGTCCGGCAACGGCTCGGCGCGCGTGATATCTTCCGGCGTGAACATGCTTTGGCCGAGGCCCCACTCGGCCCGCACTCGGGCTTCGCTCGGCAGCATCGGAGAGAGTTCGGCCAACGAACGAGCCCAGCTCGGCGCCCGATCCGGCGCTGTGAGCCAGCTTGCCGCTACGCCATTGGTGTAGTGCCTGTCCGCGCTACCTGGCGTAAACAAATCATTCTCGATCAGGACACTACCGAAGCCGTCCTGCTTCTCAGATGTTTCCGGGCCCGCTTGCGCCATAGCTGCCGCAGTCAGCAGTGCGTTTACCGAGAGCGCCGAGCCCGCCGAGACAAAGCAAGCCCCGATCTTGCTGAAAAGAAGCTGTGAATGCAGCTGCGCCATCGTTAGTATCTCTGCGAGTCGCCGCTGCGGCGGTAAATATTTTACGATAACGTCCATAATTGTTATATTGGACGCTAACGTCAACTAAATTGTTTGAGGACCATGCAGGACGACGCCCCCCGAAGCCCAGGCCGCCCCAAGGATGAAGCCAAGCGTCAAGCGATCCTGGATGCAGCGCGGGAGCTGTTTTTTCAGCGCGGCGTGGAGGGCGTTGCTATCGAGCAGATCGCACTGGCGGCCGGCGTCTCCAAAATGACGATCTACAATAATTTCGGAGACAAGGAGGCGCTTTTCGAGGCGGTCGTCTCGCAGATGGCAGACAAAATGGAAGCCGGGCTGGCTGACCTCGAGTTCGGCGACATGCCATTGCGCGAGGCGTTGCAGCACTTCGGCGAAACGCTGCTGCAGCATTTGTTCAGCGAGGAGCTCATTCAGTTCGATCCGCTTCTGGCAATGGAGGCCGGACGTCATGCGTCGATGGCGAAAAGATTCTTCAAGGCAGGTCCGGGCCGCATGCGTGAGGCGCTAGCCCGAGGTCTGTCAGCGCGGATCAAACGCGGAGAACTCGCCCACGATGATCCGATGGTCGCCGCCGAAGACCTCATCTCGCTGTGGCAAGGCATGTGGCCCATCGAACGCAGATTCTTGCACATGCGAGCACCAACGCGCGACGAGATCAGTGCTCGGGTCGCCCACGCAATTGCCTTTTTCCTGAAAGTGTATTCGGTGAAATAACGCTTGAACTTCAGCTCGGCCGAAGACTTCCCGGCATGTCTCATCTTTCGGCTATAGAAGCGCCAGTCAGCGTCAGGGCATCGCTTTCTCCAGCCTGTGATTCGATCCCGCCCAGCGCCTTCGCAAGACTTGCATAAGCAATCAGCAAGTTGGCTTCTGCACGCGCAGCCGATTGTTCTTCGGCGCGCAAGGTACGTTCGGCGTCAAGCACTGCAAGATAGTCGACTGAACCGGCACGATATTGAGCGGAGATGGTCTCCAAGACGCGCGCTTGGATTGCGACGGACTCTCGCCGTTTCTGCCTTTCCTCGCTCAGCCCGGAAAAGCGCGCCGCCTGGGTCTCCACATCCTCAAGGGCGGTAAGCACGGTTAACTTGTAGGCGGCGAGCGCTTCCGCCTCGCGGCCTCGTGCTGCCGCGATTGCGGATTCGATCCGTGCAAAGTCGAGGACCCGCCAGGAAAGTGACGGGCCATACGAGAAGGTCTGCGCTGCCCCGGTCAGGAGATCGCCGGAGGTTGCCGCCTGGGTGCCGATCGATCCGGCAATCTGGATTTTGGGGAAGTATTCGGCAATTTCTACTCCGACCCGGTTGGTGGCGGCGGCTGCGCGATACTCGGCGGCAAGGATATCGGGTCGCCGGCGCAGGAGCGCTGCCGGATCATCCATGGCGAGGCCAGACGGGATGCGAGCCAAGGAGGGCGTCGCAAGAAGCGCATCAACCGAGCCCGGCGCGCTGCCCGTCAGCACGGCAAGCTGATTGAGGGCCACGATGCGGTTGATCTCGAAACCCGGACGTTCCGCTTCAAGGGCTGCAAGACGGGCGCGCGTTTGATCGACGTCGAGTTGGGTGACGTCGCCGAGTCGCGCTTTGACCTCGGTCAGCCGCAAGAGTTCGCGTTGCGCTGAGAGGGCTGAAGCGTTGAGAGCGAGGAGGGTTTCAGCCTGACGATACTCGGCATAGGCGCGCGCGATATCCGCGCCAATTCTGAGGCGAGCGGCGGTGAAATCGGCCAGCGCTGCCTGATAATCGCTACGGGCCGCGCCGAGCGCACGCCTGTTCGCTCCAAAGAAATCGAGTTCCCAACTCGCGTCGAACGCCGCGTCATAAACATCGGCGGGGTTTTCGATTCCCGGCGTACCCGATCCTCCGCCTGCGCCTGCCAGCGCGCCGAGACCTGCTGTCGCCTCGGAAATACGCTGGCGCTGAAAGGATGACCGGCCCGTTCCGCTTGGGAGGAGCGCAGCTTTCGACAGTCTCGCATTGGCGCGGGCTGTTTGTACGCGGGCATCGGCCTGTGCCAGTTCAAGATTGCCCGCCACGCCCCGCGCCACGAGTTCGCTCAGCACTGGGTCGCCCAGCGCGCTTAACCAGTCCTCATAGGCGAGGCTGCCTTCTGCTGCGCCCGCGCGAACGAATGTATCCGGAACGGCGATTGCCGGGCGCGATGGGTCAGGACCGACGGCGCATCCCGTCACGAAAACCAGAACCGCCGCCGCCGTCTGCATGGATCGATCTGGCGCTCGGTCACGCCTACGCTCCGACATAACTGCCCTGCCGCATCTTGTACCGTCTTTCACGAAAATCTCGCTGAGGCCTTTATTTATGATACGGTATCGTCTAATATCTAGAAGTGGATTTGTCCACCGGGTTTTCTGACTCAGCCGGCTCGTTGTGTCGCTGCTTTCGGCTGCACGACGAGTGCCTGAACGAGCATCTCTTCAACAGTCTCGGCGACGCCCGGCGCATCATCGAAGCCTGGCGGATCGACTACAACACGACACGGATTCACACCGCACGCGGAGGACTTGCCCCACTGACCTATGCCGCTCACCACCGCAGACACCGGTCCGTCTCGCTTGAGCGTCGCGGTGGCTCCGCTCGCCGGGCCTTGACCTCAAACCAACCACCAGAAAGAAAGGCGAACAGACTCTCCGAATGAACGGCCCGGATCACGGGGCTGGGTCACCGATACACCAGAACCGTTCCCCGGCGAGACGGACGGCCTCGCGCTGAAACGCACCCGTGAGCCGGAATTTGAGATCGAGACCAAGGCGCCATCTGCGGAACCCGAACCCGACATGTCACCCGATCCGGAAGACGCCGCCGATCCGTCCGACGATCGCAACCTCGAAACCGTGAGGCGCGCGGTCGCCGCTGATCGCTGTGATCCCGATTTCCTGCCGGAGTTCTGATCCCATGGGCAAGCCACGCGTGAACATACGGATTTCGACAAAGCTCTACGCCCAGCTCTGCGAGGCGGTGGACCGGCCCGGCGCGACCAAGACTGCCATTGTCGAGGATGCGCTTCGGGCCTGGTTTGACCCGAAGGCGCGTTCGGTCCTCGAAGAGCGGCTGCTCGTGCGCATGGACGGGTTCGATCAGCGGCAGGCGGAGATCGAGCGCGATGTCGCGTGGACCTTCGAGACGCTCAGCCATTATATCTATTACTGGCTGACCCGCACCGAAC
>WGLS01000017.1 GCA_016125455.1 Alphaproteobacteria bacterium
AAATCTATCGAACAGGTTTCCGCCGGCCCTATCCTTTCCCTCGCGCCATGGATGAGAGGCGGTGGGGCCCATCCGTACTTCACTGCCATGGCGCCGGCGAGCGGGCCGCGGCGTTGCCGGGGATTTATCTCCGGGTACGGACAGCGTCGTAGAAGCCCGCCGGGTCGGCCGTTTCGCAACGACGGGGAATTCAGCGCCGGGAGTTTTCGGCGCGCGAATCCGGACCGGGCGGAGCGCGAGCTGTCCTACGAGAAAACGCCGGGCGCGGGGCGCGAGCTGTCCCACGTTACCTATACAAAGCAGGGTCGGCCGTCCCGCGCTGCTTCTCTTTTTGCAAACAACCCCGAGGCGGAAACGCCGTCGGGCCAAAAGTGCTTGTACGGAGAAACGGATGGCGGCGGCAACCCAGCCGTCGTGCCGGACAGGGCGGCGCGGGCAAGGGACGGCAACCGTCACGCCGGAAGGACGGCTCCTATAGCGCCGGGCGAAAAAGCGGACTCCGGTTTTTCGCAAGACCGGCGCGACCAAACGGGAATCAGGGTCATCGCGCGTTTCGCCTTGAACGCCCGATGATCTAGCGCCCGCCCGGATTGCCGACCACGTTCAGCTTGCCTTCGGTCGAGGGCTCCGAGACGCCTTCGTCGAGCGCCGGCTTGGCCTGCCGGCCCGCGGCGAGCGCGCGACACTCTTCCTTGATCGCGCTCCAGGCTTTCGCCTCGCGGCGGCGTCCTTCAATGCAGGCTTCATAGGCGCCTTCCGCAAACACCGATCGCCCGGCGGCCGCCCCTTCGGGCTCGCCGGTCGCGCAGGCGGAGAAGCTAGCAGCAACAAGAGCGGCCGGAGCCAGTCTGAAGATGGCGCCAGCGGCCCGGGAGGTCAGTCGGAGATGGTTTGTCATGGCGGCATCCTACGCGCCCAAACGTCGCGTGACAATTGTCGCGAAAATGGGCCTCTCGCTTCGTCGGGCGCCTTCGGCTAACCCCTCGCCATGACCGAAGCTCCGACCTCTTTCAGCCCCGACCGCGCCGCCCCGGCGCGCGCCGCCGCCCAGACCGACCTTGACCGCGGATCGTCCTTTGCGTCCGAACTGGAACGAGACAAGGACCATCGCGCAAAGGCCCGCACCATGAAGCCGCTGCGCCGGCTTGCGCCGTTCGTGTTGCGCTATCCGGGCCTGCTCGCGGCGTTCGCCCTGTTCCTGGTGCTGGCCGCCGGGTTGACCCTCGCCCTGCCGGCGGCCTTCCGGCTGGTCGTCGATTGCGGCTTTGGCGGCGCCGTGGACGCCGCGGTGTGCGACCGGTTCGCCCTGGGCGAGGACCTGGCCGGCTATTTCCTCGCCGGCATCGCTGTCGCCTTTGCGCTCGGCCTCGCCAGCGCATGCCGGTACTACTTCATCTCGAAGCTCGGCGAGCGGGTCGTCGCCGACCTTCGGCGCGCCGTGTACGATCATCTGCTCGGCCTGTCGCCGGGCTTTTACGCCGATGTGCGGACCGGCGAAGTGCTCTCGCGACTGACCACCGACACGACGCTCATCCAGACGGTTGTCGGCTCGTCCGTCTCGGTGGCGATCCGCACGGTGGCGACGACGATCGGCGCGCTCATCCTCATGGTGCTGACAAGCTGGAAGCTGTCCGCGCTCGTCCTGCTCGGCGGTCCTGTCGTCCTGGCGCCGATCTTTCTGTTCGGGCGCCGGGTGCAGCGGCTTTCTCGGACAAGCCAGGATCGCCTCGCGGACGCCTCGGCGCGCGCGGGCGAATCCTTGCGCGCCATCGAAACGGTTCAGGCTTTCACCCGGGAAAGCCAGGAACGCGGGCGCTTTGCCGAAAGCGTGGAGGCCACCTTCGACGTCGCCATGCGGCGCATTCGCGTGCGCTCGGCGATGACGGCGGCGATCTTCTCGGTCGTGCTGGCGGGCCTTATCGGCGTCCTGTGGTTCGGCGCCGCCCAAACCCAGTCCGGCGCGATCACGCCCGGCGCCATGACCCAGTTCGTCATGCTGTCGTTCATATCCGTATCGGGCGTCGGCATTCTCACCGAGACGTATGCGGAGGTCATGCGCGCGGCCGGCGCGACCGAGCGGCTGATGGAGCTGCTCGCTGCGAAAAGCGAGATCGTCGCGCCCGCCACGCCGCGCGCCCTGCCCGAGCCCGTACGCGGCGAGATCCGCTTCCGCGACGTGGTCTTCGCCTACCCATCACGCCCCGAGGCGCAGGCCTTGAAAGGCGTGTCGTTCGACGTCAATCCCGGCGAGACGATCGCTCTCGTCGGGCCGTCGGGCGCCGGCAAATCGACGGTCTTTCAGCTGATCCTGCGGTTCTACGATCCGCAAGGCGGGTCAATCTCGATCGATGGCGTCGACCTGCGCGAGCTTGCGCCGGCGGACCTGCGCCGGCAGTTGTCTATCGTCCAGCAGAATGCGCCGCTGTTCTCCGGTTCGGCGGCGGAAAATATCCGCTTCGGCGATCCGGGCGCCGATGCGGCGGCCGTACAGGCCGCGGCGAAAGCGGCGAACGCCGACGGTTTCATCAGCGCCCTGCCGAACGCCTATGACACGCCGCTTGGCGAGGATGGCGGCAATCTGTCCGGCGGTCAGCGCCAGCGCATCGCGATTGCCCGCGCGATCCTGCGGGATGCGCCAATCCTCCTGCTCGACGAAGCGACGAGCGCCCTCGATTCGGAAAGCGAAGCGGCCATTCAGGAGGCTTTCGACCGGATATCCGCGACGCGTACGACGCTCGTGATTGCACACAGGCTCTCCACCGTTCTGAAGGCGGACCGGATCATCGTGTTTGAGGACGGCGCCGTCGTCGATGTCGGCAGCCACGAAGAGTTGCTGGCCCGCGGCGGTCTCTACGCGCGGCTTGCGGAACTACAGTTTGGCGCGCGATCGCGGGCGGCGGAATGACGCCGCCGGAAAGGACATAGCCGCGATGTTGGCGCGGCGCATTGCGCGTATCCTGCTGGCCATCTTCTTTTTTGCGGCCGGCGTGATGCATTTCCTCGCGGATGACGCATTCGCGAAAATCGTGCCGCCGCCCGTGCCGATGAAGGTCGAAATCGTCTGGGCGACCGGCGTCATGGAGCTATGTTTCGCCGCGGCGCTGCTGGTCGGTCGGCGGCTGCGGGATGTCGGGCGGGCCCTGTCGCTTTACCTGCTGGCCGTGCTGCCGGCGAACATCTACATGGCGCTCGCGGAAATTTCGTTCGGCGGTCGCGATCTCGGCCCCGTCATTCTCTGGACGCGGGTCGCGCTCCAGTTTCCACTTATCGCGCTTGTCCACTGGGCCTGTCGCGGCAAAGACCCGGGAGCGGATGACCTAGAGAATAGCCCCGGCCGATGATGGCGGCTATTGCGACTATCGATCCCGGCCGGCGACCGAAAGCTGAGCCACGACAACGTTCCGGAGGAAGCCATATGACACGCATCACGTCTCTGATCGTCCGGAAGGACGACCTGTCCCAACGGAAGCTGACGACCCATGACGCCCCGCCCCTCGCGCCGGGCGAAGCGCTCGCGAAGGTCGACCGTTTTGCGTTCACCGCCAACAACGTAACCTATGGCGTCGTCGGCGAACGGATCGGCTACTGGAAATTCTTTCCGACGGCGGAAGATGGTTGGGGAATCATTCCGGTATGGGGCTTCGCCGACATCGTGGAATCGAACGCGCCGGACGTACGCGTCGGCGAACGCCTTTACGGCTACTGGCCGATGGCGTCGCATCTTGTCTTGTCGCCAGCGAAAGTAAAGGAAACGCGCCTGACGGACGGGGCGGCCCATCGCGCGGAGCTGCCGCCGGTCTATAACGCCTATGCCCGGGTCTCGAACGACGCCGACTATGATCCATCGATGGATGACGAGCGCATGACCCTTCATCCGCTCTATGCGACGTCATACTGCCTGTATGATTTTTCAAAAGATAATGGCTGGTTCGGGGCAACCCAGGCGATCATCCCGTCCGCTTCGAGCAAGACGGCAATTGGCGTCGCCTACGCCTTCCGGGCGGATCCGCAATCGCCGCGCATCGTCGGCGTCACGAGCCTGCGCAATGCGGCGGCCGTTCGCGCGCTTGGCCTCTATGACGACGTCATCGTCTATGATGACATGGACTCCCGGATCGACGCCGCCGCGCCGGCGCTCATCATCGACATGTCCGGCAGCGGGCCGGTCATCGGGCGCCTCCACAAGCTGCTCGGCGACAATATGCGGTACACGTCAAATGTCGGCATCACGCACTATGACGCTGGCGGAATGGGCGTGGACTTCATCCGCGAACGCAGCGCCATGTTCTTTGCGCCGGGACACATCCAGAAGCGCGCAGCCGACTGGGGACCGGGCGTTTTTGAGCGGAAGGCGTTCGAATTCTGGCGCGATTCGGCCCTCAAGAGCCGTGAATGGCTGGCGATCCGGCGCGAGACCGGCGCCGACGCGGTCGAACGCGCGTTTGCGGATGTCTACGGCGGTTGCACGGCCGCCAATGCCGCCTGGGTCGTCGGCTTCTGACCTCCCGGCGATCGCGAGCCGGTCGCGCGCCCTCAACTGGACGTGATGGCGCCAGGCAAATGTCGATTGACGCTTGAAGGCGCCCCCCCGGCGGCCACATTCGCTTCGCCATTTCAACGGAGAGTTTTCAATGGCCTACAACCTCAATGGAAAGACGGCGCTCGTAACAGGCGGATCGCGCGGCATTGGCGCGGCGATCGCCAAACGCCTCGCGGCCGATGGCGCGCGGGTCGCTTTGACCTATGGCGCCAGCGAGCAAGCCGCGAAGGACGTGGTCGCGGCAATCGCAAAAGCCGGCGGCGAAGCAGTCGCGATCAAGGCGAACGCCGCCGATCCGGCGGAAAGCGCTGCAGCGGTAACGAAGACGATCGACGCCTTCGGCGCGCTCGACATTTATGTGCACAATGCGGGCGTCGCCGGCTTCGCGACGCTGGCGGATCTCGACTTCGCGGAGTTTCGCCGCCAGTTCGCCGTCAATGTCGACGGCGTCTTCGCCGGCACGAAGGAAGCCGTCGACAAAATCAGCGATGGCGGACGGATTATCGTTGTATCGAGCATCAATGCGCATGCGATGCCAGTGCCCGGCGGGTCGGTCTATGGCGCCACGAAAGCGGCGGTTTCCGCGCTTGTGCGCGGATGGGCAAGAGACCTCGGTCCTCGGAACATTCTAGTCAATGCAATCCAGCCCGGCCCCATTGATACCGACATGAACCCCGCGGATAGCGAGTTTGCGGAAATGCTTCGCCCAATGACAGCGCTCGGCCGCTATGGCAAAGTTGAGGAAGTCGCCGCGCTTGCCGCGTTCCTCGCCTCGGACCAAGCCAGCTACATCACCGGCGTTGGCATCGATATCGACGGCGGCCTGACAGTCTGACCGTTGAGATATTGAAGACGTCAGCGGCGCATTTCGGTTGCGGCGTCAGATCGCAATCGGCATGCTTCCCGAAACAGGAGGAACGCCGCTGATGTCCGCAAATCACGATGGAAAGCCGTTCGACGTCGCCGTTTACGGAGCGTCTGGCTACACAGGACGCCTCGTCGCTGAGTACCTTTCGCAGCGGCAGGCGGCCGATAGTGGCATATCGTTCGCAATGGCCGGGCGAAACCTGGACAAGCTCGCCGCCGTTCGCGAGGAAATCGGCGCGCCAGCAGATACGCCGCTCGTCGAGGCCGATGCTGAAGACGCCGAATCCCTTGCGTCGTTATGCAGCCGATCAAAGGTCGTGCTCACGACCGTCGGCCCCTACCAGCTCTATGGTTCTGATCTTGTCCGGATCTGCGCTGAAACCGGTACCGACTATGTGGATCTTTGCGGCGAGCCGGCGTGGATGCGCCTGATGATCGACGCCCACGAAGCGACAGCCCGAAAGAGCGGCGCGCGTATCCTGTTTTCTTGCGGGTTCGACTCGATCCCGTTCGACCTCGGCGTGCTCTTCCTGCAGCAACATGCAAGAGATCGCTTCGGCGAGCCGCTGAGCGACGTTGAAACGGTCGTCCGCAAAATGAAAGGCACGTTTTCCGGCGGGACAGCCGCGAGTCTGAAAGCGACAATGGCCGCGGCCTTCAAGGACCCGACCATCCTTGAGCACCTGAAGAACCCGTTCGCGCTCGCCCCTGGTTTCTCTGGCGCAAAACAGCCCTCGGGATCGAAACCGATGCACCATGACGGACTGGGCGTCTGGCTCGCGCCATTCGTCATGGCACCGATCAACACCAAGAATGTTCATCGCACCAACTTCCTTCTCGACGCCGCCTATGGCAAGGGCTTCACTTATCGTGAAATGCTGATGACCGGTCCGGGCGAAAAAGGCGAAGCCGCCGCCAGGGCGCTGGCGTCGGACACGTCGCTGATGTCGGATGACGGCCCTAAGCCCGGCGAAGGCCCAACCAGGGAAGAGCGCGAAGCCGGCCACTATGAAGCGCTGATCATCGGCCGGAATGACTCCGGCAAGGAATTGCGCATCAGCGTGTCAGGCGACCGCGACCCCGGTTACGGTTCTACATCGAAGATGATCGCCGAAGCGGCGCTGACGCTTGTCCACGAGCGCGCCGATGCAGGAGGCGGGATCTGGACGCCCGGTGCGGCGCTCGGCGAGGCGTTGATCGACAGGCTGACGCGCCATGCGGGCCTTTCCTTTGCGCTTGTTGATTCCTGAAACAACCGGGGAGTTGACCAGCGCCATCGGCGGCTGGCCGCAGCATTGCGTCGCAACTTCCGTATGCTGAGTTTCAAGCTTGATGACGACGGCCGCTGATCAGGGTCCTTCCTCGCCGCGGGCGCGCCGCGCAGCTTATCTTGTGCTGCTTGCCGGCACGCTGATTATCGGCATGGGCCAGACCGTCGTTTTTGCGGTCCTGCCGCCGATCGCTCGCGGGCTTGGCCTGCATGACCTGCAGGTCCTGAGCATCTTCATGACGTCGGCTACGTTCTGGGTGACATTCGGGCCATTCTGGGGCCGGCTGAGCGACGACCGGGGCAGGCGCCCCTTCATCCTGTTGGGCCTGTCGGCGTACGCGGCGTCGATGACGCTTTTTGCGACGATGATCGAGCTTGGCGCCCGGGGCCTACTTGCCGGCGGACTGCTCTATGCGTTGCTGCTCATTACGAGGAGCATTTATGGCCTGTTCGGATCGGCGATGCCGCCAGCTGCGCAGGCTTATATCGCGGACAGAACGACGCCAGACAACCGGACATCTGAACTTGCAGGCTTTTCGGCCGCCTTCGGACTTGGAGCGATGGTCGGCCCCGCGTTCGCCGGCGCCCTCGGCGGCGTCGATCCGGTCGCGCCGCTCTACGGCGTGGCTGCGCTCGCCGCGACGGCGGTCTGCGCGATTGCGCTGAGGCTGAATGAAAAGACCGCGCCGAAAGAAAGGGCCGCACGACCGACGCTTTCGCCGTTTGATCCGCGGATCCGAAGTTTTCTGGCGTACGGCCTCGCAACGGCCACGGTGACGGCGATACCCACCCAGTTCGCGAGCTTCTACGTGATCGATCGCCTGGGGTTCGACGACGCAAGCGCCCTCTCGGCGGCCGGCGTGGTCCTGTCGACGGCGGCAGGCGCATCTCTGTTCGCCCAGATCGCACTGGTCCAGCGGTTCCGACTGAAACCCTATATCTTGCTGCGGGTCGGTCCGGCGCTGCTAGCGATCGGGCACCTGACCATAGCGTTTTCGACCGAGCTTGGCGCGATGGCGTTCGGCATGATGATTTCAGGCCTTGGCGCAGGCCTTGTTGCGCCAGGATATGTCGGCGGGGCTTCGCTTGCTGTCTCGATCCGTGAGCAAGGCGCGGTAGCCGGCCTGTCAAACGCTGCGGCGTCGTCAAGCTTCATCATCGCGCCGCCAATTGGCTACCTTGTGTACTCGACGGCGCCGCAATCGCTCTTCATCGCGACATCGGTTCTTGCCACGGCTGCATTTCTGTTTGCCGTACTGCAAAAAACCTTCGGCGCCGGCGACGCCAGCGTCGCCTCGCCTTCATGAAGATGAACGCACTCCGTCGGACTCGGATTCGCGGGGCTAGCCCTTCTTTTCACTAATGGGCGGCACAATTCGAATATGAAGCTCCTTGAGCTGACTTTCGCTCGCTTCCGATGGCGCCTTGAGCAACAGATCCTGAGCGCCTTGGGTCATCGGGAACATCGTAACCTCACGGATGTTCGCCTGATCCGCAAGCAACATAACGATCCGGTCGACGCCGAGGGCGCATCCGCCATGGGGCGGCGCGCCATAGCGGAAAGCATTTAGCATGCCGCCAAACTTCGCTTCGACGACCTCCTTGCCATAGCCTGCGATTTCAAAGGCCTTGTACATGATGTCGGGGCGATGGTTCCGTATTGCGCCAGACCCGAGCTCATAGCCATTGCATACGAGGTCGTACTGGAACGCCTTTATCGACAGAAAATCTTCGTCCGAACTCGCGGCTTCAAGCGCCTTTAGCCCGCCCTGGGGCATGGAGAACGGGTTGTGCCCGAACTCGATCTTCTTGTGCTCCTCGTCCCACTCGTACATCGGGAAGTCGACAATCCAGCAGAAGGCGAACTGATGCTTGTCGGAAAGGCCCAGTTCGTCAGCGATCACGTTGCGCGCTTTCGCCGCCACCGGCAGAAATTCCGCTGGCTTGCCCGCCAGGAAGAACGCGGCGTCGCCAGTCTTGAGCCCGAGCTGGTTGCGAACTGCTTCCGCCCGCTCAGGCCCGATGTTCTTGGCCAGTGGACCTTTCGCCTCTTCGGCGTCGAAAATGATGTACCCCATCCCAGGCAGGCCTTCGCGCTGCGCCCAGGAATTCATCCGGTCACAGAACGCCCTTGACCCGCCGGAGGGCGCAGGGATCGCCCGGATCTCGTGCCTCGGATCAGCATCAAGTATCTGGGCGAATATCTTGAATCCTGAACCTCTGAAATGATCTGAAACAACCTGCATCTCGATGGGATTGCGCAAGTCTGGCTTGTCCGAGCCATACTTCAACATCGACTCATCGAATGGGATGATCGGAAATGGGTACGCCGTCACTTTTTTGTCGCCCGCGAATGCGGCAAAAACATCATGGGTGACCGGTCCGACCGCATCGAACACGTCCTGGCGCTCGACAAAACTCATCTCGAGATCGAGCTGATAGAACTCGCCTGCGGACCTATCGGCTCGGGCGTCTTCGTCGCGAAAACACGGGGCGATCTGATAGTACCTGTCGAAGCCGGCAACCATGATCAATTGTTTGAAGATCTGCGGCGCTTGCGGGAGTGCGTAGAATTGACCTGGATGCAGTCGCGACGGCACGAGGAAGTCGCGAGCGCCTTCGGGCGAGGAGGCCGTGAGGATTGGGGTCTGAAAGTCTGTGAAGCCTCTTTCCTCCATTCCCCGGCGGATCGCCCCAACGACTTTCGACCGCAACATGATGTTCTGGTGAAGCGTCTCGCGCCGAAGGTCTAGGTACCGGTGCGTCATGCGCAGGTCTTCCGGATAGTCAGGCTCGCCAAACACAGGGAGCGGTAGGTCATCGGCCGCGCTAAGCAGTTCGAACGACGACAATCGAACCTCAATTTCGCCGGTAGGCAGGTTCGCATTTATCGTATCGCCGGTCCGCGCGATGACCTCGCCTGAAATGCGAACCACGCTTTCCTGACGGACTTTCTCGACATCGCTGAAGAAGACGGCTTCCGGCTCAACAACTAGCTGGGTGAGCCCGTAGTGGTCGCGAAGATCGATAAACAGAAGGCCGCCATGATCCCGCTTTCGATGCACCCAACCCGAGAGCGTTACCTGCTCTCCGACCGAGGCGGCGCGCAGCTGGCCGCAGGTATGGGATCGGTAGGCGTTCATCTTCAATTCCTCTATATATTCAAGGGTTGTCCGCTGTGCGGGACGAGCACGGCGTCGCCCACAAGTCAAGGCTGGCGCGAGCTCCCAGCCGCCCTATTGGCTTGCCATGATTCAAAAGGCTATTGCATTCCCCTTGCAGGCGGGATCTCGAACCGAGGTCGCCGGCGTCGACGGGCGGCCTTGATCATGCTGACCTGAAAATTCGAGGACAGTAAATGAAGGTCATCACGACAACGGACGGACTGCAGGCGTTTTGCGACCAGATCAGAAGTGCGCCGTTTGTCGCGATAGACACGGAATTCATGCGTGAAAGGACCTACTGGCCAATTCTTTGCCTTATCCAGGCTGCCGCAGACGGCGCGGAAGCCGTTATCGACCCATTGGCTGAAGCCATTAACCTTGCCCCACTGTTCGAGGTCCTTGCTGACGAAGGCATCGTGAAAGTATTCCACGCCGCCCGACAGGACGTCGAGATATTCGTCAACCTGACAGGAAGGCCTCCAACGCCAATCTTCGATTCCCAGATCGCGGCGATGGCCTGCGGCTTTGGAGACCAGATTGGCTATGAACCGCTTATGCGCTCACTTGTTGGGGCAAAGATCGACAAGGGGTCGCGTTTCACGGATTGGGCGAGGCGCCCGTTGTCGGAGAACCAGCTCGCTTATGCGCTCAGCGACGTGACCTATTTGCGCGCGGCCTATCCGATACTCCAGAGAAAACTCAGCCGCGACGGTCGGGAAGCCTGGGTCGCTGAGGAAATGGCAATGCTCGCAGACGTAAAACTCTACCAAACAGAGCCGGCAGACGCCTGGCGTCGTCTGAAGCTGCGGGGGATCCGCTCGTCTGAACTCGGCCCGCTGATCAAGCTGGCAGAATGGCGGGAACGGGAGGCGCAAGCGAGGGACTTGCCGCGCGGCCGTGTCGCCAAGGACGAAGCCCTTCTTGAACTTGCCCGTATGCGCCCAGGCAATGCCGACGAACTAGGACGGGCGCGCTCCATTCCAAAGGGCGCAGAGCGCTCGAAATTTGGCGAAGGCATGCTCGCCGCCATTAAGGAAGGCCTTCAGATCGCCAAGGAAGACCTGCCCGTGATCGAAAAGAACATGCATCGCGAACCGCCTCCGCCGGATGTCGTTGACATGCTGAAGGTCGTACTGAAGCGCCAATGCGAGCGGCATGAAGTCGCCCCTCGTCTCATCGCTTCTTCGACTGATCTCGAATCGCTTGCGCTCGATCCTGATGCGGACATCCCTGCCATGAAGGGCTGGCGCCGGGAGGTGTTCGGCGCGGCCGCGACAAGGCTAATGAACGGCCAGATTGCGTTGAGGCTTGCAAACGGAAAGCTTGATCTTGTCGAGCTGGATCAGTGATTCAGTCGGACGCATCGACTCTCGCATCCGTATTGAAGGCCTCCGCCAAAGATGCGAGTCTTTTTTGCGCGGTTTCCTGAAACAGCGGAAGCTGACTGTTCGGGACACGAACAATCAGGCCGTCGGACTCCAGTAAAATCGTGACTTTCGACAATGCCTGAGGCGCCTTCGGGGCGAGCGAAGCAACAAATCGCATGGCAAGGCCGAGCCTTACCGCGAACTGACGCTGATCTTCGGTCAACAGAATCCCTTCGCGTCCGATCTCCAATTCAGCGCGACGACCCTGATGACGCACGAACAGCGCGAGTGCCAACATCACCCTTTCCGCATGACTAACGCCATAAAGCGACGCGCGAAGGGCAGCGTCATAAGCGTGGCGCCCCCGAGTGTCCGGATGGAAATAAGCCGCGGCGTCCATCATCAGACAAGCCGCTTCGGCGACACGCCTGTCGAACGTGGGATCGCCGTCGAACATTGGCGCGATTGCCTTGAAAGCGGCGGCTCCGGCGTAAGGCGCCGGGGAAAGCCTCGACCGGAAAAACGCCGCGCCAACCAGGAGCGGGTCCTGGCGCCTGTCTGCGTCGGACAGCTCGTCGAAAATGAGGCCTTCGCGTAGGCCGCCTGCCGATACCACTACCCTTTTCGCGCCGCACGCGCGGACAACGGCGGCCATGACAAGAGCGGCATACGGTATCGCATCAATCCGGCGCCGAGGAACGGAGTGTATATTCAATAAAGATTCTCTACTTTGCGCGGCAATGAAAGAACAGATATCGAGAATATCGCTCCGGCCAATTGAGTATTCGTGAAGTATCGGCAAAGGATAGTCTCGATGCCGCAAGTGCAATCGGGCAATAGCGCGCCAGGCGCCGCCAACAGCATAAAGGATTTCGCGCGATTGCCTGAACACCCCCGGCGCGTCGGCAAAGGCGCTGGCGATCAATGCCGGCGCCTGTGAAATTGCGCCGCATGTCGCTCGCATGAGCGAAAATGGACCGAGCGGCAGGCTGGTGGGATCCGCAAGGGCCCCTTCTTCGACGGCGACCAGTTCCAGACTACCGCCTCCCATGTCCCCTATCAGACCTGTCGCCCTTGGCTCGAAAGATATGACGCCCAAGGCCGCCAGTTCCGCCTCGCGCCGGCCATCAATCACCTCGACGTCAATTCCAATCTCGCGAGCGCGCTTAATGAACGCCGCGCCGTTCGCTGCGGACCTCACCGCTGCAGTCGCGACGGCCTTAGTCGGCGGGCTTCCATAAGCGTCCAAGAGACGTCGGTACCGCAAGAGGGTATCGATGGCGCCATCCGACGCTTCCCGGCTCAATACGCCGTCAACTCCCTGATCGCGTCCAAGGCCGCACAACGCCTTTTCGTTGACGATGGCAAATGGCGCCCGAAGCGGGCCGTCAAAGATGACAAGGCGAACCGAGTTCGACCCTATGTCGATAACCGCACGACGACCAGCGGGCGGCAATGCTTCGGCACTGCGTCGAGCGTCGGCTTCTTCGATTGCGCCGGACAAAACAGGCATCGTCGTCTAGCGTCGAGGTTTGATCGGTTGCGGCGCGTTATACTGAATTGACGCGCCGCGGCCCGAGAGGCTTGGGTTGATCATCATGTAGTGATGAACATTGAAAGGCGACACGCCCTCAGGTGTCGTCACTCTGGCAAAGGAGCCATCCGGCCCAAGCCGCCAGCTTTGCGCTTCGTCATTGAGGTTCGCGACCATGATTTGGTCGAGGATCTGACTGTGAACCGTGGGATTTTCGATGGGGCAGAGGCATTCCACGCGTCGATTCAGATTTCGTGGCATCCAGTCGGCTGACGAGATGAAGACCTTGGCTTCCGGGTTTGGCAGAGGCTTCCCGCCGCCAAACGCATATATTCTCGCATGTTCAAGAAACCTTCCGACAATGCTCTTGACACGAATATTCTCGGAAAGTCCGGGCACGCCCGGCCTAAGGCAGCATATGCCTCGAACAACGAGATCAATCTGGACGCCCGCCGCGCTCGCCTCGTAGAGCTTGTCGATGATCACGCCGTCTACGAGCGAATTCATCTTTGCCCAAATTGACGCGGGCCGGCGCGCTTGGGCGTGGCGAATTTCATCATCAATGAGCGATGTTACGCGAGAGCGCAGGTCGATCGGCGCCACGGCGAGCTTTTCGAATTCGATTGGCCGCGCGTAACCAGTGACAAAATTGAACACCTTTGCCGCATCCCGGCCAATCGCTGAATCGCACGTGAACAAGGACAAATCCGTATAAATGCGGGCCGTAATGGGATGATAGTTGCCGGTTCCAACGTGAACATAGGTTCGGATTGCCTCGCCTTCCTGTCGCGCGACAAGAGAAAGCTTTGCGTGCGTCTTGTAGTCAAGGAATCCGTACACGACGTTCACGCCTGCGCGCTCAAGTTCGCGCGCCCACTTGATGTTGGCCTCCTCGTCGAACCGCGCCTTCAGCTCAACAAGCGCTGTTACGTTTTTTCCCGCTTCGGCGGCGTCGATCAACGCTTCAACGATCGGGGACTTGTCAGATGTGCGGTAGAGCGTCTGCTTGATTGCCACGACGTCTGGATCCGCTCCGGCTTGCTTCAGGAACCTAACAACAACGTCAAACGACTCGTACGGATGGTGGACAACGATATCCTTAGCCCTGATTGCCGAAAAGCAGTCGCCGCCATGTTCACGGATCCGCTCGGGAAACCGGGGCTCGTATGCTGGAAACTGCAGATCTGGCCGGTCTTTCGGAATGAGTTCGGACGTTTGCGCCAATCCAAGCATGCCGTCGATAAGAAAAACGTCCTGCGATGATGCGCCGGTTCTGCCGACGACGAGAGAGCGCATGTTTTCCGGCATAGAAGCTTCGATCTTCAGTCGAATGACATCGCCACGGCGGCGGCGCTTCAACATCGTTTCGAAAACCCTCACAAGGTCTTCAGCTTCTTCCTCTACTTCGACATCGGAGTCACGAACGATCCGGAAAGCGCCGCTAGCCTGCAGTTTCATGCTCGGGAATATGTGATTGACGAACCGGACGATCAAACGTTCCAGCGGAATGAACCGAATTGTCTGTCGGGCGGAAACGGCATCCGGCGGCGTTGGCAGGCGGATGAACCGTCGAACGTTGTTCGGAAGCGCGAGGACGCTCGTCAGCGTTGATCCGTCCTTTCGTCGCAACTCCAAACACAAAACGTGGCCAAGGTTTGGCACAAACGGAAATGGGTGGGCCGGATCAATGGCGATTGGCGTCAGTACCGGGAAGATGTTGGTCAGGAACTCATTTTCGAGCCACGCGGTTTCATCGTCGGTCAGGTCCGCCGCGCCGACCACATGAACGCCTTCGCTTGCCATCTGCGGGGCCAGCGACCGCCATGCTTCCTGTTGACGCATCATTAGTTCGTGCGCGGCTACATTGATCATCTGTAGCTGCTCTTCGGGCGTCAGGCCTTCCTGACTGAGCGCTGAGACATTCTCCCGGACTTGGCCTCGCAAGCCTGCCACGCGGACCATGAAAAACTCATCAAGGTTGCTTGCGGAGATCGACAGGAACCTTAGGCGCTCCAGAAGGGGATGCTTGTCGTTTGTCGCCTCTTCGAGGACCCGGCTGTTGAACGCCAACCAGGACAATTCACGATTGATGAATCTCTCCGGCGACGCAGGATCCATGGCCGCAATCTTCGAGGCGCTTTCGCCTAGCAAGTCAGCATTGGAGGTAACGCTGGCTGTTCCGTCGTCCGCGCCGGCCGTCATCAATGTATCCTTGTCAATCTCGACAGCCGAAAAACAGCTGCCGATGGCCTTTTCGCGCCGCTCGATCGATACCCCGGAACGCAAAGCAGGCGCAACATTCGGCCCTAGCCTTTGAAAGTATCGATGCTCTCAAGGGCGATCGTCGCCAATCGAATGGAAAGGCGGTTTGTCGACCCAGCAACAAGCGTCTCGAGTGCGCCAGCATAAGCGACCGCCCTATCGATCCGGCGCGGCAGCTGGCTGGCGGCGAACTCGATCACTTCGCGAGGCACTGAAAGCTGACGCTCGGCCACGAGTTTTGTAAGCACGCCGCGCATTAGGGCCTCGTCCGGTCTAGAAGTCTCAAGCTGAGGCGCAGCTTTCAGCCTTGTCGCAAGGTCGACAACAGCGCCCGCCCATTCCACCGGGCCGCCGTTTCCCACAAGGACGAGCCGACGATTTTCCCGCCGGACTTCTTCGATGAACTCGAGGAGCCGACTTCGGTCTGAAAGGCGTTCCATGCCGTCCAGCACCACCGCCCCTTTATTGCCGGGTTGGTTGCCGGGTTGCGAGGCTATGGCGTGATTGATGCCCCCATTTTCTGCGACCAGCCAAATGCCGCAGCCAAGCCCCTGCGCGGCAATGCTCGCAAGGTGCGATTTTCCTGACAGTGCGTCTCCGCAGATGACCAGGAGCGCTTCGTCCATCGCAATCCATGCGTCGAGCGTCGCAAGATCCCGGACGTTGGCATCAGTGACTACGTAGGCATCCCGGCCAAGTTGCGATGGCCAAGCGGGGAAGTTCAAGATCAGCTGCCTAGCTCGCTCATCGCTTTTCGGGATGCGATAAGAGACCGTCTGCGCCGCCTGAGGTAGATATCTGCCTACGGGCACGTCCTGTCGCTCCTGCATTGCGACTCCGTCGGCAAGAATACCGTCTTACTACTGGTCCTCATACTGGAGGATCGACGCGGGTGTAGCCTCCATCTCGCCATAGGACGGCGCATACCCATCACCCTCAACGCCAGCCGCACTTTCGCCAAAAAGGCGACGACGGCTTTGATTCTTCAGAAATCGCTGGCCGCGCACCGACGTAGCAACGTCGGGGGTCGCGAGGAACCAGTGATCACCGGTTTCTGTCCAGAAAACGATACCCTGATTTTCAAGTGCGGTAGTCAGGCGGCTAGGATCGCCAAATACGCGTACGCCCATTTCTGCGCCCGTCGGGGAAAGCGCTGAAATCTGCACCGCCCCGACCAGCGGCGTTTCGACAAGCGCACCACGGATGCGCGCCCAGTCCTTGAGGCCGTCGAAAAAAGCCGTGGCCGCAAGAAATGCGTCGCTAGCATGGTCAATAAGAGTCCGCTCCTTCCAACCGCTGGCGTACTTTGCAATGGCGTCTTCGATCAATCGCTCCGCCAGAATCGGAAAATTGCCGGACTGCTCGACACCGCTTGCGGCTGCGATTTCCTGTCCAACGTCGGCAGCGAAATCGTTGTTCCTTGAGCCCGCGTAGCCATAGATATCGGACGAATGGCGGGCAGCCGTCGGCTCGATGGCCGCCAGAATATCCTCTTCGCCTGACGGCAAGGTTCCTGAGGATGCCGCCTCGCTATAGGCAATCAAGAGCCTGACCGACAGCCGATCCTGACCGTCGACCTGGCGCAGCCTGGCGTGTGCGACGACGACCTGACTTACGCCGTAGCGCCCCGCTAGCGCTGCGGCGGCGTCAGGATCGAGGTCAAGAGCGCCTTGGGCTGTAATTGTCGCCTCGTCCTCCACGTCGCCGTTCGGCGCGACGAAGGGTGTCAATTCGTGGGTATAGGGGCGCGACTTCCAAGCCGCCATCCAGGGGTTATTCGGTTCCCACAGATAGGCGCCAGAATCAGTCTGAAGCACCGGCAGCACCAGCGCAGTACGCGTCTGGGCTTCACTGTAGGGCAGCGATGCAGCCTTTAGCAGGCGTCGAATCGCGTCCGGCTTAAACCTGTACGTTATGTAGGCGCGGTATATGCGCGAAGAGCTTTTTTCGCCGTAGACTTCGAAACTCTGTTCGAGGGCCACAAGCTGTTGACCATTAATGTCGATCGCTTGCTTGACGCCATCTGGGGCCGACAAAGCCGCAGCGGGTTCAGCATTCGCCAACGAGGGCAGATAGCGCCAGTCCTCTTCAGGGGTCAGCCTGCGAAGCAAGATATCCATCGCTTTGCGGCGTCCGGTATCCTGGGCAAGTTCTTTGGCTGCGGTCGCCGTATCGGCGGTCGCCTGAACCGGCACCCGCGCAACAACGAAAACGCTCTCCTGCGCGTAGGCAGAACCAATTCCGATCGTAACAAACAATGCGCAGGCCGCGATGAACGACGTGGGCGAAAGGGATAAAATGGTCCGGCACCGACCGATCATAAGACGCTCCACTTTGGGCTTAACGACACTTCCCATACCTTCAAGAATCCGAAAGATGACATGAAACTTCGAACGTATCCTGCTTTGATCCGCCAATTGCCGGGTAAAATGAATGACCTTATTACGTGACCTCTTATAACGCGGGTTGCAATCCGAGGCACCCCTGATCATCGCGGCGCCGGATCGACGGGAGACGGTCCGGATCGGCAGCAGGGATAAAAGTTGATTTGTTGGCGCTGCCTGCCAGTAACCTGATATGAGGAAAGCTAACTCGTGATCGACGCGTACAAAAAGGCAGGGGTCGATATCGACGCCGGCGAAGCTCTTGTCAGGCGCATCGGTCCAGACGCCAAGTCAACCAGCCGACGGGGCTCGGATGCGAGCCTTGGCGGATTTGGTGGGCTATTCGATCTCAAGGCGGCAGGATTCGCGGACCCAATATTGATTGCGGGCACCGATGGCGTGGGCACCAAACTAATTGTCGCCCAGGAACTGAACCAGCTTCGAACGATCGGCATCGACCTCGTTGCGATGTGCGCAAACGACGTCCTAGCCCAAGGCGCAGAGCCTTTGTTTTTTCTTGACTATTTTGCGACCGGAGCACTCGACGTTGATGCCGCCGCGGAAGTGATTGGCGGCGTGGCGGAAGGTTGTCGCCAAGCCGGTTGTGCGCTCATTGGCGGTGAAACCGCAGAAATGCCCGGTCTTTACAAGGCAGGCGAGTTTGATCTCGCAGGCTTTTGCGTGGGCGCGGTTGAACGCGACCAGTTACTGCCGCGCGAGGCTCGTGTTGGCGACATGCTTGTTGCCCTAGGGTCATCAGGGCCTCACGCGAACGGCTTTTCGCTCATCCGCAAGATTATCGAAAATGCTGGGGTCGACTACGCAGACGAAGCTCCATTCTTGCCGGGAACGACGCTCGGCGACGCAGTGCTCGCCCCCACCCGGATCTATGTTCGCTCAGTTCTTCCATTGCTTTCAGATGATTGCATCCGCGGCTTCGCACACATTACCGGAGGCGGACTAATTGAAAACGTCCCGCGCGTTCTTCCGAAGGGCCTCACCGCTAGGTTTGACGATGAACAGATTAGACCTTCAGCACTTTTCAATTGGCTTAGGGATGTCGGCCAATTGACAGAACGTGACATGAGAAGAACATTCAATTGCGGAATTGGCGCAATACTTGTTGTTGAAGCGGAAGCTAGCGACCGAACCGTCGCGGCGCTCGCGGCCGCCGGCGAAACCGCTTGGACGGTTGGAGAGGTTTCCAGATCCGCGGACTGAAGGCTCACGCAAACAACCCGACCAGCGGCCTGAAGGAGCCCCGCGAAATGAGGCGCAAGCGCGTTGCAGTCATTATTTCAGGACGTGGATCAAACCTTCGCGCCTTGATCGGCGCCTCAGAGAAGCCAAACTACCCCGCGACCATCGCATTGATCATCAGCAATCGCCCAGGCGCCGAAGGCCTGGAACATGGAATAGCGTCGAACATTCCAACCCTGGTAATTGACCACGAACGGTTTCGAGACGCGCCTAACCCGAAAGCCGCATTTGAAGAACAGCTCAATGACATTCTTCACGCGAATGAAATAGAGCTGGTTTGCCTCGCCGGATTCATGCGGTTGCTTTCCGATGATTTCGTCAATTCATGGGCCGGCAGGATTCTGAATATTCATCCGTCGCTACTGCCGGCATTCCGCGGCCTCCACGTCCAACGTCGAACACTTGAAAGCGGGGTGAAGATTGCTGGATGCACAGTCCATATTGTCTCGAGTGAGATGGATGCTGGCCCGATCATCGGGCAGGCGGCGCTCTGCGTGCAACCTGACGATACAATAGAATCCCTGACGGAAAGGATACTGCGCCTTGAACATACGCTTTATCCAGCCTGTCTTGCGGCTATTGCAAGCGGTAGCGCTAAGCTGATTGACGGCGCAAAAGTCGCTCTCGAATGCGCGAGCGTGCCGATATCAACGATTGCGACCCCTTCGTCCTGATTGTGGAGTCGGAATTCTATTCCACCCGCTTGACTAGGTCCTGTTGACAAAGTGATTGATCCATAGACGGATCGATGCGATGTGCAGGAAGCCTGTGTAGCTATCGGCGGTTTTATCATACCTTGTCGCGACGCGTCGTGAGTTTTTCAGCTTGTTGAAACAGCGCTCGAC
>WGLS01000033.1 GCA_016125455.1 Alphaproteobacteria bacterium
GCCCGGCGCTGAATTCCCCGTCGTTGCGAAACGGCCGACCCGGCGGGCTTCTACGACGCTGTCCGTACCCGGAGATAACTCCCCGGCAGCGCCGCGGCCCGCTCGCCGGCGCCATGGCAGTGAAGTACGGATGGGCCCCACCGCCTCTCATCCATGGCGCGAGACAAAGGATAGGGGCGGCGGAAACCTGTTCGATAGATTTGCGCAAAACCGGCGCAGTTTTCGCCTAGTATATTGTTTTGTATATGGAAATATCGACGCGTTTTGTTCGATAGATTTATTTTCAACATGGTTAATGCGCGTTTATCCGCATCGCGCCCGTCATCCTGACGAAAGTCAGGATCCAGACCAACGCCGCCGCTCGCCCTCTCGCTTGCCGTTCGCTGGCAGCCCTTGCCGCTCGCGGTCCATGGATCCCGGATCAGGTCCGGGATGACGGCTGTGGGCGTGTCTCCTGGCTAGCCGAGCGCGCGGGCCGCCCAGGGAGCAAAATAGGAAATGATCGCATCGGCGCCGGCCCGCTTGATCGCCATCAGGCTTTCCATCACGGCGCGGTCGCGGTCGATCCAGCCGTTCGCCCCCGCCGCCTCGATCATCGCGCACTCGCCAGAGACCTGGAACGCATAGGTCGGCGCGCCGATCTCGACCCGCGCCCGGCGGATGACGTCGAGATAGAAGCCCGCCGGCTTGACCATCACGCCGTCGGCGCCTTCGGCCACGTCGAGCGCCATCTCGTGCACTGCCTCATCGGTGTTCGCCGGGTTCATCTGGTAGGTGCGCTTGTCGCCCTTCAGGACGCCCGACGCGCCGATCGCGTCGCGATAGGGCCCGTAAAGGGCCGAGGCGTATTTGGCTGCGTAGGAGACGATCTGGGTATTCTTGTACCCCGCAGCCTCAAGGCCATCGCGAATCGCGCCGACCCGGCCGTCCATCATGTCCGATGGCGCCACGACATCGTAGCCGGCGCCCGCCTGGACAATGGCCTGTCGGACGAGGATCTCGACCGTGGCGTCATTGTCGATCTCGCCGCCAACGAGCACCCCGTCATGGCCGTGGTCGGTGTAGGGGTCGAGGGCGACGTCGGCGATCAGGCCTACGTCAGGCACGGCCGCCTTGATCGCCTCGGCCGCCCGGCACATCAGGTTGCCCCGGTCGAGGGCAAGGTCGCCGCGCGGCGAGCGATGCTCCGGCCCGGTGAACGGAAACAGGGCGAGGGCGGGAACGCCAAGATCCCGGGCCGCGCGCGCCGCTTCCACGGCAAGATCGATGGACACCCGTTCGACGCCGGGCAGGGAGGCGACCGGTTCGCGCACGCCAGCGCCCTCGCGAAGGATAATCGGCCAGATCAGGTCCGCCGGCGTCAGGCGCGTTTCCGCGACAAGGCGCCTTGACCATTCGGCCTGGCGCGGCCGGCGAAGCCGCGTGCGCGGAAAATTACGAGGCGGAAAGTTTGTCATGAAGGGCGTCCTGTCATCGGTTTGTCCATCGGCATTACCTCAAATTCGCCAGAAGTTCTTGCCGGTTCGCGGCCTTGTCCGCCGGCTTTCACCCGGTTCAATTCCCGGCTCGTCGGATGGTTTTCGGCGCCTTTTCGGATTTGTGATCAAATTACGCGACCGATTTAAGAGGCCTTTTAGACAATCCCACTAGTTAGTCGATCAAACAGCAACAGTTGTGCGAGGCGTGCGTAATGGCGGCGGTGGAACAAGCGCTTGCATCAGGCGTAATCGGAGCGGACGGTCGGGAGGATACGGATCCCGAAGCGTTGCGGTCATCTTATCTTCAGCTCCTGCATCTGGTCGAACGGATGCACCGGCAATTGCTTGACGTGATCAAGGACGAGCTGGAGCGGCTTGGCCAGGCGGACATCAACTCCGTCCAGGCGCTTCTGCTTTACAATATCGGCGACGCGGAACTGACCCCCGGCGAGCTCCGGTCGCGCGGCCATTATCTCGGCTCGAACGTGTCGTACAATCTCAAGCAGCTCATCGACAAGGGCTACATCCGCGAGCAGCGTTCGGATACGGATCGCCGGTCGAAGCGCGTGTCGCTGACCGCAGGCGGCGAGCTTATTCGGGACAAGCTGTCGGAACTGTTCGAGCGCCAGCTGAATTCGATCGAACAGGTTGGCGGCGTCGACGTCGCCCTGATCGACCAGACGAACAAGGCGCTGAAACGCCTCGAACGGTTCTGGGCGGATCAAGTGCGGTTCCGACTCTGAACGCGCCGGGCCGGCAAGGCAAAACGTACAACGCCGCGATCATCCGATCGCGGCGTTTTTCATGCCTCGATTTCCGGCCCCCAGTCAGCGCCCCCCAGTCAGAGAGCCTTCAGCCGGCGAGCGTCAATTGACGCTTGCGCTCAGGACGCCTTGCGCGGGCGACCGCGTTTCTTGGCGGTTTTCTTGGTCGCTACCTTTTTCTTGACGCCTGAACCGGCCGTGCGGCCAAGTCCGATTTCCTTGGCGAACTGGGAGCGGCGCTTGGCGTAGTTCGGCGCGACCATCGGATAGTCGGCGGGCAGGCCCCACTTGCGGCGGTAGTCTTCCGGCGAGAGGTTGTATTGCGTGCGCAGGTAGCGTTTCAGCATTTTCAGTTTCTTGCCGTCTTCAAGACAGATTACGTAGTCGGGCGTGATCGACTTGGAAACCGGCACGGCCGGCGTCTGGTTGCCGGCGTGGGCCGTGCCCCCTGCGGCAAGCGCCTTGACCGCGTCGTGGATTTCCTGAAGCAGGCCGGGCAGCTTGTCGGCCGAGATCGTGTTGTTGCTGACGAAGGCGGAAACGATGTCCGTCGTCAGGTGCATCGTCTCGGTCGAGCTGATTTCATTGTCGGCGTTCGCCATGTCGCGAAGTACTCCTGTGAAGATGTATTCCAAAGATTGAATGGCCCGCGATGGCGATAGTTCCATTCGGGATGAAGAAATCGACAGCCCTGAACCGGCCGTCGCTGCAACGCGCGCTGTTGTCCATAGGCGCGGATCGCGCTGTTACGCGCATTTATTTGCAAAGGCAACCTCTTCAATATCAATATTTGCAGTTCTTCATTCGCGCAATGACCGGACCGTCGCGGGCAAGCAGCGCTGCGAATAAAACGCGTCTGGATGGAAATAACGAGCGTCTGCTATCGCTGGTTTCATTCAATGTGATCGCAATCCGTCGAAAGTCAGTCGCCGCGACGAAGCAGGCCGCCCCGGGTGCGGCGGGCCGAATGCAACAATCGACGGTCAATAGACTTAAGAAAAACATCGGGCGTCAGACCGGACAAGGGCCGGGCAGGGCCCCGGCTGTCGCGCGAAGGCATTGGCCTTGGCGGATTGAACGACGTCAGTTGCCAAAGGCGCCAGCGATGGCGCCAGCGATCCGCCGCATTGCAGGGGCCGGTCGACGCATGTACCAGAGGAAAGATTGATGATCCTTGCGGGCCCGGCGCCCGCGCCGCCCGGAGTTGCCCTCATGAGCGCCACCCACAGCCTGCCGCAGGACGGATTTTTCGACGCCGATCTCAATGCGAGCGATCCCGATATCGCCGGCGCAATAGGCCGCGAACTGACGCGCCAGCAGGAACAGATTGAACTGATTGCATCGGAGAACATCGTCTCCCGGGCGGTGCTCGAGGCGCAGGGCTCGGTGCTCACCAACAAGTACGCCGAAGGCTATCCCGGTCGACGATATTATGGCGGGTGCGAGTTCGTCGACCAGGCCGAAGAGATCGCGATTGATCGCGCCCGGCGTCTGTTTGGCGCTGCCGAAGCGATCGTGCAGCCCCATTCGGGCAGCCAGGCCAACCAGGCCGTCTTCATGGCGACCATGAAGCCTGGCGATACCTTTCTCGGCATGGACCTGGCGGCCGGCGGCCACCTGACCCATGGCGGCAAGGCGAACCAGTCCGGCAAATGGTTCAACGCCGTGCACTATGGGGTGCGCAAGGACGATTGCCGCATCGACTATGACGAGGTGGCGCGGCTTGCCGACGAGCACCGGCCAAAGGTCATTATCGCCGGCGGCAGCGCCTATTCCAGGACGATCGACTTCAAGCGGTTCCGCGAAATCGCCGACAGCGTTGACGCGAAACTGATGGTCGACATGGCCCATTTTGCCGGCCTTGTCGCCGGCAAGGCCTATCCGTCGCCTGTTCCGTATGCGGACGCCGTGACCACGACGACCCACAAGACCCTGCGCGGGCCGCGCGGCGGCCTTGTGCTGACGAACGATCCGGACCTCGCCAAGAAGATCCGTTCCGCACTGTTTCCGGGCCTTCAGGGCGGGCCCCTGATGCATGTGGTCGCGGCGAAGGCGGTCGCCTTCGGCGAAGCGTTGAGGCCCGACTTCGCCGACTACGCCCGCGCGGTGATCGCCAACGCGCAGGCGATGGCGAGCGTCCTTGTCGAGGCCGGCTACGCGATTGTTTCCGGCGGCACGGACACCCACCTGGCCCTCGTCGATCTGCGGCCGAAGGGCGTGAAGGGCAACGCCGCCGAAGAGGCGCTGGAGCGCGCGCTCATCACCTGCAACAAGAACGGAGTGCCGTTCGATCCTGAAAAGCCGACCGTAACCTCGGGCGTGCGCATCGGCTCGCCTGCCGGCACGACGCGCGGCTTTGGCGTCGCGGAATTCCGCGAAGTCGGTTCGCTGATCACCGAAGTGCTCGACGCGCTCGCTGCTGGCGGCGACAGCGCCGCCGCCGAAGCCGCCGTGGCGCAGAAAGTAAGGAAACTCACGGGTCGCTTCCCCATCTACGGCTAGACCATCTTCCGATGACGCCGATGCCGGTTCGTCGCCGGAAAATGCGATAGACCAACCGATTGGAACCGGGGCGCGATTCAGGTTGAATCGAACATGCTCCAGGGCGAGAAAGCGCGGCCGGGCGAGGCGCGCGGCGACAGGAACGCAAGATGCGCTGCCCTTTCTGCGGTTGCAGTGACACACAGGTGAAGGATTCACGCGGCGCGGAGGATGGATCGACCATCCGCCGCCGTCGGCAGTGCACGGCCTGCGGCGGGCGGTTCACCACTTTCGAGCGGGTGCAGTTGCAGGAGCTTGTGGTGGTGAAGAGTACGGGAAAGCGCGCGCCCTTCGACCGCGACAAGCTAATGCGGTCGGTGCAGATCGCCCTGCGAAAGCGCGACGTGGAGCCGGAGCGCATCGACCAGATGGTCACCGGCGTCGTCCGGCGACTGGAAACCAGCGGCGAGACCGAAATCACGACCAAACGGATCGGCGAGATGGTCATGGAAGGGCTCGCCAATCTCGATGACGTGGCCTATGTCCGATACGCTTCGGTGTACAAGAATTTCCGCGAAGCGCGGGACTTCGAGCAGTTTCTTGGCGGCCTCGAAGACGCCGACGACGACTCCGGCGCGTGAATTCATCAGGCTACGGCGTAAAGTGCGAGTGGAATCGGGACATGGCTGAAAACGTCGCGCATCGACGCACCCTTGCACGGCTGGCCGCGGTGCAGGCGCTTTACCAGATGGAGCAGGCGCGCACGGGCGTCGACACGATCGTGCTGGAGTTCCGCACGCACCGGCTTGGCGGGGAGATCGACGGCGTCGCCCTCCACGACGCGGATGACGCGTTTTTCGAAGACATCGTGCGCGGCGTCGTGCGCACCCAGGATCGGCTCGATCCGTTCATCGAGCGGCGCCTCGCGCCCGGCTGGAAGCTGACCCGCATCAACTCGACGTCGCGGGCGATACTGCGCGCCGGCCTGTACGAGCTCGCCAGTCGGCCGGACGTGCCGCACGCGGTAATCGCCGACGAATATATCGAACTGGCGAAGTCCTTCTTCGATGAGCGCGAAGCCGGCTTCATCAACGGCGTCCTCGATGCGGCGGCGCAAGATCTTCGTGCGGAAGAAAAAGGGAAGGATGCGGCGACCAGTGCCTGAGGGCGAGTTCGACCTCATAAGGCGGCTATTCGCGCCGCTTGCGGCCGGCGAGCCCGGAGCATTTGGGCTTGCCGACGACGCCGCTGTTCTTCTTGACACGGATTTTGTCGTCACCAAGGACCTGCTCGTCGGCGGGGTTCACTTTCCAAAAGGCGAGCCGCCCGGGCGCGCCGCGAAAAAGGCGCTGCGGGCGAACCTGTCGGATCTTGCGGCGAAGGGCGCGAAGCCGTTCGGCTATTTCCTCGGTTGCGTCTGGCCAAAGGGAACGACGGCGGGCGACATCGAGGCGCTCGCCGCGGGCCTTGCCGAGGACCAGGGGGCCTTTCGGCTTTCTCTCCTCGGCGGCGACACCACCCTCCATGTGGACAAGGGCGGACCCCTGACGATTTCCGTGACGATGCTGGGTCTTGCGCCGCGCGACGGCCTTATCCGGCGCAACGGGGCGCGGGCCGGCGATGACGTCTATGTTTCCGGCACGATTGGCGACGCTGGGCTCGGCCTGCGGGCGGCGAGCGAGGCGAAGTTCCTGCGCGGGACGGACGCCCGCGCCCAACTTCTCGACCGCTATCGCGCGCCGACGCCGCGGCTCTCGCTCGGCGGCGCGCTCGCCGGCGTGGCGGGCGCGGCGATCGACGTTTCAGACGGCCTCGTGGCGGACGCCGGCCACCTGGCGTCGGCGAGCGGCGTCGCCATTGATCTCGATGCGGCGCGCATCCCGTTGTCCGCGGCGGCGGCGGAATGGCGCGACGGCGAAGGGGACCCGGCGGCGGCGATCGCGTATCTGGCCAGCGCGGGAGATGACTACGAAATCCTGTTTACCGCGCCCGCGACCCGACGCCGGTCGGTCGAGATGGCCGGGCAGGTGACAAAAACCCAGATCACCCGGATTGGCGCAGTGCGCAGCGGGGCGGGCGTGCGACTTATTGGCCCGTCCGGCGCGGTAATCGCGGTTGAACGCTCAGGGTACGATCATTTCAGCGAGTGACGCGACGGGCCGCCGGACCGCTTCGCCTATTCAACGCCGAAGGAGGCGCGCAACGCGCAGGAAAGGACGGCTGGCGAACGGCCGCACTCGGCCGGGCCGCGCTGGTGAGCGTGGAAAAAATCCGACCGGTGATAGTCGTCGACCGCGCGCCACTTTTCTTCCGCCAGCCGGATCATCGCGGATTCATCCAGCCGATCACCCTGTTGATCATCCAGTCGGTCATCCCTGTGCAGACCGAGGACAAGCCGGTCATTCACGATCGCCCAGTCGAGCGGCGCCGCCGGTTCAAGCGCGCCAACAGCCAGCGCCTTTACGTCATAGCCGCCAAAAGCGGGCGCGAAGCGCTCAGGGTCGGCGATGAACATGCGGAAGTGCTCTTCCGACGCGAAGCGGAATGTCGAGCCGTGAAACACCGCTTCATATTTCGGGTCGCCCGGCATCGGCGCGCCTTCGTGAAAATAGCTGACGGGGTCGTAGCCGCCCATCGCAAGGCCGGTTTCCACGTCGGACGCCGTCCACGGCGCCGCTGCGACATCCACGGCTGCATCCACTGCGACTTCAAGTCCGGCGTCGGATTTCGAAAAGGGGTAGTGCTCGAGGATCAGCCGTGACGGCGCCGCATCGCCTATCGGCTGGGCCAGGGCCAGGGCGGCGGCGGCGAGCGTCGAGAAGAAACCGATTGCGGCGACGCTTAGGTGAAGATGATTGTTCATGACTTGCTCCCTTCACGAACAATCTGGGCGCCTGCGGTCGACGATTGAATGTTGTTCACCTTGATTGTTTGATCGACTTTCCAGATCAAAACGATCTCATTGGCAACCTCTGGTCGATCGTAACCTTACCTGGCAATCCGCCGGTCCCGCCAACCCACCTTGCCGCCCAGGGCATGGAACAGACGCAAACAGACCGCCGTTCGCCAAAGCCGTATGCGCCTGATCCCTTTTGGCCGCCGCGCCTAGTGCGCCGCCGGACGCCCCCGCCCGAACGAGCCGGGGCCGGCGCTTTGAGGGCAGGGCGGGTCGACGCCTGCGTCGAATAGGGCGAGAACAAAAACTATCGATGGCGGCGGCGGCAAATTGCGTTAGAAAGTAAAGCGGCGTAGCCGTTTACACGGGTAATCGGCGCAAGTAGGCAAGATCGCGTCGTCTGGTCAACGCCTTGGGTTGAGGGTCGACAATTGTTTACTGACGCGATTGCTGGCCGACGCGTGGCCGCTTCACAACTTTGCGGCAATCGCGAGACCGGCGCGGCGCCGTCTGCTTATGCGGCAAGCGGATCAGAAGCGCGCCGCAGCGTCAAAACGGTCACAAGCCAGATCGCGCAGCACTTTGCGGCGCGCGACTGGACCAACAACCGCCGAAGCCTGGTTCAGGTCGCCTGCACGCTGCCGGCTTTCGTTGCTGGCCTTGCTGCAATGGCGGCGACCGTCGAGGACGCTTACTGGGCGACGCTCCTGCTGGCGATACCGACGGCTGGCCTTCTGGTCAGGCTTTTCATTTTTCAGCACGATTGCGGACACGGCTCGTTCTTTTCATCAAGGGCCGCGAACGGCATCCTTGGGCGCCTGATAAGCATCTTTACGATGACGCCCTATGAGCACTGGAAGCGGTCGCACGCGGCGCATCACGCAACCAGCGGCAATCTCGACGATCGCGGCAAGGGCGACGTGCCGACGATAACGCTGAACGAGTATCGCGAGATGTCGCCCCTTGGCCGGCTGGGTTACAGGATCTTCCGCCACCCGGTTTTCCTGCTGGGCGTCGGGGTGCCGATCAATTTCATCATTCTGCAGCGTTTCCCCCTGGGCGAAGCTGCGCGGGATCCGATTTCACTTCGCAGCATCGCTGAGCTGAACGTGATGATGCTGGCTGTCTATGGCGGCGCCATGGCGCTCTTCGGCATCGCGCCCGTGGTGGCGGTCTACCTGCCGGTGATCGTGGTTGCGGCGGCGATCGGCGGCTGGCTTTTCTTCATCCAGCATAATTACGAGGAAGCCTACTGGCGCCATTCGGACGACTGGACCTTTCATGAGGCGTCACTCGCGGGCAGCTCCTATTACGACTTGCCGGCTGTCCTGCACTGGTTCACTGGCAATATCGGATACCACCATATTCATCACCTGTGCTGTCGGGTTCCGAACCACCGATTGCGCGATTGCATGACGGCGTTTCCCGAACTCAACCGAGGCGCCAAGCGCCTATCCCTTCGTGAGAGCTTCGGATGCTGGAAATTCGCGCTCTGGGACGATGATGCGCGCCAAATGATCAGCTTCAAGGACGCGGAGAGGTCGCGCAGTTAAGCGCCCCGTCCGTTTCAGCGCATGGCGCCGGAGGCGGATATGCATTCGCTCCGCACACGACGCCTGAGAAATTATCCGCCTGCTGATTCGTTTTTCGAAAAAAACCGTGCGCTCTTGTCGCCCGATGGGTCGCCCGGAAAGACGCCGGCATTTTCTCGCGACTTGCCCGGCCGCAAGGCGCTAAGCCGTAAAGCGCTCAGCCGCAATGCCCTGGATGTTTTCGAAAAGTTGGCTGGTCGGAGCGGCGGGATTCGAACCCACGACCCCTTGACCCCCAGTCAAGTGCGCTACCAGGCTGCGCTACGCTCCGACGATGCGCGAGCTATAGGCGGGATCGACGGCCGCCGCAACGCTTGCCGGTCATTTGCCGCCGGCGCATGCTGGGCGCGAGGCAATGGCAAGGACGCCAAATGCCCCGGGTCTGCGCGCCAGCGATTTCAAGCCTGGAATGGTGGCTTCGCGTCTCTGGCGCAGTCGCGCCTCACGCCTCCGGCGCAACCGCGTCGAGGGCGGCGGTAGCGTCGTCGAGGGCGCGCTGGGCGGCCTCCAGTCGGGCAAGCAGCGCTGTCAGTCGGTCGCGCAATTCGCCGGTTGACGCGCCTGCGTCGGCGGCGCGCAGCGCGTCATCCTCGCCGAGCGAGGTGCGCAGGTCTATCGGCTTTCCCGCCGCCGCCATCCGGCCGATTTCGGCGATGTACTTGGCGCCGTTTTCCTTGAAGATCTTCTGCACGCCCTTTGTGGTGTAGCGCTCGTCGTAGAGCAGCACGCGCACGCCACGCAAAAGGTCGAGGTCCATCGGCCGATAGTAGCGCCGCCCGCCGGCCCGTCGCATCGGCCGGATCTGGCCGAACGTGTCCTCCCAGTGGCGCAGCACGTGCTGGGGCACCTCGACTTCCTCCGCCGCTTCGCTGATCGTTCGGAAGGCGTCGGCTGATTTCTTCGCGACGGCCATCTTTTCCTCCGTAGCGCAATGATGCTTTGGTTCGGCGATATAGCGCGCCGCGGATTGCGTCGAACTTTCCCGTCCGCAGGGGACCTATTCCGCCGCCTGGGAGTTGCTCGCGCCTGTCAGGTTCTCGTTGATCTGGTCCTTCAGCACGTTCGATGCGCGAAAGGAGATCACCCGGCGCGGCGTAATCGGCACTTCCTCCCCGGTTTTCGGATTGCGACCCATGCGCATCTTCTTTTCACGGATCGTAAACGTCCCGAAAGACGAAATCTTGACCTGTTCGCCGCGCTCCAGCGACGCGCAGATCTCCTCGACGATCCGTTCGACGAACATAGCCGATTCCTGTCGCGAGACGCCGAGCTGCCGGTAGATCGCATCCGTAAGGTCTGCTCGCGTCAGCGTTGTCTCCGCCATGCCCCGTTCCTCGATTGCCTGCATCGGTTGCAAAAGTTAACGTCTTCGCGATCGTCGGGTCAACCAACCTAGGCCGCCCAAAAGCATTGAAAAACAGGGGAAAATTGCGTCCGGCGGCTTATGCCCGAAACAGCCCCGCGCCCCAGGTAAGGCCGCCGCCCAGCCCTTCGATCATGATCAGGTCGCCGGTCTTGATGCGGCCGTCCCGGCGCGCCGTCGTGTAGGCGAGGGGAATTGAGGCCGCGGAGGTGTTGCCGTGGCCGGCTATCGTCGAGACGACGCAATCCCGGCGCAGCGCAAGGCGGTCCACGACGCCGTTCAGGATCCGCTCGTTCGCCTGGTGCGGCACGAACCAGTCGACGTCCGCAGGGGCGATCCGCGCGCGCTCGGCGACGGTGACCATGGCGTTTGCGATGCGGTCGACCGCCTGGCGGAAAAGGCGGTTGCCCTGCATCCTCACTTGCCCCGCCGTGCCGGTGCTGGAAACGCCGCCATCGACATAGAGCAGATCGGCAAGCCGGCCGTCCGTGCGGATCTCCGTCGCGATCAGGCCGCGCGCCGCCGCCGGCGCGTCCGGGTCGACGTCGATGTCCTGGGCCTCAAGCACCATCGCGCCGGCGCCGTCGCCGAACAGGACGCACGTCGCCCGGTCCGTCCAGTCGACAATCCGCGAAAAGGTTTCCGCGCCGATTACCAGCGCACGCTTGTGCGAACCGGCGGCGAGGAAGTTTGCCGCAGTTGCGAGCGCAAAGACGAAGCCGCAACACACCGCCTGCACGTCGAACGCAGCCCCATTTTCCACGCCGAGTTTCGCCTGGACGATCGCCGCGGTCGCGGGAAACGTGCGGTCGGGCGTGGTCGTTGCGACGATGACGAGATCGACGTCGCCCGGGCCGACGCCGGCCTCGGCCATCGCATCGCGGGCGGCGTTGACAGCAAGATCGGACGTGACCTCATCTGCCGCGGCAATGCGGCGCTCGCCGATCCCGGTGCGCGCGCGGATCCACTCATCGCTGGTGTCGACGGTGCGGGACAATTCCTCGTTGGTCAGGATGCGCTCGGGCAGGTAGCCGCCCGAACCCGTCACGATGGCGCGCAGGGTCATTCGGCCGCCCGCATGCCATCATCGCCGATGCTTGCGTCCTGGTTTCTGGCGTCCTGGTTTCCGGCGTCCTGGTTTCTGGCGTCCTGGTATCCGGCGTCCTGGTTTCCGGCGTCCTGGTTTCCGGGGTCCTTGTTTCCGAAGTCCGGGGCTTCAACCTCGCTCCCTGCGGCCGTCGCCTTGATGCGTTCGAATACCCTCGCGACGGTCGAGGCAATTTCGCGATGAAAGCCCTTGCCGCAAAGCGCCGCGGCCATGTCGATGGCGCTGGCGACGCCGGCCGCGTCCGCCCCGCCATGGCTTTTCACCACCGCTCCATTGACGCCGAGAAATACGCCGCCGTTCACTGAAGAGGGGTCTATCTTGCGCTTCAGCTCCTTCAGTTCCCGGAGCATGAGCACCGCGCCCATCCGGGCCATGATGGAACCGGTCAGCGCGTCGCGCATCCAACCGCCGACAAGCCGCGCGGCGCCTTCGGCGGACTTAAGGGCGATGTTGCCGGTGAAGCCGTCGGTCACAACGACGTCCACAGCGCCGGCTGAAATGTCATTGCCTTCCACGAAGCCCTTGAACGCCATTTCCGGATCGCACTTGCGCAGGAGGTCAGCAGCCCGCCGCACGAGCTCGTGTCCCTTCTGGTCCTCCGCCCCGACATTCAGCAGGCCCACCGTCGGCTTCGGCTTGTCCGTCAGCGCCCGGCAGAACGCCTCGCCCATGATCGCGAAGTTCACCAACTGCGCTTCGTCGGCCTCCACGTTCGCGCCGACGTCGAGAACGACGACACGGCCGCGCGGCGTCGGCCACAATGCGGAAATCGCAGGCCGGTCCACCCCGTCGATCATGCCGAGGCGGCTGCGGGCGACGGCCATCAGGGCGCCGGTGTTGCCGCCCGACACGACGGCCTGCGCCTTGCCGTCGGAAACCGACGAAACAGCCGCCCACATCGAGCTGTCGCGCCCGCGCCTTAGCACGTGCATCGGCTTGTCGGTCATTTTGACGTGCGTCGCGGCGTGGACGATCGAGGTCGAGGCGAGCACCGGTTCGGCTGCGATCAACGGGGCCAGCGCCGCCTCGTCGCCATGAAAGGTGAACGCCGCCTTCAGGCCACGTTTCAGAGCGAGGGCCGCGCCTTCGACGATGGCCGCGGGGCCGGCGTCCGTCCCCATCGCGTCGATCGCCAGCAGCGTGGGTCGATCCGTCGTCGCAGCGACTGTCACCTGGAGGCGTTCCTTGCGTTGAAGCGTCACTTGGCGGCGGTCGTATCCCGCCCCACGGCCGATAGCGATAGGCGAGACGGCCAGTGGATTCAATCTTTCGGCGGCTTGCCGTCCATAAGGTCCTTCAGGCCGGCAAACGGCCGGTGCGTGGGGGATTGCGGGTCAATGGCGTCGGGATCGACGCCAGCGCCGCCCGTGTCGCCAGCGTCAGGCGCGCGCGGAAAAGGGTCCATGCCCAGCGCCGTCTGCTGCACGAGGATTTCCAGCACGTCGATCGCGCCATCGACAAGGAACGGCGCATCGAGCAAGTCGACGTCCTCCGCCGAACCTTCGTCGGCGTCGGCAAGCGTCGGCGTCAGGCGGAGATCGATGGTTTCCTCGATCCGCTCCTCAAGGGGGTCGAGGGTAACAACGCAGCGGCGGACGAGGGTCGCCGCCACGTCGCCGGTCGCATGGACGTCATTTCCCTTCGCGCGCAGCTCCACCTGACCCTTGAAGTCGAGAACGTCTTCGACCTGCAATCGTCGGGCGATCGCGGCCAGCGCCTCGGGGTCCGGCGCGCAGGTCACCCGGCGCGGGGCGCCGGAGAGATCGGCGAGGGGAATCCGCCAGCGACCCGCGGTCATGCCGCGGCGTCCCTGTCATATGGCGGAAACTCAATCGCGCCGGCGGCGATCGTCGCGAGGTCCTGGCCTTTCAGCGCCGCATCGGCCGCAACGAAATAGTCAGCGAGGCGGCGCGCGCTTTCGTCAGCCGTCTCCCGGGCGAGAATGTTGCGCGCGATGGCGCCCGCAAGGGCGTCCTTGTCGGCGGCGGCGAGGGCGGCGTCATAGGCGCCCATCCGGCCGTAGAAGCCTTCGGCAAGAGCGCGGATCTTCTTGCCGACGGTCAGGTCGCCAACGCCCATTTCCCGCAGCTGGTCATCCATGTTGCGAAAGAAAACGTCGAACAACGCCTGGGAGACCGGCCTTGCGGCGTCGCCGTCGGCCTTCAGCCGGCGCAGCGCCAGAAAGACATGGGCCGCCAGCATTTCGTAGCGTCCCTCAACCGAATCCTCGACCCCCAGGTCGACGAAGGGCGCTGGCCGGCGTGCGGCGGCGACGATTTCGCCGTAAAGCGTTTCCGCCGCTTCCCGTCGAGGGTCTTTCCTGAACAGTCGAAGGATCATACAAGGACCATGGAAGGTCGGGGGCAAATGGAACGATGGATGGCGAGCACGTAGTCGCCCGCCGCTTTGGTATCAAGTCGAGACAGGATCGCAACATGGCCCGCCGAACCCCTATCAGCTTCGCTTTTGCCGCGGTCGCCGCCGCCGGTCTGGCGCTCGCCCTCGATGGCTGCGTTTCGGTTCGCACCAGCCATGGCTATATCCTCGAACGAGGCGAAAACGCCCTGACGGCGCGCGAAGGGATCGACACCAAGGAAAGCATCATCGCCAAGTACGGCGAGCCGTCGATGCGCGCGACCTTCGACGACAATTCCTGGTATTATCTCGCCAACCGCGATGCCGCGCGAGCCTTCTTCAAGCCGCAGGTCACGATGCAGCAGGTCGTGGTGTTCCAGTTCGACGAAAACGGCGTTGTTGAACGCGTCGAGGATCTCAATCTGTCGGACAGCGTCAAGGTCAGCATGGTCAAGGACGAGACGCCGACGCGCGGCAAGGAGCTGACCGTGTGGGAACAGCTGCTTGGCAACGTCGGACGGCTGCCGGCCGCCGGCCAGGGCGCGGGGCCGGGCCAGCAATAACCCGCCGGCAGCGCCAGATCGTCAGTTTACGGCAAAATCCGGGGCAGGGCGGCCGCGTTCGCGCATGATCGCCTGATAGGCGCGATTGACGAGCTGCGTAGCGTGCAGCGCGGCGCGCTCCTTTTCCGGGCCAGCGCCGATCTGCGCGTCCGGATGAACCGATTTCATGCGCATCTTGTAAGCGGCCTTGACCTCTGCGTCGCTGGCCGACGGGGCGATGCGCAGCGCCCGGTAGGCGGCGGCGAGGCGATCGCGCGGGTTTGCCGGTTCCTCGAAGCCGCCCGCCCTTTCTTCGTCCCGCGCCTCGTCCCTCATGCCGGCGTCCTGTTCGCCGGCCGATCCTGTTTCCGGCGCCTCCGAGTCAGGCGTATCCGCGTCGAAGGGGGTTTCGTCAGGGTGGGCGTCGTCGAGGCGCTCTTCCTCGGCGCAGTGTTCCTCGGCGAACTGTTCCTCGGCGAACTGTTCCTCGGCGAACTGTTCCTCGGCCGGGCCGTCGTGCGCCGCATCTTCTTCGAAGCCGTCGCGCAGGGACTCCACCGCCGACTTGGCGATGATGACTGTACCGCCATCGCGGCGCTTGATCGGGATGAATGATCTCGGGTCGTTCATGAGATCAATGAGACGTTCGTCAATCTTCAAAAACACATAGCCGCTGAACTGGTCGCCCGAGGTCAGCCGCACGGTCACGGCCGCTTCCTTCTTCGAGCGGAAATTCGTATTTGAATCAAACATTCACTTGTCAGCGTGGGTTTCGAGGAACCCTAGGCTTTCCGGCTTACGGAAGGGTTGAAGCCGACCCGCCTTTGCCGGCCCCTGGCGCTGGCGGCGGCGCGGCCATCCAGTTCATCAGCCGCTTCAGGGGAAACGCCCAGGCCGTGCCCGCCACTGCAAAGTATGCCAGATCGATCGCCCAGTGGTCTGGCAGCCAGTCGGCCGCCATGACCGCGAGGACGATGTAAATCACAAGGTAGGGCAGCATCAGGCCAAGGCCGATGAGTTTTTTGACGCGCGGTTCCATGGCGCGGGCGATATCACAGCCAGTCCTCGCCGACCAATATAGCCAGCCAGCGACGTCCCGCCGCCTAGCGCGGCCGGCGCGCGCGGCGTAGACGCACGTTGCCATGACCGCCGCTATCGCCTCATCCGCCGCCCCGTCCGCAGCCACGACGCCTGTCGGCGCCAGAAGTCCCGACAGGCTTGTCGCCGCGTGGATATTCACCCTTGCCGGCATGGTTGCCCTGATGGTGATTGTCGGCGGCGCAACGAGGCTGACCGATTCCGGCCTGTCGATTACCGAATGGGCGCCGATTCTCGGCGCCTTGCCGCCCATGTCTGAGGAAGCGTGGGCGCTGGCGTTCGAGAGGTACAAGGCGATCCCGGAGTACGAACTCGTCAATTGGGGCATGAGCCTGGAGGCGTTCAAGGCGATTTACTGGTGGGAATGGGGTCATCGACAACTGGGACGGGCCATTGGCCTTGCAGTGCTCCTGCCGCTGATATTTTTTGCAGCGCGCGGGCATCTGACGCGGGCGCTCGGCGTCCGCCTCGCGGCCGTGTTCGTTCTGGTCGTCCTCCAGGGCGCCCTCGGCTGGTGGATGGTGTCGTCAGGCCTCGTCGAGCGCATCGACGTTAGCCAGTACCGCCTTGCAGCGCATCTCGGCCTTGCGTTGGTCCTGTTCGGCTATCTCGTCTGGCTCGGGCTCGATCTGGTCGGCGTCAGACGACAGGTCCGGCACCGGCTGGCCCCGTTCGCGATGGCGCTGGTCGCCGGCGTCTATCTGCAGATGATCCTCGGCGCGTTCGTCGCCGGCCTTAGGGCCGGCAGGACGTTTAACACCTGGCCGCTGATGGACGGCGAGCTGATCCCTTCGAGCTATTTTTCCGGCGCGCCTCGGTTCGGCGATTTGTTCGAGACCATGGCCGCCACCCAATTCAACCACCGCCTGGGGGCTTATGCGGTGATTGTCGCCGTGGCGGCGTTCTTTCTCGCCGCGCGCCGGACGTCGCTTGAGCGTCCCGCCGCCGCGATGCTCGGCATCGCGTTGGCGCAGGCTGCGCTTGGCATCGTGACAGTGCTGAACGCGACGCCGGTTGGCCTCGGCCTCGCCCATCAGGCGGGCGCGCTCGCGCTTTTCGCCGCGACGATCGTCGCGGCCTATGGCTGCGTCGGGGAGATATCGACCGCGAAGGGATCTTCCTCCTCAGGCTGAAGGTTTCGCGGCGCAACGCCCGCGCTGAGCGGCAGGCCAAGCCGGTCCGCGACTGCGTTCCACGGAATGACGCTGACGTTCGCGCCGTCCGCGCCGGTCGACCCGACGGCGATCGCGCCGTCGCGATAAACTGCGCCGTAATTGCCAAAGCCAGCCGCCAGCGCGCCGCCAGAGGCGACCGCTGCATGGTCGAATGACGCTGTCAGCGAAATCTCGCCGAGGATGTCGCCGGTTTCGCCGGAGAGCACCTGAACCCGGCCGGAGGAGCGGTTGAGCGCCACGAGAAAGGTCGACGTCGCCGGGGGCGCGTCGGCGTCATCTTCAGGCGCTTCGGGGCGTTTCAGTATCAGGCCGATGGCGGACGCGGCTTCAAGGCGCGCCAGCGCCGGGCCGTCAGGCCCGCGCCGCACGCTCATGTCGGTCCCAAGGAAGAACGCCTCGCCAGTCGCCGGGTCGATAGCGCAGTCGATGGCCGGCGCGCCAACCGGAGCTGAGACGCCCGAAACGGCAGGGACGCCATCGGCGATCCCGACCTCCACGAAGACCGCCCCGCGCGCCGTCGCCACGTAGGCGATAGTAGCGCCCGGCTGGTCCGGATCGCCCGCGGCGCAGACGCCCGTTCCTTCCGAGAACGCTTCGTTGTCAAGCGCGCTTGAGATATCGAATGACTGGTCGATGTCGTCGATGGAAATGATCCGCAAGCGCCCGATTCCGGTCGCGGTCCCGGCATCGAGCGCGAACGCGTAGCCGGCGCCGCCGATATAGGCCACGTCGAGGGCGTCGACGCGACCGTCAATGCGCGCCGCCTCGGCGCCGCTTTCGACGACAAATCCGACAAGGCCATCATGGCCGCCGGCGAGCACGATGCTTGAAAAGGCGAGCGTCGGATGGCTCCAGAAGCCGGCGGCAAAAGCGCTCTCGCCATCAACGATGGCTGGATCGAGGTCGAACCGGTCGACGACCGGCACTTCCGCGACGCTGTCCATTGCCGGCCCGGCGCTTCGATCCCTCGCAGGATCGCCGCCGGCGACAGGATCTGCGGGCGCCGCGGCATCCTCGCCGCCGCCAGCCCGCTTAATCAGCTGGTCGCAACCGGCGAGGGCGAGGGCGAGGTTGAGGGCAATGACGCCCGCGACAAGGCGAGGGGAATGGCGCGCATTGGCTGTTTTCATGGTCGACGCTCGCGATGACGGTTTGAAGTGCTTCCTGAAATACCCCGTCGCACGCCATAAAGCCATGGGCTGCGCGCCGTCACGATCACCTGCGGAACCTTCTGGGTCCGGAGCAACGCCCGCGCCCTTGCCTCAGGGACGCGACGACGCCTAGCATCCCCAAATGAACATTGAGCAATCCTTGAGGAACGACGTCGCCATGAAACTATTGTCCGCCTTCGCCGGCCTGATGGCCATGATCGCAGGGACCGGCCTTGTCGGCGCGGCGCGCGCGGCGGACCCGGCGCTCCGGATGACCTATCTCGGCGCAGCCGGCTGGATCATCGAGGATGCCGGGGTCACCGTTCTCGTTGACCCCTATATCTCGCGTCTCAACTACCGTTCGCCGAGCCATCCCGACGACGCGCGGCCCAAATTCGCGCGCGACGACGCCGCCTGGTCGGACGAAAAGCTGATCGACGAAATTGTCACGAAGGCCGACGTCATCCTCGTGCACCACTCGCATTATGACCATCTGGGCGACGTGCCGTACATCGCGAAGAAGACCGGCGCCAAGGTGATCGGCACTGAAACGACGATGATGATCCTGAGGGCTTACGGCGTGCCCGAGGATCAGCTCTATGCGGTTGGCGGCGGGGAAGACTATCAGTTCGAAAATTTCTCCGTACGCGTCGTGCCATCAATCCATTCCGCGCTGAACGAAAAACACTACTTCGACAGCCGCCGCTACGACCGCTCGACTGAATTGGCGGCGCCCCTGAGGATCAACCAGTTCATCGAAGGCGGCTCGCTGATGTTCCTGGCGCGGTTCCAGGGCCACGACGTACTGACAATGGGATCGATGAATTTTGTCGAGCGCGAACTCGAAGGCATCAGGCCCGACGTGCTGCTGGCCGGCGTCAACGGGTCGCGCCTCGGCCTCTATGACTACGACCGGCGCCTGGTCGAGGTCACCGGCAAGCCGCCGGTGATCATTCCGACGCACTGGGACGATTTTACCTTGCCGTACAGCTTTTCCCAGGCCGACGCCGTTGAGGCCAAGCTTGAACCGTTTGCGGCGGCGGTGAAGAAACTCGCGCCGAAATCGCGGGTAATCATTCCGACGCATCTGGAGACGTTTGTCGTTGATTGATTCGCATGCGGCGAATGCGCGTCGCGCGCATCGTCCTGAGGGGGGGGCAATATGACGCCACTGCCATTCCGGCACGGCTGGGTCGCGATACTTTTGCTTTTGCCGCTGGTCGGGTTGGCGTTCTGGCCAAACTATATCTCGCGGATCACGACGGCGCCGATCGCATTTCATGCGCACGGCGTAACGGCGACGCTTTGGATCGCGCTCGTTGCGGCGCAAATCCTCTCGATTCACCATGCTTCGCCAAAGTTGCACCGGACGCTGGGCAAGCTGAGTTTTGTTCTGATGCCGCTGTTCATGGCGGGCGGCGTGATGATCCTGCAGTCGATGGCCGTTGGATTCGCGACGAACCGCGATCCGTTTGTCAGCTTGCTCGGCGCGCGGCTCGGCACGTTTGATGTCATCGCCGGCGCAGGCTTCGGCTTCTTCTATCTGATGGCGCTGTTGACGCGCCGGAGCCCGCAGCTCCACGCACGCTACATGACCGCGACCGTACTGTTCCTGATCGGACCGATCATCGGCCGGCTGATGCCGGGCTTCGTGCCAGGGCTTGGCATTTCCGGCATCGAGGAATTGTCGAAGTTCGGCCTTACAATTCACGCCGGGAACGCCATTGCAGCCGCAATCGCACTGTATCTCGTTGCGCGCGCGCCGCGCCATGGCGCGCCGTTCCTGATCGCTGCGGCGCTTATTGGGTTGCAGAGCGCGGCCTATAAGTTTGTCGGGCCTTTGGCGTGGTGGGAAGCAGTCTTCGTGCGGATCGGCGAAGTCCCGGGCACGTTGGCCATCTGCTTCGCGTTTGCCGCGGGGATAGCGATCGTGTTCGTCGGCTGGACGGCGCCTCGGCGGTCGCAGGCGCGCTTAATGGCATCCTGACCGGACGACGACCATCGCCGACAGTCGGCGAGCGGTTTGGGAGCGGCAGGCCAAGCAAATTCCGGCGCACTGGCGCTATGTCCGATAATCACATTTATCGGACATAAGCGGGAGTGGCGCGCCAGCTGGCATGGAGACTGGTCCTCGCCCCATCGCATTCATTTTGCCGGGCTTCTGTTTGCTGGCCCTCTGTCGCGTTAGACTGTCATCCGACATGTCGCTGACTGCGGCGTGCTCGCAAGTCCCGCGGATCCTTGCATCACGCGCGTGACAGGTCGCGGATCGCGGATCGCGCAGCCCTTGCGTATCGCCCGCCATGGTGGCGGTACGTGCCAAAGAAATGCACGAACGATGCGCCATCGAGGTCTGTCTCGGGCGTGTGGTTCACATAGCCCGGCGGCGCCAGCGTCGCGGCGTTTCCGAGATTGGCGACCGCATAGTTCGACGCCACCTGCTCGGAGCCCCATTCGGACCACTGGGCGCCGATGGCTGTCGACATTGCCGCGTGGATTTCATGCAGCAACGGAAAAAGGTCTGCGCCCTTCGGAAAGCCGGCAAAGGCCGCCGACCCGCGAAGGTATCGCCGGCCCTCGGGCAAGCCGGCGGTCTTCATCGCCATCTCGGCGGCGATCTGCATGTGATCAATCGGATCGCTGCGCCGCGCGGCATGATAATCAAGCATCTCGTCAAAGGTCGCGACGCCCGGCGTTGGCGCGTCGGCGATGGCGAATGGCCGGTTCGCGTCCGCGAGCGCCGTGACTTCCGCCACTGGGCCAAGCGTCACGGTGTCGGCGTCAACCTGGATGACATAGGCGTCGCGGCACTCCTGAGCGATCACGCAGATCCGTTCCCAGCAGCCGCCGCGCGGCAACCCATCGATCCAGCCGTCGCTCAGGGGCCGGAAGGTAACGCGCCCCAGGTGTCGTTCGATAGCGGCGCGGTCGTCGGACGTCAGCGAGCCGTCATCGACGACAACGATCCGTCCCCGGCCGAATCGCGCGCGAAAGCTCTTGACCGCAACAAGATACGGCAGAAGATCCTTGGACCGCAGCTGCGAGACGATGGCCACGTCAGGTGCGGCGTCCGATGCGGGACCGGATGGGCCGGCAGGCGCCCCGGCCGCCGATGCAGGCATCGCCGGCGTGTCGAGGATCGCCTCAGCGGCGCGGTTGAAGACCCGGCGCATGGCGGCGTCGCGAAACCTGAAGAACATCCCGGGAATTCCTGTTCATTGCGGTCGCTGCCGCTCAACCGCCGCCGCTGCTCGCCACCCACCGCGCCCCCGCGGCGCAAGGGGCTCGCCGCGGGCGGCAAACCGCTTTACCTCAACAGTTTAATCTTTCAGGAGCGTGAAGACACCCCGCATGGCCGCCCCTGCATCCCAATCTCCGACGCCCATGCCGAGCTCCGCGCCCGGTACTGACGCCGGCGAAGAAACGCGAACCGGGACCGCCGCCGGGACCGCCGCCGGGTCCGGGCGCCATGCCCGCCGTGATCCGAGGCGGCGCGCGCCCGCCCCGATCCTTGGCGACGTCGCACGCGCGCGCGGCGCGGACCTGCGCCGGATCGAGGACGCCTCGGCGCGGGTGGTATCGGCGGCCGCAAGCGACGTGAAGGGCGCGCCCGACGACTACGCCGCGGCGGTGCGGTTCCTGAGGAGTTATGTGGGCAGCTCGGCGACCGTCAACGCATATCGCCGCGAGGTCGAGCGACTGCTGCAATGGGCCTGGCGGATCGAGCGCCGATCGGTTTTCAGCCTGAAGCGCGATGACATCGAAGCTTTCGTGCGCTTCGCGATCGACCCGCCGGCGGCGTGGATCGGCCGCAAGCAGGCCCCGCGATTCGTCACCCGCAGCGGCGAAGTTGTTCCGAACCCGGATTGGCGGCCATTTGTGGCGATCGCGGCGAAAACCGCCGGCAATTATGTCGGCAACAATTTCGGCAACGATGTCGACGCTAACGGCAATCCCACGCCATCGCGAGCGAGGTATCGCCCCTCACAGGCCGCGGTGCGATCGACGTTTGCGGTGCTGTCCTCGTTCTATGATTTCCTGACGGAGGAAGGGCATCTTGACATCAACCCGGTTGCGCTGATCCGTCAGAAGAGCAAATTTCTCAAGAAAGAGGCGAACGAAGCGGTCGTCCGGCGGATTTCCAACCTGCAATGGGACTATGTGGTGGAGACCGCGGAACAGCTCGCTGCCGCCGACCCCGCCGCGCACGAACGCACCCTGTTCGTCATGAACTGCCTGCTCGCGATGTACCTGCGGGTGTCCGAACTCGTCGCGGACGAACGCTCCCAGCCGAAAATGGGCGACTTTCGCCGCGACATGGACGGGGCGTGGTGGTTCCATGTCACCGGCAAGGGGAACAAGGACCGGACCGTCGCGGTTTCCGACGCCATGCTGGTCGCCCTGAAACGCTACCGCGGCAGCCTCGGCCTTGCGCCGCTGCCGACGCCGGGCGAAGCGACCCCCCTCCTCGCCAGGGCGCGCGGCGACGGGCCGGTCACCTCCACGCGCCAGGTCCGCCGCATCGTCCAGGACTGCTTCGATCGCGCCTATGCGCGCATGGCCGCCGACGGGCTTGAGGATGACGCCCAGGACCTGCGCGCGGCGACCGTCCACTGGCTGCGGCACACCGGCATTTCCGAGGATGTGAAGACCCGCCCGCGCGAGCACGTCCGCGACGACGCCGGCCACGCCTCAATGGCGACGACCGACCGATACATCGAGAGCGACCGCCGGGAACGCCATCGCTCCGGCCGCAAGAAACCCCTTAAAGATCTGTAGGGTTTGCAGGTCCTCTAAACGGATCGCCGGACCCTGCGTCTTGCCGGGCCCGGCGTCACACGACGCTGAGCTCGACGTCGATGTTGCCGCGCGTTGCGTTCGAGTACGGACACACCTGGTGCGCCATGTCGACGAGCTTTCTCGCGTCGTCGGCCGATGCGCCCGGCAGATGCACCGCAAGCGCAACCGTAAGGCCGAAGCCGCCTTCCGACCGCGGGCCGATACCGACGGTTGAGCTGACCTTCGCATCAGTCGGCACTGCCACGCCGGCCGCCTTGGAAACGGCTTTCATGGCGCCGATGAAGCACGCGGCGTACCCTGCCGCAAACAGCTGCTCGGGATTGTTGCCGTCGCCGCCGGCGCCGCCGAGCTCCTTCGGCGTGGAGAGCTTCACGTCGAGCGCGCCATCGAGCGTCCTTGCGCGGCCATCGCGGCCGCCGACGGCTTCCGCCTTAGCCGAATATTTAACGTCAACGCCCATAAAATCCTCTTATCTTCCTGGTTTTACCTTCGATTCTGGCATTCAGATCCAGCGCCGCACCCGCCGCTTATAGGCAATGTACGCCTCGCCGAACTTCTCTTCGAGAGCCCGTTCCTCGGGCTTGATCTGCATCTCGTTGATCAGCCAGACAAACAGCGCCGGCCAGGCGAAGGCGAACGCATGCCCCAGCCACAACGCCCACCCGATCAGCATCAGGAGCATGCCAAGGTACATCGGGTTCCGGGAGAACCGGTAGAACCCGTCAATGACCAGCTTTTGCGTCTTTTCAGGCGTCAGCGGATTGACTGTCGTCCGTCGACGGAAGAATGCCGCCACGGAAATCAGGTCGATCGCAAGACCCGCCGCGGCGACGGCGACGGCGATCGGCCGCCAGGCGGTGAGATCGACATCAAGATCGGGCGTCGCCCTGGCGACCGACCACATGGCGAAGGCAATGACGGCGCCAATCAGCGGCGGCGGGACGACAGGCCTCAAGGGCGCGCCTCCCCGCCGACGCGATAGTCGCGCGTTGCCTCGGCAAGCGCGGCGTCGAGCGTCATTGGCGGCGACTTCCATTCCTTTGAGGCGAAAAGCGGCGCCTGGTCGGCGTAATGCGGCGAGTTTTCGTCAAGCGTCGCTGACCCGAACTGATGGATCGTCCTGATCGACTGCGCGCCGTCCGCGTCCCAGCCGACCGACATCACGTAGGTATCGCCATAGCTTGCCGTCATTGGCCCGTTGGCGGGATCGCCGAGGGAATAGACGGCGCGAAGGGTATCCGGGCCGCCGTCGAGGGGCAATGAGACGTCGCCGCGGATGAGCCTGTTCACCTCGCCCCATTCCGGGTCGATGCGGTCGAAACCGTCGCGCAGGCGGGCGCTGACGGTGCGCAAGGCCTCGATCGGATCCTCGATCGTCACGTCCGTGCCGGCATAGGTATAGCCGAGCGCGGCCTGGGCGGTGAGGATCGACAACGCGGCGGCGCGGTTTTCCTTGTCGGCCGAGCGGTTCCAGCCGTCGATCAGAGCCGCCTCCGCAGCGAGGTCCCCAGCTCCCGAAGCGGCCGCGGCAAGCTCGCGCAGGAAGACGTCAATCCGCGACCCCTCCCGATACTGATGGTCCATTTTGTAGTCGACGAACTCCGCCTCGGTGATCGCCTCGTCGGACAGATAGAGGTCGAGCAGGCGCCCGCCACGGTTTGTCGTGCGCCGGTCGACGCCATAGTGCGGGGGATAGTCGATCTCCCGCGGCGCATCCGTCGGCGCGGAAGCTTCGAATGGCCCGTTGTTGGAATTGCCGACAAAGCCGGAAGCTGGATCGACCACCTGGGGCACTTCGTCGAAGCCGCGCACCCCTTGCCAGACGGCCTGCGGCGCGCCGCCGGGCGCCGGCTTCGTCCAGTCAAGCGATGGATCGCGGATCGGGATCGCGGCGTTGTAGAAATAGCCGATATGCCCTTGGCGATCGGCGTAGACTGCATTCAGCGACGGAATGCCGAACAGGTCGAATGCCGCTCGCCACTCCTCGAACGTCGTCGCAAGGTTCATCCGGGCGTAATGCTCGGGGCCCTTGATGTTGCGGTCGCCAGCGAACGCGACCGCAACCCAGCCGGTCGGCGAGTCAAAGACCGGTCCGTGTACGGTGCGAAGGATGCGACGCTTTACCGGCAGGCTGAATGGTCCGAACAGCCGGACCCGGAAGGTCGCCTCGCCGGTTTCGAAATCGCGCCACGCCCCGTCGAAGCGATACTGGGTCGGGCGTTTGTCGTCATCGACCTCGAGCGCGTAGGCGTCGACGAGGTCGGGCTTGTTGACCGTGAACGCCCAGCCGAGGTTGGGCGTTGTCCCGTGCAGGATGAAAGGCGAGCCGGGAAATACGCCGCCAATCGCGTCCCAGCCTTCGGCCGACTTCACGTGCGCTTCGTACCAGGCGACCGGGCCTGTAAAGGGCTGGTGCGAATTGACCATCAGACGGGTTGCCCCGTCCGCCGAGCGTTTCGGCGAGATTGCCATGGCGTTCGAGCCGAATTCCGCGCCGCCGATCAAGTGGAACCGGCGGTCGATCGCAGCGGCGAAACGCGCCAGATCGTCCGCCTGCGCCTCGTCCGCGGGATTGTCCGGCGCCATAATGGCCTTCAGCTCGTCGTCGAAGCCGTAGAAGAATGGCTGCCGCGCAACAAATCCGGCGACGATGTCGGCTGCCGTGACGGGCGCAATGTCATTGCCGCAAGCGCCCCTTTTGCTTGCGCAGAAATAGTTCGCGCCGGCGGCGTAGCCCTCGACGATTTCCCGGGTCTCGGGCGAAAGGTCGGTCTCGTAGCGACTTTCGATGGCGTCGGCGACGCCCATCGCGGCGACGAGATAGTCGGTGATCGCGCCATCCTTGCCCGCGGTCCGGGCGAGTTCGCCCCGCGAGAACCTGAGCGCCTCCTCGAAAGTCGCCCAGTCGTCCTCCGCGTGGGCGTAGGCGAGGCCGAAGGCGACATCGCCATTCGTGTCCCCGAAAATGTGCGGCACGCCAAAGGCGTCGCGAACGATGCGCGCGTCATAGGCCGCCGCCGCCGCACGGGCGGCTTCAGGATCGAACCGCCGCGCGGCGGGCGTCCAGAGCCAGGTCGCGGCGGCGATGATCGCGCCGACGAACAATGCTCCAAAGGCGATCGCTGAACCCTTCATAAACCCCTCCCGGCCAAAGAATGACGCGAGGGGTCGTCTTCGCGCCCCTTCGCTGCGGGCGCAACAGTGTTCGCCCGCGGCGCGCAAATCAACGAAAGTGCGGCGCGGCGTTCCGTCATTGGCAAAGGGCCGCTATGTCTGTCGCATCATGACCGTCGCGTTAGGCGGCGCGCGCCGTTTCGCTATCGAGAATATCGCATCGCCATGCGCCGGCGTTGCCGGGACAAGCCGCAGGAGACCACAAATGCCCATCGCCGTTCTTTGTCGAATCAATCCCCTTGTCGCGCCGATCGCCGCGGGCGCCGCTCTCCTGGCCAGCTCGACGTCGCTCATGGCCCAGGACCAGGCCCCCGCCCCTCGGCCTTTCGAGGCGCTCGACGTGTTTGAGCTCGAATACGCCGCCGACCCGCGGATTTCGCCCGATGGCGCGGAGATCGCCTACGTGCGGCGGTCGATGGACATCATGACCGACAAGGCGCGGTCGAACATCTGGCTCGTCTCCGTGGATGGCGATCGGCATCGGCCGCTGTTCGCCGAACCGGGCGGCTATGGCAGCCCGCGTTGGTCGCCGAACGGCGACCGCCTCGCCTATGTTGCTGCGGCAGGCGACGGGCGCGGGGCAGAAATTTTCGTGCGCTTCATGGACACCGGGGCAACGGTTGCGCTGACCAACCTGCCTGAATCGCCGCGCGGCCTGTCATGGTCGCCGGACGGCAACCACATCGCCTTCACCATGTTCGTACCGGGCGACGGCCCCTCGCTTGCCAAGCCGCCGAAAAAGCCGGACGGCGCGGAATGGGCTGCCCCCGTCAAGGTAATCGACCAGACGATCTATCGCCGCGACGGCGGCGGCTACGCCGAACCCGGCAACGCACATCTGTTCGTCATCCCGGCGGACGGCGGCACGGCGCGCCAGCTGACCGACGGCCCCTATGACCACAACGGAGCGGAATGGGCGAGCGACGGCAGGTCGATCTTCGTGTCGGCGAACCGCAACGAGAACAACGATCTCGATCCGGTCGAAAGCGACATCTTCGCCGTAAGCGTCGCTGACAGAACGATGACCCGCCTGACGGATCGTGACGGTCCAGACGGATCGCCCGTCGTGTCGCCAGATGGCAAGCGCATCGCCTATCTCGGCTTCGACGACAAGAAGCTCGGCTACCAGGCGCCGCGTGTCTACGTCATGAATGCCGACGGCTCAGGCAAGCGGGACATTTCCGGCGGCTTTGACCGCCAGATCGAGGAAGTCGTCTGGGTCGGCGACGAGGAATTCCTGATCCTCTACGATGACCGCGGCCGCAAGATGGTCGCCCGGCTGTCGATGGACGGCAAGGTGACGCCTCTCGTCAAGGACGTCGGCGGGGAGACGATCGGCCGCCCCTACACCAGCGGCGAGTTCACCGCGACCGGCGACGGCGTTGTGGCCTACACCTCCGGCCGCGCGACCCGACCCGCCGACGTGGCGATCCTGCGCGCCGACGGCACGGCGCGGCGGCTCACCCGCCTCAATGACGATCTTTTCGCGGACATCGCCATCGCGGACGTCGAGGAGATGACTTGGAAGTCGACCGACGGCCTCGAAGTCCAGGGCTGGCTGATGAAGCCGCCGGGATTCGACGCCTCGAAAAAGTATCCCTTGCTCCTGGAAATCCATGGCGGCCCCTTCTCCGCTTACGGACCGCAATGGTCAGCGGAGGCTCAACTTTACGCCGCGGCCGGCTATGTCGTGCTCTACACAAACCCTCGCGGCTCGACGAGCTATGGCGCGGCGTTCGCCAACGAAATCCACCACAATTATCCGAGCAAGGACTATGACGACCTGATGACCGGCGTCGATGCGGCCATCGCCAAGGGCTATGTCGACAAGGACAAGCTCTTCGTCACGGGCGGTTCCGGCGGCGGCGTCCTCACGGCGTGGATCGTCGGCAAGACCAACCGCTTCGCCGCGGCGGCGGTCGCCAAGCCCGTCATCAACTGGACGAGCTTCTCGCTGACGTCGGATTTCTATCCATTCTTCAGCCAGTACTGGTTCGAGAAGACGCCATGGGAAGATCCCGACGCCTATTGGGCGCGCTCGCCGCTGTCGCTCGTCGGCAACGTGGAAACGCCGACGCTCCTGATCAGCGGCGAGTCCGACTACCGCACGCCGATCTCCGAGGCGGAGCAGTACTATCAGGCGCTCAAGCTGCGCGGCGTGGAGACGATGCTCGTGCGCGTGCCGGGCGCCCCGCACCTCATCGCTGGACGTCCGTCGAACCTGATCGCCAAGGTCGACAACATACTCGGCTGGTTCGCGCGTTACCGCGACGACGCTGATGGCGGGGAAGAGTCCGGCGAAAGCGCGGCCAACTGACGTCGGCGCGGCCCGCACGATCGCGGTGCTCGACCGACTGTCGCCAATTCGTCATTGTTCACGACTAGACCCCGCGTCATGGATGGCGCGGGGTTTTTCATGCCCATCGCCTTGCCTGTTCATGCTGCTGGAGGCGCGCCAATGACCAGATCAATCCGAAACCCGCTTGAGGTCCACGCCCTCTGCCTGTCGCTTGCGTCGACGCTCGCCCTGTCCGGCGCCGCGGCGGCGGCGGACGCGCCGGCGCGCGTCGACGATGATCCATGGTTCGAAGACGCCCAGGCGGCGCTCGCGGCGCGGCTTGCCGTCAAGCCGATCACAGGACCCGCGAAGAACGCGATCATTTTCCTGGCCGATGGCATGGGCCCGACGACGGTTACCGCAGCGCGCATATTCGACGGCCAGTCGCGGGGCGAAAGCGGCGAGGAGAATGTTCTCGCCTTTGAACGCCTGCCGCATCTTGCGCTCGCCAAGACCTACAACACGAACGCCCAGACGCCCGACAGCGCCGGCACCATGTCAGCGATCGTCACCGGCGTGAAAACGAAAATTGGCGTCATCTCCATGACCGACGCCGTCGCGCCCGGCAATTGCGCAGCGTCCAAAGGGGCCGACGCGGCCACGCTCGTTGAGCTTGCGGAACAGGCGGGGCTCGCCACCGGGGTCATCTCGACGGCGCGCCTGACCCATGCGACGCCGGCCGCCGTCTATGCACATGCTCCCGACCGGAACTGGGAACGAGACACGAACCTGCCGGCGGAGGCCCAGGCGAACGGTTGCCGCGATATCGCCCGCCAGCTCATCGAGTTTCCGTATGGAGACGGACTTGAGGTCGCCATGGGCGGCGGTCGGTCGCATTTCCTGCCGGTTGAACGCGCGGACCCGGAGTATCCCGACACGACTGGCGGCAGGCGCGATGGGCGCGATCTCGCCGCCGAATGGACTGCGAAGTCGGCCGACCATGTGGTCGTCCATGACCGGGCGGGCTTCGACGGGCTCAGCGACAAGGCGCGCGTTCTTGGCCTATTCGAACCCTCGCACATGCAATACGAAGCCGATCGCGCCGGCGATCGAGGCGGCGAACCCTCGCTCGCGGAGATGACGGCAAAAGCCATCGACATCATGTCGCGCCAGAAAGCCGGCTATGTCCTGATCGTCGAGGGCGGGCGGGTCGATCATGCCCACCATGCCGGCAATGCGGCGCGCGCGCTCGGCGACGCCAAGGCGTTCGCCGAAGCCGTCGCTGTCGCGATCGACAAAACCTCCCGCAAAGACACGTTGATCGTCGCCACGGCGGACCATGGCCACACGCTGACAATCGCCGGCTATCCGAAACGTGGCAATCCAATCCTCGGCCTCGTTGAAGCGCCGGGCGGGGCCGCGGCCGAAGGCGAACCTGTCGGCGCGGACGCAAAACGTTACACCACCCTCGGTTACGCAAACGGCCCTGGGTCGGTGTTGTTCGGAGCCGCGGCGGACGGCGGACGGCGCGAGCCGACCGGGGACGAGGCAGCTGACCTCAGTTATCGCCAGCAAGCCGCCATTCCCATGGGTTCGGAAACCCACGGCGGCCAGGACGTCGCGATCTACGCCGGCGGGCCGTCGGCCTATCTTTTTGACGGGACGGTGGAGCAGAATTACATCTTTCATGTGGTCGACCACGCCCTGCGCCTTCGCGCGCGCCGGCCGAATTCACGGTGACGTGAAGGCGGCGAACGTTATCCCATATCAATTTAATTTGGGTCCGGAGCGATTTGCCGCTGCGCCCGCGGTGGTCTAGGCTGGCGCTCCCGCCAATCCCGGAGCGCCAGACATGACCGCTGCGATCGCCGCCTTCCGCCCGCCGTCGCCGCCGCCGTTCGACGCTGCGGGCGGGCCCTCCCCGTTTCGCGCCATCCGGTACTTCCGGACGTTTGCGCGCAATCCCCTTGAAACCTGGACGGATGAAGTCTTCGAAAAGCCGATCGCGCAGGCAGGGCTGGCGATCCGGCGCGTCCTCGTGGTCAGCGATCCGGAGAGCATACGGAAGATTTTCTCAACGGGCGCGCACAACTATCCGATGACCCGCGTGCGCCAGCGGATCCTGAAGCCTGCCCTCGGCGAAGGCCTTCTGACGACGGAAGGCGAAGCGTGGTCGAGGGCGCGAAAGTCGCTGAACGCCGTCTTCACGCCGCGCCATGTTTCGGGCTTTGCGGCGACCATGTTGCGCAACGCTGAGGCCCTGCGTGACGACCTCAGGGCGCGGGACGGCGAAACCGTCGGCGTCGCGCCGCTGATGACCCGCTTCGCCCTCGACGTGCTTGCGGACAGCCTCAGCGCCGACCGCACCATGCTGGACCGCGAGCAATTCGCCGACCGACTGTCCCGCCTGATGTCGGTCGCCGGCGTGCCGCACCTTTTCGATCTCGTCGGCCTGCCCGGCTTCGTGCCGCGATTTGGCCGCGCGGCGTCGACGGCGCTGATCGGCGAACTGAAAGCGTCGTTCCGCGCCCTTGCCGCGAAGGCGCGCGAGACCCGCGGCGGCGGCGAGCATGAAGCGCGCGATTTCATGGACCTTCTCCTCGACGCCCGCGACGACGGCGCGCCGGCCTTCGCAGAGGACGAGATTGTCGATCACCTGCTCACGTTCTTCGCCGCGGGCCATGAAACAACCGCGCGCAGCCTCGCCTGGACGCTCTATCTCCTGTCCGAAGCGCCCGACATACGCGCCCGCCTCGAAGCGGAAATCGACGCTGCGCCCCTCAACGAAACGCCGCCGGAGCGCTGGATGGACGTCCTGCCGTTCACGATGGCGGTCGTGCGCGAAAGCATGCGCCTTTATCCGCCTGCCCCGTTTCTTGCGCGTCAGGCCGCGGCCGACGACGAGATTGGCGGCGCGCCGGTCAAGGCCGGCTCGGTCGTGGTCGTAGTGCCCTGGATTCTTCACCGTCACCGGGCGATATGGCCCCATGCGGATGAATTCAGGCCGGACCGATTCGTCGGCGACGCCGCCGGCGGCGCGCCGAAATACGCCTATATCCCGTTCGGGCTGGGTCCAAGGGTTTGCATTGGCGCAAGTTTCTCGCTGCAGGAAATGGCGATCGCCCTTGGGGTTCTTCTCAGGGACCTGAAGTTCGAGCCGGCCGGGGCGACGCCGCCCATGCCGCTGATGCGCGTAACGCTTCAGCCGTCCACGGACGTGCCGCTAAAGGTCTCGCTGCGCCGGTGCGACGCCTGATCGGCGCCGCGCCATTTGCGATGGGAACGGCTGAAAACGCGTGATCGCCTGCGGGCGTCTCTGCGGGCGTCAGGGCTTGCGCATTGTCATCAATTGCGCGTTGATCTGATCGCCGCTTGCGCCGATGAAGTTCACCGACGTCATGCGGTCGTCCTTCTCAAAGGCAATGCTGGTCATTGTTGGCGCCGGCTGCTGGAAGGTCGTCTCCCGCCAGCCATCCTCTTCCATGTTCGCGCGAAGTTGCGCGAGGGCCGCGTCGACGTCCGTCGTCACAAGCGCCTGCACCATGAAGCCGTCATTCGGCGAAGGCGCTGAATGAATGATTTCCCATCCCGTCACGAGGGCCACATCGCTCGGAAATCCGTCGGGCAAGGAGAGATTCCGGCCGATTTTCTGGTCGCCCTTTGAAATAGTGACGTTCTTGACCTCCCCCGAGCCATCGAGTTCGACGTTGCCTTCAAGCCCGTATCGCGCAAGCTCCTTCTCGATCTTCGCTTCCTGGGCGTCATTTCCGCCGCCGCACGCAGCAAGCGCCGCGCCCGCAACCAAAGCCGCCACTACCACGCCAGGCCGTTGTGTTCCCGTCATGTGATAAATCTCCCCGTCTCCATCGAATTCGAATAGGATTTGTCGATAGCACGAATTGCGCATTCTCGCCCTGAATATATTGCGAGATCGCCGGCTGATCGATTGGGGGGCGCTGCATGCGGTCGTTCAACACCAGACCAGAAGCGCCGCGGGCGCTGATCGCGCCTTTGTGCGCCGCGATTGTCGCCGGCAACGTGGCCGGCGCCGACGTGGCCGCCGCAGCGGATCCGCCGCCGCGCGTGCGCTCGGCGGTTTTTCTGGAAACTGTCGCGGCGAAGGGCGTGGAGTGCGGCCTGTTGCGCCATTGGCAGGCCGCGACGCTGCGCGCGGCGAACCTGAACGACATGGCCCGCTGGAAGCCGGAGGACCGCACCGCGATGAACGAGGCGACTCGCGAACGGCTGAGCGACATCGCCTGCGATGACGCCGGGATCAACGCCTGGATCGAGGGCGCCGGCCCCGGCTTTGAAAGCGAGATGCTGCCGCCCTACCTCATCGCCTACCTGACGCTTGTCGGATACGAGGATCCCCCGAAGGTCTTTACGCAGACGACAACGCGCATCCTATATGGCCCCGCGATTGAAGCGATCCGGCAAAAGCTCGAAGCGCTCGAGACTTCCGGCGCAATGCCGGAAGGCGGCAAGCCATGGCCGGCGTATATCGAAACCACCCAGCGACGCTTCAGGGATGTGATATCCGCGCTCTGGAACGAGGACGCGTCGCTGGAGGAGCGGGCCGAAGCAGCGGGCATTGTCGGGCAGACAGCGCATGTGGTGGAGCTATGGCTCCTCGACGAAGGGGTCTGAGATGAGGCGCCTGTTGTCCGTCGTCATGCTGTTCCTCGGCGCCGCCGCCGCGCACGCGCAGGAATGTCAGCCCACGGCCGAGCGCCACGCGGCGCGGATCCTTGGCCGCGACAGCGCAGGCGGACTGACGCCGAACGAATTTCCGTTCGTCGCCGGAGAGCAATCGCTTTTCCAGACGTTCGAGAACGGATGGACGTTCGCGCTGATGTCCACGGAAAACGGCTGGGCGGTTCGGGTGTTCGAGAACCCGCAGATCGGCATGGCCGTCGACCTGACCTCGCTGACGCCGCCCCATGGCGGCGCGCCCAATCCCCGCGATATCGAAGGCTGGCATTTTCGCAATGCGGACAATACCGCCCCGAACGACGGCTCGGTGAACGCGCCGCAATCCTTGCGCGCGTTCATTGTGTCGCCCGGCCTCGTCGGCACGGGCGGCTACAAGCCATCCCCGGATCCGGGCGCGCCGAGACTGATCGAGCCCGGCCCCGACGACGGCATCGGCTGGCTCAAGGTGCTGGACTACGGGCTGGCTGGCGCGTCTCTCGTTCCCGGCGGTCGCGCGCGGATGAACTACCTGAAGTTCGACGCCTGCATCGCATGGCCGCGCGGCGACGCCGAGCGGGACAGGCTGTTGGACGCGGACCGGCTGGAATTCACGGCGGCCGACCATGAAACGTTCGGATCCTGCGGGCTGGACCTTGAGGCCTTTGCGCTCGACGCGACTTACCTGCCGCGAAGGCTTGGCGGCGACCTTGATGGCGACGGCGCCGCCGACGCCGTGGCGCAGGTGGTCCGCAAGGCGGACGGCAAGCGCGGCCTGGCGCTCTGCCGCGCGGGAACATGGACCTCGATGATCGGCTTTGACGACATGCCGGGCGACGTCGCGCCGAGCTATCTTGACCAGGTTGAAGCCTGGACGTGGGTCGCGCCCGACGCGCCGCCGCCGCCTTCGGTCGGGAACGCGACGCTGCCAGTCGCCGACGGCGCCATACTGCTCCTTGAGCGGATCGAAAAAGAGCTGGTCGCGGTCTACTGGCGCGATGAAGCTCTGGCCGCTCGCCGCCTTTACCACATCGTCGAGCCCTGAGCGCCCGGCAAAGGCGCCCGGAGCCCGGTTGAGCGCCAGACGCCTCCCTCAGCCCTGGACCGGGTCGAGCCAGCCCCATTCATCCTCGGTCTCGCCGGTAAACAGCCCGAAAAACGCGTCCTGGATCGCCCGGGTCACCGGATTGTCGCCAGGACGGCCGACATTCAGCCGGTCGACGGACCTTACCGGCGTCACTTCCGCGGCCGTCCCGGTAAGGAAGATCTCGTCCGCGCCGTACAGCATTTCCCGGGCGATCGGCTGTTCGATCACCTCATAGCCGAGCTTGCGCGCGAGCGTCATTGCCGTGTCGCGGGTGATGCCCATCAGGATCGACGCGGCGCCGGGCGGGGTATAGATGCGGCCATTCCGGATAAGGAACAGGTTCTCGCCCGCCCCTTCCGAAACGTAGCCGTCGTGGGAGAGGCCAATCCCCTCGGCAAACCCGCGCGATTTCGCCTCCACCGAGATCAGCCGGCTTGAAAGGTAATTGCCGGCGGCCTTTACGCCCGCCGGGATCGTTCCGGGCGCGGAGCGTCGCCAGCTCGACACGCAGACGTCAATGCCGTTCTTCAGCCCGTCCTCGCCAAGATAGGCGCCCCAGGGAAATGCGGCGATGATGACGTCCGTCTCGCAGTTCGTGGAAGACGGCCCCATTTCGCCATAACCAAGGAACGCGAGCGGACGGATATAGGCCGATTTAAGCCCGTTCGCGCGCAGTGTTTCCTTCGTCGCCGCCATCAGGTCATCGACTTCATAGGCGAGGTTGATGCCGTAGACCCGCGCCGAAAAACGAAGCCGTTCGAAATGCTCGCGATTTCGGAACACGATAGAGCCGGCGTGGGATGTGTCGTAGGCGCGCATGCCCTCGAAGACGCCCGTGCCGTAGTGAAGCCCATGGGTCATCACGTGGGTCGTGGCTTCGGCCCACGGCACAAGCTCGCCATTGCGCCAGATCACCTTGGCTTCCTGAATTGGCATCCTCTCTCCTCCTCAAAAAGGAATCCGCCGGCTGTTGTCCGGCTGTCGCGTTTCGGTGTCAAACCTTACATGCGGGGATGATCGAAAGGCGCAAAAATGGCCGGGGAAATTGGACGATTGCTCGATATCATGACCGCTTTGCGCGATCCTGAGACGGGCTGCCCCTGGGATCTCGAACAGGATTTCGCGACGATCGCCCCCTTCACTATCGAAGAAGCCTACGAGGTCGCCGACGCAATCGAGCGCGAGGACATGGAGGGCCTCAAGGGGGAGCTTGGCGATCTACTGTTCCAGGTCGTCTTCCACGCGCGCATGGCCGAGGAGGCCGGCGCGTTCAACTTCGGCGACGTGGCCCGCGCGATCGCCGACAAGATGATCGCCCGTCACCCCCATGTTTTCGGCGAAGGCGATGGCCGCACTGCGGAGCAGCAGACCGCCGACTGGGAGCGGATGAAGGCGGCGGAGCGCGCCGCGAAGGGCGCGACCGGCGTTCTCGACGACGTGCCGCTCGGCCTGCCCGCTACGACGCGCGCGGAAAAGCTCCAGAAACGCGCGGCGCGGGTCGGCTTCGACTGGCCCGAGGTCGCCCTTGTCGCCGACAAGATCGCCGAAGAGGCGCGCGAGCTTTCCCATGCGCTCGCCGCCGCAGAGAATGCCGCCGAGAAAGACAACGAGGATAGTGTCAAAGCGGCGCGGGACGCGATCGAGGACGAGTTCGGCGATCTTCTGTTCGCGGTCGTCAATCTCGGTCGCTGGCTGAAGGTCGACCCGGAAAAGGCGCTCCGGCGGACGAACGCAAAATTCGTCCGGCGGTTTCGCCATATCGAGGCGCGTTTATCAGAGAGCGGACGATCGCCCGAGGACGCTGCGCTCGACGAGATGGAGGCGTACTGGGTGGAGGCGAAGGAAGGCGAGCGCCGCTAGCGACAAGCTCAAAAACGAGCCGTAGGCGGTTTTCCTTGTTGGTTAATTTGCGCGGATCAGTTGTCGATGAGGAGCCTTTTTCAGCTTGAATAGTGATGGTTTGCTTGTAATGAACCCCGCAAAGGAGACGGGGATGCGCAAGATTTTTTCACTGTCGGGGCTTGTCGCGTCATGCGCGCTCCTCTCGGTCGCGTCGATCGGAGACGCCGCGGCGGCGATGGCACGGGTTGATTTCTCGGGCGTCACCGGCGCAGGCGCAGGCGGGCCCTACACCGCGAGCGGCGGGTTCGACTATTCGGCGCCCGGCGACTTGCCGACCGACCTCGCCTGGGACGATTCAGCGGTCTCGAATTTTCAGCTGATCCTGTCCGGCGGAACCGACAATTTCATTTTCGATGCTTCCACGATCGCTGGCGAATTGCTCGGCGGAACGTTCAACCTCGCCGCAGGCGGCGCCAATGGACAGGTCTGCTTCAAGACCGTCGTAAGCGGCTGCAATCCACAGGCCGGCGAATTTGTCGTGACTTTCAGCAGCGGATCAATCCTTTACGGCCCGAACGGCGGGAACACCGGCGCCAGCCAGTTTTCCATCACGGTGACGGATGTGTCCGAAGTTCCCTTGCCGGCGGGCATGCTCCTGATGCTGACGGGCCTGACGGGCATCGCCGCCGCCGGAAAGCGGCGCAAGCAAACGGCTTGAGGGCGCAGGTCGCCACCCACGCGACCTGTCAGGTTGTCTCGACTGGCCGCGGGACTTGCTCAAACACGCTCGGTTTCAGCCATTTGCGAACATTGCGCGTGAGGGCTGCGTCTCCCTGGATATCGAGATCGCCAGCCTTGATCGCTTCACTATAGGTGCGCTCGCCCATCCACACATCGTGCATGGCGCGAACGGTCCCGGTGAAGAACACATCCACGTCCTGCCCCGGATCCTTCAGGCAAAGTTGAACCCCGCCGTCGCCGGCCAGAAGCCACCAGTCGCGCTGTTCCTTGAGATCGGTGAACATGAACCGGATCACGGCGTGCGAACCCGGAATCTCGGAAAGATCGACGCTGCGTTCCAGGTAAAGCATCAGCAGCTCAACATCGAAATCATCGTCAAGAATGGTGTACTTGGCCCAGCTGATGCCCCCTTCGCCGAGAGAAACCAGTACGGGCAGCAAGGCCTCGCAGGCTTTCGTCGAGTGGTATTAAAAGCTCTTCTGACCGGACGCGCGGCGGCGCACCACCATCCCCTGGTCTTCGAAGAACTTCAGCCGGCTCGTCAGCATCGCGGTGGAAATGCCGCCGAGCCCCCGCAGCAGCTCATTGAAGCGGCGTCCGCCCATCAGGATCTCGCGAACAATCAGGATGGTCCGGCGCCGCCGCAACCACACAGGAGAAACGCCATGCCCCTCGTCACCATCGATGTGATCAAAGACGTCTTTTCGCCGAGCCAGAAAGAAGCGCTCATCACCAAAGTCACCGACGCCGTGGTGGCGGTCGAAGGCGAAGCCATGCGGCCCGTCACCTGGGTTCGCATCAATGAAATCGAACAGGGCGACTGGGCGATCGGCGGCCAGCTCCTGAGCGCCGCCTCGGTCCACGCCATGGCCGCCGGCGCGGCCGCAGCCTAGCAATCTGCGCGTCGGGATGATGCCCCCGGCCAGTCCCGAGGCCCAGCATCGCCAAAACAACGCAGGCGGAGGCATTCGCACTCCTTCGGCCCCGTCATCGCCGTCGGCGGCGGCCGCTTTCTCGCGAGTCAGGCGGTCCGATCGTTCGGCCTCTTGTAGATGCATGCTGGCTCGTCGAGAAACCGATGGTGATACCGCAACGCCTGCGAGGACCTGAAAGAAGGGAGCGTGACTGACGCGGCGACTGCGCGTCGTCCCTCGTCTCCTACCCGCGCCGGAACGCAAGCAATCTGTGCGACACGTGAGACGTTGTTTTCGTGCGGTCGTGGGCAGGTTGCTCCAGCGGCGAGTTTTGCAAAAGCACTCTTGCGAAATTATGTGGGAGGGCTCGCTAAATCCTTTGGAGGCGACTTTTCTGCAAATGAAAATGATAACTTATTGTAAGTGTGAATTATAAATCCGTAATTCCCCGACCAGATAGTGCGGTCGCTTAATATGATAAGGGAGGAAATCTTGGAAACGCCGATCGTCGTGATTTGCTCTTTTTATTTGAACGTTTCTAGTTCACTCGCCCCAGAATTGGAAAAAGCCAAAATAGTTAACACGAAGGACGATTTCGCGATCACCTATTTTCTAATGAAAAATGGCCAAGCGTTCATGTCTGGCAACTCTGGAGGCGCTCCGGCGGAAGTGACGATCAGCAAGAGCGGCCTAGACACAATCAACCTAGGAGCTGTTGACAAAGTGGATTCCCAACGGTCGCGAACGCTGATTCAACGCTGTCTTTTGGGAGACGGCGATGGTTCGCGGGTTGATGACGGACAAGGAGTGGAAATTCTTCGAACCCTTCGTGATTGCGACGGGC
>WGLS01000037.1 GCA_016125455.1 Alphaproteobacteria bacterium
CGTCGAGCGCTGTTTCAACAAGCTGAAAAACTCACGACGCGTCGCGACAAGGTATGATAAAACCGCCGATAGCTACACAGGCTTCCTGCACATCGCATCGATCCGTCTATGGATCAATCACTTTGTCAACAGGACCTAAGGTCCTTCGGAGTCTAGGTAGCGGCAGATTGCGCCGAAGACCCGGAGCGGGTCTTCGAGTTCGGAAAAGTGTCCCAGATCATCAAACGCGAGTTGGACAACCTGACTGGAGAAACGGGCCGCGCTCGCCTCGTTCTCCGTCGGATGCGAGCGGTCTGCCCGCCCCCATAAGGCTAGGATCGGCTGATTTGGCGAGGCGAGGGGCGGCCTGTCCGCCATGTAGACCTGATAGGCGCTCGCCAAAGACCAGAGCGCGCCATGCGAAAAGGATTCCGCCGCACACGTGCAGAAAAAATCGATCTTGTCTTTGTTCCCGACAGACAATCTATACCAGTCAGGCATTCGCTTCGGAGCCATGCGTTTCATCAGGAACTGGCCAAGGATGGGCCGCGCCAGAATGCCTTTCGGATCTCGGGCCGCCTTCCAGTGCTGAAAGCCCTCGACATCGGCCGTCTGCATCAGAACCAGTTGCGAGACGAGACTGGGCTGTCGGACGGCGAGGTCAACCGCTGCCAGCCCGGCCACGCAGGAAAACGCCCAGATCGCGCCTTCCCCGGCGATCGCCCGCAGGAACAGCGCCAGATCGTCATTGGTTTGCGAAAATCCGAACGTGTAGTCAGGCGATGTCGCTGAAAATCCCATCGCGGGCAGCTCGACGATGATGACCCGAAACCGCTTCGCGAACACGTTCAGCAATTCGTCATAGACTTCTAATGTGGCTGGCGGGTCTGCGGTGAAGACGATGGTCGGGGCGTCGCTGATCTCACCCGCGCGCTCACGATAGCGATATTGCACCATCGGTGTTTCGTAGAACTTGATCTCGGGCGAGGTGTGCGCCGGCCAGCCGGTACGGAAGGCGCGTCGCCGCGCCGTGCCTCCAGATGTATCAAGGCGCAGCCCAAGGCGCGCCATCCAGCTCATATCGGCGACCTCGCCATCCGGGCCGCCGCGCGCCTCAGAAAGACAAACGCCACGAACACATAGACCGCGATGGTCGCATGCCGGGCGATTGTCGCGGTCGGCGCTCCGGCATTGGATGCCAGCACGGCGTCACCGACGGGCATGAGGACGGCAACAAGCGCCATCCAGACCAGCGCATCCAGACGCCGCAAGGCCAGGAAAACAAGAACCAGCCCTGCGATGAAAGCCGTCCGCAGGCCATAGACATGCACGAAGCCAACGTCTGACGCATCCGCCAGCGGCAGGCCAATATAGTCTGCAAATCCGGCGGGATCGGCAAAAGCGCGCACAGCATTCACGGCCTGAAGCACCGCCATCACGAGCGCGAGCCAGAACCCGGCGGTGCGGAGCATGGCGACAGGGCGCGGTTGGTCCATCATGAGTGTTTCCTCCGAAGTCTCTTCTTGCATAAGGCACCGGAGGACGTTACCGCCATATTTGCAAAACTGATTTTCGGAAGCGAAAAATGAGGCAAGCAAGTTGGGACGGATTGAAGAGTTTCCTGTCGATTGCCGAGCATGGCAGTCTGACCCATGCTGCGGATGATATCGGCCTCTCTGTTGCAACACTTGGACGCCGTATCGATGCGCTTGAAGCCGCGCTCGGCCTGACGCTAATGAGGCGCGGGCCAAAAGGCGCAACGCTGACGGACCATGGAATGCACATTCGAGACCTTGTGAAATCCGGGGCCGAACACTTCGATCAGCTGGAGCGGATCGCAAAGGCGCTCAGTTCGGATGTCGCCAGTCCACCGGTGCGGATTTCATCCACCGAGCCGATGATCGCCGACGTGCTGGCCCCGGCGATCCCTTTGCTGCTCAGCAGCAGGCCCGGCTTGCAGATCGAGCTGGAAACATCGCTTGAACTCTCAAATCTGAACCGCGGCGACGCCGACATCGCCATCAGAATGGTCAAGCCGAAAGGCGACACGCTCATCGCCCGCAAGCTGCCGCCTATCCGAATGGGGCTGTTTGCAGAGGCATCCTATCTCGCCGGGCGCCCGTCAATCGCCGATCTGTCTACGGAGCACCTTGTCTGGTATGACAGCGCCTATGGCGACATCGCCGAAAACCTCTGGCTGAAACGCCAGAAGCTGGAGAGCCGGATTGCGGCGCGCTCCGGAAGCGTGCGCGCCCTTTTGCGCATGGCGCAGGCCGGTGTCGGCATCGCGCCGCTGCCAGTTTTTCTGGCACAAGCGGCGGGGCTTCAGGAGCTTCCAAAATATCCCTTACCGGACCGCATGCCCTGGCTGGTCTTCCATCGGGCTTCAAGGACGGACGAAAGGCTAAAGGCAGTCAGGGACTGGATCGAAACCGCCTGCAAGCAGGCGCTTGCGGTTCAGTAACGCGCCGCTTCCCAATCCATGTCATGCACATGGATCGCTTCACCGCATTCATCGCAGACAAGGACCGGTGCACTCGCCTTTCCGCATGTCTTGTGAACCAGCGTCAAAGGCGGGCGGTCACACTCGCCCGTCCAGCGATCCCCCCAGCGCATCAATAGAACAATCGCTGGATAAAGGTCGCGGCCCTTTTCCGTCAGACGGTACTCATGCCGCTGCGGCCGGTCCTGATAGGCGCGCTTTTCGAGGATGCCGAAGCCGACAAGCTTTTTAAGCCGGTCGCTCAGAATATTGGGCGACGCGCCCGTGCTCTTCTGAATATCGTCAAAGCGCCGTTGGCCAAAGAACGCATCACGCAGGATCAGGAACGTCCAGCGGTCGCCGATCTGATCAATAGCCCGCTCAACGGAATCCTGCTCCGGGCGGTCATCACTTCTGTTTGTCACTTGCAATTCGATAGTCTCTTGGTTACTTTCAAATTGATAGTGATGCGATATGGCGCGCAGGGCAACAAAAAAGGCAGAAATGATGGTAGGCGACCCGCTTTTGAAGTTCGAGGATCTGACGTATCGGCAAGAGGGCTGCGTCGCCTATGTCACGCTCAATCGCCCGAAAGTCACCAACGCGCTGTCAATCCGTCTGTCTGCGGAATTTACCCAAGTCGTCGAGTATTTGCGAGACACCGACGCTGTCCGGATCGTTGTGATCTCCGGCGCAGGCGACAATTTCTGTGCGGGCGACGATCTCACCGAGATGGGCTCTGGGGCTTGGGGCGACGCCAATGCCATCATGCGCCGGGTTCGTCTCTACCAGCACATGGCCAACACGCTGGAGGAACTCGACAAGATCACCATTGCGTCCGTGGATGGCTATTGCGTCGGCGGCGGCCTGGAAATCACCATGGCGTGCGACTTCGTCATTTGCACGGAACGCTCACGCTGGGGCATGCCCGAGGTTGACTGGGGCATTACGCCAGGCTGGGGCGGCACAACCCGCATGGCGCGCCTGATTGGCCGTCGCATGACAAAGGAAATCAATCTTCTCGGCGCCCTTCATCCCGCCCGGCGCGGGCTTGAGCTTGGCCTGTTCAATCGTGTCGTCGCCAATGAAGCGCTTGATGACGAAACCGAAGCGCTGGTCGATCTTCTTTTGATGAAGAACCAGCAAGGGCTTCGCCAGCTGAAATTCATGATCAACAAGAATGTCGAAGCCGACCTCTACACAGCGCAAGGGTTCGAAGCGCTCGGGGCCGCACTCACTGGCGCGATCAACGGAGGGTGGCAGGTACCCGACGCTGACGGCGTGCATGGCTGGGCGTCCTATACCGCAAAGGACCCGGACAATCCGATCCGGAAGCGCCGGGCGGCGTCGATCAATTTCTGGACCGAATAAGGAGGCCGCAAAAGTGACACCAGAACTGAAAGGGACAGTGGCCGCCATCACGGGCGGCGCCGATGGGATTGGCCTTGCGCTCGCAAAGGCGCTTGCCGTTCATGGCGTGACGGTCGTGTTGCTCGATATTCGCGAAGACGCAGCTCACGCCGCGGCCGAACAATTATCTAAGGATGGTCATTCGGCCCTTGCCATGGGCTGCGATGTCTCAGACGCCGCGTCACTTGAAGCTGCAGCGCGGCGCATCGGGTCTGAGTTCGGCGCGCTGAACCATCTCTGGGTCAATGCAGGCGTCGGGGTGGCCGGCGACCTCACCGATGTCAAACAATCGAGCCTCGACTGGGTCTACGCGGTCAATGTTGAAGGCGCGATCGCAACCGTACGCGCGCTTCTTCCGCTCGTTGAGGCCGCAGCCGGTTTTCGCCATGTTGGCTTTACCGCCTCGTCGAACACGCTCGGCAGAATTCCGGCAGGACCGTTCGGGGTTTATGCCGCCAGCAAATGGGCGCTGCTCGGCGTGGCCGAGTCCATTGCGGGATGGGCGGATGCCAGAGGGATCGGTTCGACGATCTTATGCCCCGGCCTTCTCGACACCCGCATCTGGGACGGCGCGCGGGCGCGGCCTGACCGGTTTGGCGGGATCAAACATCAGCCTGAAGAGGCCGGGGCAGTCTGGCGCGAGACCGGCATGTCGGCGGACTGGGCGGCCACGGAAGCCATCGCGGCCGCGCTCGCCGGGCGCGCTTATTGCGCCCCGGTTGACCAGCACAGCGTCGATGATTTCGAAGCCCGCGTCGCCGCCGTGCGCGAAGGGTTTGTCGTCCATCACGCCGCCAAAGTGGAGAGTTGATTGTGAAAAGAACTGTCATTCTTGCTGGCGTGTTCACCGCAGCGCTTGGGTCACTCGCCATGTGCACCGGTTGCACGGGCGGTCCTCGCCTTATTGAACGCGCTAACGTCAGCAGCGAGGCCGGTTTCGACGCCGCCGCGCTTGTCATCGCCTCTGATCTTGACATGGCCGCCACGGGCTATGCCGACCGCAAGCTGCGACAGCTCCCCGGCGAGCGCGACCAGTTGACCATCCTCACTGCGCTTGGATCCGGCGCGCCGGGGCGGGCAAGCGTCTTTGCCAGCAACTCCGTTGTCGGCTGGCCCGGACCCTTGGCCATGTCGACTGATCGCCGATTTGTGTATGTCATCGAAACGCAGGGTGAGATCGACGATGATGTTGCCGAAGTCGACGACCCTTACACCGCCTCTCCAGGCGAACTACTCTCCGTCATCGATATTACGGACCCCGTCCGGCCGGCGACCATGACGACGCTGCAAGTCTGCGCGAACCCTGCCAGCGTCGATGTCGCACCTGATGGCCGCTGGCTGGTCATCAGCTGCCGCGACGGCGAACGTCCGCTTGTCATCGTCACTTTGGACGATGGTCTGCCGCAAGACGTTCGACTCTTACCACTGACGATGGACGAAGCTGTCGCCGATCCTGATCGCCCGGGGTGCATGTATGCCCGCCTGTCACCGGACGGGAAAAGCCTCGCGGTCAATATCGGCGGGACGGCCATCGGGTTTGTCAGACTTGGCGGTGAAGGCGCGCCTTCCACGGCCGCTTGGCAAGGACAACCGGTAATTCTGAAAGACGCCTGGTTCGCCATGGGACGATGGTCCAGCGACGGACGCTACTATCTGGCCGCAGACACAGGCTGGGGACCCGGCAATTTCGACGCCGTGCTCAACGGCCGGGGCCGCATTGTCAGCATCGCCCATGAGCCGAGCGGCGCGCACAGCGTCGCCGCAGAAGTAAAGACCTCGCTGAGCCCGGAAGGCTTCGATATCAGCCCCGATGGTTCATTGATTGCCGTCGCCAATATGGAGCGAACCTATTTGCCGGGCGGTCTACCCTACGCTCTGTTCGGACGGCGCCAGCACTCATCGCTGTCGCTCGTGCGGTTCGATCCGAACACGGGCGGGCTCGAAATGGTGGACGGTCCGGTTCGGTTCGATGGCCTACTGCCGGAAGATATCGTGTTCGATGATGACGGCGATATGCTGGCCGTCCTGTCCTATCAGGAACAGTCAAAGACACCCAAAGAAGGCTGGGTCGAATTCTTCGCGGTCCGGCAGACGCCCGGCGGCCCGCGCCTGGAGCCGACAGGTGAGCGCTGGCCGCTCCCCCGCGGCGCGCATGACCTGATGGTGATCCGCGCGCAATGACACTCGTCTGCTACCGCGCCCTGCCTCGCGAACGCGTCTATCCTGACACGCCTGCCTTGGAAGCAGTGCTTGCCGAGCGCGACCTAGCGGGAGGAAGCCGGGTTCTGATCCTGTCGAGTGCCACGCTGGCCCAGCCTGACGGTCCTGTTCGAAAGCTAGAAGCGTCGCTCGGGGAGGCTTGCGCAGGAGTTGGCACGATGCTGTCCGAGCACACGCCGCTCGCCGCAGTACTGGACGCAAGACGCCTCATAGAAGAAACAAGCGCTGAGCTGATTGTCGCTATCGGTGGCGGTTCAGTCATTGATGGTTCGAAAGCAGTCAAGGCGGCCATTGCCGCAAATCTTTATACGTTCGAAGATTTCGCACGCCACTCCCTGGCAACAGCTTCGCCAATGCCATTGCCTGAGGGAGGACCAATTCTGATGGCGATTCCGACGACGTTGTCAGCGGCAGAGTTTACTGCGACCGCAGGCTATACCAATCCATTGTCAGGGTTAAAGGAGGGTTTGCGCGCGCCCCATCTCGCGCCGCTTTCGGTCGCACTCGATCCAGACCTCGCTCTGGCAACTCCGCTGCCCCTTTGGACATCAAGCGGTATGCGCGCCATCGATCACGCCGTTGAGACCATTTTCTCGCCAAGAGTCTGGCCAGCGCTGCAACGCCAGGCCGCAACCGGGCTCAATATGCTCGCACGCGCGCTCCGAGCCGCAGTGGACAGGCCCGATGATCGATTTGCGCGGCGCGATGGACAGCAGGCTGTCTGGCTCATCTCGGACGGTCCGGCGCAGCTGACCATGGGGGCAAGCCACGGACTCGGTTATCTCCTCGGTACACTTGGCGGCGTGCCGCACGGGCTCACATCGTGTGTGCTGTTGCCCGAAACCATTCGCTGGAATACGCAGACTTGTCCGCAACCGGCCGCCCTTGTCGCCGAGGCGCTCGGAGAGAAGAGCGCGCATGACGGCATCGTCTCCCTGCTGGAAGATCTTGGCCTTCCCCATCGCATTGGCACACTCAATGTCGACAAGGCGATCCTGGACAGTATCGCGAAACACGCCCTCACGCATCCAGTCGTATTGGCAAACCCGCGACCTTTCGCAGATCGCGAAGCCGTCCGAGCTTTGCTTGAACGGGCATGGTAGGAACTGGGCGAACCCACCATGCCATTGGTGCGCAGCAATAGAATTGAATTCGTTTTCAACAACATAATCGGGATTTGACGCTGCAGTGCTGAACCAAGCATTGAGACGTTTGCGGACGATCTCTGTGCGAAAGCAGCAGACCGTCCAAATCCATTTTTTACATCTGATAATATGTTTGGTGCGGGAACAAAGCGGACATACCGTCGGCATCAAACCCAATTGGCTGCTAGAGATTGTAACGGCACGTTCAGAGGCTGCTATAGCTTCGAAGTTCTAACAAACAATTGTGCCATTTGGAATTGGTATGAACGTCAAAAGTTTACGACAGGATGATTGCGATCAAATCAATGGCGACCGCTTGGGATCGAATGTGGCATCACGTATTTACCGTTCCATCGCGCCTTTACCCGCAATAATCTTATCCCGAAACTTGGCGATGCGAGACACGCGGGTCGAGGACTGTTTTGCAGAACCGAGATTAATAGCGTAACTCTTTTTTCGCCCAGGTGTCAGAGCGTGGAACGCCTCGGCAAGTTCCACATCCGCATCAAGCGCCTCGATCAACTCATCGGGCAATTCGATTTCGGTGTTGTCTTTGGCCGGTTTGATGCCAAGCTCCGCATAACCCATTGCCTCCTTCAAATACGCCCGGATGACTGGTTCCAAATCTGCGACCTGCGCGTTATCGATGAACCTGATCATGTCGGGATGTCGTGTGTTCGGCCCTTGCTTTTCGAGAATGCTTTTCGGGTCTTTCATCAAAGCAGCATTGAAGAAACTGAAGCGGAATTCCGCGCGTAAAGCTCCTATGATCGCGATATTTCGATCAGCGTGCATGTAGCACGGGTGAGCCCATTTCACGCTTTCCGCAAGCCCCATGTCGCGGCAGATTCTGCGCAGCGCGCTGAGGCCGTCTTCCCATTGCTTTGTTGAGCAATCTGGCGTGGCGAATCTCTCGCACCGACCGCACCCTTTTGTAAAATAGTCATCAGCATCAGTGATCATCATATCGCAGCCTATCACACCAAAGCCGATATTTTCCTTATACGCGATCGCGGTCTGCAAAGTGCCACCGACGCCGCAAATAATCACCAAAGCCGAGGACGCTCAATGACCTTGGAGAGACAAATTCCGCAGTTCAAATTATTGCACTCGCATGGGGGGGGCGATCCTATTCATTGCGATCACAGATTGTGATGGCACGTTCAAAGGCTGCGGCAGCTTCGAAGTTCTACCGAACACTTGCGTCTTTCCGAACTATCGAAAACACGAATAAATTCTGAGGATTGGCCCTGTCAAACGAGCACAGGAGCCACTCCCCCGATGTCCGCACCCGCCCGTCATGCAGAGACCGATCAACGCCGCTTGTCCATGCTGCGGTCTGCCTGCGAAGGCGCGGTGCGGGCAGCGCTTGACGCCGACGATGTCATCGAAATTCTCGCCAATCCTGACGGCTCAATCTGGATCGAGCGCGCCGGACGCGGTATCGAAATTGAGCCGTCGACCATTACCGCTGCGGCCAGAGAGCGGATCATCCGCCTGGTCGCCAGCTCTATCGGCGAGGCCTGTGATCGCTCCGCCCCGATCATATCCGCGGAGTTGACGGGGTCTGGCGAGCGCTTCCAAGGCCTGTTGCCGCCGGTCTCCGAAGCGCCTTGTTTTGCTATCCGCAAGTCCGCAACCGTCCCGTTCAAGCTCGACGACTATGTCGATCAGGGCGCTCTCGCGCCAGCGACTGCGACAGCACTGAGAGCGGCGCTAGACTCGCGTGCGAACATCCTCATCGCCGGCGGAACCTCCTCGGGCAAGACGACCTTCACCAATGCGCTTCTCGCCGAACCGTCGCTCTCGGATGAGCGCATCGTTCTTCTTGAAGACACCCGTGAACTGAAATGCGCCGCCGCCAACGCGGTGTCACTCCGCACGCATCGCGATCGTATCACTCTCACCGACCTTGTGCGTTCGACCATGCGCCTGCGCCCGGACCGGATCGTCGTCGGAGAGGTACGCGGACCCGAAGCGCTCGATCTCCTGAAGGCCTGGAACACCGGCCATCCCGGCGGGATCACGACACTGCACGCAAACTCGGCGCGCGCAGCGCTTCAGCGGCTCGAACAACTCGCGATGGAGGCGGCGACCGTCCCGCCGCGCGCACTGATAGCGGAGTCCATCGACGTCGTTCTGTTCATGAGCCGTCAGGGCGGCAAGCGCTGCGTCGAAGAAGCAATCAGCGTCTCGGGCTTCGATGGCGACGCCTACATCACCGCGCCGCTCGTGTCCCGCTCCCTTTCTCTCGTTTCTGAGGCCGTCGTCACTCAAGGAGACAAATCATGACACTTTACATCCAACTTCAGTCCGTGAACCGCACGGCACAGATCGCGGCCTGCATCGGTGTCGGTCTGCTCGTCGCGGGTCCCGCCCATGCGGCCGGTTCCGGTATGCCCTGGGAAGGCCCGCTTGATCAGATCCTGACCTCGATTGAAGGCCCGGTCGCGCGCATCGTTGCCGTGATCATCATTACCCTGACGGGTTTGACACTCGCGTTCGGAGAAACCAGCGGCGGCATGCGCAAGCTGATCCAGATTGTGTTTGGCCTCTCCATCGCGTTTGCGGCCACCAGCTTCTTTCTGACCTTCTTCTCGTTTGGCGGCGGAGCGCTGATCTGATGGCTGAAGGTTATGAAATTCCGCTGCATCGCGCGCTGACTGAGCCGATCCTGATGGCTGGCGCGCCGCGCGCGGCGGCTATCGCCGTCGGGACGTTGGCTGCGGCTTTGGCCCTTGGCCTGCGCCTCTGGATACCCGGCCTGTTGCTTTGGGTGCTTGGACATTCAGCGGTTGTGTTCATGGCGCGGTCGGACCCGGATTTCATGGCCGTCGCCAGTCGTTCGGTGCGTCACAAGGAACATCTGTCATGCTGAACCTTCGCGAGTATTCAGAAACGCCAACTTTGCTGGCCGACTATCTGCCCTGGGCCTGCTCGGTCGCACCAGGCATCATCTTGAACAAGGACGGCAGTTTCCAGACGACGTTCCGCTATCGCGGACCTGATCTGGAAAGTTCGACCGATGAAGAATTGGTCTCGATCAATGCCCGCGTCAACAATGTGCTACGCCGCTTCGGCTCCGGTTGGGCGTTGTTTTTTGAAGCCCAGCGCAGCGAAGTGCATGACTATCCGGATTGCGACTTCCCGTGCGCCGCTTCCTGGCTGGTTGATCAGGAGCGAGCATTGCAATGTGACGAAGCCGGTGCGCGTTATGAAAGCGCCTACTATCTGACGCTGCTTTGGCTGCCGCCTGCCGATGTAACCGGCCACGCCGAGAAAGCGCTGATCACCAGAGCAGACACCGAAGCCGCGGCCACCTGGCGGCATCGGCTGGAAACTTTCCAGCAGCATGGTGCCCGGGTGTTCGATCTGCTCGCGACCTGCCTTGCTGAACTTGATCACCTGTCCGACGACGAGACGCTGACCTATCTCCACTCGACCATTTCGACGAAGCGCCACCCGGTGGTGACACCCGAACTACCCGTCTTCCTCGACGCGATCCTCGCAGATGAGCCCTTCGCAGGCGGGCTGGAGCCGATGATTGGAAACGCGCATCTGCGCACACTGACGATTTTAGGTTTCCCGGCCTCAACGCTGCCCGGCATTCTGGATGAATTGAACCGTCAGGGCTTTGCTTATCGCTGGTCCACGCGCTTTATCGCGATGGACAAGGCGGAAGCCGAGAAAGTCCTAGGCCGCAAACGCCGTCACTGGTTCGCCAAACGCAAATCCATCGGCGCGGTGCTGCGCGAGACCATGTTCAATGAACAGGCAGCCCTGGTTGACAATGACGCCGACAACAAAGCCGAAGATGCGGACGCGGCACTTCAGGAACTGGGTAGCGATCTCGTTTCCTATGGCTACGTCACCACCACCATCACGGTCGCGGATCAGGATCGGCGGGCCGTGGATGAACATATCCGCGTCGCCGAGCGCATCATCAATGGGCGCGGCTTTACTGCGATCCGGGAAACCCTCAACGCGGTGGATGCCTGGCTCGGCTCACTGCCGGGCCACCCCTACGCCAATGTCCGTCAACCGATCCTGCACACGTTGAACCTTGCCCATATGGTGCCGCTTTCTGCCGTCTGGGCTGGCGAGACAGAGAATCGACACCTGAACGCGCCTACGCTCATCCAGGCGCAAACCGGTGGCACGACGCCATTCCGGCTCAACTTGCACATCCGAGATGTCGGGCACACGCTTGTCGTTGGCCCGACGGGCGCAGGCAAATCTGTCCTGTTGTCGCTGCTTGCAATGCAATGGCAGCGCTATGACGGTGCCCAGGTCTTCATTTTTGACAAAGGCCGCTCCGCCCGTGCGGCAGTGCTCGCCATGGGCGGCACCTACATTGATCTCGGCGGAGCGCGCCGACCCAGCTTGCAGCCGCTCAAAAGCATCGACACCGAGACTGGCGCGAGCTTTGCTGCCGACTGGCTTGCAGGTCTTTGCACGAATGAGGGCGTCGCCATGACGCCTGAACTCAGGTCCCATCTCTGGGAAGCCATCCGATCTCTCGCCAGTGCACCTCAGGCCGAACGCACCCTGACGGGCCTGACCCTGATGCTACAGGACGAAACGCTCAAAGCGGCGCTGCACCCGTTCACACTGGAGGGCCCACACGGACGACTTCTCGATGAAGACCATGAAAGCCTGACCCTCACCGATACGGTCTGTTTCGAGATGGAAGAGCTGATGCATGCCAAGGGCGCCGTCACACCTGTCATCACTTATCTGTTTCACCGGCTCGAAGCCCGGTTCGATGGCAGACCCACATTGCTCATCCTCGACGAGGCCTGGCTCTTCCTCGACGATGCTATGTTCGCCGCGCGCATCCGCGAATGGCTCAAAACTCTGCGCAAGAAGAATGTCTCGGTTATCTTTGCCACGCAATCCCTCGCCGACATCGCAGACAGCTCCATCGCGCCCGCGCTCGTCGAATCCTGCCCCACACGGATATTTCTTCCGAATGAACGCGCGCAGGAACTACAATCCAAAGAAACCTACCAACGCTTCGGCCTGAACAGCCGCCAGATCGAACTGATCAGCCGCGCCACGCCCAAGCGCGACTATTACTATCAGTCGCCGCTTGGCTGCCGGGTGTTCGAACTGGGGCTCGGCCCGATAGCGCTCGCCATTTGCGGCGCGGGTTCACCAGAAGATCAAGCCATGCTCGACCGCGTTTGCGCCGAGACGGAAGGCGATGGCTTTTCCTCGTGCTGGCTGATTGAGAAGGGCCTGCCTTGGGCGGCTGAGCTCCTCGCGCGCTGGCCGGGTCAGAACGCAGACGCGCGCGAACCCTTTCCGCCCACCCAAGCCATCGCCGCAGAATAGGAGCTTATCGATGAAACGCCTTCTTGCCTCAGTCGCAATTTGCGCCTTGTCCTTGTCCGCCACAATTGCACCTCCCGCGAATGCTCAGTTCTTCGGCGGCATTGTCTATGATCCGACCAACCATGTTCAGAACGTGATTCAGGCCGTCCGCGCGCTTCAACAGATCGACCAGCAAATCCAGCAACTCACCAACGAGATCAGGATGCTGGAGAACATGGCGCGCGATCTGGAAAGTCTGCCGGACTCCATCGCCGATGACATCCTTCGCCGCATGCAGCGTATCGACGATCTGATGCGGGACGCCGAAGGTATCGGGTACAAGGTCGATGAAATCGAGCGCGATTATGAAGAGGCGTACCCGGAAGATTATGGCGCGACGCCGCCCGAACATGCTGTCCTTGTCGAACAGGCTCGCAACCGCTGGAAACAGTCCCGCACCGCCTATCGCGAAAGCCTTCAGGTCACAGCGCAGGTCGTATCGACTGCACGCGCGGATTCTGAAAGCCTCGACAAGCTTATTGGGGACAGCCAGTCCGCCGCAGGCAATCTTCAGGTCCTGCAAGCGGGTAACCAGATCGAAGCGCTGCAAACTGAACAGCTCATGCAGATCGAAAGCATGATGGCGTCCCACTACCGGGCCGAAGCGCTCGAACGTGCGCGTCAGCTGGCCGAAGCCGAACGCGGCCGCGCCCGCACGCGCAGTTTCCTTGGGGCGTCTGACTAATGGATGTGATCGACACATTCCTGGCGACCTTCATCGCCTATATCGACAGCGGGTTCGGCCTGCTGGCGGGGGATGTCGCTTATCTCACGACCACACTGATCGCGATCGACATCACGCTGGCGGGCCTGTTCTGGGCACTCAGTCAGAACACCGATGTTATCGGCGCACTCCTGAAGAAGGTCCTCTATGTCGGCTTCTTCGCCTTCATCATCGGCAACTTCTCGATCCTCGCCAATATCGTCTTCGACAGTTTCGCCGAACTTGGACTGACAGCAGGCGGCGGGACGATGACAGCGGCTGATCTCTTGCGTCCGGGGTTCATCGCCAGCGTTGGCTTTGATGCGGCTGAACCGCTGCTGGCCGAAATCGCGGACATGCTGGGGCCGATCTCGTTCTTCCACAATTTCATCATGATCACGGTGATGTTCATCGCCTGGGCGATCATCATGGTCGCGTTCTTCGTGCTGGCGGTGCAACTCTTCATCACCATTCTGGAGTTCAAGCTGACGACGCTGGCCGGCTTCGTGCTCGTGCCCTTCGCGCTCTGGAACAAGACGACCTTCCTCGCCGAACGTGTGCTCGGCAATGTCATCACGTCCGGGATCAAGCTGATGGTGCTTGCGGTGATTATCGGCATCGGCTCAACCCTGTTTGCCTCTGTGACGGATGCGTTCCGTACCGGCGATGATGTGACGCTGGCTCAGGTTTTGGGCGCAGTGCTCGCAGCAATCGTCTTCTTCTGGATGGGCATCTTCGCGCCCGGCGTGGCGAGTGGGTTGATCACCGGCGCCCCACAACTTGGCGCAGGGTCTGCAGCGGGCGCAACAGCAGGCGTTCTTGCCGGAACCTATATGGCGGGTGCAGGCGGACGGGCGGCTATCGGGGCGGCAGCCACGGGTGCATCCTCTGCGGTGAAAGCCGGGGCCTCAGTGGCAGGCGCGGCTCGCACTTCTTACACGCTCGGATCGGTTGCTTCAGGCGCGACCGGCGTTGGCGGCGTCGCAGCCGGTGTCGCGGGTGTCGCCCGCGCGGGTGCAGGCGCTATAGGCCGGGCCGCCTCACGCCCGGCCCAGTCGATGCGCGACGCCTACCAACGCGGCAGTCAGGGCGCATGGCGTTCAACCGGCGGCTCAGACGGGGCGAGCAGTTCAACCTCTTCAGATGCCTCATCCTCCAGCCCCGGCTGGGCGCGGCGGATGCAATCGCGCCAAAGCGCGAGCCATGCTGGCCAGGTCGTTGCCCACAGCCTTCGCGACGGCGACCGCGGCTCTTCCGGCGCAGCGCCGCAACTCAATGACAAGGACGATTAAGCAATGGCTTTCAAACGCTCTTCCACCAGCTATGGGCCAAGCCCATTCCCTGAAACGCCCTACCAGAAAGCTGGGCAAGTCTGGGATGACCGTATCGGCTCTGCCCGCGTCCAGGCTAAGAATTGGAGGCTGATGGCACTCGGATGTCTGGTGCTCTGCTTTTTCACTTCGGCGGCGCTGATCTGGCGGTCAACCATCTCGACCGTCACGCCCTACATCGTAGAAGTCGACGAGACGGGCGCCGCTCGCGCCGTTGCGCCGGCTACGGAACGCTATGTCGCCAGCGATGCCCAGATCGCGCATCATCTCGCCAATTTCATTCAGCGCGTGCGGGGGCTTTCCATTGATCCTGTGGTCGTTCGGGAAAACTGGCTGAAGGCGTATGACTATGTCACGTCGCAAGCCTCCACGACGCTGAACGAGTATGCGCAGGCGAATGACCCCTTCGCCGATGTGGGACGTAAATCCCGTACCGTTGACGTCGTCAGTGTTGTGCGCGTCTCAGATGACATCTTCCAGGCCCGCTGGATCGAGAAGACTTATGAAAGCGGCGCACTGGTGAAAGCCGAGCGTTACACCGGCCTGTTCAACATCATCTCCCAGCCACCGACCGACGCAGAAACCCTGCGCGCTAATCCCCTCGGTCTTTACGTCCACAGCCTCAATTGGGGCCAGGACCTCGTTACAGGAGAATGATCCCAATGCTTCGCATCTTACTTGCCAGTTCAGCCCTCGCGCTCACAACGGCCTGCGCCACGACAGCAGAATTGGAGCCTATGGATTCCGCCGCCTTTGTCGCTGCGACGCCCATGGAAGACGATTTTGACCGTCCGGTCGAGATCGTCGAAACCGCTGTTGCCTTGCCGCTGCCCGGCCAGCTCATGCCGATCGGAGACGCAGGCGATCGTCGCCGCATTATCCGCACTTCTGTCAGCGCCAGCGCTGATCCGGCTGAGACTATCGCTCAAGGCCGCCAGAGCGCCCTGATCGAGCCCTCCGTCGATGGCTATGTCAACGCGATCCAAGTCTATCCTTATACTGAAGGCGCGCTCTACCGCCTCTATGCCAGCCCCGGTCAGGTCAGCGACATTGCACTTCAGCCTGGCGAAGAGCTTATCTCTGTGTCGGCGGGCGATACCGTCCGTTGGGTCGTCGGCGATACAATCTCAGGCGCCGGTACCACGTCGCGCGCCCATGTGCTGGTCAAACCGATCTCGTCAGGTATCCGCACCAATCTGATGATCGCTACCAACCGCCGTACCTATCATCTGGAACTTGAAGCCGTGACAAGCGGTTATATGGCCGCTTTGTCCTGGCGGTATCCACAAGATGAGCTGGCAGGCCTTACGGCACGCAATGACCGTGCGATGGCCCGTGAATCGGGCAGTATTCAACGCGGCCTGAAGCTGGAAGGCCTGAACTTCGACTATCGCTTGACAGGCGACAGCCCGGACTGGAAGCCGGTCCGCGTCTTCGATGACGGACGGCAGGTGTTCATCCAGATGCCAAGTGACATCGCCACGACCGACATGCCGCCACTGTTTGTGCTCGGCGAGGATGGCGACGCCGAACTCGTGAACTACCGCGTGCGTGGCAATTACTATGTTGTGGACGGACTGATCCGCGCTGCTGAGCTACGCTTGGGAGAGCGCAATCAGATCGTTGTCCGTATCACCCGCACTGAACGCCACTCGCCTCTGGTCGCGATTTTTGGGGGTTGAGGCGATGTCTGAGCCCATCCCCTTTGACGAACATGCCGAGCGGCTCAAAATCCGCGAGAAACCGAACCCGGTCACGCGGATCAATCGCAAAGTCCTGATGGTCGGCGCAGGGCTGGGCGCGCTTGGCCTGTTCGCTGCTGCCAGCATTGCGCTGAAGCCGCCAACAGTCAGTGATCCCAGTCAACGCCGTGAGCTTTACAACACCACCAACACCCGCACCCCGGACGGATTGTCGGCCTTGCCAGCGAGCTATAGCGACGTCCGCCCTGAACCGGTCCGGCTTGGGCCGCCGCTCGCCGGAGACCTTGGGGCAACAGTTCTGCGTGCCGAGCGCGACCTCGGCATCGAGCCAGAATACATCACCCGGTTTGAAGACGACTTTCGTCCCAACCCCGTCGATGAGGCAGAGCGTGCGCGGCGCTTGCGCGAAGCGGCGATGCGCGAAGAAGCAGCCCGCGCGCCGGTCTTCTTTCAACTGCAATCGGCAACCGGCAGCGCCGCGATACGCGCTGACAGGCCATCACCGCGCGAACCGGCGCTCGACCTTGGGTCCGAACTTCTCGCGCTGTCAGGGCTACCACAAGGTGCGCCTTCCGCTTTCGGACAAGCCGCCGACGGCAATCTCCAAAGCCGGAAACTGGCCTTTGCCAGCGAGGGTGCATCAAGCGACATTTACAATCCCCACCGCGTCGAAGACCCGGCATCGCCATACCAGGTCATGGCAGGCACGCTGATCCCGGCGAGCCTCGTAACGGGTATAAATTCAGACCTGCCCGGCACGTTGATCGCGCAGGTCACCCAGCCCGTCTATGACACGGTCACCGGCCAATATGTGCTGATCCCGCAAGGCTCGCGATTGATCGGGCGCTACCAGTCGGAAGTCTCCTTCGGGCAGGACCGCGCGCTGGTCACCTGGGACCGGATCATCTTCCCCGATGGCGCATCCATTGTGATCTCAGCCCCCGGAGCTGATGCACAAGGCTTTGCGGGCCTGTCTGACCGTACCGATCACCACTGGGACCGGGTGTTTGTTGCAGCCGGATTGGCGACCATTCTTGGCATCGGCGCTGAACTTGGGTCGACAAGCGACGGCGATCTCGAACGCGCGATCCGGCGCGGCACAACCGATACCGTGAATCAGGCCGGACAACGCGTTGTCGAACGCAATCTTGGCATTCAGCCAACGATCCGTGTGCGCCCAGGCTGGCCCGTGCGTGTCATCGTCACGCGCGATCTCATCCTAAGACCCCATCCCCAAGGAGCCACACGATGACCCTTCGCCTCGATCGCCTTCCTGACCGCACACCGGTGCGGATGAGCCTCTCGGTCGATCCCGACCTCGCCAGCGCGCTCAGCGACTATGCCGAAATCTATCGCCAGATCTATGGCGCGGAGGAAAAGCCCGAAGCGCTGATCCCGGCCATGATCGAAAGTTTCCTCAGCTCAGACGCCGGGTTCAAACGGGCGCGTCGCGCCCTCCACGCCAATGCCAGCAACGAAAGGTAATCCCATGGCACAGATCGGCACGTTCACCCTGAAGGATGGCAGCTATACCGGCACCATCCGCACCATGACCATCAACGTCAAAGCCCAACTTGTTCCCAATGCGGACAAAGCCTCTGACGGCGCCCCTGACTTCCGGCTCTATGCCGGCGGCGCGGAACTCGGCGCCGCCTGGCGTCAGGAAAGCAAGCAAGGCGAAACGCCCTACCTTGCGGTCAAGCTCGATGATCCGAGTTTCGCCAGCCCCATACGCGCAGCCTTTTTCGAGAACGAAGCCGAAGGCACCGGCGTCATGGTCTGGAACCGGGCGAAGACGGGATAATCGGAGTGCGTCATGTTGCATCGCGTAAAGGCAGGCGGGCGAAGCGGTCTTAAGGATTTCGCGCGGGACCTGAACCCGCCCCAAAAAGCCCCCGCCCCCGTCACCTCGACCGATTCCGAACGGATCACGCCCGCCGACATCTGCAGGCGCCGAACCGTCAGGCGGCCGGAACTCCGCAAGCTCGTGCCGCTCTCAGATACGACAATCTACGAACTCGAACAAAAGGGCGAATTCCCACAGCGCTTCTACCTGACACCTCGTTGCGTCGTCTGGCCACTCGCCGAAGTCCTCGAATGGATCGACGCCCAACGGCGCAAGGGCCGCGAAGGCTGCGGTCCTCATCCGGACTATCGAATGCGACAAGAGCATTCTTGATTGTTGGCTCAATAGCGGTAGGTCAGCGCTTCCCCAACACGAGTGTACCCGCAAAACCCACTCGAATTTAAGAAAACGATACGCGATTGCCTAGGAGCTGTTGACAAAGTGGATTCCCAACGGTCGCGAACGCTGATTCAACGCTGTCTTTTGGGAGACGGCGATGGTTCGCGGGTTGATGACGGACAAGGAGTGGAAATTCTTCGAACCCTTCGTGATTGCGACGGGC
>WGLS01000022.1 GCA_016125455.1 Alphaproteobacteria bacterium
GACGGCCGACCCTGCTTTGTATAGGTAACGTGGGACAGCTCGCGCCCCGCGCCCGGCGTTTTCGCGTAGGACAGCTCGCGCTCCGCCCGGTCCGGATTCGCGCGCCGAAAAAGGCCCGGCGCTGAATTCCCCGTCGTTGCGAAACGGCCGACCCGGCGGGCTTCTACGACGCTGTCCGTACCCGGAGATAAATCCCCGGCAGCGCCGCGGCCCGCTCGCCGGCGCCATGGCAGTGAAGTACGGATGGGCCCCACCGCCTCTCATCCATGGCGCAAGGGAAAGGATAGGGCCGGCGGAAACCTGTTCGATAGATTTGCGCAAAACCGGCGCAGTTTTCGCCTAGTCTATTGTTTTGTATGTGGAAATATCGACGCGTTTTGTTCGATAGATTTATTTTCAACGTGGTTAACGGGCGTTTATCCGCATCGCCCCCGTCATCCTGACGAAAGTCAGGATCCAGACCAACGCCGCAGCTTGCCTTCTCGCTTGCCATTTGGCCAGTCGCATTGCCTCCCGCCGCCGCCCATGGATCCCGGATCAGGTCCGGGATGACGGCGGCGGGCGCTGGCGGCAGATTCACGCCTTCCGCCTTCCCTGTGTCATCCTGATGAAAGTCAGGATCGAGACCAACGCCGCCGCTTGCGCACTCGCCTGCCCCGTCGCCTCCCGCCGCGCCAGACGCGGCGCCAGACGCAGCGTCAGGCGGCCGGGGCCGCGAGCGTGCACAGCCGACAGCCGTGGAGGTGGTAGGCCGCCTCCTCGATCGAAACAATCGAGGCGCGGTCGGCCTTCTCCAGGGCGGCGAAATGCGCCGCATACCCATCGGGCCAGACATCCTCGTGCACGGTCGCCACGACGTAGCCGGATGGCCTGACAATCCTGAGAAGCTCGTCAAAGCCTGTCGGGCCCACATGCGCATGGGTGAACGTGCCGACGCAAGCGACGGCGTCATAGGCGCCGTCGGGATAATCCAGCGCCCGGGTCATGTCCTGCACCTTCAATTCGCCGTAGACGTTCTTTTCTCGCGCGACGTCGAGCATATCGGGCGAAATATCCATGCCGTCGATTTTCCGGAACCCTCGCTCGGCGAGCGCAGCGCCCGCAAGGCCGGTGCCGCAGCCGGCGTCGAGCAGGCGCGCCGAAGGCTCGACAAGGGACGCGATCTTGTCCGCGACGACCGACGGCGCGACATAGCCCATGCCTTCCACGGTGTCCTTTTCATAGGTCGCCGCCCAGTCCTTGTAGGCGTCGCGCACCTCGTCCGGCTCGCCCTTGAGATTGTAGATCTTGTTCAGAATCGGGTTCTTTGAGGCCTTCGCCATCGCGCGCCTCCCTTAATTCAGCTAACGGGGAGCCTGACCATAGGGCAAAAGCGCGGAAATGTCCAAATTCCAGGCGATTTGATCCGTATAATGGCGAAATGCGCCCGAAACGCTGCTTTTCTTCTGTAATCGGATGATATCTGGCGAACTTGCCCGGCCGGCCGCGGCGGCGCGACCGCCTCCGGATCGACGTCGCGCGGATTTCAGAAAAATCGACGTCGCAGCTCGTCGGACAGCGCCTCGATATTGCGCGAGGGCTTGGCGGCGGCGCGCGATGCCTGCGAGCCGTCTATCCACCTGAAGCCGTCCACTTTCAGGACGGCGGCTTTCGCAGGGAAGCTCCAGTCCCGCACCCTGCCGACGCCGACCGCCACATGGCTGAGGGCCGCCTTCGCGCCCGCGCCAACCTCGTAGATGCCGGTCAAAAGAAACCGGTCGCCAGCGGACAGTTTGATCGCGTCAATCTGTTCCCCGGTCTCTGGACTGAGTTTCAATTCGTGGACGTCAGGTCCCGACAGGCGCCGAAATTCGTCGACGCCCGTCATCCCGAGCTCCCTCAGGCGTCCGGCGCCGAGGTTGAACCGCCAGTAACTCCTATGAAGGAGGCCGAACATCGCGCGCCCGCCAGGCGACTGACCGCGCCGCCCCTTACCCCTGCACGGCCTTCACGATCTTCGCGGCGGCGTCCTCAAGGTCGTCCGCGGGCGTGATGGCGAGGCCGCTTTCCGACAGGAGCTTCTTGCCTTCCGCGACGTTGGTGCCTTCGAGCCGGACCACGAGCGGCACCTGCAGGCCGACATCCTTCACCGCCGCGATCACCCCCGCGGCGATAACGTCGCAGCGCATGATGCCGCCGAAGATGTTGACGAGAATGCCCTTCACCGCCGGATCGGAGGTGATGATCTTGAACGCCTCGGTCACTTTCTCCTTCGTGGCGCCGCCGCCGACGTCGAGGAAGTTCGCCGGCTCCGCGCCATAATGCTTGATGATGTCCATCGTCGACATGGCGAGGCCGGCGCCATTGACCATGCAGCCGATATTGCCGTCGAGCTTGACGTAGGACAGGTCGAATTCCGCCGCGCGCACCTCGAACGGGTCTTCCTCGGTTTCATCGCGCAGGGAGACGATGTCCGGGTGGCGCATGAGCGCGTTCGAATCGAACCCCATCTTGGCGTCGAGCACGCGCAGGGCGCCGTTCTTCATCACGATCAACGGGTTGATCTCCAGCATCGACATGTCCTTGTCGATGAAGGCGCGGTAGAGCGTCGCGCAGAGCTTTGCGCAGTCCTTCGCCTGCGGGCCCGCAAGGCCCAGCCCCTTGGCGATCGAGCGGGCGTGGTGGGGCATGAAGCCGGTCGCCGGGTCGATGTCGACCGTGATGATCTTTTCCGGCGTTTCCTCGGCCACTTCCTCGATGTTCATGCCGCCCTCGGTCGAGGCGATGAAGGCGACGCGCCCCGTGCCCCGGTCAACGAGGGCGGACAGGTAAAGCTCCGTCTCGATGTCCGCGCCATCCTCGATGTAGATGCGGTTCACCACCTTGCCGGCCTCGCCGGTCTGCTTGGTGACGAGGGTCGCGCCCAGCATCTGCCGCGCGAACTCCGCGGCTTCGGCGGGCGACTTCGCGAGGCGCACGCCCCCCTTCTCGCCGGCGCTCGCTTCCTTGAAATGGCCCTTGCCGCGACCGCCGGCGTGGATCTGCGCCTTCACGACGTAGAGCGGCCCGGGAAGCTCCTTGGCCTTCGCTTCCGGCTTGTCGCCCGGCAGAACGACGGCCCCGTCGGCGACCGGCGCGCCATATTCCTTGAGGAGCTGCTTCGCCTGGTATTCGTGGATGTTCATGTCGCGCCTCGGGGCTTGGAGGAATCGGGAAGGAATGGGTTCGCGGTACCGATTACGCCGCAGCGCGCCGCGCGGCAACACCGGGAGCGCCGGCGCGGCGAAAAGAACGGCGCCCGTCGACAGGCTGACGCGGCGCTGCGACGGACCGGCTTGCGCGCCGCGCCGCGTCGCCCGATTGTCCGCCGCAATACGCGTGAGAAGCCGGCGCTCGGGGGAGAACGGCCGCAAGCGACCGCGCCGCCGTGCGCGCGTCGCCCTGGCCGTGACCGTCCCGCAGGCGCCGCGAGAGAGAGCGGGAGCGCGAATGCCGCGCCTGAAAGACTGCATCTTCCGTCTAAAGACTAAAATCACGACGCCGAGGTTCGACAAGACCTTCGGCTTCTATCGCGACATTTTCCAGTTCGACATCATCGAGCAGTGGAATGATCCGGGCGACGCCGGCGCGATCTTCCGGATCGCCGACGGATCGAGCCTGGAAATATACAGGGGCGAAGCCTCGCCCGCAGGCGTCTCGCTGCAATTCAGGGTGAAGGACGTCGACGCGTTCGCGTTCCTGCTCGGCGACCGCTGGCCGTCGAAGGGCCCGGTCGACCGGCCGTGGGGATCTCGCTATCTTTACCTCACGGATCCCGCGGGCGTCGACATCGTCGTCTTCTCCGGCGGGGACTGACCCGCGGGCGTCTGCCTCGCGCAGGACCGCAACAGGACGCGAGGAGGATACGCCATGATCATTGTCACCGGCCACGCGAAGATGAAACCGGGCGCGCTCGCCGCGCTGCGGCCGGCAATGGAGGCGATGATCCTGGCGTCCCGCGCCGAGGAGGGATGCCTTGGCTATTCCTATGGCGTCGACACGCTCGACGAGGACCGGATGCTCGTCCTCGAATACTGGCGCGACATGGCCGCCCTCGAAGCGCATTTCGCGGCGCCGCACATGGCCGACTGGCGCGCCGCGCTTGCGGGCCATGTGGTCGAACTCGACGTCAAGGCGGGCGACGCCTCGACGATGAAGCCGCTCGGCTGACGGCAAGCCGCGGCGCGGGAAACATGGCGAGGGGGGCGATGCGGTCCATACTGATCTACTTCGCTGGCGCGCTCCTCGCAGCGAGCTATCTTTTCGCAGCGTCGTCGGGCGCGCCGGACTGGCTGGTTCCCGCCTGGAAAGCCTCCGGCATCGTCCTGTTCGGCGTCTTCGCGCTGGCGAACCGCGCCCGGCTCGCCGCCGCGGGCCTTTTCGCATCGGCGGCCGGCGACGTCGCGCTCGCCCTTTCGCCGCCGCAATGGACTGCGGGCATGGCGGCGTTCGGGATCGCGCACCTGTTTTACGCCGCGGCGTTCGTGAATCGTCTGTCGACGGATGGCCGGGCGAGGTTCGGCGGGCCGCTTGCGGTCGCCTGGGTCATTGTCGCCGCCGCGCTCTACGTCTGGTTCCGGCCGGACATGGGCGAGCTCCTCGCGCCGGGCACGGGGTACCACGCGATCATTTCCGTCATGATGGCGCTCGCGCTTTTCTCCGCGGCGCCGCCGCTCGCGCGCCTCGGGGCGGTCGTCTTCGTCATGTCGGACGCCGTCATCGCCCTCGGGCTTTACAAGGGGCTCGGGCCGTTCGGGCCGACGGTCTGGATCCTCTATGCGGCGGCGCAGGGAATGATCGCCCTGGGCTTTGCGGCGAGGCGCGGCTGAACGCGGAAATGGCGCCGGCGACCCGGCGCCATTTCAATCATGACTGCGCGCGAAACCGCCCCGCGCCAGGCCGCCTTACGGCGGCAAATACCGTCAGGCCGCCTTACGGCGGCGGCGCATCGAGAAGCCAAGGCCCGCAATCGACGTCGCAAACAGCGGCAACGCCGCCGGCACGGGCACTTCGGTCACGTCGAGCAGAAACGCCCCGGAGCCTTGCAGGTCGATCGTGAAGCTCGACACAGGACCGGAATTGACCGCGATCCATTCGAAGAAATTGTCCTCCTCCGAAACGCTCGGGCCTGACAGGCTGCCGCCGGCCCAGCTGAGCGTGAGGTCGTTCATGCCAAGGTCGATCAGCAGGATGCGGTTGATGATGACCTGCTCGTCGAAGGTGAAGATTGCGTTCGCCACCGCGCTCGCCGTGCCATCGGCCGCAGGGCAGGTCTGGGCGATGAAGTCGCACGGCCCGAGGGCGAACGCGAACACGACCGGCGCTTCGGCGACGCCGATCACCTGGCCTGCGCTGGCCCCGACGCCGGTCAGCGGCGCCTCAAGATCGGGGTCGAGCGGAATTGCGCCGCCGGTGTCGAGGGCGATCAAGGCGTCGTTCGGCGCTGGCCCGCCGCTGGTATTGACGATCTGGATGTTGACGCCCGCGAGGTTCTGGACGTCCTGGCCCTGCCCCTGGCCGGCGACGATGTCGCCCGACGCAAAACCGGAAAGGTCGAGAAGCGCCGCCTGCGCCGCGCCGCACATGAGCGGCGCGGAAGCGAGCGCGGAAGCAATGGTCGAAAGAAGAAACCTGGACATTGTACGCATACCTGAAACTGTTTGCTGATCGCGATGGGCGATAGATAAGCTGCTATGGGCCGCGATGTCGCCAAGAATGTTCCCGCGCGCGGTCGCGCTGCGGTTGAAATCGATTGGTTTGCGTGCGGAATGCGGGGCGTTGCGGCAACATCATTTCATTATCCGCCGCCAGGCGACTGAATTGCGTCGCCAGCGCGCCGGATTAACCTAAATAATCCGCTAACGAATAATTGCAACCTCGCCCGATTGCGACTTGCGCGCGAAGCTCGCATGGCGCGCAACGCGCTCATGCGCTCGCCGCCGGGTTGAGTTCGACTGGTCTCGTCGTCAGGGACAAGCGGACATGGCGCCGATGGACGAATTGCGATCGGCGGAGGGCGACGACGCAGCTTCGCCCTGTCCCTGATGCGGCGCGGTCCTGACGGTCGAGGCGGGGCAAGTTCCGGCTCACGTTCCGGCGAAAGGCCGCGACAAACGGCGCCATGCGTCTGTCCGTTCCAGGACGATAGCGAAACGCGTACGGCCGGGTCGCGCGAGAGAGCGCAATTGGACGCATCTCAGGCAATGGCGGCGACGACCCCGCCTGCCGCCGCGATGACGAGCGGCGCGCCGGCCCTGATCGCCAGCGCCCTGCCGCCGATGACCGACGCAAACGCGGCCTTCGCCAGCATGTTTGACGCCGCGGCGATCCAGATCGCGGTCGCTGCGGCGTCGGCTGCTATCGCGCCGCCAGTCATCAGGCCGGCGGCGGACAGGGTCAGCGCATCCACGTCTGCGACGCCGGAAATCGCCGCGACGACATTCAACCCGTAGTCGCCGAACGCCGCCAAAGCCCGCTCCGCCGCCAGCGAAACGGCTGCGAGCACGCCAGCGAAGATGATCGCGGGCCGTAGTTCGAACGGGTTTGAAATCCCGAGGCCGCCCGGCGCAACCTGATCCCTGTCGCCGCCTCGCGCGCAGACGATCGCCGCGATGCCGCCCACCAGCCATGCGGCCGCAAGGGACGGCCAGAGCGCCGGCAGCGCCGCCGGGGCGAGCAAACCAGCGAGCGCCGCCAGACGAACCAGCATGACCATGTTCGCAATGATGATCCCGGCGCTGGCCGGGCCGATTGCCGCCGGCGCCTGTGCGGCAAGGCGGGCAAGCGACGCCGTTGTCGCCGTCGACGACGCGAGGCCGCCGACAAGTCCGGTCAGCAGCGCGCCGTTTCGCGCCCCGAAGGCGCGGGTCAGCCAGTACCCGACAAACGACACGCCGGAAATGAGGACAACCAATATCCAGATCGCCCTCGGATTGAGGCCGGCGAGACTGTCCAGCGCGCGATCCGGCAGGATCGGCAGGACAATCACCGAAACGGCGAGGAATTGCAGAATCGACCGGAGCTCGCGCTCGCTGAGCTCTGTCGCCGCCTTGCCAAGCCGGCTCTTGAGACTGAGCAGAACCGCCGTCGCGACGCCAGCGGACGATGCCGTTGCAAGCATGCCGAGCCCGGCAAGAAGGCCGAGCGCAAAAGCAAGCAACAGCGCGATTTCGGTGGCGACGCCGCGCGCCCCGGTGTCGCGCGCAGCGACGAACTGGGCATAGACGCAAAGCGCGGCGACCGCGCCCAGGGCCACGGCGCCAATCGCCGGCGGCGCATAGGCCGACGCCCCGCCGAGAAGCGCCGTCAGGGCGAATGTCCGCACCCCGGCGAACGAACGACCCGCGCCGTTCGCCGATTGGCTCCACTCCCGTTCAAGCCCGATTACAAGGCCAATCGCCAGCGCGACGGCAAGCGTGAACGCGGCGCGCACGACATCGCTGTCAACGAACAGGCCGGGGATCGCCGTCGGGGGAGTCATCGCCGACGAATTACGCCCATCGGATCGACTTCGCCAGCGCGGATCCGATTGCATCGGGCGACAGGCGTTGGCCCACATGGCGGCTGGGAAAGCTCCACGCGACATTCCGGGCGCTCGGCGGTTTCGGACGACCAGCCGAACCGGCTGCACGGCGAACCGCGTCGCCTAAACCTTTGCCGTTCGCCGCCGCCGCCCCTATATCGCCAGTCCTGAGGACGAGGGAGAGGAAAGACTGATGGCCGACACCCAGACTTCCGCGATGACGACGCGCCCGACGGCGCTGCAGTATCTCGACCGCGCCATGGGCGAACTGCGCGCGCTCGGCTTTGCGCCCGAACCCGGCGAACCGGCGCCGATCGTGGCGCTGCTCAATCAGATTTCAGCCCTCGACGAGGACAAGGTCGCGGCGATCGCCCGCACCCTGAACGAGGCGTCCCACTTTAACGACGTCGTGCGCTCCGAAGTCGCCGGCATGAACGTGGCCGAACGCTATGACGGCGTGACGGCGGCTTTCGATTCTATCCGCGACGACGCCCGCAGCCTCGTCGATCAGTATGCAGATGGAAAAATCTCGACCATGGAGCGCGTCTCCAACATCTGGATGAAGATGACGCGCGGCGATATCGCCAGCCGCTTCGCCAAGATCAAGGAACTCTATCTCGAGGTCGCCAGGGACACCCAGGACCAGGTGCAGCGCGAAGTGCGCATCCTTGAGGCCTACCGCGATTTTCGCGGCGCGATGAAACAGTCCGAAGTTCTCGCCCTCGAAGTCCTGAAGACCGCCGAAGCCAAGCTCGAGGCCGCCAAGGCCCGGGTCGGCGCGGCGGTCGACGCCGTCACGGCCTATGCCGGCGATGCGCCGGCCGACCGCGCGCGTCTCGAGCTCGATCGCGACGAAGCCCTGCGCGACCTCCAGAAAGAGGAAAAGCGCTATCAGGTCGCCAAGGACCTCTCGGACAATATCACCATCGGTTACAATACGTCCGAGGTCATCATGACCCGGCTCGTGCAGACGACGACTGCAAAGGAGCGCGTCTACGCCCAGGCGGTGTCGTTTTTCGGCACGAATGAAACCGTGCTGACGGCCCTGACGGCGACGTTCACCGGCATGCACGGCCTGCACGAATCGACCGAGACGCTGGAGGCGATGAAAAAAGGCATTAACGAAAGCCTGGAAACCCTGTCCGACATCGGGGGCAAGGTGCAGGAAGCTGCAGTAAGGGCAGGATACGGACCGACCGTCTCCGCGGCGGCGGTGAAGGGCCTTGTTGAAAGCGTCGTCGCCTACCAGGAGCGTAGTCAGGAAATCATTGCCGAGATGCGCAAGCTGGCGACGGAAAACTCCGAGGAGATCCGCGTCGCCGTCGAGGACGGCAAGCGTCGGCTCGCGAGGCTTGTTGAGGCCGGCGCGACCGACGCGCTCACGAAGTCCTGACGCCCGGACGCGGCGACGGCGCAATGACAGACAGGCCCACACGGCCCGACCCCGCACCGGCGGCGCCAGCAACCAGCGCCCCGGCGGCCGGCTATTCCCAATCCGGCGCCTCCGCCGCCACGACGCCCCGCCCCGCTGCGCGACCGGCTGACGCATCGCAAAAGGCGGCGTTCGACGACGTCATGCTCGCCATGGATGTCGTCGATACGCTGCGCCACCGTACGCTGATCGTCGAACGCGAGCTCGCGTCGGCGGACAGCGAAGCCGCGTTGATCGACCGCCTGCGGGAGATCTATGCGGCGCAGGGGATAGAGGTGCCCGACCGCAACCTGCGAGACGGCGTCAAGGCGCTTGAGGAAAAGCGCTTCGTCTACGAACAAAAGCCGCTTGGCCTGCAAGGCCGCCTGGCGATGGCCTATATCTCGCGCGATCGCTGGCTGAAGCCGGCGGCGGCGGTCGTCGGCGTCGCAGCGTTCGTGACCGCGGCCTATGAAATCGGCTTCGACGCCCCGCGCGAACGCGCCGCCGCCCGCGCCGCCTATGAACTGGCCGAAGTGCTGCCAGCGTCCCTCGCCGACGCGCGCGACGCCGCCCTCGCCCTTGTCGCGGACGACGCGGCGGGATCTAACGGGCCGGACGGGGCGAGCGCGCGCATCGACGCCGCTTATTCGGCGGGCGTCGCAGCGGCCTCGGCTGGCGACAGGGACGCGGCGAACGAGGCGCTTGCGCGACTGCGCGGCTATCAGGCGGATTTGTCGCGCGACCTGACGATCCGGGTCGTTTCGCGACCCGGCGAACGCAGCGGCGTCTTCCGTGTGCCGAGCGATGCCCCGGGCGCGCGCAACCACTATCTTATTGTCGAAGCGGTCGACGCGGGCGGCGTTGCGCGGCCGCTGGAAATCGAAAGCGAGGAGGACCGGACCCGGGCGCGCGTCGCGTCATGGGGCGTGCGGGTGCCCGAGGCCGTCTACAACCGCGTCGCCGCGGACAAGCAGGACGACCAGATACTGCAGAACGACGTCATCGGACGCAAGCCCGCGGGGCGCCTTTCGCCGGAATACGACGTAGACGGCGCCTATGGCGGCGCGATCCTGGAGTGGTGAGATGACGAGCGGACGCAACGCCCTGCACATCATTGACGCACGCATCGTCGAGACGCGCAGGGCGCTGAGCGATGACGCCGCGGCGGCGGCCGTGGAGGCCAAGGAGCGCGCGACGCTCGAAGCGCGCGAGATGAAGCTCTATCGCTCTCTTGCGGAATTGCGGATCGATGCGGTCGAGAAGGGCGGCGAAGCCTTCGGCGCCGGCGTCGCCTCGCTGGCGGAGGCCGAAGCCGCAGCGGCCCGGAAGCTCGACGCCCATGAGGCGTTTCTCGCCCAGGTCGCGCAACTTCTTGCGGATGCGACCGGCGCGCTCGAAGCCGCCGAACGCGACCGCCGCAACCTCGAAGCCGAGCACGCCGACGCCGTCGCGGCGCACGACGCCGCCGCAGAAGCGACTCGCGAGCGGCTGTCCGCAGAACCGGCCTACCTCGCGAAAGCCGACGCGCTTGAAGCGGCGGCGGCGATGTCGGAACGCGCGCGCATCAAGCGCGACGGCGCCCGGGCGGCGCGCGCCGAGAAGGGCGCGCCCTACGAAGCCGATCCCCTGTTCATGTACCTCTTCGATCGTCAGTATGCGACGCCCGCCTACCGCGCGGCCGCGCCCGTTGCCGCGCTCGACGGCTGGGTCGCCGGGCTGATCGACTATCGCAACCACCGCCTCAACTATGCGCGCCTGCTGGAACTGCCCGACCGGCTCGCCGACCATGTCGAAACGCTGGAGGACGCCGCCGCCGAGGCCGAGGCCGCGCTGGAGGCGCTCGAACGGGCCGCCCTCGCTGCGGATGGCGTCGACGAACTGCGCGACCGGGCCGGCGATTTGGCGCGCGCGATTGAGGACGCCGACCGGCGGATCGCTGAGGCCGAGGGCGCCCACCGCGATGCAGCGGCCGCCTATGCCGGCGCGGCGGCGGGCGACATCGGGCCGTTCGCCGAAGCGCTCGAGATTGTCGCCGGCGCGATCCGCGCCCTGCCGATGCCCGATCTCCGGCGGCTGGCGTCCGCGACCGATACGCTTGAGGACGACCGCCTCGTCGACGCGTTGATCACGTTGAAACGGGAAAAGCTGGAGTTCGAGGACGCGCGCGCAAATGCGCAGAAGTTCGCGGCGCAGCGGTCGGCGCAACTCGACGCGCTCGAAGACGTGCGCCGCCGGTTCAAGGCGGCCCGCTATGACAGTCCGTACTCGGAGTTCCGCGGCGAGCGCCTTGTCGAAGCGTTGATTGCCGATTTCCTTGCGGGACGCTTTGGCCATGACGACCTGTGGCGGCGCTTGCAGGGCGGCCACCGAACCCGTCGCCGCGACTGGGAGTCCGATTTTGGCGGCGATGAATGGCGCGACGTGTTCGGCCTGCCGCGCGATAGCCGCCGGGCCGGCCCATGGACCACCGGCGGGTCGTGGGACGGGTCATCTGGCGGCGAATGGCCTGGAAGCGACTGGCCTGGAAGCGACTGGCGTGATGGCGGCCGGGCGCGCCGGCCGCGCATCCGGCGAGCGCCGCGCCCCAGAGGCGGTCGATTTGACGGCGGGTTCGGCGGGGGCGGTTTCGGCGGGGGCGGTTTCGGATCGGGCGGCGGCTTCGGCGGCGGATCGGGCGGCTTCAAGACGGGCGGCGGGTTCTAGCCGGCGGCGACCTCTAACCAGCGGCGACTCCGATGGCCTTGGCGGCGATCGCTGAGCCGTTCACGGCGCGCGTCGGATCGGCATCGTTCCGCGCTGCATTTGCGATGCCGACGATCCGCGTCGCAGAGGGCAGCCGCCGCGAAAAGCGACGCACTCATGCTTGCGCTGGGCGCGTTCGCTCGTCCCGAAAGGTCGGCCCAAGACGTGAGCCCCAATGAACAAGGACGGGCGAAGCTCGATCGCGCGTTGCAGCAATCGCCAAGCGGCCCGTTTGCGTAAGGAAAGGCTTGACCCCGGGCGAGTTCCGTAGCATACGCTACGCAAGTATGTAGCGATCGCTACATGCTTGCGCACGCGATGCGGAGACAACGGCAGGGAGACGAACATGACCCGCGAAGCTCACAAACGCTGGCTGAAAATCGCCGCCTTCATTGTCGGCTCGTTCGGGCCGATCTTCGCGCTTGGCTCAATGCTGCCGACCGCCGAGCCGGCGCGCCTGACCCTCGACATCCTCGGCTGGCCGGTCGACGGTGCCCAGACCTATGGCGAGCCGACGACGCGTTTCCTGTCGGCGCTCACGGGGGGCTTCCTGCTCGGATGGGGCGTGACGATCTGGCGGCTGTCCGGCGACGCCTACGACGCAGCGCCGGAGGCGATCCGCACGGCCGTCGTCGCGGGGGCCCTGTCCTGGTTCTGCCTCGACAGCGCCGGCTCGATCGCATCCGGCAACGCCTCGAACGCCCTGTTCAACGTGATCGTTCTGTTGCTCGTCGTCGGGCCGATGTGGCGTCCGGCGAAGGGGTGAGCGACCGGGAGGCCGCGCAAATGCGCGCGCGCTGACCGGCCTCAGCTATCCATCTTCAGCGCCTTGATGAACGCTTCCTGGGGAATCTCGACGCGGCCGAACTGGCGCATCTTCTTTTTCCCCTCTTTCTGCTTGTCGAGCAGCTTGCGCTTGCGCGTCGCGTCGCCGCCATAGCATTTTGCGGTAACGTCCTTCCTCAGCGCAGCGATCGTCTCCCGCGCGATCACCCGGCCGCCGATCGCCGCCTGGATCGGGATCTTGAACAGGTGGCGAGGGATGAGGTCCTTCAGCTTTTCGCACATTGCCCGTCCGCGCAGCTCGGCGCGGTCGCGGTGGACGATCATCGACAGCGCATCGACCGGCTCCTCGTTGACGAGGACCTGCATCTTGACGAGATTCTCCGTACGATGATCAAGGAGCTGATAGTCGAAACTGGCGTAGCCCTTCGAAATCGACTTCAGCCGGTCGTAAAAGTCGAACACCACCTCGTTCAATGGCAATTCGTACAAAAGCATCGCCCTCGCGCCGGCATAGGTGAGCTCTTTCTGGACGCCGCGCCGTTCCTCGCACAGCTTCAGGATGCCGCCGAGATAGTCGTCGGGCGTCATGATCGTCGCCTTGATCCACGGTTCCTCGATATGGTCGATCTTTACCGGGTCGGGCATGTCGGCCGGATTGTGCAGCTCGATCATCGATCCATCCGTCAGGAAGATGCGATACACCACCGACGGCGCCGTGGTGATGAGATCGATATTGAATTCGCGTTCCAGCCGCTCACGGATGATTTCGAGGTGCAACAGCCCGAGAAAGCCGCAGCGGAACCCGAAACCGAGCGCCGCCGAGGTCTCCATCTCGAACTCGAAGCTGGCGTCGTTGAGCCGCAGCCGCGACATCGCTTCGCGCAAATCGTCGAACTCGTTGGCGTCCACCGGGAAGATGCCGCAAAACACCACGGGCACGGATGGCTTGAAGCCCGGCAGCGGCTGCGCCGCCGGCCGGCGTTCTTCGGTAATGGTGTCGCCGACTGCGGTGTCCGCGACCTCCTTGATCGAGGCGGTCATGTAGCCGATCTCGCCGGGACCGAGCTCGGCGACCGGCGTCTTTTTCGGCGTCGAGACGCCGACCTGGTCGACCGTATACGCGGCGCCGGTCCGCATCATGCGAATTTTCATGCCCTTTTTCATGACGCCGTCTACGATCCGCACCAGGACGACGACGCCAAGATAGCTGTCGTACCAGCTGTCGACCAGAAGCGCCTTCAACGGCGCGGACGCGTCGCCCCTGGGCGCCGGCAGACGCTTGACGATCGCTTCCAGCACGTCGGGCACGCCGAGGCCCGTCTTTGCTGAAATCTCGATCGCCTCGGAAGCGTCGATGCCGATCACGTCCTCGATCTGGGCGCGCACGCGATCAGGCTCGGCCGCCGGCAGGTCCACCTTGTTCAGCACCGGGACGAGCTCGAGATTGACGTCGATCGCCTGGTAAACGTTGGCGAGGGTCTGCGCCTCGACGCCCTGGCTCGCGTCGACGACGAGAAGCGCCCCTTCGCAGGCCGACAGCGACCGCGACACCTCATAGGAAAAGTCGACATGCCCCGGCGTGTCGATAAGGTTGAGTACATAGGTCTCGCCGTCCTGCGCCGCATAATTGAGGCGGACGGTATTCGCCTTGATCGTAATGCCGCGCTCGCGCTCAAGCTCCATCGCGTCGAGCACCTGCTCCTTCATTTCGCGGTTCGTGAGCCCGCCGGTGACCTGGATCAGGCGGTCGGCGAGCGTCGACTTGCCATGGTCAATGTGCGCGACGATGGAGAAATTGCGGATGCGGTCGAGAGCGGTCATCAATCTTTTCCTGCGCGCGATGGCTACCCCTCGCGCGGCGAACGGGGAATATAGGGCTTCGTCCCTTCTTGTCTCGGGGACGGACGGTCGCGGCGCGCCGGAAAAGCGCCGGAGCCCGCGCCGAAGTCAAGCCCGGCAACGCAAAACCGCCATGGAAGCACTCGATCTCTATTTCCGCTACGCCGCGTCGACCTTGCTTCTGATCCAGGCGGGACTGCTGCTGCGCGACCACCGCGACCTGCTCGGCGCGCGTCTGTTTGCGCCGTTCGCCGTCGCCCAGACCTTCGAACTCCTGCGCCATACGCCGTTCATCGAGATCTGGCCCGTGCCGATCGACCACGCCATGAACATCGCCTCGCGGCAGATTCCGATCCTCATCTGGTGGTTCACCATGGCGCTGTTCGAGGATGATTTCCGGCTGCGCCGCCGGGATTTGACCATCGCCGCCATATGGTTCGTGCTCGCGGTTGTCGACAAATACGCCTACGCGCCCGGCACGCCGCTCACCTTCGGCATCACTGTCATCCAGGAAATCATATCGACCGGGATCGCCGGCTTCGTCGCCTGGCGGATCTACCGCGGCTTTCGCAGCGACCTGCTTGAGCGCCGGCGGCGTCTCAGGCTGTTCTTCGCCGCCGGCATCCTCGTGATTTTCCTGACCGATATTGCGACGGACCTCCTCCTCGGGGACCGGTGGACGGCGCTCTGGTTCGACATCCTGTTCAACGGCCTGATATTCGCCCTCGCGCTCGCCGGGTACTTCTGGCTGCTGCGCGTGGATCGCGCAGCGCTGCGCTTCGAACCTTCCCCGGCAAAGGTCAATGCGCCGCCGCCGCCGGACCTGACGCCGGCCGAGCGGGTGCTGAAATCGAGGCTCGACGCCGCGATGGCTGAGAAAATCTATCTGGAAGCCGACCTCTCGATCGGCGCGCTTGCGGCGCGGCTCGGCGCGCCGGAGCACCAGGTCCGGGCGCTCATCAACCGCGCCCTCGGCCATCGCAACTTCCGGGCATTCCTGAACGAGCAGCGCCTTGCGGCCGCCAAGGCGGACCTCGCCGACCCCGAAAAGGCGCGCATCCCGATCCTGACGATCGCCATGGACGCGGGCTTTGCCTCCCTCGCGCCCTTCAATCGCGCCTTCCGCGAAGCGACCGGCGAGACCCCGAGCGCCTGGCGCGCGAAGGCGCTGGACGAAAACGCCTAGCGATTTCGAAAAAGCCTGCTCAAAACTGAAAATGCGCAGGATTGCCGAGAATTCGCGCAGCGCCCGGCCAGCGATTGGCCCAAAGTTCCCCTATCGTCACACGTCGCAAAAGGTCTTCCGCCATGGACGCACTGTTCGACCCCATCCTCGCCCCGATCGTCGATTTCGCCAGCTGGTTCCTCGGCGCGGCTGAAAGGCGCCTTGGCACGAGCGTGCGCTTCGAGGCGACGCGTTACTTCTCCGCGACGCTCGCGGTGTTCCTTCTCGTATGGATCGTCTTCGAGGGGTCTCTGAAGGCGCGGAAGATACCGGCCCGCGGGCCCCGGACGTTCGAGGCGCGTTCCCGGCAGATCAGGCGCGAGATTTTCTATTCGATCTCATCGGTCTTCGTTTACATGACGATGAGCATCTTCCTGTTCGAAGGCGCCGCGGACGGCATCTTCAAATTCTACCATGACCCGGACAAGTACGGGCCGCTGTACAAGTACGGCTCGTTCTTCATCCTTATCCTCGTCCATGACGCCTATTTCTACTGGTCGCACCGGGCGATGCACCATCCGCTGCTGTTCAAGTGGACGCACGCCGTGCACCATCGGACGAAAGACCCGACGCCGTTCACGGCCTACGCCTTCGCGCCGGGCGAAGCGGCGGTGAATTTCATGATCATCCCGCTCTACGCCCTCGTCCTGCCGCTCCACGACATGACGACCGTCTATTTCCTGTGGTTCCAGATCTTCAGGAATGCGATGGCCCACGCCGGCTACGAGCTGATGCCGCGCGGCTGGGCGCGCCATCCGATCCTCGGGCTGAACTCGAGCGTGACCCACCACCACATGCACCACGAGAAGATGACCGGCAACTACGGCTTCTACTTCACGTTCTGGGATCGGCTGATGGGCACCGAACACAAGGACTATCTCGATCGCGTCGACGCCATCACGGCGGGCGACCGCCGCGTGGAACCAAATGCAATACCGTCCGCCGGCGGTTGACCCCTACTCGCCCTCGGCGGGCGCGTCGCGGCGCCCCTGAATGCACCCGCGACAGCAGACGGCGGAGCGCAACCATGCGGTCCGCCGTCACGCGTCGCGCCATCGCTATTTGAACTTCGGGCCTACGCGGGAGCGCGTCTCCGCAATGGAATGCCGCGCACGGACATTTTCGGTTAATAGCGCGGTAATTAAGAAAAATTGTTCGCATCGTCGCGAACCCCGCATTTTTCCTCGGTTCTTCGGATAGCGTAAATCCGGATTAACAAAGTATTTTTCCGGATTTTTATGAACTCCGCGTCATCTTGTCCTCACTAAGGCGCATACCGCCAAAAGGGGAGAGACCCGGATGAAAACGAACCGTCTACTGATGGGCGCCGCCGCGGCCGCGATCTTGACCGGCCAGGCGGCCGTTTCCACCGAAGCGCTGGCGCAGGACGAACTCGTCCACGCGTTCGGCGGCGATATCGATCCCTTCTTCGGCGACATCAACCCGTTTGCAGGGGACATCAATCCGTTCTCCGGCGACATCAGCCCCTTTGCAGGGGACATCAATCCGTTCCGCGGCGACATCAACCCGTTCTATGGCGACGTATCGCCGTTCTGGGGCGATATCTCGCCATTCTGGGGGGATATCTCGCCCTTCTCCGGCGACATCAGCCCCTTCTCCGGCGACATTAATCCGTTTGCGGGCGATATTTCTCCGTTTACGGGCGATGTTCATCCGTTCTGGGGCGACATCAATCCGTTCTCAGGCGACATCACCGCGTTCTCCGGCGACATAACGGCGTTTTCCGGCGACATAATCTCGTTCAATGGCGACTCCGCGAACGCCGGCGTCTTCTGGGGCGCGGCGGGCGCCTTGTGGGGCGACCTGAACCAGAACTGGGGCCAGAACCCCGCCCAAACGCAATCGAACCTCCAGAGCTTCCTGTCCCTGACCGAACAGGTCTGGGGCCAGGCGGTCTATAACGCGACCGGCCAGAGCTTCGCTGCTTTCATGGACGCAATCCTCGCCGGGCATGGCATCGACCGCACCAGCGCATCGGCGCTCGCCAGTGTCGACCATGTGTCCCGTTCCAAGTTTTTCATGGATTTCTACGACAGCCTGATGGGCGTGTCGGGGACGGACATTCTCGACCACTGGATGCCGACGGCGAACTGGACGCCGGCGCTGACGCAGGTTCAAAGCCGCGACCACGACTCGGTCGTCGGCTTGCTCGACGTGCGGATCTCGTCGACTGACGACAACGTGCTCTACCTGTTCGACGCCGGCGGCTACACGGCGTCGCCGAACGCCCACGGCGCGGCGGTCGCCAGCCTGATCGCCGGCCGCCACGATGGCCGGGGCGTCATGGGCATCGCGCCGTCATCGTTCGTGTACGCCTACAGCCCGTTTGACAATTCGGGCACCGCGAACTGGCAGGACGTGCAGAACGGCGTGCGCACTCTGTCGACGATCGGCGCCAATGTCATCAACATGTCGCTCGGCTACAGGAACTTCACGTTCCACCAGAAGACGGCGAACATCTTTTCCGATCCCTTCATGCAAGGCTTCACGGACAACACAACGTTCGTCATCGCAGCCGGGAACGAGGGCAAGACCCAGACCCAGAAAGTGACGGCCCCCGCTGGTTCGAAATTCGATAATCTGCTCATCGTTGGCTCTATCGACCCGACCAAGACGATCTCGTTTTTCTCGAACCGGCCCGGCGAGGCCTGCATCGAAATCGGCAATGTCTGTTCGGAAACGAACAAGCTGAAGTACCGGTTCCTCGTGGCGCCGGGCGAGCTCATCCTGACGTCCGACAATGCCGGCGGCACGACGCGCATGTCCGGGACGTCTTTCGCCGCGCCGCTCGTCACAGGCGCAGTCTCCCTGTTGCACGATCGCTGGCCGTGGCTGCAGAACCATGCGAGCGAGACGGCGGACATTATCCTTCAGTCCGCCGAGGATCTCGGCGCCCCCGGCGTCGACGGCACCTATGGCTGGGGCGCGCTCGATGTCGAAGCCTCGCAATCGCCGCTGAACTTCGACAATCTCGTCATCTACCAGCCGAACGGTTCCGGCGGGTTCTCTACGACGTCGGCGACGCAGTTCCGCAATACGGTGATGCTGCCGGGCCAGCTCGACCTGTGGGAGCTGCAAGGCGCAAAGGTGTTCGCGATCGAGAATATCGGCGCCACCCACCGCGACTTCTCCATTCCGCTGAGCTCCATGCTCTGGGGCCAGGACGGCGCCTTTAACGGCAACACCGAACAGTACCAGCGCCACGTCTATGAGCGAATGGTCGACTGGGCCGGCGGCGCCTCCTCATTCGCGACATTCGATGAAACCGAAAATGGCGTCGCGCGGATTGGCGAGTGGGGCATCTCGATGATCGTGACGCCGACGAACCCGCTCGCGCCGGTGCGCCAGCAGGATCGTCCGTTCGCATCAAGCCTCCTGTTCAAAACGAAAAGCGGCAAGCTCTCTTTCCGGGTCGGCGAAGGCGCCGGCGCAATGGCGCTCACGGGCGCCGACGGCTTCGACCATTACTCCGATCACGAACCAGAGACCGGCGGCGTCAACCCGATCCTCGGCTTCGCGTCGGGCGGCTTCTACTCCGGCATGGCGACCGAGCTTGCCGACGGCGTCACGCTCGGCTTCGGTTTCACCGAGGCGGAAGACGACCACTCCTACATCGACGCCTTCTCAAAAGAGCGACTGACGGATCTTCCGGGTCTTGAGAATTACCGCGCCAGCGCCGTCAATCTCGACGTCGCTTACGCCGCAGCCGACAATGTGACGCTGAGCGTCGCCTACACGCGCCTCGACGAGGGGACCGGCGTTCTCGGCGCGCAAGGGATCGGCGCGCTGTCGCTTGGCGACGGCGCGACGACTGACGCGATCACCATCGGCGCGACCTACCGCGCGATGCCGAACCTGCGCCTCTCGCTGTCCGCCACCGCGGGCGAAACGAATGGCGGCGACATGCCCGACCGCGTCCTCGCCGTCGGCGAGGACGGCATCCGCTCGACTGCGTTCCAGTTCGCGGCGGAATCGACAAACGTGCTGACCGGCGCAGACCGCCTCCGGGTCACCGTCGCCCAGCCGCTCCACGTCGAGGCCGGCGCTCTGCGCTACCAGTCGGTGCAGGTTGTCAACCGCGCTACCGGCGAGCTCGGCGTTGTCGACGAATACTGGAACCTCGGCGGCGAACGCCACGTCTACGCCGAGACGCAGTACGCCTTCCCGGTTCTTGAAAACGCGGCGGAAGTCAGCTTCTTCGGCCGGGTTGATGTCGGCCAGGCCGATTTCCGCGGTTCCTACGACGCGGCTTCGGCCGGCGCCCGCTTTAACCTCAGCTTCTGATCATCGTTATAGAAACGACATTCGAGGACGAGGACGATGACCAGGAAAAAGCACCAGAGCTTCTCCGGCGCCGTGGCGAGCGACACCTCACCCCGTCGCGCACGCTCCATCCGGCGCGCGCTGATGGCCGCCATCGCCGGCGTCGCCATCGCCGGCGCCGCGCCATGCGCGGCATACGCTGAAAAGCCGACCGCAAAGTCCGAAGAGAACCTGATCGCCGCCTATGAGGCGCTGATCGCCGAGGCCAAACAGTCGATGATGGCCGATCCAACGCATGCGGTCGAAAAAGCAACGAAGGCTGAGTACCTCATTCGCGCCGTCAACGGTCAGCCGGCGGATCCGGCGAAGCTCGCCACGGCATTGTGGCTGAAAGGCGAAGCACAGCTTCGCGCCGGCAAGCCGGCGATTGCGGGCATGTCGGTTGAAGAGGGCCTCGCGCTGATCGGCGAGACCGAAGAAACAAAGGCGCTCTATGGCGACCTGACGCTCGCCAAGGGCCGCATCGCAAGTCGTAATGTTGACGTTGAAACCGCGGTCAAGGCGTTCTTCGAAGCCCACCGAGTGTTCGCTGAACTGGGCGATGCGCGAAAAGAAGCGATGACCCTGCAGTCAATCGGTTCGATTTACCGCGACGCGGAGTCTTTCGACAAGGCGATCGAATACTATGAACGCGCCGCAGAAGCCTTTCCGGGCGACGAGCGCATGGACCTAGCTTCGTTCAACAACCGGGCGAACATCTTTCGCGACATGGCGGCGTTCGATGCGGCGCGGCCGTTCTTCGAAGACGCACTTGGCATCGCGAAGGCGATCGACAGCGACGTGCTGACTGGCCGTATCCTGACGAACATGGCCGAACTCGAGAACGATGCGTCCAATTTCGCCGAAGCGGAAGTCCTGGCGGATCGCGCCCGGAAAATTCTCGACGCCGAGGACGGCGCCGACTGGGCGCGGTTCGCGGTCGGCGCCAAGGCGCGCGCCCGGTTCAAGCAGGGCGACGTGGCGGCCGCGGCGCGCCTGATTGACCAGGCCTTCGACGGCGTGGACGTGGCGGCGACCAACGCATCTTTCGCTGGCCTGCACGAAACCGCCTATGAAATCAGCCTGATGCGCGGCGAGCCCGGCAAGGCGCTCGCCCACCACCAGAGCATGAAGCGGCTTTCCGACGAGGCCAAGAAGGTCGCCGCCTCCGCGAACTTCGCCCTGATGGCCGCGCAGTTTGATTTCGCAGAAAAGAAACTCAATATCGAGCGGCTCGAAAACGAGCGACTTCAGAACGACCGGGCGCTCAGCGACGCCCGCAATCGCGTCCAGGTCCAGCGCGCGATCATCGCGTTCGCGGGCGTCGTCGTTCTCTTCAGCTTTACGATGGCGGTCGCGTTCCGGAACAACCGCAACCGCATGGCTAAGGTCAACGAAACGCTTGAAACGACAGTTCGTGAGCTGAATACTGAGATCGAGCGTCGCACAGCGGTCGAGCGCGAGCTGATCGCCGCCCGTGACGAAGCGGAACGAGCCGCACGGACTAAGTCCACATTCCTTGCAACCATGAGTCACGAGCTGCGCACGCCGCTAAATGGCATTATCGGCTTCACCAAGATTCTGCTCGGCGGCAAGCTGGAATCCGAGCAGCGCGAGCAGATCGAGATCATCGACCAGTCGGGCGAAGCGCTGCTGGCCATTATCAACGACATTCTCGACCTTTCGGCGCTCGAGGCCGGCAAGCTCAGCCTACAGCCGACGTCGACAAACCTGCGCGCAACGATCGAAGGGGCGGTCCGCCTGCTTCAGGCCAAGGCCGAGGAAAAAGGTCTTTCCCTCGCCGTGCATGTCGATCCATCGCTGCCCCAGAACGTCATCGCCGATGGCGCGCGCGTTCGCCAGGTGCTGATCAACCTTGTCGGCAACGCGATCAAGTTCACCGACAGCGGCGCGATCGCGGTCGTCGCCGAGTGCGATCCAAACACGGAGAATGGCGTTCGGATTGCGATCAGGGACTCCGGCATTGGCATCCCGGCCGAGAAGCAGCACCTTTTGTTCGACCGCTTCTCGCAGGTGGACAGCACGCCGAGCCGTCGTTTCGGCGGCACCGGCCTTGGCCTCGCCATCTGCAAGGAAATCGTCGAGGCAATGGGCGGCGAGATCGGCTGTACGTCAAGCTATGGCGAGGGCAGCGAGTTCTGGATGTCGGCGCCGCTCATGGCCGACGCCGAAGTGACGCCGCTGCCCGTCGCCAGGGCGCGTCGCCTGCCGGGCGATGTGCGCGTTGTCCTTGTCGATGACGTCAAGGTCAGCCGCACGACTCTCGAGAAAATGCTTTCGGCCCTTAACGCCGAGGTCGTTTCGGCCGCGTCGGGCAACGAAGCGATCGACGCGCTTTCACGCCTCAACAATGAAGGCAATCGCGTGGACGCCATCATCGTCAACAGCGAGCTTGCCGACATCGAGGCGAAAGATCTCGTTGGCCGCTTGACCCGCAACGGCCTGGTTCGCGACGCGGCCCTGGTCCTCGCCTCGCCCCACAAGCTTGCGAAGGAGCAGCTCAATCTTATGGGCTTCGACGCGGGGCTTGACCAGCCAATCTCTGAACGGACGGTTTCGGCCGAACTGTCGCGGGTGCTTGGCGTTGCTGGCGCTGAGGGCGCCGGCGCAGACGGCGATGCCGCAGTTGCGCGGGTACAGCGCGCGGCCCGTCCCTCCGCCAAGGTCATCCCGCTCGTCGCCCGATCAATCGATGGCCGGGTGCTCGTCGTCGACGACAATGAAACCAACCGCAAGCTGGTCGCAGCGACGCTGAAATCCCTCAATGTCGTCGTCGACGAAGCCGAAAACGGCGAAGTCGCCCTCAAGGCGAGCGCGGCGCAGCGCTATACGGCAATACTAATGGACATTCAGATGCCGGTGATGAATGGCCTCGAAGCGGCAAAGGCGATCCGCAAGAGTTGCCCGAAAAACGCGGCGACCCGGATCATCGCCCTTACCGCCGCGGACGCACAGGCCGACAGCGAAAAGGCGCTGGCGGCGGGCATGGACGAGTTCATGCCGAAGCCCCTGAACGTGGCGCGACTTCGCGCACGGATCGATGAGTGCGTCCGCGTCGAAGCGGAACGCGAAGGCGGCGCCGTCAGCGACGCGTGCGTCTGAGCGCTTTCCTCCAAAGGTTCGCTACAGCCGCCGGCGGGACAGCCGCAGCCTAGAACCGAACCAGCGCGCTGCCCCAGGCGAGCCCGCCGCCAAGCGCGGCGAAAGCGACAAGATCGCCCTTCCGAATGGTCCCTGCACGGATCGCATCGTCAAGCGCAAGCGGTATCGACGCCGCCGAGGTGTTCGCATGGCGGTCAATCGTGACGATCACGCGATCCATGTTCAGGTTCAACCGCTTGGCGCAGGATTCGATGATCCTTATGTTCGCCTGGTGCGGCACGAACCAGTCGATGTCCTCGATCCTGATGTCGGCCTGTCGCGCGACCGTGATGACGGAATTGGAGATCTCCTCGACGGCGTTCCGGAAGACTTCGCGCCCGTTCATCCGCACAAGACCGACAGTATTGGTCGTCGACGGACCGCCATCCGCATAAAGAAGTTCGGTCAGGCGGCCATCGGCCGATGAGAAAACGCCGAGAACGCCGGTGCGCGGCGCATCGTCGGGAGCGTGCTTCGCCTCGACGACGATCGCGCCGCCGCCGTCGCCGAACAGGACGCAGGTGCCGCGGTCGGTCCAGTCGAGAAAGCAGGAAAGCTTCTCCGCGCCGATCACGAGCGCACGCGTTGTCTGGCCGGTGGTCATCATCGCCGTAACGATGTTGAGGGCGTAAACGAAGCCGCCGCAGGCGGCGGAAACGTCGAACGCCATGCCTGGCGGGGCGCCGATCTTTCGCTGAACGTGCACGGCGACGGACGGAAAGGTCCTGTCCGGCGTCACGGTCGCGACGACGATCAGGTCAATGTCTTCTGCAACGAGACCAGCCGCAGCGAGAGCCCGCTTCGCCGCGGCGGCGGCGATATCCGACGTCGCCTCGTCATCGGCCCCGATGTGGCGCTGGGCGATGCCGGTCCGGGAGCGAATCCAGGCGTCGTTGGTGTCGACCTTCGCCTCAAGTTCCGCGTTGGTCACGACCCTTTCCGGCAGATACCCGCCCACGCCGGCGATCCGGCAGTCAATACGCGCCATATAGCTCAACTCTCGCCGGCCAAAGCCCAAGTCTACCATGCTTCGGCGTTTTTTTGTGACTTTATCGCGTCAGGTCGCCTGAAATCGCTGCAATGCAGCGGAGATTCCGGGCGCTCTCAGGCGCGCGACGCGGCCAGTAGCCGATCATTCAGTAGCCGATCACTCAGTAACCGATAACTATCCCGTCCTTGCGCATTTCCGTCGCGCCCGAATAGACGCCCGTTTCGGGGTCGCGCATGATCGCCTGATAGCCGCCGAACATCACGCCGTTCTCCACGACCCGAACGTCGTGGCCCATTTTTTTCAGTTGCGCGACGGTCGCCGCCGGGACGCCCGGCTCCACGTTCAGCACGCCCAGCGGATCCACCCCTTGCGCGCCAAGGTCATCGGTAGGCTGACGGCCGCCATCGTGATTGAGGCGCGCCGCGTCGCCCGCTTCCTGGATGTTCATGCCGTAGTCGACCATGTTGATCAGCACCTGGACATGGCCCTGGGGCTGCATGCCGCCGCCCATCAGGCCAAAACTCATCAGCGGGGCGCCATCCCGCATCAGGAAAGCCGGAATGATCGTGTGGAACGGCCGCTTGCCCGGCGCATAGGCGTTCGGATGGTTCGGGTCGAGCGAGAATAGCTCGCCACGGTCCTGGAACATGAACCCGAGGCCGTCGGCGACGAGGCCTGACCCCATGCCGCGGTAGTTCGACTGGATCAGCGACACCATCATGCCGTCCTTGTCGGCGACGGTGAAATACGTGGTGTCGCCCTCGCCTTCGAGTTTCGGCTCTCCCGGCCCGAAATCCGGCGTCGCCTTCTTCGGATCGATCAGCGCAAAGCGCTCGCGGCCATAGGCCTCGGAGAGCAGCCCCTCGACCGGCACGTCGACGAACGCGGGGTCGGCGTAAAACCGGGCGAGGTCCTCGAAGGCGAGGCGCTTGGCTTCGGTGATGTAATGGATCGCCTCGGGCGAGCCGCGCTCCCATTGGGTCAGGTCGACATTCTTGAGGATGTTCGCCATCTGCAGCGCGGCGAAGCCCTGGCCGTTCGGCGGCAGCTCGCAAAGCTCCGTACCACGATAATCGACGCAGGCCGGCTCGACCCACTCGCTCTCATGGGTCGCGAAATCCTCATAGCGCAAATCGCCGCCGATCCTCTTCATGTAGGCGTCGATGGTGCGCGCAATGTCGCCCTTGTAGAAGGCGTCGCGCCCCCTGCGCCCGATCATGTCAAGGGTGTTCGCGAGGTCCGGATTGCGGAAAATCTCGCCGGCTTGCGGCGCGCCGTCAGCGAAATAGGTGGCGCGGGCGTTGTCGAACTCGCCGATCATGTCGAGATTTCGTACGAACGCGGAGAGGTTTCGCTGGAAATAGTAGGCGATGACCGGCGAGACGGGGAACCCCTCGCGGGCGTAGCCGATCGCCGGCGCCAGAACCTCCCGCATGGGCAGCTTGCCGAACCTGCCGTGCAGTTCGAACCAGCCATCAACCGCGCCCGGCACGCTGACCGGCAGATGGCCGAGCGGCGGGATCGACCCGGCGTCGCCGAGCTTTTCCTTCAGGTCGTCAAGCGTTCGCCCCTTCGGCGCGCGGCCCGACCCGTTGATGCCGTAGAGCTTTTTCGTCTTCGGGTCCCAGACGATCGCGAAAAGATCCCCGCCGATGCCGTTGCCCGTCGGCTCCATCAGGCCGAGCGTTGCGTTCGCGGCGATCGCGGCGTCGACCGCGGTGCCGCCCTTCTTGAGGATGTCGATTGCGACCTGGCTGGCGAGCGGCTGCGCCGTCGCGGCCATGCCGTGCGCCGCATAGACAGGGCTGCGGGACCAGGCCGCGCCAACGGGTCTGCCGCCAGGCCCGATGCCTGGTCCGCGGGCCGCATCGCTGCCCGGCGCGGCCTGGGCGATAGCCGCCGGCATCCCGAACGTCGCCCCCAGCGTCAACGCCGCCAGGCCGCCTCTCAAGCAGGCTCTTAGGCCAGCCCCCAGGCCAATGCCCAGGCCAGCGCCAGGGCCAGTCGGAATAATTGCTTGCCTGCTCAGCGTCATGGCGGCCTCCTCACGTCATCGATTGCGAGCGGCAGAATGACGGCGTCAACCGCTGGCGCCAAGCCGGGGCGGGGCCGGATCGCCGGCGAAGCGTGGGAAACGGCGCGCGTTGCCCCGAAGAGGGATGCGAGTTCGCGCGATATGGGCGATCTGGCGAAGGGCCGCAGAGACAGTTGAAGAGACAGTTGAAGAGACAGTTCAAGTCCAAGGGGATCGGAGGCGCGCGCGAAGCGCGCCGGCGCAATATATAGAAAGCTGGCGGACCCGACAGGATTCGAACCTGTGACCTCTGCCTTCGGAGGGCAGCGCTCTATCCAGCTGAGCTACGGGTCCGGAACATCCGTTGCCCTAGCGTGTCGCGGCGGCAACGGCAAGCGCCGCCGGCGCGACGGCGACCGGCAACGGGAGATGCCGAATTTCCTACCGCGGCGCGACAGGCGTTTGTTATTGCGGCGAATTCGTGAAATCTGCGTCGATGGGCGACTTTCTCTCCAGCACCGATCCCGGCCTGCGTCTACAAAGCCTCGGCGGGCTTATTGCGTTCTGCGCAATCGCATGGGCGCTTTCCGAAGACCGGCGCAGGTTCCCCTGGCGCATGGCGCTGGGCGCGTGCGCATTTCAGGCAGTGGTCGCCGGCTTCTTGCTCTACACGCCTGGCGCCCGCGATGCGCTCGCCTATCTCAACGTCGTCGTGGAAGCCCTGCAAAAAGCGACGAACGCCGGCGGGTCATTCGTGTTCGGCTATCTCGGCGGCGGGCCAACGCCCTTCGACGTGTCGGACGACAGCGCCCTTTTCATTCTCGGGTTCCAGGGATTGCCCCTCGTCATCTTCATCTCGGCCCTCGCCGCACTGCTCTGGCATGCGGGCGTCCTGCGCGTCATCGTCGGCGCGTTTGCGGCGACGCTGGAACGCGCGTTCGGGGTCGGCGGCGCGGTCGCCCTGTCGACGGCCGCCAATGTGTTGATGGGCCCGACCGAAGCGCCGCTGCTTATCCGGGCGTACCTTTCAAAGATCAGCCGGTCCGAATTCTTCGTCGTGATGACCGGCGGGCTGGCGACCGTTGCGGGCACGGTGATGGTTCTGTATTCCATCATCCTTGGCCCGGTGACCCCATCGGCGCTCGGACACGTGATCGTCGCCTCGATCATCTCCGCCGCGTCGGCGATCCTCATGGCGCGGATCATGGTGCCGCCGGAGCGGGATGAGACGCCGACTGACGCCGCAGCCGGGGACGACCTGAAGTACGGCGGCGCCATGGACGCCTTCATGACCGGCGTCACCGAGGGCCTGAAGCTGTATCTCAATATCGTCGCCTGCCTGATCGCCTTCGTGGCGATGGCGGCGCTAATCAATATCTGCCTGTCCGCGCTCGGCGACATCGCCGGCGCGCCAATGACGCTGCAGCGCATGTTCGGGTGGATATTTGCGCCGCTCGTCTGGCTCGCCGGCGTGCCGGCGTCGGAAGCGGCGGCCGCCGGCGCCCTGATGGGCGAGAAAACGGCGCTTAACGAATTGATCGCATACGTGTCGCTGGCGCGCACGCCCGACGGAGTATTCTCGCCCCGGACGGAACTGATCATGATTTATTCATTATGCGGATTTGCAAGCTTCGGCAGCCTCGGCATTGTCGTCGGCGGCCTCACGGCGATCGCGCCGGAGCGACGTCAGGACGTCCTGGAGCTGGGCCCACGCTCGCTTGTCTCGTCGACGCTGGCGACGCTGATGAGCGGCTCGATCATCGGCCTGATCTGGGTCGGTTGAGGCTGGCGGCCGCAAACGACGCCGCCAGACAGCCCTTCCGGAACAACCGTTCCAGATCAGTCCGGGGAATCCATTTGCGCCGTTAGCCGCCGCCGGCCCGCCGCATGGCGGATGGCGGCGCGTTGGGCGACGGCGAGACGTAGCCCTTCTCGACGCCGGCGAGCACGGCGGAGGTGCGGTCGTTTCGCCCAAGCTTGGAGAATATGCGCCGCATGTACGTGCCCACCGTCGCCGCGCTGATGCCGAGAATTTCGGCGATGACGCTATTGCTCTTGCCGCGCGCCATCCAGTGCAGAATTTCCAGTTCGCGGGGCGACAGCTGGGCGGAAGCTTCGGTTTCCCGGTCGATCAGCTGGCAGTAGCGCTGATACGACATGACGGCGACCGTACGGATCCCCGCCACGTCGGCGGCGAGGATCGCACCCTCGTCGATACGCCCCGCGACATAGGTGAAGCCGGCGCGCCCGCCGGGCCCAAAGGCGATGGCGCCGACGCCGTCGGCCATGCCCCACTCGACAAAGCGCGACAGGTAGGCCGCTTCCGTCGGTTGCAGCCCGTCAGCCGCGCGCCCGCCAATCGCGCCGTCGCGATCGACCCTGACGACGCCTCCCGCCGCCAGCGCAATGTCCGGCAACGGATCAATCGCGCCGCCGCTGTCGCGGAAGGCCGCTTCAAAGTCCATTGAAAAACCGACATTTGTCAGGGCGCGGCCCTCTGACCGGTCGCGGGTGACCGGCGCAACAAAATAGGCCGCGTGAAAGCCGAAATCCGCATATGCAGCCATAATGGACGAGCGCAGCTCGAAGACGCTGTTTGCTTCCAGGATGGCTTGCATCCGGTGCTTCACTGTCGATAAGAGCGCGCCATGCGCGGACCTCTCGTTGACGTTGCAGCAGATATCTTGTCGCTTATTTACGCTACCCCAATTGGATGACAGACGCAAAGGCGGATGCCAGTTCCGATGCAGGCCCGTTCCGACGCGAGCCTGTTTGAATGCATGGCTGACTGGAGGCATTTCGGTCGCACAGCCCATCGACCTGATCCGGCATCGCCCCGCGATCAAGGAGCGTCAGGAGTGGCGCGGCGACGGTTTAGCCCTGAAGCTTCGAGAAATCGGCGACGCGGACCGTCGCGGCGACAAACCGCTGCAGGATCGCGAGTCGGTTCGACCGAAGCGCCGGATCGTCGGCGTTCACCGTCACCGTTTCAAAAAACGCATCGAGTGGCGCGCGCAGTGCGGCAAGGCCGGCCATGGCGCGAGTGAAGTCTTCCGCCGCCATTGCAGCCGTCACCTCCGGTTCCGCACGGCCCAGCGCGGCGACAAGCGCCCTTTCGGCGTCCTCGACGAGCGCACCGTCAACGACATCGCCGGCGGACGGCGCATCGCCCTTTTTCGTTTCGGCCTTCAGAATGTTGCCCGCGCGTTTGTAGGCGGCGGCGAGATCCGCGCCCTCCGCCGTCTTGAGGAATGCCTCAAGGGCGTCAAGCTTCGACGCGATGAGAACGAAATCGTCGACCGGATTTCCGTCCGCATCATGAAGGACGGCGTCGATATGGTCGTGCCGGCGACCCTTGTCGCGGAAGTAGACTTTCAGGCGGTCGTGGAAGAAGTCCAGGAGATCGCCTTCGTCAGGCAACGGAAGGCGCACGCCATTCTCCAGAACGATCCGTATCACGCCGAGCGCCGCGCGGCGCAGCGCGAACGGATCGCTCGATCCCGTCGGCTTCTTGCCGATCGACCAGAAGGCCGTCAGCGTATCAATCTTGTCGGCGAGGGCGACGGAGACGGAGACCGGAGCCGACGGGACGTCGTCGTCCTGGCCAACAGGGCGGTAGTGGTCCCGGATCGCGTCGGCGATCTGCTGCGGTTCGCCCTGGGCGGTGGCGTAGTAGCGCCCCATGACGCCCTGCAGCTCCGGGAACTCATAGACCATGCCAGTCGTCAGGTCCGCCTTGGCGAGAAGGCCGGCGCGTTCGGCCGTATCCGGATCCGCGCCCACCGACGGCGCGATCTCGCGCGCGAGGGCCGCGACGCGTCGCGCCTTGTCGCCGGTCGACCCGAGCCCCTCGAAGAAGGTCATGCCGTCGAGGTCTGAAACGCGCCCTTCCAGCGGACGTTTCAGGTCGTTTTCATAGAGATACCGGGCGTCCGACAGCCGCGCCGTCAGGACGCGCTCATAGCCGGCGCGCATGGCCGCCCCGCCATCCGGCGCGACTATATTGGCGACGCAGACGAACCGGTTCGCAAGGCGGCCTGTTCTTGGATCGCGTACGGAAAAATACTTCTGATGGCCGCGCATGGAGGCGATCAACGCCTCGTCCGGCAAGCTGAGGAATTTCGCGTCGAACGCGCCGATCATCGGCGACGGCCATTCGGCAAGCCCGGCAAGCTCCTGCAGGAGACCCTTGTCCTCGACAATTTCAAGGCCTTGCGCCTCGCAAAGGGTTCGCGCCTCGCGCGCGATGAGTTCGGCCCGCGCCTCAGCGTCGAGCATCACCTTCGCGGCCTCAAGGCGCTCCGCATAGGTATCGAACGAGCGCGATTGAATGAGGCCCTCTGACATGGTGCGATGGCCTTCGGTGACGTCGCCGGCGGCGATGCCGCCGATTTCGAATGGCACAACCTCGCCGTCGAAACAGCAAAGAATCCGCCGCAGCGGCCGTACCCAGCGCAGTTCGCCGCCCGTCTCCGGCGCCGCGCCCCAGCGCATGGACTTAGGCCAGGCGAAACCCCGAATGATTTCCGGGATGAATTCGCCGAGAAGCTCCGCAGTTGGCCGGCCCTTGCGTTCAACGACCGCAACGTAATAGGCGCCCTTCTTGTCCTCCCGCGTTTCGCAGTCATCGAGCGAAGCGAGGCCGGCTGACTTGAGGAAGCCTTCGACAGCCTTTTCCGGCGCGCCGACGCGCGGGCCTTTCTTCTCTTCCTTGAGGTCCGGCTGACGCGCCGGCAGCCCCACGGCGACGAGCGCAAGCCGGCGCGGACCGGCGAACGCCTTGACGCCTTCCGGCAGGAAGCCGGCGTCAAGCAGCCGCTGATTGACGGCGCGCTCCAGGTCCGCCGCGGCGCGCGCCTGCATGCGCGCCGGGATCTCTTCGGAGAACAGTTCGAGAATAAGCTCCGGCATCGTCCTAATTCTTCGGTGAGGCGCGACCGCCCGTTTCTGGTTTCATCCGGACAAAGACATCCCCGACCTCCGGCAAGTCGGCGCCGATGCGGTTCAGCGCCTCAGCCGGCGGGGCCCAGTCCTGAAGGAAGTCACCGCCGTTCATGGCGATCAGGTTGATCTCGATCGGCGCAAGCGCGGCGAGAATGTCAATGCAGGCGATGAGCCTGTCCTTCTCCGAGGCGTGGTACTCAAACGAGATAAGGTCCGGCGTCGGCCGCGACAGGCCCTTCAGCACGTCGAGCTCAAAACCTTCCACATCAATCTTGCAATACGCCGGCGCGCCATACTCGGCGATGAGCGCATCGAGCGTCGTCATGTCGACGTCGACGGCGCTCGCTTTCAGGGCGCCGTCCTCGGTCAGCCAGCGCCAGTCGTCCCGCACGCTTGCCGTTGAATCCGTCCCGACCACATTGAGGCGCGCCCGGCCGATCGTCGCGCCGATCGCCTTTTCAACGAGCGTGAAGTCACGGGCGCGCGCGAACTCAAACCGCAGGCTCGGCGCGCACATGGGGTTCGGTTCAACCGCGACGACTTTCGCCCCGCACGCGAGAAACACTTCTGATTTCTGGCCGAGATTTGCGCCAATGTCGAAAACGAGGTCGCCGGGCCGAATGATCCGTGCAAAAAAAACGCGGTCGCTAGCCCGCGCGCGCCGCACGTCTGGGTCGAAGCGCCGGTACAGATGACGCGCGACCGGGAACAGGCCGAGCCGCCGTGTCGCTGTCTTGACCGTCCGTTTCAGCACTCCAGACCCTCCGCGCAAGAGGCTTCCCAATTCCAGAAATCAGGCGCTATTGCAATCTTGCGACGAATGCCGGTCGACGGCTTTTGAGGTCAGCGGCGCCCTACCCGCCGGATGCGGTCTGGCGCACCTGAGTCGCCTCCACCCTGACAGCGAGCTTGCCCTCGGCGTTAAGGATATCCGCTTCGATGTGAATCAGTCGTCGGGAAACGTTGATGACCTGGGCGTCGATCGTGGCGCTCGGACTTTTCACCGGTCTGAAGAACTTCGTTTCGAGGCGCGACGTGCGAAATCGATCCTCATTGGTCGGCAGGACCGTCATGGTGACAAGGCTGGCGATGTGGTCGGCGGCGCTGGCCACGTGCCCGCCAAACATAAAGCCCTGATGCAGGATCATGCGCGCATCCGCGTCGCCGCCGATTGCCCATGACATCGCAAGTCGGCCGTAGCCCCAGTCAAGTATGCGCAAATCGCCGATATTGGCTTTCGCCCAGCCATAATAGGGAGACGCCAATGACCGGTAGGCTTCGAGCAACTCCGTATGCCGATCGCTTGTTCGACCGACGGGCTCGTCACGGGTCGGCTGGTCGTCCAAGACTACGCTCCATCAAGCTCGATCGCATCGAAAGGCGAGAATACCTGCGCGGCTTCGGCGACGTTTGCAATCACGTCGTAGTCGCACGCCTCAGCGAACTCTTCCCACAAAGCGGCGACCGCCGGATTGGAATGAGCCGCGTCGATCGCCGCCTGGGATTTCCAGACGAACGCCTCGACAATTGCGCCGTCGGCCGCGCGACCTGCGAGCGCCGGCGAAGAAGTCACGAGGCCCTCCTTTTCGAGATCGGAGCGATGCCTGCGCACGAGAGACTCAAGGACTTCGGCCTTGCCGAATTTCGGGCGATAGACGACGATAACCAGGATCCCCACGCCCTCTCCAGTCTATTTGAACAGCGTCAGGACGATTGCGCTGACGACCCAGCCAACAAGAAGGTGGCCGGCGTCAATCGCAAGCAGCGCCGGATTGTGGTGCGGCTCGTAGAGATAGGAGTAGTGAGAGAACGGCAGCGCGAAGAACGCCCACAGGATGATCGCTGTACGGATCGCCGCGCCCATGTCCATCGCCTTGCGCCATCCAAGCGTCAGACCGAGGCCGATCACCTGAAGCGCCGTGATGAGAAACCCGCCGGCCATGTATGCCCCGGTATTCTGTCCTTCGAAATCAGCTTCGGCGATGCCCTGCGCCGACATCCAGAGGTCAGCAAACAACAGGCCGTACAACAGGAATCCGACGAAATAGAAGGCGACCGACGCGATGAGAACGCCGACAATGTTCAACCCCAGAATGCGCGGCATGTTTTCCCTCCCAATGGCGGCTGTTATCAGACTGGCGCCGACACCGTGATTTTCCGTCGAATTGACGCCGGCGTCGAGCAGGAACCGCACACGGCCGATTAGGGTCGACCGGCTTTTTCGCTGGCGCCCAGGACGCAGGCGTCAAGGCCGTCGCGCGCGACAATGTCCATCCGCTGCCGGAGGGTCGCGGCGCGTCGGCGCACGTAGGGGCCCGGCGGGTCGAGGCGCCACTTGTTCGGGCTCGGCAGCACCGCGGCGAGTTGCGCAGCTTCATAGGGCGTCAGGTCTTTCGCTGCCTTGCCAAAGCGGGCCTGCGCCGCCGCTTCGGCGCCGAAGTGACCGTCGCCCCATTCGGCGACGTTGAGGTACACCTCCATGATCCGCCGTTTCGGCCACAACGCCTCCATGACGACGGTGTATCCGGCCTCAAGGCCTTTCCTGAAAAACCCGCCGCCGTTCCAGAGAAACGCGTTCTTCGCGGTTTGCTGGGATATTGTCGAAGCGCCTCTCAGCCGCCGCCCCTTCTCCGCCTCGTCGAGGGCGTCCTCGATGGCGTCGAAGTCGATGCCGCGATGCAGGCAGAAGCGCGAATCCTCGCCCGCAATGACGGCGCGCACGAGATGCGGCGAAATCTCCTCAAGGGGCGTCCACGGATGGTTTATAACGTCGCCGGAAAGCTTGCGCTCCAGCATGGTGAGCGTGCCCGGCGGCGGCGCCACGCGATAGGCCGCGACCCAGAGCGCCGGCGCGACGACGGCGACAGCAAGCCCTGCGAGGAGGCCGCGCCGCCAGCCAACGGCGCGCACGCGCGCAAGCAAGCCCGCGACGGGCGACGCGGCGCTGTCGCTCATCCGGCAACGCCCGTCAACCGCGCGGCGTAAAGCGCCGCAATTGGCGCATAGTCCTTCGGTTGAGCCTCAAAGGTGAGATCGCCCTGCGGAACGGCAAACCATGGAACGGCGCTGCTCATCCAGATGTGCGCGACCGGGGCGGCGTAGCCGCGGTCGTCCAAAGTTCCGCCGCGTAAGGAATACATCGCCGCCGACGGTCCGTCGCCTTCCTGGCCGTGAGCGATCCTGACCCCGCAGTCGGGGCAGAAGAAGCCGTAGCGCGGCGTGCCGGAATCGGCCGTCCATTCATGCCGCGCCGGCGCGCCCTTGGTGAAAACAAGCGCCGCCTTCGGAACGATGCAGGAAATCGCGAATGCGCTCGCGGTGATGCGCTGGCAATTCGCGCAATGACAGCAATATGCGAATAGCGGCGGCGCAGCCAGGGCGTAGCGCGTCGCGCCGCACTGGCAGCCGCCTGTCAGTTGCCGGGAAGCCACTTCAGCCAACGCCCCTACCCCGCCGCCACATAGTCGACGACGCCGGCGCCCGGACTTCGGCCTTGAGGGCTGTCAAGCCACGCCTCGCAGCAAGCCTTTGCGAGCGTCCTTATACGGAGAATATAGGACTGGCGCTCGGCGACGGAAATCACGCCGCGTGCGTCGAGCAGATTGAAAAGATGGCTCGCCTTGATGCACTGGTCATAGGCCGGCAGCGCCGCGCCCGCCTCGACGATCCGCCTGCAGGCGGCTTCGGCCTCGCGGAACTGGTCGAACAGCGCCTCGGTGTTCGCGAGTTCGAAATTGAATTTTGAGAACTCGATCTCCTGCTGATGGAAAACGTCGCCATAGGTGACGCGCATGTCGCCCTCGGCGCCGTTGAAGTCGAGGTCGTAGCCGTTGTCGACGCCCTGCACATACATCGCAAGGCGTTCAAGGCCATAGGTGATCTCGCCCGTCACCGGCCGGCAGTCGATGCCGCCGACCTGCTGGAAATAGGTGAACTGGGTTACTTCCATGCCGTCGCACCAGACTTCCCATCCGAGGCCCCAGGCGCCGAGCGTCGGACTTTCCCAGTCGTCCTCGACGAATCTTATGTCGTGGACGGAGCGATCGACCCCGAGCGCATCGAGGCTTTCGAGGTAAAGCGCCTGGATGTTCTCAGGGCTCGGCTTCAGCACGACCTGAAACTGATAGTAATGCTGGAACCGGTTCGGGTTCGCGCCATAACGGCCGTCGGTCGGCCGCCGGCACGGCTGCACATAGGCGGCGCGCCATGGCTTCGGGCCAAGCGACCGAAGCGTCGTCGCCGGGTGAAACGTGCCTGCCCCCATTTCCATGTCGTAGGGCTGGAGGATGACGCATCCCTGGCGCGCCCAGAACTGCTGCAGGGTCATGATCAGCCCCTGAAACGACTGGTCGGGCGCGCGCCCTGAGTCCGCTTCGCGCCTGTTCGCCGCCATGATCGTGTCGCCCTCTTTGGTGGTCCCGATGGCCTAGAGGGTTAGGCGGGCCGGCGCGTCCGGTCAACGAAAGCGAACGCCGCCCGTCGGGCCTAAAGCCGCGTCATCGCATCGACGATGCGGTTTGATTCCTCGATTGGCGGCAGGGCGTTCAGCGCTTCCTGAAAGAGATCCATTGCGTCGGACCGGTCGCCCTTGCGGGCGGCGATGAGGGCGCGCCCCACCAGCGCTTCGTAATTGTCCGGGGTGTAGGCGAGGAGCCGCGCAAAGTCCTTGTCCGCGGCGTCGATCTCTCCGGCCGCGGCGCGGCAAAAGCCAATCTCAACCATCGCATCAAGGGCCCAAGCGTCCGACTGCAGGCGTTCGCGCGCGTCGGCGCAGCCGTCCGCATCGAGCGGGCGGCCTAGGATACGTTCGGCTTCGCCGCCGAGATCGAACGCTGCGGGCATCCGGGCGGCGGCGTCGGCGGCGGCGAATGTCGCGGCGATCCGGTCCGCGTCGCTCCGGCTGATGGCCGCGGCGTCGCCGGCGGGAGCGGCAGTTTCGGGAAGCGCCTCGCTTTTGCGGCGCGGTTCGCTCGCTCTCGCGGCCGGCGTCGATCCGGCGTCTTCGCGCGGCGCCGCCGAAGGCGGCGCAGGCCTTGGGTTCGCGGGCGGATCAGCCGGCGCCCCGGTGGGCGGCATCGCCGTTTCGTGGGGACGTTCAACGAAATCGAGCCGGTCGATCGGCGGCGCGAACCGTTCCGCTTCCGGCGCCGAAAACCCGATCCGCTCCGCCGTCCGGATCACTGGCGCAACGGCGGACCCGAGGATCGGCGCGTCAACAGGCAAGGAAAGAGACGCCTCGGCCTTTCCGGCGACGCCAGCGCCAAATACATCGATTGGCGCTCGGATGAAGGGCGGCGGCGCCTCGAGCGGCCGCGGACCTCGCGGCCCGCCGTCAATCCTGAAGCCCTGCGGCGCGAATGCTGGCGCTGGCGATGTCGCGTCCGCATCGCGCAGGCCGGCCGGCGGATTGAACGACGCCGATGCGGCGCGAACGGCCGCGTCGCCAGTCCCATCCTGCATGACGTCGGCGGCGCGCATCTCGCCGGCCGCCAACTGGGTCGAATGATCCTCCGCAGGCGGTTGACGAAGGGCAATGCGGTCGCGCGCCGGTTCATCAGCCTGATCCCCACCCGACCTCGCGTCTGCGAACGCTGCTTCCGCGCGGGCGAAGTCAAGGCACCAGGCCGCTTCGCCGTGCGCCTCGCAGGCGCGCGCGGTCGGTTCGTCGAAATCAGCGGCCAGATCGAGGGAAATCTCGCTGCCGTGAGCGCCTGCGAACAATGACAGACGCGACAAGTGCCGACTGCGGCTCGAAAGATCGAGCTCAAGGTCCGCGGCGACGCCGGCCAGCACGAACACGCCGTCAGCCCGCTGATTGATTGGGCAGGCGTCGCGGCAGATAAAGGCGATCCGCAACAGATTGTCGGTTTCGCCGAGTTGCACGTCCCGCAAGGAGTTGCGATCGTAAGCTGGCGCTTCGGAGTCTTGCGATGTCGGCTGCTGGGCGACAGCCGAGTTTGCGATCGATGCGGCGCACGCGCCCGCCAAGAGCGCGCGCGCGCAGGACCGGCGGCGTCCCACCGGACGAACCGCGCATGTCGCGTCCTGCACTTCGTGTCGGCGACGGCTCAAGCTCTAAGGCCCTTCTGACGTGGCGTTGGCGGCATCGGCGCTCAAAAAACCGAGAAACACTTGTTCGCCTTCAGTAAAAAGCGGTCCGTTAACAAAACTGGAAGAACGTGGGGAAAAAGCCGCTCTCAGAACGCGCCGACGAGCGGACGACGGCGACGATGGACGCCACGCGAAGCCGCATCATGCGGGCCGTCAAAAGCTCGAATACGGGCCCCGAGCGCGCCCTGCGGCGCGCCCTGCACGCCCGCGGTTTCCGGTTCAGACTGAACGACGCAAGTCTGCCCGGCGCGCCGGATATAGTGCTGCCAAGGTGGCGCGCGGTCATTTTCGTACATGGATGCTTTTGGCATCGACACGATTGCCCGCGCGGGGCGCGGACGCCGGCGACGAATGTCGACTACTGGACGCGAAAACTCAGTCGAAACGCCGAGCGCGACCGGGAAAACGCCAAGGCGTTGCGGGCCCTTGGCTGGCGAGTGCGGATCGTCTGGGAATGCGAGCTAAAGCCGATCGACGGCGCAGCGAACGCTGCCGCCCGATGGTTGCGTCGCGCCACGCCAACGCGGCGCGGCCACCGATAGCGATCGCAATTTGCGCAATCCACACTTGCGCAGCGGATGGTCATTCAATTATCAGTTGGTAGTCGCAAAAGTTGCAGTCGATAGGCTCCTGCACGCGGGCGTCTGACGTGCGGCGACGAGCGACCTGAGCGGGGGCCAGAGGGGTTGGCGGGCATTGCAACGACGGGCGGGCGCATTCAGCGCCGCAACGCCGGCCGCCTGAGCCGCGTTGCGAGCGCCTTGACCTTCCTCCCTACCAGGACGTCCTTGTCGCTGATCCTCGCGGCGGCGTTCATGGCCGGATCGACCGGCCCGGCCCACGCTTCCGCCTGGATCCGCGAGCGCGGCGGCGTCTTCGTTGAGACCCGAACCGACGCATTCCGCGCGCGCGACGCAGCGGGCGGCCGCTTCGAGCGGCTCGATGCGACGCTCTATGGCGAATGGGGCGCGCTCAACAATGTCATGATCGGCGGAAAGGTCGTGTACGGTGCGAGTCGCAGCGTCGGACCAGGCTATCGCGACGAAGCGAGCGGCGTTGTCGAACTGGAAAGCTTCGCGCAGATGGGCGTTGCGGCCGGCGGCTGGGGCGTCGCAGCCATCCGCGCCGCCGTCGCACGCCCGGCAAGCCTCGCCGCGGGGGCCCGTCCCGGGCTGGCCGCCGACGGCGTCGACGTCGAAATTCGCGGGCTCTACGGAGCAACACTTGTTGACGCCCCCCGATTTCGCGCCTTCGCCGCCCTTGAAGCGGCGTTTCGCAAGCGGCTCGGCGACGCAGCCGACCAGCTCCGGCTCGATGCGACGATCGGGATCGAGCCGTCGCGCAAGCTGTTGATCCTCGCCGAAGCGCAGTCCGTGGTTTCCATCGGCGCCGCATCGCCCGGCGGCGCGGACTTCAATGTCCTGAAACTTCAGCCGTCAATCGTCTGGCGCGCGACGCCGAAGATCGCGATCCGCGCCGGCGGGCTATTCGAAATCGCCGCCAGCGGGCTAACCCCCGGCAATGGCGCATTCCTCGCTCTGTGGACGGAGTTCTAGGGCGATGTCGCTTTCGGCCCTCAGCGAGGCGATCAGGCGCGCCGACGCCCAAGGGCGGATCGCTCTCGACGCTGACCGATACGGCGTGCGCGCCGAACTGCGCCGTGAAGCCGGCCGCCTCTTTCCATTGCGACGATCGTATGCCGAAGGCCGCGCCGCTTTTCGCGAACGACTGCGCCAAACCTATGCGGCCAGCGTCGAAACCGCAGCGACCGGGCACCTCGCCGCGACGGATCCCGTGAACTCCGCACACCGCCTTTTGACGCCGTTTCAGTCCGCGGCCTTCGCCGCGATCGCCCTGGCCGCCGCCATCGGGATCGTCACTGCGCCAATCGCCACGGTTATCGCGTTGAATGCCTTCGCAACGATCTATTTCGTGGCGGCGATAGCTTTCCGGACCTTTCTCGCCGGACTTTCGATCGAAGAACCCTTGGCGGACGTCAGGAACGATGTGGGCGGCGACCCTGACCCGCCAACCGTGTCGATCCTGCTGCCGCTGTTCCGCGAGGCTGAAAGCCTGCCGTCTCTTGCCGCAGCGATCGGCGCGCTCGACTACCCTGCAAGCAAGCTCGACGTAAAGCTGATCCTCGAAGAAGGCGATGAGGCAACCCGCAACGAAGCATTGTCGCTGGGCCTCGACCGCAACTGGGACATGATCGTCGTGCCGCCATCGCATCCGCAGACGAAACCGAAAGCCTGTAACTTTGCGCTGGCGTTCGCGCGCGGCAAGCTGACCGTCATCTATGACGCGGAGGATGCGCCGGAGCCGGATCAGCTGCAAAAGGCGGCGGCGGCGTTCGCCGCGGCCGAAGCGGCCGGCGATGACAAGCTTGTCTGCGTTCAGGCTCGGCTCAATTACTACAACGCCGAAGAGAACTGGATCACCCGGCTCTTCGCCCTGGAGTACGCGCTTTGGTTCGACAGCCTGTTGCCGGCGCTGCGCCGACTTGGCGCGCCCATACCGCTTGGCGGCACGTCGAATGTATTCCGTACTGACAAGTTGCGCGAAATTGGCGCCTGGGACCCGCACAACGTGACGGAAGACGCCGATCTTGGCCTGCGCATCGCGCGCAAGGGCTACCGGACCGAACTGATCGCTTCGACGACATTCGAGGAGGCGAATTACCGCCTCGGGAATTGGCTGCGCCAGCGTTCTCGCTGGATGAAAGGCTACATCCAGACATGGCTCGTTGACCTTAGAAACCCGGCGCCGGGAGTCGACGGGTCCCGTTGGCGCGGGCTCGCGTCCACGCAAATGTTCATCGCCGGCACAGCGTTCAGCGCCCTGATCAACCCGATCCTGTGGGGCGTCTTTCTCTACTGGCTTGCGACGCGATCATCCGCTGTCGGCGCGATATTTCCTGAGCCGCTCCTCAGCCTCAACCTTTTCGCGCTTCTCGTCGGCAATGCGCTGTTCATTTATCTGGCGATGATCGCGCCCCTGAAGCGCGGCTGGTCGCATCTGTCGCCCTGGGCGCTCCTTATGCCGGTCTATTGGTGGATGACGTCGCTCGCCGCCTACATGGCATTGTGGCAGCTGTTCACGAAGCCGTCCTATTGGGAAAAAACCGATCACGCAGTAAGCGCCCTCGCCCGGGAGCGCGGCGAAGCGGCGCGGAGCGCGCTTGAAGCGGCAAGGCGGACCGTATGCTGACGCTCGATGCAATGCTGCGCGCCGGCGACGCTCCGCTGGCGATTGCCGTCGCCGTCACGTTCGCGTCCACCTTCGCCATGTGTTTCGGCCTTGCGCAGGCCGTTGCCCAGCCCGACAATCCGCGCAATGTCGGCAAGGGCGCGGCGGCCGTCGCGCTTGGCGCAGCCGGCACCGCCTCGCTCGCGGCTGACGCCCGTGACGCTCTCCCAGCCGCCTACTGGATCTGCATCGCCGGCGCCTTTGCAACCGCAGCCCTGACGCTGCCTTTTGGTTCGGGCATCCGCCGCCGGGCGGGATTCGCTCTGACGATTGCGGCGCCGGCAACGTTTATCGCCGGCGCGGCCGCCTATCTCGCATGGCTCGGATCGATCGGCGGCGGCGCGTCGGCCACGGCGCTGCTCATCGACGCAGCGCCGCTCATCGCGCCAGCGGGCGCGCCGGTCGACATCCGGCTGCTGGCGCCTGTCGCGCCCATAATCGTCGCCGCGATTGCAGGATTTGCCGGACGTCGCGCCGACGCGTTTGCAACGCTTGGCGGAGCGGCAGCGGCGTTGACGGCTCTTGGCGCCGGGCCGATCATGGCGGTGGCGTCATTTGCCGCTGCGACTGCCTGGGCGCTTGGCGCTTCAAGACCGGCTGTTGCCTTTTGCGTGATCGCTCTTGCGTCAACGGCGGGAGCGATCCTTTGACCAGCGCCTTGCCCGAGATTTCCACTTTGCCTATTTCGCGTTTCATCGCGGCTCGCTGTTGGCGCAAGAGGCTCTCATGTCGCAATTGATCGACGTTCCATTCCGCAAGATGAACGGGCTCGGGAATGAGTTTGTCATTCTCGATCTGCGCGGCAACAGGCAGGCGCGGCCAACCGAGCAAGACGCCATCGCGCTAGCCAATCCGGCGACCGGACCCGGTTGCGACCAGCTCATAACGATTGAGGATGCGCGATCGAAGGCCGACGACGCCTTCATGGGCATCTGGAACGCGGACGGATCGGCCGCAGGGGCATGCGGCAACGCTGCGCGTTGCGTTGCCCATATCCTGATGTCGGAGACCGGCGCCGACACGGTCCGCCTCGACAGTCCCAGCGGACCATTGCGCGCCTGGCAAGCGCCCGTGGGCCCGGGCGGCGAGCAGGTGCGCGTCGACATGGGCAAGCCGAAGTTCGGCTGGCGGGATATTCCGCTTTCGGAGCAGGTGGAGGACACCCGTTTTCTCGACGTGAAACTCGGGCCGATCGACGCGCCGGTTCTTTGGGGACCTTCGGGCGTCAATATTGGCAATCCGCACTGCGTATTCTTCGTGAAAGACGTCAACGCCCACGCGATCGACAGGTTCGGCCCGATGATCGAACATCACCCGCTGTTCCCGGAACGGGTGAATGTGTCCATCGTCGAGGCGCGGGACAGGCGCCGCCTTCGCGTGAGGGTTTGGGAACGCGGCGCGGGCCTGACGAAGGCTTGCGGCACAGGCGCATGCGCGGCGCTCGTCGCGGCGAACCGCCGCCGGCTGGTGGACCGGGTCGCGACAGTCGAGCTCGACGGCGGCCCCCTCAGGATCGAATGGGCCGATGACGACCATGTCTATATGACCGGGCCCGTCGCCTACGAATTCGAGGGCATTGTCGAGGCGCGCCATCTCGGCGGATCATGAGGCCGGATTATTTCGTTCGCACACGGTTAATCGCGTCGTGCCAACCGGCAAGGGCCAGCTGGCGCGCGTCCGCATCCATGGTCGGCTTGAAGGTGGCGTCGACCTTTCGCGCCTTGCCGGCGGCGTCGAGGTCGTCATAGACGCCCGCGCCTACGCCGGCGAGCAACGCCGCGCCGAGGGCCGTCGTTTCCAGCATCTGCGGGCGCTCGACGACGGTGTCACAGATATCGGCGAGGAAGCGCATCAGCCAGTCGTTCGCGACCATCCCGCCATCAACTTTCAGTGACTGGACCCGCGCGCCGTCCGACGCCATCGCGCCGAGAAGGTCCGCGGTCTGATAGGCCGTCGCTTCGAGCGCGGCGCGAACGATGTGCGCGCGGCCCGTCCCGCGCGTCAGGCCGAGGATTGCGCCGCGAGCCTCTGCATCCCAGTGCGGCGCGCCAAGCCCAGCGAACGCAGGCACGAAATAGACCCCGCCGGCATCGTCGAGTTGACTGGCGATAGCTTCGGTGTCGCTAGCGTCATCGATCGCGCCAAGTTCGTCCCGGAGCCATTTTACCGCCGCGCCGGCGACGAAAATCGAGCCTTCGAGAGCGTAGGACGTCCGGCCGTCAATCCTGCGCGCAATTGTGGTAAGCAACCTGTTCGTTGAACGGACGATATCTTCGCCGGTCTGGGTCAGGACGAAGCATCCCGTGCCGTAGGTGCTCTTCACCTGTCCTGGCGCGAAGCATGCCTGGCCGATAGCCGCAGCCTGCTGGTCGCCGACCATGCCCCGCACGGGAATTGGCCGGCCGAACAGATCGGCCCGCGCCTCGCCATAGTTCGCGACATTGTCGCGAACCACCGGCAGGCAGGCGGCCGGGACATTGAAAAGACGCAACAACTCGGCGTCCCACTCATTCGTCCGTATGTTGAAGAGGCTCGTGCGAGACGCATTTGTCGCATCGGTTGCGTGCGCGCCGCCCGTCAGCCGAGCAAGCAGGAAACTGTCAATGGTGCCGACGACGACGTCGCCGTTCCCGGCGGCTTCGCGCGCGCCGTGGTCATCCAGCAGCCGCGCGATCTTGGTGGCGGAGAAATAGGGGTCAAGCAGAAGGCCGGTCTTCTCGCTGACGTCGGTCTCCGCGCCGTCGGCGCGCAGTCGCTGGCAAACGTCCGCCGTGCGGCGGTCCTGCCAGACAATCGCGCGGCCAATCGGTTTCAGGCTCTTGCGATCCCATGCGACCGTCGTTTCGCGCTGGTTGGCGATGCCGATGGCGGCGATCCTGTCGCCCGACGCCTCCGCCCTCGCGATCGCCGACGTCGCCGTGGCCACGACGCTGCGCCAAATGTCTTCCGGGTCATGCTCGACCCAGCCGGGCCTAGGGAAATGCTGCTGGAACTCCTCCTGCGCGGTGGCCACGACGCGCGCATCCGCGTCGAATACGAATGCGCGGGAGGAGGTCGTCCCCTGATCGATCGCAAGCACGAGCGGTTTCGACATGACGGCGTCTCCTCAATGAGATTTTTTCGCTGCAGATGACGGCATGTCGACCCCTTGATGCAAGCGTCCGGCGCCGCCGGACCTTGACCGAAGGCATTCAGGCCCGCGCGCGTATCGCCGAAAGCAGCGAGCGTTCCGGGCCGTCCGGCGCGCCGGACGCCCGCCAGATCAGCAGTAGGGCGAGGCCGTAAACAGCCGCGCCCATCGCCGCGTCGACAAGGAGACGCACGATGGCCGGCGCCTCGTCAAAACCTGGCATCAGGGGATGCGCCAGAAAAAAGAACCCCGCCATCGCCGTCACGGCCAGCGTCGGCCGCCACAGTGCGCGCACGATGTCGAGGGCGCTGCGCCCCGTCAGCTGTGAATAGAGCCACCCGTTCAACACCGCGAGCAGCACGCCGGAACCGGCCGCCGACCAGACCGCGCCTGTGAACCCGAAGGTCGCCGTCGCCCATACGAAAGCCGGGAACCGTATCAGGAAGTAGATCGCTTCGCGTATGCATGCGCGCCGCGCCTCGCCCTTGGCGACGGCGTAATCCGAAACGAGATGCACCACGGCGGTGACGCCGACCGTCGGCGCATAGACCTGAACGACGAACACCGACGCCGCCCAGTTCTGCCCCAGCAGGACCTCGACAAGGTCGTGCGCGACAAAGGCGCAGCCGACCGACGCCGGCAGGGCGACCGCCCCGAGCGCAGCCATGCCCTTCAGGAGGGCCGTGCGCATGCGCTCGGATTGATCTTTTAGCGAAGACAGTCCCGGGTATATCGCTCGCGCGACGGGTTCGGCGATGTCCGAACCCGGAAGATAGGCGATCGTCGATCCGAGCGAGTAAACGCCGGTAAGGGTCGGACCGAGGAGCCGGCCGAGCACAAGGGGGCTCAGCTTGTTGTTCAAGGCGACAATGAAGCCGAGCCCGGTGATCCACCCGGTGAAACTGATCATTTCCCTGAACGCCGACAAGCCGAACCGCGGCATGTATGGACGCAACACGTAGGTCAACGCCACGCGGACGAGCGCGCCAAGCAGAATACTGAGGACAATTGCCCAGTAAGTTCGAAACGCCAATGCCATTGCAATCGAACTGCCGGCCATGACGATCTTCTCGATCGTGAGCACCGTCATTTCCTGGCGAAAGCTGATCGCGCGATGGAATTCGTAGAATTTTGGGTTGTAGAGCGACTGCACGAACGCAACGACGGCCATCACCGCGAAAATCGGTCCAACGCGCGCATCGTCGAAAAATGACGACGCGCCAATCGAGGCGATCAGCAAAAGACCGGAAATAAGGACGCCGCGAAACGTGGACAGCGTAAAGAGCGTGTCGAGCTCCCGCCGTCCGGCCTTGTCGTACCGGACGACCGCTTGCGATACGCCGACATCGGAGAAATTCTGCAACAGCTGGGTCAGGGTTACGCCGATGGCGACGACGCCGAAATCATCCGGCGCAAGCAGGCGCGCGACGACCAGCGTGTTCAACAAGCCGAGCACGCGCAACGCGAAATAGCCACCCGCAATCCAGGCCGCGCCGCGCGCGACCCTACCGCCGAGCCCTCCGGGCGGCGACCCGCCGCCATCTTCCGGCGCGCCGGTCAATGAATCGGCTGCGTCGGTCATCGTCCGGCTTCCATCGATGCCCCTCAGGTGCGGCTGCGCACGGCGATTCGCGCGCGACGCAGTCCGCCGCCGGTTCCATCTGTCGGACTTGCCGGGCTTGGAGAGTTGGTTGGACTTGCGGGACTGGGCGGGCCACTCGCGAGCGCCGCGCGTGATGACGCCGGAGCGCGCCCGCGACGAGCCTTCGCAACGCCGTCACCGGCCGTCCCGGTTCGCTTGGCGGCGGGGGCGTCCGTTGGCCCGCCAGCCTCAAGCGGCCAGCCTTCGTCAAGCCATGCCCCGATCCTCGCCAGCAACAGGGTCTGCGCGGTTTGCCGCGCATAGGTGTGATCCACGGTGCGGTCGACCTCGACGACAAGTCTGTCGCCAAAATCGAAGTCGCGAAACGCCTCGCGGAAATGGCGTTCATCGGTCAACGTCTCTTCGACATAATTCGTGTACCGTATCAGTATACGGACGCCGCGGTCGGTGAGCGCCTGGAGTTGCGCGCCGAACTCCTCTAGCGGCGGCGCTACTCGTTCATTCTCCTCGTCGGGAAGTTCGAAGTCGCCGCTTGCGGCCAGGGGAGAAGCCTCTCTTGCGGCGTTTCCTTTCAGCGTGCGGCTGATCGCGCGACGCCAGCGGCCAATGTCCGCCGCCTTCTCGATGGTCCGTTCAAGTTTCGCGCGCGGCGACGCGTAGGCGTAAGGATCAAGCAGCACGAGCCCGACGATACGCTCGTCGGCTAGCGCAGCGCGGTAGGCGTTGTCAGCGCCTGAACACATGCCGATCGCTATGAACGTCTCGACGCCGGCATGCGCCGCAAGGGCGTCCGCGGCCGCGGATATGTCCGCGCTTGCCTGCGCTTCGTGGCCCGCGCCGCCAGTTGCGGGCAGGCTGTCCCCGAGCCCGGACAGGTCAAATCTGATCGACGCGCATTGCTTTGCCGCAAGTCGGCGCGCGAGCTTCACGTTCAGGCGATGCGGCCCGATACGGTGCACAATGCCGGCATTGAAAAGGAGAGCGCCCGGACGTCGGAAGCCATTGGGGCCAGCGACGATGCCGAGAAGCCCGCCCGCAGCCGTTTCGGCGGCCTGACCATCGGATCGCGCGTCGAAATAGACGATGCGTTCGTTCATCTCCATGTCTCCACGGCTTCGACCAGCGCGGAAATCGTCCGTATCGGCACATAATATGAGTTCAGCGCCTCGTCGGAGTTCCAGCCGGCCTCGCCGCCGTCGTGGCGCTTGTCGACGATGACTTCCAAGCGGGCGAGCGCCGTTTCGAGGGACTCCATTTCCGGCGTCGCGGCGCCGGCGACGATAAGCGCCCGCCGCGTCGGCTTGCGTTTCAGATCGCCGAGTTCCATCGCCAGCAGCTCCTCACGCAGCCGCATGGAAAGCGCAAAACCCAGCGCCTCGGTCGGGCCTTCGCTAAGGTCGCCGGGGTCCGGCTCCGCCGCGGCGGGCAGGCCCATGTCGGCGTGCGCCGCCGCCAGCGACGCAAGATAGTCGCGACCGTCGACGACCGGGTCCCACAGAATAACGCCGGCCGGTCCCCGCGGCACGCGCTGGGCGGCGCGTATCGCTGCGCTGGCCCCAAGACGCAGGCCGATCCAGATGGCCCGCGGCGCGCAGCTCATGTCCATCATCTCCTCGTGGGCTGCGACGATATCCGCGGCCATCGTCGAGAACGACAGGTCCTCACAGGCGCCGGCGGAGTCGCCCGCCCCCCCATAGTCAAAACGGACCGTTGGCGCGCCGGCGCGGGCAAGGCGCTCGGCGAGCACCCGCAACATTCGATGAGCGCGGATCCCCTCTTCCCCGATCGGGCCGCAAATCAACACGGCCGGGCGCGCGCCCACCGCGCCGACGGCGGGGTGGTAGTGCGCGAAAAGCGGCCGCTCGCTGTCGCCGAAATGGAACGCGGGCACCTGCCCCTCCTTAGTTTCCAGCCAACTAGCATCGATACCCCGGCGCGCCCTAAGAAAACACTATGCTTGGTCAACCATTAACCAGACTGACGGCGCTCACCCCGAACCCGATGGCGCAAGCTCGCCTGATCTGCTTTCCCTTCGCCGGCGCGGGGGCGGGCGCATTTGCGGCCTGGGCAAGAACGCCGGCAGGCCGCCTAGAAACCCTCGCTTACGTTGCGCCCGGACGCGAAACCAGGGCCGCCGAAGCGCCGCTGCGGATCTGGCGGGACCTTGTTGCGGATGCGACGGCGGCATGCCGGGATACGCCCGCCGGACCGATGGCGTTCTACGGCCACAGCCTTGGCGCCCTCCTGGCGTTCGATGTCGCCGCGTCGCTCGCCCGCACCCGGGAAATCGCCACGGTCTATATTGCCGCGCGCTCCTTCCCGTCGCGACAATTGTCGCACCATGCCGTTGCGATAGCCCTCAGCGATGAAGATCTTTTCGATGCCCTTGAAACGGAGTTTGGCGCGCCGCCGCCTGCCGCAACGGACCCCGAGTTGCGCGCGCTGGCGGCGGAGCGGCTGCGGACCGATCTTGAGGCGCTTTCGACCAGGCCCGCCGGCGCGCCGCGGCGGCTCGCCGCGCGCCTCGTCGCGCTCGTGGGCGAAGAAGACCCCTCGACAAAGGGGCGCGCCGTCGAGCCATGGGCCAGCGCAACGACGGGCGACTTTGATATCGTCAATCTGCCTGGCGGCCACTATTTCGTCGAGAGCGCTCGCGACGCCGTGCGCGCCCGAATCCTGCGCGATGTCGGCATCAGTCGTTGACGCATCAGCTCGCCTCAGCCGTCCTGGCAAGCTGCTCCAGCGTTTCGAAGATCGCGGCGCGCGGGGAAATCCGCCGACCTGTCCGCTGTCGGACGATTGAAGCCATTCGTGCGGCCTGAAGCGACTGCCCGCCAAGTTCGAAGAAGTTATCGGTAATCGCAACATCCTCCACCGGCAGGAGTTCGCGCCAGATTGATGCAATCGCCGCTTCGAGCTCATTTCGCGGCGGCGTGCGATCTCGCGCGGCGGTATCCGTCGCCACGAGCAGCGGCAGCGCCTTGCGATCGATCTTGCCATTCTGCGTCAATGGCGCAGCGTCGATCGGTACAAAGAATTGCGGCAGCATATGTCCCGGAAGCGTCTGGCGCAGGGCGCGCCGCAACTCGGTGCCGGTCGCGTTCGCCCCGCAGCGATAAACGATGAAGGCAACAAGCGCCGGTTCGCCGCCGGCGTCCGTGCGGATGGCGGCGACGCCCTTGGCGACCTGGGGCAAGGCGTCAAGCGCGGCGTCGATCTCCTCGAGCTCGATGCGATAGCCGCGCAGTTTCACCTGACTGTCAATCCGCCCAAGCGCTTCGATTTCGCCGCTCTCCGTCCAGCGCGCCAGGTCGCCGGTGCGATAGGCGCGTCCGTCGGCGCCAAAAGCGCTCGCGTCCACGAACCGCTCAGCCGTTAGATCGTCTCGCCCCAGATAACCGATCGCAACGCCATCGCCACCGATCCACAACTCGCCCGGGACGCCCTCTGGACGCAGCGCGCCATGACGGTCAACGACATAGAGCGTCGTCGCCGCAATCGCGCCGCCAATCGTGATGTCGTTCGGGTCGGCAATCCGCTTGCAGGACGACCAGACGGTCGTTTCGGTCGGTCCGTACATATTCCAGAGTTCGCCGACTTTCGGGATCAACGCTTCGGCGAGGGACGGCGGCATCGCCTCGCCGCCGCACAACGCCTTCAACCCTTCCCTACCCGGCCATCCTGCGTCGATCAGAAGCCGCCAGGTGGCCGGCGTCGCCTGCAGCAGGGTCGCGCCGGTGGTCTCGATCATGTCGGCCAGCACGAAGGGGTCGCCTGCATCCTCGCGGTCGACGATCGCCACAGTCGCGCCAACGCACAACGGCAGGAACAGCTCAAGGATGGATATGTCGAATGACAATGTCGTGACGGCAAGCACGACGTCTTCGCGGGCCACGCCCGGCATCGACTGCATTGCGGACAGAAAATTCGCCAGCGGACCATGTGCGTTTGCGACGCCCTTGGGCCGTCCGGTCGACCCGGATGTGTAAATGACATAAGCGCAAAGAGCCGGGTCATGGGCGGGGAGCGGCGGCAGGGCGCCGATCTCTGGCGTTAGGTCGTCGAGCGCAATTGCAGCGGCGTCGATGCCGAGTAGAACATCCGCATCAGCGACACTGTCCACAATGACGGCGGCAGCGCCGCTGTCGGCGGCCATGAACCGAAGACGATCAGCCGGATAGGCAGGATCGAGCGGCAGGTAGGCCGCGCCAAGTCGCCACGCCGCCAGGCACGCGGCGACAGCGTCCGGACCGCGCGCCGCCATGACGCCGACAATGGCGCCCTCGCCGATGCCGTTCGCGAGGAGCGCGGTCGCGATTGCCTCGGTTCTTGCCGCGAGAGCGGCATAGGTCGCCGTGCGCCCCCCGAAGACAATTGCTGGCGCGTCGGGCGCCTCCTCAACCATTGCCAGGAACGCCGCCAGGGCGCCGTTCATGAGCACCGGATTTGCCACGGACCGAGGGCCGCGCCCAAGGCGCAACAACGCTTCGCGCGCGTCCGCCGACAGCATCGGCATAGTTACAAGTCGATCCGCCGGCCTGGCGAGAAACGCCTCGAGATACGCTTCGAATGAATCGGCGATTCGCTTCGCCTGCCATTCGCTGAAAAGACATTTCGCATACTGAAGTTCCACGCGCGCGCCCTCGGCGCCGAGGTCGGCGACGCTGGCTGTCAGTTCATAGGGCGTGAACGAAGGTTCAACCGGCAATTCGACGAGGCTGAGGCCAGGGGCGATGGGTTGGCGAGGCGCTTCGCGATAATCGAACATCGCCTGCGCCAGCGGCGTCCGGCCCGGATCGCGGCGCGGCTCGACGGCGGCGGCAATATCGTCTGGCGAAGCGTAAAGATGAGACATCGCCCCGATCGCTTCAGCGCGAGCGCGGCGAATGGCGTCATCGACGAGATCGTCGGATTGCAGCCTGAACCGAAGAAACGCCGTGTTGACAAAGCAACCAATGGCGTCGCCGAGAGGGTCGACATCACGCGCCATTAGCGGCGTTGCGACGATGATATCGTCCGTATCAGCAAGCCGCGCGAGGAAAGAGGCCCATGCCGCGAAATATACGACAAAAGGCGTCGTGCGCGCCCGGGCGGCAATTGACCGCGCCGCCGCCGCGACGCCGTGATCAATCCGGAAGGCCAGCCAGCCGCCCTCGTCATCGAATACTGGCGGACGCGGACGATCGATCGGCAGGTTGAGCGGTTCGGGCGCATTCGCCAGGCGATCGACCCAGTAAGCAAGATCGGCTGCGCCACGGGCGGTCGCCTGAGCTTCGAACGCGGCGAAGGCGGCGCGGGCTTCAGACCGCGTTGCGCGCGCCGGCAGCGCCGCATCGACCCGATCGATTTCGCGTCCCCCGGCGCGCTCGTAGGCATCCGACAGTTCGCGCCAGAAATTGAGCGACGAAATGCCGTCCCAAACAACATGGTGAACATCGATGGCGACGAAGGCGGCAGCGCCCTGGTCGTCGTCGCGCCCCACCGCCACGATTTCGCCACGGAACAAAGTTCCCACGTTCAGGTCGAGCGGCTGCGCCCAGAACCCGTCAAGGTGCGCGACAGCATCGGCGATCGTCTCGACGCGCGAAACGGCGGCCTTCAATACGGTCTCGGCGCGGCGCAACTCAGCACGCTCGCGCGAGTCGTCAATCCGCATACACAGTATTTCGTGACGTGCGACCACAAGATCAAAAGCAACCGCAAGCCGATCGATATCAAGCGGACCGTCGAGCCGCCAGGCGAGGCGCAACCGTTGCGGCGCGCCGCCGTCAGCAAGCGCTGCATGCGCCCAGAACCGCTCCTGAAGAAAATTCATGGCCAGCGCTTCTGGATCGCCGTCAGCCTGCGTGACGACGTCGATAATCCGCGCTTTCAGGTCCCGTATGCGCGCGACAAGATCCGGCGTCATGGCGCCCGTCGGCGCTTCGACGCGCAGCTTTCCTGCCTCGACATGGACGCGGGCGCCTCGGCCAGCCAGAATGGCGAGGACGTCCTCGGCTTCGATATCGGCTTGCGGGGTCAAAACTCGAAAGCCTCCATTTCCATGTTTCTCTCGACGACCGAATCTCCTTCGGCGATCCGAGCGGCGAACCCGCGGAAATTTGGCGCCTCGAACAGCCACGCCAGTTCCACCCCGACGCCAAGCCTGTCGCGAAGCGCCGCCACGATCCTCACTGCCCGGAGCGATTGGCCGCCGATCTCGAAGAAATTGTCCCCAAGCCGCGCTTCATGGCCGATCGCCGCAGAAACGATCTCAATCACCGCCGCCTCGACCTCGGAAAGGCCTTCCTCCGCCGGTTCCGCCGTGCGTGCTGGCGCAGCCGACGAGGGCGCAAGCGGCGCAGCAACCAAAGCCGCCCCTGCCCGTGATCCCGGTTTCGTTTCGGGATCGGTCGAAGGCTTCGACGCCGGGCCGTTCGCGCCAGCTTGCCCGGCGAGTCCTACCGCTTCCTCATCAGAGGCGACCGCCGCCGCCCTGACCACGCCCATGAATGCATCGATCCACGCTTCAACCGTCTCCCGGCGGTATCGTCCGTCAGCGTAGTCGCAATCGACTTCGACCCGGTCATGATCCCGTCGGATACCGACGAAAATATCGTATTGGGCGCTCTTGCGCGCATTTTCGAATGGCGTGCAGATCGCTTCGCCAAAAGTGAGGTCATTAAAAAATCGCGTTACATTGAGCGCCGCCTGGACGATCGGCGGACGCGAGCTGTCGAACGGCGCTTTCAGGACGGACGCCAGTTCACCCATCGTAACTTCCGGTCGCTCGCTTGCCGCGTTCAGCGACGCCTGGGCCCGGCGGGCAAGATCGGCAAAGGATAGCCCCGCTTCGACTTCGAGCCGGATTGGCCACATGGAAACGCAGAAACCGATCGTTTCGACGCCGCTAGTCGCCTGCCCCGCCGACGGCACGCCTATGACGACTTGTTCGCTTCCCGACAATCTGGCGAGCAAGGCGGCAAAGCCGGCGAGATAGATCGCTGTCGCCCCGACGCCGATCCGCCGACCGGCCTCAGCGGCCGCCTCCGCCGTCGCGTCGTCATAAGCCGCGAGAATTGTGCCGCCGCCCCGCCGACTTCCGGTGGGATCGCCATCCCGCGGCAATTGCAAGGGAACAGGGGCCACGCCGCCAAACTCATCCGCCCACGCATTCAAATGATCGCTATGGGGAGCAGGTCGGCTCGACCAGTTTGCGTAGACGCTGAATGGTTTCAGCGTTGCCAGCCCGGCCCCCTCCTCGTACCGCGACTTGATGTCGCGTAGCAGGAGGTCTGTAGAATATCCATCGAAGACGATATGATGAGCATAGACGACAAAAATGCGCCTCATTGCGTCAAGCCGGAATAACCGTGCACGGACGAGCGGTCCACGGTGAAGGTCAAAGGGCGTTTCCGCTTCGCGCGCAAAAAAACCGTCAAGGGCGACGTCCGCATCGGCGGAGTCCAGAGCGCTGAGATCTTCGAAATCGACTGCGATGGCGGCGTTTGCGTCGACGCTCTGAAACTCCCCGCGCGTATCGAAACGAAGGCGAAACGCTTCCTGATCATTGATTGAAGCTGCGGCCGCGGCGCAAAAGCGCTGTTCGTCGAGTTCGCCGTCAATCCGAAGCGAGATTGATTCGTTGTATGCGCACGAGCTCTCCTTGCCGAGCGCAGAGGCGACGAATATCTCGCGTTGCCCTGCAGTGAGGGGAAACCGGCGCACCGCGCCGGCGCGGACTGCTCCCGAACCGCCCTTCGCTTCAACTGCGAACATCCCGTCACGGCGCATTTCCACAAGCGCGCTTTCCGCGGCGGTCAGGACGTCATCGATATCTTCGTCGGCATGCGCCGCTGTCAGATAGCTCGGATAATTCTCGAGTATATGAACGCCGCGCTCGCGCAGATGATAGTGGAAGAGGTCTCCGATTTGTCCTTCGCCGGAGGTTCGCAGAAACATCTGCGACGCAAAATGCGGCAGCTCGAACCGCGCGCCGTACAATGAGAAAAGTTCCGCCATGCCCGCCGCATATCGGTCGACGCGTCGGTTGACGCCGTCCTGCAGCGCAGGCCCGACCGTTTTCATATAGGCGAGGCAGGCCCGCGCGGCGGCGATTGCAAGAGGATGCCGCACGAAAGTCCCGGCGAAAAACGTGACGCCCGCCGTCGGCGCGCTGGCATCTCCATACCGCCATGCGCCGCCGTCGAACGTATCCATGAACTGCTTCGAACCGGCGACGGCCCCGATGGGCATGCCGCCGGCCAGCACCTTGCCGTAGGTCGCGATATCCGCCCGGACCTCATAGTAAGCCTGCGCGCCGCCGGGACCGATCCTGAATCCGGTAATCACCTCGTCGAAGTGAAGGACGATGGAATTTTCCGCAGTCAATTTTCGCAGCGCCTGCAGAAACGCCTTGGGTCGGAAATCTGGACGGCGGCTCTGCACGGGCTCCACCATCACGATGGCGATTTCATCCGCTCTTCGTTGAATTTCCTCAAGGGCCGAATCCGAACCGTACTCAAGCACGATCATGTTCGAGGTCGACGCGTGCGGCACCCCGGGTGCGTTCGGCAAGGTCGAGCGGCCGGGCGCGGTCGGCGCACGACCGACCAGAACCTCGTCGAAATTGCCATGATAGCTGCCAGCAAAACACACGGCTTTGTCGCGACCCGTTACGGTTCGCGCAACGCGCATCGCGGCCTGCACGGCCTCGGACCCTGTATTGACCCAGGTAACGCGGTCCATGCCGGTCAGTTCACAGAACAATGCCGCCGCTTCCCCCGCGATGGGTGACTGCGGCCCTACCTCAAAGCCGTCGTCGAGCTGCCGGCGAAGCGCTTCGACCACAAACGGCGCGCGATGGCCAAAAAAGTTTGGACCAAAACCATTGAGCAAGTCGATATAGCGGTTGCCGTCAACATCCCATAGATAGGCGCCTTCCGATCGCTCAACGACGACCGGATACACCATGTCTTTCCAGAGATGAGTGAAACCGGCCGCGGTGCGCGGGTCCGCAAAGATGTCGCGATGCGTCTGGACGCGTTCGCGCGAACCGAGCGTCTTCGCCACGTAGCGGTCTGACAAGCGCTTGATGTGTTCCCGCTGACTATCGGTCAGGTCGCCAGTCGGCGCTGGAGTCGCAGCCCCTGGCGCCCGGCCCGCCATCGACGGCTCCTTCGCCAACGGCGTCTCCGTCACCCTCTCGACCGCACGCGGCGGAGCGAGCGACGTCTGATTAACGACACGCGACGGACTGTCGGCGTTGAGACCTTGCAGCGTCCGGAGTTGCTCCTCCATCAGCTCAAGCTGGCGCGCGAACAGCGCCGCAAGCCCATCGGATGGGATCGACCGGCTAAGAGCCTGACCGGCATGCTCGTCGTCGGGGGCGCCGTCGACATCGACTTTTGCATCAGAGGCTGCGATTGAAGAAGGGATTGGGGCAGACGCGGACCTTGGCGGCGCGGCGGTCTCGGTGTCCGCGGCGGACGGCGCCTCTACAAAAAGGTCGGCGGGCGCTTCCGCGTCGAGCCTTTCGGCGAGCGCCTCCATCGTGGTCGTCTGTTCGATCAGTTGCCGGAAGGTCGTCTTGACATTGAACGATCTCTGGATGGCGGCAGCGAACTGGGTCAGGAAGAGCGAATCAAACCCGATCGCCAGAAAGGGCGCGGCGGGCAAAATCTCCGTTTCGGCGTACCCGGATAATTCCGATGCGATCGCCGTCGCTTCTGCGAGTATGTTTGCCCTGCGTGACATTCCGTTCGCCCCCTGCTCGTCCTATCGCCGGCCGCGCAGCAATGCGAGCTGCGCCGACACCACATCCAGCTGCCGTCGGACAAGCTCCTCGACATCGCCGGCTGTTGATTCGATGCCGATCTGCGTTCCCGCCGATGTCATTTGCGCAGACTCGGTGCGACGGTCCGTCGGCTCAACCCAGAACCGCTTGCGATCGAATGGGTATGTCGGCAGCGGCAATTTGCGGCCAGCGCCGCCCCTGACCCGCCGCCAGTCAATCTCGACGCCGGAAGACCAGATGTCGCCGAGGCCTTCAAAGATTGCGGACAGCGCGCCTTCGCCAGCCGACGCCGCCCGCGGCGACACGCCGACAACCCGCGCCGGCGCGTCCGATGGCGTCGACTGACGCGCCATGGCGGACAGCGCCTGACCAGGACCGATTTCGACAATAACGCACGGTCCACGTTGAGCGGCCGATTCAATTGCCTCGGCGAAACGAACGGGCCGGACGATCTGCTCTCGCCAATAGGCGGAATGGCCGAAAACGGATGCGTCCAATTTCGGATCACTTGTAGAAACTACGTTTACGGATGGCATGCCAAATTGCACGCCGACGAACGATCCTTCAAACTTCGCCGCGGCCGGCGCCATCATGGTTGAATGAAACGCGTGCGAAGTCCTTAACCTGACGGCGCCGACGCCATCAGCTTCAAGTCGCGCGAGCGCCTTGTCGATCGAATCAACCGGACCACTAAGCGTCGTCGCCGCCGGCGCATTGATCGCCGCGACGCCAACGCCGGCGCCGAGATAGGGTCCGAGCGCATCCGGCGCCGCCCGCGCCGCGATCATCGCGCCGGCTGGCATGGCGGCCATCGCCTTGCCTCGCGCGGCCACGAGCGACATTGCATCGTCCAGGGAGAAAATTCCGGCGATGTGCGCGGCGGCGAATTCGCCAATGCTGTGGCCGACCATCGACGCCGGCGCCAGTCCCCAGGCGCCGAGCGCGCGCGCAACGGCAATCTCATAAGCGACGATAGCGGGCTGTGCGATTTGCGTGCTGGCCAAGGCGACGCCAGCCTCTTCGCGATCTTCGTCCCTTTCAAAGGCCCCGAGGGAAAGCCGTCGCACGTCCGCGGCGAGGGTCTCATCCGCTCGCCGGAGCGCGTCTAAGGCCTTATCGTAGGCCAGCCGAAATGCCGGCCAGGCGTCGTGCAGACTCCTGGCCATGCCTGGATACTGGGCGCCTTGCCCGGGGAACGCAAAGACGAGGTCGGGATCGGCCCCGACGCGCGTCACCGCGTTCACGCCGCGCCGCAGGCGATCGGCTCCTTCGCTCATCGAAGAGACGTATCCTGACCATCGGTAATCAAATTGCGCACGCCCTGTCTGGAGGGTCCATGCGGCATCGCCCAGCGCAGCTTCCGGCATGTCATCAAACGCCGTCGCGACAGCGGACGCTATCGCCTCGACCGCGGTCTCCGTCTTGGCGGACAGGACAACCAGCGCGCCATCGTGGGCGATTGCGTCGTCGTCCAGGTCTCTTCCAGGCGTCAGCGGCGTCGGCGCTTCCTCGACGATGACATGCGCGTTGGTGCCGCCGACGCCGAACGACGAAACGGCCGCTCGACGCGGCTCGGCGCCCTTTGGCCACGGGCGCCCGTCAACGTCGATGAAGAAGGGCGACGCCTCGAAATCTATTTTGGGGTTGGGGGCCGTAAAATTGATCTGTGGCGGGATTGTTTCCCTGTCGAGACAGAGGCAGGTTTTGATCAGGCCAATCGCGCCAGACGCCACATCGAGGTGGCCGAGATTTGCCTTCAGCGAGCCGATGACGCAATACTGGCGATCGTTGCCATATCGACGATAGGCGCTCGTCAGGCCTGAAATCTCAATCGGATCACCGATTGGCGTAGCCGTCCCATGCGCCTCCACATAACCGATGGTTTGCGGATCAATTCCAGCGCTTTCAAGAGCAAGCGCAATTACCTCCGCCTGACCTTCGACCGACGGAGCCGTGTAGCTGACCTTGTCGCCGCCGTCGTTGTTTACGGCGCAACCTCGAATGACACCGTAGATGCGGTCGCCATCCGCCAGCGCGTCTTCCAGCCGCTTAAGGGCCACGACCGCTGCGCCGTTGGAGAAAACCGTGCCCGCGGCGTTCTCATCGAACGTTCGGCAGACGCCGTCCGGCGACAACATGCCGCCTTCCTTGTAGAAGTAACCTTTCTTTTGGGGCAGGACGATGGTGATACCGCCCGCAAGGGCCATGTCGCATGCGTAGCTCTCAATCGCCTGGCAGGCCGTTGCAATGGCGACCAGCGATGTCGAGCATGCGGTCTGCAGGGTCATCGCCGGCCCGGTCAGTCCCAGCTTGTAGGCGACCCGCGTCGCCAGATAGTCCTTGTCATTGCCGAGTTCGGTTTGGAGCGACCCGACCTGGATCGACTCCACCAGCCGCGCCCTGAAGCTTTCATCCGAGCACAAATTCCAGAGAACGTAAGTGTCCATGTAGCAGCCGGCATAGACGCCAATGGCGCCAGGATACCGGCTGGGATCGCATCCGGCGTTTTCCATCGCCTGCCAGCAAAGCTCCAGAAAAACCCTGTGCTGGGGGTCCATCACTTCCGCTTCGCGTGGAAGGTAGCCGAAGAACCTTGCGTCGAACATGTCGATGTCGCTAAGGACGCCTTTGGCGCAGACATAATCGCGGTCGCCCTCGCGAAGGCCGTCGATTTCGATCTCCAGCTCATCGACAGAGAACCGGGTGACGCCTTCACGTCCTTCAAGCAGCATGCGCCAGAAAGATTCCACATCGTCCGCTCCCGGAAACCGACCGGCCATGCCGACGATGGCGACGCCGGGACGCGGCGCGCCATCGGAGGGATTCTCCTGCACGGTGCCGTCACCGCTCATCGCCGTCGCCCCGTCGCTGGGCGGCCGCGGGCGGCTGCGGCAAGCTTTGCCGTGCGCATTCGTTCGCCGCGTTCCGCAGCGTTCGTGATCTCGTTTGCGCCCGTTGCATGGGCGGCAAGGCCACGCACCGTCGAGAACCTGAAGAGGTCGGCCAGACTGAGACGTCGTCGAATTTCCTCCGGCATCGCTTCGAAAATCCTGACGAGGTGGAGCGATTTTCCGCCGAGTTCCGCGAAGTCGTCCTCGACGCCGACGCGTTCTACATTCAGCACGGTTGACCACAGTCCAGCAATGACGCTCTCGGGGCCGGGCCTTGGCGCCACAAAAGAGCGAGACAACTCGCCCCTTGCCCGCGGGCGCCCCCGAACCGCGTCAAGCAGACAACCCGCGTTCGACCACTCGGTTGCGAGGGTTTCAAATATTTCGCTCCGTATACTATATAATGTTTTCGATGCGGACGCGACCGGATGCGCGCCAGCGTCTCCGCTCCGGGTCTCGCCTGGCGTGAAGGACACCGCGGCAAGGTCGGCTGCGCTGAGGACGACCTGCCCTGCCGCTGCTGGACGATCGGTAGAAATCGACGTCAGGAATGACAGAAACGGAGCATTCCTCGGCCCTTCCACAACGCGGATGGAAACCTTAGCCGCGCCAATGCTGGTGGCGAAAGCGCCAAGACGCGCGGCCATTTGATGTTCGACGCCGCGTCCAATAGCACGGCAGCTGAGCGTCCAAAGATCGACCGAAATTCGCGAAGCGTCACCGTCGCCGACGATTTTCCCGGACATGCCGCCAACAAGGCCATAGTCGCCGAAGCGGTCGCGCGCGGAGGTCACGAACGCAAAGCCATCGGCGCGCCTTATACTGTTGATGAAGTCGCCAGCGGTTAGACGGTTGAGAGTCGAATTGAATTGGTTCGTGCGGGCCGCCATTTGCTCGAGGCGCGGCGCGTCCGCTTCCGTCGCTTCCTGAGTCTCGACGACGAGTTCAAGCGTCCGGAAAAAGTCGTCGAGCGACTCCGCAGCAGTTTCCGCGGCGCGTCGCCGCGCCTCGTCCGCAATCGATGCAGCGCGCTGACGATCCGCATCCGTTGTAATTCCGCGATCAAGCGGCCAGACATGGCCGGCGAACAAGGGCGTCGTTCGAAGGTCAGGCGCACGAATGACGACGACGCCAGGCGCGCCCGCCTTTACATCCGCGCATTCAACCGGACTGTCGTCGATAAACAGGACGCCCCCCGGCCCGATCGAGAGGTCGTCGGCGACGCGCCGCACCGCATCAGCCTTGCTGTTCCAACCGGCGCAGACAGCGTGAAAATCACTCAGACCGAGCGGGAAGTCCGGGCGCGCGCCGAAGAGAGATCGAATGTCCGTCGGCTCATTCTTGGTGACTAGCGCGAGCGCCACTCCATCGCGCGCCGCTGATTTCAGGACGACTTGCAATTCTGCGTGCCCTGAGGACAGGGATACGCCCTCAACGCCGGCCTCGCCCAGGACCCCGTCCCACAACGTGTTGTCGCCGTCGACGCAAACCAGCTTAATTGGCGGCCTTGCAAACCGCGATCGCCACCGCGCAATTGCCGCCGCGATCGCGCAAAAGGCTTCTTCTGTATAGGGAATTTGTGCAAGCGTATCTGCATGCGCGTCATGGGGCGCATTGACGGAGTAGGCCACGAAGACCTCGGAAAGATCGCGCACTGTGATGGCGGACGCTTCGGCAAACGCCGCCGCTAGGATGCCGGTCGCAGACGTCGAGCGAGGATCGCCGTCAGGACAGGCCAGGGCCAGCGTCGCGACGCCGTCATCGCCAGCAGCGCCAAGGGCGCTGATCATCGGTCCCGCGTCGTACCCGCCTTCAGCATCAAGGCCGGCGACGTCGCGCCAGCGAAAGGCGATGACCCGCGGCGCACTAGCGCATTGAAGGTCGCTCGATGGGTCCATTAGCTTGATCGCCAACGGACCGGGCGTTGCGAGCTGCACGCCGGTATCGAGTCCGAGCTGCCGAAACAGAAATTCAAGGGGCTCGATGGCCGGGTCGAGCGCGAAACTCGAAGCGAGAATGCAGGCGTCGTCGGAACCAGCTGGTCCCGCGTCCTGTTCCCGGATGTCGTCGGCGTGGAGTTGCATGCTCATCGCGCGGGACATTATCCCCGGGAATTTAATATTTCATCGGTGTTTCATCACGACGTCGCCAGGCGCCTCATCGAACCATCGGATGGCTACTGCATTGACCGGGCGATCGGCGACGATGCAAGCGAGGAACCCGGCATTCCGGCCGCCCCGCCCGGCAAAGGTTAACGCCCGCGCCTGCCAGTCGCCGCCGTCTTGCGGGCGGGTCGAAGGGGCGAGCGCCCTGATAACGAACGCATGCGCGCTCGACGTTTCCGTTGTCGGACCGGTAACCGCCGCCGACGCATCAAGGCTGGCAAGGTCGCCGGCGAGGCCAATGCCGAGCGCTTTCAATGCCGCTTCCTTGGCACTCCAGATTTGCAGGAACGATCGCGGATCGCCCGCGTCGCCTGAGCCCTCGTGAGACCGGCAGGCGCGCCGCAATGCTGAACGCTCACCCGGGGTGAAATGGCGTCCGGCGACAAGCGACGCTTCAGCTACAGGCTCGATTGCCTCGATGTCGATCCCCAGCGCGCCATCGGCGGCGATCGCGAGAGCGCCAACTTCGGCGCTTCGCGAATAGGACATAGCAAGCGGCGCGGGCGCCTCGTTGACCAGCGGCTTCGGCTTGTCTTGAACGCCGCCTGCGAAGGAGACGCTGCGGACGTCGACGCCGAGACCGGCCGCCATTATGCGTCGCTGCGCCCAGCGTCCGGCAATGAATCGGCGGCGATCCCGTTCGAAACGATACCTCTCGGCGCGTTCGACTTCCGCGGTCGTAAAGACCGTTGCGTCGACGGCTTGGTCGGCGTCAAGATCAATAAGCCAGAGATCGACGACGCATCCATCCGGCGTCGGTGTGCGACAATTGCCATCAGCTGGAGGGTCAATGTCCCAGGTCATGGCGACCTGAGGGCCGACCTGATCAGATCAGCGATTTCCTCATCGCCAATCGGCTCAAACCCACAGCCGAGTTGCCGGTTCAATTCGTCGACCAGCGATTGAAGAAAAAGGCCGCCGGCGACGGTGCCCGCGTGATTGTCTTCGAGATGGAGATGGTCCGGCCGGTCCGAGCGTTCGTTCAGAACCCTCATACCCGCAATGTTCGCCGACGCGCCGGGAGTTTCGGTCGTCGCGAAGCGTCGCGCGAACCACGACCGACCGTCTACATAAGCGACGCCATCTCGGTCGGTCGCGATCTGCGCAAGTCCGCGATCAAAGAGATCAAGCGGAGCTTCCGCCCTGGCGCGCTCGGCGCTCGACAAGCTTTCAAGGCTGTCGATCGGGGCGTCGGTCTCGCGCGCCACGCCGATAAGCGCAATGCGCGTCCCGGCGACGCCTCGGATCGCCGAGACCGCCCGGTCAACGGCGTTCAGGCACGCCTCCGCCCGATCCACGCCCGCGCCAGGATCTTCCAGCCAATGCAACAGGTGTCGCGCCTGACCCAGATCGTTGATGCCGATGCGAATGATGACAATCCCGTTGCGCCACTCGGCCGGAGCGGCGGTGATCCGCGCCACAAGCTGCGCGCCCTGTCGCGGCCAGGCATCAAACAGGCTGGCGCAGTCGGCCCCGGACAAAGCATAATTGTACGAGAAGTCCTCTTTGGCTGGCGTCCGGGTCGGCGCGCCAACGGCCGCCATGGCTCGGGCAATCGTTTCCGGCGCCCCCGAGACGCGAAATTGACCAGGATCAATCTCGCCCGGACGCAGCCGACGCCATATCTCCAGCCAGTTGAACGTGACCTGGTGGTACGCGCCGCCCCGTCTGATGCCATTGATCCGGTCGCGATAAGCGTGGCTGTCGGAATCACCGACGACGGCGATCAACGTCCGGCCAGGAACCTCGCACGCCGCGCCGTCAGTCTCGTCGACGGCGATCGCCCGTTGGGCGGCGAGTCCAGCCAGCGCTGCGGTCGCTGTCAGGATCGCAAGGCACCCGACCGATCGCGGCCACATCCGTCTCCGGCTTATATTTCCGTTTGTTCCCATGGCGGAAAGGGACCCCGGCTCGCGGCGGCGCTCAAGCGAATTTCCGGAAAGGCGCCCGACTGCCGCGACACTTAATGGCTAAGGCTTAACCGGAATGTCATCGTGGAACCGCGCGGATTGAATTCAGTGACGCCGCTGCGGATCCCGGCGTGCGCGGAAAGCCTGGTGCGATTGAAAGCGCCGCGGGCCAGATGGTTTTTTAGACTTGGATACAATTGCGCTTCACTGAACGGTCGAGCGTTTTGCGCTCGACATGATCTCGCTTGCGTCGGCCGGGCATCAGCCGAGGCGAAATGCGCTTCGCGTTCCTTTCTGCTCGGCGAGCGCCTCGACAAGTTCGCTCCCGGCTTTCGTAATGCGGCCCTCAGCGTCCACCCAGCCGCGTTTCTGCGCCTGTTCCGCTGGCCCGCCGTCCGCCTGCCCGTACATGGCCGCGGCATAGCGGAGGAGCGTCGAAACTGGATCTTCGGTCATAACTTACCTCCAGCATCGCTACGCTGTCGCAGGCCCCGTCGGATCGCAGCGTCGGATCGCAGCGGTGCGCTCAGGGACGAAGAAGCAGTACGCGCCGCTATTCGCCTCGACTTAGCGCCACGGCGCGCGCATAGGCTGCCTCGACTGTTGCCTTTAGCAGATCCTCCAAGGCGCCGTCCTGGCGCAGGGCATTGAGGCCCGCCTCGGTTGTCCCGCGCTTGCTTGTAACAGCGTTCCTCAGGTCCTCAAGACTGTCGTCTGCGCCAAGGGCCATTGCCGCTGCGCCCTGGACCGTGGCGAGCACAATGCGGCGCGCGTCAGCGGGCGTAAACCCCATAGCTTCGGCGGCGGCGACGTAGACCCGCGCAAACTCAAAGACATACCCGGGCCCGCTGCCGGCGACGGCTGTGAAGCGATCGATCATGTCTTCCGACTGAACCCATACCGCTTCACCGACCGCCCCAAAGAGCGCGTCGAGCGTCCGGCGCTGCGCATCGGAGAGCGCATCGTCGGAATAGACAGCCGTGACGCCCATGCCGATCTGGGCGGGAAGGTTTGGCATCGCCCGGACAATCCGCGCTTTGTTGAAGTGACGGGCGATCGAGCCGATTGAGGCGCCGGCCGCAATCGACGCAACAACGCCGTCTGGCGCGACGCGGGCGGCGTAGTCAGGCGCGAGTTGATCGATCATTTGCGGCTTTACGGCAATCACGAGAATGTCCGCCGGCGCGTCCGGCAAGTCATCGACGCGCCTGACCATCGTCGCGCCGTCGATGGGCGCCGCGACCGGATCGACGACAGTGACCGCCAGTTCGTCCAAGCCGACCCATCGGCGGAGCATTGCGCCGCCCATGTTGCCGCATCCAACCTGAAGTAACCGCATCCTGCCCCTTCAATCCCGATCGCCCTCATTCCGCGGCGTCGACCATGGCCCGAATGATGTTGATCGTTTCGTCAAACGCCGACGTCCCCGGCGCGACAAGTTCTACATGCCCGCCATCGACCAATGCAAATGAGGCGGCGTCGCCAGCGGCTGTCGCTTTGTCCGTATACCCCTTGCCAAGCGACGGCGGCGCAATCCTGTCACGGCGGCCGTTGACGCTGACCTGTTGAACGTTGAGCGGCAACAACTCCGCTGGCGAGGTATCGCTGAAAACGTTTTGCCGGGCGGCGGATGCGTCGCCCGTGAGCTTGCCCATCACCCTCGCAAGGCAGCTCGGCAGGGTCACCGGCGCGGATGCCTCCAGATCCGCCAGCCCCCCAGCGGTTACAACGCCGATGAGAGGTATTGGATTGGCTGCCGCAAGCGGGCTCGCAGGGTCAATATTGCGACGAGCGGCGAGCCACAACGCGAGATGGCCGCCCGCTGAATGCCCGTAGGCCACCACCCGCGACAGATCGAAATCAAACGCAACGGCATTGTCGCGCAGCGCGTCTGCTGCAAGCGCTGCGTCGAGAAATGTGCCTGGGTAGCCGCCGCCGGCTTCGTCGACGCCGCGATACTCAATGTTCCAGACGCCGAAACCTTCACGCCGCAGGGCGTCGGCCGCATAATTCATCAGTGTACGATCTGCAATCGCCTTTTGCCAGCAACCGCCGTGGATCATCAGTACGACGGGATGAATTTCGCCGTCTTCAGGCGCCCAGACATCGACGACATTGGCGCCGTTTGTTCCGACGGAAATCGTTGTCGTTGGTTCAGGCCGCGCCCTGGAAAGCAGATCGTCCCACGACATGATGCGGCCCGCCTGCGCGACAGGGCGCTGATCCTGAGCCTTCGCGCCATCGACCGGGCGCACGCACGCCGACAACGAAAGGGCTACAGGCGACAAGGCCGCGAACATGATCATGGCGACCGCTGAACGCACGGGACGAGCGAAACTGGCAGGGCCCAATTCGGCCTCCTTCTGAAATCACTGGCGCGGGAAGTCGAAACCGGCGAAGCTGACATGATGCAGATGGACGCGATCCCGACAACCCGGGCTGAGGCGCTTGAGGCTGACAGTAGGGATCCCTTGTCGGCGGCCCGTACGGCGTTCGACCTGTCCGAGGGCGTCATCTATCTTGACGGCAATTCCCTCGGCCCGCCCACGAGATTGTCGCTAACCGCGCTGGAACGCACAGCTCGGCAGGAATGGCGCATCGGCCTTGTCCGGTCATGGAACGATGCCGGCTGGATAGATCTCGCCGCGAATGCAGGCGCGAAAATCGCTGGCTTGATTGGCGTTGACCCTGGTGAAACCGTCGTGTGCGACAGCGTCACGGTCAACTTGCACAAACTTGCAATCGCAATGGCGCGACGATCGGAGTCCGGCCCGGTAATTGTCGAAGCCGATGAATTCCCGACCGACCAGTATGTCGCGAAGAGCGTCGCCGACCTCCTGAACACGGAATTCGTGCGAGTGGAAAGCGGCGCGGGCGGACGCGCGCTCGCACAGCGAGGCGGCGTCCTTGTGAAGAGCGTCGTCAATTACCGGACTGCGGCGGTCGCCGACCTCGAACGCGACGAAGAGGCCGCGCATCAAGGCGGCGGCTCGATCGTCTGGGACCTCAGCCATGCGACCGGCGCCGTCAAGATCAACCTCAAGGCGGCGGGCGCAAGGGCGGCTGCGGGGTGCACCTACAAATTCCTCAACGCAGGCCCTGGCGCGCCTGCGTTCCTTTTCGTCGATGCATCGATTTCGGTCGGGCTAACCTCTCCAATACCCGGTTGGATGGGCCATGCCGCCCCGTTCGAATTTGACGCCGAATACAGACCTGCCGACGGCGTGCGACGGTTCGCCTGCGGCACGCCGCCGATTCTCTCGCTGGCCTCGCTCGATGCAGCTCTTTCAGCGTTTCAGGGCGTGGCGGTAGAGGACCTGGAGCGCAAGGTCCGGAACCTGGGCGATCTTTGCCTCGCGCGCGCCGAGACGCTCGGCCTACAGACGGTTTCGCCGCCCGTCGGGTCGCGTCGGGGCGGTCATGTCAGCCTCTGCCACGATGACGCCTACGCCGTCGTCCAGTCCTTGATCGCTCGCGGCGTCATCGGTGATTTCCGGGCGCCGAACCTCATTCGTTTCGGGTTTTCGCCGCTTTTTGTGCGGCGCCAGGACGTTTGGGACGCCATGGACGCTCTCGCGGCCGTACTGGCCAGCGCGGAATGGGACTCTCCAAGATACAGGCAAAGGGCGTTCGTCACCTGATGCGGCCGCCTTCGTGAGGAAACATCCTTTCATGCCGGAAACCCAGTCGACGTTGCGAACACAGTGGTCGTCCCGGTTCGTCTTCCTGATGGCGACGGTCGGCGCGGCGGTCGGGCTTGGCAATCTCTGGCGATTTCCCTTCCAGGCCGGGCAGAATGGCGGCGCGGCATTCGTCCTGATCTACTTCGTTTGCGTGGTCTTCATCGCCATGCCGGTCCTGATCGCTGAGCTCGCGATTGGGCGCAGCCAGGGGCGATCCGCAATAGGATCGATCAGACGGCTCGCCGGCGAATCGTCGAGATCGAAACTCTGGACAGCAGGCGGATGGATCGCCGTCAGCGCTACGACGCTCGTGCTGCCAGTTTACGCGGTCATCGCCGGCAAGATCATGGCTTTCTCAGCGCTTGCGGCCGCTGGCGCACTTGCCGATCCGGCTATCGCCGAACCTTATCGTGCAAGTCCCCTTGCAAGCGTTTTGTGGATGTCCCTCTTCCTCGGCGTAACCATAGCCGTTGTGGCAGCCGGCGTTAGGCGCGGCGTCGAGGCGGCGGTTTCAATCCTTATGCCAATCTTCTTTGTCGTGCTGGCGGGCCTTTGCTCTTTTTCGTTGATGGTGGGCGACGCGGGGGCGGCTGTCGCCTACCTGGCCACCGCGCGTCTTACCGACATTTCGCCGACGATCGTCCTTGCGGCGCTCGGCCAGGCGCTCTTCTCGCTCGCCGTAGGCGGGGCGGTGATGATTACTTACGGCGCCTACGCCGACCGCAAGGAGAACCTTTGCGCGAACGCCGCAGTCATCGCCGGGGCGGACACGCTTGTCGCACTCGTCGCAGGGCTGATGATATTCCCGATCATATTCGGGTTTGACCTCGACCCCGGGACTGGCATGGGCTTGATCTTCGAGGCTCTGCCGAAGGTGTTTCTGTCGCTCCCAGGCGGTCGCGTGATCGGCGCGTTGTTTTTCTTCCTCGCGTTCGTCGCCGCGCTGACCTCGTCGATTTCTATGCTCCTGATTGCGGTGACAACAGCGGAAGATGAGTTCGCCCTGCGCCGAACGATTGCGCTTTCGGCCATCGCCGCGCTGGCCTGGGGACTTGGCGCGGCAAGCGCACTCATTCCGGGCGTTTCAGAATGGCTCGATTTCGCAATCGGCAGCGTGCTCTTGCCGCTTGGCGCATTGGCGTCGGCCGTGATCGCAGGATGGGTCGCCCCAGTGGCCGTTATGCAGCGTGAGCTGACGGAGTTGCCGCCCGCTATTTTCTTGATCTGGCTGTTCGTGATGAGGTTTGCAGCGCCGACTGCGATCGCGCTGATTCTGATTGCTGGAATCGATGCAAAGTTCGGACTGTTCGTCCGGCTCGCTGGCTAGCGCAACAGAAGCATTCAATGTTGCGGCGCAGCATTTCTCGTAGCTTGACGGCGCGGTGTGGTCCGCCGCCATATGGAAGGCGTAGCCTGACGTTGGCCGCTTTTGATGCTGGAGGTGCGTATCGGTCCCTTGAATCGCATTCGCACCGCGCAGGATTGGCGCGCTGCCCGGCGCGCCTGCATCGAGGATCCTGGCGCATTCCATGGCCGCCAAGCGATCAGCGCCATTCACTGGTTTGCCAAGGAAATCGACGGCGGCGCCTGGCTAACGCTCAACGCGAGCGGGCAATGGACCGGATGGAGCGCAAGGACGCTTGAACCTGTTTCGCCGGCCCTTGGCGCTGACTTTCGCCCCTGGACGCGCGACCTCGTCGCCGATGATCCGCCAAACTTCAGGTGGTTTGAAGGCGGGCTGACCAATGCCTGCTTTAACGAAGTCGACCGCCATGTGCTAGCGGGGCATGGGGATGAAGCAGCGCTGATTTTCGAAGGCGACCGCTGGGACGGTTCGCTCAATAACGCGCGCGGCGGACCCGTCGAGAGTTTTGTCGTAACCCGCAAGAAACTGCTGCTCGAAACTGCCAAGTGCTTTGTTTCACTCAGAAACCTCGGCCTTCGGGCCGGCGATCGCCTGGCGATCAACATGCCGAACATTCCGCAGCAGATCTACTGGATCGAAGCGGCGAAGCGCTTAGGCGTCGTTTATACGCCTGTCTTCGGCGGTTTCAGCGACAAGACGCTCAGTGACCGGATCCATGACTTTGGCGCGCGGGTCGTCGTCACGGCCGACGGCGGCCACCGCAATTCGCAGGTCATTCCGTTCAAGGCGGCGTTCACCGATCCTGCCCTCGACAATTTTATCGGCGCAGCCGACGCCAAGAAATCCGTCGCCGCCGCAATGCAGGACCTTTCACTTGCTGGCGACGAAGCAATAGCGATCGTTTCGGCAGTGGAAACAGCCCTTGCCGGCGAAACGACCGTCGAGCGCGGGGATGTCATGCGGGGTGTCGGCCGGGCGCTCGCCACGATCGGCCTAGACGCTGAACGTGCGGCGGCCATCAGGTCCCATATCGCCGAAGCGCTTGTCAGATCGCCCGCGCGCGCCGACGCAGTGGTTGTGGAAAAGCATGCATCGCCGCCCGACATGATCTGGCGACCGGAGCGCGATCGCTGGGCGCACGACCTTAAGGCGACGGCCCTCGATCACATCATCGAGTCAGCGCGCGACGCCGGATATGACGTCGATGACGAAGCGTCGCTCCTTGCGCTACGAGACGTCGACTTCGTACGGGCAATCTGGGCGAGCGCGCCCCCGACGCCGCTCGATTCCGAATGCCCGATGTTCGTCATCTATACGTCAGGATCCACCGGCAAGCCAAAAGGAGTCGTGCACGTCCAGGGCGGATATACGGCGGGCATTGCTGCGACAATGCCGATCGTTTTCGGCGCGGAACCGGGCGATGTCATGTATGTCGTAGCTGATCCGGGCTGGATTACGGGCCAAAGCTATTTGATAAGCGCGCCGCTCACGACGCGGATAACCACCGTTATTGCCGAAGGCGCGCCTGTTTACCCCCATGCTGGACGTTTCGCCTCGATTATAGAACGCCATGGCGTGAAGATCTTCAAAGCCGGCGTTACGTTCCTGAAGTCGGTCATGCAGGACCCCGAAAGCGTCGCCGACGTTCGCAAATACGATCTCTCCTCCCTGCGCGCGGCGACATTCTGCGCTGAACCCACGTCCCCAGCGGTGCAGGAATTCGGCATGCGCGAGGTAACCCCATTCTACATGAACTCTTACTGGGCGACCGAGCACGGCGGAATCGTCTGGACCCACTTCTTTGATAGCGATGATTTCAAACTGTCGGCGAACGCCCACGCTTTCCCTTTGCCGTGGGTGCTGGGCGACATTTGGCTGGACGCGGAGGCGCCGATGTCCGGCGACGTCGCCCAGACCGACCCGCCGCCTGCGGACCTGACGCGCGCGGACAACCAGGGCGCAAAGTGGCGGCGCGCGCAATATGGCGAGAAAGGGGAGATCGTGATCGTCGCGCCATACCCCTACCTTGCACGGACGATCTGGGGCGATCTTGAAAACTTCCGGTTCGAGGGGGCCGGACCGTCGCCCGCCTGGAAGGGCGATGCAGGTCGCTATGCGGAAACATACTGGAAGCGCTGGGCGGGCGTGTGGGCCTACACGCAGGGCGACTTCGGCATGCCGCACACTGACGGATCAATTTCTATACATGGCCGCAGCGACGACGTCATCAATGTTTCCGGGCATCGGCTTGGTACAGAGGAAATTGAAGGCGCTATACTTCGCGACAAATCGAACAATCCGCAGGGCTCACCGGTCGGCAACGTCATTGTTGTCGGCGCACCGCACCGCGAGAAGGGACTTACGCCCCTCGCTTTCGTGACGCCGACGCCAGGTCGCACTATCACCGCCGAAGATCGTCGCCGCTTGTCAGATCTCGTTCGGTCGGAAAAGGGCAGCCTCGCCATTCCGAGCGATTTCATCGAAGTGCCGGCGTTTCCTGAAACCCGCAGCGGCAAATACGTCCGCCGAATGGTTCGCGCGATTGTGGAAGACGGGCCTGTGGGTGACGCCTCCACGCTCAAGAATCCGGAATCGCTCGATCAGCTCCGTATCGCGATTGACCGCTGGAAACGGCGACAGGACGCCGCCGACAGTCAGAAGATCTTCGAGCGCTACCGATTCTTCCTGATTCAGTACAACAACCTTGGCATGGGCCGAAGGGTTGCGACAGTATACGTCGACAATCCGCCGGTGAACGCGCTGAACGAGCGAGCGCTCGACGAATTGAATACCATTGTCGAGCATCTCGAACGGCGCAAGGACGTCGCAGCGATCGTCTTTACCGGCCGCGGCGCGGGGACCTTCGTGGCTGGCGCCGACATTCGTCAGTTCCTTGACGAGATCAATACGCTTTCCGAGGCGCGAGCGTTGCCGAACAACGCCCACCTTGCCTTCAAGCGCATCGAAGAAATGAACAAGCCATGCATCGCCGCGATCAACGGCGTTGCGCTCGGCGGCGGGATGGAGTTCGCGCTGGCCTGCCACTATCGAGTCGCGGAACCGTTTGCGCGGTTCGGCCAGCCGGAAATCCGGCTTCGCCTTCTGCCTGGCTATGGAGGCACCCAGCGCCTGCCCCGCATCCTTGCCGACAAGCGGGGTAAGGACGGCTTGATCGACGCCCTCGAACTCTTGCTTGGCGGCCGTTCGATCGACGCGGAAGACGCGCTGGCGAAGGGCCTGATCGACGAGCTCGTCACCGGCAAAGATGACGCGCTTGGTCGCGCCCATGCCCTGGTGCGGGAGCTTGACGGCGATCGCGAGGACACTCTCGCCCGGGCGCATGGCGAACGCATTGCCCGGAACGACGCATGGCGCAGAGGCAGCGAGATTGACCTCGGCGCGGCGCTTGCCGACGACCACCTCGCAATGATCGCCCGTCAGTGCGAATGGGCAGGACGGGCCGGCGCCTACGGACGCTGTCTTGACGCAATCAGCGTTGGCTGGCGCGACGGCATAGATGCCGGGCTGGCGCGCGAGGCGGCTCTTTTCGCAGAAGCGGTGATCGATCCGGATGGCGGCAAGACCGGCATTCGCGATTTCATGGAAAAGCGCGCCAAACCGTTGCCGATTCGCCGTGGCGGCGTGCGCCTCGCCGGCGATGGCGGCGCGGCGCTCGACGCGATGATGGCGTCAGGCGACCTCCTGCCGGTCGGCGCGCCATTCTTTCCAGGCGTCACGAAAATCCCGACTCACCAGTTCGCACACGGTGTATATCGCGATGTCGAAACCGGGGAGCCGCGTTTTGGGGCCCCGTCCGTTGCAGAAACCCAGCTGATCGCAACGGTAGATCGTCCCGGCCCGAACGAAGCGCTCGTCTACGTCCTAGCGTCCGAGATCAATTTCAATGATATATGGGCGATTACAGGCATTCCCGTATCGGCCTTTGATAGCCATGAAGGCGACATTCAGACAACCGGTTCGGGCGGCGTGGCGCTGGTCGCCTCCCTCGGCGAAGAAGCGCGGCGCGAAGGCCGGCTGAAGGTCGGCGATCTTGTGGCGATTTATTCAGGCACCAACGACCTCCTGTCGCCACTAGTCGGACTTGATCCAATGTATGCGGATTTCTCGATACAGGGATACGAGACGCCGACCGGGTCCCACGCGCAGTTTCTCGTCTGCCAGGCGCCTCAGTTGCATCCAGTCCGGGCGGATCTGAAGCTCGAGGAGGCTGGCGCCTTCACCCTCAACCTGGGCACGGTGGTGAGAGCGCTGTTCACGACACTGAAAATCGAGGCAGGGCGAACTGTGTTCGTCGAAGGGGCCGCGACGGGCACCGGCTTTGATGCCCTAAAGTCGGCGATGTCGTCGGGGCTTTCGGCGATCGGGCTGGTGTCAAACGAAGATCGCGCCGAGGCGATCAGGGTCGCTGGGGCCGCCGGGGCCATCAATCGCAAGGCGCCGGCGTTTGCAGGCCTATTTACGCAGGTTCCGGAAGGTGCTGACGCCGCGAGGGAATGGGAAAGAGCAGGCGCCCCCTTGCTCGAGGCGTGTCGCGACATGAACGGCGGACGCCTTGTTGACTACGCAGTGTCGCATGCAGGCGAGACGGCCTTTCCGAGGACGTTCCAACTGCTGGAACAAGGCGGCGTCGTCGCGTTCTACGGCGCTTCGTCGGGCTATCATTTCACCTTCGTTGGCAAGGACGGCGCGGCGCGTCCGGGCGAAATGCTCACCCGTGCGGGCCTTCGCGGAAATGAATCCGCGCTTGCCTTTTACGGGCCGGCGTCGATGAACCTTTCCGACCCGACCGGACTTGAAATCCTTGAGGAATTGCGGGCCTTCGGCGTCAAGACGGCCGTCGCAACGACGACCGATGCGCAACGGGACTTCATTCTATCGCTTGGTTTCGAAGACGCGGTCGCCGGCGTCGTCTCCCTCGAAAGCCTGAAACGCCGCCTCGGCGACGAGTTTGACTGGCCATCTACAATGCCGCGCCTGCCGGATTCGAAAACGGAGACCGAGGCCTTCAAGCGCGCTGTTCGTGACTTTCAGGAACGGACCATGAAGCCCTTCGGCGGCGCTGTCGGCAGACTCCTCCGCTCGCCGGACAATCCACGAGGCGCGCCCGATCTCATCTTCGAACGCGCAACGTTCGACTCGCTCGGGGTCTCAAGCGCGCTCGTGAAGCCCTACACCGGCCGGGTCGTATATTCGGAAACCCTGAAAGACCGGCGCTTCAGCTTCTATGCCCCTCAGGTTTGGACACGGCAGCGCCGCATTATCATGCCAACCGCGGAAATTCGCGGAACGCACCTGTGCAACGCCTACGAGGCGGCTCAGATGCACGATCTCGTGGCGGCGGGCGTACTGACGCCGACCTCACCGACGGTCATTCCCTGGGAGGAACTGCCATCTGCCCACCAGGCAATGTGGGACAATGCCCACGCAGGCGCGACCTACATCGTGAATCATGCGCTGCCCCAGCTCGGCTTGAAATCGCGCGACGAACTCTTCGAAGCCTGGTCTGCCGTAGACTGACCATCAAGAAACCCGACTGAATGACCTGTCGACCAAGGAGCTACGCCCATGTCGCTAACGAAATCGCCGACCGGCCGCCTCGCCGGCAAGGTCGCCCTCGTCACAGGCGCCGCCGGGAACCTCGGCGGCGAGATCATTCGACGCTATCTGAAAGAAGGCGCAACGGTAGCGCTCAGCGGGCGATCCGCGACGCGGCTTGAAGAAGCGCGCGAGGCGGCGCTCGCCGACACGGGCGCTGACGCGGAAAGGGCGTTCTGCATCGTCATGGACGGCGGCGTTCCCGACGAAGTCAGAGCTGGCGTCGACGCCATAGTCGAACGGGTCGGCCGCCTCGATATTGTCGTCAACAATGCTGGCTCGGCCGGTCCCAAACAGCCCCTCGAACGAGTCCCGATGAATGCGGACGAACTCGCCGCCCTGCGCGAGGCCGGCTCCGGCGACGCAGAAACCGTGGCCGACGCCATGCGGAATATTATTGGCGTCACCTGGAACATCGTGCGGACGACGGCGCCGATCCTGAAACCTGGCGCGTCGATCATAAATATTTCAACAATCTTCTCACGAACAAAGTATTTTGGCCGGACGGCTTATGTCGTGCCGAAGGCTGCGCTCAATGAAATGTCGGCGGCCTTCGCCCGTGAACTGGGGCCGCGCGGCGTGCGCATCAACACGGTCTTCCCGGGCCCGATTGAAAGCGACCGCATCCGCAACGCGTTCGCCGCCATGGATGCCTTGCGCGGCGACCCTCAGGGCGCCACTGGAAAAGAATTCACCTCCATCATGTCGCTCACCAGAGGCGGCGATGGACCGAAAGGCGCGACCTTTCCCAAGCCGCAAGACGTCGCCAACGTCTGCGTATTTCTTGGCTCGGACGAGTCGTCCGCGATGAACGGGCACGACTTCGACGTGACCAATGGCATGCAGGTGTCGAAGCAATCCGACGCTACGTGCATTGCGCGTCCGTCGCTTCGAGTTGTGGACGCCGGCGGCATGACGGTCTTCATCGCAGCCGGTAACCAGGTGGAGGACGCTCTCGAGATTGCGCGCATCCAGTCGCAGATCGGCGCCGACGTCATCCTCGCCTTTACCCTCGAAGGCGATGTGCAAAGCGCACGATCAATGATGTCAGCTGATGATGAGATTGACGCGCGCATCCTGGTCACCCGTTGCGATCGGCGAAACGCCGTTGAGATGGAATCCGTGCTTGATCGGGGCGGTCCATCCGGCGCCCCGATCTCTGCGGCAATTATCCTGCCGGCTTACAGCGCCGGCCTGATTGCCGGTCCGATATCAGCGGCGAAGGACAATGACGTTAAGCTGTTTCTCGACCACGAACTCACGGGCGCAATCGGTCTCGCCCGTTCGCTGACGCGATATTGGTCGAACCATGACGACCTCGCTCACGACCCGCGCTTCGTGTTCGTCACAAACGGACCGTCGAAGGACGCTGTCTATTCGCGCTGCCTTGCCGCTGGCATGGAGCAGCTCGTCCGAATTTGGCGGGATGAAACCGAAACCGACGTTCGGCACGGGCGGCGACGTCGCGTCGAGTGGGGCAACCAGGTGATCCGCTATGAAAATGAGGAAAGCGAGAACCTGCCATTCGCCGGCGCCCAGGCGTCCAGCATTCTGTTCTCCGAACGCCGCATTGGCGAAGTCAACCTGAAGGTGCCGGAGTCGATCGCCGACAGCACCGGCGCCCGGAAAGCGATGACCGGGTATACGGAAAACCTGACCGGGCTGCATCTCGGCAAGGTAGCGCTGATTACCGGCGCATCGATGGGCATCGGCGGGCAAATCGCGCGCCTCCTGGCATTGTCGGGCGGCAAGGTCATGCTGACGGCGCGTCGAGAGTCCGAACTTGTCGCCATGCGCGACCAGATCATCGGCGAACTGGAGGACATCGGCTATTCGGCCCCGGACCGCCGCATCCAGCTCCTCGCGGGTATCGACGTCGGCGATCTTCGCACCTTGCGTCGCGCGGTCGAAGCAACTCTCAACGCTTTCGGGCGCATTGACTACCTTATCAACAATGCAGGCGTTTCGGGCGCTGAGGATATGGTCGTCGACATGTCGCTCGACGCCTGGCGCTTCACGCTGGACGCCAATCTGGTTTCGAACTTTGCCCTGATCTCCGAAGTGGCGCCGATCATGAGGCGGCAGGGCTCTGGCTATATCGTCAACGTCTCATCTTATTTCGGCGGCGAAAAATACGTCGCGGTCGCCTACCCGAACCGCGCCGACTACGCGGTGTCCAAGGCCGGCCAGCGCGCGATGGTGGAATCAATGGCCGGGGCCCTGGGCCCGGAGATCCAGTTCAACGCGATTGCGCCTGGCCCCGTTGACGGCGTGCGGTTGAAAGGCGTCGGCGGCAGACCAGGTCTGTTTGAACGACGCGCCAAACTGATCCTTACGAACAAGCGGCTGAATGCAGTTCATGCGGCCGCCGTGAAAGCCGGCCGTCGTGGCGCGGTTGTTTCGCATTTCCTTGAGCGCCTTGCGGCGAATGACGCGCAGGAACTTTCCTCCGACACCAAAGCGCCGAAGGAACTCAGGGAGCTCGCCAAGGCGTGCATGGAGGAAGGCGGCGCCGACTGCGCATGGGGCGACTATCTGTTGACGGAAGACATGATGGCGCGGCTAGTCGCGCGCCTTCGCAATGGCGGATGGCTCGTCAAGCAGTCAGCATCCGCAGACAGAGAAAGCCTAAAGCTCGGGCGAACGCCGCCCGCCGAAAAGCCCTTCCTGCCGTCAAAAAAAGTTGCGCAGACCGCAGCCGGCATCGGCGAGAGCGTAACGTCGCTACTTAACCTGGGTCGCATGCCAACCGAGGAAGAGGTCGCGCTCGCAACGGTCTTCTTCCTTGCTGACCGGGCGGCAAGCGGTCAGACCTTCCAGCCCTCCGGCGGCCTGCAGCTCGAGCGATCGATCACCGAGCGTGAATTGTTTGGCTCAACGAAACCTGAGCGCATCGAGGCGATGCGCGGCAAGACGTGTTGGCTCATCGGCGAACACCTCGTTGAGCATCTCGCCGCCGCCGCACACGATCTTGTTGATCGTTGCGGCGTTTCGAACATACAGGCGATCGCCGCAAGCAAATCCGGCGCGAACGCGCTGCAGACAGCTCTCTCTGACCTGCCAAAGGGCATACTGACGGTCCATGTCGCCCAGAATGGCGACATTGAAGGTGCCATGGATGCAGCCCGCGCCGCTGGCGGCCCTCCGGTGACGGTTGTTTCAACGCCGTTTTCAGAACTGCCCGACGTGATCTTTGGGGGCCCCGGACAGGACCGTCTCGACGTCGCGCAGTTCCGTGAGCTGATCGAAGAAAACCTTACCCATCATTTCCGTATTGCTCGGAAAGCCGTGCTGATTGACGGCGCACAGCTTGTTCTTGTGACGCCCGACGTGAAAACCGGCAGCCGCCCGGGCGCGTTCGCGCTCGCCAATTTCATCAAGACCTCGCTCCACGCCTTCACGGCGACGCTGGCCGTCGAAAGCGAAAGGCTGGTGCACGACACGCCCGTCAACCAGATCAACCTCACGCGACGCGTCCGGTCCGAGGAACCCAAGAACGACCAGGAGCGCGCCGAAGAAATCAGGCGGTTTGCGCGAGCAGTGGTGCTCGCCGGCGCGCCCCTGCCGGATGCGGAAGACTCGCGCTATCGGGCTCGCATCTATCGCGGCATGGCAATCACCGTCTAGCCCCGATCCCGGGGCTTCAACGGCCGCCCGCCGGGGCGTGATTGCGTCGCCATTGCCCGATCGAACTCACATCGCAGCTACAGCGGCGAAACTCGCCTCAAGGCATACCCTGCACGAATACAGCTTAATGAATTGATCGGCGGCTTCACGGACGGGCCCTAAGGCAGGCGTCATTCCGTATGCAGTGTACCTCGAACTAGGTCTGTATTGCTTTTGCGCCAAAATTCGGGATCCCCGCCAGCGCCTGAACCGTTCTTATCTCCGCAGCAAAGGCGCAAAGCATCTGTCGCACGCCAGCTTCACCGCCGGCCGCCAGGGCATAGGCCCAGGGCCGCCCGATCAGGCAGGCGCGGGCCCCCATATTCACTGCCTTGACAACATGGATGCCGGACCGAACGCCGCCGTCCATCATCACGACGATCGTATCACCCACCGCAGCGACGATCTCCGGCAGCGCTGACAGCGAAGCGCGCCCACCGTCGAGCTGGCGTCCACCGTGGTTCGAAACGACAATGCCATCGAGGCCATGGTCCCGGGCAAGTCGCGCATCATCTGAACACATAACCCCCTTCAGAACGACTGCGCCGCGCCAGTGCCGCCGAATGAATTCCAGATCGGCCCAGGTTACGGTCGGGTCGAAATTGTTGCGAATCCACTCCCATGCGTCCGCAAACGAAGCGGCGGGAGGAAGGACGCCGGCAAGATTTCCAAAGGCATGCGGTCGGCCGCGAACAATCACGTCATAAGTCCAACCATACTTACGTAGGCCTTCGAAGCTTCGCTTGATGTTTTCCATGAATCCGAGTTGACGTGTCATGCCTGAACGTATGTCGCGATAGCGCGGAGCGGGGGTCTGCAGATCTGCAGTCAAGACAAGCACCCTGCATCCTGCAGCGCCTGCCCGCGCCAGCAATTGCGCCATCCAGTCTCGATCACGGATCATGTAGAGCTGAAACCACGGAGGCTCACCCGCCTCGCTGGCGACTTCCTCAATCGAACAGATTGAAACGGTGGACAGGCAGAACGGCGCGCCGGCGGCGCGGGCCGCCCTCGCCGCCTGAACCTCCCCGCGCCGGGCGAGCATTCCGGCGAACCCAACAGGCGCGCAGATCAAAGGGATTTGAAGCGACTGCCCAAATAGCTCGACGCCGCTGGCAACTGAGGAAACGTCGACCATGATCCGCTGCGTCAGGTCATGGTCGCGGAAAGCAGACACGTTGCGCCGCAGGGTTTCTTCAGCATAGGAACCGCCATCAACGTAGTCGAAGAGAACCCGAGGCAATCGGCGCGCGGCCAGCGCGCGAAAATCATCGACGGATGCGCAGGCATCAAGGCGTGGTCCAAACACGAATGATCGCTCCAGAACGGCGAGTAAGTCGATTTATCGACAACCGCATACTGTAAATCGACCTCCCGCACGAGCGACGCGACCAGATTTCGACTGTTGGATCGATTTTTATCCCGCCGTCTGCGTAGACGAATGCCCCAAGGGCTTCGGCCAAGCCCGTGTGGGCGCGCCTGGAAGATCAGCGTCGCGAATAGCTAGCCGAACCGAACCAAGAGAACGGTAACGGGCAGCATGCGTGAGGTCTCGCCAGCTACCGTGAAAGTCACCCTATGGGGAATCCCGGCCGCTGCTGCGCGGCGAAGCGTCGTAATTTTCGCGTAACTCTGAGCGCCGGCCGATAGAGCGCCGGCGGCGTAAATTCCTGCCAGAACCTTTCGGTCTGCAATCGCCAGTCGCGAACATCGCCGCTATTGGGCCGGGTTTTGAATATCGTAGTCGCCGAACGTTTCGTTGGATCCCATGTCGCCGTGTAGAAGTACAAAGCGATCGAACGCCTCGACCGTCCGGTTGGCTCCGCGACCGGATTCACGTGGCCATGGTAGCTAATGTCCGAAGTCGAAAAAACAACTGCGCGGTTTGCGATTGGTACGATCGATTGAACGCAACGCGTCATCGATCGATCCCAAAGCTCCAATTGGCCGCCATACCCCTCCTGCCAATCTTCATTCAGGTAGATGATCAGGTTGACGCGTCGCTCGAGTCCAAGTTTCTTGTGGCAATTAAAGTCAACGTGAACGCCGAGATGCCCGCCCGTTTGCGTCTCGTGGAAGCCGCCGCCCATGAAGTAGGGATCGGCGATCAGGCCTGAGATGCCAGTTATGTTTTCCAGTATGTGTATAAAAGGCCGACCGCTCAATGTCGCGAAAATCAGCCGGAGCTCATCATTAAGATAATCCGGGCTGAACTGCGTCTTCGCCCGCTCCTGACGACGATGGAACGTTGTACTCTCCGGATCAGGACAATCGGGAAACTGCTCCTGACATATTTTGATTATGCTTGATGGCAGAAATTCGTCGATGACCGTATGGGGAAACGGATCAGCCGCATTGTGTGCAGGTTCGAGTTCAACCCCAGTGAATTTCGCGACTGAAGGGTCTATCCGGAACAGGCTGCCATTTTCCGACTGAATGAAGGCCATGCTTACACCTCGACACAAAAAGCTCAAAAGGCCGTTGCCGTCGCTATAGGCGTCGCAAGCGAGCGATTTCTTGATTCAAGTCAAGAAATATCCTGAAAATAGGGCTCTAGGAGCTGTTGACAAAGTGGATTCCCAACGGTCGCGAACGCTGATTCAACGCTGTCTTTTGGGAGACGGCGATGGTTCGCGGGTTGATGACGGACAAGGAGTGGAAATTCTTCGAACCCTTCGTGATTGCGACGGGC
>WGLS01000009.1 GCA_016125455.1 Alphaproteobacteria bacterium
GCCATGGCAGTGAAGTACGGATGGGCCCCACCGCCTCTCATCCATGGCGCGAGACAAAGGATAGGGCCGGCGGAAACCTGTTCGATAGATTTCCGCGAAACCGGCGCAGTTTTCGCCTAGTCTATTGTTTTGTATATGGAAATATCGACGCGTTTTGTTCGATAGATTTATTTTCAACGTGGTTAACGGGCGTTTATCCGCATCGCCCGCGTCATCCTGACGACAGTCAGGATCCAGACCAACGCCGCCGCTTGCCGTTTGCTGGCAGCCTTTGCCTCCCGCCGCCGCCCATGGATCCCGGATCAGGTCCGGGATGACGGCGGCGGGCGCCGGATCAACGGGTCGTCAGCGCCGCTGACGCGTCGGTTCCTCAGCGTCCGGCGGCCGGATGGTGCACGGATCACCCGGGTCGAGATCCGGATCGTCGCAGTCCGGGTAGGGAACATAATCTTCGTCGACCGCGTCGACGCCGGCGTCAATTGCCGCGCCGCCCGCCTTCACGGTCGTTTTCGCCGCCTTGCCGGCGACGGACGCGGCGCCGCCGACGACCTTGCCCGCGACGCAGGCCGAAAGGCTGACGGCAAGCATGGCGGCGAAGCCGGCGGCCCTGACGCGGGCCATGATGACGGCGGCCCGCGACGCGGTCCGCCCGCAGGCGATGCGGCGAGGGCAGGTCGGCTCCAGAGCGACTGTCATAGCGCGAAGCCTATCCCGCCGGGTCGGCCCGCGACAGCGGCCGGTTGGCGGGCAGAGGTTGCGGGCCCGCTCATCCTTCGAGACGAAGCGATGAGACGGGAATCGATCGCCGCTTCATCCTGAGGAGCGAAGCGTCTCGAAGGACGAAGCGATGTTTCTCCTCAGGATGAAGACGAAGGCAATTCCCTTGTGGAGGGTCCGCGCGCCCTTGTTGTGCGTCGATGCTTGCGACGTATGGCGGCTTGCGCTATTAGACCGAAACGTAGTTACGTCTGCGTGGCCGCTGCATTGCCGAAGGATCGTTGATCCAACGTGACGAGATCAACTCTTTGGCTGTCAACAAAGACCTCGTGATACGAGCAGCGCGTGTCCATTATGGTCGTTGTGAGACAGGCATGTTTTCAACTTATAGCCGTGCGAAAAGTGGAGCTAAGGCTCTCCACAGGAAGTTACGTTCACTCTCGATAGGCTTCCAGCTACACGAATGCCAACAGGCCGTCGCGCGTGGAGCCGGCTTCAGGGATTGGCATCACCTCCATTGCTATTTCAAAGACCACAAGAAGTTTGAGGCCCAAAGCGGTTTTGTTCAAAAGTTGTTGAGTAATTTGCCACCTATAGCCCGAGAGCCGGCCCACTATATTTTCGAGCGAGAATCCTTTCAGTTTATTGAGCCTCGCGGCCCGTGGAACTCGGCACTCTCAGATTCTGAATTTGAATTTGCCAGTTTCACTCTCCACTACAGATTCGCGGTAAGAGCATCGTTTAGTCGAAACTGTGCAATTATCATGCCCGGGTCTGGACCTGGCAGTAGAAATCGCGCAAATATTGTACATGATATATTGTCTTTATTCGATATGATGACTTTTGACGAAGACCCACCGATAATCGATCCGACTACATATGCACTTAGGCACAGTGGGGATTTCGATCTCTATTTTCCAACTGACAGACGTCGAATTGATTTCGATCAGCAATTCCAGAAGCTTTCGGAAGCTGGGGTTCTAAAGTGGTCACCACACGCAGCCCCGAGAGGAACGATAGAATTGATTCCTGACCCAAGCTTTGACGTTGCTGCTCACGTGAGACTATTGCGCCAGAATACATGGCGTCCAAACTTGGAAGGCGGCTGAGGCATCTCAACGTGTCTAAGCAAGCTCAATCGGTAACGGAGCCGCCAACAATAGGCCTCGTGATCAATTCGGCTTGACTTACAGTTACTCAATTACCGCCTCTTCCCCTTCGCGCCCTTCGGCTTGCTTGTCACGCGGCTAACGGTCCCTTCCGACTTCGAGATCCGGCCCTTCGAGCCGGCGGCGACGCGGTCCTCGACGGCGGACTGGCGGGCGAGCGGGTCGTCGGCGATGGCGAGCTCCGTTTCCTGAAGGCGCTTGATTTCGTCGCGGATCCGCGCGGCGTCCTCGAATTCGAGGTTCGACGCCGCCTCGCGCATGTCCTTCTCCAGCGCCTCGATATGGGCGCGGAGGTTGCCGCCGATCGGCGCGCCGTCGTCGTAGTATGCGCCGGCCTCGGCGAAGCCGCCTTTTCTCCCTCGCTGGGTCGCGGCCGCGCGCCCGCCGACAAAGGATTGTCCGGACGCAGCCTTCAGGCCTTCATCGTCGGACGTCGCGATCTCGGCGATCCGCGCCCGCGTCGATTGCGGCGTGATGCCGTGGGCGGCGTTGTGGGCCTCCTGCTTCTCGCGGCGGCGGTCGGTCTCGGCGATCGCGCGCTCCATGGAGCCGGTCATGTTGTCAGCATAAAGAATGACGCGGCCGTCGACATTGCGCGCCGCGCGGCCGATTGTCTGGATCAGCGAGGTTTCGGAACGCAGGAAGCCTTCCTTGTCGGCGTCGAGGATCGCCACCAGCCGGCACTCGGGGATATCAAGACCCTCGCGCAACAGGTTGATGCCGACGAGCACGTCGAACGTTCCGAGGCGCAGGTCGCGGATGATCTCGATGCGCTCCAGCGTTTCGACGTCCGAGTGCATGTAACGGACCTTCACGCCCTGTTCGTGCATGTATTCGGTGAGGTCCTCGGCCATGCGTTTCGTCAGGGTGGTGACGAGCACGCGGCCGCCGGCCTTTGCGACCTGCTTGCATTCTTCTATGACGTCGTCGACCTGGTTTGATTTTTCGCCGGTGACAGGGCGGATCTCGACGACGGGGTCGACGAGGCCGGTGGGTCGGATGACCTGCTCGGTGAAGACGCCGCCGGTGCGTTCGAGCTCCCACGGCCCCGGCGTCGCCGAGACATGGACGGTCGGCGGGCGCATGCGCTCCCACTCCTCGAACTTCAGCGGCCGGTTGTCCATGCACGAGGGCAGCCGGAAGCCGTACTCCGCCAGCGTCCGCTTACGGTTGAAGTCGCCGCGGAACATCGCGCCGATCTGCGGCACCGTCTGGTGGCTTTCGTCTACGAAGAGAAGCGCGTCGTCGGGCAGGTATTCGAACAGAGTCGGCGGCGGCTCGCCGGGCTTGCGGCCGGTGAGGTAGCGCGAATAGTTCTCGATGCCGTTGCAGCTGCCCGTCGCCTGCATCATCTCGATGTCGAACTGCACCCGCTGTTCGAGCCGCTGCGCCTCCAGCAGCTTGCCTTCCGCTTTCATCCGGGGAAGGACGTCTTCGAGCTCCTCATGAATGCGCTCTATCGCCTGATTGAGGGTCGGCCGCGGCGTCACATAGTGGGAATTGGCGTAGATTGTCACCTGTTCGAGGTCGGATGATTTCTGGCCGGTCAGCGGGTCGAACTCGACGATTTCCTCGATCTCGTCGCCGAACAGCGAGACCCGCCACGCGCGATCCTCATAGTGCGCTGGGAAAATCTCGATCACGTCGCCCCTTGCGCGGAAATTGCCCCGGGCGAAGGCGGCGTCGTTGCGCTTGTACTGAAGAGCCACGAGGTCGCCGAGAAGCTGCTTGCGTTCGATCGTCTGGCCGACGTTCAGCGAGAACGTCATCGCCGTATAGGTCTCGACGGAGCCGATGCCGTAGATGCACGACACGCTCGCGACGATAATGACGTCGTCGCGCTCCAGCAACGCGCGGGTCGCGGCGTGACGCATCCGGTCGATCTGTTCGTTGACCGAGCTTTCCTTCTCGATGTAAGTATCCGTACGCGGAACGTACGCCTCCGGCTGGTAGTAGTCGTAATAGGAGACGAAATACTCCACGGCGTTGTCGGGGAAAAACGCCTTGAACTCGCCATAGAGCTGGGCGGCGAGGGTCTTGTTGTGGGCGAGGATGAGGGCCGGGCGCTGCTGCGCCTCGATGATCTTCGCCATGGTGAAGGTCTTGCCGGTGCCGGTCGCGCCGAGGAGCACCTGGTCGAACTCGCCGTCGTCGAGGCCCTTCGACAGCTCAGGGATCGCCGTCACCTGGTCGCCCGCCGGTTCATAGTCGGAAACGACGCGCAGCGGCTTCGACAGCCGGCGCGCAGGCCGCTCGGGCCGGTGCGGCGTCCACACGGTCAGCGCGTGGCGGTCGTGATAGGCGGCAACCGCCTCGGAGAACCCGCCGGGCGTAAGCGTCAGGTCTTCGCGGGCGGTCGTCGGCGCCGCCGAAGGCCGGGGTTTGCGGGCGGCCGCGGCGCGGGCTTTCGGGTCGTATCCGGGGCGGTGCTTTTTCGTCTCTGACATGGGGGGAACATAGGCCGAACCGGTCGCGAGGGAAGGGCCCGGCGCGCTGGTGGCGCGATGGGGGCGACGCGGCATTGCCATTTTCGGCCAGTGTTCAGCCTCTGGCGGTTGATCTTCCCGGTTTTCCCCAATCCTATGCCTGTGTGGGGCCTGCCAATGAGCGGCGCGCAGCGCAACGCGCGCCGCTCATTTGCGGGTATGTGGCGGGGATGGGAGAGGGTTTCCGGAACGAGATGCGTCGCCTGCGCCGCTCGCCCGGATGTCGCCTGCGTTCCGCCGAGCAATCAGGAACGGAGGGAACACTATGACCAACACAAAGAACTTGACGGCAAAAGCGACCATCCGCGTTCGGCGGCTGCTTGGCGGCGGTGGGGCAATGGCGATCGCAGCGGCGCAAGGCGTCGCGATCCTCGGCGCGCCGGCGGCGACTATCTTCGCGCCGACGCAAGCATTCGCGCAGGCTTGCCTTCTCGACCTCAACGCCAACGACGACGCCGATGCGGGCGACGGCGCCGAAGGCGCGGGAACATTCTCCGGAACGTCTGTCGCGTGCGGCCGCGATTCCTTCGCCGGTTCATTTCAGGACGTGGCGATTGGCAACGGCGCCCTGACGACGGACATTGGCGGCATAGCGATCGGCGGCGACGGCGTTGACCTCGATCTGTTCGGCGCAGTAGCCGACGGCGAGGAAGCGATCGCAATCGGCAATAATGCAATTGCGACGGGCGATTTCGCCCAGGCGATTGGCGGCAATGCGCTCGTCTCAGGCGATGGCGGCATCGCGTTCGGAGACTTCGCATCAAGTGACGGGACCGCCGCGCTGGCGATTGGTCCAGGGTCCACTGTCGTCGGCGGCGACTCCATCGGCATCGGCCGTTCGGCGGTCATCGACGCCAGCGGCGCCGTCGCCATCGGCCCGGACGCCGGCGTGAACGCAACGGCCGGCACCGCGGTCGGCGCCGGCGCGGCGGTGACGGGGTCGGACGGCGTCGCCGTCGGCGTGTTTGCGAGCGCTATCGAAAACGACTCCGTCGCGGTTGGCGGCAACTCCCTCGCGAGCGCGGAGGGCGCGACCGCGATTGGCGACGACGCGGTCGCAGAAGGGGTCGAGAGCTTCGCAGGCGCTGAAAACGCGCTTGCGTCAGGCGACAACGCGATCGCCATTGGTTCCGATGCGGACGATGACGCGAGCAATCTAGGCGCCCAGGCGCTCGGTGACAATTCGATCGCGATCGGCGCCGACTCCGAAGCGACGGTCAACGGGGCGATCGCTCTCGGCGCGGAAGCGGCGGCGACGAATGTCGACGCGGTCGCCATTGGCCGCGGCGCGATCGCGTCGGGTTCGACGGCAGTGGGCGGCAACGCCATGGCCACCGGCGCCAACTCGGCCGCGTTCGGCATGGACGCCGAGGCGAGCGGCGACAACTCGACGGCTCTAGGCGAAACGTCGGTCGCGCGGTTCGACAACGCGACCGCCGTTGGTTACGGCGCGCTGCCGCAGGGAGCCGGCAGCGTTGCGCTCGGTTATCGTGCGACCACGGACGGCCCTGACGCCATTGCGATCGGCGAGTCGGCGGTCGCGGTCACCGAGGCGACGTCCGTCGGCGACGGCGCCTCGGCCGGCGGCCGGTCGGCGGTCGCCCTCGGCCGCAATGCCCAGGCCGATTTCGAAAACTCCGTCGCGCTCGGCGCCGGCGCGGCGACGACGCGGGACGACCAGATCGTTGTCGGGACGGCGACCAACACGGTGACGGCGCCCGGCGTGCCGTCGCTCGCGAGCCGGGCGGCGCAGTCCGGCCTGATCGAGATCGTGACGAGCGACGCAGACGGCAATCTCGCCACCGACGGTGGCGCAACGCTCGCCCAGATAACGCAGAATGCGTCGGACATCTCCTTGCTTCAGGCCGCCAACGGCAGCGGCGACCGGTTTCTTGCGCTGGAGGATTCCGTCTCGTCGAACGCGACCGCCATCGACGCCTTCCGTAGCCAGATCGACCAGCTGAGCGCAGCGGTTGACGTCAACCGCGAACTGGCGCTGGAGGCGAATGACGGCGTCGCGGTGTCAATGGCGATGGCGGGCGCGACATGGCTGCAGCAGAACGAGACCTTCGCCGTCAGCGCAAACTGGGGCAACTATGCCGGCTCCAACGGCATGGCGTTCAGCGCCGCGGCGCGGCTCAGCCGCAATGCGAGCTTCAACGCCGGCGTCGGCGTCGCGACCCGCACCGGCAAGGTCGGCGCGCGCGCTGGCGTGCGGCTCGGGTGGTGACGGACACGATCGAAAAGGGAGGGGCCGCGCAATGAGAGGTATACTGACGTTATTGCTCGCGATATTCTGGGCGGCGCTCGTCGTCATGGGGCTCTACGCCTTCCGGACGATTGAGCCATCCGGCGACGGGTTCACCCGCGGGCTGAATCGGCTCGCCGCTTTCTTCCAGTGGGAGCTTGGCGCGCTTCTTGTGGCGGCGGTCGCGTGGCGCGTCTCGCGCCAGTCGCCGCGCGCGCCGACGCGACTCATCGGGCGGGCGCCGATCATCCTGAGCGGCGGTTTTTTCCTCCTTGTCGTCGTTGTCTATGGCGGCGCGGTTGTGTGGTCGCGGCTGGGGTAGGCGAAGGGCTACGCGACGAAAGCAACGCCTGGACAGGCGCGGGCCGTCCAGCCTCCGTTCAGCCCCGGTTCGCCGGGCCGCAGGCGTCGCCGGCCTGGCTCGCCAGGGCGGCGGCGATCCGGTCCGGCGTCGAGATGCGGCGGCGGATGAGGGCGACGCCCCGTTCGGACGGGCTCCGGACCGTCGTCGTCCCGGTTGGCGCCGCGTCGCCGGCCCGCACGATCGTCATCGACGCTCGGTCGGCGTCAAGCGTGTCGTCATTCTCTGTACGGAAATTATTCGTCGCGCCGTCATAGAATGAAATGGAGAAATAACCTTCCGTCGCGCCGGTTTCGATCGCGACGGGACCGTCGGCCAGGTCATAGGCGCAGATCGAGTAGAGCAGATCCGGCGAGGGTCGGACGATTGTCCGCGCGTCAGGCGACGGGGGCGGCGCGTGAACCATTCGGTTCCAGTCGCCAGCCCGCGCGGCCACGCCGCCCATGACGCGTCCCATTATGAAACCCGGCGTCGCGGCGATGGTCGCGATATGGCCAGCGATGGCGCTGGCGACGAACAGGGCGGCCGCGACAAGCAATCGTGTCATGGCGTCGCCCGGCGGCAGGCCATCCGGCGGATGGCGGGGAATTCGGGCGGCGGCGAGGCGGTCAGTGCCGCAAGGTCGGGCCCGTATAGTCGCAGCGTCAGGTCAAACGCCTTCGCGCCGTTCGAGGAGATCCAGGGCGTTGCGTCGGCTGGCCGTTCGCCGCTGATGACGGCGCGCCAGCGGCCGCCGTCCGGCGCAATTTCCTCGGACTGGATCGACGCGGCGCCATCGTTATTGAGCGCAAGGAAATTTTCCTCGGCGTAGAGGGTCGTCGACCACCATTCGGCGGGCAATGCGCCGCCGGCAAGTTCGTAGTCGCAGGCCGGATCGAGGCGCGCGCCCGCGTCGTCCCGTGCGCGAACGAAGTAAACGGCTTCGCTGGCGTTCAGGGCGAACAGGCCGGCGCGCGCGATGCGGGCGCGTTCCAGCGGCCCCGCCGCTGCGGACCCCGTCGAAAGGTCCGCCATCCAGCCGTCAAGCAGGATGCGATTCTTGTCGTCGCCGGTCGCAAGGCGCCCGTCGATCCGCGCCAGGGCGAGGCCTGCGCCGACGACGGCGCCTGCCGCAAGCGCTGCGACGGCGATGAGGCGTTGTCCAGTCATGCGAGCCGCCCTCCTTCGTCAGGTTAGCCGAAATGGCCATCCCTTCAAACGCTGGCGACGCAGGGCGAGGGCGGCATTGGCGACGCCGCTCCGTTCGTCCGACCGGAACAACGGGTCGTCGATGGCGGTATCGCTACAGATGTAGCAAGGCGCTACCCGGAAAGTCGCCGGCGAGCGCGGAAAGTTCAGCGTAGGGCCGCTCGGCGGGATCAGTAACCGCTCGATCGAGAAAGGATCTCCAATGAAAAGAATCGCACTTCTCGCCTCGCTGGCCGGCGCCCTTGCGCTCGCGGCGGGCGGCGCATCCGCTGGCGAGCACGGCGACAAGGCAGCCAAGATGGAAGCGAAGTTCGCCAAGCTCGACGCCGACAGCAACGGCTCCGTGAGCGAAGCGGAGTACATCGCCCACAAGCGCGCATGGCATGCGGAGAAAGGCAAGGAATTCACCGCCGACGCCGAAGCGAAGGCGAAAGAGCACTTCGCGAAGATGAGCGGCGGGGACGGATCGTTCACTCTCGCCGAGATGAAGGAAGCATATTCAAAAGACGGCAAGAAAAGCCGCGGCTAGAGCCTCGGGCGAAACGCGCCCGATCGGAAGGGAGCGGCCTTTGCGCCGCTCCCTCTTTTTCGCGTCCGGCGCGCATTCGGGGCCGGCGCGGCGCGCTCGCCTCTAGAAGACGGCGTTCACGAAGTTGATGGCGTTGTGGCCAAGAATCGGCAACAGCAGAGATCCCGTCCGTAGCCGGATCCAGCACAGCGCGAATCCGATGATTCCTGTAATGACGATTGCGTCAGCCGCAACCGTCCATGCGCCGTTTGCATACTGAAGGCCGTGGCCCAGTCCGAAAAGCGCGGTCGAGGCCAGTGCGGCGACGCCGATCCGCGCCCCAAACAGGTTAAGTCCTTTCATCGGGGCCGCCAGCGCCAGCGTCGCCAGCAGCGTGCCGCGAAAGAACGGCTCTTCGTCAAGGCCTGGCATCGTCGCCTGATAGAGAAGGCGTTCGGGATCGCGCGCGGGCGGGTCGCCGGCGAGGAACGACAGACCCAGCATCGCCGCCGTGATGGTCGTTATAAGGATGATCGATGGGCCGACCGAGCCCGGCGCCTGCCGAAAGGTGAAACCGGCGCGCGAGGGACCGACGTCGCGCGACGCGAGGCTGAGGGCGGCAAGGACGAGGATCGTCGCGCAAATGGAAGCGATCTTGCCGCCCCAGTTCCATCCGGCGTCGCCGAGCCATCCCGGCAGCGGGATGAAGTCGCCAAGATGCAGGATGCTGACGACATAGATCGCATGGATCGCAACCGACGCGGCGAGCCAGCCCCATCTCACCTTGCCGCGAAATAACGCCGCCAGCCCGAAAACGCCCAGAACCGGCGCCCACCACGCGGCGAACGTGATTACTTCATCCATTCTTGCCTCCCGCCGCCATCGGCTGATAAAATCGACAGAAAATTATCAAGAAACGATAATTTGTCGACCATCGGAGAAAGTCAATGGATGATGACCCACGCGTCGCGCGGCTTCGCGGCGGCCGCGTTGGCGGCGAGCAAGGCGGCGTCGTCAGCGGCAAGCCGGCGCCGGCGAACCTGGCGCCGCCAGTTGCGGATAGCCTGTCGGGTGGGGCCGTCGGTGGAACGACCGGCGCCGAGGCGGCGGGCGTCGTTCGTATCGCCAGCGTCGCGATGCTGTTCCTCCTGCCCGCCATGGCGCTCGTTGCGACGCTCGCGCCGGCCGCATACTGGCTCGCCGGCGTATACAGCATCGACGGCGGCCCGATCGGCGAGAATTTCGTCGAACTCGCCGACGGTCCGCCGCGCGAAGGTTATGGCTGGTTCGGCTGGCTGGTCGGCGCGCCGGCGACGCTTGCCTGGCTCATGGCGTTGTACAGGCTGCGGAAGGTTTTCGTGACGATCCGCAGGGACGCGTTCATCGACCGCGCGGCGGCGATCGACCTCCGGGCCTTTTCCGGGTTCGCCGCGCTGGCCGTGGCGCTCGACATTGCGACGAGCGGCGCGCGCCGCTGGGCCCTTGGCGAGCATGACGCCGCATTCCATACGCATATCAATGTGAATACGGAGCATTTCACGCTCGCGTTCCTCGCCGGCGTGCTCTACGTCGTCTCGCATGCGCTCGCCGAGGGCGATCGTTACCGCATCGAAACCGAGTCTTACCTCTAGGAGACGCTCGCCATGGCGATCATCATCCGCCTCGACGTGATGCTGGCCCGGCGCAAGGTGAAGTCAAAGGACCTTGCGGCGGCGATTGGCTCGACCGAAGCGAACCTGTCCAAGCTCAAATCCGGCCACATGAAGGGCGTGAAGTTCGAGACGCTGGACCGCATCTGCGCGGTGCTTCAGTGCCAGCCGGGGGATCTGCTCGAATACGCGCCAGACTCGCCAGGCGACGAGGACCTCGGCGGCAAAGTCACGCGCCTTGCGCGGGTCTCCGGAGAGTGAGGGGCGGCGAGGTTGGCGCGCCCTCATGACGAGATCGAAACGGCGCCGCTCCGAACGACAGGGGGCATGTCGGGAGAGCGGCGCCGCTTCTTCAGCGAATGGCGTTGCGGGGAGGGGTAGGGTGAACGCCATCCGTCATGCGGCGAAAGTTGGTGGCGGGCCGGCGCCGTACAAGGCCGGAGGCGCGCCTGCGACCGCAGGTCGCGACCTGGCAAGGCCCGTCTATCTCAATAGGCCCGGCTATTTCGCGAGAACCGTCGGCCAGTTGCCGTCCGCGAGCCGGATGAAGCCATCCGGATCCGTCGACCACGTCGCCTGAACCTTGTCATTGTAGTTCAGGTAGAGCTTGCCGTTGCGGATCGTCCAGTTGTTCGGATTGCCGCGCGCGGTGTAACCTTGGCTGACCGCCCAGGCGCAATAGCCGCCGTATTGCGGCGCATAGGCGTCGGGGTTGGCCTTGAACGCGTCCAGATTGGCCTGGCTGGCGAACCGCCATTCCGCGCCATTGTAGGTATACTGATAATCAGCTGAGCCTTTCGTCGGCGCGCCGGCCTCGAAATAGGCGACCGGGTCATGGCCGTCCACGGCGAGATTCGACAGCCGGCCAGTGTAGACGCCGCTTTTGTCCGCCGCGACGGCGGGGCCGGCGAACGCCGCCGCCAAGCTGGCGAGGACCGCCAGCGATATTGCTCTGATGTTCATGCTCGTCTTCCTTGCTTCGGGGCCGTTGCGGCCCTTTACGTCCAGTCCACTGGTAGGCGACGACGCGGCCGGCAGGCCAATCTCTTTTGTTCACGAAACGCGGCGCGGCGCGCTTGCCGCGGCATTGCGGACGCGGATAGCGTGCAACGGCAAATTGATGGACGCGATGCGAAAGACGGGGAGTTCCATGTTTAGAGGTCAGCTGAAACTGGCGGCGTGCGCCGCGGCGCTCTCACTGGCGGTCGGGGCGTCGCTGGCGCCGATGACGGCGTCGGCGGCGCAGACGGGCGCCGAAGATGCGCAAGCTGTCGCGAGCCCGGCTGCGAGTCCGGGAATGACTCCGGCCATGACTCCGGCGGCGAAGCTGGTCCAGCTCATTGATGACTACTGGGCGTTCGAGCTCGCCGAGTCGCCGTTTCGCGCCGAAGAGCACGGCGTTGAACCCGCGCGTCTCCTGAACGGCGTCGCCCCGGCGGATTACGAGCGGCGCGCCGAAGCCTACAAGGGATTTCTCGACCGCGTGCGCGCCCTCGACCGCGTCAGGCTCTCCGAGGAAGATCGGCTGAATGCGGATCTTCTCGAATTCATCCTTAAGCACGACGTCGCCCTTTCGGCCTATCGGGAATGGCGCGCGCCGTTCCTGTCGGACAGCGGCTTCCACTCGGGCATCGTCCGGCGGATCAAGTCGGCGACCCTTCGCACGGAGGCGGACTATCGCCGCTATCTCGACCGTATGGCCGCGTTGCCGGAATGGATTGACCAGCAGATCGCGAACATGCGCGTCGGCATCGCCGAAGGCTACACCCAGCCGGCCGAGATCATGGCGGGGATCATGCCGTCATTCGAGGCTCTCGTCGTCGATGCGCCGGCCGCTCACCCGCTCCATGAGCCGCTTGAGAACGTCGACGCCGCGCTTGGCGCGCGCAAGGGCGCAGCGGTGCGGCGTGAGGGAGAGAAGATCCTCGCCGAAAAAGTCCTGCCCGCCTATCGCGCCCTTCTGACATTCATGCAGGAGGAATACCTGCCGGCTGCGCGCCCCGTCGTCGGCGTCAGTTCAACCACGGACGGCGCCGGGCATTACGCCGCGCTCGTGCGCTACTACACTACGCGCGATGACGCTACGCCGGATGCAATTCACCAGCTCGGACTGAAAGAAGTCGCCCGTATACGGAAGGAAATGGACGGAGTCATCAAGGATGCGGGATTCAAAGGGACGTTTGCGGAATTCCAGAATTTCCTGCGTACCGACGACCAGTTTTACGCCGAGACGCCCGAAGAGCTCCTGAAAGAGGCGGCGTGGATATCAAAGGACATTGACGGCAAGCTGCCGTCGCTGTTCGGCAAGCTGCCGCGCCAGCCCTATTCGGTCGAGCCCGTCCCGGACGAAATCGCGCCGAACTACACCAGCGGCCGCTATGTCGGGGCCGCCCTCGATTCCGATCGAGGCGGCCAGTACTGGGTCAATATCTACGACCTTAAGCAGCGCCCGCTTTACGAATATCCGGCGCTGAGCCTGCACGAGGCGGTGCCGGGCCATCACCTGCAAAACGCCCTTTCGGCGGAGCTGGAGAACGTGCCCACTTTCCGGCAGGACTTTTATCCGCACGCGTTCGGCGAGGGGTGGGGGCTTTATTCCGAAAAGCTCGGCCTCGAAATGGACATCTACAAGACGCCTTATGACCATTTCGGGCGTCTGTCGTTCGAGATGTGGCGCGCGGCCCGGCTGGTCATCGACACCGGCCTGCATTCGCAAGGGTGGACCCGCCAGCAGGCGATGGATTACCTTGCTGGCAATACGGCGCTCTCGATGCGCAACGTACAGGTCGAAATCGATCGCTACATCGCCTGGCCGGGCCAGGCGCTCGCCTACAAAATTGGCGAACTGACCTTCCTCGAAACACGGGCGAAAGCGGAAGAGGCGCTCGGCGACGACTTTGACGTGCGCGCGTTCCACGACGCGGCGCTGTCCGCCGGCGGCGTCCCGATGGATATCCTCCGCCAGCGGATCGATGCCTGGATCGCTGCGGAAAAGGCGAAGGGCGGGTGATGGACGGCGGACGGGCGAGCTGGGCTGAACCGCCGACCCTGATGACTGAGAGGTTTGTCCTCAGGCCTCACCGGCTGGAGGACTTTCCGGCGAACCTTGAGATGTGGAACACGATCAATGTCGGCGTCGAAAGCGGCCTGAGGCCGCTGACGCGGGAGGAGGCGTGGGGCAAGTTCACTCGCGGTTTCGGATTCTGGGTCCTGCACGGGCGCGGCCCGCTAGGGATCATCGACCGTGAAACGGGCGAGTATCTGGGCGAAGTTGGCGTTTCGGATTTCAATCGCGACCTCGCCCCTTCCCATGACCACATGCCCGAGTTCAGCTGGGCGGTGACGCTCGGCGCGCGCCGGCGGGGCGTCGCCTCCGAGGCGGTCGCGCGGATGGCCGCCTGGGCGGATGAAAACATTGCCGCGGCCCGCTGCTGCTGCCTGATCGACGTGCGCAACGCGCCGTCGATCAGGGTTGCGGAAAAGGCCGGCTTCGCCGCGGCCTACGCGGTCGACTACAAGGGATCGGCCTGCACGATCTTCGAACGTCCGCGGCGCGGGTAGACCGCCGCGTTTCTTCGATCACATTTTGCCTGTCAGCCGCCCACGCCCTTGGCGACGCGGCCGGGTTGCGGGCAATATGCGCGCCTCGGCGACGAGCGGAAACCGGGTGGGGCGGCGCATGGACATTTCAACGGCGATTGCGCTGTGGATCGGCGTCGGCGCCTACCTGCTTGTCGGCGTCATCGTTGGCGGCTTTTACCTCCTTGTTGGCGCGCGCAGGCTCGACGCTGCGGCAGATGGGGCGAGCGCCTGGTTCCGGCTGATCGCGCTGCCCGGCGCGGCTGCGGTCTGGCCGCTGCTGGCCCTGCGGCAGATTGCCGGCGCGAAGGTCGACGAGGCGAGCGACGACGATCACGCGCGCGCTCTCCCCGCGTCTCCCGGGGGCACGGTATGAAACGCGCCCACCGCCGACTGCATCCATTCCTCTGGCTAGGCGTCTCCATGGTCGTCGCCTATGGCGTCGTGGCGCTTGCGCCGGCGCCGCCCGCCGCCGACGCGCTGGCCGCAGCGAACCGCGCCGCGCCGGCGGACATCTTCGGGGAGACCCCCTGATGGGCCACAAGTACCAGGCGATCCAGTGGAACGGGAACAAGCTTGTCTATGACGCCTACGTCGTAATTGCCGGCGTCGCGTTCTTAGGCGCGTTCTTTTTTGTCGGCCTCGCCCCTCACCCGAGCGGCCATGCCGCGGACCCAGTGGTGCTGGCGATCCGGGCGCTCGGCTCGGCGGCGTTCGTATTCCTGACAATCATCCTTGCGATCGGCCCGCTAGCGCGCCTCAGTCGCCGGTTCCTGCCGCTGCTCTATAACCGTCGCCATCTCGGCGTCTTCACTTTCCTGATCGCGCTCGCTCACTTCGGGCTGGCGACTCTGTGGTACCATGGCGGCGGCCCGCTCAATCCGCTCGTTTCGCTGATCGTTTCCGGACAGCCGGGGGACCCGTTCCCCGGCGTTCCGTTTGAGCTACTTGGCCTCGCCGCGTTCGCGATCCTGTTCGTGATGGCCTCCACAAGCCACGACTTCTTCCTGAACCATCTTGGCGCGCCGGTCTGGAAGGCGATCCACATGGGCGTTTACATTGCCTACGGATTGATCGTCCTGCACGTCGCCTATGGCTATCTTGCGACCGAAGCCGGCCCGCTGGCGCCGGCGCTCGTCTATGGCTCGTTCACCGGCCTCGCGGGCCTGCACGTTGCGAGCGGGCTCGCCGAATGGCGCAAGGACGGCGCGATGAGCGGACGCAAGGGGCCGTTTGGCCGGGACTGGATTGAGATCGGCGACCCGACGCGCATCCCTGATGGTTGCGCGGTGATAGCGCCCCTGCCGCGCGGCGACCGGGTCGCAATCTTTCGCGACGGCCGGTCGCTCTATGCGGTGCAGAACGCCTGTCGTCACCAGAACGGGCCCCTCGGCGAAGGCGCGCTGATCGACGGGCTGATCACCTGTCCCTGGCACGGCTGGCAGTACAGTCCGCGCAATGGCGTGTCGCCGGCGCCGTTTTCCGAGCGGATCGCGACCCATGATCTGCGTCTTGAAAGCGGCGTGCTGTTCGTCAGCGCCCGGCCCAATCCGCTCGGACGGGAGGGAGCGACTGTTGCCATCGGCGGCGCGATCGTCGGTGGGTACAACGGGGACGCCGCGCCATGACCCTGAATCGCGGGATTATTTCGTCGCCGGACGAGCGCGACATGTTCATTGGCTGGGCGCGGGCGCCGGCCGTGGACCGCAGGTTTCTGGTGGCCGCGCTGCCGCTCGGCCTCGCCGGCGTCGGCGGCGCCGGCTACGCGCTTGCCGCCGCGCTCGACGATCCGGGCGCCGGCGCCTGGCTGACGGGCGCGACTCATGAGGTCGAAGGCGTATTCTCGCGGACCCCGTACCCGATGCTGCGCATCGCCGACCCTGCTGCGCCATTCGGCATGCGGACGATTCTGGTGATCGCCGAAGGCAAATGCACAAGCGCCCTGGCCCTCGACGCCTTCGCCGGCGAGGCCGTGCGCGCAAGCGGCGTTCTGATCGAGCGCGGGCCCCGGCGGGCGCTCGAGGTGCCGCTCGCCCATCAGGACTGGATCGCGCAGCTTGACGCGCCGCCGTCGCCAGCGCTTGCCGCGCCCGCGGAAGAAGACCTCGGGCCTGTGTCCCTTGCCGGCATGATCATGGACTCCAAGTGCTTCTTCGGCGTCATGAAGCCGGCGCGCGGTCGCACCCACAAGGCGTGCGCGAGCCTTTGCATCCGCGGCGGCATCCCGCCGTCGTTCTGGGCGCGCACGCCCGACGGCCGCGAAGCGGTGCTGTTGATGACCAACGCGGACGGCGGCCCGATGGGCGATGCGATCCTGCCGCTGGTCGCCGAACCGGCCCGCGTGACCGGGCGTCTTGTCCGTGTCGGCGACATCGTCCAGCTTCGCGCCGACGCCGGCGACTACGCGCCTGCCGACGCCTGACCGCCGGCGGCGAGTTCGCGAAACAACCTGTCGTATTGCGCGATCATTGCATCGGCGCTGAAGTCGGCGCGGGCCTTTGCCCGGTTCGCCGCGCCGATCCGCAAGCGGAGGTCGTCGTCGAGGGCCAGCCGCCGCAGTGCGCCGGCATAGGCCTCCTCGTCGCCGAGCGGGGTGATGAACGGGCCGTTCGCCGGGTCCGTCATCGCGCGGACATCGCCCACGTCTGTCGACAGTATCGGTCGGCCGGCGGCCATCGCCTCAAGAACGCTGAGCGGCATCTGTTCGGTATCGGACGACAGGGCGAAGATGTCGAAGCCTGCATAAAAGGCCGCCGTATCCGTTCGCGCCCCAACGAATTCGACGCAATCGGCGGCGCCGGCCATTCGGGCCGCCGCCTTCAGCGATGCCGCCTCGGGTCCGTCGCCGACAATGATGAGCCGAACCGGGATCGCGTCCTGCATGGCCGCGACCGCGGCGATCAGCCGGCCGTAATTTTTTTCGGGCCGCAAGGCGCCGATCGTGCCGACGATGATGTCGTCAGGGTTCCGGCGCAACTCGCGACGGTCGGGCGGCGCGGCGAACGCCTCGACGTCAACGCCGTTTGGCAACAGCGACACCTGGGCGCGCGCAAATCCCCAGCGCTCGACGATCAGGTCGGCAAGTCCCTTCGCCGGCGTGACGATGCGCGAGCGCGCGCCGATGGCGATGCGTCGGGCGGCGATCCGGCGAGGCAACTGCCGGCTGGCGTTCTCATCCGGGCCAAAGCCGTCTTCGAAATGGACGTGAGGGATCCAGCGGCCGAGCCGATTGGCGAGCGACCATTCGATCGCGCCAAAATTATAGGTAAGCAGAAGATCCGGGCGGGACGCATCGAGGCTCTGGCGAAACGTGCGCAGGTTTAAGAGGCTGAAGCCGCGCGACTTGCGTACGGCGATGTCACGGGTCGCAAAGCCGACATTGGCGTCCACAAGCCCGGCGGCGGGAAAGCCGTTTGTCGCCGCGTCCATGGCGACGACCTCGTGCTGATATTCCGGTCCCAGTGCATTCGCAAGGCGGGCGAACCGCATCTGCGAGCCGCCGATCGCGAAGGTCGAGAACGCATGCAGAAGGCGCATTGACATTCCTCTAGGGCGTTGAAAGCGCCGACTGCCGCGCCAAGGCCGGCCTGCGCGCATCAGGCGGCGATGACGGCCTTTGTTTCCAGAAATTCGGACATGCCGTGAACGCCCCATTCGCGCCCGTTGCCGGATGCCTTGTAGCCGCCGAATGGCGCTTCGAAACTGGTGCCGCCGCCATTGACATGGACCTGGCCCGCGCGCACGCCGGCGACGATTTTTTCAACCCGGTCCGCGTCGCCGCCGCTGACGTAGGCGGAGAGGCCATAGGGCGTATCATTGGCGATCCGGATCGCGTCATTATCATCAGTATAAGGGATAATGACAAGGACCGGCCCGAAGATTTCCTCGCGCGCGATCGTCATTTCATTGTTGACGTCGGCAAAGACGGTCGGGCGCACATAGTAGCCGGCGTTCAGGCCCTGGGGCCGTCCCGGTCCCCCCGCCGCCAGCCGCGCGCTTTCGCGCATCCCCGATTCGATCAGCTCCTGTATCCGCGTCCACTGTCGCTCGCTAACGACCGGCCCGATGCCGACGCCATCGTCCGATGGCGGACCGACGACGATCGAGTTGGCGGTCGCGGCGGCGATATCGGCGACGTCCGCGGCCCTTGCGCGCGGCACAAGAAGGCGCGTCGGCGCGTTGCACGACTGCCCGGAATTGTTCATGCAGCGGTGCACGGCGGCCGGCACGGCCCGGGCGAAGTCGACGTCGTCGAGGAGGATGTTCGGCGATTTGCCCCCAAGTTCCTGGGCGACGCGCTTTACCGTCGGCGCGGCGCCGATGGCGACCTCGACGCCGGCGCGCGTCGAGCCGGTGAAGGAGACCATGTCGACGTCCGGATGGCGCGCGAGCGCGGCCCCGACCGTCGGGCCGTCGCCGTTGACGAGGTTGAAGACGCCCGGCGGCGTTCCCGCGGCGTCCATGATCTCGGCAAAGATCATCGCCGAAACGGGCGCGATTTCCGACGGCTTCAACACCATCGTGCAGCCCGCGGCGATCGCCGGCGCGACCTTGCAGGCGATCTGGTTCAAGGGCCAGTTCCACGGCGTGACCATGGCGACGACGCCGATTGGCTCGCGACGGATCGAATATCCGTCATGGTCTTCAACGAAAGGGAACCGGTCGAGCAGGGCCTGCGCGGTGGCGAGATGGGCGAGGCCGGCCGGCGCCTGCGCGTTTCCGGCGAGGCGCGCCGGGGCCCCCATTTCAAGCCGGACCGCCTCGGCAAGATCGCCAAGCCGCGCCTTGTAGGCTTCGATGATCCGTCCAAGGAGGAGCATTCGATCGGCGACTGTGGACGCCGCAAACGCGGGGAACGCGCGCCGGGCGGCGGCGACCGCCGCGTCGACGTCGGCTTGCGCGCCAACGGCGATTCGCGCGAAGGGTCGTTCGGTTGACGGATCGATAACGTCAAGCGTCGCATCGCCCGACGCCTGGCCGCTGCTTGGGGTCCAGGCGCCGTTGACGTAGAAGTTCAGATAATCGCGCATGTTCATAATCTCCCGGCACGGCTCTATCACAGGCAATGCGAAAGCGCGCATCGGGCAAACGCAAAACATTCAATTCGAAATGCCCCGGAACGGCGCGAAAAAAAACTCGTTGACAATCCGGCGCGTCCTGAGCCACCCTTTCCCCAGCGCCGATTTGAACCCTTCAGCTTGCGGGCGCTTTATAAATGACGCTAAAGCGAAGGGGAGATCGGCAAAGGCGGCTTGGCCGCTGTTGGCATTAGCTTCTCCTCCTTACGCCCAGGCTCATTCCCGCAAGTTCTGTCAATGCATCGGCGCTCAAGGAGCGGTTGATGACGTATTTGGCGGCGGAAGCGGTACAGTTCGACACTGGTGCGGGCGGGGAGAGTGGTGCGGCCGGGTCGCCGGAGATCGGCCGTTTCCGGCCGGGAACCGGCGGGGCGACGGTCGTGCGGTTGCGGCCTCAGCCGGCGACGTTCGAAGAGTTCGAAGCCCCGTTCAGCGATGATTTTCTTGCCGTGCACGGCGGGTCGATCGGCGATTCGGGCGTGCGGTTGCGCCGGACAGGGCCGGCGGACGCGCCGGCGATCCTCGTGCTTGGCGGCATATCTGCCGGGCGTGGGGCGGCGTCAGCGCCCGGCGATCCCGGCTGGTGGCCGGCGATCGTGGGGCCGGCTGCGCCGATTGACACGACGCGCTTTGCGGTCTGGACCGCGGACTATTTTCCGACCGCGCCGAAGGGTCTCGTCGACCTCTCGCCGGGCGACTTCGCCCGGCAGTACGTGAAGGCGTTGCGCCGTTTCGGCGTTGAGCGTCTCCATGCCGCGGTTGGCGCCTCGTTCGGGGGCATGGTCGCGCTGGCCATGGCGTCCGCCTATCCGAGTTTCGTGGCGCGCCTGTCGGTCCTGTGCGCGGCGGACCGGCCGAGCCCGATGGGTCGGGCGCTGCGCCGAGCACAGCGTCGGATTCTCGAGCTCGGCCTCGCGTCGGGGCGGGGAGATGAAGCGACCGCTATCGCGCGGGAGCTGGCGATCGCCACCTATCGTACGTCGGCTGAATTCAATGTCCGGTTCGAAGACCCCTATGTCCTCGACAGTTATCTCGACCATCACGGGCGCAAGTACGGCGCCGCCGTTGATCCGCGCCGCTACCATTCCCTGTCGGCCGCCATCGACCGTCACCTTGTCGATGCGGCGACGATCTGCGCGCCGACCCAGCTAGTCGCCGTCGAGGAGGACCAGCTTGTCGCGATCGGCGATGTCCGCCGCTTCGCCGAAGCGCTTGGCGGCCCGGCGCGCCTCGACGTGATTTCATCCGTTTACGGACACGATGGATTTCTGAAGGAAACCGACCGGATAGGCCCGCTTCTGGGCGACTGGCTGGGAAAGGATGCGCACCAATGAGCTTTGACGGCCCCATTCCGTTTTCGTCGCCGCACCGGCGCCCGCGGCCGGCGCGCCATGCGCAAACCGCCCTTGCCGCAGCCGCCGTCGGCGCGCCCGCAGGACGGGCGCGGCCCGCCGCGCCGCCGCTGTTCCTGTCGGCGACCTATGCCTGGGACGACCCTGCGGAAAAGCCCGACTATGACTATGCCCGGTCCGGCAATCCGACGCGCGCCGCGCTTGAGGCCGCGCTGGCGGAACTTGAGGGCGCCGCTGCGGGCGTCGTGACGGCGACCGGCATGGCTGCGGTCAATCTGCCGCTCTGCCTCGTCAAGCCGGGCGAGCGGATCATCGCGCCCCATGACTGTTATGGCGGCACCCACCGTCTGTTGCGGTCCCGCGCCGCCCTTGGGCACTTCGAGGTCGACTGGATCGACCAGACCGATCCGGCGGCGCTTGACGCGGCATTCGCGCGGCCGGCGCGGCTCGTGCTTATCGAAACGCCGAGCAACCCGCTGCTCCGCATTACCGATATTGAAGACGTGACGGCGCGGGCCCACCGGGCAGGCGCGATCGTCGTGGCGGACAACACGTTCCTGTCGCCCGCCTTGCAGAACCCGCTTGCGCTTGGTTGCGACGTGGTCATTCATTCGACGACGAAGTACCTCAACGGTCACAGCGACGTCGTCGGCGGCGCAGCGCTTGCGAAGGACGCCGAACTCGGCGCGGAACTCGCATGGTGGGCGAACTGCACCGGCGTTACCGGCAGCCCCTTCGACAGCTATCTCACCTTGCGCGGCGCACGCACCCTGTTTGCCCGGATCGAGCGGCAGCAGGCGACCGCCGGGATCGTCGCGGAGAGCCTCGCCGCGGACGACCGCGTCGCGCGGGTTTATTATCCCGGCCTTTCGAGCCACAAGGGCCATGAACTCGCCGCCCGCCAGCAGCGTGGTTTTGGCGCGATGCTGTCGGCAGAGCTCCGCGCGGACGTCGACACGCTCTCGTTTCTCCGGGCGCTGCGTATTTTCAACGTTGCGGAATCCCTCGGCGGCTTCGAGAGCCTTGTGTGCTGCCCGGCAACGATGACCCACGCGGCGATGACGCCGGAGGCGCGCGCCACCGCGGGCATTTCCGACCGGCTCGTGCGCTTTTCGGTCGGGCTGGAGCACGCTGACGACCTGCTCGCCGACCTTGAAGATGCGCTCGACGCCGCCGCGGCTCCGGCGGAAAGATTGGTTAACGGATAAACATCGCGACTGATAACCTCGCCTGACAATCTGGCCTCACAATCTGGCCTCGCCGCGCGGTTGACCTTTTCGCCGCCTTTGAGAGGATGGCGACGGGCGCCGATGGTGGTCTGGCAGGCGGCGTCGCCGGCAGGGATCAGGGGCAGCAAAGGGGGCATCGACGGTGAACCATTCGACGCCGGTCGTCCTGAAGTTTGCGTCGTCCGTACTGCGCCGGCGGAGCGACCTGCCGCGCGCTGTCAGCGAGGTCTATCGCCATGTACGCGACGGCCGGAAGGTCGTTGCGATCGTGTCGGCGCTCGATGACGAAACCGAGCGCCTTGCCGCTGACGCCGCGGAGATCGGCGCGGGCCTTTCCAGCCGCCATGCCGCCGGGTTCATCGCCCTTGGCGAGGCGCGCGCCGCCTACGCGCTGGCGATCGCCTGCGACCACAGCGGCATCGCCGCGGACGTTCTTGAGGCGAAGGAACTGCGCCTTTCCGCGAGCGGTCCGTTCGACGACGCCTGGCCTACCGGCGTCGATCCGGCAGGGGTCATGGCGGCGCTTCAGCACGCCGAAGTCGTCATTGCGCCGGGCTATGTCGCCGTCGGCCCGGACGGCGGGCTTGTCCTGCTTGGCCGCGGCGGCGCCGACCTGACAGCGATCGTTTTGGCTGATGCGCTGGGCGCCGGGGAGGCGACGTTCCTGACGCGCGTCGGCGGCCTGTTCGATCGCGATCCGCTGACCCCGGAGCGCATGCCGGCCCCGGATGCGAAACGTTTCGATTCAGTGACCTGGGCTGGCGCGCGCGCGCTCGCCGGCGATCCGATCCAGCCAAAGGCGCTATCCTATGCGGAGCGGCGCGAGGTCGCGCTGCGCCTGATCGCGCCGGCGGCGAACGACGGCACGGTGATCGGTCCAACCGGGGCGCCGCCGCGGCCGGCGCCAACGCCGGCGCCTGTGCGGATCGGCGTCGCCGGCCTTGGCGTCGTGGGGGAAGGCGCCGCCCTGCGCATTATCTTCGAACCCTCCCGGTACGAACTGGCCGCGACGCTGGTCAGCGACGCCGGGAAGCCGCGCCACCGGCAGATCGACCCGTCCAAGATCACGACCGACATCGGCGCCTTCCTGGACTCCCGCCCCGAGGTCATCATCGACGCAATGTCGAGCGGCGCGGCAGGGCTTGAGCTGATCGAAGCGGCGCTCGCCCGCGGCATTTCCGTGGCGACGGCGAACAAGCAGGCGATTTGCGATGACCTGCCGCGGCTTGAGGCGCTGGCGAAGGCGAACAACGCCCGCCTTGGCTATTCGCCCTCCGTCGGCGGCGGCGCGCCGATGCTCGAGACCGCCCGCCGCGCAGCGGCGATCGGCGGCGTCGGCGACATCCATGCCGTGCTGAACGGCACGGTGAATTTCATCCTGTCCCAGGTCGCCGCCGGCGCCAGTTTCGATGCCGCGCTGGCGGCCGCGCAGGCGGCCGGCTTCGCCGAGGCCGATCCGAGCGCAGACCTTTCCGGCGATGACGCCCGCGCCAAGGGCAAGATCCTGGCCTATGCGGCCTATGGCGCCGATCCGGCGGCCGTAACGACCGACATCGAGGCGCTTGATGGTCCAAAAGCGGATGGATTTGCGCGGGAAGGCGGCGTCTGGCGGCAGGTTGCCAGGATCTCACGGCGCGGCGACGGCGCCCATGTGGAGGTGCGCTACGAGAAGGTCGATGGCGATCCGTTCATGATGAGCCTGTTTGGCGAGCAGAACGCCTTGCGGGTTGAGACCGCCGGCGGACTCCTCGTCTGCCGCGGACGGGGCGCGGGCCGCGCGCCCACCGTCGAAGCCGCGCTTGCGGACGTCGGCGAAATTATCAGGGAACGGAGTTTATCGTCCGGCGCGCGTCCATGAAAAGGGCGCCATCCGCCGCGGCCGCCATCGTTGCCGCACGGCGGATCGTCATCAAGGTCGGCTCGTCGCTGATCGTCGGCGCGGACGGGCGGCCAAACGACGAATGGCTCGACGGCCTCGCGACGGACATCGCCGCCATGCGCCGGACCGGCAAGCAGGTCCTCGTCGTCAGTTCCGGCGCCGTGGCGATCGGCCGCCGGATGCTCGGTCGCGGCGGGCCGATGCGGCTTGAGCAAAAGCAGGCGGCGTCCGCCGTCGGCCAGGCGCGGCTGATCGACGCCTGGGCGAGGGCGTTCGCGCCTCACGACGCGCCCGTTGGCCAGATGCTGCTTACCCTCGACGACACGACCCATCGTCGACGCTACCTGAACGCACGGGCCACGCTCGCCGCGCTCCTCGATGATGGCGCGGTGCCCGTCATCAACGAGAACGATACGCTCGCGACGAGCGAGATCCGGTATGGCGACAATGACCGTCTTGCCGCGCACGTCGCTGAGCTCGCCGGCGCTGACCTGCTCGTCATTCTTTCAGACGTGGACGGACTATATGCCCGCGACCCGAATGCCGATCCGGACGCTGAGTTCCTGAGCGTTGTCGAGACCATTGACGCCGCCGTCGAGGCGATGGCTGGCGGCACCCGCAAGGACGCCGGCGAAGGGGCGGGCGGCATGGCGACCAAGCTGGCTGCGGCGAAGATCGTCCGGGCGGCCGGTTGCGCGACCGTCGTCGCCAGAGGCGAAGGGCGGCCTTTCGCGCGAATTGATGGCGGCGGTCGGGCGACGCTGTTCTGCGCCGACGGCTCCGTGGAGGCGGCGCGCAAGACGTGGATCCGCAATCTGCAGCGCTCGGGCGGGGCGATCCGCATCGACGCCGGGGCTGTCGCCGCGCTGAAAGCGGGCGCGAGCCTGCTCCCGGTAGGGGTCGTCGCCGTCGAAGGCGCGTTCCAGCTTGGAGACGTCGTCGTCGTCGAGGGGCCGGAAGGGGCGCGGATCGCCAAGGGCCTTGTCGCCTTTGACGCCGATGATCTCCGCCGCGTCGCTGGGCTTGCCTCATCAGAGGTCGCCGCAGCGCTTGGCTACCGCCGCCGGGACGCCGTCATCGACCGCGACGACCTCGTGCTGACGGAATGATCGTTTTCCTTGGCGGTGGGTTGTCTTTCGTGAAAGTTCGCGCCAAAGTCTCGCAATCGCAGCATCCTGAGACATAAAATGCTCATCCGCGACAACGAAATCGACGATATTAGCGCCAGGCGCTCTGAATCCGGCGTGCCGAGCCTTGGCGTCGTCGTAGTGCTCGTCTTGCGCGTCCTTATCGGGGACGCGGGGGAGGACGTTCGCTAGCTGGCCAGGAACAGCACGACCGCCAAGCCCGCTTCCCACCGGAAAGCGGGTTTTTTCATTTCTGACAACGCCCCCAGCGGGCCGAACCGGACCAAACGAAGGAATGACCGATGAAAATCTACACCGACGACGACGCCAATCCGGACGCCATGAAGGACGGGCCCGTGGCCATTATCGGTTATGGCAGCCAGGGGCGGGCCCATGCCTTGAACCTAGCCAATTCCGGGTGCGACGTGATCGTCGGCGTGCGGCCGGGCGGCGCGGGCGATCGCAAGGCCAAGGCGGACGGCCTGAAGACCGCGCCGATCGCCGATGCGGCGAAGGCGGCGCGCACCATCGTCATCCTGACGCCGGATATGAGCCACGAAACATTGTACAAGGAGGAAATTGAGCCGAACCTCGCGCCGGGCGACGCCTTGTCGTTCGCGCACGGCTTTACGATCCTTTACGGACGGGTCAAGCCGCCGAAGGACATTGACGTCATCATGGTCGCGCCAAAGGGGCCGGGCGATCTCGTCCGCCGCGAGTACGAGCGCGGCCGCGGCGTGCCCTGCCTGTTCGCCGTGCACCAGGACGCGACCGGCGCGGCGCGAGAACGGGCGCTCTCGTATGCGCGGGCGATCGGCGGCACCGCGGCGGGCGCGATCGAGACGACTTTCCGGGAAGAAACGGAGACGGATCTTTTCGGCGAGCAGGCGGTGCTGTGCGGCGGCGCGACTGAGCTGATCCTCGCAGGCTTTGAGACCCTGACCGACGCCGGCTATGCGCCCGAAGTCGCGTACTATGAGTGCCTGCACGAGCTGAAGCTTATCGTCGACCTGCTGTACGAAGGCGGCCTCGCGAAGATGCACGAATTCATCTCCGAAACCGCAAAGTACGGCGATCTTGTTTCCGGACCGCGGGTCATCGACGATGCGGCGCGCGAGCGGATGCGCGGCGTCCTGAAGGATATCCAGACCGGCGTGTTCGCCCAGAACTGGATCATCGAGAACCAGACCGGCAAGGTCCGGTATGAAAAGATGCTAGAAGCAGATCTTAACCATCCGATAGAGAAGGTCGGCAAGGATCTCCGGGAACGAATGGCCTGGCTGAAGGGCGGCAACAGCAGCGCGGAGTGACGGCAATGAGCGCGACGGACGCGAAGGCGGCGCCGGCGGAAAAATCCGCATCGGCGTCAGCGGCGGCGAAGCCGGCGGCCGGGTCCTCCCGGCTCGTCAAGGCCGGAGCGGAACTGCTTCTCGATGCGCTTGAGGAGCAGGGCGTCGAAGTGATCTTCGGCTATCCCGGCGGGGCAGTGCTGCCGATCTACGACGCGCTGCATCGGCGCACGTCGATCCGGCACATTCTTGTGCGGCACGAACAGGGCGCCCTCCACATGGCTGAAGGCTATGCCCGGTCGACCGGCAAGCCTGGCGTCGCGCTGGTCACCTCGGGGCCAGGGGCCACGAACGCGGTCACCGGCCTTGCCGACGCGCTGCTCGATTCCATTCCCGTCGTCTGCATTTCCGGGCAGGTGGCGCGCAAGCTGATCGGCACCGACGCCTTTCAGGAGTGCGACACCGTGGGCATAACAAGGGCGTGCACGAAGCATAATTACCTTGTGCCGTCGGCGCAGCGCCTGCCGACCATCGTTCATGAGGCGTTTCACGTCGCGGCGGAGGGCCGGCCCGGCCCGGTGCTGATCGACATTCCGAAGGACGTGCAGTTTGAGGAGGCGCCGTACGTCTCGAAGGCTGACGCGGTCCTGCGGGAAGCGGGCGTCAAGGCGGAAATCCGCGCGAGCGACGTCGAGACGGCCGTCGACCTAATGCGCCGCGCGCGCCGGCCGGTTTTCTATACCGGCGGCGGGGTCATCAATGCCGGAAAGGGCGCAAGCGACGGCCTGCGGGCGCTGGTGCGCGCAACCGGCTTCCCGATCACCTCGACGCTGATGGGCCTTGGCGCGTACCCTGCGTCCGACCCGCAATGGCTCGGCATGCTGGGCATGCATGGCAGCTATGAAGCCAACAACGCGATGCACGACTGCGACCTGATGATCTGCGTCGGCGCGCGGTTCGACGACCGGGTGACAGGACGCCTTGATGCGTTCTCGCCGGCGTCGCGGAAGATCCATATCGACATTGATCCGTCCTCGGTAAACAAGAACGTGCCTGTCGATATCGCCATCATCGGCGATGCCGGCGAAGCGCTTCGCGCCCTGCTGGCCGAATGGGAGTCGCGCGCATCGGCGGAGGCGCCGGAGGAAGGCCGCCTCGATGACTGGCGCGCCCGGATAGAGGCATGGCGCGAGGTGAAGTCGTTCGCGTACGCCCGCTCGTCCGATGCGATCAAGCCGCAACACGCGATTGAACGGCTGTACCAGCTGACGCGGGATCGCGATGTCTATGTCACGACGGAGGTCGGCCAGCACCAGATGTGGGCCGCCCAGCACTTCCATTTCGACGAGCCGAACCGCTGGATGACCTCGGGCGGCCTCGGCACCATGGGCTACGGTCTGCCCGCCGCGATCGGCGTCCAGGTCGCGCATCCGGACGCGCTCGTCGTCGACATTGCCGGCGACGGCTCGGTGCAGATGACCATGCAGGAAATGTCGACGGCGGTTCAGTTCGGCCTGCCGGTGAAAATCTTTATCCTGAACAACAGTTATCTCGGCATGGTGCGCCAGTGGCAGGAGCTTCTGCACGAACGGCGTTACGCCCATTCCTATTCCGATGCGCTGCCCGATTTCGTGAAGCTCGCAGAAGCCTATGGCGGCTACGGTTTCCGAGCGACGCATCCTGATGAACTCGATGAAAAGATCATCGCGATGATCGACGCGCCAGGTCCGGCGCTGTTTGATTGCGTCGTCACTGCGGAGGAAAACGTCTTCCCGATGATCCCGTCAGGCGCCGCGCACCATGAGATGCTGCTTGGCGGCGCGGTGACGGGCGAGGAAATCGGCGCCGAGGGACGCAAGCTCGTATGAGCCTCAACCCCTCTCAGTCGGTCTATCCGGTCGCCGGTCCCGCGGAGGAGGCCTCGGAATGCGTGCTCGCCATCATCGTCGACAATGAGCCGGGCGCGCTGGCCCGGGTGGTCGGGCTTTTCTCAGCGCGGGGGTACAATATCGAGAGCCTGACGGTGGCGGAAACCGACGTGAAGCGGCACCGCTCGCGGATCACCATCGTCACCCGCGGCGCACAGTCGACGCTCGAGCAGATCAAGCTGCAACTGGGACGATTGATCCCGGTGCGGCGAGTCGTTGACGTCTCCGCCGAGGAAGACGCGCTGCAGCGGGAGCTTGCGCTGGTCAAGGTCGTAGGCGAAGGCGATCACCGGGTCGAAGCGATGCGCATGGCGGAGATCTTCCGGGCCCGCGCTGTCGACATCACCCATTCATCGTTCGTGTTCGAAGTGACCGGCGCGCGAGAAAAGGTCAACGCCTTCATCGACCTCATGCGGCCGCTTGGGCTGTCCGACGTCGCCCGCACAGGGGTCCTGTCGATCCGTCGGGGCATCGCGAAGGACTAGGCAGCGAAGGATTAGATTGCCAGGGGCCGGGCCGCGAGGCGCGATCCTGCAAAGGCGAATGCGGCCTCTTTGGCCGGCGCTTTGTTGGCTATGGCGCCGGCGTCAGGTCAATCACCTGGGCCGTTCCGATCGCGTCAATATCAGTCTCGATGCGGAAATAGTCGCCGGCGAGCCATTTGCGCTGCAAGTCGTCATAGTGCGGAGACGTGAAGTGCCCTGACTGTCCGTTCGGCAGGGCGAACCACGACGCCGCCATATCGGACATGTCGAACACCATCCTGAGGCTCGGACCGCCGCCGCCAACGGCGCGCGCCGGCAGTTCGGCGTAGTCGAAATAGCCGACGTTCGGCGCGTCGGGGCCGCTCGCGCGCGGCGTCTCGCGGGAGAGGATCGGGCCGATCACCGGGAACGCGGCAAGCCCAAGGTGCGGGTGTTCCGCCACGTAGACCTCGCCCCAGGGCCTCGAAAGGGCCGCGCCGTTCGCCTCGTTCAGCAGCGTCGCCGTCGTGGCCAGGCTTTCGTTCAGCATGCCCAGGCAGGTTTCGATCGCATCGGTGCGCGCGTCGTCGCAAATCTCGGTCAGGTCGTTCTCAAGAACGCTGGCGAGAAATTCCGGCTCGTATCGGAAGAAACGGTCGAACGCGTCGCCAAGGTCATCCTCGGCGATCGCACGGAGAAACTCGCGCGTCCAGGTCGCATAGACAAGCGGGCCCAGGGCCTCGGCGGTCCAGCGACCGTCCCAGTCCTTCAGGATGCGGATCGTCATTGCTTCGGCGTCGCCGGACGGTTCCGCCGCCAGCATCATGGATTTGATGGCGTCGACGTTTGTCGTGCCCACGTCGAGCTGGATCGCCTGAAATGACGCGACGTCGTGGGCGGGCGTGGCGTCGAGCAGGTCCTGGATCCGTTGCTGGCGCGACGGATTGGCGAAGTCGATTGCCCGGACGTAAGGGTATTCGTCCGGCGTCACCTTGGCGTTCGCCGTCACGAGGGCGCCTGACGACGGGTTGATGACGAGCGGCGTCAGCTCCTTCGGGATGTAGCCCCGCCAGTCGTTGGCGGCGTTCGCGCCGTCCGCAGGGGACAGCCCGCGTGTTTCGTGCCCGTCGGCGCGGATCGGCGCGCGGCCGACGACCATCAGGCCGGTCGTGCCGTCGCGGTGGGCGAAGACGAGGTTCTGCACCGGGCCTACATACTTGTCGCGCAGGACCTCGACGAATTCGTCGACCGTAGCCGGTTCGACATTGTTCATCATGGCGCTGATCGTCGTGTCGATCTCGGTGAGGCTCGTCCATTGCAGCGCAGTGCGGACGACCGCCGGGTCGGACCAGTCGCCCGACAGCTCCTCGGTCAGGACCGGCCCGTGGCGCGACCGCAGGAAGGTGCGCTGAACGTCCTTGCCGAAGCGCACCTTGATGGTCTCCTCGCGGGCGTCAAATCGCGCCCAGCCGTCAGGCGTCGCGTACTGCATCGCGTCTTCTGGGTTCACGCGCTCAAGATAGAGATCCTGCACGTCCGTGCGGTTGTTCGTGACGCCCCATGAAATGTCGTCATTGCGGCCGACGATGACCGCGGGAATGCCGGGGATGGTCGCGCCAATGACGTTGCGGTCGCCAATTTTCAGGTGAGCCAGGTACCAGAAGCCGGGCATTGAAAAGGCGAGATGCGGATCGTCGGCGAGCATTGGAGCGCCGGATGTCGTCCTTGATCCGGCGACGACCCAGTCGTTCGAATTTTCCTGGTCCGGCGCGGAAAGGATTTTCGCAACGCCCTGATCGCCCGCACGGCCATCTTCCGCCCCATCGGCCGGCGCCATCGGCAGGCCGAGCGTGCGGGCGAGATCCGGCCACGCCATCGCCACATGGCCTTCAGCCGGATATGGCGGCAGGAACGCCCGCGCAATCGCGTCCGACGCCTTGGCGCCGAGGCGGGCCCGCGTCGTCTCCGTACGGAGGTTGAGGCTGAGGGTCAGCCAGATCGCCTTTTGCACATACAGGCTGTCGGTTGGCGCCCATGGTTCCGGGCGCGTCAGGGTGAGGACATATTCTGCTGGCGGGCGGTACGCGTCGGAGGCAATCCAGGCATTCACGCCGTCCGCGTAGGCCTCAAGCTTCTCCTTGTCGGATGCCGGCATCGCCGCCCAGCTCGCCTCCACGTTTGGCGCGAACTGAAGGGAGCGATGGTAGATGTCCGCGTCGAGGGCAATGTTGCCGAAGATTTCCGCCAGCCGCCCCTGGGGCGATCGGCGGCTGAGGTCCATCTGCCAGAGCCGGTCCTGGGCGTGGGCGAAGCCGAGCGCGAAATAGGCGTCCGTGGGGTTCGCCGCCACGATGTGCGGCACGGCGTTGTCGTCGCGGTGGATGCTGACGGGGGCGGCCAGGCCGGCGACGTCGAAGGAACCGTCATAGGCCGCGCCGGCCGACCGAGCCCGTGTCCACTGGGCGGCCGCGAACAAGACCGCGGCGGCGAGAACCAACAAAAGCGCAAAAAGCCCCCAACGAACGAATCGCATGTCCTTCCCCCGCATGGCCTGTCCAACAAGGTTGTTTTCGCATGGGTCGTCATCAAGGTCACTATCGTCGGCCGATTGGCCGGCCTTTGCGCCTCCAGCGCCTTTCAGATGCCGCCCGGATTGAGCAGCGATCATGTTGATGGCCGACTCATGTCCCCGCCGACGCGCTTCGCGCTTGATCCTGTCCGCCAACTCGGGAATTTTGCTGCGATGCGTATTGGAACCAGATCAAGCGCCATGGCGATGGCGCAGACCGACGAGGTCGCCCGAAGGTTGCGCGCGGCGGCCGCCGGCGTCGTCCCCGAAATCTGCGCGATGAAGCCATCCGGCGACGTCGACCAGGTCAGCCGCCTTGATCGCCACGGCGGCAAGGGCGGTGCCTTCGTCGCCGACATCCGCGCGGCCATGACCGCCGGCGAGCTCGAATGCGCCATGCATTCGCTGAAGGACATGCCCGGCAATGAAGAGACCCCCGGCTTTGTCGTCGCCGCCTATCTGACCCGCGAAGCGCCGGAAGACGCACTCGTCGTACGGCCGGGACTCGACGTCGCGGACGTCCTCGCGTCGAAGGCCGCCGGCCTGCGCATCGGGACGAACGCGGTGCGCCGGGCGGCCTATCTGAAGCGCCTGTTTCCCGAGGCGGAAGTCATCCACTATCGCGGCGCCGCGGATACGCGCCTTCGCAAGCTCGATGAGGGCGTGCCGCAAAAGCTGCCGGACGGCGGCGAAACGCCGCCTGCGGATCTTCTCGTCTGCGCCAAGAACGGCCTTGTGAGGATCGGGCGCGGCGACCGCGTCGCGCATACGTTCTCGCCCGACGAGATCCTGCCGGCGATCGGGCAGGGCATTGTCGCCGTGGAATGCCATGCCCGCGACTGGCCGACGCGCACCGCGCTCGGCGCCATCGACGACGAGGTGTCGCGCGTGTCCGCCGAGGCGGAACGCGAGATACTCTGGGTCCTAGACGGACACTGCAATTCGCCGATTGCCGGGTTTGCAGAAATCCGATCGACGACCATGAGGCTCAAGGCCGCCGTGCTGTCGCTTGATGGAGCGGAAATCCTGGAGGCGGAAGCGACCGGGCCGATCGATCATCCGCGCACGCTCGGGCGTCAGGTCGCCCTGAAACTTCGGGACCTCGGCGCCGACCGCTTGATTGAGGCAAGCCGCGTCTGAGCGACGGCGGCGGCCGGGCGTTCGCCCGGCTGAATTTGTTTCAAGCCAAAGAAGCGCGTATCCTGCGAGCGGAAACGTGCTGGAGGCGCCGCCGATGACAGTCTCATACGCAAGAGCGACAGGTTCTGGCCTGACGAACGCTGGCCTGACGGCGTCCAGCGGGCAGAGGCTGTCGGTGGCGACGGCGCGGCGCATCGCGATAGCGCTCGTCGCGGCGGTGTCCCTTGCCGCCGCGCTCTTCATGACGCAGGGCGACGCCGCCATGAAAATCGCCGCAGCCGATCCTGACCTGGCGCGGCTGCTGAAGGCGATGACTGCGATAAAGGCGGTTCTCGCGCTTGGCGTCACTGCAGCGGTGGGCTTGCGCGCGGGCGCGCCGATGGGCGCGCGCTGGAGCGTCGCCTATGCCGGCGCCGTCGCAGCAATGTGGGCGGGCGTCGGAACGATGTGGCGCCTGCAGTTCACCGGCGTCGCCGCCATCGCGATGCATGTCGGCCTCTTCGGCGCGATCATCCTGTTCTTCCGCGATCCCGCGGTTGAACGGGCGCTGGCGAAAGCCTTGTTCAGAAAGACTGCACGCCGGCTTTGATCCCTGCAACCTTTCGGTTGCGGCCGTCGCTGCGGCTCACAATATACGTGTTCGTGATATTCGCTCGTGCGTGGGCGGCGGCCTGGCAAGGAATTGCGGCGGCAAATGACGCTGACGCTCAATGTCCGCGCCGCCGGCGAGCCGCAACCAGCCGGCACCTGACGAGCTTCGGAGACGTCCATGGACTGGTCGACATTCGGCGCATTCGCGCTCGCCAACTTCATCGCCGCAGCGTCCGGCGGCTTGTTCAAGCCGGGGCATTGGTACGCGCAGTTGAACCGCCCCGCCTGGACGCCGCCGAACTGGGCGTTTCCCGTCGTCTGGTCGACGCTATTCCTGATGAACGCCGCCGCCGGGGCGATCGCTTGGACGGCTGCGACGGCCATTAGCGACGGCATGGTGGCGCTGCCCTTCATCGTTTATGGCGTCAGCCTGTGCTTCAATTTCGCCTGGTCAGCGTTGTTCTTCGGACTGCGACGGATGGATCTGGCGCTGGTCGACGTCGTATTCCTGTGGATGACGATCGCGGCCGTTTTGGTCCTGTTCGCGCCTTTGTCGCCGCTCGCGGCGGGCCTCGTTGCGCCTTATCTCGCGTGGGTGACCCTCGCCGGCGTTCTGAACCTGCGAATGATACAGCTGAACCCAGCCGCAGCGTCCGAGGGGGTTGGCGACCGCGCCTCAACCTGACGCCGCGATGGCCCATGGAGGCTCATCCTCGGCCATTCCGTACACGGCCGACCACCGACGCCTAATGTTGCGGTTGCGAAACCCGCGACGCTTCAGGAAAATCGATACTGCGGTTCTGAATTATTCATGGCAAAACGCCCGTCGGGCCAGCTTGCCATATTGCGCCCCATGATGGGATCGCCGTATTTTGCAATGGTCCGCAGACGGCCTATGGCGCGCATTCCTCGCGGATCGCAGCGTGATCGACGTGGACCTTTCGCGCGGCGGCGCCCCGATCGGGCGCACGACTGGAACCTGAAAGGCGGAAGACTCTACTCCTGATGCCAATGCAGCCGATGCCAATGGAGCCAATGAAAGCGCCCCTGATGCCAGTGCGCGACGCGCCTGCTGCGTCGCATGCTCCGACATTGCCGCCCGTCGTGGCCGCGCGCAGCGTTCGTCTCCCGGCTTCGTGTCTGCGGCTGTCGAGCGCCTTCTGCGGGTCCGCGCGCCTCGGACGCCAGGCACGTATTCGAACCTCTGTACGATCAGTACCAAAATCGAAAGGATGAATGACGAATGTTGAAGAAATCGATGCCATCCCTCGCGGCGCTTGCGATGGCGATATCCGTCGTCGCGCCCGCGAACGCCCAGGGCGACCCGAAGACGAACCAGGAATGGTGGCCTAATTCCCTCGACCTGACGCTGTTGCGGCAGAACGAAGCGCAATCAAGTCCGCTGGGCGACGACTTCAACTACGCCGAAGAGTTTGCGACCCTCGATCTCGACGCCGTCAAGAAGGACATCGCCGAAGTCATGACGACGTCGGTCGACTGGTGGCCGGCCGATTACGGCAATTACGGACCATTCTTTATCCGCATGGCGTGGCACTCTGCGGGCACCTATCGGGTCTCAGACGGCCGCGGCGGCGCCGGCGGCGGCCAGCAGCGGTTCTCGCCGCTTGACAGCTGGCCGGACAACGCCAACCTCGACAAGGCGCGACGTCTCCTCTGGCCCATCAAGCAGAAATACGGCAACAAGATTTCGTGGGCCGATCTGATGGTCCTGACGGGCAACGTCGCCATGGAATCCATGGGATTCAAGACGTTCGGCTTCGCCGGCGGCCGCGAGGACGACTGGCAGCCGGAGCTTGTTTATTGGGGTCCGGAAGAAAAGATGCTGGCCGACAAGCGCTACTCCGGCGATCGCCAGCTGGAAAGGCCGCTCGCCGCCGTCCAGATGGGGCTGATCTACGTCAATCCAGAGGGGCCGAACGGCAAGCCTGACCCGATCGCCGCCGCAAAGGACATCCGCACGACATTCGGCCGCATGGCAATGAACGATGAGGAAACCGTTGCGCTGATCGCCGGCGGACACACGTTCGGCAAGGCCCACGGCGCCAGGAGCCCGGAGAACTGCGTCGGGGCTGAACCCGCCGCCGCCGGCATCGAGCAACAGGGGCTCGGCTGGAAGAATGAATGCGGGTCCGGCAAGGGCGCGGACACGATCACCAGCGGCCTTGAAGGCGCCTGGTCCGCGAACCCGACGGCGTTTACGACGCAGTACCTTGACAACCTTTTCGCCTTCGAATGGGTGCAGACGAAAAGCCCGGCCGGCGCGACCCAGTGGATTCCTAAAGACCCGACCGCGGCGAACCTGGTGCCGGACGCCTTCGACCCGAACAAGACCCATGCGCCGATCATGTTCACGACCGACCTGTCGCTGAAAATGGACCCGTCCTATCGGGCGATCGCCAAGCGTTTCCAGGAAAATCCCGAACAGTTCGAGGACGCCTTTGCGCGCGCCTGGTTCAAGCTGACCCACCGCGACATGGGTCCCTATGCCCGCTATGTCGGCGCGGAGGTGCCCGCCGAGCAGCTGATCTGGCAGGATCCGATCGCCGCGCCGGACTACAAGCCGATCAGCAAGGGCGACGCGAAAAAGCTTAAAGAGGACATTCTCGCATCCGGTCTCTCAGTGTCCGAACTTGTGCGTACGGCCTGGGCGTCTGCGTCGACTTACCGCGACAGCGACAAGCGCGGCGGCGCCAATGGGGCGCGCATCCGGCTCGCCCCGCAAAAGGATTGGGCTGTCAATGATCCAGCGGCGCTGTCGACGGTGCTGGCGAAGCTTGAGGAGGTGCGCGCTGCATTCAACGAAAAGGCCGGCGACAAGCAGGTTTCGATGGCCGACATGATCGTCCTCGGCGGCGCAGCGGCGATCGAAAAGGCGGCGAAAGACGCAGGGCACGACGTGGAGGTCCCATTCGCGCCCGGTCGCGCCGATGCGACGCAGGAACAGACGGACGTCGATTCTTTCGCGCCGCTTGAGCCGCAGGCGGATGGTTTCCGCAATTTTGTGGCGGCGAATGCGGGCGGTCGGACGCCAGCCGAGATGCTGGTTGACAAGGCGGACCTGCTCGACCTTACGGTTCCGGAAATGACGGTGCTGGTCGGCGGGCTGCGCGCCCTCGGCGCGAATGCGGGCGGGACGGACCATGGCGTGTTCACGGATGCGCCGGGGGCATTGTCGAACGACTTTTTCGTCAATCTCCTGTCGATGGACCAGGTCTGGGAAAAGGCGACCGACGGCACGTATGTCGGCAAGGATCGCGCGTCCGGCGAAGTCAAATGGACCGCAACCGACGTCGATCTCGTATTCGGATCAAACTCCGAATTGCGAGCGGTCGCAGAGGTCTACGCTTATGCGGACGCCGAAGAGAAGTTCGTGAAGGACTTCGTCAGCGCCTGGACCAAGGTCATGCAGGCGGACCGTTTCGACCTGAGGCGGAAAGCGTAGACCGTCAGTTTACAGAACAAGAACGAAGGGCCGCGCGAGTGATCGCGCGGCTTTTTCATTCGCAAGCCGGGTCGGCCCCGTTTCGGGCGGATGCGTCGCCCATCGCTCAAACGGGATGGAAAACATACAACGTTCGGTCGTTTTCCGTCTCGTCGCGCACAAGACCGTTGTCTGCGTAGACCTGTCCCGCGCGGTCGTTCTCGGACTGGACAATCAGTCAGAACCCGGTTGGAAAATCCTGTTTGGCAAGGTCGAGAAGAGCACGCCCGACGCCGGGACGCTGAACCTCCCGCGCCACAAAGAGCTGATCGACCCGCTGCGCCGTCATGTCGAGAGCGAGAAACGCCGCCATCCGTCGTCCGTTTCCGCGACAAACGTTCGCCAGCGCGTCCGCATTTCCCTTTCCGCTCGCGCGGTCATGGCGTTTTCGTCCACGCACCTTTCGGCGGAGTTGGTTGAGAGCCAGCTGCGAAAAAAAGAGACGCGCGATCTGTTGCGCTTCTTCGGCACTGGCGGCGCGCAGTTCCAGACCATGCATTCCGATCAGGCGCTCGGCCCCTTGTCGGGAAGTTCCCTGATGCGACGGGTCAACCTCTCCGACCTTCGATCAGCTGATCAACAACGCCGGGATCGGCGAGGGTGGAAGTGTCGCCGAGGTTCGAGAAGTCGTTTTCGGCGATCTTGCGGAGGATGCGGCGCATGATCTTGCCGGAGCGGGTCTTCGGCAACGCCGGCGTGATATGGAGCTTGTCGGGCTTGGCGATCGGACCAATCTCGGTACGGACGATATCGACGAGCGCTTTTTCCAGGGCGGGCGTCGCATCGACGCCTTCCATCAGCGTCACATAGGCGTAGACGCCCTGTCCTTTCAGCTCGTGGGGATAGCCGACGACGGCAGCCTCCGCGACCGATGGATGAAGAACCAGCGCGCTCTCGATTTCCGCGGTGCCGAGACGATGGCCGGAGACGTTGAGCACGTCGTCGACGCGGCCGGTGATCCAGTAGTCGCCATCGGCGTCACGGCGGGCGCCGTCTCCAGTGAAGTAAAGGCCCGGATAGGTCGAGAAATAGGTTTCGAGAAACCGGTCGTGGTCGCCGTAAACCGTGCGCATCTGTCCCGGCCAGGAATCCGTGAGCACGAGATTGCCGCTCGCGGCGCCTTCAATGAACTTGCCGTCCGCGTCGACGAGCGCCGGCTTTACGCCCGGCAGCGGCCTGGTCGCCGATCCAGGCTTCAGGACGTAGGCCCCCGGAAGCGGCGCGATCAGGCATGCGCCCGTTTCGGTCTGCCACCAGGTGTCAACAACCGGGCATCGGCCGCCGCCGACAACACGGTGATACCAGCGCCACGCTTCGGGATTGATCGGTTCGCCCACAGTGCCAAGCAGCCGGAGCGAGGAGAGGTCGGCCGACGTCACCGGCGCGTCGCCCTCGCGCATCAGCGCACGGATCGCCGTCGGCGCAGTGTAGAAGGTGGTCACCTTGTGCTTTTCGCAGACCCTCCAGAACCGCGACGCGTCAGGATAGGTCGGGATGCCTTCGAACATCAGCGTTTTCGCGCCGTTCGCCAGCGGCCCATAGACGATATAGCTGTGTCCGGTCACCCATCCGACGTCGGCCGTGCACCAGTACACGTCGTCCTGTTTGAGATCGAACACGAGCTCGTGAGTCCACGACGCCCAGGCGAGGTATCCGCCGGTCGTGTGCAGCACGCCCTTCGGCTTGCCTGTCGATCCAGACGTATAAAGAATGAAAAGCGGATCCTCCGCATTCATCATTTCCGGCGCGCATTCGGGCGCGACGTCTTCCCGGGCTTCATGCCACCACAGATCGCGGCCCTTCGACCAGTCGACTTCGCCTCCCGTGCGCCGGACGACCAGCACGAGCCGGGCGTCCTTGGTCTTCTGGAGCGCGGCGTCGACATTCTTCTTCAGGGGGATTTTCTTGCCGCCCCTGACGCCTTCGTCGGCGGTGATGACCGTGCGCGCGCCGCAGTCCTCGATGCGGCTCGCCAGGGCGTCCGGCGAGAAACCGCCGAAGACAACCGAGTGCACGGCGCCGATGCGCGCGCAGGCCAGCATCGCGTAGGCCGCCTCCGGGATCATCGGCATGTAGATGACGACGCGGTCGCCCTTCTTGACGTCCCGCGCTTTCAGGATGTTCGCCATCCGGCTGACTTCTCCATGGAGCTCCCGCCAGGTGATCGCCTTGTCCTCGCCCGGGGCGTCGCCCTCCCAGATGATCGCGACATCGTTCGCCCGTTTCGGCAAATGACGGTCAACGCAGTTCGCGCAGGCGTTGAGGCGGCCGTCCTCAAACCATCGGATCCGGAAGTCGTTCTTGTGGAAGGAGACGTCCTTGACCCTGGTGAATGGCTTGTCCCAGTCGAGACGCTCGCCGATCTTGCGCCAGAAAGCGGTCTCGTCGCTTGCGGACGCCTCGCGAAGCGCCGCAGCGCCTGTGGCGTCCAGATTGGCTTTCGAGGCGAATGCCTTCGATGGCGGGAACAGGTCGGGCGTTTCGGTCATGGCGGCGGTCCTTTTTGGCGTAATCTATCGACGAGCCGGCGCGCCTTCAAATGCTCGTCAGCGCTTATTGTGTCGGCGCTGCCGCATCGCTATTGGCACGGAGGAAGCGACTACGAGGAGCGCGAGGGGCATTGTACCTTACACTCTTGAAGACCAAGCTGCACGGCGCAACCGTGACGAAAACCGACCTCCACTATGAAGGTTCGATCGCGATCGACGAGAACCTGATGGACGCCGCTGGCCTGGTCGAGTTCGAGCGCGTCGACGTCTGGAACGTTACGTGCGGCTCACGCATCGAAACCTATGTCATCAAGGGCGAACGCGGCGCCGGCGAAGTCATGCTGAATGGCGGCGCCGCCCGCCATGCCGAACCCGGCGACAAGGTGGTGATCGCCGCTTTCGCGACCGTCGAGGCCGACACGGCCCGCAACTACAAGCCGACGGTCGTGATCATGGGCGAAGGCAACGCGGTCAAGTCAATCCGCTGACCACTACCCCGCCGCGTCCGCGACGGCCCCGGTCCGACCCTCGGGCAATGGACCGGCGGGCTCGGCAAGGCCCCGGTCCGTGCCGCAGAGCAAATCCCAGAACCTGAAGTACAGCCCGTAATTTGTCCGGTAGTTCGTGTGATGGACGTTGTGGTGGCTGGCAGTGATCAGCCGCCGCCCCACGGGCGTTTCGAGCCACCGCCGCGGCAGCACTTCCCATCCGGCATGGTTCGCGACGCTGCAATAGGTCATGAACACCAGCAGGAAGAGCACGGCGCCCTCGTGAATCGGGACGAAAAAGGTGGTCAACGGCAGCAGCCAGGCGGAAATCGCCGCTTCCCAGGGGTGGAACGAGAACGCGGCCCAGGCGGTTGGCTGGCGCGACTTGTGATGGGTGAGGTGGGTCGCCCTGAACAGGGCCGGCGTGTGCATCGCACGGTGAGTCCAGTAAAAATAGGTGTCGTGCAGGAACAGGTAGAACAGGATGCTCGCCGGGATGTAGGCGATACCCGCAACGCCGCCGATGTCCGCATAAATCGCCGTGCCGCCAGCTTGCCAGGCGAGAAACACGAGCGCCCCCGCGATGGCGTAGATCGCCGACGAGATAATCGACATGGTGATTTCATGCTGGAATTCCGGTCGCGTTGGCCGCCTCGCGGCGAGGCGCGTGGCGCTGACCTTTTCCGGCGGGCGTCCCCACAGAAGAAACATGAATGCGCCGGCGATCACGAAATAGCGCGCCCAGATGATCGTCGCGATCTGGAGGTAAATGGCTGGAAAATTGGCGAAATCGCTGGCGCTGAGCCCTTCGAATGGCTGAAAAACGGCGGGCATTGGCGGATCCTTCACGGCGCCCGGCGGCGATGGATCCCGTCGCCGGTCGATTTTTCCGTTTCTACGGGCGCTGGCGACGGGTGTCTAATGTCGGCTAAGGGTGAGGCGGGGGCGAAAAGGTCGCGCCGGATTCCGGGGGGCAGCGCTGATCGCCCATGATCGAAGCGCCGTAATTGCTGTCGTAACCATGGCCAAACGCGGTAAGTTGCGGCCCGACGCAATCTGAACCCGCCGCGGTCGGCAAGCCCGGTTCCCGGAGAGAGTGACATTGACATGACGACAGCGGCGGTGATCGGTTCCGGTTTTGGCGGGCTTGCGCTCGCGGTTCGCCTGCAGGCGGCAGGCATCCAGACGACGCTATATGAGAAACGCGACAAGCTCGGCGGGCGCGCCTACGTCTACACGCAGGACGGCTATACCTTCGACGCCGGGCCGACTGTCATTACCGAGCCGGCATCTATCGAAGCCCTGTTCGCGCTGACCGGGGCGAACATCCGCGACTATGTCGAGCTGATGCGCGTCGACCCGTTCTACCGTCTCCTTTGGGAGGACGGCTATTCATTCGACTACTGCCAGGATGAGGACGCGCTTTTGCGACAGATCGAGGCCAAGAGCCCCGGTGACGTCGATGGTTACAAGCGCTTTCACGACTATTCCGAAGATCTCTACGTCGAGGGATACCAGAAGCTCGGGGCGGTGCCGTTTCTGAATTTCTGGTCAATGATCAAGGCGGCGCCCCAGCTCGCCAAGCTTCAGGGCTATCGAAGCGTCTACGGACGCCTTTCCGACTTCATCAAGGACAAGCACCTGCGAGAGGCGTTTTCGTTTCACTCTCTGCTGGTTGGCGGCGACCCGTTCAAGACGTCGGCCGTCTACTCGCTTATCCATGCCCTTGAGCGCCGCGGCGGCATCTGGTTTCCACGCGGCGGCACGGGCGCGCTTGTCCATGGCCTTGGCCGGTTTTTCTCGGATCTTGGCGGCGAGATCAGGCTGTCGACGCCGGTCGCCGAGGTGACGGTCGTCGACGGCATGTGCCGCGAGGTCGTCGCCGAATCCGGCGAGCGCCGGACGTTCGACGCCGTCGCCTCCAATGCCGATGTCGTGCACACCTATGAAAAGCTGCTCGGCCGATCAAAGCGCGGCGCCTCGATGGGGCGGGCGTTGAAGGGCAAGCGGTTCTCCAACTCCCTGTTTGTCGCCTATTTCGGGACAAACAGGCGCTTCGAGAACCTCGTCCACCACACAATCATTTTCGGCCCGCGATACCGCGAACTGATCGCCGATATCTTTTCCGGTCCGCAGCTCCCGGATGACTTCTCGCTCTACCTTCACCGGCCGACGGCGAGCGACCCTGCGCTGGCGCCTGATGGTTGCGACAGCTTCTATGTGCTCTCGCCGGTCCCGAACCTTGAGAAGGCCGATGTCGATTGGGCGGTTGAAGGGCCGAAGTACAAGGAAAAAATCTTCAAGTACCTTGAAGAGCGCTACATGCCGGGCCTGCGCGAGAGCATCGTCACGGACCGGATCTTCACGCCGGCGCATTTCGAGACGGAACTGAACGCGCACGCCGGCTCGGCGTTCTCGATCGAGCCAATTCTGACCCAGTCTGCATATTTCCGCATTCACAATCGCGACGATCAGATCCCGAACCTTTACTTCGTGGGGGCGGGGGCGCATCCGGGCGCGGGCGTGCCGGGCGTCGTCGGATCCGCGAAGGCGACGGCTGGCCTTATACTCGAAGACCTGGGCGCTGCTTATCCGGCAGAAACGGCCGACGGCCGGGCCGCCCTCGCGGCGGAGTGAACTTCAGGGCATGCGAACGTCCCACGAAACCCTTGAGGCGTTCGCCCGGGAGACGATCGCAAAAGGCTCAAAGAGCTTTGCGCTCGCTTCACAACTTTTTGAACCCCACATGCGGCTGCATGCGCAGCTGCTCTATGCCTGGTGCCGCCACTGCGACGACGTTATCGACGGTCAGGACCTCGGCGGGGATGCGCCGGACGCCGCCCTTTCCGCCGCCGAACGCCGCGGTCGGCTCGACGCTCTCAGGGTAAAGACGAAAGAGGCGCTGGCGGGGCGGACCGTTGACGAGCCAGCTTTTGACGGGCTTGGCGTCGTTGCGCGCGTGAGCCGGTTGCCGCAAGCCTATCCGATGGCGCATCTCGACGGCTTTGCGCACGACGTAGACGGAACGGCGCCGCGGACGATGGACGACCTTCTTGAATACTCCTACGGCGTCGCAGGCGTCGTCGGCGTGATGATGGCGATCGTGATGGGCGTCGATCCGGGCGACGACGAGACGCTTGATCGCGCCTGCGATCTCGGCCTTGCGTTTCAACTGACAAACATCTGCCGCGACGTGCGCGACGACGCCGAAGGCGGCCGGGTTTATCTGCCAACGGACGACCTTGCCGGCCGAGGCGTTGAGCCAACCCCCGAAGGCCTGCTGCGCGCCCGGCCGGAAGCCGTGTTCGCCGTCGTCGAAAGGGTGCTCGACGAGGCCGATCGTTACTACGCCTCCGCGACGCAGGGGATCCGACGACTGCCGCCGCGGGCGGGCGCAGCGATCGCTGCGGCCCGGAATGTCTACCGCGATATCGGCTTGACCCTTCGCCAATTCGGGCCGGAAGGCCTTGCCCGTCGCACTGTCGTCGGCGCGTCGCGCAAGGCAGCGCTCGCCGGCGCCGGCGCGGCGACGGGGGCGGCGGCGGCGTTGTTCCTGAACGGCCAGCGACCGGCGCCGCGCACCGGATTGTGGCCGCGCCCGGCGGCGCGCGCGACAGCCTGATTATTGGCAATCCGGCGCGAGGCCCGCGCGCGAAGGCGCAGGGCCGTCCTAGCCGGTGGTCGCCTTCCGGCCAGCGCCGGCGCGCATCCGAGCTGATTCAGTGCGTGAAAGCATTGCTTTCAGCTTTTGCGGCGGCGGCGCGAAGATAAACCCGAACGATACGCAACCCTCCTTGCTTTCGACCGCATGGTGGAGGCGGTGAGCCTGGGTGATCCGGGCGAGATAGCCGCGCTTCGGCCGCATGCCGAGATCGACGCGGCGATGCACCAGCATGTCATGGAGGAAGAAATAGATCGCCCCATAGCCGAAAATGCCGACGCCAACTGCAAGCGCCTCGAGGCTGCCGCGCACGCCAATATAGATCAGCACGATTGACGGAATGGCGAAGACGACGCCGAACAAGTCGTTCAGTTCAAAAGCGCCTTCGCGCGGCGAGTGGTGCGACTTGTGGATCGACCACAAGGCGCCGTGCATCACGTAGCGATGCATCGTCCAGGCGAACGCCTCCATCCCCAGGATGGTCGCGACCACAATTGCAATGAACGCCAGCGCCGTCATGAGGTCTTTATCGCACGATCAGCATGCGAATGGCGATGCGCCTTCGCGTCGCGCGCCGCTTGCGCGTCCTAGCTTGCCGTGATGGCCGAAAAATTTGCGTTCACAAAGCGGGCGAGGCCGGACAGCGAGCGCGGCCCGCGGCCGCCGGCGGCGTCGGCGATCGCCGCAGCCCGTCCGAGCCAGACCGACGCGGCGTTCGAGGCGCCATCGCGGCCAAGGAGCGAGACCACAGTCGACTTGCCTTCGTCCTGGCCTTCGTCCTTGCCGGTTACTTCCGATGGCGCAGCGCAATCGATGACATCGTCGAAGGCCTGATAGCCGAGCCCCAGCGCGTCGCCATAGTCGCGCATGGCCTCGACGAAATCAGCGTCGGCGCAAGCCGTTTCCGCTCCCATCGCTGCGGCCGCCGCAAACAGGGCGCCCGTCTTCTGCCGGTGGCGCAGCTCCATTTCAGCGAGCGTCTTGCCGGCATTCTTGCCGTCGCAGGTAATGTCCTTTTCCTGGCCGCCGGCGAGCCCGTCCGGACCGATCGCCTTTGCGAGATAGGCGACGCACCGCAGGCGCCGCTCGGCGGGCACGTGCTTCATGTCGGAGATCACCCGGAACGCTTCGTTCATCAGCGTGATGGTCGCGAGCATGCCGGTCCCTTCGCCAAAAACCACGTGGGTAGTCACGCAGCCGCGACGGAGCCGGGCGTCATCCATGGCCGGCAAATCATCCATGATCAGCGACGCTGCGTGCACCATCTCCACAGCGCAGGCGACGTCGAGGGCGAGTTCGGGCTCGCTGCCCCACTGTTCGCAGGAAAGGAGGGCAATGATCGGCCGCAAACGCTTGCCCGGCGACAATAGCCCGTGGCGGATGGCGCAAATGAGCCGAGGAGGGTCCCGTTCTTCGTGGAAAAGAGCTTCCAATCGGGCGTCTACGAGGGATTTTAGATCACCGAGCCGCCTTGGATCGAGCGCGCCTATGCCGCTCGCTGCCGATTCCGCTACAGCCATGCTGATCGCTACCCGCCCTGCGCAACGCCATTACCCGGCGCAAACGCGCCTTCTGGTCCGGAGCGTGGCATGAGCCGCGGCGCAATAGCAACGCTTTCCTGCGGCGAAGCCGCCGCGTGATGCGCGCCAGGCAGGTCCCGATTTTTTTTTAACCCTGTTTTGAGGGCGGAGCCCCCGGCGTCACGTCTCGCGCCCTTACAGGCCAAGATAACCGCCTTCTTCGAGAAACCGGACGATGTCGGCGGCGGCGTCCTCGGCGCTGCGCGTTGTCGTGTCGACGCGGATTTCCGGCGCCGCGGGCGCTTCATAGTCGCTGTCGATGCCAGTGAAGTTCTTGATCTCGCCCCGCCGCGCTTTCGCGTAAAGGCCCTTGACGTCGCGCTTCTCGCAGACCGCGAGCGGCGTCGCCACATGGATTTCGATGAACTCGCCATCCTCAAGCAGCTCCCGCGCCATCCGGCGTTCACTTGCAAACGGCGAGATGAACGACACGAGGCAAATAAGCCCCGCGTCGGCCATCAACTTTGCGGTCTCGGCGACGCGGCGGATGTTCTCCACCCGGTCGGCGTCGGTGAACCCGAGATCCTTGTTGAGGCCATGGCGAACGTTGTCGCCATCAAGAATATAGGTGTGCCGCCCCATGTCCGCGAGGCGCTTTTCGACAAGGTTGGCGATCGTCGACTTGCCGGAGCCCGACAGCCCGGTGAACCACAGGACGCACTGGCGCTGGTGCTTCGCCGTCGCCCGCACTTTCTTGTCGACGTCGAGGCTTTGCCAGTGGACATTCTGGGCGCGGCGCAACGAAAAGTCGATCATGCCTGCGGCGACGGTCGCGTTCGACAGCCGGTCGATCAGGATGAATGACCCGGTCCGATGATTCTCCTTGTAGGGATCGAACGCGACCGGCTTGGCGAGGGAAAAATTGCAAACGCCGACTTCATTGAGATCGAGCGTCTTCGCCGGCTGGCGTTCAAGCGTGTTGACGTTGATTTTGTATTTCAGGTCCGTGACCGTCCCCGAGACCGACGTGTTGTCGGTCTTCAGAATATACTGGCGACCGGGCAGCATGCCGTCTTCGGCCATCCACACGACATGGGCGGCGAACTGATCGGTCTGCTCGGCGGGGCTCGCGCCGCCGCAGATCAGGTCGCCGCGGCTGATGTCAATCTCATCGACGAGGGTGAGGGTGACGGCCTTGCCGGTTGCGGCGGCGTCCAGCGGGCCGTCCATGGTTTCGATCGACTTGACCCGCGAGCGCTTGCCAGACGGCGCGACGACAATCTCATCGCCCGGCCTGATGACGCCTGATGCGATCGTGCCGGAAAAGCCGCGAAAATCGAGGTTTGGGCGGTTTACCCATTGTACGGGCAGGCGGAACGGCGCGTCGGCCTTCGCCTCGTCGAGCTTGACGGTTTCAAGATAGGGCAGCAGCGCGGAGCCGTTGTGCCATTGCATGCGCGTCGAGCGCGTCGTGATGTTGTCGCCCTCCAGCGCGGAAATCGGGATTGCGACAATGCTTTCAAAGCCGAGCCCCTCGGCAAAGCGGCGATAGTCGGCCTCAATCGCGTCGAACCGTTCCCGGGCGTAGCCGACGAGGTCCATTTTGTTCACCGCAAGCACGATGCGCCGTATGCCGACGAGCTGGCAGATGAAACTGTGGCGGCGGGTCTGGGTCAGGATCCCCTGGCGCGCGTCGACGAGGATGACGGCGACGTCGGCTGTTGACGCGCCGGTCGCCATATTGCGCGTGTATTGCTCGTGGCCCGGCGTGTCAGCGACGATGAACTTGCGTCGCTCGGTTGAGAAAAAGCGATAGGCGACGTCAATCGTGATGCCCTGTTCGCGCTCCGCGGCGAGGCCGTCGACGAGAAGGGCGAAGTCGATCTTCTCGCCCTGCGTGCCCATCCGGCGGGAATCCGCTTCGAGCGTGGCGATCTGGTCGTCATAGAGAAGCTTGGTATCGTAAAGGAGGCGGCCGATCAGGGTTGACTTCCCGTCGTCGACGCTGCCGCAGGTGATGAATCGCAGCATCGACTTGCGCTCATGGGCGTCGAGATGGGCTACGATATCTTCGGCATTCGAACCAACGTCTTCAAGGGTGGCGGCGCGTGCCATTGTGCGTTCTCCGTTCAGGCGGGCTTTGAGGCGGGCGATCGGCGCGCGGGCCTAAAAGTAGCCTTCCTGCTTTTTCTTCTCCATTGAGGCGGCCTGATCGTGATCGATGACCCGGCCCTGGCGTTCCGACGTTTTCGTGAGCAGGGTTTCCTTGATGATTTCCGGCAACGTCGTCGCGGTCGATCGGACGCCGCCCGTCAGCGGATAGCACCCTAGCGTCCGAAAACGGACCATTTCCTTTAATGGCTTTTCATTGGCGCCGAGCGGCATACGCTCGTCATCGACCATGATGAGCACGCCGTCGCGCTCCACGACCGGCCGAGGGGCGGCGAAATACAGCGACGGGATCTCGATTTTCTCCCGGTGAATGTATTGCCAGATGTCGAGCTCGGTCCAGTTCGACAGGGGGAATGCCCGAATGGTCTGGCCCTTTGAAATCCGGGCGTTGTAGATGCTCCAGAGCTCCGGGCGCTGATTTTTTGGATCCCAGCGATGGCCCTCGGCGCGAAACGAGAGCACGCGCTCTTTCGCGCGGGATTTTTCTTCGTCGCGTCTCGCGCCGCCGAACGCCACGTCGAACTTGCCGGCGTCGAGGGCCTGTTTCAGCGCCTGGGTCTTCATGATGTCGGTGTGGAGAGCCGAGCCGTGGGTGAACGGGCCAACGCCCATGCGCACGCCTTCGTCGTTGATGTGCACGAGCATCTTCAGTCCGCGTTCGCGCGCGATCCGGTCGCGAAACTCGATCATTTCACGGAATTTCCAGGTCGTATCCACGTGCAGCAGCGGGAAGGGCGGCTTTGACGGATAGAACGCCTTCAAGGCGAGGTGGAGCATGACCGAAGAGTCCTTGCCCACCGAATAGAGCATGACCGGGTTCGCCGCCTCCGCGGCGACTTCCCGCATGATGTGGATCGCCTCCGCCTCCAGCCTGTCGAGGTGGGTCATCGTAAGCGGATCCGTTGCCGCGCGACTCGCGCCGGAATCGATGGAAGCGGACATGGTCTCGGTCCTCTTTGGGGCTTGGGCGCGGGCCGGCGCCATTTCGCGCTCGAGCGCGTCGAGCCTTTCGGTTGCGGCGGCGAGCGTCTTGACGGTGCACTGGCCGCCGGCTTTCAGCCGCGCGAGGCCCTTTCCGTCGTTGAAGAGCTTTCGGGAAACCGTCGACAGCGACAGGCCGGACGCATCGGCGAGGCGTTCGGCCCGGCCAATGAGGTCATCCAGACGGGCGCTGTCGTTCGTGGTCATCACTGGATCCTGGCGCGGTTGATGGGATTTATCCCACAAATCTCACGAATTCAAGCATGAAAACCACTACTGTCGTGCAGATTCAGGGTGCGCGTGGGAATATTCCCATCAGAATGGTTGGTTTTGCTGGTTTTTGTGCCCGGTTTTCGCAGGGTCGCCCAGACAGGCATTGCAACTGGATCGGTATATACATATATTTCTGTCATGACAGAAATGGCGGAAAAAACCGGCTCAGAGGCCGTTGCCCAAAACGCGGTTGAGCGTTTCATCCTCCACTGGGGCGATCTCGGCGCAACCTGGGGCGTCAACCGGTCGGTCGCGCAGATCCATGCGCTGCTGCTGGTAAGCGACCGCCCGCTCACCGCCGAGGCGATCTGCGACCGGCTCGGGCTCGCCCGGTCGAACGTGTCCGGCAGCGTCAAGGAATTGCAGGGGTGGGGCCTTGTGCGGCGGGAGCCGATCGCGGGCGACCGGCGCGATCATTTCGTCGCCGTCGGCGACGCCTGGGACATGGCGGCGAAAATCGTCGCCATCCGCAAGGCGCGGGAGATCGATCCGGCGAAGGCGATACTGAAGTCCTGTCTCGCCGACGTCGCCGACGACCCGGCCGCGAGCGACGCCGCGGTGCGTCGGCTACGAGACATCAACGATACGATCGACCTTCTTGATGACTGGTACGCGGAAATGAAGGACCTGCCCCGCGAGACGGCTGTCAGCCTCCTCGGGCTTGGCCGGCGCGCGGTGGAATTTCTACGGCCTTTCTTGAAGAAAAAAGCCGTGGACGGAGCGAATTGACGAAGTGCGATAACGGCAGAGGAGAACGCCATGGGCGCGCCGGTGATGATTGCGGAACGGATGGAAGCAGGCGGCGGCGGCCGACGCCCGGCGTTCAGGGTCATTGAGCCTGCGCCGCCGCGCGCTCATGCACATGACGAGGACATCCCGCGCGACGCCGCGCACCCGGGCGGCGTCAACGGCGCCGCGGCGGCGAGCCTTGCCTACCTTGCCGCAGCGCCGCTTCTGGGCGCCGCCATCTGGCTCGTCGCAGGGGCGGGCGGGCGCGACGCGACGATCCTCCACGCCATGGGAACCTATGGCGCGGCGTTGATCCTCTTCTTTGCGGGCGTGCGCTGGGGCGTCGCCGTCATGAAGCCCGGCGGGCCGACGGTGCGGGCGCTTGGCGGCGCTGCGCTGCCGTTCGCGCTCGCCCTGCCGCTTCTTTATCCTTTTGACCCGGACCTGCGCCTGCCGGCGCTGATGCTCACCATCCTGGCCTTGTTGCTGGACGACCTGCGCGCGACGAACCGCGGCGATGGCGCGCCGACATGGTACCTCGCCGTGCGGCTGCCGCTCACGGCTCTTGTCATGGTGGCGTTCGCAGTCGCGCTGGCGGCGACTGCGCCCTAAATCAGGGCGATCCGCTCCCGCTGGGCAGGATCGGGATAGGGGCGGTAGAGGCCGACGTCGACGGTCGCGATCATTGCATGGAGCTGGTCGTAGCGGCGCGCGGGTTCGTCTTGCATCTGGGAAAGCGCAGAGAATGTGCGTTCCAGTTCCGCGAGGTTCTCGACTTCGACTTCGAGGATGAAGTCTGTGTGCCCGCCGGAGGCGAGGCCGAATTTTCGCCGGAAGAGCCGCCAGCCTAGGATGAGGCCTTCGTCCTTGAGATGGCCAAGCCAGGCTTCGACCGCTGACGAAAAGGCAAGCGCCCGCTCGCTGTCCTTGAGCTCGATCATGCAGTGATAAAGGTTCATCCTCGTGCGCCCCCTGATGGGAAAATTGCCGTCAAATTTGACGCAACAGTCCTTGCCAGCTCTTTAACGGGGACGAGCGCATTGTCGCTTTGACGGGGCACGGACCGACCGGCGCTGGAGCCGCCGCAGCTTGCCGCGAGCCGTCGACCGGTCTAGGCGCTTGGCGCGGTGCTAACGGGCAGTGGCTGAGGCGGCGGGCTGGTGGAGCTTTCCTATCCTGAACTGGCGCTCCTCGCCCTTGCAGGCGGCGCGGCCGGCTGGCTGAATGTGCTTGCCGGAGGCGGCTCGCTCCTCACAGTGCCGATCATGCTGTTCATGGGGCTGCCGGGACCGGTAGCGAACGGAACCAACCGGATCGCCATCATCGCCCAGAACATCGTCGCCGTCGCGAGCTTCTTTCGCCGCGGCTTTTCGGATTTCCGCCTTAGCCTTTCGCTGGCTGCGTGCGCCAGCGTCGGGGCTTTCTTCGGGGCGAATGTCGGCGTTGCGGTGGAAGGCGCATGGTTCGACCGGCTCGTCGCCGCGATCATTATCGGCGTCATGATCCTGATGGCGACGGGGGGCGATAAATCATCAGTTAACGGATCAAAAACGGGGGAGCCGAAGAACCTTGTGCTCGGGCATGTCCTGTTCATTGGCGCGGGATTCTGGGGCGGCTTCATACAGATCGCCGTCGGCTTCGTCATGATGCCGATCCTGCACCGCGTCATGGGTCTCGACCTCGTGCGGGTTAACATGCACAAGGTCTTTGTCGCGCTCTGCTTTTCGTTAGTGGCGCTCGCCGTGTTCGCGGCCAGGGTCGACATCGCGTGGGACGCGGGCGTCGCGCTGGCGGTTGGAAACGCGGTGGGCGGATGGCTGGGCGCCAATGCCGCCGTTGACAAGGGCGCGCCGTTCATTCGCAAGGTGCTCTACGTCGCGCTCGCCGGCATGGCGCTCAAGCTGATATTCTTCCCATAGCCACTTCAGGCCATGGCATCTTCGGGCCAAAGGATTTTCAGGCAATAGCATTTCCCGGGTAGCGCCGATTGCGAGACGCGCCGCTGTGCGCTCCTTCGCGAAGCCCCCTATGCGTCGTCGAGACGAATAAGGACGGCCTGATGGCCGGCGTGCCGCCTGGACGCCGGCAACGCCTTCTGGAGCAGGCGCGCGGGCAGGTTCGTTACGTCGTTGTTGATCATCCGTTCCATGAAGAACGCGTGCTCGACGTCGCGGACTTCATGTGCGTCGACGCCCGAACCCACGCCCATGAAGTATGTGCAGGCGCCAAACGGACACGTTAGGGAATGAAACTCGCGGAAGGTGTATTCGCGCACATGGTATGGCCAGAAGGCCCGGCCGTAGCTCCACAGCGGCGTTGTGATGAACGCCTTGCGGCGCGCGATCCGCAGAAGGTTGGCGAGGAACGCCTGGTCGTTCTCGACGTGTTCGATGACGTCGATGCAGGTGACGACGTCGTAGCTGTTGTCGGCGAACTCGCTCAGCGGCTTGACGATGACGCCCGCGGCTTCGAGTTGCGGGTCAATGTCCTGTCGATCGACGCGGGACGCCGCGGCCGCGAGCAGCGCCGCGTCCCGGCCGGTGCCGGCGCCGACGTCGAGCGTCGTCAGGCCATCCAGGAACTTAGCTGCGAACGCATACCAGCCGGTCTGGCCCGTCCCGCGCCCGGCGATTGCGTCCGCGTCGCCGGCGACGCGCACACTTTCGGTATAGATGTTCCTTGGCATGGGCCGCCGCCCCCCCTGACCCCTTTTGTGGTGAGTGTTCATATCTCCGTGCGGGGATCAAGATTAATCGTGGCCGGCGAATGGCGAGCACGTTGCGACGGCGCGGTTACCGGCCTGCTTCCACATCCGGGCCGTAAAGGTTCTCCTCGCGATGTCCCGGCTGCGCCGCCCAGTAGATGATGAGCACGATGCCGATCCCGGTGAGGATCAAGAGGAGCCACCAGCCCGACTTGCCGATGTCATGCAGTCGGCGCACGCCCATGCCGAGGCTCGGGAAAAAGGTCAGGAGCGTCCAGACCGAAAAGACCGGGCGGATGCCCGGCTCGGCGAGCGCCAGATACGGAAAGACGATCGCGTCGAGGCTCTGGGTCAGGGCGCCGATCAGGAACAACCATGCCACGTACCACCAGTAGGCGCCGCGCGACGACCGCCCCTCGAACTTGAAGAAGTTCCCGAACGCCAGGAACAGCGCCGCAAAGAACGATACCCGCCGATCGGCCGGCATCGGCCCCATGACCGCCTGCTTGTAGGTCATCGCCGCACCCCGCACCCGCCGCCTCGATGGGCAAAACCTAAAAAGCCGTCGCCTCCAGGTCCACCGCCTGCGCCCCGGAAATCGGCGCCTCGAGCATTCGGCGCGCCGGGCTGCGCCGGCGGGAGCGGCTTTTGACACCTTATCGCGGCTCGGGCAGAACGCGCGCGAGCGAAGCCGCCGCGGTCCTGCGGCGCCGCACGACGAGGGAGCCTCCGCACATGATCGACCACGCCGTCCACGCCTACCGCTCAAAGGACAAGCTGCCGCGGGAAGACCAGCTTGCCTGGAAAATCGCTTCGGTCGCTAGCGACAACGTCGCCGTGAACGACGATGTGGTCGATATGATCATTAACCGGATCATCGACAACGCCTCGGTCGCGATTGCCTCGCTCAATCGCGGACCGATCAAGTCAGCGCGCGCGATGGCGACGGCGCACCTGCGCAATGGCGGCGCGACCTTGTTCGGCGCGCCGGCGGATGTTGCGGTATGCGCCGAATGGGCCGCGTGGGCGAACGGCACGGCCGTGCGCGAACTGGACTTCCACGATACGTTTCTCGCCGCGGATTACTCCCACCCCGGCGACAACATCCCGCCAATTCTTGCCGTTGCGCAACAGTGCGGCAGGGGCGGCATTGACCTCATCCGCGGCATTGCAACGGGCTATGAAATTCAGGTCAACCTCGTGAAAGGCATCTGCCTGCACGAGCACAAGATCGACCATATTGCGCATATCGGCCCCTCGGCGTCGGCGGGAGTCGGCGCGCTGCTCGGCCTGCCGACCGAAACGATCTATCAGGCGGTGCAACAGGGCCTCCACACGACGGTGACGACCCGCCAGTCGCGCAAGGGCGAGATTTCGAGCTGGAAGGCGTTCGCCCCGGCATACGCCGGCAAGCTGGCGATCGAGGCCGTCGACCGCTGCATGCGCGGCGAGGGCGCGCCGAGCCCGATTTATGAAGGCGAGGACTCGGTCATTTCGTTCATCCTGAACGGACGCACGGCGCGCGATCGCGGCGAAGACCCGTTTGCGCCGACCTACACCGTGCCGTTGCCGGCGCCCGGCGAGCCAAAGCGGGCGATCCTCGAGACGTATACGAAGGAACACTCCGCGGAATACCAGTCCCAGGCGCTTATCGACCTTGCGTTCCGCATGGGGAAAGTCATTGTGGATCGCGGCGGGTTCGACAAGGTCAAGTCGATCGTTCTGCACACCTCGCACCACACCCATTATGTCATTGGCACCGGCTCGGGCGATCCGCAGAAGATGGACCCGAACGCCAGCCGCGAAACCCTCGACCACTCGATCATGTACATTTTCGCCGTCGCCCTGCAGGACGGCGAATGGCACCATGTGCGATCCTACGCGCCGGAGAGGGCCCAGCGTCCCGACACGGTGGCGCTCTGGCGCAAGATCTCGACCATCGAGGATCCGGATTGGACTCGGCGGTACCATTCCCACGATCCGAAGGAGAAGGCGTTCGGCGCGCGGGTCGTCGTAACGATGGAGGATGGCGCTGAGATCGTTGACGAACTCGGCATCGCGAACGCTCACCCGTTCGGCGCGCGGCCGTTCGGCCGGAAAGAGTATGTGAACAAGTTCAAGACGCTGACTGACGACATACTCGATCCGAAGGAGAGCGAACGGTTCCTGGCCCTGGTCCAGCGGCTGCCCGAGCTTTCCGCTGCCGAGGTTAGGGCGCTGAACCCGGTTGCGCCGGCGGGCTACCTTGAGGAGAACCCCGCCAAAGGGATTTTCTAGACGGCGGCATTGAGCGTCTGCGATCGGCGCTGGCGCCGAGACGGGAGAGAGCATTCATGATGCGAACGTTTCTGGCCGCAAGCGCAATTGCGCTATTGTCAGCGTGCGGCGGCGAAACGGCGCCGGCCAGCGAATTCGACAAGGCAGCCATCCTGCACGCCCTCGACGATGAGCGCGCAGGCTTTGAGGCGGCCGTCGCGTCGGGCGACCCCGAGGCCGTCATGGCGGCGGTCGCGCCGGGGGCGGCGATGGTGCAGCCTGGCTCGGATGCTTGGCGCGCAATGCAAGCCGCCGCCGGCGGCGCGCCGTTCCCGCCAGGCGCGCGGATCAAGATCACGCCGATCGAGACCGAGGTCATCAGCGACGAATGGGCGTATGAATTCGGCTCGTCGGTCGTGACCTATCCAGCGGGCGCGGACGGCGACGAAACGGCTATCCGCGACACCTATCTTATCCTGTTCAGGAAGGCGGACGGCCGATGGCGCCCCTACCGCGAAGTGGCGAGCGCCAGCCCGCCGCCCGGCGGCTGGCCAGATGCGGGTGAGTAAGGGGGAGCGATCCATTCGAAAGGCGAGGCGTTGAATTCGTGATGACGAAGAACGGCGTCTGCGGACTGAAGCCCTGATGAGGGACAAGGGAAGCGGCAATCTGCGGCCGCCGATTAAAACGCAGGCGGATCAATAAACGCTCAGGAGAGACTTTATGCTGGCCTATTCGACGATCGGCACGAATGACATGGATCGCGCGCGCGGATTCTACGACGCGTTGTTCGCGGAAATGGGCGCCAAGCGCATGTTCGACATGGAGACGTTCACGTCCTACGGGGTCGGCCCCAACCAGCCGATGTTCGCGATCGCCAGGCCTTATGACGGCAAGGAAGCGACTGTCGGCAATGGCTGCATGGTCGCGATCGCCGCGAAGGACCCGGCCCAGGTCAAGGCGCTTTACGACAAGGCCCGTTCGCTCGGCGCAACCTGTGAAGGCGAGCCAGGGCCGCGCATGAACGGCGCGTTCAGCTGCGGCTATGTGCGCGACCTTGATGGCAACAAGCTGAACTTCTTCTGCATGGGCGCCTGACCATGGACGCCAGCAGCGGAAAATTTCACCTGGCGGAGCTCAATGTGGGGCGGCTGAAAGCGCCGCCCGATGATCCTCGCGTGAGGGACTTCATGGACGCCCTCGACATGGTCAACGGTCTCGGCAAGCAGATGCCGGGTTTTGTCTGGATGATGGAAGGTTCGGGCGAGCCCGGCACAGGCAATACCGAAAACAAGATCGGCGGCGATCCGTGCGCCATATCCAATCTGACAGTCTGGGAGGATGTGGAGAGCCTGGAGCGCTTTGTATGGGGCACCGTGCACCGAAAGTTCTACGAGCGCCGTCGCGAATGGTTCGAGCTTCTGGGCGAGATGCATTTCGTTATGTGGTTTGTGCCCCTCGGGGATCGGCCATCCCTCGACGAGGCGCTGGCGCGCCTTGCGTTGCGCCAGGCGAAAGGCGATACCGATCAGGCCTTTGGCTGGGAATACCTGCGCGCCGCGAAGATGTACAAGACCCATCGGTGCGCGGCGGGATGACGGCTCCCGGTTCGTATCCCTCCGCGGTCAGCCCCTGATTTTCCAGCGGCCTGTTCTTGAAAGGAACGCAAAAATGCTCTTTACACAGAAATCGGCTGCTGAAAAGCGCAGGATGTTCCGTGACGGGCTGGCGTCGGGCAAGCTTCTCCAGTTTCCCGGGGCGTTCAATCCGCTCTGCGCACAGATGATCGAACGCAAGGGCTTTGACGGCGTTTATGTCTCCGGGGCGGTTATGTCCGCGGATCTCTGCCTGCCGGATATCGGCATCGCCACCATGACCGAATTCGTCGAACGCGGCCGGCAAATCGCTCGGGTCACGGACTTGCCGGCTTTCATCGACATCGACACCGGCTTTGGCGAACCGATGGCCGCAGCCCGAACGGTGATGATGATGGAGGAGGCGGGCCTCGCCGGCTGCCACATCGAGGATCAGGTCATGCCAAAGCGGTGCGGCCACCTGGACGGCAAGGAAATCGTCCCGACCGAGATAATGATCCAGCGCGTCAAGGCGGCGTCGGATGCGAAACGCGATCCGGATTTCGTCCTGATCGCCCGTTCCGACGCCCGCGCGGTCGAAGGGCTCGACGCCTCGATCGACCGAATGAAGGCCTATGTCGACGCGGGCGCGGACATGATCTTCCCGGAAGCGATGAAATCCGTGGCCGAGTTCGAGGCGGTCCGCGCGGCGCTCGACGTGCCGATCCTCGCGAACATGACCGAATTCGGGAAGAGCCGGCTTCTTAACACGAAGGAACTCGAGGATCTCGGGTTCAACGTTGTCATCTATCCGGTGACGACCCTGCGGCTGGCAATGGGGGCTTGCGATCGTGGGCTCGACGCCATTCTGAGGGATGGCGACCAGAACGGTATCCTCGGCGACATGCAGCACCGCCGCGATCTATATGATCTTCTCCGCTATCATGACTACAACAAGTTCGACGAGAGCATTTTCAACTTTCAGGTGGGCGACACGCCAACGTCCTGACGGTCCTCGACGCTGACGGTCATGGGCGCCGCCGTCCGTTGGAGGCTGGCGTTCGGTCGACGGTGTGCTATTGGACCGCGATAAAAATGTCGGCGCACAGGAACCTTACGTGAACATCGTGTCGCGGCGGCGCGCGGAAATCGGAAATTCGTAAAACTGGATCGGCGGCGCGCTTCGTATTACGCGCGCAATTGAGCGTCGATCCTCGACGCGACAGGGCAAGCAGGAGAGCAGGACGGATGGCGGACAACGAGGTCAAATACGGGCTGGCGGGCGTTGTCGCCGACGATACCGCGATTTCGAAAGTCATGCCCGACATCAATTCGCTGACCTATCGCGGCTACAAGGTCCAGGATCTCGCGACGAAGTGCCGTTTCGAGGAGGTCGCCTACCTGATCTGGAACGGCGATCTGCCGACCCAGACTCAGCTCGACACGCTGAATGTGGTCGAGCGCAAGGAGCGCGGCCTGTCCCGCGACCTCCACGATGTGATGGCGAAATTTTCGAGCCACGCTCACCCGATGGACACCCTGCGGACGGCGATATCCTTCCTCGGCCAGGAAGATCCCACTACGGACGATTCTACTCCTGGCGGCCTCTACAAGAAATCCGTGCGGATGTATGCGAAGATCCCTGAAATCGTCGCCGCAGACTTCCGTCGCCGCAACGGCAAGGCGCCGATCGCGCCTGATCCGGACCTCGATTTTTCGGAAAACTTCTTCCACATGTGCTTTGGCGAAGTGCCTAAGCCGGAAATCATCAAGTGTTTCGACATTTCGATGACGCTCTACGCTGAGCACTCGTTCAATGCGTCGACGTTCACGGCCCGGACGATCGCGTCTTCGACATCGGATATCTATTCCGCCGTCACGGGCGCCGTTGGATCGCTGAAGGGACCGCTCCACGGCGGCGCGAACGAAGCCGTAATGCACATGCTGACCGAGGTCGGCGATCCCGACAACGCGCGCGACTGGATGCTGACGGCGCTGAAGGAGAAGCGGAAGATCATGGGCTTCGGTCATCGGGTATATCGGTCGGGCGATAGCCGCGTGCCGACGATGACCGACGCCTACAAGAAGATGGTCGACGTGATTGACACCGAAGAAGCGCAGAAATACTGGGAGATTTCACGCATCCTCGATGAAACGATGGTGGGCGAGAAGGGCATTTATCCGAATCTCGATTTCCCGGCCGGGCCGTCGTATTATCTGATGGGCTTCGAGATACCGATGTTCACGCCGATTTTCGTCATTAGCCGGATTACCGGCTGGACGGCCCACGTCATGGAGCAGCTCGCGAGCAACAAGCTGGTCAGGCCGCTCTCCAACTATGTCGGCGCGCCGCAAAGAGACGTCGTCGACATCGCGTCGCGCGAAGAAAAGAAATAAGGGTCTGCGGGCCGCGCCCGCATACGCTTTCCGTTCGGGGGATCGAACTCGGAGCGCGCGTCATCGGCGGCAGGGAGACTTCGCGCCGCTCGATAATCGCTCCTGATGACCACGAGGCGACTATATGGCTTATGAATGCATACTGACTGAAAAGGATGGGGCTGTCGGCGTCGTCACGCTGAACAGGCCGGACGCGCTCAACGCGTTCAACCTGCAGCTCATGAACGAGCTGACCGAGGCCATTCAAAAATACGACTCGGATCCGGATATCGGCTGCATAGTCGTCACCGGCTCAGAAAAGGCGTTTGCGGCCGGCGCCGACATCAAGGAAATGGCGAACAAGACTTATATTGACGCCTACATGAACGACTTCATTACGGCGAACTGGGAGGCGACGTCACGCGCGCGCACGCCGATCATCGCGGCGGTGGCCGGCTACGCCCTTGGCGGCGGCTGCGAATTGGCCTTGATGTGCGACTTCATCATTGCAGCGGACAATGCGAAATTCGGACAGCCGGAGATCACTATCGGCGCTATGCCGGGCGCTGGCGGGACCCAGCGGCTGGCGCGTTTTATCGGCAAGTCGAAAGCGATGGAAATGTGCCTTACCGGCCGCATGATGGACGCTGAGGAAGCGGAGCGTTCGGGGCTGGTGTCGCGCATCGTTCCGGTCGGCGACCTGAAGGACGAAGCCTTGCGCACGGCGAAGCAGATTGCGGACTATTCGCGCCCGATCGTCATGCTGACGAAAGAGTCGGTGAACCGCGCTTACGAAACGACGCTTGCCGAGGGCGTGCGTTTCGAACGTCGCGTCTTCCATTCGGTCTTCGCTTTTGACGACCAGAGCGAAGGCATGACTGCCTTCGTTGAAAAGCGCAAACCGTCGTTTAAGAACCGGTAGAGGCCGCCCTTCAAGGGATAGGGACTTGCAGAACCTCGTACTTGCGTTCGCGCTGATCGGCGTTCTTGGCGTCGGCGCGCAATGGGCAGCATGGCGCTTCAGCCTGCCGGCAATTGTCGTCATGGCGATTGCGGGGCTGATCGCCGGACCGGTGACGGGCCTCCTGTGGCCGGCTGGCTATGACCCTTCGACCGCGGACGCCCCGCCGATGGAAGCGCTGTTCGGCGATTTCTATCGGCCGATGATCGGCATCGCCGTTGCGGTGATCCTGTTCGAAGGCGGCCTTACGCTCAATCTTGCGGAATTGCGCGGCATCAGCGCAGCCGTCCGTAGACTGATATTTCCTGGCGCTTTCGTCGCGTGGACGCTAGGCGCGGCGGCGGCGCGCTATGTCGGCGGTCTTGCGTGGGAAACGGCGATCCTCTTCGCTGGCGTGATGGTCGTTACCGGGCCGACGGTTATCGCGCCGCTCCTGCGGCAGTCAAAGCTCAATTCCCGTCCTGCCGCCCTCCTGAAATGGGAGGGAATCGTCAACGACCCGCTAGGCGCGTTGCTTGCCGTGCTGGCCTACGAGGTTGCGGTGCTCGATGTCGGCGTCGCCCACGAGGGCGCGCCGGCGCAAATCGTCGCGTCCCTCGTTCTGGCGGCGCTCCTCGACGCGGGGTTCGGCTTTGTGCTCGGCAAGGCGATCGCGATGCTCTTCCGCCGAGGCTGGACGGCGGAGTACCTGAAGCCGCCGATTCTGCTTGTCGCCGTGCTGGTGTGCTTTGAAATCGCAAACCTGCTGCAGGAAGAAGGCGGCCTCGTCGCCGTCACGGTAATGGGCATGACGCTGGCCAACTCCCGGGTCGCCAGCATCAATGAACTGAGGCTCTTCAAGGAGAATGTCGCGGTTCTTCTCATTTCCGGCGTGTTCGTCATCCTGACGGCAAACCTCACCTGGCAGAACTTCGCGGCTCTCGATGCGCGCGCCTACCTGTTTCTTGCAGCGATGCTTTTTGTCGTCCGTCCGGCGACCGTGTTCCTTTCGACTATCGGGGCGGACTTGCCCTGGCGCGAACGCCTGCTCGTGGGATGGATTGCGCCGCGCGGGATTGTCGCCGTCGCGGTCACCTCTTTTTTTGGCGCCTCGCTCGCGAGCGGCATTTCGACGTCGCTTGAGGCGGCCGCCGACCCGGCGGCGCGCGAGGCCCTGGCGTATTCGCTGGCTTCGGCGGAGAAAATGATCCCATTGGCGTTCGCGATGGTGTTCGCGACGGTGGTGCTGCATGGGTTTACGATTTCTCCGCTTGCGAAGCTTTTGGGCCTGGCGTCGTCAGAGCGCCCGGGCGTCCTGATTAGCGGGTCCTCGTTGTGGTCCGCGGCCCTCGCCAAGGCGCTGGCGGACGCGGACGTGCCGGTGCTGGTCGCCGATGCCAGCTGGCGGCGCTTGCGCCCGGCGCGGGAGGCGGGCTTGCAGACCTATTATGGCGAGCTGCTCTCCGAGGTTACCGAGCATCACCTTGAGCTTAACCGCTACGGCGTGCTGCTCGCGGTTGGCGGCAATGAGGCCCACAATGCGCTCGTCTGCACGGACCTCGCGCCGGAGATGGGCAGGGCGGCTATCTATCAGGTCAATGCGCGCGGCAAGGACGACGACAACAGACGCGCGCTTTCCTACACCCTGCAGGGGCGCACGCTGCTGAAATCAGCGGCGCCGCTCGATCAGCTCATGAACCGCCACTTTGCGGGCTGGCGATTTCGAAAGGCGACGCTGTCCGAAGAGTTTACGCCCGAGGCATATCAGAAATCGCTCGCGAAGGACGCGGAAACCGTGGCGATCATCCGTCGGGGGAATGTCTTGATCGAATCCCCCGAAGCGCCGCTGCGCCCGGCGGTCGGCGATGTCGTCATTTACTATTCGCCGCCGTCTGACGCGGACGATGACAAGCCGGAGACGCCGCCCCAGACCGAAGCCGAGGAACGGCTGCGACAAGAAGTCGAAGCGGAGGGAGAAACGGCCGCGCCGGCGCCGACCCTCTGAACACGCCACAATCCCCACCTGTCTGGTTAAATGTCCGTTAGCGCTTGACCGCATAGGATCGACGCCGGGAGACGTGGTTTATGCCCTCGGCGGCGACAGCTAAACGAACCAGCGGCGGCATGATCGCCGCGTACCTGACGCGTTACGCGCCGACGGGACCCGACGCCGCGCCCGACTGTCCCGTCGGGGAAAGAGATGCGTCCGTCCGATCCTCCGCTTTGCCGTTATCTTTGTTGTCCGGCGATGCCGGCATCGAAGACCCTTCCGAACACGCGGTTGCCGAAGGCCTTTCAAGCGATCCGCGCCTTGACGCCAATGCGGCGAGCGCCGATCGCGCGGCGGTCCTCAAAGCCGCCGCTGCGTCTTTGCTGGACGCCAGCCACAGGCTGCGCACGCCGGTGAACGCCATTGTCGGTTTCGCATCGATGATCGAGGATGCTGAGACCTATGGCGTCGATGCCGGAAAGTGCAGCGCCTATGCGGCCTATATTGCACAGTCAACGGATGTTCTTGTTCGCCATTTCGATCTCCTCTTCGAAACGGCGGCGTTCGACGCGGCGACCGTCGCCCCCGTGACCCAGAAGATCGATCTCGCCGAACTCGTGGGCGCCGCTGCATCGCGCGTCGACCGGGCGGCGCAGGCGGCCGGCGTCACGGTCGCTGACCGGACAACGGCGGCAGAGGCTGCGGCGGTCGGGGATCCTGATCTTTCCGCCTCGGCGATCGAGCACCTGCTGCGCGCCGCCATCGAGCGCTCGCCGGAGGGAGGCGAAATCCTGGTAAGGGCCGCAATGGCCGGCGAAGGCCGCGTCGGGGTCAGCGTTCGGGATTTTGGGTCGGCGATGCAAACGGACGCCGTCGACGATGCTCTTTCGATCGCTGTCTCGCCTGAGCTCGGTCTCGGCCGGATGCTGCGCGGCGCCGGCGGCGGGCCGCCAGGCGCCATCGCGATGGCGCGCCGACTTGTCGAACTTCAGGGCGGCGCCATTGCCCTGAAGAGTCGCGAGGGGCGGGGACTGCTCGTTCAACTCGACTGGCCGATGGCCTGAGATAATCGGGATAGGGAATATCACCATGAGCAAGACCAGGCTCGCGCGGAAACAGCTCGAGGACGCAGGCGCACCCGTCTCGCGAATCCCTGAGCCGAAGCTTATCGGCCGCGTCGTCTCGATCGACGGCGCCCATGCTGTCATCTCACTGTCGCCCGGCGCCCTGTCCGCCGCCCGCGAGGACCGGCCGCAAATCGGGGCGATCCTGTCAATCGATGCGGGCCCGTCGGTTGTGCTTGGGCTTGTTTCGGCGATGAGCGGACCGCCGGCCGCCGCCAGTGCGGCGAACGCGGACGGGCGCTCGACCGGCCCCGGCGCGCTTGTGGAACTGGAACTGATCGGCGAATTTTCAAAGCCGACCGCCAGTGCGCCTGGCCGTTTCCGCCGCGGCGTTTCTTTCTATCCGGCGCTGAATGACGGCGCTCACCTGGCGACTCGCGACGAGCTTGCGGCGCTCTTCCTGTCGAACAGCGGCGCAACGGTCCGGGTTGGCGCCATCAAGCAGGATGCGTCAATTCCAGCGTCCGTTGCCGTCAACAATCTCTTCTCGCGGCATTGCGCGATCCTCGGAACGACCGGCGCCGGCAAATCGTGCGCCGTTACGCTCATGCTGAACTCTGTGCTAAAGAAATATCCGCATGCCCACATCGTCCTGCTCGACGTGCATAATGAGTATGCAAACTGTTTTGGCGAGAAGGCGATCGTCTTTGATTCGTCTAATCTCACGCTGCCGTTTTGGATGCTGACGTTCGAGGAATTCTCGGAGATCCTTTACCCCGGCCGGCGCAATTGCGAAGAAGAGATCGAGATACTGCTTGAGCTCATTCCGGCGGCTCGCCGGATGAATCTTGGCGCGCCGACCAAGAGCGGGGCAGGCCTAACCGAACGCCGCTCCGACCCGAGCGCCGTGACAGTCGATACGCCGACGCCCTACCGCGTCTCTGACCTCTTGACGCTCATTGACCGGTCGCTAGGCGGCCTAGACCATGCCCGTGCGACGGCGCCATTCAAACGGCTCCGGGCGCGGTTGAAGCAGATCAGCACCGACGCCCGCTACGGCTTCATGTTTGGCGGGCTCACCGTGCAGGACACGATGTCCGAACTGCTCGGCCAGTTGTTCCGCATCCCTGTCGCCGATGCCCCGGTCAGCGTCATTGAGCTCGGCGGCATGCCGGACGAAGTAGCGCAGGTCGTTGTTTCGGTGATCGCCAGGATCGCGTTTGAGTTTGGCTTGTGGAGCCATGGCGCGGCGCCGGTCGCGCTGATCGTCGAAGATGCTCACCGGTTCGCCGCTGCGGATTCCGACAGCGGCTTCGCCCCGACCCGGCGAGCGCTCGTTCGCATCGCGAAAGAAGGCCGCAAGACCGGCGTATCGCTCTGGGTCGTCTCCCAGCGGCCGACGGAACTCGATCCGACCGTCTTGTCGCAGTGCAATTCCATCTTCGCGATGCGGCTGGCCAACCAGGCCGACCAGGACGCGCTGCGCGCTGCAATCCCAGACGCTGCAACGAGCCTGCTCGCGTGCCTGCCCTCGCTTGGCCTTGGCGAGGCGATCGCCATCGGGGAGAGCGTGGCGCTGCCCTGCCGGATCCGGTTCGACGCTGTCTCGCGTGAGACGACGCCGCGCAGCCTGACCTCCAGCTTTACTGAAGCCTGGGCGATTTCGATTGAAGACGAAGCTTTCCTCGAACGCATCGTCGACCAGTGGCGGGCCCAGAAAATCCTGACGGCGCTGTCCTAGGTTCGCCTATCCGGGGGGTTGGCCCTTAACTTTCCGGACGGCATGGCTCACTCTCCGGCGGAAGCCTTTGTGGGAGACTGCCATGTCCGGCCTCAGCCGCTCGCCTTTTGTTCGTTTCGGGATTGCCGCCGTCGCGGCGTGCGCCATGGTCGGCGCCGCAAGTGCAGCGGAAAAGATGAGCAAGCCGCCGCTGACAATCCTTATCCACGGCGGCGCTGGCGCGCTCGAAAAAGGTCTTTATACGCCTGAGGAAGAAGCCGCCTTTCTTGGGGCCCTCGAAGAGGCCTTGCGGCTTGGATATGCAGTTCTTGAGGGCGGCGGCCCGGCGCTCGACGCCATCACCGCATCGATCACCTACCTTGAGGATTCGCCGCTGTTCAATGCGGGCAGAGGCGCCGTCTTCACCCGCGACGGCAAGAATGAGCTTGATGCCTCGATCATGGACGGCGCAACGCGCAACGCAGGTTCCGTCGCCGGAATCACCCGGATCAAGAATCCGGTCCTTCTGGCGCGCGCCGTCATGGAGAAGTCCGAACACGTCATGCTGATCGGCGAGGGGGCCGAAGAGTTCGCCCGCGAGCAGGATCTGGAGTTCGTCTCGCCATCCTATTTCCGTACCGAAAGGCGCTGGTCGGACTACAAGGCGCGACTTGCGCGCGAGAAGGAAGCCGGCAGGCAGGGAGCGCTCGACCCTGTAACCGGTCCTGCCGGCAATCCGGAAACAGGCGACGCTCGCCAAGACAAGTACGGCACAGTCGGCGCCGTCGCAATTGATGCGGATGGCAATCTCGCCGCGGGCACGTCAACGGGCGGCATGATGATGAAACGCTACGGTCGGGTTGGCGACGTGCCGATCGTTGGCGCGGGCGTTTATGCCGATAACGGATCATGCGCCGTGTCGTCGACGGGATGGGGTGAGTACTTTATCCGGCTCAGCGTCGCCCGCGAGATTTGCGCGCAGGTCGAATACGCCGGAAAGACCGTCCCCGAAGCCGCCAATGACGTCATCCATAATCGCCTCCAGACCCTCGGCGGCGACGGCGGCGTGATTGTGCTCGGCCCAGACGGCGATCACGCGATGACGTTCAATTCCAAGGGCATGTTCAGGGGCGTCCTGGTCGAGGGCGGCGCGCCGCAGACCGCGATCTACGGCGAGGGCGAATAAGCGGCGCGGGCGCGCGCCGCCTCAATCCTCGCGGAATGTCGGCATGCGGATCATGTTTGATGCCCTTTCGTACGCGCGTCCGGCGACAAGCACCTTTTCGTCGTCCCACGCGGTTCCGATGAAAGTCAGGCCGAGCGGCAGCCCATCCGCATCGCCCATCGGAACGGTGATGATCGGATAGCCGGCCATCGCGCCGAGCCACCCTGCGCCGACGCGGGCCGGCCCGTCCTCTTTGGTCTCGTCTGTTTCCGCTTCGTCATCGGCGCCTTCCTCGGCATTCGGCGCGTCGTCTGCTTCTTGCGTCGGCATGATCGGCTCAGCGGGGCGCCGCGAGGGCATGACCAGCAGCTCGACATCGTGCGCCGCGAGCAGCTTGTCGATGCCGTCTCGGCCTGCCGCCTGCTTGATGCCGTCACGGATGCGGATGTATTCCGGGTCATCGAGATCCGGCGCCTCTGCGGCGGCAACGAAAATCGACTGGTCGAACAGCGGCATTTCGCGATCCGCATTTGCGTCGTTGAAGGCGATGAGGTCGCTGAGCGTGCGCGCTTCGACCGCTGGCGCTGTGGTCTCAAGATAACGGTTCACGCCGTCCCTGAACTCCATCAGCAACAGATCAAGGCCGGAGGCCTCAAGGATCGGGTCGGGCTCGAAGTCGGCGATGTCGACGAGCACTGCGCCTTCGGATTGCAGCGCCGCAAGGGCGGCTTCGAACGCTGCGGAGATGCGCGGGTCGTCGCCTTCCGCCCATCGAAAGACGCCAATCCGCATGCCGTCGACGCCGGCCTCAATCCTTGCCAGGTAGTCCGCCTTGCGAGCGTCGGCTTCGCTGGTGGCGGGATCGGCCGGGTCGCTGCCCGCCATTGCGTTCAGCATCAGGGCTGCGTCGCGCACGGTTCGCGTCATCGGACCCGCCGTATCCTGCGAGGCGGCAATTGGCACGATGCCGCTGCGCGACAGGAGCCCGACCGTTGGCTTGAAGCCGACGATGCCGTTCATTGCGGCGGGGCAGGTGATCGAGCCGTTCGTTTCCGTGCCGATGGCGAGCGGCGCAAGCAGGGCCGCGACCGCCGCCCCGGACCCCGACGAAGAGCCGCAAGGCGTACGGTCCGTATGGTGAGGATTGCGCGCCTGGCCGCCGACGCCGCTCCAGCCGGAAATGGAATCGAACGACCGGAAATTCGCCCACTCCGACAAGTTGGTCTTGCCAAGGATAATGGCGCCCTCAGCTCGCAGCCGCGCGACGACAGGCGCATCGCGCATGGTGTCATTGGCGGCGAGGGCGAGGGAGCCGGCAGTCGTTGGCAACTCACGGGTTTCGACATTGTCCTTCACCAGGACCGGCACGCCGTGCAAAGGCCCCCGCAGCTCGCCCGCGGCGCGTTCGGCGTCGCGCGCGCGCGCCTCCTCGATGGCGTCAGGATTGAGGACGATGATGCTGCCAAGGGTCGGGCCCTGGCGGTCGATGGCTTCGATCCGTTCAAGATAGGCTGCAACGGCCGACTCGCTTGTCAGATTGCCGACTTCAAGGGCGGCAATCAGCGCTTCGGCGCTGGTTGCGGGCGCCGCCGGAACGGCGTCAACCGCGCTGGCCTGCGGCTTACCGGCCGCGCTCTCGTCGCCGGGCGCCGACTGCGTCTCCGACCCGCAAGCGCCAAGAAGGCTCGCCAGCAGCCCGAAAAAGGCAAGTGCGGAAATCCGGTTCATGTTCCGTGGTCCTTTGATCCCCTTCGCGCCGGCAAGGCGCCGGCGCTGCGCGTTTCCTCAGCATCCCGCGTTCCGCCGCCGTCGTCAAAGTGCGCTGTGAAGCCGGATGTCAAAGCAGGCCGAGCGACCGGAAACTTGCTTCGGTCCGGTGGCCGATGATCAGATGGTCGTGGACCGAAATCCCCAGCGCCGTTGCAGCGTTCACGATTTCGCCCGTCATTGCGATGTCGCCGCCGGATGGCGTTGGGTCGCCGGACGGGTGGTTGTGGACCAGGATGATGGCCGAGGCGTGCAGTTCGAGCGCGCGCTTGACGACTTCGCGGGGATATACCGGCGTGTGATCAACGGTGCCGCGCTGCTGGACTTCGTCAGCGATCAGGAAGTTCTTGCGGTCGAGGAACAGGATACGGAACAGTTCGGTCTTCTCGTCCGCCATTGACGCCCGACAATACCTGACAAGGTCGTCCCAGGACGAAATGGCGTGACGCTTCAGGACGCGCTCCTGCGACAGCTTCAGGGCCGCCGCACGGACGATCATCAGTTCCGTCGCCACGCTGTCGGAAACGCCCTTGATTTCCATCAGACGGTCGCGTGGCGCGCTCAGCGCTTCGGCGAAACCGCCAAAGCGGGCGATCAGATCCTTCGCCAGAGGCTTTACGTCGCGCCGGGGTATCGCCCGGAACAGAACGAGCTCCATCAGCTCATAGTCATTCAGACTGTCCGCGCCGGCGCGACGAAAGCGTTCGCGAAGCCGCTCGCGGTGTCCTTCGCGATGATCCTTGCCGGCTGGCGGGGCGTCCGCCTGCCGCGCGCTCATGCAAGCCCTGCGAGTTTCATCGCGGCGAACGGCGTGACGAGCGCGACGACGCCATAGACGACGAACCCCGCGATCGCCAGCAGCGCGCCCGATATCCATCCGCGTGCGTATCGTGTGACGATGAGCGCCGCGAAGCCTGCCGCCCCGACGAAAGGCGCGGCGAACAGAACCACGTCCGTCAGGAAAAATGACCTGATGGGCGTCAGCGCAGGGATGGCCATTGCCGCAACCCCGGCGACGGCGGTCGCCGCTCCGGCGGCGATGATGGCGCCGCGGCGCTGACCGGTGAAAGCGGTCGCGGCCTCAGACATAGGGCGGCGCATTGCGGCCGGCAGGCGATCGCGTGAAGATTTCGCAGCCATCTTCCGTTACGCCTACTGAATGCTCGAACTGCGCCGACAGCGACTTGTCGCGGGTGACCGCCGTCCAGCCATCCCTCAGCATACGGATGTCAGGCTTGCCGTCATTGATCATCGGTTCGATCGTGAAGAACATGCCCGGCTTCAGCTCGATTGCCGGCGCCTGCTGCAGGCCGACGAAGCGATCGCGGTAAGAGCCGTAGTGGACGACGTTCGGCGCGTCATGGAACACGCGGCCGAGGCCGTGGCCGCAGAAATCCCGGACGACGGAAAAGCCGGCGCTTTCGGCGATATGCTGTATCGCTGCGCCTACGTCCCGCAAGGTCGCGCCGGGCTTCACCGCAGCGATCCCCGCCATCATGGATTCATAGGTCTTCTCGACCAGACGGCGCGCCTTAACTTTCGGGTCGCCCGCGAAAAACATGCGGCTCGTGTCGCCATGCCATCCATCGACGATCACCGTTACGTCGATGTTCAGTATGTCCCCGTTTTTCAGCGTCTTGTCGGAGGGAATGCCGTGGCAGATCACGTGGTTCACGGAAATGCAGGAGGCGTGACGGTATCCGCGATACCCGATAGTTGCGGAGAGCGCCCCATGGTCGAGCACGAACTCGCGGATGAGATCGTCAAGGGCCGCCGTCGAGACGCCAGGCGCCACGTGATCGGCGATCATGTCGAGGCAGGATGCCGCGAGGCGTCCCGCGGCGCGCATGCCCGCGAAATCTTCCGGCGCGTGGATCCGTATCCGGCCGTCTCGCGCCGGCGGCGCTTCTCGTTCGGCGATGGCGTAGGTCATCCGTGCTCCAGTTTGTGGCCGTCTTGCGCAGGGGTCATAGCTCAATCGGCAAAGGTCGTCGCAAGGTTGCCGCGGCGGTCGTAATTTCACAGTCATAACACAGGGTTTCAACCCCAGCGTCGACTGCGTTGCGCAAGGCGGCGGCGTAGGCGGGGTCGAGGTCCGCCGCCGGGCGCAGGCGCTCGCAATCCATCCGCTGAACCACGAAAAGCATGACCGACCGGGCCCCGCCGGCCCTGACGTCGGAAAGCTCCCGCAGGTGCTTCGCCCCCCGCGCGGTAACGCTGTCCGGAAATTCGGCGAGGCCAGGCGAGCGCATCATGTGGACGTTTTTTACCTCGACATAGGTGGGCGGCGCGCCGTCCGACTCCAGGAGGATGTCGATCCGGCTGTTGGCGCCGTATTTCACCTCCCGGCGCAGCCCTGCAGCTGGCGACAGTGACGGAATACGGCCCTCTGTGATGGCCTCCGCGGCTATCCGGTTCGGATTGTTTGTATTGATGGCGACCAGCCCGCCGTCGACTTCGACCAGTTCAAGCGTCATCGCAAGCTTGCGGTTCCGGTTCGCGCTGACGGAGACCCAGGCGGGCGCCCCTGGCGGGGCGACGCCAAGCATCGAGCCCGGGTTCGGGCAATGAACTGTCGCTTCTGAGCCGTCCTCCAGCCGGACATCGGCAAGAAACCGTTTGTAGCGGCGCAGAAGGGTTCCGCGCCGCAGCGGCGATGGGAATTCCATGGGGCGGATCCGCCATTCTGGTTGTGGTCGCTCGAATATACTTATCCAAGGTTGTCAAAAGGTTAGTCGATTCGAAATGAAACGCTGCGAGATTCCTGCCGCTTGCGGAGTTTAAGTCGATGAATGTGCAGGGCAGCCTTCCGAAAGACGAAGATGGAAATGTTGCGATCCTGTTCGGGTTGCTGGCGCCAGTCCTGTTCGCCCTCGCAGGCGCGGGGATCGATTACGGCCGGTATGTGGCGATGCGGGCGGCCTATCAGGAAGTCGCCGATAGCGCCGCGCTGGCTGGCGCGCGCGAGTATGCCCTTTCCGGGACTGGCGCGAAACGCGCGTCGGACGGGTCAAACCGGCTGAGCGCGTCGGCAGCGACAAACGACAATGGGGCCGTGCCGAAATCCGTCGCCGAGAGCGTCGCGAGGAAGAGTATCGTCGACGAGGATTCTAGCGAAAACGCCAAGGTAGCCGTCGCCACCGACGACTACATGAAATCTGTCGAGGTCGAAATCTCCACCAGTTTCACGCCGACGTTTCTTGTCGGCATGTTCCGCAGCCCGATGCCAGTGAACGTGCGCTCACAGGCGCAGGCGAGCGGCCAGGGCAAGATCTGCGTCATTACGCTTGATACTGACAATGGCGGCGCCGTCTTCGTCGAGGGCGACGGCACGCTGTCCGGCGAGGACTGCTCCATGTACGCGAATTCGAGCAAACCCGACGCGATCGTCGTTCAGAACAATGGCCGCATCGAGGCAGCCTTCGTGTGTTCGTCGGGCGGCGTCTCCGACGCGGTTGGCGGCATTGACCCCGAACCGTTGACCGACTGTCCGCCCAAGCAGGACCCGCTGGCGACCCGCGGCGTCGATCCCCCACGCGGCGGCGGCCTTCTCGGAGGCGTCGTATCCGTCGTGACGCCGACGCTCGACCCCGGGATCTATGACGGCGGGCTGACGATCGACGATGCCGACGTGACGCTCGCGCCGGGGGTCTACGCCATCAAGAATGGCGATCTGATCATCAGCGGCGCCTCGCGGGTCGTGGGCGAAGGCGTTTCGTTTCATTTCTTCGACAAGGCCGGCATGAGCGTCGGGCCGGACACGACGCTTGAGCTCTCCGCGCCAACGACCGGCGACCGTGCGGGCATTCTCATGTACCAGGATCCAGCCGCCAACGACCTCATAGAGTTTCGCATATCGAGCAATGACGCGCGCAAGCTTGTCGGCACCATTTACCTCAAGTCCGGTTACTTTCTGGTCGACTCCCAGTCACCGGTGGCTGGCGACTCCGCCTATACGGCGCTCGTCGTCAATCGCCTGCGCGTGACCGGCGCGGCGAGCCTCGTCCTGAACTCTAACTATGGCGATACCGCCGTTCCCGTGCCGCTCGGCCTCAATTCCCCGGGCGAAGTTTCGTTGCGCAACTAGGCGGCGCTTGCTGCGAATTCCCCGGCGTCCAATCCGGCGCCGCGCATCCGTTGCCACGCCGGGCCTAGAACCGCATAACGCCCGCAACGGCGCGGGATGCGCCTTCGCGCAGCGACCGACGGCGGAGACTACTGGCCATGGCCGAACGGACGGCGGCGATCCTTGCGATTGGCGACGAGCTATTGTCCGGCCGCACGCGGGATATCAACGTGCATCGGCTTGGCGGCTGGCTGACCGAACGGGCCGTCGCCCTGAAAGAAGCGCGGATCGTGACTGATGACATAGCGCTCATCGCCTCGGCGCTGAACGACCTGAGGGCAAGATACGACTATGTATTCACTTCGGGCGGCATCGGTCCGACCCATGACGACCTGACTGTTGACGGCGTCGCCGCCGCGTTCGGCGTCGATGTCGTTGAAAACTCCGCCGCGCTCGCCCGCATTGAGGCCTGGTATCGCGGGCTCGGCGAGGAAGTGACGCCGGCCCGACGTCGCATGGCGCGCATGCCGGGCGGCGCGATCCTGATAGACAATCCGGTCAGCGGCGCGCCCGGCGTGCGCCTCGGCAATGTCTATGTGATGGCCGGCGTGCCGCGCATTTTCGCGGCGATGCTCGACGCCGTTGCGACTGAAATTGAACCGGGGATCCGCATCCATTCGCGCGCGGTGACGGCGAGGGGCCTGCCGGAATCAGCCATCGCAGACCGCCTGCGCGCGATCCAGGCGGCTGGCGGCGCCGGCGTCGCAATCGGCAGCTATCCGATCGACGGCGACCGCAAGGGCGTGACTATCATCGCGCGCTCGGCAAGTCCCGCCGACGCTGAGTCGGCGATCGACGCGGTGCGCAGCGCGATGCGGGATCTCGGCGTCGAACCGGTTGACGGCGACCATGCCGCCCTTCGCGGCATGACTACCAGCGACGAAGCCGGCGAAGCGCGCTAGAGGGTGTCCGTGACGACGATAACAGGCGCGAGCGGCGCCATCAGAAAGTCGAGGGGTGCGATGACCGGAAAGAATCAACGCCTTGGACGTTTGTTTGGCCTGGCGACGTTGGCGTTCAGCGTTGCGGCGACAGGCGTCGCGCATGCGCAGTCTGAAAGTGAAGGTCCCGGTGAGACCCTTTCGGGCGAGGTCGCCCGCGCCTATGAAGCCGGCGTCGAGGCGCTGCGAACCCGGAATTTCGAAGGCGCGATCGAGCAATTCGATAAGGTCCTGGATGATGAGAAAGATCATCCCGAGGCGAATTACTTCATGGGGATGGCTTACGCCTATCTGAGTGACGACAAGCGCGCCGAGCGCCATTTTGGACGCGCCGTGAAGGCGCGCGAGAGCTTTGTCGAAGCGAGAGAGTGGCTCGCGGTAGTGCAGGTGCGGCGCGGCGATCGCAAGGATGCCGAGGATCAGCTCGCTGCGATCAGGGCGCTACGGGCGTCGTGCACGGCCGACACTTGCGACGACGCTTACGAAGCGCGCGCAACGCGGGCGATTGAAAAAGTCACGGCGACGCTCGATGCCGCGAACTGATCCGACGTCGGCTTTTCATGACAAACGGCGCGCTAGATGCTGAGCGTCCTTGATATTTTCAAGATTGGCATTGGTCCATCGAGCTCTCATACGGTAGGCCCGATGAGGGCGGCGAGACGATTTCTGGTGGAAGCGCGCGAGGCGGGGGCGCTTGACCAGGCAGAGCGCTTTCACGTCGAACTGCACGGCTCGCTGGCCCTTACCGGCATTGGCCACGGCTCCGACCGGGCGGTTATCATGGGACTGATGGGTTTTGAGCCCGAAGCGACCGACCCGGACGATGCAGCGCGCGCGGTCGCCGAGGCCCGCGCCGAGGGTCGCCTGACGCTCTTTGGCCGAACCGACGCCGTCGCCTTCGATGAGCGCCGCGATATTGAACTGCGCGGCGACATTATTCCGACCCTTCATCCGAACGGGATGAGACTGAGGCTACTTGACGGGGAAGGGGCGACGACGTTTGAGCAGACATATTACTCCGTTGGCGGCGGATTTATAGCGAGCTCGCGACAGCTGGAAACGCCGGCCGAGGACGATCTGATCGTCCAGGCGAAGAAGGGCCCGAAGCCCTTCGCGTCAGCGGCCGAATTGATGGCATTCTGCCAGGAAGACGATCTCGACGTCGCGAGCGTGGTGCTGGCGAACGAGGACGCAATGCGTCCGCGCGCTGAGACCCTCGCCGGGCTCGACGCAATATGGGCTGCGATGCTTGCCTGCGTCGAACGCGGGCTCTCGACCGAAGGCGAACTGCCCGGCGGCCTCCGGGTGCGGCGCCGGGCGCCCAAGCTCTACCGCTCGCTGCTGGAGACGCCGCTGGCGAACGATCGCGAGCAGCTGTTTGACTGGCTAAACGTCTTCGCCATGGCGGTCAACGAAGAGAACGCCGCCGGCGGGCGCGTCGTGACGGCGCCTACGAACGGCGCTGCGGGCATCATACCGTCCATCATAATGCACTATTGCCGTGATGACGGGGCGCCGCAGATTGATCGTATACGCACGTTCCTGCTTACGGCCGGCGGGGTCGGCATGCTCTACAAGATGCGCGCGTCGATCTCCGGCGCGGAAATGGGATGCCAGGGCGAAGTTGGCGTCGCGTGTTCAATGGCCGCGGCGGGCCTCGCCGCTGTCTGGGGCGGCGGTCCCCGGCAGGTGGAACGGGCGGCGGAGATCGCCATGGAGCACAATCTTGGCCTTACTTGCGATCCGGTGGGCGGGCTTGTCCAGATCCCATGCATCGAGCGCAACGCCATCGGGGCGGTCAAGGCCGCAAATGCCGCGAGGCTGGCGCTTCGATCCGGGGATGACGCCAAGGTTTCCCTCGACCAGGTGATCGAGACGATGCGCCAGACGGGTCTCGACATGTCGACGAAGTACAAGGAAACGAGCGAGGGCGGCCTCGCGGTCAACGTCGTGGAATGCTGACTACGGCTGGCTGCGCGCAGCCAGGTCAGACGTCCGCCGCGCTGGCGGCCCTTTCCGACGGCGCGTTTTGCGCTGACCTTTCTTCATTTGGATCGTCTTCAGCAATTTCAAACACCGCAGGCGACGCGCTGCGCGGGACAGGCGAGAATGGCGTCTTCTCGTCTGCGACGGGCGCCTCCCGCGTCAGAATCCTTGCAAGGGCGAATACGCAGAATGCTGAATAGATGACGGCGATATAAACGAAAATTGCGGACGGACCGTAGGCGGACATTGCGAAGCCGCCGGCAAATGAGCCGATCACGGCGCCGCTGGCGTGCAGGAGCAAAAGGCCGCCATTGGTCTCTACTGCGGAGCCGGGTTCGGCGTGGTCGTTGGCGTGCGCGGCATTCAGGCCGAACATCGGAATGATGAAAGCGCCAAACGCTGCGCCGATGCCGAGAAGGTACGCTTCGCCTTTTGCCCCAAAATGCGACAGGGCAAGCGCGGCGGCGACCCCCAAGACGCCGGACCCGACCATGACGATGCGGCGGTCGACCTTGTCGGAGAGCCAGCCGATCGGCCATTGCAGCAGCGCCGCGCCAATGACGACGCAGGACATGAACGCCGCGATCACTGCCTTCGGATACCCGAGCTGTTGGGCGTATACCGGCCCGAGCGCCCAGAAAGAGGAGTTGGCCAGGCCAGTTGCGGCCGCGCCGACGGCCGCGACCCGGGAGACCTTGAAGAGCTTCGGAATATTGAGGCGCGCCGTGGCGATCGGCTGCGGCGCCGGCGAGCGCGTCAGCGCCACCGGCACGAGCGCGATCGAAATCATGATCGAGGTCAGCGCGAACAGCTCAAAGCCTTCCGGACTGGCGGTGGCAAGCAGCGCATTGCCGGTCACTGTCGCGCTGAGGTCTACGACCCGGTAGGTCGACATGATGCGGCCGCGGTCGGCGTTCGTCGCGCGCTCGTTCAGCCAGCTTTCGATAATCATGACGAGGCCGGCGAAGCAAAATCCGGTAACGCCGCGCAATAGGCCCCAGGCGATTTCATTGACAATAAAGGGATGGGTCAATGCGGAGGCTGACGCGATCGAGGCGAGGGCGACAAATGTGCGGATATGGCCGACTGACTTGATGAACTGTGGATTGAAGCGGCAACCAAGGATGTAGCCAGTGAAATAGCATGCCATGAGCGCGCCGATCACCGGCGTCGGAAATCCCTCGATGCCGCCGCGTACGGATAATAGAGTCGCCTGCAGCCCGTTGCCGACAAGAAGTATCGCCGCCGCCAGCAACAATGCGGCGATGGCTGACAGCGCATTGATCATGGCGTCGTCCGACTTCGAAGAGCGTCCTGAATATATCGACCGGGCTACGCTTTCTCGCTGGCGCCCGCAAGGCGGTCCGGCGAAGTTTGCCCGGGGTAGCGACGAATGCTATTTGCCGAAAACGGTAACATGCGGGCGTGGCGGAATAGGTAGACGCAACGGACTTAAAATCCGTCGGCCGCAAGGCCATGCCGGTTCAAGTCCGGCCGCCCGCACCACTGCGCCGGATCCGGCGCCCGGGATCTTGCCGCTCGCCTCGCTTGTCCCGCCTCGCTCGGCTAGACCCAGAGGCGCCGCCAAAGGCCAGCGGGGTCGCGCAGGGCGTTGCTATGCTTGCTCGATAGCATAGCAGCCGGCTTCCAAGCCCTCCCGGAGCTTGAACTTCTGGATCTTGCCGGAGCCCGTAAGGGGCCATTCCTCGACCCATATCCAGAACGCCGGGGTTTTCTGCGGCGACAGGCGGTCTCGAATGAACGCTTTCATCGCGACAGCGTCCGGTCGGGCGGCGCCGTCACGGGCCTTCATGAAACATGCGACCTGCTCGCCCCACTTGTCGTCCGGCACGCCAATAACAGCGACCTCTGACACCGCTTCGTGCTCGAGCATTGCGTTCTCGATTTCCACCGGGAACAGGTTCTCGCCGCCGCGGATAATCATGTCCTTGACCCGGCCGGTGATGGTCACATAGCCGCGCGCGTCCATCCGACCGAGATCGCCGGTGTGCAGCCAGCCGTTCGCGTCGATCGCCGCGGCGGTCGCTTCCGGATTATCATTGTAGCCCGACATCACGAGGTATCCGCGGCAACAGATTTCGCCGATCGCGTCGCAGCCGACAACTTCGCCGGTTTGCGGATCGAGGATTGCAACGTCCGTGTGGGGAACAGGCTGGCCGATCGTCTCGGTGAGGTCAATGAGGTCGTCATCGTACCACGCCTGCGTGATGACCGGCGACGACTCCGTCTGTCCGTAGACGATCTGGATCGGCGCCCCGATGACGCGCTGGGCGCGACGGCAGAGTTCCGGCGCGACCATCGACCCGCCGGACATGATTCGCTTCACGCTCGAGAGGTCGATGCCCCTGGACTCGACGATGTCGAGGAGCGCGACGAGCATAGTTGGAACGCCGAGGATAAAGCCCGTTCGCTCTCGCTCGGCGACCCGCGCGATCATCTCCGGATCGAACATCGGCGCAAGCAACATCGTGCCGCCCGTCGCAAGGCCGCCGAGCACGAGGATTGCGCAGCCGGTCGTATGGAACAGCGGCATGCTGTGGATGAATGCGTCGCCGGGCTTGAGGCCGGCTCGCGCCATCACGTCGATGCCGTTCCGGACGAGGCCGTTATGGTGCAGGAGCGCGCCTTTCGGAAAGCCTGTGGTGCCGGACGTGTACTGAATCTGGACGTCATCGTGCGGCTTCGGATGCCGGATATCGCCCTTGTCGGCGCCGTCAAAAAGCTCGTCATGATCCGTCAGAAGGATTCGGTGCCTGATCGCCGGCAGGGCGTCGCAGACTTCATCGGCGATCGCCTGCATCGGATTGCCGCGAAAGTCGGCGACATAGTAGATCGCTTCGGACCGGGACTGTTCGAGGACGAATTTCAGCTCCCGCGGCTGGTATGACGGGTTCACGGTCACGAGCACGACGCCGGCCAGCCCGCAGGCGAGCTCCAGGAGCACCCATTCCGGCAGGTTGTTCGCATAGACGGCGACGCGCGCGCCTTCGGCGTGGCGGCTCGCCAGCGCGCGGGCGAGGCGCTTGGCGTCGTGAAGAAGCTCGGCGTAGGTCCAGGTGCGGCCGACCGCCCCGTTATACCCTAGCTCCTTCATCGCGGGCCGGTCCGGCGCCGCGGCGGCCGACCGTTGGAGCATCTCGCCGATGGTGATGGGCTCGGGATCGGCGCCTTCCTGCGCCGGAAAGAATGCTTCCGTCAGCCGCACGTCATACATTCTTGTTCTCCCGCTCCGGCCAGCGCGCCGCGCGCAATTCGGCGGGACGCAAAAGAGCGCCGATAGTGGAGCCGACGCCGACGACCGGCAAGCGCGCTGCGCGGCAAGGACGTGCCGCGGTCAGATATAGTCTCACTGTTTTTGCGCTTGCGAACGAAAATGCTAAACCAACGCGGCGAACCGGCGAATGGAGGCGAGCGGCAATGGCAGGCGTACGGCGACACGCGGCAGGGGTTGGCGCGCTCGTTATGATTTTATCCGCATGCGGCGCGCAGGATGGCGCCGTGGCCGAAGGCCGAACGGACGACCAGGGCCGAGGACAACTCATCGCGCCGGCCTTCTCCGGGATTGACGGCGACTATGTCGGCCTAATCGGCTGCCAGGGTCGGGATTTTCCGATCCGCGTGTCGATGTCGGATGCCGAGAGTGGCGGCCTCGCCGCCACGCTGACCACCGAAGCCGAGGTGAACGGATCAAAACTTGCGTCGCCGTGGAACCGGGACGTCGTCGACATGCAGATGTCCAGTCGGCGCTACGGCGCTGTCGGGCTGCTTGACTTATCGGAGACCCGCGGCGGCCCCAGAGGCGTTGGCGTGTCGGCGCTCTTCGCCGATTCCGCAGACGGCGCCATCCTCAGCGCAGATCGGTGCGAGCATGGCTTCATCGTGCCGGCACGCGGCGTCGACATTGTCGACCGGGCGATCGCCGAACTGCGCGCTATAGGTGATCAGCCGGCGATTACTACCGAAGATCAGGCGCGCCCCTGCCCAGCAAATCTCGAACGGTGGATCGAGGCTGGCCTCGCCTTGCCGCTCGACGACTGGGGGCGCGGCGACAGCGATGGGCTCTGGCGCGATGAGCTTGTCCGGGCGGTCTTCGGCAAGAGCCTTGTCGAGTTGACCGCGGACGAGCGACAGGCGGCGCGGTTGTCGCTTACGGCGTCCTGCGGCGTTCGCGGCGATCGCAAGCGGGGCAGCGTGATCCGCCTCCTGATGGCGATCACTGACTTCCGCGAATTCCGTGCGGCGCAGTATGCAGCGGTCGAGCGTCCGATCGCCCAATACTGGCTTGCGGCGATGAAGCCGGTTGTCGACAACCCTTCAGGGATCGATCCACTTGCCTTTGCGCAGGCGCGGACGGCGCCGCGTCGGTTCCGCATTGCCGAGTTGTTGGCAAGGTCTGGCGAAAGCGCGGCCGCATTCGATATGGCGGCTTTCGACGCCGATCTTGACGCTGCGATGGCCGTGGCCGCCGCCAGTCAGGCGGAAGACCTTTTCTTCGCGGAAATGACGGCCGCGGCTAAGGACTTTCGCCAGTTGTCCGCTTATCTCGAGCGGGCGTTGTCGGATGCCGGGATTGACGATGAGCGGGCGACCGGGGTCTTCAATGATTCCGCGAAAGAAGCGGCGAAGTCGTTCGCAGCGGGCGCGAACACGCTGAGCGAAGCGAGCTTCATGGGCGAATGGATCGCCGCCTATCGCAGCGGCGTTGCGTGCGCCGGGGCGCAAACTGCAGCGTGCCGCGCGGTTGAAAAGACATTTGACGACAGGCTTTCAGACCTTGCTGCGGACTTCGCGGCGGCGGCGAGCGAGCGGGTCGCGACGGCGTCGGCGCATGCGGATGACCTCCCCGGCCTTGCTGACCTGGTGCGGGAAACGGCGGCGCTGGAGGATGCCTATCGCGGCCTGTTCGGCTATCCTGCGCTCTCGCGAGCGCAGAACGCGTGGACGCGGCAGCGGCGAGAGGTCCAGCGCCGTCTTGGCGAGCGGATCGTCGCTGCGCTTGACGCTGCGGTCACGGCGCCGGAGATTTCAGAAATTGCCGGCCTATATTTCGGCGAGGGCGACCTTGGCGAGCCAGGCTCGCGAAGGGTCGCCGCGCTGATCGACAAAAAGCTGAGCGCAACGACGCCCTTCATCAGAACGGGTGCGGACGATTACCTCAACGCTATCTACAATGAGGACTTTGCCGCGCTTCGACGCCTCGACCGGCAGGCGATGTCGGGCCTTGCGCCAGCGTATTCCTTCATGGCCGGCCAGATCGAGGCGATGGCGCAGTTGACGGACGCGCTCGCGGGCAGGGAGCTGAACGTCCTGATGCCGGCGGCGCGGGAATTGCGTGAACCCTCGGCGATAAAGGCCGTCGCGATCAAGTATCTGCTGAACTTCGAGGACAGCTACGCAAAGTGCCTTGGCGATGACGCCATAACGTTCCGTTTCACCGAGCGCGTCGATACGGTGACCACGGACAGGTACGGCGTCGAGCTGTCGCGGATCGAAGGCGTCACGACGAACGAGTTCTACAAGGTCAAAAAAGACCTGGCGCCCCTGTTCCGGGCGACATTCGCCAGGTCGGCGGACGAGGGGATCGGCCGGGCTCTCGACAGAATATTCAATGATGACGGCGTCGTTCGCCTCACCGATGGCGTGCGAACCATGATGAAGGAGGTCGACTGCGCGTCGCCGGAAATCGCCCGCTTCGAGCAGGGCTTGAACGCCTATCACGCGGAACGAACGAAATACTGGTCTGCGCCCGACTGAGGCGCTGACCCGGAGTTACCCGCGAAAGACTGGCGTCGCGAGCTAGACGAGGTCAACGTCCGTGATGATCTCGATCAATGCCGGCCCCGGGTGCGAAATTGCGCGTGAAAGGCCTTCATTTAGGTCCTCACGCCGCTCGACCCGAAGGCCGAGGCCGCCGCAGGACATGGCGAAGTCTGCGAAATTAGGATTAGTCAGGCTCGTTTGCCACACTGGCCATTCGCCGGCCCGCTGCTCCTTGGAGATCTTTCCGAGTTCGGAATTGTTCATCAGCACATGGCAGATATCCATGCCGTAGTGGACCGCCGTCGTGAACTCCATGGCGTACTGGCCAAAGCCGCCGTCGCCAGAGACTGAAACGACCTTGCGGCCGCGCAATTCCGGGAAATCCTGCGTCGCCGCCCACGCGCCCATGGCGGCCGGAAATCCGAATCCGATCGAGCCGAGATAGCCGGACATCAGGATGCGCTGGCCTGTCGGCTCGAAGTACCGGCCGAATGAATAGGCGTTGTTGCCAACATCGACGGGCATGATCGCGTCGGCGGGCGTCAGCCGCGTCATCGCCTCGAACAGCGCCGCCGCTGACACGCCGCGGCCACGATCGTCGGCGAGGCGGCTTTGCTTTTCCTTTCGCCAGATGCGCCATCTCTCGGCGATTTCTGCGCGCTGGTCTGTCGCGCCGGGCTGGCGCCAACCATTCTTCATGAGCCGGAGCGTCTCGCCGATTTCACCCCAAATGGCAACGTCAACGGGGTGGTTCTTGCCGAGGTGCATCCGGTCGAAGTCGATCTGGACAATCGGCTTTGACGGTTCGATGCCAGTGTGGTGTGAAAACGAAGCGCCGATGGCGACAATTAGGTCGCATTCGTTCATGAACCACGACGCAATCGGCGTGCCCGATCGGCCGAGGACGCCGGCGGCGAGCGGGTGGCTGTCGGCGATCTGCCCCTTTCCCTTGAACGTCGTCATCACGGGGCAGGCGAGCCGCTCCGCGAGGTCGATCACGTCGGCCATCGCGTCGCGCGCGCCATAGCCGGCAATGATGATTGGACGCCTGGCGCTGGCTATTCTGGCGACCGCAAGGGCGAGGACGTCGTTCGAGGGCGCAATGCGGGAGTCGGCGAGCCGGCCCTCGGGCGATCCCGCCTTCTTGTCCGGGGCCGGCAGGGTCTGGACGTCATCGGGAAAGATCAGCGTCGAGACGTTCCGCTCTACGATTGCCGTCTTGGCCGCCAGCGTGGCGATTTCCGCGAAATTCGAATCGTGCAGGACAAGCTGGTTGAACGCCGATACCGGCGCGAACGCGCCATGAAGATCAATGTCCTGGAATGCGAACGGCGAGAAGACCTGCGTTTGCACCTGGCCGGGGCAGGCGATGACCGGCGCCCGGTCGACCTTCGCGTCGAACAGGCCCGTCATCATGTTAGTCGCGCCGGGACCCGCTATCGACATGCAGATGGCGGGGCGTCCCGACAGCTTGGCGTAACCGGACGCGGCGAAGGACGCCGCGCCTTCGTGGCGGATGCCGATATAGGTCATGTTCCCGGCCTCGGCCTGACGGCGGAAGGCGTCGGCGAGGCCGAGATTCGAATGGCCGACCATGCCCAAAACGCGCGTGACGCCCCAGTTGACGAACGTCTCCGCGATTACGTCCGTCGCTGTGCGGACGTGCGCTGGTTCTTCGGGCACGGCGACGTAGATTTCGTCGCCGCGGACCTCGACCGTGTACGTTGTTTGTCCGGAATCCTCGTGGCCGCCGGGCGGTTTGCCGGTCAGCGGGTCAAAGTCCCAGCCATGCCATGGGCAGCGCAGCCAGCATTGTCCGCCTTCGCCCTTTTCAATCGAGCCTTCGCCGAGAGGGCCGCCCTGGTGCGGGCAGCGATTGTCCATCGCCGCGTGCCGGCCGTCGAAGTGCACGAGCGCCAGCGTCTTCACGCCAGCGGTGACGGTCATGACTCGTCCCTCGGCAAGGTCGTTCACATGGGCGACGCGATGCCATTCCATTGTGCGATCCTTTTGGCTCGGATGATCGCCGCGGGCGCGGTTGAGGTCGGCGGCGCTGAGGTCAGCGACGTTCGAAATCGCGTCGCCAGCATTGTCGTGACGCAGGCCAGCCGGGCCGAAGAGGCGTTCGAACAGGGTCGGCACGGCGCCTGGCTCCAGCTTGCTACGGGGCGAGTAGACGACATTGTCGCCGCGTTGTGTACGGCTTCGAGACTACAATTGCCTGCGGCCCAACATTAAGAAGGCATCGTCTGCAGCGCCGCCGGCCAGACCGTCCCGCCCGAATGTCCGATCGCCCGGCCGCTACCGCTGCACGATCGGCACGTAGGGCCGGTTTGCGGCGCCGGTGTAGACCTGCCGCGGGCGGCCGATCTTCTGCGTCGGATCCTCGATCATCTCCGACCACTGAGCGATCCAGCCGACCGTCCGCGCGAGCGCGAAAAGGACGGTGAACATGTCGGTCGGGAAGCCAAGCGCCTTCAGCGTGATGCCGGAATAGAAGTCGATGTTCGGATAGAGCTTCTTCTCGATGAAGTACTCGTCCTCAAGCGCGATCTTTTCAAGCTCCATCGCGACCTCTAGCAACGGGTCATTCTTGATGCCCATCGCGCCGAGCACTTCATGGCAGGCCTTCTGCATGACCTTGGCGCGCGGGTCGTAGTTCTTGTAAACGCGGTGGCCGAAGCCCATCAGTCGGAACGGATCGTCCTTGTCCTTGGCGCGCGCGATGTATTCCGGGATGCGATCAACCGTCCCGATCTCCTCAAGCATGTTGAGCGCCGCCTCATTGGCGCCTCCATGGGCCGGGCCCCAGAGCGAGGCGATGCCGGCCGCGATGCACGCGAACGGGTTCGCGCCGGACGAACCGGCGAGGCGAACCGTCGACGTTGACGCGTTCTGCTCGTGGTCCATGTGCAGGATAAAGATCTTGTCGAGGGCGTCGCACAGGACGGGATTGCATTTGAACTCTTCCGCCGGCACCGCAAAGCACATGCGCATGAAATTGGACGTATAGTCGAGTTCGTTCGACGGAAACACGAACGGCTGGCCGATCGAATACTTGTACGCCATGGCTGCGATCGTCGGCATCTTGGCGATCATTCGGTGGGTCGCGATCACCCGCTGCTTCGGATCGTTGATGTCGGTGGAGTCGTGATAGAATGCCGACAGCGCGCCGACAACGCCGACCATGATCGCCATCGGGTGCGCGTCGCGCCTGAAACCGGAATAGAAGTTCTTCAGCTGCTCATGCACCATCGTGTGCATGGTGATCGCATGGTTGAAGTCATGAAGCTCCGTGGACGTCGGCAATTCCCCGTGCAGCAGGAGATAGGCGACTTCAATGAAGTTTGACTTCTCGGCGAGGTCGTCGATCGGCACCCCGCGATAAAGCAGGATGCCCTCGTCGCCGTCGATGAAGGTGATATGGCTCTCGCAGCTGCCCGTTGAGGTGAAGCCCGGGTCGAAGGTGAACAGTCCGGTTTCCTTGTGGAAGGCCCGGATATCGACGACGCGCGGCCCATGGGTCCCTTCGAATACCGGAAATTCGCTCGTCCGGCCTTCGTAGGTTACGGACATCATTCCGGATTTCGTCAATTTGCTTTCCATGGGCCTCTCCTGGTCGTGGCGGCGGCTTGGCGGCGGCAATCGCGGGCGTCTGAAACCCGCGCGGACTTTCTATCGCTACAGCGCCATTGCGCGGCAAGGGCGACGAAAACCTGTTTCGCCGCAGCGCATCAATACTCTGACGCGCCGATATGTTGCAATGAAGGGATCAGCCCCGGCGCAGGGCCCGCGATCACTGGAGTTCGAGTGCGTCGTCGAGGCGGGCAATACTTTCCGCGGCCCCGAGGATGTAAAGGGTCTCGCCAAGCGACGGGCTCGGCCGGCCCGCGGTAAGGGCCGCCCGGACGGGGGGGCCGACCTGGCCAAAGCCGATGTCGCGCTTTTCGGCGAATAATTTCAGGAATTCGTCCATCGCAGCGGGGTCCGCCCACGGGGCAGCATCGCCAAGCGCCGCGCGCAGGTCGGCCAGGAGCTCGATTGCGCCGTCCTTGCGCAACGGCTTGCCAGCCTTGCCTTGCAGGTCGAGCGGTCGTTGCAGAAAAATAAACGCTGCGACATCAACGATATCGGCTAGCACGCTCATGCGATCCTTGAGGAATGGCATGGCCCGCCGCAGTGCGCCGTCAAACCCGGCGGCATCGCCAGCAGGCAGGAATGCCGAGGCCATTTCCAGAAGGGCGTCGTCGGCCGTCGCACGCAGGTGCCGTTCGTTCACGAACCGCAGCTTTTCGAGATCGAGCCGCGCCGGCGCCTTGTTGATTCCGTCGAGGTCGAAAAGGGACCTGGCGTCCGCCATGGTCAGGATTTCGTGGTCGCCGGAGGCCCAGCCGAGACGCAGGAGATAGTTGGCGAGACCCTGCGGCAGAAAGCCCTCGTCCCGGTATGCTTCGACGCCAAGCGCGCCGTGTCGCTTCGACAGTTTTGCGCCGTCGCTCCCGTGAATCAGCGGGACGTGGGCGAAGACCGGCCTCGGCCAGCCGAGCGCGTCGTAGATCTGCGACTGTCGCGCCGCGTTGTTCAGGTGGTCGTCGCCGCGGATGACGTGGGTGACGCCCATATCGTGGTCGTCGACGACAACGGCCAGATTATAGGTCGGGTCGCCGCCATCGCGGTGATTGCCGGCGCTGCGAAGGATAATCAGGTCGTCGAGGGCTGAATTCGGGAACCTGACAGCGCCCTGCACAGCGTCCTCGACAAGCGTCTCGCCGTCACGCGGCGCCTTGAACCTGATCGTGAAGGCGGCGCCTTCGGCGTCCTTTGCCGCAATTGCCGCCGGCGCGGCGTCTCGCCATGGACTTTCGAAGCGCCGGTTCTCCGCCCGGGCCGTCTCGCGGGCGGTTTCGATCTCGGCCTGGGTCATGAAACAACGATACGCGGCTTCGCGGGCGAGGAGATCGAGAGCGATTTCGCGATGCCGCGCCGCGCGGGCGTGCTGTGAAACCGGGTCGCCGTCCCAGTCGAGTCCCAGCCAGGCGAGGCCATCAAGGATCGCCTTCACGGCGTCTTCGTCGTGGCGAGCGCGATCGGTGTCCTCGATGCGCAGGAGGAACCGACCGCCGCGTCCGCGCGCGTAGAGCCAGTTGAACAGCGCCGTGCGCGCGCCGCCGATGTGGAGATATCCCGTTGGCGAGGGCGCGAACCGGGTGACGATTTCAGTCGAATTCGTCGACATGCGCTGGCATTCCTTGTGTGCGTCGCCGTTCGGTCCGGCGGCGGCTGTTTGAAGCGCGCTGCGTTGCGCGCGTCCACCCCTTCCGGCTCGCGAATTCTCACAGCAGGACGTATCATCCCGCGCAAGGGAGGCGTGGTTGGCGGGCGAATCCGAAGACTCTGACGGTGCGTCAATCTCTATCGGCCGCGCCTATTCAAGCGCGGCCGCCGCCCCAAGAGGCCGCGCCTACCTCGTCGTCGGCGGCCGATTGCGCCCGGTCGTCGCGATGTGGCGTCGTCTGCCGCGCTTGCTTGCAGGGTGGGCGAGCGACGAAGCCGACCGCGCGGCGCTCTGGACGCCGGTCGCCATCGGCATTGGCGTTGTCGTCTATTTCAGCCTGCGCGCCGAACCCCCCGCCGCGGCGTTCCTTTATCCGCTCGCGGGGACCGCGGGCGCTTGGGCATTTTTGCGAAGCCGAGCGGCGCCTCGGGTTCTGACGCTGCCGGTCGCCGCCGTCGCGATGGCGTTGCTTGGCGGGCTCTCCGCCGATGTCCGCACATCTCTCGTCGCTGCGCCGCGGATTGAACGCGAGACGCCATTCGTTTCCGTCTACGGACGGCTCGCGCGGCTTGAGGAAGGCGTCGACCGTCGTCGACTGACGATCGAGGTTAGCTCAATCGACGGCATCGACGCGGAAAATACGCCGGCGCGGGTGCGGGTCACCTGGCGAGGCGAAGAGTTCGACGCATCGCCCGGCGAGGCGATATCCATTCGGGCGCGTCTGTCGCCGCCGCCGCCGCCGGTTGCGCCGGATGCGTTCAATTTCGCGCGCCAGCTCTTTTTTGAACGGATCGGCGGCGTCGGCTTTGCGGTTTCGCCGCCGATAGTTCTCGCAGATGCCGGCGACAAGTCGCTCATCGACCACGCGCGCATCAAGGTTGAGGCTGTGCGCGTTGGCCTTGCGCGTCGCATCCGCGAGGCGGCGCCCGGGGCCGGCGGCGGCATCGTTGCGGCGCTGGTCACGGGCAAGCGGGGTGGCATCGACGACGTCTCGGAGGCCGCCCTGCGGGATGCCGGGCTCGCTCATCTCCTTGCGATCTCAGGCCTGCACATGGGTCTTGCTGCGGGGATCGTCTTCTTTGGCGTTCGCCTTGCGCTCGCCGCAGCGCCGCCGATCGCTTTGCGTTTCCCGATCAAGAAGTGGGCGGCCGCAGCGGCGCTTGCTTCGCTTGTCGGCTACCTAATTTTGTCCGGCAGCGGATGGTCTTCGCGGCGCGCTTTCGTCATGACGGGCGTCCTGCTTGTCGCGATACTTTTTGACCGACGCGCGATTTCGCTGCGGAACGTCGCCCTTGCCGCGACGATCATTCTCCTGACGAGCCCCGAAGCCGTTCTGCATCCAGGATTTCAGATGTCGTTCGCCGCCGCGACTGCGCTTATTGCGGCGTTCGGCGCCGCGAGGCGCTGGTGGGAGGCGCCGGGCAACCTCTCGCTTGGCGGCCGCCTCCGACGCTACGCAATCGGCGTTGCGGCCACCGACACCATCGCCGCGCTCGCCACGTCTCCATACGGACTTTATCACTTTCACCGAGCCGCCGTTTACAGCCTGCTCGGCAATCTCGTTGCGACGCCGATCATGGCCTTCTGGATCATGCCGGCGGCGGTGCTCGGCCTCGTCGCCCTGCCGCTCGGCGCCGACTGGGTCTTCTGGAAAATCGCTGCGGCGGGCGTCGAGGCGGTGCTGTGGACCGCCGTTCGCGTCTCCGGCCTTGAAGGGGCGGTTATGGTCGCGCCGCAATGGCCGCCAATCGCCCTTGGCGTCGTCAGCCTCGGCGGATTGTGGCTTTGCCTGGCTGCTCGACCGTGGCGCGCGATCGGCGCCGCCGCGATCGTCGCGGGGTTCGTCGTCGCGTCCCTCGCGCTGCCTGCCGACATATTCGTCGCGCCGGACGGCGACAATGTCGCTCTGCGCGCGACCGATGCCGAGGGGCGAACGCGCCTTATCGTCGCGTCGCCGAGGCGCGACCGGTTTGCTCAAGGCGTTTGGATGGAGCTTTCCGGCCTTGATCCGCTTGCTGATCGCCCTGCGGCCTTGAATCGGACGGCGCCGTGCGACCGGATCGGTTGCGTGGCGGCTGCCGGCGCCTGGCAGATTGCCGTTTCGGAAGCTTGGGAAAGCCTTGCCGATGACTGCGCCCGCGCTGACCTTGTGATCGCCGAGTATCCGGTCAGCGCGGCAGACCGGGAGGCTTGCGCCGCGAAGTTGATCGACAGGAGCGCCGCCTGGCGAGACGGCGCCCATGCGGTGCGTTTCCGCGCGGAAGCTGCTGCGCCGGGGACTATCGCCATCCGCAGCGCGCGCGACGCTATTGGCGATCGGCCCTGGTCGCCGAATTAGACCCGACGACCATTCGACCGGCGGCGGCGATATCGGCCAGTGTCAGTCATAGCTGCGCATGAGGCCGACAAGCCGTCCCTGGATCGCGACGCGATCAGCGCCATAGATCCGGGTTTCGTAGGCCGGGTTCGCCGCCTCCAGCGCGATAGCGCCGCCCTTTCTTCGCAGTCGTTTCAGAGTCGCTTCTTCGCCGTCCACGAGCGCGACGACGATCTCGCCGGGCGCGGCATCCTTCGTACGCTGAATAACGACGAAGTCTCCTTCGAAGATCCCGGCTTCGATCATCGAATCGCCCTTCACCTCGAGGATATAGTGCTCACCCGACCTCATCAGCGCCATGGGCGTTTCGATCCGGTCGACTTCGTGCTGGATCGCCTCGATCGGCGTGCCGGCTGCGATGCGCCCGAGCACTGGCAGGCCTTCGAGCCCGCCAAGGTCGGCCGCGGTCCGCAGGGCTGGGCGCTTCGGGCGCGAGAAATCGCCTTTCACGACCGAAGGCGTGAAGCCCTGCGCTGATGATTTAGGCCCGACGCGCGCCGCTGCTTCGCGTTCGGGCGTCTTCAACACTTCGAGCGCGCGGGCCCGATGGGGCAGCCGACGGATATACCCTCGCTCTTCGAGCGCGGTAATTAGCCGGTGAATGCCGGATTTGGACTTCAGATTGAGCGCGTCCTTCATTTCGTCGAAGGACGGCGACACCCCCGTCGCGAGCAGCCGTTCATCGATGAACGCAAGGAGCTCATGCTGTTTCTTTGTCAGCACCTTTGGGCCGCCTTTCTGTCCGCCAGCCGCCGGTGGGCGCGGGCGCAAGGAACAAATCGCAAACGTTCTAGGATTGTTCCACAGGGGCGTCAATATCGTGGCGCGCGTTGACGGTTGCTATGCAAGGCGCGGTTCGACTGGTTCGATCAGGGCTCTGGTCGCTGCGGCGACGTCGTCAGCGCGCATCAGCGTTTCGCCGACGAGAAACGCCTTTGCGCCATTCGCCGCGAGGACGTCGATGTCAGCGCGGCTTGCGATGCCGCTTTCGGCCACAAGTAGCGCGCTCGGCGGCGCGAGCGTCGAAAGGCGCGCAGTCGTCGACAGGTCGGTTGCGAACGTTCTGAGGTCGCGATTGTTCACGCCGATCAGCGTCGCGCCGAGCCGTCCGGCGCGCGCCATCTCAGTTGCGTCATGGGTCTCCACGAGCGCATCCATTTCATAGCGGGCGGCGGCCGCCATCAGCTCGCCGGCGAGTTCATCATCCGTGCACGCCATTATAATGAGGATCGCATCGGCGCCCCAGGCGCGCGCCTCGGCAACCTGATAGGGATCGACCATGAAGTCCTTGCGCAGGATCGGCAGCGTTACAGCCTCGCGCGCGGACTTCAGGAAGTCCGGCGAACCCTGAAAGCTGGGACTGTCGGTGAGCACCGACAGGCAGGCTGCGCCGCCCGCCTCATAGTCGCGCGCATGGCGCGGCGGGTCGAAGTCCGCGCGGATCAGGCCCTTGGAGGGGCTCGCTTTCTTGATTTCGGCGATCAGCGCCGGGCGCGTTTCGGCGGCGCGTTCCAGCGCCTGTCGAAAGCCCCTGGGCGGCGCGGCGTCGCGGGCGAGCGCGTCGATCGCTGCGAAGGGCGCGGCCGCCTTCGCCTGAGCGACTTCGACGCGCTTGTAGGCGATGATGTCGTCGAGAATTGTCATCGGGACGGCCTAACCGATCGTTTCGTCGTTCGAAACCGCCACGAGGGTTTCGAGGGCGCGTCGCGCGCGGCCGTCATCAATGGCGGCGGCGGCCGCCTCAACGCCGTCGCTGAGGCGCGCCACGACGCCCGCCACAACAAGCGCCGCGCCGGCGTTCAGAACGGCGATGTCGCGATAGGCGCCGGGCTCGCCATCCAGAAGGCGCTGCAGGGCCGACGCGTTGGCCGCCGGGGCGCCGCCGGCGAGATCGCGGGGCCGTGACAGGTTGAGTCCGAACTGCTGCGGCGCGACTTCGTAGCGCGTGATCTCGCCATGGTTCAGTTCAGCGACAATCGAAGGGCCGGTCGTCGTGAGCTCGTCGAGACCATCGCTGCCATGCACGACCATAGCGCGCGTCGCGCCAAGACGAGCGAGCGCCGCCGCCATCGTTTCCACGAGGGGCGCTGCGTAGACGCCGAGCAACTGCCGTCGCGCACCGGCGGGGTTCGTCAGTGGGCCAAGTAAATTGAACAGGGTCCGGGCGCCTAGGGCGGCGCGCGCCGCCGCCGCTCTCGCTGTCGCGCCGTGATGGCGCGGCGCAAAGAGGAACCCGACGCCAGCGCGCGTGATTGCGGCTGAAACGCGGGCCGGCGGCGCGTCGAGATTGACGCCGAGGCTCGCGAGGATGTCGGACGAGCCGGACCTGGAGCTCGCCGCCTTGTTGCCGTGCTTGGCGACCCGGGCCCCGGCGCCGGCCGCGATCAGCGCCGCCGCCGTTGAGATGTTGTAGGTGCCGGCGCCATCGCCGCCGGTGCCGCAGGTGTCGACAACGTCTTCAGGCGCCTCGACCTTCGTCGCCCGGGCGCGCATCGCCTCCGCTGCGGCGGCGATCTCCTCTGGCGTTTCGCCGCGCGCCGCTAGGCCCATCAGAAACCCCGCGACCTGCGCATCGTCCGCGTCGCCGTCAAAGATGACGTCAATCGCGGCGCGCATGTCGCCGGCGCCGAGCCGTTCCCCCGCCGCAATCCGCCTGAGAACAGGACGCAGGTCCCTGGGCGCCGTCATGCCGGCGCCGATGTCCGAGACGGTCCTGGCGTCGATGCTGGCGACGATCCCGGCGCCATGCGGAATTCATCCGCCCACGCCATGAAATTGCGAAGGATCGTCGCGCCCGCTTCAGATGCTATGCTTTCGGGATGAAACTGCACGCCGGCGATCGGCATGGCGGCGTGTTCGAGCGCCATGATTTCATTGTCGCCATCGCTGCGCGCCGTCACGACAAGGGGCGGGCTTGGCAGGCTCGCCGGCTCGGCGATCAAGGAATGATAGCGCGTGGCGATGAAGCGCTCCGGAACGCCGGCGAACAGGCGCCCGCCATTGTGCGCCACCGCGCAGGTTTTCCCGTGCATCAGCTTGCGGGCCCTGACAATTCGGCCGCCGAATGCCTCGGCAATCGTTTGTAGGCCGAGGCATACGCCGAAGACCGGCGTTCCTTTTTCCCCCGCGGCTTTGACGAGCTCCAGGCATTTTCCGGCCGATCGCGGCGCGCCCGGGCCAGGCGACAGGACAATTGCGTCAAAGCGGGCAAGCACGGTTTCGACATCGAATGCATCATTGCGGACAACGTCCAGCGAGCCTCCCAACCCGCCGATGAGGTGGGCGAGGTTGTAGGTGAAGCTGTCGTAATTATCGACGAGGAGAATCATTGCAGGTGCGGTGTCGTAACTTGTCGTCGGTTGAGGGCGAAACGTGGCGCGGAAGGTATCGCTTCGACGCGGAAGATCAAAGCGCGCCCAGGGCGTCGGCGCGGCGGCGGTTCTGGGCGCGCTTGTTGCGGCGTGGGGTGGCATGCTCGCCGGTCAGAACAGCCGTGGGCATGACCAGTCGACTCCGCCCGTTGGCGCGGGCCAGGCGACTGTGACGCCGCCGCTAGCGAGGCCAGCCCTTCGGCGGACGGCATCTGTCGGCGATAACGATCCCGTCCTCAGGCGGATTGGGGAGGAGCGACTTGGCGGAGCGACAAAAGGCACGCCCGCCGGCGGATGGTTCCCTGCCAAGACCGCCGACAGGTTCGCCCCGCCGGTCGTTGCGGAACGCCTGCCGCTTGCCCCGGGAACGTTTGCGCATCGACCGCCGCGGCCGAGGATCGCGCTGATCGTCGACGATCTTGGTCTCGACGATGACGCTTTCGAGGCAGTCCTTCGATTGCCGGGGCCGCTGACCCTGTCTTTCCTTCCCTATGGTCGGGCCATCCAGACGAAGGTAGATCTCGCGAAGGGCAAGGGGCATGCAATCATGCTGCACTTGCCGATGGAGCCGCTCGGCGAGCACGAGCCGGGTCCGCACGCCCTGAGACGCGGCATGGATGCGTCTGCGATGTCCCGGGAAATTGCCTGGAGCCTGTCGCGCTTCAAGGGATTTACCGGCGTCAACAACCACATGGGGTCGGCGTTGACTCGCGACGCTGCGGCGATGCGGACCGTCATGCATCATCTACGTCCTGCCGCAGCCTATTTTCTGGATTCCGTTACCGTGTCCGACAGCGTCGCTACGGCGGCCTCGGCGGCCGCCGGCTTGCCGACATTTCGCCGCGACGTTTTCCTCGACGCCGCACCCGGCCGCGCCAGCGTCGTCGAGGCGCTCGGGGAATTGGAGGCGATAGCCGCCGCCCATGGATTTGCGATCGGCATCGTCCACCCGCGTGCAACCAGCCTCGCCACAGTAGGGGCCTGGCTGGCGACTGCGCCGGAGCGAGGCTTTGACCTCGTCACCATGGACGATCTTGCGCGACTATCCGGCCAGCAGGTGTTGGCGGCGGCGACGCCGTGACCGCGCCGCCTGTCGGGCGTCATCCGCTGCGAGGCGTGCCGGGGCGCGCCTTCGCCTAGCGCTCGCCGAGCGTTCAGGTTCCCGAATCCAGCGCAAGCGCGGCCTCGGCGGCGGCGAACAAGGCGCGCGCCTTGTTTTCGCATTCGGCCTGCTCCTTCGCCGGATCTGAATCGGCGACGATGCCGGCTCCTGCCTGCACGATCAGCTTTCCGTCCATCACCAGCCCCGTGCGCAGCGTAATGCACGTGTCGACCGTTCCGTCCGCGGAGAAATAGCCGATGGCGCCGCCATAGGGTCCGCGCGCGGCGACTTCAAGCTCGTTGATGATCTCCATGGCCCGGATCTTTGGGGCGCCGGTTACCGTGCCGGCTGGAAAGCCGTTCGCTACCGCGTCGACCGGATGCGCGCCATCTTTGAGGGCGCCGACGACATTCGAGACGATATGCATCACGTGGCTGTATCGCTCGATCGCGAAGGAGTCCGTTACGCGCACCGTGCCGACTTTCGCGGATCGTCCGACGTCGTTTCGTCCGAGGTCGAGTAGCATCAGGTGCTCGGCGCGCTCTTTTTCATCCGCAAGGAGATCGTCGGCGAGCGCCGCGTCCTCGTCGGCGTCGCGGCCCCTTGGCCGGGTGCCGGCGATCGGCCGGATCGTCACGTCGCCGTCGCGCACCCGGACGAGGATCTCCGGGCTCGAGCCGACGAGAGCGAAAGCGCCGAAATTCAAATAGAAAAGAAAAGGCGACGGGTTGGTTCGCCGCAGCGCCCGGTAGAGCGAGAACGGCGAGCCGGCGAACGGCGCCTCAAAGCGCTGGCTGAGCACGACCTGGAAAATATCGCCGGCGAAAATGCGTTCCTTTGCGGCGTCAACGGCGGATTCGTACGCCTCATGGCTCATCGACGATGTCGGCGACAGCGCCGTGGTCGGCATGGCGGCGCGCCGCGGATGCGGCGTCTCGGCGGGCGCGGCGGCAAGCCGCGCCTCCGCCGCATCGAGCTTCGCCGTCGCCGCAAGGTAGGCCTCCGCAGCGGCAACGCCCGCCACGGGCCGCACCGGCGTCGCGATCGAGATTTCCTGCCGGACATTGTCGAACACGGCCACAAGGGTCGGCCGCATCATCACCGCGTCCGGCAGGTCGGCGAAAGCGGGCGGCGGGTCGGGCAGCCGTTCCGTGGCGCGCGCTACCGCATAACCAAGGAAGCCGAAAACCCCGGACGACATCGGCGGCAGCGGCGGCTCGCCAAGCGGGGGCGCCGCCCGGGATTCATCGATGAACGCCTTCAGGCTCTCAAGCGGCGCTGCGGGCGCAGCGGCGAACGCCTCCGGATCGATCTGGAACGCGCGGTTGACCTCGGCGCCGGCGCCATTCCAGCGCCAAACCGCATCCGGCTCGAGCCCGATGATGGAGTATCGCCCGAGTTGATCCCCGCCTTCGACGGATTCCAACAGAAACGCATACGGACGAGCGCCGGCAAGCTTCAGGAACGCTGACACGGGCGTATCGAGATCCGATACGAGACGCCTGGCGACAAGTTGGGTCAGCCCGGCCGCGTAGCCTGCGACGAACGCTTCGGACGGGTAGGCCATGAAGGTCAGCCGCCTTCGGAAACGATGGCGTCAATGGCCGACGCGTCCGTCCTGACGCCAAGATCGTCCCGTACCGCGGCGACATAGGCATCGAACAATTCCTGGTCCATCTGGAACGTCAGGTACTGTCTAAGCATCTGCGCCTGTCCCGGATTGATCCGCGACAAGTCATGCCGCGCGCCGCGCACTTCGACGAGAGCGAGCGCATCGGGCGCAGCCGCGGCGCCCTGAATGATCTCGCCGACCCGCGCCAGGAACAATTCCTCATTGAGCCCCTCGGAAAGGTCCGCCGCCGGCAGGCGTCCGCGATTGACCGTCAGGGTCTCTACCTTTGCGCCGGCGACCGCGGCCGAAGCGGCGAGGTCGCCTTCAAGGGCCGCGGTGCGGAGTTTTTCCGCGGCAGTCGCAATCCGCCGGGTTTTGTCGGCGCGGACCCAGGCCCGCCGGACGTCTTCAGCGACGTCCTCGTAGGGACGAAGGGTCGACGGGATCACTTCATTAACGGCGACGAAAAAGTACCCGCTGTCGTCCTCGAACTCGACAGCGACGCTTTCGGCCCCTTCATCGAGGTCGAAGCCTTCCTTCAGCACATCGCCCGGCACCTCCGCGACGACCTCGCCGCCCGGTCCGAAACTGAACGCATCGACCGGTCCGGCGGTGGCTGGCTCGACGCCCGCGGCGCGCGCCGCCTCGGACAGAGACGCCCCCGTGTCGCGCTGGTTTTCAATGGCCTCCACTGCGTCGTAGAGCGCCTTGCGGGTCTCGTTTTCAAGGAGCGCCGTGCGGATCTCGTCTGCGACTTCGTCAAATGCCCTTGTGGTTGGCGGCGTCATGTCGACGACCTGCACTACCGCGAAACCGAACAGGCCCTGGATCGGACCGGCGTATTCGCCAGGCTCAAGGTCGGCCGCAAAGGCGGCTTCGCGCACGTTCGGGTCGACTAGGTCGCCCGCAGCGACGTCTTCGTAGGTGACGCTGTCGAGCGATTGGCCTTTCGCCGCAGCGATCGCCTCGAAGGGCTGCCCGGCGGCGAGCTGCGCGACAGCGGCCTGGGCTTCGCCTTCTGTATCGAACCGGATCTGGTAGAGCGTTCGCTGTTCCGGCGTTTCATACAGCCGTTCGCGGTTGCCGTCGTACACTTCCCGAAGGCGTTCTTCGGAAATTGAGTCGCGGTCCTCGAAGTCCTCCAGCCGCAACGCGGCATAGGTCAGTGTACGATACTCAGGCGCCGTGAACTGTTCGGGGTTCGACGCATGGTAATTGCGCAGGTCCTCTTCGCTTGGCGTCGCAGCTTTTTCGGCGAGGGTTTCGTCGACGATGGCGTAGGTGATCTCCCGCGATTCGATATCCCTGAGCAGGACGGCCTCGGCGACCGTAGATGGGGCGCCGGGGCCGCTTGCGATCGCCGAAATGAGCTGTCCACGGAGGAATTCGCCGCGCATCAGCTGTTCAAACTGCTGCACCGACATGTTGTAGAATTGCAGGACGGCCTGAAGCACGGTCGTGTTGAATTCGCCGGTCGCCGGGTCCTGAAAGCGCTCGTCGGCGTTCAGGATTTCGCGCACGAGGTCGCGCGGCATCGCAAGGCCGAGGGCTTCCGCCTGCTGCTCAAGCGCCGCGCGCGAGGCCATCTGCTGCACCACCTGGCCGGGCAGGCCCTCTGCAACAGCGTCCGCATAGGTATAGCCGCCATCCGCTTCTTGCCGCCGGTTGGCGACCTCGCGATTGAGCTCTGTGCGGATCTCGGCGGCCGAAAATCCCCTGTCTCCGACCCGCAGCGCCGAGTTCTGCGCAAAGTTGCGCATCTCCGGCACCTGCCAGGCGGCGAACGACAGAACGAGAAGGGCGATCACCACCCAGGCGAGGACGCCCTTCAGGGCATTCTTGACGCTTTTCAGCATGAAACCGTTGCTCTCTTGCGCATGACTGAGCGGGGACGAATACGCGCGCCGTCGCTCATCGGCAACCGGGCGTCCTCAACCCCTCTCGGCAAACAGGACGGCGGCTTATGGAAACGCGCCGCAGGAAGTTGCGCTTTGCGCCGGTTCTTGGCACTTGCGGCGTAAGTCGTGCGTCGAAGACACGGAGGAACGCCTTGCGGCCGCTCATTGCTGGAAACTGGAAAATGAACGGGCTCAGCGGCGCCGCGGCCGAGGTCGACCGCCTCCTGGCGGATTTCGCCGGCTCGACGCCTGACAGCCTCGACATTCTCATCTGTCCGCCAACCACCCTGATCGCTGCGTTCGCGTCGCGGTTTGAAAACGCTGGCCTGTTGATTGGCGGGCAGGACTGCCATCCCGACGCATTCGGCGCCCATACCGGCGACATCAGTGCCGAAATGCTCATCGACGCTGGGGCTTGTTTCGTGATCGTCGGTCATTCCGAGCGCCGGGCTGATCACCATGAGTCTGACGCGCTCGTGCGAGCGAAGGCGATGGCCGCCCTTCGCGCCGGGCTGACGCCAATCGTCTGCGTTGGCGAGAGCGAGGCCCAGCGTGATGCGGGACAGGCCGAGGCAGTCGTTGCGCAACAACTGAAAGGCTCGTTGCCGGATACGCGCGAGGGCGACGAGATCGTCGTCGCTTACGAACCGGTGTGGGCGATCGGAACCGGCCGCACGCCGACCCTCGCGGACATTGACGCCATGCACGCGTCGATCCGACGCCACGTCGGACATGGCGTCAGGATCCTGTACGGAGGCTCGGTAAAACCCTCGAACGCCCGGGAGATTCTGGCGCGCGACAACGTCAACGGCGCGCTGGTCGGCGGGGCGAGCCTGACGGCGGCTGATTTCGCCGACATCATCCGCGCGGCTTGAGGCGAACCGCCGCCCGGACGCGCTGGCGTCCCGCCGAATTCGGCTTTGACGGCTCGCGTATTTTTTGCGAGTGATTGTCAATGTCGATCGAGCCCATCCCAGTTCCGACGCCTTCGCGCCACCTGTGCGATCTGCCAAAATCAACTCGCGGCAGGATCGTGGCGATTGATGACGGGGCCGGCGGCCTTGCGGCCAAGCTTCGGGAAATTGGCTTTGCCGAAAATGACGAGGTTGAAGTGCTCGCCTTTGGTCCGATCGGCGGGCGGCCGCTGTGCGTCCGTCTCAACGAAACGATGATTGCGCTGCGACCCGAAGAAGCCCGGTTGATTTCCGTCGAGGTCCTGTGACCGGCGAAGCGACCGTTGCGACGCGTGAGCATTCCGCAACAGGGTCGGCGCGGACGTCGGACGCGACGCGCCCCTTTACGATCGCATTGGTCGGGGCCCCCAATTGCGGCAAGTCGACCCTGTTCAACGGGCTGACCGGCGGCCGGGCCAAGGTGGCCAATTATCCGGGCGCTACTGTAGAAATGCGCTACGGCGATGCGGCTCTGCCGAGCGGCCGCAAGGCGCGCCTCGTCGACCTGCCGGGAGTTTATGGGCTGACGCCCAGATCGCGTGACGAACGGGTGACCGTCGACCTGCTGACCGGCGCGGCCGGGTCTGCGGGGCCCCGGCCCGACCTCATCCTGGCGCTGATCGACGCATCGACTTTGCGCACTCACCTTCATTCGATCCTCCAGATTAGACGTCTCGGGGCGCCGATGATCCTTGTTCTGAACATGATGGATCTTGCGAACCGGGATGGCCTTGAAATTGACCTAGACGTCCTTGCCAGTCGACTGGGCCTGCCCGTGGTGGCTGGATGGGCGACCCGGCGGGCCGGCCGGGAAGGCGTCTTGAAGGCGCTCGACGCGGCGCTCGATCAACCGCCAGCCCCGCCGCCTGCCGATGATCTTGACCTGAAGGCGCTTCAGCAGGAGGGTCGGGCGATCGCGAGGGCGGCGACCATCCGCGAGCCGACGGCGAACCTGCTTACGCGACGCATTGACGCCGTGGTCCTTCACCCGGTTATCGGCCCGGCGTTTCTCGCGACGCTGCTTTTTTTCGTCTTCCAGGCTGTGTTCAGCTGGTCCGCGGCGCCGATGGAGGCCCTGGAGAACGGGTTTGCGGCGATCGGCGGCGTCGTGCGCGCGACGCTGCCGGAAAGCTGGGTTCGCGATCTGATCGTCGACGGCGTTGTCGCCGGCGTCGGCAGTGTCGTCGTTTTCCTGCCGCAGATCCTGATTCTGTTCGCCTTTATCCTCGCGCTTGAGGCGTCGGGTTACATGGCGCGGGCCGCATTCCTGATGGATGAACTGATGAGCCGCGTCGGCCTGAATGGGCGTGCGTTCATTCCGCTCCTGTCGAGTTTCGCGTGCGCGATACCTGGCATCATGTCGGCGCGGGTCATCGATTCCGAGCGCGATCGCATCACGACGATCATGATTGCGCCTCTCATGACCTGTTCGGCGCGATTGCCTGTCTATGCCGTCCTGATCGCCGCGTTTATTCCGCCTACCCTTGTCGGTCCCTTCAATCTTCAGGGCCTTGTGCTGTTTGGGCTCTACGGCGTCGGCGTCGTTAGCGGGGTCACGGTCGCGTTCGTCCTGAAGCGGACCGTCGCCAAAGGCGCGGCCCAGCCCCTGATCATGGAGCTGCCGACGTACAAGCCGCCGGACCTCAGGGATTTCCTGATAGGTCTCTGGACCCGCGCCAGCGCGTTCCTGAAGCGGGCCGGAACGATCATCCTCGGCACGTCGATCGTCCTGTGGTTCCTTGCGGCCTATCCTTCCGGCGCGACAAACCTGCGCGACACCTTCGCCGGTCGGCTTGGCGCCGTTCTGGAGCCGGTTTTCGCCCCGATCGGCTTCAACCTCGAAATCGCGATCGCGCTGATCCCCGGCATGGCGGCGCGCGAAGTGGCTGTCGGCGCACTCGGCACGATTTACGCCGTCCAGAATCCAGAGGAAAACGCCGGACGCCTCGCCGAGACATTGCAAGGGGCGTGGTCGCTGCCGACGGCGCTGGCGTTTCTGGCGTGGTTCGTTTTCGCCCCGCAGTGCTTTGCGACGCTGGCGACCATCCGGCGGGAAACCAATTCCTGGGCATGGACAGGCTTTGCGTTCGCTTATCTTATGGGGCTCGCCTACCTCATGTCAGGCGTGACCTACTGGACCGCGCGCGCGATCATCGGTTGATGTTCCGCACGCCGAGAAAGGGCCCGGCGTCGCAAATGTTGTCACTGCTTGCCGTTGCAGCTGCGCTTGCAGCCGCCGTCGCCGCGGGCGGTTATGCCTACTCCGAAGCCGCAGCGCGGCGGTTCGAAGTTTCGCACCCGCCCGCCGGGCGCTTCGTCGACGTCGACGGCGTTCGCATGCATGTCATCGATTGGGGTCCAAGGGATGCCGCTGCCGCGCCCGTCGTCCTGATCCATGGCGCCAGCTCCAATGCGCTCGACATGCGCGCCGCGCTTGCCGAAAGCCTTGCGACGGACCGCAGGGTTTTGATCGTCGACCGGCCAGGGCACGGGTATTCGGCGCGACCGGACGATGGCTGGCGCCTGCAGACGCAGGCGCAGTTGATCCGCGGCGCCGTCACCCGGCTCGGCGTCGAGCGCCCGGTGATCGTCGGCCAGAGTTTTGGCGGCGCCGTCGCGCTCGCTTACGTCCTAAATCACCCGGACGAAGTAGGCGGGCTCGCGTTGCTCGCGCCGGTCAGTCACGAATGGCCGGGCGGCGTCGCCTGGTATAATATTGCGTCCGGCGTGCCAGTTATCGGCATTGTTCTGCGTCGCCTCGTCTTGCCAATCTATGGGCCAATGCTGGCGGCGGGGGATTTTGCAAGCGCCTTTTCCCCGGACCCTCCGCCAGCGGACTACGCCGCAAGAGCCGGCGGCCTGCTCCTTTTCCGGCCGGACGCTTTTCGATCGAACGCCGAGGACCTCCGCCGCCTCAAAGCGCAGATCATCGACCAGCAATCTGACTACGCGCAAATTCGCACGCCGACGACCATCGCGGCGGGACTCGCTGATACGACCGTCAGCCCGGCGATCCATGCCGAAGAACTGGCGCGCGACATCGACGGCGCGGAACTTGTCCGCCTCGACGGCGCTGGCCACCCATTGCACCACGTTCGGCAGCGCGAAGTCGTGGAGATTATTCGACGAACTGCGGCCCGCGCGCGTCGGAATGCAGACGCTGTGGCGGAATAATCATTTGAATTCGCCGGGAAACGCGTAGTTTGACTGCGCGTTAATCAGGGGCGGTCCTTTGAGGGCCAGGCGAGGGGCGATCGATATGGCATGGGTTGGAAGAATTCTCGGCGGCTTGCTGGCGCTTGTCGTCGTCGCGGCGGCGGCGGCCTACGCGTTTCTCTGGTGGAAACCGGTCGGCGTAAACAACTACATCAACAAGGTGACGCTGCTGTTCCTGCTGGACTCGCCAGAGGCGATCACCGGGATCGGCGCCATTGACAACACGCCTCTCGATTTTCACTCGGGCAAGCTTGCGTCCTATACGAGGGAACAGGACCAAAAGGCGCTCGACATGGTGCGCCGCGCCCGGGCGGGCCTCGACAAGTACGGCCCGGATGGGCTTGAGGGCCAGGAGCTTCTTTCTTGGCGGATCACTGCCTGGTTTTTTGACGATATCCTGCGCCAGGGCGACTACGAATACTCCAGCTATCGAGTGAACCAGATCTCCGGCGTGACCGTCGATTTGCCGTCGTTCCTGACCGACATTCACGTGATCAAGAATGAAAAGAGCGTTCGCAGGTACATCAGCCGCCTCAATGAATTTGGCCGCGTTCTCGACGAAGTCCGGATCCGGGTCGAAGACGACCGCGCCCATGGGGTCGTCCCGCCCGATTTCGTCATCGAGAAAAGCCTCGTCGGCATGCGCGCCTTCATCGAAGGCGGCGCGGAAGCAAATGCGCTGGTAACCAGCCTGCCGCGCAAACTCGACGGGATCGAAGGGCTCGATCCGGAAACGGGCGAGGAATTGATTTCGCTGACGGGGACCGCGGTCGAAGAAAAAGTGATCCCCGGCTATGCGGCGATGATCGCCCTATTTGAGGACATGGCTGATGAAACCAGCCACGACGCCGGGATCTGGCGCATCCCTGACGGCGCGGCGATCTATTCGAATGCTTTGAAGTCGAACACGACGACCGACATGACGGCGGATGAAATCCACCAGATCGGCCTGTCCGAAGTCGCGAGGCTTGAAGCCGAGATGGAGGCGATCCTTACGGCCCAGGGCATTGCCGAGGGCGCCCTTTCGGCGCGCATTCGGGCGCTGATGGAGGACCCTGCGCAGCAGTTTCCGAACACGGACGAAGGGCGCGCGGAAATGCTCGCCTTTCTCAATGCCTTGAATGACGAGCTGATGGCGAAGGCCGGCGATTATTTCGTGACGCTGCCGCCGCAGCCGCTCGAAATCGTGCGCGTGCCGGAGTACTCGCAAGACTCTTCGCCAGGCGGCTACTACAACCCGCCGGCGGTCGACGGGTCCCGTCCCGGGCGCTTTTACATCAACCAGAAAAATACCGCGGACAATCCGAAATGGGCGTTGCCGACGCTCATGTACCATGAGGGCGCGCCCGGCCACCACTTTCAGATTTCCCTGCAAATGCTGATGAAGGGCGTGCCGCTCCTGCGGAAGTTTCCGGTATTCTCTGCGTATACGGAGGGATGGGCGCTCTATGCCGAGCGCGTCGCCGCACTCGATATGGGGATGTATGACGGCGACCCGCTCGGCGATCTGGGCCGGCTTCAGTCCGAGATGTTCCGCGCCGTTCGCCTCGTCGTCGATACCGGCATGCACGCCAAGCGTTGGTCCCGCGAAGAAGCGATCGAGTACATGATCGAAAAGACCGGCATGACCCGGGACGAAGTGACCCGCGAAATCGAGCGCTATGTCGTTTGGCCGGGCCAGGCGACGGCGTACAAGACCGGGCAGCTTGCGATCCTCGAAATGCGGGCGCGCGCGGAACAGGAACTGGGCGACAGGTTCGATCTTGCGGCGTTTCATGATGTTGTCCTGAAAAACGGGGCGATGCCGCTTGCCATCCTCCGCGCCGAGGTCGACGCCTGGATAGATGAACGGCGCGGCGGTTGACGCGCCGTTCACCATTCACCCCTAACTACTAACCGGCGCCGGCGAGACGCTGGACGCGTTCACGCCGGTGAGCAGGGCTGACTTCGTCCGTTTCGGCTGGACCGACGCATGCGCGCTCTCCAAGGGCGGCGAGGGAGCTTGCGCATGCCCGGGCTGGATCGCTATGCGCATGCGAAGAGGTGCGTATGTCCTATCTATCCACGAACGCCGAGCCGCCATTCGTCTTCGATTTCGATGAGATGAAGGAGAAGGGCCTGGAGCGCGCTGCCGCGTACGCCAGCGCCGACCCATTCCCGCACGTAGTGATCGACGACTTCCTGCCGGGGGCGGTTGCCGAGATGTGCCTCAACCGTTTCCCGGCTGCGCCCGATCCGGACAGCTTTTCCTTCGACAGGGACCAGGAGCGCTTCAAGACAAGCTATCACCCCGACTATTTGCATCCTGAAGTCCGAGCGCTCTTCTATGCCTTCAATTCGCGTCCATTCATCCGGTTCGTTGAGAACATTACTGGCATCAGGGGACTGATCGCCGACCATTATTTCCTTGGCGGCGGCTTTCATGAAATCAGGACCGGGGGCCACCTCTCCGTCCACGCGGATTTCAACCACCACAAGCCGCTCGGCCTTGAGCGACGGGTGAACCTGCTCATCTATCTCAACAAGGACTGGTCCGCCGACCATGGCGGCCAGCTTGAACTATGGCGGCCGGACATGTCGGCGCGCGCGCAGAGCATTGTTCCCGGCTTCAACCGGTGTGCGATCTTCACGACGACAGGGGAAAGCATGCATGGCAATCCTGAGCCAGTCGCCCATCCGGCCGGCGTCAGCCGCAAGTCGATCGCGCTCTACTACTATACGGCCACCTGGGACGAGACGAAGACCGGTCGCACAACCCAGTTCCGCGCGCGTCCGGAGAGCGAAGACAAGGTCGATTGGCTGGTCCGCAACAACGAGTTCATCAACGACTTCGTGCCGCCTGCGCTTGCCCGCAGCATCTTCAGGATCAAGCGAAAACTTGACAGCCGCCGCTGACCTGAGGGGCGGAATGGCCTTGATATCGGCGGAGGCTTGCATGCAGTTGGCGGACGCGCTACCCGCCTGCGGCTGACGACAATGGTCCTTCGCGGTGCGCCGAGGCTGATCAGAAGATCTGGATCGCCCGTTCAGGGGTGACCGGCGTCGGGTTCGACCGGCTCCAGGTTTGAATCGCCGCGCAGCGCGCCTATGTCTCGTCCGCCGTGTATATCCGTCGCGTTTGCGCCGGACAGCAAAGCCGCCGAAAGAAGTCCATGATCAACGTTATCATCACTATCCATGTCCTTATCGTGCTGGCGCTTATCGGCCTCGTGCTGATCCAGCGTTCGGACGGTTCGGCGCTCGGCATTGGCGGCGGCGGGAGCGGCGGTTTCATGACCGGCTCCGGGGCGGCGAACGCCCTGACGCGGACAACGTCGATTCTTGCGGCGGGTTTTTTCGCTACATCATTGGGGCTCGCTATTTTTGCCCAGCCAGCTGACACTCAGGAGCAGCTCATTGAGGACCTGACCGGCGAACGCGCGCCACAGCCCGGCGAGGCGACCTCGGCTGAAGATTTGTTGCGCGCGCTTGGCGGTTCCTCGCGGGAGGACGGCGACGCCCCCGTGTCCGGCGACGCCCCCGCGTCCGGCGATGCCGTCGGGTCCGATGAGGCGCCGGCGATCGAGATGGAAGGCGCGCCGGCCGACGCTGCGCCGCTGGCGGATGCGCAGGACCAGGCCCCCGAGACGACCGAAGCCGACGTCTCCGAGGCGCCCAAATCGCCGGACGACACCCCCGAGCGATAGCCAATGCTTGGCCCGGTTCGGATTGGCGCTAGGCTAGAGCAAACCCTTCTCCAGCCGGCCGCTCGCTCGTCAACGAGTCGGCGGCAACCGGGTTGAACGGCGCTCAAAAGGGCGGCAGATCGCCCAGTTTCCCAACTTGATTACGTTTTGCATCGCTCCCGCCAAGAAAGCGCTTTCCCTCCTGCGCGAAACGGCATTATGACGAACGCCCATGGCCCGGTTCATTTTCATCACCGGGGGCGTGGCTTCCTCCCTTGGCAAAGGCGTCGCAGCGGCGGCCCTTGGCGCGCTCCTGCAAGCGCGCGGCTACAAGGTGCGCTTGCGGAAGCTCGACCCCTATCTGAACGTCGATCCGGGGACGATGTCCCCCTATCAGCATGGCGAAGTCTTCGTCACCGATGACGGGGCGGAGACCGATCTCGATCTCGGCCATTATGAGCGGTTTACCGGCGTGTCGGCGAAGCAGACCGACAATGTCACGACCGGCAGGATCTACAGCCGGATCATCGAGCGCGAGAGACGCGGGGATTATCTAGGCGCAACGGTCCAGGTCATTCCCCATGTCACGGACGCCATCAAGGATTTCGTCGTCGCCGGCGTCGATGACGTCGATTTCGTGATCTGCGAAATCGGCGGCACCGTCGGCGACATTGAGGGGTTGCCGTTCTTCGAGGCGATCCGCCAGCTTGGCAATGAACTGCCGCGCGGCGACGCGCTCTACGTCCATCTGACGCTGCTGCCTTATATTCCCTCCGCAGGCGAACTGAAAACGAAGCCGACCCAGCATTCGGTGAAGGAGCTGCGGTCGATCGGCATTCAGCCCGACGTCCTTCTCGTGCGCGCGGACCGGCCGATCCCGCCGGGCGAACGGCGCAAGATAGCGCTGTTCTGCAATGTCCGGCCGTCGGCCGTCGTGCAGGCGCTCGACTGCAAGACGATCTACGAAGTTCCGCTCGCCTATCATCGCGAAGGGTTCGACGTGGAAGTCCTGAACGCGTTCGGCATCGACGCCGCGCCGCAGCCGAAACTCGAACACTGGCAGGGCGTCGTCGAGCGGATCACCAAGCCGGACGGCGAGGTCGCCATCGCGATTGTCGGCAAGTACGTCTCATTGAAGGACGCTTACAAGTCGCTTATCGAAGCGGTCGTCCACGGCGGCATCGCGAATAATGTCCGTGTCAAGATCGAATGGATTGATGCCGAAACGTTCAAGGACGCCGATGACGCCCTGAACGCGCTTGGCCATGTCCACGGCGTGCTAGTGCCCGGCGCTTTCGGCGAACGCGGCGCGATTGGCAAGATCGAAGCAATCCGTTTCGCCCGCGAACGCGAAGTGCCTTATCTCGGCATTTGCTATGGAATGCAGATGGCGATCATTGAGGCGGCGCGCAATCTTCTCGGCGTTGCTGATGCGACTTCGTCTGAATTCGAGGGCGGAGGCGGCGAAGGGGGCGTCCATATCGTTGGGCTGATGACGGAGTGGGCGAAGGGCAACGACGTCCAGAAACGCGACGCCGGCGTTGATCTTGGCGGCACCATGCGGCTCGGCGCCTACCCGGCGAAACTCAGGGAAGGCAGCCTTGCAGAGGAAATCTACGGCGCAACCGAAATCGAGGAGCGCCACCGACACCGCTATGAGATCGACGTTTCGTGGTCAGATCGCCTTGCGTCGAAAGGCGTCATTTTCTCCGGCCTGTCGCCCGACGGCCGCCTGCCTGAGGTGATGGAGATTCCGGCCCATCCCTGGTTTGTCGCTGTTCAGTTTCATCCGGAGCTGAAGTCCCGGCCATTTGATCCGCACCCGCTGTTCGCAGCGTTCATCGGCGCCGCTGTGACGCGCTCGCGACTTGTTTGAGGCGACGTCGCACGCGTTGTCGTCCGGCGCCGCGTTGCTTGAACCGCAGCGCAGCGCGTGAATCGAATTCGCGCCAGCGCGTCGCAATGTCCGAACCGCGCCTGATAGGCGCCCGCGCGCTCTGGAAATCGCGGCGCGATGCTGTCACGGTCAGGCGCGATGACCATTCTCGCGATTTACCTGTTTCTGGCGATTGGCGTTTCTTTCTTTTGCTCGATCGCCGAAGCGGTGCTTCTTTCCGTCCGGCCGTCCTATGTAGCCACGCTCATTGAACGGAAGCATCCCGGCGCAGCGACGCTCGCGCGCGTGCGCGAACGGATCGACCGCCCGCTGGCGGCCATCCTGACAGCCAACACCATCGCCCACACCGTCGGCGCCGCTGGCGTCGGCGCGCAGTCGGCGGTGGTTTTCGGCAGCGCGTATCTTGGTGTCACGTCCGCGGTGCTAACCCTGCTCATCCTTGTCTTCTCGGAGATCATTCCGAAATCACTGGGGGCCGCGTATTGGCGGCAATTGGCGCCTGCATTAGGGGTCATGATCTGGTGGCTTACGATACTGCTGTCGCCTGTCGTCATGATTTTCGAGGGATTGACCAGGCTGATTTCAAGCGGCGGGCACGGCCAGCGCACCTTCAGTCGCGATGAAATGCAGGCGATGGCGCGCATCGGCGCCGAGGAAGGCGCAATCGATCCGCGCGAACGCCGGATCGTCAGTAATGTGATGAAGCTGAACCGACTCTCCGTGCGCGATATCATGACGCCACGGCCGGTCATCTTTTCGGTGCCTGGAAACATGACGGTCGATGAGTTCTTCAGCCAGCATGCCGACAAGCCGTTTTCGCGCATTCCCGTGTGGTCCGGCGGGCCGGACTCGATCGACGGATATGTCCTCAAGAACGATCTGCTGCTTTGCCAGGCCCGCGACGAGTTCGACGCGCGGCTGTTCGATCTGAAGCGCGATTTTCTGGTGATCCCTGACACTCAGGTCGCATCCGTGACCTTTGGCCATTTGATGGAGCAGAAATCCCACATAGCGCTGGTGGTCGACGAATACGGGTCGGTTCAGGGACTGGTGACGCTGGAGGACGTTGTGGAAACGCTGCTCGGGCTGGAAATCGTCGACGAGCAGGACGTCGTGGAGGACATGCAGTCGCTCGCGCGCAAGCGTTGGCGAGAGAGAATGGTGGGGATGGGCATAAACCAGGACATGCTCGAGCATGACGGCGATGCGCCGCGATGACGTTGCAGGCGAGATCGCGCCGGCTTGCCGACAGTCGGTTTCTCGCACGGCGACCGCAGTTCAAGGCCATTGACGGTCGTGGCATAAGCGAACACCAAAAACCGAACCGCGCCGCCGCTGACGGCCATGCGCGACCGTCGCGCGTGACCTGGCCCGAATTCGGCCTGAGATTCGTCCCGAACAATTGGAGGCTCCATGTACAAACCCGTCCTCGTCACCGGCGCGTCGAGCGGCATTGGCGAAGCCGCCGCCGTCGCGCTCGCGCGGAAGGGCTTTCGCGTCTATGCCGGCGCGCGGCGGCTCGACAGGCTGAAGGCGCTCGAAGGCCTCGGGCAAGGCGGGCTTTCCGGCATCGAAATCGACGTCGCCGATGAAGGCTCGATTGATCGCGCCTGCTACCGCATCGAAGCGGAAGCGGGACCGATCTACGGCGTCGTCAACAATGCTGGCATTTCCGTTATGGGGCCGATCGAGGAAGTCTCGACGAATGAATGGCGACGTCAGTTCGAGACCAACGTCTTTGGGATCGTTGCGGTTTGCCAGCGCGTCCTGCCTCGGATGCGCGAGGCGAAGCTCGGCCGCATCGTCAATATCGGGTCGGTGTCCGGGCGCATCGCCGCGCCGTTCCAGGGCGCCTATGCCTCCTCGAAGCACGCCGTGGAGGGCCTCACCGACGCCCTGAGGCGCGAGGTCGAGCCTTTCGGCATCAAGGTGAGCCTTATCCGGCCCGGGTTCGTGAACACGCCGTTCGGCGAGCAGGAGCAGGAAGGCCTCGACGAGTTTCTCGGCGATGGCCACCCGTACGCGCCCTGGGTTGCGCGGTTCAAGGCGTGGCACGCAAAGGGACACCCGAAAGGCGCTTCGCCGATGGATGTCGCCGAAACCGTCGTGGCGGCGATGACCGCCGACCGCCCGCACTCGCGGTATGTCGTCCCTGCCGCCTATCTTCCCGCGCTGATGATGCGTAACCTGCTGCCGTCCGCGATCGTCGATCGGCTGTTCGCCCGGATAAACGGGGTCGCGGGCGTGCGCCGCCCATCCTGATCCTCAAAGGACCTGCAATGACGAAGTTCGTTGACCCGACGCGCGGGCAGTTCGGCCAGATGATGAAACTGCCCGACGACGGGGCGATCCATATGCTCAACATGCTCCGCTTCCGGAAGAAAGCCAGGTATCCCGATGGCCATGCCGCGGCCGGCGAAGAGCTTTCCGGCGTCGACGCCTACAAGCGCTATGGCGAGGAAAGCGGTCCGATCTTCCGCCGTGTCGGCGGCGAAGTGATCCTCAGCTGGTCGCCGAAGCTGACGCTGATCGGACCGGAAGATGAGGAGTGGCACGCGATTTTCATCGCCCAGTATCCGAATGCGGCCGCCTTTGCCGAAATGATAAAGGACCCCGCCTATCAGAAAGCGGTCGTGCACCGGCAGGCGGCGGTGAAGACATCGCGCCTGATCCGGATGGCGCCGCGGTCGGTTGGTCCTGGTTTCGCGGACTAGCCGCTGCGAATGTCCGCCCTCGGCTGTCGCCATTAACCGTTTGGACCGTGGCAAAGGACTTGCACGTCAGGCTGAAACAGCGATTTCAGTGGGTATGCGCGTGCGCGGCGATCGCCGATCCAGAGCAACGACAATAAAGCGGCCTCGCGTGCTGCTAGGCGCGGCCGTCAGCGTCATGGCTTCCGGTTTCGGCGCCCATGCAGGCGAATACGCGCGCGCCGCCGACGGCGGCGTCTATCGGTTCACCGGCTGCGTCGCCCCGGCGGCGCCCGTCCTGTCCGCGGAGGATGAAAGGCGCTTGCGCCGGTCGGCGCGGTACCAGCGGCAGATGATTCGCGCCTACAACGGTCTGGTCGACGAGGTTAACGCCTATTTCCAGTGCCTTCGCGCTGAAGCGGACGCGGACCTGTCAGCCTATTTCACAGCGGTCGAAGGGGCGTTTGAGCAGCGCCAACAAGAGATGCTTGCGGATATCGAGCGCCTTCGCGCCGGCGTCGACGCCAGCACGGTCGCGCCCGAGGACGAAGCGATCGAAGCTGAACTTCTTGGTGGCGCCGCCGCGAGCGATGCACGATCAGGCGTCGAAACCGAGGCGCTGCCGACTACTTCGCCGCCGGTCACTCCACCTTCGAGGTCCGGTTCGTCTTCTTCGTTGCCTGCCGAGCCGCCTGTCCCCGAGCCGCCTGTCGCCGAGCCGCCTGTCGCCGAGGCGTCGCCGATGCCGGCAGCCATGCCGGTTAGCGAACCGGCCCCTGAGCTCGCCCCGGGGCCGGCCCCGGAGCCAAAACCAGAGCCAAAACCAGAGCCGGAACAAGCGCCCGCCCCGGTGCGGGAAACCGTTGTGGGCGACGATCCGCCGGCTGCTGCTGACCTTGCGCCTGATGCCGACCCGCCAGTCGACGCGACCGTCGCGCCGGTTGACCCCCCATTGCCGGTCCCTGTCGAGCCGGAGGGCACGCTCGATGGGTCGCCAGCAACCAGGCCGGATGAGGCCGCAGTAGTAGATCCGAACGTCCTGATCCTTGAGGAGCCGCCGATCGGTCAACTTTGACGTTTGGCGTTGCTTGGCTCGGTGAATATCTGCCCTCGGCCATTGCCGCGGGCCACGAAATTCCTAAAACGCGAATGTACGCGAGCTGCCCCCGCTTTCGGGGGACGCCGCTCCTTGCGCCCGTCATCGAAACGGGCCCCAACCGAACGCTGGGATCGACCATGCCGACGCCCATTCTCATGCCCGCCCTGTCGCCAACAATGGAAGAGGGAACGCTCGCCAAATGGACAGTCAAAGAGGGTGATAAAGTCTCCTCAGGCGACGTCATCGCCGAGATCGAAACCGACAAGGCGACGATGGAGGTCGAAGCGGTCGACGAAGGCGTCGTCGGCAAGATCCTCGTCGCGGCAGGTACGGAAAACGTGAAGGTCAATGACACGATCGCAATCCTGATCGAAGCGGGCGAGCGCGCGGACGACATCGACGTCTCAAAGCTCAACGGCGCAGGCTCAAAAGGATCCGCGCCGGGCGAACAATCCGGAGAGGCGCCGGCGGCCAAGGCCGCCGGCGCGCCGGAAGATGCCGCCGCGCCCGCCCAGCCCGAGCCGGATGTCTCGCCCGACACGCCGATGGCCCAGACGACAATCCGCGACGCGCTTCGCGACGCTATGGCCGAGGAAATGCGCCGCGACCCGGACGTTTTTCTGATGGGCGAGGAAGTCGCCGAATACCAGGGCGCCTACAAAGTGTCGCGCGGCCTTCTTGAAGAATTCGGCCCTAAGCGCGTCATAGATACGCCGATTACGGAATATGGCTTCGCCGGCCTCGGCGTCGGCGCGGCGTTTGCCGGCTTGAAGCCCATCGTCGAGTTCATGACGTGGAACTTCGCGATGCAGGCGATTGACCACATCATCAACTCTGCGGCGAAGACGCGTTACATGTCGGGCGGCCAGATGGGTTCGTCAATCGTGTTCCGGGGGCCGAACGCCGCCGCAGCGCGCGTCGCCGCGCAACACTCCCAGGATTATGCTCCCTGGTACGCGCACGTGCCTGGCCTTATTGTTATTGCGCCCTATTCGGCGGCTGACGCCAAGGGGCTGTTGAAGTCGGCGATCCGCGATCCAAATCCGGTCGTCTTCCTTGAGCACGAACTCCTTTATGGCGATACGATGGACGTGCCGGCGGTCGAAGACTGGCTCGTGCCGATCGGCAGGGCCAAGGTCGTTCGTCATGGGACGGACGTTACGATCGCCACTTATTCCCGCGGCGTGAAGTTTGCGCTCGAAGCCGCCGCTGAGTTGTCCGGCGACGGCATCGAGGCAGAGATCGTCGATCTGCGGACGTTGCGCCCGCTCGACGCTGAGACAGTGGCGACCTCCGTTCGCAAGACGAACCGGCTGGTTACGGTTGAGGAGGCGTGGGGACCCTTTGGCGTCGGCGCCGAGATCGCGTGGCGGGTCGTCGACGCGGCGTTTGACTATCTCGACGCGCCGCCGGTTCGGGTCTGCCAGGAGCCCGTGCCGCTGCCATATGCGGCCAACCTCGAGGCCATGAGCCTTCCCAGCGCCGCGAAGATCGTCAAGGCGGTCCGCAGGGCGATGTATCTGGATTGAACTCGCAAAGCGACGGATGGTGACCATCGCGTCGATAAACGGAGAACGCCGCAATGAGAATGATCCTTGCCTGCCTCGCGATCTGCGCGTTCGCGCCTGCGCCCGCGTTCGCCAACCGCCACGAGGGAGATGCGGAGATGGCCGCCGAAGCGACCGACGCCTCGGAAATCGCCGCGGCCGACGAAGCCGCGATCGCGGACGTCGTGCAGGCCTATTTCGACGGCATCGGCGCAGCGGACGCCAACCGCCTCAATCGCGCGTTCGCGGCGGACAAGGCGTCCATGGTCGGCGTCATGAAGTCCGATGAGGGCGAGAAGCTGATGGCGTGGAAGGACATGGGCGCCGTCATCGCCAACTGGGCGGACGATCCGAACCCTGAAGGCGTCGGCCGCGACGGCGAGATCCTCGACATGAAGGTCATGGACGGCCGCATCGCTATGGTGATGTTCCGCTACAAGGACGAATTCTACGACGTCCTGTCGCTCGCCAAGGTCGGCGGCGAATGGAAGATCATCGCCAAGGCTTTCATTCTGCAATGACCGTGCATGCCGGCGCCTGCCATTGCGGCGCAATGCGCGTCGCATTCGAGACGGCCAAGTCCGTGTCCGACATCGCGGTGCGAGCCTGCCAGTGCGGGTTCTGCCGGGCCCATGGCGCCTGCAACATCTCTGACGGCGAAGGGCGCGTGACGATCGCGGTCGACGCGCCTTATGTCTTCCGGTACCGCTTCGGGCTCCGGACTTCGGATTTTCTGATCTGCCGAACATGCGGCGTTTATGCAGCGGCGGTCATTGGCGAGGGGGTTCGCCTGCGATCGACCGTGAACGTCGTCGGACTTGGACTGGCGGCCTTTCTCGATCTTGAGCAAGCGCCCGCCGAGTACGGCGATGAAACCACGCAAGCGCGGATTGCGCGGCGGTTCGCCAGCTGGACGCCGACGACGTTTACTGACGGGGCGCTGGCCGCCTCGTATTTCGGTCCTCACTAAGCGGAGCCGCCAGATGCCGACACCCATTCTCATGCCTGCCCTCTCGCCGACAATGGAGGAGGGCACGCTCGCCAGATGGAACGTGAAGGAAGGCGACCGGGTCGCCTCGGGCGACGTCATTGCCGAGATCGAAACCGACAAGGCGACCATGGAGGTTGAAGCGGTCGACGAGGGGGTCGTCGGCAGGATCATCGTTGCTGCGGGTACGGAGAATGTGAAGGTCAACCAGCCGATCGCCTTCTTGCTGGATGAGGGCGAGAGCGCGGCTGACATCGACCCTTCATCCACGGCCGGGGCCGGCGGCGCCAATGGCGGCTCGTCGGCGGCGCCAATGGCTGAGACGTCGAAACAGGCAAAGTCGACACCAGAAACGTCAAAGCCTGGGCAGGCAAGTTCAGCCGAAGTGAAAAGCGACCTGAAGAGCGACCTGAAGAGCGACCGGTCGAAAGTGAGTGACGGTCGAATCTTCGCCTCGCCGCTTGCGAAACGGATCGCAAGAAACGAGGCCATCGACCTTTCGCGCCTGAAGGGGTCGGGGCCGCACGGCCGCGTCGTGAAACGCGACGTTGAAACCGCCGTGAAGGGCGGCGCTGGCAAGGCGGGTATCGAGGCCGGCCCGGCGTCGGCAATTGCGCCGGCGCCGGCGTCTGTCGATGCGCGGCTGTATCCGCCGGACAGCTATGACGCCGTCAAGCTCGATGGCATGCGCAAGGTGATCGCGAAGCGACTGAACCAGAGCTTCAACCAGGAAGTTCCCCACTTCCCGCTGAACATCGACATTGAACTCACCAAGCTCCTTGAGACGCGCGCGGCGATCAATGCGACTTCGCCTAAAGACGGAGACGGCGCGTTCAAGCTGTCTGTGAACGATTTCGTTATCAAGGCGAGCGCGATGGCGCTGAAGGCCGTGCCAAAGGCGAATGCTAGCTATACGGATGAAGCGATCCTTCTGCACAGGCACGCCGACATTGGCGTTGCAGTCGCCATTGAAGGCGGCCTCATCACGCCAATCGTCTGGAAGGCGGAAACCAAGGGCCTCAAGCAGATCAGCGCCGAGATCAAGGACATGGCGGGCCGCGCCCGGTCGCGGAAGCTGAAGCCTGAAGAGTACCAGGGCGGGACGTTCTCGGTTTCGAACCTAGGGATGTTCGGGATCACAAGCTTTGCTTCGATCGTGAACCAGCCCCACGGCGCAATCATGTCGGTCGGAGCCGGCGAGGAGCGCGTAGTCGTCCGCAATGGCGAGATGGTCATCCGCACCATGATGACCGTCACGCTCACATGCGACCACCGGGTCGTCGATGGCGCGGTCGGCGCGGAGTTCCTGGCCGCGTTCAAGCGGTTCTGCGAGGAACCCGCCGCGATGCTGCTCTAGGGCCCGGGAATATTCGACGAGCCGCGCCAATCCGCGGACAGACCGTCTTTCCGCCCGCAGCGCCCATTGGCACGATGCCTATCGACGGCGAAAGCGGGGGAGGCGGCGATGAAATACCTTTTGGCGTTGGTCGGCGCGGCGGCGCTGGCCGGGTGCGCAAGCGTCAGCGCGCCTGAACCGGCCGCGAGGTCGGATGCGGAAGGGCCGCCGCCGGTGCGGGTCATGGTGGTCGGGACCTATCACATGGCCGGTTCGTCGGCCGATGTGGTCAACGTGGAAGTAGACGATGTGCTCGCGCCGGAAAGGCAGCGTGAACTCGCGGCGCTTGCAGCGGCGTTGGCCTCTTTCAGGCCGACGGCGATCGCGATCGAACGGATTGCCGAAGCGCCGGGTTACGTCGATCCCAATTTCGCGAATTTCTCTGATGACGCGCTTGCGTCAAACCCGAACGAACGCGTTCAGGTCGGCTATCGCCTGGCCAAGGTCGCCGGCGTCGACCGGGTCTACGGCGTTGACGAAATGGCATCCGCCGACGAGCCGGATTACTTCCCATTCGGCGACGTGGTTGCGATCGCGGCGCGCAGCGGACGCTCAGGCGACCTTAACCGGATCATTGGCGACGTTCAGTCGAAGTTGAAGGAATTCGAAGCGAGCCAGCCGGAAAAGTCGATCGCGGAACTGCTGCGGTTCCACAATGAGGCGCTCGGGCGCGACCATTCGTTTTACTTCGCCCTTTCGGCGTTCGATGTTGGCGAAGACCAACCGGGTGCGGAGCTTCAGGCGTACTGGTTCATGCGCAACGCCAAGATCTTCTCAAAGATCATGCAGGTGACGAAGCCGGGCGACCGCATCGTCGTGCTCTATGGCTCCGGCCACAAATACTGGCTTGACCATTTCGCGCGCGAGACGCCGGGGTATGAGCTTGTCGATCCGCTGCCCTATCTCAAAGCGGCTGCGGGGGATTGATGATGTTGATTCAGGTGATGCCGCGACGTCGTCTTGCTTCGGCAATCATCCGCCGTTCGTTGCCATCCTCGTCGCCGTTTTCATCGTCGGGTCCGTTTTCCATGTCTTCGTCCAGGTCCGACCGGCGAATGTATTGTGCCAGAAATTCCGGCAGGACAGAGGCTAGCTTCGCCATCTGCCGATCAAACCAGCGCCAGCGACGGCGCAGCCATCGCACGGCGCCTGGGCTCGCCCAGACGATCAGCGAAAAGCCAATGGCGATTAAGATCAGCCCAAGCGGGATTGGCGAGGGCGTGAGGGGAATGCCCACCAGAACCAGTACAAGCCCGAACAGCGCGACGCCAATTCTAAGGACGGCAAAAAGCATGTCGGGTGCGCTCCCTGCGCCGCTTGGCGGAACGTGCGCCTTGAGACGATCGCGGCGAAGGGCCTAGATTACGTCAAGACGCGTCCTCGGCAAGGACGATGACACGGGCGAAGACGCGGCGCAGGAGGTGACGATGGCCGATCATGGTGACGTAACGCACGAGGCGCGGGCAAAGTTCCGCTCGATGAGCGAGGGGACGGCGGCGGACTGGACGATTATCGCCGGCGAATACGCCCCCTTCGCCGCCGAAGGGGGCAAACGCGTCCTCGATCACCTGAAGATGCTGAAAGGCGACGCCGGCGGCTTTCCGGTCGACCGGCTGACGCACTCGCTGCAGACGGCGACGCGCGCCCACCGCGACGGCCGCGATGATGAGTATGTCGTATGCGCTCTGTTGCACGACATTGGCGATCTTCTCGGCGCGTACAACCATCCGGACGTCGCAGCGGCGATCGTCAAGCCGTTCGTCTCGGAACGGAACCACTGGATGGTCGAGAAGCACGGGATTTTCCAGGGTTACTATTTCTTCCATCATCTCGGGATGGATCGCGACATGCGCGAACAGTTCCGCGGCCACCCCCATTTCGAATACACCGCCGAATTCTGCGAAAAATACGACCAGGCTGCGTTCGACCCCGCCTATGACACGATGCCGCTCGAAGCCTTCGAGCCGATGGTGATGGAGCTCTTCCGGATGCCGAAGAATTCGATGTATGCAGAGAGCCTCAAGGAATGAAATGATGCATCAAATGAAGACCCAAGGAGCAATTTCCGCGCTCCTCGCTGTCGTAATGGCCGCCGCCGCGCCTCTTTCTGCGGCGCCGGCTTTCGCGGCGGATGAAGTCGCCCTTGCGGCGATGATGGACGCCGACCGCGCGTTCGCTGCGCGCGCCGGGGAAATTGGCGCCGCGGCGGCGTTCGTCGAGTTTGCCGCGCCCGACGTTCGCGCCTTTCCGGGCGGCGCGGTCCCGCTGAAAGGGAAGGGCGCGCTCGCCGAGTGGACGGCCGGCTGGTCGCCGGCGACGGAGATTTCGTGGGCGCCGGAGGAAGGCTTCATCAGCGATGACGGCACTTTCGGCTACACCTGGGGATTTTCGGAGTTCCGCACAAGGACGGATGACGGGGCGGAGGACGTGACATTCGGCAAATATGTCACCGTATGGCGCAAGCAGCCGGATGGCGCGTGGAAATGGGTCGCCGACCTAGGCAACGCCGCGCCTCCGCCCGACCAACGTCAGCCGGATTAGCGCCGGCCCGCGCAGCGATAGACAAGCCCGCGGAGCGATAGGCCGTCCCCCGCAGCGCTAGGACGTCGGCGTCAGGCGTAGGTTTCGCAGGAAAATGTAGTCCGCCTGGCAGGCGTTCGCAGCCTCACGGGCGTGCGGCGTCAGGGCCGGCGGCTCGCGATCCGCCTGCGGGGCGTCGCCGAAGCCGGTCGACGCGTTGACCGCGTCGTACCAGTGCGGCCCCCACGGACCGTCGCTTGCCCGCGCCCCGGCGGGCCAGCGGAGCATTTCCTCCCTGAACGGAATGTCCAGCGCGGCGCATAGCCCGGCGAGGACGCCCCGAGGGTCTTCGAGAATGTCTTCCGACGCGACGACCGGGAACGGCCGGCCTGCGCGGTCATGGCGGTCGGCGATGCGGCGCGCGACGGCGTAACTGCGCACGATCGGGGTCAGGTCGTCGAACTTCTTCGCGTATGACGCGGCCATGTCGGCCGGCTCGCGGATGAGCGCGAACGAGCGGTGCGCGTCGAGCCAGTCGAGCGGCGCGTCATCTGCCAGGTGAAAGGCGATGTGCTTGAAGAAGCGGACGGTCGCCGGCGGCGCAGGAGGTTCATTGAGCCAGGCGAGAACGTCGTCGAATGCCGCCGGATAGGCCGCCAGCGTCTCGGCGCGAAACGGGTGGTCCGCGCCCGACCGCGCAAGCCATTGCGCGTAAAATGGTTCGTCGATTACCTCCGTATCCGGCCGGTTTTCAAATGACCGCATCATGGCGGTTGAGATGTTGCGCGGGCCGGACCACATGGAAATCCGGATCGCCCCATCCATTGCCTTGCCGGCGTTTTCCGTCGCGCGCGTCATGTCATCGTCATTCCTGCGTCATAGTCCTTCAGGAACCGCTTCGGCGCCATCGCCCGCCAGGTCCGGCGAAGGTTTTCCTCGGCCCAGTCCATGTCGATCCGGTCAGGCCGCGCCAGCACCAGCTTGTGGTTCCTGTAGTGGTCCGTGAAGAAGAATGTCTCTGGGTCCATATCGATCAGCATGTCACGCTCATCGAAGCTTTCAACCTTGAACACTGGCGCGTTCTCGTGCGCGCTCCACCAGACCCATAGCTTGCCGTGCGCCTTAAGGGTCGGTTGGCCCCAGGATGTCGTCTTTTCGATACGCGGCAGCCCAAATGACAGCGCGAACGCTTCGAGCGCTGCGAAAGTCAGCGGCGATTTCGCCGACGGTCTCGGACGCCGCGCCATGCCGTCAGCGCCCCGAGGCTACGTCCTCGGCGACGAGCGCCCTGTAGAATTCGCGGAGGCGATTCGTGACAGGGCCCGGCTCGTCGCTGATCCGCCGGCCATCGACGCTCGCAACCTGAGTCAGTCCGGCAAAAGTCCCCGTCACGAAGGCTTCCTCGGCGCCATAAACATCGTGCAGGGAGAAATTGCGTTCCCGCGTCTCTATCCCATTGGCCCGCGCAACCTCAAGCACGGCCCCGCGGGTGATGCCGCCGAGGCAATAATCCCCGGACGAGGTCCATAGTTCGCCGTTCCGGACGATGAAGAAGTGCGTCGAGTTGCATGTCGCGACGAACCCGTGCGGGTCGAGCATCAGCGCCTCGTCGGCCCCGGCTTTTGTCGCCTGAATGCACGCCATGATGCAGTTCAGTTTGGAATGGCTGTTCAACTTCTGGTCCTGACCGTCCGGGTACCCCCGGCGAACGTGAACCGTGAACAAGTTGACGCCGCCCCGCGCAGCCGGGGACTTGAATTCAGGGATAATGACGACCGTCGGCGGCGTGATTGTTGCGCGCGGATCCTGATAGGGGGTCGCCTTTACGCCGCGCGAGGTCATCAGCCGGATGTGAACGCCTTCGTGCGCGTTGTTCGCGTCAAGGCAGGCGTAGATCCGCGACTTCAGCTCGTCGGGTGATATGTTGAATGCGTAATCGAGCGTCTTCGCCCCGTCATACAGACGACGCAGGTGTCGATCCATGAATGCTACGACACCCTTGCCGTCCGGACCCGGATAGACCCTGAGGCCTTCCCACACGCCATCGCCGAGGACAAAGCCGGAATCGAACACCGACACCTTCGCTTCATGCCGGGGAAACAGCTCGCCGTTGACGTCGATGAGAATTGTTTCATTGCGTGAGTCCGCTGCGTAGGCGTGGGTTGAATGCGTCAACGGCCATGGTCCTTGCTTGCAGATGGGTTAGTGTGCATGCGATGCGCGCGAACTATTGCGGAAATCGCTCTGGCTCACAAGGAAGCGAGGCGCTGCGCGCTGTCTTTGACGCGCCGCGCTGTCCGCGCCAAACATCGACTGGCGATGCGGCGGGGCGCTCGGCAAGGGAGAAGCCGGATGACGAAATATGACAGCATTCTCGGCGCGATCGGGCGTACGCCAGTCGTGCGCATCAATCGCCTGGCGCCCGACCATGTCGCGATGTACGTCAAGGTCGAGGCGTTCAATCCGCTGGGGTCGGTGAAGGATCGCCTTGCGCTTGGCGTGATCGAGGCCGGCGAAAAATCAGGCGAGCTGAAGCCGGGCCAGACCGTCGTCGAGGCGACGTCCGGCAATACCGGAATCGGGCTTGCAATGGTGTGCGCCGCGAAAGGCTATCCGCTTGTCGTCACCATGGCGGAGAGCTTTTCCGTCGAGCGCCGAAAGCTGATGCGGTTCCTCGGCGCAAAGGTCGTGCTGACTCCGGCGGCCGAGAAAGGCACCGGCATGGTGCGCAAGGCGAAGGCGCTTGCCGAGAAGCATGGCTGGTTCATGACGCGGCAGTTCGAGAATGCCGCGAACGCCGACATGCACGAGCGCACAACCGCTCGCGAGATCATCGACGACTTCGCCGGCGAAAGGCTTGACTACTGGGTCACCGGGTGGGGCACCGGCGGCACCCTTTCCGGCGTTTCCCGCGTGCTGAAGAAGGAACGGCCCGAGACGAAAATTATCGTCAGTGAGCCGAACGTTGCGGCGCTAGTGAGCGATGGCCGCCCGCAGGCTCGCTTTGCCGACGGGTCCGCGTCGGAAACCCATCCCGCATGGGCGCCACACCCTATTCAGGGTTGGACGCCGGATTTCATTCCGCTGGTCGCGCAGGAGGCGATCGATGCGGGCCGGATCGATGCGGTCAAGCCGGTCGCAGGCGCCCACGGCATGGAGTGGGCGCGCGAATTGGCGGCAAAAGAAGGCATCTTCACCGGCGTTTCCGGCGGCTCCACCTTCGCCACGGCGATGGAAGTCGCGAACGAAGCGGAGGCGGGATCAGTGATCCTCTGCATGCTGCCGGATACGGGCGAACGCTATCTGTCGACGCCGCTTTTCGCCGACGTCGAGGAAGTGATGAGCGACGAGGAACGCGCGCTGGCGGCGGAGTAGTCGCAAGGTCAGCGAGTTCGCTTGCCCCGTCCGTTCGAAACGCCGCGCTGGTCGTGATTGCGGCTACCGTGCGCGCGACCTGCTAGCCGCCGCAAGACGCCTTGCCAGGTTCGATTGCGTACGTCGTCTGGCCGCCCTTCCACTTGCCTTGCGACACGGTCGCGACCGGCGCGCGCGATGACCCGCCGTCTGCGCCATAAACAGCGAGGTCAGGCCCTTGCGCGCCGGGTTCGATCGCCCAACGCCCGGCGCCGGCGCTCGTTCCGGCGACGCCGGCCGATCCCGATCGTCCGCCCTCGTAACGAGGGTCATATTCCCCGCCGACGCCGACGGCGCCTTCTGACGACGTCAGCGCGAGCCCGCCCGGGCAAAGATGAACGTAACCGGATGATCCGCCCGTCGCGCCCGAGAACATGCTCGGACTGTAGACCCAGAAAATGCGCGCGCCTGCGGCCTTCGCGACGATGTCGGGATAGAGCCGGGACCCGTCGTCTTTTGGCAGGAGGGGAAGCGCTGCGCCCTCCCGCGGCGGGCCGCCGTTAACGTTTCCGAACTGGGCCTCGCCGCTAAGGCCAAAGTCGCCATTCTCGCGGACGTAGTAGTCTCCGTGGGGCAGCCGGTTGAGGGTCATTGTGCGGGCGACATCGGCCGATGGGACCTCGCCATTCACGCGATAGACACCGTTGTCGCGAGCGTTGGCCGGGACTATGGATACCGCGGCGCCCGTCGCGGCAATGCCCGTCGCCGCTATGCATGTCGCCGCAGGTGCGGCGAGCGGCATGAAAGACCGGGCCCGAACCTTCCTCATGCCCTTCTCCTCATCCATGATTGGCCGCGCCAGACCTTGCAGGGCGATTTTTCGACTTCTTATGGCCATTGCGACCGCCGCCGTTAGCCGGGCGTTAGGCCTTTTCGTAGAATTTACATGAAATTCACGATTTCGACAGGGCCGAACCCTGCAGGAGGCGAGAGATGACGATCGCCGATTTCGACCAATTCGCCGTCGAAACGCCGGCCGAAAGTGCGCCAGATGCGCCGGGCGCCATCGACCGTGAGGAAACGCTTGTCGGCCGCTGCCTTGCCGACATTCGCTCCGCCCGCGCCCGTGAAGGCCTCGACGTCGAAGGTCCGCTCTCGTTCCTCGGCCTTGTCGCTGGCGGCGTCGCATCGGCGCCACGTCTGACGGACATTTTCCCGGGCGCGCAACGACTTCAAATTGATGCTGACTGGGGGCGCAATGAGGGATCAAACAACGGGGAAGCCCGGTCGCCGGCGTCAGGGGCGCCTGACGTTGCGCCGCTCTCCCTCGACGAAGGCAGCGTGGATGTCGCGTTCGCCGCCTTCCTGTTCGACATGCTTGTGGATAGGGAGCATGGAAGCCGCCTGCGCGAAATCCGCCGCGTGATCCGGCCGGGCGGCGAGCTGTATCTCTTTGAACGCAATCCGGCAGCGCTCTTCCCAGGCCTCGTTGATGATTCCGAAGCCGGCGTCGCGCCCGACAGCGCCCGCCGCAGCCCGATCGCCGGGAAGGAACTTTCCCGGCGCCTTGCAATGACCGGCTTCACCGTCAAGGGCCTCGCCTATGGGCGACTGTTCCCATCATCGCTGACCTTCCTCCGACCCTTGGAACGGGCGCTCGGCGGCGCGCCCCTCGGCGCGGTCTATTGCGTCCGCGGCGCCAAATTCGCGGTCGGCCGGCGCTAGCGCGCCAGCGAAAATGCGCAATGCGGAACTTGCCTGTCGAGAACGTCGCCTGAGCGGCGAGACCTCGAGGCGCCTGATCTCCGGGCAGTTGATTTCGATCGGATATGGCGGCCTAGGCAAGTTTGAAATTGGCGAGCGCGGCTTTCGCGATCGGCGCGCCCCATTCCTGCACAAAGTGGCCGGCGTCTGCGATTTCCATCGGCTCAGGGCAGTTGCGGATCATCGACCGAAGAAAGTGCATGGCGGGCGGGCCGAGCACGGGGTCCTGCATGCCGATCGCCATGAAGCTTTCGCCGGTCCAGTCTTCGGACCAGAATTTCCGGGCCCGGAGCGATGTCTCGACGCCTTCCTTTGACAGGGGCGTCAGGTCAGCCGCTCCTTTCTCCTTCAGCATGACAAGTTCCGGGAAGCGTCGGACGCCGCCCTTGTAGGATTTGTCAGGGAACGGCGCGTCATAGGCGGCGGCCTCCGCATCGGTGAGCACCGAAGTCGCCCGCTGCATGAGCCCGCCGACCGCGAGGTCGGGCTGCGAGCGGTTGAACGCGCGCCACGCGCCGAAGCCCTCCGGCGCCTCTTCGCCGGCCGGCAGGCCCGTGTTCATGACGATAAGGCGCGTGTACCGCGCCGGCGCTTCGACCGGCAGGGTGAGGCCGAGAAGGCCGCCCCAGTCCTGCACCACGAGACAGACATTCTTCAGGTCCATGCGCTCGACAAACGCGAGAAGGGCATTGCGGTGAAAATGATATGTATAAACATCATCGTCGACCGGCTTGTCCGACCGTCCGAAGCCGAACATGTCCACCGCGACGGCGCGATGGCCGGCGCCGGTAAAGACCGGGATCATCTTTCGGAAGAGATAGGCCCAGCTCGGCTCGCCATGGATGCACAGGAACGTGACGTCGGCATCCGCCGCCCCTTCGTCGACATAGTGCATTCTAAGGCCTTCGTAGCCCGCCAGATCGTCAATGTAGTTTGGCGCATAGGGCCAGCCCGGCAGGTCGGCAAAGCGGTCGTCCGGGGTTCTGAGGGCGTTGATGGTCATCTCGCATCCTGTCGGTTCTTCGCGCGAGGACGCGCGGAAGGCTGGGATGGCGCGAGCATGCAATCGACGCAGAGAATTGCAAGCCGACAGCGCAGAAATCGAGATGAGGGAGAGCGACAGGGCGATCTGTGACCCGAAGGCGACGCGTCTTTTGGGCGTGGCGCCTTCTTTCGCCCTTCGCTTCGCGCGGGATGGGCGGATGCGCCAGCGTTCCTTGCTCGCTCCATGCAGGCAATGCGCGATGAGGCGCTGGCTAAGCAATCATCTTGGTGTCTTCGTCGCCTTCGATCATGGTTTCGACAGTATCGCTTGAAAGGCCGTCGATTGCGTCGCTCGTGACCTTGCGAGCAAGGCGACCGAACGCGAGCCGTCTGCGTACGGAGAACTGGAAATGTCCGGGCAGCGCGAAAATCGCGAGGAAGATGGAGCCCCCGATCGTGAACCATGGCGCGCAGGCGAGGCAGCTGACGATCCAGGCCGCCAGCCGAAGGACATGCCCCGGATGCGCGTACATGATCGCATCGCCGTCGCCCATGGCGCGGCTCGTCTCGCCGGTCGAGGCATTGTGGAGGCGGACCAGCGCCCGCGACTGTCCGCGCCGTTCAAGATAGACGCACGCGACGCGATGGCCCGCGCGCACGGCGACGCCCTCCTGGGGGCAGACGAAGCTTGTCTCGAGGCCATTTGACGAGCGGACAAAAATTTCGCGCTTGTTTTCGACCCGGGTCGAAATCTTCACGTCCCTGGTGCGGCTTGCGCCCCAGCCCGCGACCGTGACGCCGCCGCCCCCGCCGCCAGAACCTGTGACATGGCTTTCCGACCAGGAGCGTTCATCGACGACCTCGCCGATGAGCCAGTGGACCTTCGCGGCGCCGAACCGCGCGACTGCTTGTTGCGACATGTGCTTTCGATCCCCGCTGTCGACCCGCCTGCAGGGCCGCTTGAAGTCTGGCGCAGAAAGGCTTTAGGGCAGGTGAACTACAGGAGCGGCGTTGGTGAGCGGTCCGTTAACGGCGGGCCTTGCAGCGCCCGCAGTTCCAATGCGGCCCGGGCTCGTCTAATCGGAACGGACCACCAGGCCCGGGACGAAACGGAGACGTGACCCCATGAGCGACCTCACCACCGACATCTGCATCATCGGCGGCGGCCCCGGCGGCTATGTCGCGGCGATCCGGGCGCGCCAACTGGGGATGCAGGTCGTCCTCGTCGAGCGCGAACACCTCGGCGGCGTCTGCCTCAACTGGGGCTGCATCCCGACCAAGGCGCTGCTGCGCACCGCCGAAGTCTACGAGAACATGAAGCACGCGAAGGATTTCGGGCTCACAGCGGAGAACGTCGGCTTCGACCTTGATGCGGTGGTGAAGCGCTCGCGCAATGTGGCGGGCAAGCTCGCGGGCGGGGTCGGCTTCCTCATGAAAAAGAACAAGGTCACGGTCGTCGACGGCGCAGCGCGGCTTGAACGCGCCACCAACGGCTCAACAGGCGGCGCGCCGGTCGTGAAAGCCAAGACGAAGGACGGCGAGACGACCATCCGCGCCAAGCATGTCATCCTCGCCACCGGCGCCCGCGCGCGCACCATCCCCGCCGCCGGCCTCGAGCCCGACGGCAAGTTCATCTGGACCGCGAAGGAAGCGATGGTCCCCGACATCATGCCGAAGCGGTTGCTCGTTATCGGGTCCGGCGCGATCGGCATCGAGTTCGCGAGCTTCTACAACTCCATGGGCGCAGAGGTGACCGTGGTCGAAATGGTCGACCGCATCCTGCCGGCGGAGGACGCGGAGATTTCCGCTTTCGCCGAGAAGCGCTTCAAAAAGGCCGGCATAAAGATCCACACCGGCGCGAAGGTCGACAGGCTGGAGAAAGGCAAGGCGACGGTGAAGGCGACCGTCACCACGGCCGACGGCAAGGCGGAGACGGTGGAGGCGGACCGCGTCGTCCTCGCCATCGGCATTACGGGCAATGTGGAGGGCCTCGGCCTCGAGGCGCTCGGCGCGAAGGTGGAGCGCGGCCACGTCGTTGTCGACGAATGGCTGCGCACGGGCGTTCCCGGCCTCTACGCCATCGGCGACGTCGTCGGCGCGCCCTGGCTCGCCCACAAGGCCTCCCACGAGGGGATCATCTGCGTGGAGAAGATCGCCGGGTCGAACTCCGTGCACCCGATGGACGTGACGCGCATTCCGGGCTGCACCTATTCGAATCCCCAGGTCGCGAGCGTCGGCCTCACCGAGGCGCGCGCGAAAGAGCAGGGCTACAAGGTGAAGGTCGGCCGCTTCCCCTTCAACGGCAATGGCAAGGCGATCGCCCTCGGCGAGCCGGAAGGCATGGTGAAGACGATCTTCGACGAGAAGACCGGCGAGCTATTGGGCGCGCACATGATCGGCGCGGAGGTGACGGAACTCATCCAGTGCTATGGCCTCGCCAAGACCCTCGAGGCGACGGAGGAGGACATCTTCCACACCATCTTCCCGCACCCGACCCTCTCGGAGATGATGCACGAAAGCCCGCTCGATGCGTATGGGCGTGCGGTGCATATTTGAAGGGGGGTGGGCGGTGTTTAAGCGATAAGCTTTTTAGTAGATAATTCCGCCGATTCTTCGGCGTTATATCTGCCTGGAGCATTCCGTAGCGATTTGATTTCCTGTTCTCTGAATTGATGCCATCGCTGAAGGTTAGCTTGGTGAGCCTCAATGACATCTTCGAGTCTCTTGATTGCGTCCAAAAGAGCGTCGTATTGACTCACCATGCATCTCCCTTTCAACCACCACACTCTGATTCGGGGCAATCGATGTCAACGCTTATTCCGCAGATAGAGTTCCCAGAAATCATGATCGGGTTGGTTGCCCCGATAGGATGTGAAATTTCAACTGTTCTTTCCTCTCTAGGAGCTGTTGACAAAGTGGATTCCCAACGGTCGCGAACGCTGATTCAACGCTGTCTTTTGGGAGACGGCGATGGTTCGCGGGTTGATGACGGACAAGGAGTGGAAATTCTTCGAACCCTTCGTGATTGCGACGGGC
>WGLS01000021.1 GCA_016125455.1 Alphaproteobacteria bacterium
GCCCGTCGCAATCACGAAGGGTTCGAAGAATTTCCACTCCTTGTCCGTCATCAACCCGCGAACCATCGCCGTCTCCCAAAAGACAGCGTTGAATCAGCGTTCGCGACCGTTGGGAATCCACTTTGTCAACAGCTCCTAATTTCTAGTGTAGCCAATATCACTTTCGTTCGCGATGAAAATGATCCGGATATAGTCTTCTCGGCTTCGAGCGACATGCCGACAGAAGGGGGCAATCCAGTTTCCGGACTTACGGTGCTAGATGTAGACGGCGAGCAAGCGAAAAGGGCGGACATCTACATATCGAGCAATATTTCCGATTTCTCTCTAGCGAGTAACGGCGGCAATGTAATAATTCATGAGGTTCTGCACGCATTGGGTCTCTCTCATCCGGAAGATTCTCTTTCCGACCCCATCACAAACCCGAGTGGGTTTGATCAAGATTATGATAACTTATTATCGGCGCAGTCGTATCGTTCAAACGATATTAATGAGGTGTCTGAGAGTGATACTCCAATGGTATACGATATTGCCGCTCTTCAATTCTTGTATGGCGCTAATACAAGCCATAACGAGGGGAACACTACCTACACGCTAAATGAAAATGGAACAATCAATATATCGGACAGCTCTGACGGTACGTCATCGCTTACTGGCGCATCTGTCACCATATGGGACAGCGACGGTACTGATACCTATCAACTAGACTCAAGCATTACCAATGATGCATGGATTGATTTGAGGGCTGGAAGGGTTGAAGATGCGGAAACTGAATATCCTGCAAATCAACCTAACATACCTAGCTATTACTATTCCGTTCTAGATTGGCTTGGAGCTTCAACAGTTGTCATCATGAATGCCTTTCCTGAGGATGGTCCAAACGGGTACGGCGTGATTGAGAACGCAATTGGTGCGCAAGGCAATGATCTCATCTTTGGCAATCAACTGGATAACGAATTGTCGGGTCTGGCTGGCGACGATACGTTTTACGCCAGCTCCGGCAACGACGTTATAGACGGAGGGTCGCATACAAACGGCGATACCGTTGATTACAGCGATTGGCATCAAAATGTATTGGTAGAGATCAATCCGGATACCAATTATGATCTTTTGGTCGTTAAATCCATTGCCGAAGAGGATGATCTTAAAGATATCGAGTCACTCATTCTCTCCCAATTCGATGACTGGGTGGTAGGCGACCCAAGCATACTAAAGGATTATGAGATTCATGGCGGCTTAGGCAACGATGTGCTTGGCGACAGCGCGGGCGACGATGTCATCAAGGGCGGTCTGGGAAATGACACCCTGATCGCGGGGGCCGGAGAGAATGCATGGTACGGCGATGATCAGCCTACCTTGTTCGACGACCGGCGAAACATGGATTACGACGTTCTTGATCTCAGCGGCCTTGCCGGTGCGGTCACCATTAGCGGAATCAACGTCACGACAGCCGCGGCGGAAACAAGCACTGCGGTAGGTTTTGAGGAGATGGTGCTGACGGAGAGTGCGGATACGGTGAGCGAAAGCAGCGGCTTTTTAACCGACGCGGCCTATCAGGAAATTCTGTACAAATTCGGTGACGGTGATGACACCTTCAAAAGCGGCGGCGAGGTTACGGTAACGGAAACTGTTTCCACGACCAATAAGAACTTTACCATTACGGACGCAGACAACTTTGAGGCCCTTGGATCAAACGCCTATTTTAACATTCAAACACTGGACCATGACATTATCTCGTCGAGCGGAACAACGCTGGATTTTACCGGTCATGCCAGCAGTCTCACCTTTGACATGGAGACCTACACTGTCTCCGACACATCGGAAAGTCTGGTTCTGGGTGGCAGTTTGAGCACTGCGAGCTTCATAGGTAGCCATAACGGTGATGTGTTTAATCTCGCCGACGGTCAAAACGACGACATCTTTCTTGGGCTCGGCGACGATATTGTCAACGAAGGGACGACAGCGGGCACTGCCAGTTCGTCGCAGATCGTCTACTATGGCGGGAACGATACTTTTACAGGCTTTGCCGAACACGACATCACTCTTGGGCAAAACATCACACAGTCAGAAATTTCGTTCTCCGAAGAGAACGTCAGTATCACTGATGAGGGGGCGGAGAAGCGCTACGACTTTGACCTCGTTCTGGATTTCGATGGCAACAACAGCCTTACGATTGAGAATGTCAGCTTGCTTGCAGGCAGCGGAACGGACGGGATATTTGGAACCTCTGACGATCAAGTGAATTTCCTCAATAGTGATTTGCCGAGCATTGCACTGGCCGAAGGCTACAGCATTACGTTCGGCGGATTTGAGCACTATCAGTTTAACGCCATCAGCCCGCTGCTAACGAATATCGGTACGGTTACTGACGATACCGTTGTGTTTGCCGATGACAGCATCTATTTCGCGAGAAATGGAGCCGACGACGTAACGGCCATATATCAGTATGGCGGCACTGTTTACGGCGGACTTGGCAACGACACGATTCGCTCAGGCCAAACAACCGGATTTGCGTTTGTGATCCAGAACACATTCTTTGGAGGCGAAGGGGACGACACGCTTATCGGCGACTACGGTCAGAATGCGCTCCACGGCGGCGCAGGCAACGATACAATTCAAAGCAATGATAGTTACGAGGCCGTCCTCGATGGTGGTAGCGGGCGAGATACCCTCACGACCGGCACGCAAGGCACGCACTACCTTTATGGCGGCAGCGGTAACGACATCATCGAGGCGAATGCACAAAGTGTCGATATCTATGGCGGCTCCGGGCACGACCGGATTTCTATCGGCACCACTGTAGGCAACGCTACTGTCTTTGACTTCAACGACGCTGAAGGAGACTTTTTGGACCTGAGAGGGTTCCAGACGTTGAACAGTGGAAACTTCTCAACCACCGCGACGGCGACCGGATTCGCTGTAACATTAGGTTCCACAAATCTATCAGTAACGACTGCGGATGGGACGTCCACGCCGATCAACGTTATTTTCTATGGAGATCAGGTCGAAGAAGGAACGGAAGGCGTCGATAACATCGATGGCAGCACGGCACCGTCCAGAATCTTCGGCAGCTTATACGAAGGCAATGACATCTTCATCGGGTCCGATTTCACCGATGTTGTTTATGGTGATGAAGGCGATGACGATCTGAGCGGTGGGGATGGCGATGACCGTATCTACGGTGGTGATGGTGACGATGTGATTGACGGAGGTGTCGGTGCCGATTTCCTAAGTGGCGGTGCCGGAAACGACGTATTGTCTAGTGGAACAGGCGATGATGCTGTTCTCGACGGCGGCGATGGCAATGATCAACTCTACGGAGATACCGGCGCTCAAACCTTGCGCGGTGGTGATGGCAACGACTTCCTGATCGGTTATGCAGGCGATGACACTTTGGTCGGCGGGGCCGGGAATGATGAAATGTACGTCTATACCGGTAATGAGACGTTCGACGGCGGCGATGGCATCGACACCCTTCTGTTCACAGCCTTGCCGTCAGCCATCACCGTGAATTTGGCGGCGGGGACTGCTACTACAGCATATGGTTCTGCCATAATTTCGAATATTGAGTCGGTGTGGGGCACCAATTTGGCTGATACTATTTCTGGAAATGAAGAAAACAACTCATTGGTAGGCAGTAAAGGGGCCGATACCATATACGGCGGTGGCGGCAATGACGTTCTGTATGGTGACAGGTTCGTTGGTGGCTACACACCGGATAGCGCAGTGGATACGCTTTATGGAGGTGATGGAAACGACACACTGATAGGCATGCTGGGCGATGACATCCTGTATGGGGACGCTGGCGACGACCTCTTCTATGATTACGGCGGAGACGAAACGTTTGATGGGGGAGCAGGTGATGCTGATCATCTTGTATTCTACTATTCAGCCGATGCGGTCACTATCGATGTGGCTGCTGGCACCGCAACCCATAGCGGCGGCGAAGTCGATACATTCCAGAATATTGAACGGTTCGATGGCAGCGCTTTTGCCGACGCCCTGACAGGCGGGTCCGGCGACGACTACCTTAACGGTGCAGGCGGCAATGATACAATCACCGGAAACGGCGGCGCGAATATCCTCAATGGCAGTACCGGAGCCGATACGTTTGTGCTTACGCAGGACAGCATGGACGCATATCTGGACACCGTGGCCGATTTCGATGTTGGCGAAGGTGATGCACTTGACGTCTCAGGCATCCTGACTCTCTACGATCCGATGACGGACCTGATTTCTGACTTCATCCAGATGACAGACGATGGCACGGATAGCTTCCTGGCCGTGGACACCGACGGAGGCGCGGATAACTTCGTACAGATCGCGACCTTGCTAAATGTCACAGGTCTGACGGATGAAGCTGATCTGGAAACCAACGGCTATCTGATCGCGGCATAGGACTCACGAAAGGCGACCTCCCTAATTCTCCCCAGAATCCCGAAGTTGCTTTTCGTACAAAGGGCGGCCCGCCAGGCCGCCCTTTTCCTTTGCAGGCGGCGTACCCGGAGGATCGGTAAGCAGAGCACAAGGCGGACTGTTTGACAGCCCGCCTCGTGCGGATGAACGCCTAAAGCGTGTGATCGCGAACGGCGAGTTCGAACTTGATCGCCTCAACCAGCGCCTGCGCTTCGAATTGCGCCTTCGAGCCGGGTTCGGCTTGAGCCGCCGCCATAAAGGCCGCAGCCAGCAGGCCGCGCAGTTCGTCCGAACTCTTCGAGACAAGATCGATTTGTGAAATGAGTGACATCGTATCCTCCTTTACTATCGAAGGCCCCGACCATCGGAGCCTTTCCGGCCCCGACCCCCATCAAGGCGATTGATGGGCGGCGGTCGTTTCGATGCAAAAGAGGCACGCGCAATGTCGGCGTGTTACACAGATCGGTATTCAGTGAGAAAGAGTTAGCGGACGAGCCACGGCCAAAGGACGGCCAAGGCTGCGCCGACGCCGAACCAGAAGGCGGGATTTGAAGCAAGGGTGAAAATGTCGAAATCCATGGAGACTCCTTATCGTTAGCGGTCGAGTTCGGGTCCGCGCGGCGGCATCTGTTGCTGTTCGCGCAGGCGTTTCAGGCGTTCATCCGAGGACATGCGTTCCTTCGCCGCGTCCGGTTTTTTCTCAGTAAGGCGGTCGAGGCGCGGTCGTCTCACGTCCGGTTTCGGTTGTTCCCGCATGGCGTCGAGCCGGTCGAAGGCGGTTTTTGGTTGAGGTTTCGGCTCTTGCCCACGCTGCATCAGGCGGTAGTTCGCGGTATCGAAATGCAGGTCGCGAAGCGCCTGCGCGTGTTTGCTGCGGGTGGTACTGATTTCTGCCTGTAGTGCCTGCCGCTCGCGGAGTTGGGCATTGATCGTCATCTGCCGTTGCTCACGGTCGCGCTGCAACGCCCATATCGATTCCAGTTCGTTCTGTTTTTCCAGCTCACGGCGTTTGCCGGTCAGCCGGTCCCACAGGCCCCGCATTCCTTTGCGGAACCGTTCGGCCCGCATCCGGGCTTCGGTTTCGAAACGGTTTTTTTGCCCGGCATCGAGTTTTGCGCGCTCGATTCCATGGGCGCGGGCCATCGCCTCGCGGCGGGCATTCAAGGCATCTAGTTCGTGTTTGGCCTTTGTGCGCACTTCACCAAGATGCACCTTCATGCGCGGCAGGATGTCTTCGGCAATCCGCTTGCGGGCATCTTCGATGCTGCGCAAATCATCGGGCGCGCCGAGCCTGGCCCGCACCTCTTTGGACTTCCTGCCGGTCGCACGCGCCACCGAGATGACTTCGCCCTCGAACGTGACGGCGACATGGCCGCGCCGGTCCCCGCGCGCCAGATACAACCCGCGCTCTTCAAGCGCGTGCGAGAAGGTCTGGCGGGAGTCGGAGATCGCCCAGGCGTCCTGTATCAGCCCCTTGAGTTCTCCTGCGTGTTTTCCGATGCGCTTGGCCTGTTGCCATTCAGCTAGCGAGAAATTGCGCGGATCGCGGTCCTTGGAATCGATGAGGCCGCGCGGCATCTGCCAGCCGTTTTCGATATAGAGCTGGCGTGAGACTTCCCGCAGTTTGTTCTTGTAGAAGGACAATTGCTTGGCCGTCATCGTCTCGGCATCGATCCGGCTCCATACCGCATGGGCATGACGGCGGCCTTCCTTTTCATGGAAGACGACGACACGCGGCTGGCCGCTCAGCCCATGTTTTTCTTCAATGGCTTCAAGCGCCTTGTCGAACGTTTCGATCCGCACGGTTTCCTTCTCGGGCGGGTTGAGCGAGACGGAAAAGAGGTACTGCCTGCATTTCGTGCCTTTGGCGATGGCGTCAACTTCGGACAAAGCGCCGACGACATCATCAGACATAAAGCCGCGAACATCATGGACCTCGATATGCTCATTCTCGCCCATTGTGAGCAAATACTGACCGAGTTGCCGTCCATCACCGCGTTCCTTGGCTTTCAGGATCATGGCGACGGCTCCGTATCGGTGCGATGGCCGAGCGCGCGCAGCAATTCACGCCGCATCAGCGCGACATCGGCGCAGGCCTTGCGGATTTCCCGCTCGGTATCGGGCAGGACGGGCAGCGTGCCGATATGCGCCGCCTTGGCGAGTTGGTTGAGATTGTTGGCGATCCGCGACTGGCCGAGCATCGCCAGCACATGGGCGAGCTTCTGTTCGTCCTTGATCGGCCTGCGGATACGGGAACGGGCACGTTTGGTGCCCTGTCCCTTGCCGTTGAAGACCTTGCGCTTGATGTAAGACCCGAGAGGTTCGTCTCCGGCCAGTTCTTCAAGCCGGGCGCGCTCTTCAAAAGTCAGTCGAAGTGAGAATGGCGGGTGCTTTCTGGTCATCCCGCCTCCCTGCAAACGTCCCGTTCGGGGTCGTTTGCAGGGTCGTCAATTGCCTCAAGCACCTGATTCCATTGAGAAAGCGTTTCGAACAGAAAGTTCGAGCTTTCTCTCGTCAGGTGCACCATTTTCCATATCTCGCGGCGGCTCGTTTCGCTCGCGCCTCCGATGGGGCGGCCTGACCGGCCGACGTTCGAGCGGAGGCCCGTTGAATCCAACAATCGCGATAATCGTCGCCTGTCGCCGCCGTTCCGCCGTGCGTGGTAGCGGCGCGTTAACCAAGGGCGGATTTGTATGCGCCAACGGGTCGTCTTGCGGATCATGCGTTTCGTCGCGTTTGATCGCGGGAACCCTTGACCTAGCGCCGCTCCGATCCGGACGCTGACGCAGACAGATTGGCCGGCGTGCGAATGAAACCCCAGGTACTTCTACGTAAGATCCATCACTGGGGCTCAATGCTCATCATGGCCCAGATGGGCCTCGTGATCATGGCCGGTCTCTTCCTCATGCTGAAGAAAGAACTCGACTGGGTGCAGCCCGGCACCGTGCGCGGCGCAGCGCCGGAGGCCGTCCCGGCGCAGTCTTTCGAGCAGATGTTCGCCGCCGCGGCGAGCGCGCCTGAGCTCGCGCTCGCGGACTGGTCCGATCTGTCGCGCGTCGAGGTGAAGCCCGACAGGGGCATCGTGAAGTTCGTCGCCGCTAACCAGTGGGAAGCCCAGGTCGACGCCTCGACGGGCGAGCTCCTTCAGGTCGCCTACAGACGATCTGACGTAATCGAAGCCCTGCATGACGGCTCATTCTTCGCGGAATGGGTGAAGCTCTACGTGTTTTTTCCCTCGGGGGTGGTGCTCCTCGTCCTTTGGGCTTCGGGCGTGTACTTGTTTTTTCTGCCGCACGTGAAACGCGCGCAGCGGCGGGCGAACGGCGCAAGGCGGCAAGCAGCCGCGGCGCGTGACGCCGCAACGACGCCCGCGGCGTAATTCAGATGACGGAACGAAACAGCGAACTCAGTGAGAAAGGGTGGGCGATGGCCATTCAGCGAAACCGGAAAATGAGACTTCTAGTGACTGCGGCGGTGGCGGCCATCGCGCTCGGCGGCGTCGGGCAGGCGCTTGCGCAAGCGACCGCGACCGATGCGCCGGCGGCTGCGGCGAGCGATGCTGCGGCCGACGCCATGCCCACCGACGTTTTTGGCGGTCTCAAGCTGCGCAATATCGGGCCGGCGTTCATGTCCGGCCGCATCGCCGACATAGAGATCATGCAGCACGACCCGGACACCTGGATCGTCGGCGTCGCCTCCGGTGGCGTCTGGCGGACCGACAATGCTGGCGTCACCTGGAAGCCGATCTTTGATGATCAAGGTTCGTACTCGATTGGCGAAGTGGCGATCGACCCCTCCAACCCGAACGTCATCTGGGTCGGCACCGGGGAGAACAATGGGGGGCGCCACCTCGGCTTCGGCGATGGCGTCTACCGCTCGAAGGATGGCGGCGAGACGTGGGAGAACCTCGGCCTCAAAACGTCCGAGCACATCTCGAAAATAATCGTCCATCCGGACAACCCGGACGTGGCGTGGGTCGCGGCGCAAGGGCCGCTCTGGTCGCCTGGCCGCGAGCGCGGCCTCTACAAGACGACCGATGGCGGCAAGACGTGGAAGAACGTCCTCTCCAAGGGCGAATGGACCGGCGTCACCGACCTCATGATAGATCCGCGCGATCCTGACCGTCTGTATGCGGCGACATGGCAGCATCACCGCAATGTCGCAGCCTACATGGGCGGCGGCCCGGAGACCGGCCTTTTCGCGTCAACGGATGGCGGCGAGACCTGGACTGAGCTGACCGAGGGCCTGCCGGAAGAGAACATGGGCAAGATCGGCCTCGCCATGAGCCCGCAGAACCCGGACGTTCTCTATGCGGCGATCGAGCTCGAGCGGCGCACTGGCGGCATCTGGCGGTCCGCCGATCGCGGCGCCTCATGGACGAAGATGTCGGACGCGGTCGGGGGCGGCACGGGCCCGCATTACTATCAGGAGCTGTTCGCGAGCCCGCACCAGTTCGACAAGATTTACATGGTCTCGAACACTACGATGGTCTCCTCCGACGGCGGCAAGACGATGGTTCCGCTCAACAACGAGTACAAGCACGTCGACGACCACGCGATCGCATTCCATCCGACGAACCCGGACTATATACTTTTCGGCTCGGATGGCGGCGTCTATGAAAGCCGCGACGGCGAGAAGACCTGGCGCTACATCAACAACCTGCCGGTCACGCAGTTCTACAAGGTCGCCGTTGATGACGCCGAGCCGTTCTATTTCGTCTACGGCGGCACCCAGGACAACAGCTCCCAGGGCGGTCCGTCGCGCACTGACAACCGCCACGGCATCCGCAATTCCGACTGGTTCCTGACGCTGTTCGCGGACGGCCATCAGTCCGCGACGGAACCGGGCAATCCGGATATTATGTATGCGGAGTGGCAGGAGGGGAACCTCGTCCGCCATGACCGCACAACGGGCGAAAACGTCCACATCCAGCCGCAGCCCAAGCCCGGCGAGCCGCTGGAGCGGTACAACTGGGACGCCCCGATCTACGTGTCGCGACACGATCCGAAGCGGATCTATTTCGCCTCGCAACGGTTGTGGCGATCGGACGATCGAGGCGATTCATGGACTGCGGTGTCCGGTGACCTGACGCGCAACCAGGACCGGATGCAGCTGCCGATCATGGGCCGGAAATGGTCGTGGGACGCCGGCTGGGACTTCCTGGCGATGTCGATGTACAACACTATCACGTCGGTCGGGGAATCTCCGGTTGACGAGAACGTGCTTTATGTCGGCACCGACGACGGCCTTATCCAGGCGACGAAGGATGGCGGCGCGACCTGGCGGAAGGTCCCGGTCGGCAGCTTGCCGGGCGTTCCGGATACGGCGTTCGTCAACGATATCCGCGCCGACCTGCACGATCGCGACACCGTCTATGTCGCGCTCGATAACCACAAGTATGGCGACTATACGCCTTATCTTTATCGCTCGACCGATGGCGGTACGACATGGGAATCCATGGTCGGCGACCTGCCCGAGCGGCATCTCGTCTGGCGGATCGTCCAGGATCATGTCGACAAGGACCTTTTCTTCCTGGCGACGGAATTCGGGCTCTACTTTTCGGTGGACGCCGGCGGCCAGTGGGTCAAGCTGCCCGGCGCGCCGACGATTTCCTTCCGTGACGTGACGATCCAGCGACGCGAAAACGATGTAGTGGCGGCGTCGTTCGGCCGCGGGTTCTATGTTCTCGACGATCTTGCGCCGTTGCGCAGCGTCGATGCGGAGGCGCTTGAGAAAGAGGCGCACCTGTTCCCCGGACGCAAGGCGTGGTGGTACTTCGAGCGCCATCCGCTCTCCTACGACGAAGGCGGCGAGCAGGGGCACAGCTATTATCGCGCCCCGAATCCGCCGTTCGGCGCGACCTTCACCTATTTCCTGAAGGAGGGCCTCAAGACGACCGAGGAGATCCGTCAGGAGGCGGAGAAAAAGAAGATCGAAGCCGGGGAGGACACGCCGTTCCCGGGCTATGACGCTATCGAGAAGGAGCGCCGGGAGGAAGAGCCGAAGGTGATCCTCACCGTGCGCAACGCCGCTGGCGAGGTCGTGCGGCGGATCGAGGGGCCTGTCGAGAAGGGCTTCCACCGCGTCACCTGGGACCTTCGCTATCCGCCGATGGAGGCGATTGCCGCGCCGGTCGAAGGCGAGGACGCGCCGGAAGGCTTCCTCGCCGCGCCTGGCGACTATACCGTGTCGCTCGCCAAGCGCGTGCGGGGAAAGACGACGGAACTTGTCGGCCCTCAGGCGTTCAAGGTCGAGAGGTTGCGCACGGGCGCCCTGCCGGGCGCGCCAATCAACGAAGTCGTCGCTTTCTGGGAGCGCGTCGCGAAGCTTGACCGCGCCGTCGGCGCCTCGAACCAGTCAATCGAAGCGCTTGAGGCCAAGCTCGCGGGGCTCAAGACGGCGATCGGCTATACCCGGACAGCGCCAAGCGATCTCGATACGGAGTGGTCAAGGCTGCGCAATGAGCTCGACAACATTGTCGAAAAGCTGAGCGGCAACCAGTCCAAGGCGGTCGTCGGCCAGGAGCCGGAGCCGAACATCACCCAGCGCCTCGGCAAGGTCGGGATTGGCGTCGGCCTTTCGGCTTACGGGCCGACGAAGACCCATCGGCAGGTGCTTGGCTACGCCGAACAGGACTTCGCCGTCGTCCGCGAGCGGCTCGTCAAGTTGAAAGACGAAGCCGTCCCGGCGCTTGAAGCGGCGATCATCGAGGCAGGCGGCCCGGTGGTCGGCGCTGGCCCGATCCCGGCGGCGGGTCCCGTCCGGCAAGAATAGGCGCGCAAGGCCGCGCCAGGACGCGCTTGCGAACGAGCCAGCGGGCGTCGGGATCTCCCTCCCGGCGCCCGTCTTTATGTTGGCCGTTGAGGAGCGTTGGGTGTGCCTGAAGGGCCCCTTGTTCGCCGGGTGGCTTGACGCGCGGCATGGCCGGGCTAGATGAACGGTTATGTCGTCACGCGAAGAAACAAGAACATCGGTCAGGAATCCGGGCAAACCGTCGGGCGAGGCAATTGCCGGCGGCCGGGACGCGCGGCTCTCTGCGGCGTTGCGGGCGAATCTGCGACGGCGCAAGGCGGCTGGGGCTGCTGATTTTGCCATTGACGGGGGCGGCGACCCCGACCGGCCAGACAATGTCGGCGGCGACCCTCGCGGCCTGGGGCGGCGAACCTGATATCTTCCGCGAAACGGCCATCGCGCCGCCGCGTTTCATTGGATAATCCCTGCAGATGGATAAACTTGCGATTATTGGCGGCCGGCCGCTGTTCGGCGATATCCCGATCAGCGGCGCAAAAAACTCAGCGCTGAAACTCTTCGCGGCGTCCCTGCTGACGGATAAGCCCCTGATACTGACGAACGTTCCGAAACTCGCGGACGTCGACATGCTGTCGCGTCTCCTGGCCGAGCTCGGCGTCGACGTCGTTCGCGAAGGCGATCGGGCGACGCTGACCGCGGCGGCGATCGCCTCGACCCTCGCGCCCTATGACCTCGTTCGAAAAATGCGCGCCTCTTTCAACGTGCTGGGGCCGCTCCTTGCCCGCGAGGGCAAAGCCAAGGTCTCGTTGCCGGGCGGCTGCGCCATCGGCGCACGGCCGGTTGATCTCCATCTCAAGGCGTTTGAGGCGATGGGCGCTTCGATCGAGCTTGACGAGGGCTATGTCATTGCCACGGTCGATGGCCGCCTGAAGAGCGCGCGAATTGACTTTCCGTTCGTCTCCGTCGGCGCGACCGAACACGCGATGCTGGCCGCCACGCTCGCGGACGGCGAGGTCGAACTGAACAATGCCGCCTGCGAGCCGGAAATCGTTGACCTTGCGAACTGCCTGATCGCCATGGGCGCGCGGATCGAGGGAGCTGGCGGCCAGACAATCCGCATCGCCGGAGTGGAGGCGCTGTCGGGGGCGACCTATGAGGTGATGCCGGACCGGATTGAAACCGGCGCCTACGCCATGGCGGTCGGCGTCGCCGGCGGCGAGGTCACCTTGCGCAACGCGCGCCTTGACCTTCTCGGCGCGGCGGTCGGCTCCCTGCGCGAGGCCGGTTTGTCGCTTGAGGAGACTGGCGATGGCCTTGTCGTCTCTCGGGCCGGTTCGCGATGCCGCGCTGTCGATATTGTCACGAAGCCGTTCCCGGGTTTCCCGACCGACCTCCAGGCCCAGTTCATGGCGCTGATGGCGACTGCGGACGGGACGTCTTCGATACGCGAAACGATCTTTGAGAACCGCTTCATGCATGCGCCGGAGCTGGCGCGGATGGGCGCAAAAATTGCCGTGAACGGACAGACGGCGACGGTCGCCGGGGTCGCGCGGCTGAAGGGCGCGCCGGTGATGGCCACTGATCTCAGGGCGTCGATGGGCCTCATTCTCGCCGCGCTCGGCGCGGAAGGCCAAACGATCGTCAATCGCGTATACCACCTTGACCGCGGATTTGAGCGGCTTGAAGAAAAGCTCGCGCGCTGCGGCGCGCTGGTGGAGCGCGTTCGCGGCGACGATTGAGAGACGGCGACACGGATGACCGCAACAATTCGAGATTACCGCCCGCTGCGCCTCGCCGTTGCCGATACGGACGATCTCACGGCGTTGTCCGCGGTGATGCAGGACGCTGTCATGAAGGTTGGGGACTTCGCCTTTGACGCAGAAGCGCGGCGCTTCGCGTTCGTCGCCAACCGGTTCGTCTGGGAATGCGCCGCCGACCGCCGGCGCGGGCCGTTTGCGCGGGTGCGCGCCGGGGTCAGCTTTGACGACGTGCGCAGCGTGCAGGCGCGCAATCTGCGCCTCGACGCCAGGGACGCCGTGGTCGAGCTGCTTGCCTTGCAGTTTACGGCCGGCGAGGACGGCCAGGGCGAGATTACGTTCGATTTCGCCGGCGGCGGCGCCCTCCGGCTCGACGTCGAAAGCATCAATGGCCGGCTCGACGACCTGACCGACCCATGGGCGGCCCGGCTGAAACCAACGCATCCGGACGAATAGGCCGCGTCGCGCCTCCCGGGCGGTCCGGGCGGGCGGCCGGACAAGCCTTTGCGACCGCAGTTTGAAACGCCGGCCGGCAATGCAGTCCGGCCAACGGCAAGGAAAGGGCGCCGCGCGACATGGTCCTGCGACTGGATGCATCCGATCCGGGCTTCGCGCCGGCGTTCGACGAATTCGTCGCGCGCGGTCGTGACGGCGACGGAAATGTCCGCGATGCCGTCGCCGGCATCATCGCGCGGGTCCGCGCCGAAGGTTTCGCTGCGGTGGCCGGCCTGACGGCGCGGTTCGACGGCCATGGCGTTGATGAGACGACCGCTCGCGTGAGCGCAGACGACCTCGACCGGGCCAGCCATGCGCTTGACCCTGAACTTCTCGCCGCCCTCAGGCTCGCCGCCGACCGGATCCGCGCTTTCCATGAAAAGCAGCGTCCGGACGATTACCGCGAAACGGACGCGGCGGGCCTGACGCTTGGATGGCGCTGGACGCCGGTCGACGCCGCTGGCCTCTATGCGCCCGGCGGCAGGGCGGCCTACCCGTCCAGCGTTCTCATGAACGCCATTCCGGCAAAGGCGGCGGGGGTCGAACGTCTCGTCATGTGCGCGCCGACCCCGGGCGGCGTTGACAATCCGGTGGTGCTCGCCGCGGCGGCGCTTGCCGGCGTCGATGAAGTCTGGCGCATCGGCGGCGCGCAGGCGATTGCCGCGATGGCGTTCGGCGCCGGGCCGATCCGCCCGGTCGACGTCGTCGTCGGGCCTGGCAACGCCTATGTCGCCGAAGCCAAGCGCCAGGTTTTTGGCGACGTCGGCCTGGATGCGGTCGCCGGCCCATCCGAGATCGCCGTCATCGCCGACGCTGCGAATGACCCACGCTGGATCGCCGCGGACCTGTTGAGCCAGGCCGAGCACGACCCGACGAGCCAGGCCGTTCTGTTGACGGACGATAGCGGCTTCGCCGACGCGGTCGCCAGCGCGGCGGCGGCGCAGCTCGCCGATCATCCGCGCAAGGATATCGCCGAAACGGCCTGGCGGGAAAACTCCGCGATCATCGTCGTCGGGTCGATCCGCGACGCCGCGGCGCTTGTCGACCGCCTGGCGCCGGAGCACCTGGAGCTCGCCGTTGAGCATCCCGAAGCCCTGCTCGCGCTCGTCCGGCACGCCGGCGCGATCTTCCTCGGCCGGCATGCGCCCGAAGCGCTAGGCGACTATCTCGCCGGGCCGAACCACGTTCTGCCGACGTCCGGCGCGGCGCGCTATGCATCCGGGTTGTCGACGCTGACCTTCATGAAGCGGACGACTATCGTCGGCGCCGACGCGAACGCGATCGCGGCCGTCGGCGCTGCGGCCGCGCGACTTGCGGACGCCGAGGGCCTGCCGGGCCACGCGCTGTCGATCAGGCTGCGGCTGGCGGCGACGTAATATCTGAATGCGGACCATCCTGCTGGCCGCCGTCTTTCGAGACGCCTCGAATCAGGTCTCGGGCCTGTCAGGACAGATGCTCTATTTCTGGCCGGCCATCAGCAGTCGCGCGCCACGCCTTCAGAATTCATACCCCAGCGTCGCACGCAGCACGCGATCCGTCCGCACCCGGCCGGCAGGCGGGTTGGTTTCGAAACGGAAGTTAAACGCGACGCCAGCGGAGAAATCCCCGAAGATAGTCGTCGACAGCCGCGATCTTGATTCCGTTGTCGTCGTCGGCTCGGTCCAGGTGACCGACACGTCCTGCTCGAACTTCAGCCCCTCGCGGATCGTCCAGTCGAGGTCGAGCCCGCCATAGCCGGCGAGTTGCCGGTCAACCTCGCGGCCGATGTCGATCGGCGAGTAGCGATAGCCGGGACCGCCCTCGAGCTTCAACGTGAATGGCTCGCTCTTCGCGATGAAATAACCGACGCCTGCGCCGGCGAACAGGCGATAGTCAAAGCCGGAGAATTCGTCCTCGTCATAGGCGCCGCGAATATAGGCGTAGGCCTTCTCCGTGAATGCGATGTCGAGCTTGTAGGATGCGCCCCAGCGGCGCTGGTTCGTGACGCCGCCAGACTGGCCGAGGTCGAAATAAGCCTTGGCGTGGTGGGTCAGCTCGCCGGCCTTGCGCGTCGCGTCGAGCGCGCCGCCAACGGCGACGTTGTCGGAGTTGCCGGAGGCGAAGCTAGCGCCGAAACTGGCGCTGCCGTCCCAATTGGCGAGAATGCCGTCGCTGTCGTCTTCGTTGTCGCTGTCAGCCGCGGGCGCGGCGACGGCCGTCGGCGACGTCGCCGCCGCTGGTTCGGCGATGGCGGGCGGCAGAGCCTCGATGCGGGACTCGCCATAAGCCAGAATCGCCTCGCGAAACGAGGGCAGGACGGCGGCGATATCCTCAGCAACGATCCGTATACGGTCTGGATCCTCGTGGCGTGCGGCGGCGTTGATCGCTTCGCGGGCGATGCCGGGCAGCTCCGTCGCGCGCGCCGGCGTCGCCGACATCGCCGCAAGGCACGCTGTGAGCGCCGCGAGCACTGATGTGCGGCTGGTCGCCATGTCGTCTCCTTCGGGCCGGGTTGCGCAAGGGGGCCGCGTCAAAGGCGCAAGCCGCTTGGTGACGTTTCAGTTCGAAACGGTTAATAGGACCTTTCGTTCCCTGGAGAGCGCGTGCCAGACGCTGAAGACCGTTCCTGTTTCCGCATCGTCGAGATCACTCTCGACGAACGCTCGCTCGCGCCGGCGACCGCCGACATAGAGCACGAGCGCAAGGTCGCGATCTTCGATCTGAAGGAAGAAAACTATTTCGAGCCCATCGGCGCCGGCGAGGGGCCGTTCGAACTGCACCTGTCCTACGCAGAGCGCCGGCTTGTCTTCGACGTGCGCAAGGCCGGCGGCGAACCGCTTGGCCGCATGCACCTGTCGATGACGCCTTTCCGCAAGATCATCAAGGACTACTTCCTGCTCTGCGAAAGCTATTTCGACGCAATCCGCAACGCTGCGCCGGCGCAGATCGAGACCGTCGATATGGCCCGCCGCGCTATGCACAATGAAGGCTCTGAAATCCTGATCGAGCGGCTGCAGGACAAGATCAAGCTCGATCTGAACACCGCGCGGCGGCTGTTTACGCTGATCTGCAGCTTCCACATGCGATGACGATGGGAACACCTGATTGATGGCCTTGAAGGTCCTTTTCGTCTGCAACCAAAATTCGATCCGCTCGCCGATGGCCGAGATCCTGCTTCGGGACCTTGCGGCCCGCCGGGGCGCCGAGGCCGTCTCGAGGTCGGCGGGTGTCTATGAAGGTGCGCTGGACCCGTTCCTGCCGACAATTCTTGGCGAAATCGGCGCGCCGGCGCCCCACGACCCGCCGCGCGACCTTACCGACGTGGACGTCACCGAATTTGACGCGCTCGTGGCCCTGACGCTGGAGGCGGAAGCGGCGCTGAAGGAGCGGGGCGGCGGCGATCGGGTCGAGTACTGGGCGACAGACAATCCTTCGCTGACTGGCGGGTCGCGGGACCAGATCCTTGAGGGTTATCGTCGGGTTCGCGAGCAGCTGGCCTCACGCATCGCGGCCCGCTTCGGCAAAGCGTTGACGGAAACTTGATTTTCCCGCCGGTCCCGACCATTTTCCGCGCCTGTCGTTTTAGGCGAAGTTAGAGGGGCGCGGTTGCGCGCCGGGCTTCGTGCTGTCCGGGGTGCGAATGGCGAAGGAAGAGTTGCTTGAATTCGAGGGCGTCGTGGCGGAGCTTCTCCCCAACGCGACGTTCCGCGTGAAGCTGGAGAACGGGCACGAACTGATCGCCCATACCGCGGGCAAGATGCGCAAGAACCGCATTCGCGTCCTCGCCGGCGACAAGGTCCTCGTAGAAATGTCGCCCTATGACCTCACCAAGGGTCGCGTCACCTACCGCTTCAAATAGCGCGGCCGTGCCGGCGGCGCTCACCCTCGCGAGTGCCAGCCCGCGCCGGCGGGATCTCCTTGCGCAGATCTGCGTGACTCCGGACGACATCGACCCGGCGAATATCGACGAAATGCCGCGCGCCAACGAAACGCCGCGCGCCTACGTCTTTCGCATGGCGGTCGAAAAGGCCCGCGCCGTCGCCGCCCGTCGACCGGCGGATCTCGTCCTTGCCGCGGACACCGTTGTCGCCGCGGGCCGGCGCATTTTGCCGAAGGCCGAGGAGGCTGCTGCCGCCCGCGCCTGTCTTGAGCTCATTTCCGGCCGCTCCCACCGGGTCTATACCGGCGTTGCGCTCGCCGTGCCCGGCGGCGCCGTGCGGACACGCGTCGTGGAGACGCGGGTGAAGGTCGCCCGACTGGATCCGGCCGCCATCGACGCCTATCTCGACTGCGACGAATGGCGCGGCAAGGCTGGGGGTTATGCGATACAGGGCCGGTTCGCAGCCCATGTCGTGTCGATCATCGGATCCTACTCGAACGTCGTCGGGCTGCCGCTCCATGAAACCGCGAACCTGCTGCGCGGGGCGCCTCATGAAGGCGATGCGGGCGACGTCGGCGCGTGACCGTCACTGAAATTCTTTACGATGACGGCGTCGCCGAAACCCGCGTCGTTCTGACCGTCGATGGCGAGCCGCGCGGCTTTCACTTCCTCGGCCACGACGGCGCCCACGCTGACCGCCATTCAAGCCCGGTCGGCGTCGGCGACCTGGTGCGGGGAAGGATCGCGTCGTTGGCGCCGGGCCTCGACGGGGCTTTCATCGATATAGGCGACGCGGCGCCGGGCTTTGTCTCGAAACGACGCGCCCAGACGAAGCTTGTCGTGGGCGCGCGAGGGCTTTTTCGGGTGCGTCGCGCGGGCGACGGCCGCAAGGGGCCTGAGCTCGATGGCGACTGGCGCGCACGGCTGACGCCGCTGGAGATCGCGGCTGCGAGCGATCAGGAGAACGATAGGTCCGGCCCGATCAGCTTGCCGGGCGGCGAGCTTGCCGCATGCCTTCGACGTTGGAACGTCGGCGGAAAGGTTCGCGTCGTCGTCCGCGATGGCGCCGCGGCGTCGAAGATAGCCGCCGGGCTTGCCGTGGCGGGGCGACCGGTTGGCGGCATCGCCGCCGACGAGGCCCGCGTCTGGTCCGCCGAGATCGAGGATGCGCTCGACGCCGCTCTTCAGCGTACGGTGCGATTCGGGAACGCCGTCATAACGATAGATGAGACCGAGGCGGCGTGCATGGTCGACGTCGACGGGGCAGGAGACGCATCGGCGGCATTTGGCGGTTCAGGCCGTGACCGGCTCAATCAGCAGGCGGCGGCGGCGCTCGTCGGCGAACTCGATCGCCGAGGGATCGCCGGCGCGACGTGCGTCGATTTTCTGGGCCCGTCATCGCCCGCGGCGCGGAAGGCGCTGGCGGCGGCTGCGAGGGCGCTGGGGCGCGTTGAGGATGTCGGCGCCGATGGCTTCACGCGCATTTACCGGCCGCACCGCGGCGCGTGCCTCCTGTCGTGCGCAAGCGCGCCGGTTGCGGGCGGCGAGTGGATCCGTCCCGGCCGGCGCCTGACCGACGACTGGCGTTTCAGAACGGCGGTGCGCGCCGTTGAACTCGCCCTGCGGCGGCGGCCAAGCGCCCGGTTCGTTCTTGCGCTTGCGCCGTCCCTGCGCGAGCGTTGGCTCGCTGGCGCCTGCGCCGAGCGCCTCACCGCGCGGCATGGCGCGCGCGTCGAGCTTGGCGGGGCGGACGCTCTTGGCGAGGAGGCCGGAGGAAGGGGGTATGATGTCTACGAACGATAATGGACGAGCGCGAGCCGCCGCCACGGGCGTCAATTGCGTCCAGTGCGGCGCTTCGCCAGCGACTCCCGCCTACGCCCCATTCTGTTCAAGGCGATGCGCCGACATCGACCTGCATCGATGGCTGACCGAAGGCTATGCGATCCCCGCCGCTGAAGACGACGAGACGGATGACCCGTTCGACGATGAAACGTCTGGGCGCGCATGAGGCGTCATGACCGGGAGATCTGGCAGCGCTCGCTCCTGGTGACTGCTAACACCATGTAATTTAACGCTTTTTTGTTGATCCGGGCGTTCGATCTACGCAAGCTTGGTCGTCCAGCGACTAAGACCAGTTGCCTTGCGTAGGAGAGAAAAATGTCCGTGCACAACACCTTCGCCACCGGCGGGAAAGTTGATCAGGCTTTCCGTCGGCAGCTTGACGGCTATCGGCTCGCCACCGCCGAAATCCTTTACCGAATGCCAGATCACCAGCAGATCCTACAGACCTTCGTCTGGCAGGACTACGACCTCGCGCCGAAGTACCCGGTACTGAGTAAATTCCTGGAGTTCTGGACGCGTGAACTGGAAGGCCCGATACATTCGGTCCGCATCGGTTCGTCACGGGTCATTACCGCGGCAGAAATTGAAACAGGCTCGTTTTTCTACGCCAATTAGGCCTGGGGGCGCGCCGCAAGGCCCTGCAGCAGGTCCGCCGCGAATTCCGACAGCGTATCGTCGCGGGCGCCCATGACGATGATGCGGTCGCCGGCGCTCGCGGCCGCAAGGATCGGCCCGCGGCATGCCTCGCGGGTCGCCGCCGCGCTGGCCCGGACGCCGCGGTCGGCGATTTCCGCGACGACGTCGGCGGACGATACGCTCCGGTCGACCGTGCCGCCGAAATAAACCGGTTCCGGCATCCAGAGCCGGTCGTCCGGTCCGAGACCGTCGGCAAACGCCTCGACGAAACCGCTTCGCATCGTTCGGAGCGGTCCAAATCCATGCGGCTGAAACAGGACGAGGATGCGCCCCGGAAAGGCTTTCATCGCACGCAAGGTAGCGGCGATCTTGTCCGGGTTGTGGGCGAAATCGTCAATGACCGTCACGCCGCCGGCGTCGCCGACGATATCGAACCGGCGCTTTACGCCCCTGAACGAGCCGAGCGCGTTGGCTGCGTCGCTGAACGCCGCGCCGGCTGCGACCGATGCGGCGATTGCAGCGAGGGCGTTTGCGACATTGTGGCGGCCCGGCATGGCAAGGCGGACCGGCGCCGTCTCGTTATTTCGGCGGTCATGGGCGAGGAAGTCGACGGAGACGGGGCCAAGAACGATATCGGTTGCGACATAGTCCGCGTCGGCGCCGTCGATGGAATAGCTCAGCGCCGCGCCGTCGCGCCGGTCGGCGAAACGCGCCGTCTCTTCGTGGTCGAGATTGATGACGGCCACTTCGGACTTGCCGACGAATTCGCCGAACAGCCGCCGCAGTTCATCCATCGTCTTGTGGTCGTGCGCGATATTGTTGAGAACGGCAATCCGTGGTCGGAATAACGCGATTGATCCGTCGCTCTCGTCGATCTCGCTGACGAACGGGGCGCCGGCGCCAATGCGCGCGCTGGCGAAGGGCGCATCGGGCGACACGAAGTTCTTCATGACCGCGCCGTTCATTACTGTCGGATCAAGGCCGGCCTCTGCGAGGATCCAGGCGATCATCGCGGTGGTCGTGGACTTGCCCGACGTGCCAGCGACGCCGATGCCGGTCTCAGCTCCGTTGAAAAGATCGGCGAGGGTCTCCGCGCGGGTGCGCCGCTGCGCGCCAATGCGCTTGGCGGCCGCGACATCGGGCACGGCGTCCTCGATGGCGGCCGAGGCGACGAGCACTTGGTCAGCCGATGTCAGGCCCGAGCCGTCCTGTGGGAAGAGGCCGACGCCAAGGTCTTGCAGATAGTCGAATTTCGCCGCCAGCCGGCCCTGGTCCAGCGACCGGTCCGAACCGTTCACCTCCGCACCGCGCGCCTTCAGGATCGCCGCAAGCGGCAGCATGCCGCTGCCCCCAACGCCGCAGAAGAAATATTTGCGATTTTCGCCCATGTTTTCGCCTCCGACGCGCGGCAACATGCGCTGGATATTTGACCTTTCCGTCAACATCGCGGCGAAGGTCCGGCGCGGTGATGAAGGAATCGGCCCGGGAAATGGCTTCCAGCAAGACACGGATCATCGTCGTCGCGCCGGCGCGCAACCTGCCGGAAGGCGCGGCGACGCTGGTGCGCGCGCTGGCGTCGCGCCTCTATGGCGATGCGGTTGACCTGGTCTTTCACGCGCAATGCTTCCTGTCCGAAGGGCATTTCGCCGGCCCGGATTCCGCGCGCGACGCCGCAATGACCGAGGCGGCGAATGATCCGGATGCCGCGGCGGTGTGGTTCGCGCGTGGCGGCTATGGCTCGGGACGGCTTGCGCCGGACCTGTTCGACCGGTTCGGCCCGGCGGCGCGGTCCAAGAAATATCTCGGTTATTCCGATCTCGGGTTCCTGCTTGCCCGGCTCGACGCCGCGGGCGTCGGCCAGCCCGCGCACGGTCCTATGCCGAACGATATTGTGCGGCCAGGCGGCGAAGCGGCGGTGGCGCGCGCACTGAAATGGCTGGTCGAGGACGACGAAGGCTCGGTTGAACCCCACCGCATCCCGTCGGCCCCCCGCGTCGCGTTCAACGCCATCGTCCTCGCCAGTGCGCTGCTGGCGTCTCCCGGCGTCCGGCTGGCGGGCCGCATCCTGATGCTCGAGGAAATTGGCGAGCAACTGTACGCCTTTGACCGGGCGGTCGGGGCGATCCTGTCCTCCGATGCCGCACGAGGCCTTGCCGGCGTCCGCCTGGGCCGGGTGCTGGATACGCCGGAAAACGACCCGCCATTCGAACGCACCCCTGAGGAAATCGTTCGGTTCTGGTGCGACAGGGTCGGCGTGCCTTATCTCGGTCCGGCGAACATTGGCCACGACGCCGACAACATGGTCGTGCCCTTTACGTGAGGTCCCGCCGACTCGTCGCGCGGGTTCGTATCGCCGTGCGCCGGGGTTGCGTCTGGCGCGTTCCGCTCTAGGGTCCCGGCAAATTTCACAGCCCTGAGGGAGCATCTCATGAAGTTTCGTTCATCCACGTCGCGCGTTGCGGCCGGCGCGTTTGCGTTGGCGGTGTCACTGGCCGCGTGCGGCGGGGCCGATGAGGCGACGGATGCCGGCGAAACGGCCGAGACCGACGTTGCGGCGGACGCGGGCGGCGAGGCATCGCCCGACGATGAGGCGGAAGCGGCGCTCCAGGCTTTCGCAGAAGCCGCTTCGGCCAACAGGGACGCTTCCGCGGCGTTCCTTGAGGAGAACGCGGCCCGCGACGGCGTCAGGACGACCGAGAGCGGCCTGCAGTACATGGTGCTGGAGGAAGGCCCAGGGGAGGGCGCGACGCCCATGCCGACCGACATCGTCGACGTGCACTATGTTGGTACGCTGATTGATGGCGTCGAGTTCGACTCATCGCGCGCCCGCGGCGCTGCGGCCCGGTTTCAGGCGAACCAGGTGATCGAGGGCTGGATCGAAGGCCTGCAGCTGATGAGCGAAGGCGACAAGTTCCGGTTTTTCATTCCCGCCGACCTGGCCTATGGCGACACCGGCACGCCCGGCGGCCCGATCGGCCCAAATCAGGCGCTGATTTTCGATGTGGAGCTGTTGCGCGTGAACAATCCTGAAAAGAACCTGGCGACAGCAAACGAATTCCTTGGCGACAACGCCAAGAAAGAAGGCGTCGAGACCACTGACAGCGGCCTTCAGTACAAGGTGCTTTCCCGCGGCGAGGACGCCGGCGAAAGCCCCGGCGAGGCGGATGTCGTTCGTGTGCACTACGAAGGCCGGCTTCTGAACGGCACGGTTTTCGACAGTTCATACGCCCGCGGCGAGCCGGTGGAGTTTCCGCTTGGGCGCGTCATTCCCGGCTGGATCGAAGGCGTCCAGCTGATGAAGGAAGGCGACAAGTTCCAGTTCTTCATCAAGCCGGAGCTGGCCTATGGCGAGCGCGGCACGCCGGGCGGCCCGATCGGCCCGAACGAGCTGCTCGTATTTGATGTCGAGCTTCTTGAGGTGAAGGAATAGGCGGCGGGACCGCCAGAACAAGACGCGCCCGGCGCCGGGCTGGTCCTCGGCGGGCGAGGCAGGGAAATGCTGCGCTTGCGGTGCGCCGCCCAAGGATATAAAGATTTCTTTATATCCAGAGGAGCGAGCCGCATGCGCGACCCGTCGAATGACCCATTTCCAGGCCGTCAGGACCGCATCGAAGCGCTTAAAGCGGCGCTGGAGCAGCGGATTCTCATCCTGGACGGCGCTGCCGGCACCTACATCCAGGATGAGAAGCTCGACGAGGCGGGCTATCGCGGCGAGCGCTTCGCCGACTGGTCCTGCGACGTCCGCGGCAACAATGATGCGCTTATCCTGTCGCGGCCGGACATCATCGGGCGCATGCACGGGGCCTATCTCGACGCCGGCGCAGACATCATCGAAACCAACACGTTTTCTGCGACGACCATCGCGCAGGCCGACTATGAGATGCAGGACCTCGCGACGGAACTGAACGTCGAGGGCGCGCGGATCGCCCGCGAGGCGGCGGACGCTGCGGCGACGCCGGACCGGCCGCGCTGGGTCGCCGGCGCCATCGGGCCCACCAATCGCACCGCGTCGATCTCCCCGGACGTCAACGATCCCGGCAAGCGCAATGTCGATTTCGACGAACTGGCGAAAGCATATGGCGATGCGGCGCGCGGGCTGATCGAAGGCGGCGCCGACGCGATCCTGATCGAGACGATTTTCGACACGCTGAATGCAAAAGCCGCGATCTTCGCGGTCGAGGGACTGTTTGACGAACTCGGGTTCTCCGTGCCGGTGATGCTGTCCGTGACGATCACCGACCAGTCGGGACGTACCTTGTCCGGGCAGACCGCCGAAGCGTTCTGGCATTCGGTGAGCCATGCAAACCCGCTGACGATCGGAATCAATTGCGCCCTCGGGCCGGACCTGATGCGCCCCTATGTGGCGGACCTGTCGCGGGTCGCGAGCTGTTTCATGTCGGCTTACCCGAACGCCGGGCTGCCGAACGCCTTCGGGGAGTATGACGAGACGCCGGAAAGCATGTCCGCGCATCTCGGCGAATGGGCGAAGAGCGGGCTCGTCAACATTCTTGGCGGCTGCTGCGGCACGACGCCGGCGCATATCGCGGCGTTCGCAGAGGCGGCGCAGGGCGTCGCGCCGCGGAAGGTCCCGACGCCGGGCGAGGCGCTGCGCCTGTCCGGCCTAGAACCTTTCGAACTGGCGAGCTAGACGCGTCCCACCCGTCAAAGTTGACCGCCGCCGTCCATGGCGGCAGGCTTTGGCGCTGGGCGGCGCGAAGCCGCTCGCCGAACCGGAGACCCGATGTCCATCACCGAAGCCGTGACCCCGGCGCCGATTCCGCCGGATTCGATTTCACGCGATCGCGCCGATCACCTTGGCCCCCAGATCGAATGGCTGGAGCGGTTCGTCGCGTTCGACACGACATCCTCGAAGTCGAACCTCGACCTCATCGATTGCGCCGAGGCCTACCTGACGGCGCACGGCGCGACCTGTCGCCGGGTCCAGAATGATGACGGCACGAAGGCGAACCTCTACGCCATCATCGGCCCGAAGGTGGAAGGCGGCGTCGTCCTCTCCGGCCACACGGACGTCGTGCCGGTCGCCGGCCAGGACTGGCGGACAGACCCGTTCCGGCTGACCGAGGGCGAGGGCAAGCTCTATGGGCGCGGCACGTGCGACATGAAGGCGTTTTCGGCGATCGCCCTTTCGCTCGTGCCGAAGATGGCCGCGGCTGACCTCAAGCGGCCGATCATCTTCGCGCTGTCCTATGACGAGGAGATCGGCTGTCTCGGCGCGCCGCGCATGATTGAGGAAATCGCAAAGTCAATGCCGCGCCCGTCGGCGGTGATCGTCGGTGAGCCGACAATGATGAAGGTCGTCGATGGCCACAAAGGCATCGCGGCGTTCCGCACCACCGTGACCGGCCACACGACCCACTCCAGCCAGACTGACCGGGGCGTTTCGGCGGTCGAGGCGGCGGCCAAGCTGATTGCGAAAGTCGCCGCCATGCGCGAAGCGCGCGCGGCCGCCGCGGATCCCGACTGTCCGTTTCAGCCGCCGCACTCAACGATGACGGTCAACGTCGTCAATGGCGGCACCCAGCTCAACATCATGGCGGCGGAGTGCGTGTTCGACTGGGACTGCCGGGTCATACCAGGCGAGACGTCCAGGGACGTGCTCGAGGAGTTCGAGGACCACGCGCGCGGCGTACAGAGCGAAATGCGCACGAAAGCGGCGGGGTGCCGCGTCGCGACGGAACAGCTGACCGACGTGCCGGCCCTTGCGCCGGAAGCGGACAACCCGGCCGCCGACCTCGCCAAGGCGATCACGGGCCATAACGCCACAGAAGTCGTCTCCTACGCCGCCGAAGCCGGCCAGTTCCAGCAAGCGGGCTTTGCGACTGTGATCTGCGGGCCGGGATCGATCGACCAGGCCCACCAGGCGAACGAGTTCATCGACGTCGACCAGATCGCCCAGGGGCGCCAATTCATCGAAAAGCTGATCGACCGCCTGTCCGCCTGACGCGCCGCGGCGTTAACCCTTCGGTCACATCCGTAGCCGGACTGTTAGAGCCGGCGTGACAAGGCCATGCTTAAGCGCGGGTTTACCGCCGGCTGCGATTGTCGCCCTAACAGCGGCGACAGTTATCGAGCGGGCGTCAAGTGAAACTAATTACCAATTGCCGGGCCTGCGGGTCGACGGCCCTCACGACGGCCTTTTCCATTGCGGCATCCTACGATGCGTCAGCGCGCGCCGGCCGCAAGAAGCGCGCGGCCACGCGATTTCAGGATGCGCGCGGCGATGCCAGTTCGATTGATTACGTCGTCTGCGACGCGACGGTCGACGCCAACGCCTGCGGCCTGCTGCAGCGGGCGAGCGCGGATGGCGATCTTGCCGACGGCATGCGCCCGCCATCCGGCGCCTACCGTTCAACGCGCAACTATCTCCGCGGCGTTGCGACCGAGGCGCTGGAACTGATCTCCGGGCGCGATTGCGCTGCAATCGACATTGGTTGCTGCGACGGCACGCTCCTGTCGTATTATCCGCGATGGGTGGAACGGCACGGCGTCGACGCGGCCAGCTCAACCGAGAGCGTCGGCGCATGGGCAACGACCATCCGCACGCCGTTCCCGTCGCGTGAAACCGAGGAGGCCTTCCGCGGCAGGACGTTTGACATCGTGACGGCCGTGTCGGTGCTTGAGGACCTTGCCGAGCCAAGGCAGTTCCTGACGTCGGCGAAGTCGCTGATGTCGTCGGACGGCGTTCTCGTCGTGGAGACGCTTTACGCGCCGATGCTGCTGACGCGCGCGTCGGCGGAGCCGGTTTTTGAGCGTCGCGCGGCCGTTTACAGCCTTGCCGCCCTGGAACGGCTTTTCAGGGACTGCGGCCTGAAGATCTTCCGAGGCATTCTGACGGACAAGGACGGCGGGTCGATCCGCCTCTTTGCGGCCCATGAAGGGTTCGACGACTACGATTTTGATCCGTGGTATGATCGCCTTGCGTCGCTCTGGGACGAGGAGAACGCGCTCGCCCTGCGGCTCGCGGCGCCCTATCAGGCGTTCGAGCACCGCATCGCCGTTGCGCGCGCCGCCTTCGAGGCGACCATGGCCGAAATCGCGCAGGGCGGCGAGGTTGCTCATCTGGTGGGCGCAGGGCCGGCCGCTGCGGAGCTTTACGCATGGGCTGGCGCGAGCAGGGGCATGATCGAGGCGGCGATCGCGCATTTCGATCCGGGGCCGGACGACCGTCTGTGTCCGGGCGGGCCGCCCATCATTTCGGAGGCGGAGGCGCAGGCCCTTGAGCCCGATTGCCTCATCGCGCCCGTCGCCTACAAGCGCGACATGCTCGAAAGATGGCGCGAGCCGATCCTGCGCGGCGCCCGGATGGCGTTCGCTGGACCGCGGCCGCATGTCGTTACCTCGGCGAACTACGCCGCGGAGTTCGGCAAGACACTCGCTGGCGGCGATGGGTCGGGCGGTCCGGAAACCTTGCGCTCGATTCTCAGCGCCGTCGGCGGTCCGCAGATCGTTCTTGACGGCGGCAAGGTCGCGGCGGGTTCCTAGCATCGCCGGGTCGCCGAACCGGCGCGAAGAAGTCCGCTGCTTACTGATTATCGGCTTTGGGTCATTCCGATGGCTTGCCAGCGGTTGCGATAAAGCGGCGGTCTGGGCCGTCAATCACGACCGCGGTCAGGATTCCCGTCCAGACCGCGCCGGTGTCGACGCCGATCCGCCATCCATTGTCGACCGGCCGCCGCGTCGGGTGATGTCCGTGCACCACGGTCTTGTCCGGCCGCTGGTCCGCGGCGGCGGCATGGAATTCTTCCCGGATCCAGAGCAAATCCTCCTCGGTCTGTTCATTGAGGGGCGTGCCCGGCCGCACGCCGGCATGGACGAAGAAGTAATCGCCTTCCTCGTGGGTGATCGCGAGGTTGCGCAGAAAGGTGAGGTGTGCGGCCGGCACTTTTCCGCGAAGTTCCGCGCCCATGTCCGCGGCTGTCCGTCTCGGATCGAGGTCAACGCCGTAGCTTTCGAGCGTCGCTTCGCCGCCCCAGTCGAGCCAGGCGAAATTTTCCATTGGCGCGTCGAGAAAATCGAGCATCGCCGCCTCATGATTGCCCTTGAGGAAAACTGCGTCGCGCCCAGCCGTCGAAATAGCCAGCAGGCGATCGATGACGGCGGCTGATGATGACCCCCGATCGACATAGTCGCCGAGGAAAATCAGTCGTTTCGGCTTCTCGGCGGGGTCTTCGTCAATGCGGCGGATGAGATCGTCGAGCAAATCCGCGCGCCCGTGAACGTCGCCGATTGCGTACAATCGGACGTCGGGCGGTCCGACGGGGCGCTGGCGCCGTGAAGGCAGAAGATGTTTCAACACGTCCGCTCCTAAATCGGCTCGATTCGCACAAATGCAAGGCCCGCAGTGACCGGGGATCGCGCGCCGCGCCGTCGTTCATGAAGTCATCGACGGCCTTATCGACTCTGCGCCGACCGCTGGTATAGCGGTGGGGGCTGGACGCTCGCGTGTGAGGTGACGCTCGGCATGACGGTGCTGGTGACAGGAGGGGCGGGGTACGTCGGCGCGCACATGTTGCTCGCGCTCGAAGCCGCCGGCGAAACGGCGGTCGCAATCGACGATCTCAGCTCCGGCGCTGTCTGGCTTGCGCCCAGTCCCGGTCGCCTGTTCGTCGGCGACGTCGGCGACCGCGGCTTTGTCTCTCGCATCATCGACGAATACGGCGTCACCGAGATCGTCCATTTCGCGAGCGCCACGCTGGTGCCGGAATCCATTGAAAAGCCGCTGGACTACTATCGCCGCAACGCCGCGAGCGCGCTTGCGCTGTTCGAGACCTGCGTCGCGAAGGGCGTTGATCGGATCATCCTGTCATCGACGGCGTCGGTCTATGGCAAGCCGGACGCCTCGCCGGTGTCGGAAAGCGCGCCCGTGCGCTCAATATCGCCTTTCGGCGCCTCAATGGCGATGGCCGAGCGGATGCTCACCGATGCGGCGGCGGCGCACGGCCTGAATTATGTCATCCTTCGATACTTCAACGTCGCTGGCGCCGACCCCGCCTTGCGCGCCGGCCAGATCGGCAAGGCGACGCACCTCGTCCGGGTCGCAGCGCAAATCGCCGTCGGCGCAAGGGACGAGGAGCTGCGCGTTTTCGGTACCGATTATCAGACGCCGGACGGAACGGCGATCCGGGACTATGTCCATGTCTGCGACCTCGCAGACGCCCACCTTGCGGCGCTCATGCTCCTGCGCGCGGGGGAGCCATCCGCCATCCTGAATTGCGGCTACGGCCGCGGATATTCAGTCCGCGAGGTTGTCGCCGCCGTGGAGCGCGTCACGGGCGCCGCGCTGCCGACGGTGGACGCGCCACGCCGGGCCGGCGATCCGCCGCAGCTCATCGCCGACAGCGCCGCGATCCGCTCGCGTCTCGACTGGCGGCCGAGATTTGACGAGATCGACATAATCGTCAGCGGCGCGATCGACTGGGAGCGCAGGCTGCACGTGGCCGGCGCGACGTGATGGCGCCGGGCGGCTTTACCCACTGGCCGCCGGCGTCGCGGCTTTCCATGCTGGACGCGACCTTCCGGGCGCTGTTCGTCGCGGCGCTTGCCTTTGTCACCTATGGGACGCTGAACCCGGACCCGGGCGATGTCGCCGGCATGTCTCTGGCGGACTTCATCGCGTCTCGGATCCTCGGCGAGCCTGCGCTTGCGGACAAGGTCGGTCATTTCATGGCGTATGCGACCCTGTCGGGCCTGATGGTGATGGGAAGAGCGGCGCCGGCGGGCTCAATAACGCTCGGGGCAACGGCGCTGGCGGTCTATGGCTTCGGGCTTGAAGGGTTGCAGGGGTTCTTCCCCGACCGGCAGTCCGACTGGCGCGACGGACTTGCAAATGCGGCGGGGGTCGCCTTTGCGCTGCCGCCTGGGATGCTGGTGCGGTCCGCCCTCGCTGGCGCGCTTACCTCGGCTGATCGTTGAGGGGGGAAACGGGCCACGAAAATGCTGCCGCCGCGCGGGGCTGTTCGGGGCGCGCCCTCGCACGGCGGTCGTAAGGCGCCATCACCTCAGGCGACGGCCGACAGGGTGTACGCAGCCGGCGCAAAAGCCGCCGCGATGACCGTGATCATGATTAATGTTCCAAGAAACCGTTGCATGTCTGTTTTCCTCTCTCCAGCAGCGATGAGAGTGAAATGGCGGCTAGCGGACAGTTTGGGAAGCGCCGCAGCCCGCGATCCGCCGCATCCGGCGCACCGCTCGTCGAAGGCCCTCCGGACGCGGATCGGTTCGTCGACGGCGGCGCTCGCTTCGTCCGGATGGGGTGCAATTCGCCGCGAAGCGTCGTTCGCGTCGCCTTCGCGAGAACGGAAAAAGGCCCGCTCGGCGAGCGGGCCTTTCCTACGCTACCAGGGGGAGACCTGCCGCCGGATACGCAGGCGGCGCGAGGAGATCAGAGGCCCACAAAGGGCTGAACAATCTTGCCGATCAGATCCTTGAAGACGAGCGGCGCGCTCGTGGCGATAAGGCAGATGCAGTCTTCGTCGCCGAACGCGGTCGGCGCATGCTCGATGTCGTCGTCGAGATCCGCAAGGTCGCCGGGGCGGAATTCGCCGATTGCATCGCGATAGGCCCCGCGAATGATCAGCGTCAGTTCTTCACGTTTGTGCGTGTGCATTGGCAACTGAACGCCCGGGGCAATCTTCAGGAGCCGCAGTACGCCGTCGCGATACCCTTCCGCATCCAGCACGTGTTGCGACACGCCCGGCGCAACTGCGCGCCATTTGATCCGGTCGACATCCACGTCGAGGTAGGCGCCAAGTGGCTGCGCGGCGGACAGGCTGAAGTCGTTCGCAGCCTCGAAGCCGTGCATGGACGGCGAGACAAGGATGTCCTGATCGCCGGCCCGCTCCCAGAATGCCGCGAGCGATCCCGCCTGCATCGCCTCAGGCTCAACCGTCTCAAGGCAGGCGCCGCCAAGGGCTTCGAAGTCGACAACTGAACGACTGCACTCTTTGCAGAGTGTCAGGTGCGTCGACACCACGACGGACCGCGCTTCGTCGAGACGACCTGCCGCGTATTCCGCGAGGGTCTCGGGTTTGGGGTGGTGCCTGATGTTACGCATCGAGGTCGCCTAGCTCCTTCCGTATCTTCGTAAACGCGAGGCGCAGCCTCGACTTTACGGTGCCCAGCGGCAGGCCGAGGCGCTCGGCAATCTCCGAATGGGCGGCGTCTTCAATGAAATGAAGCCTGACGACTTCATGCTGCGCCTCCGGCAACGCCTCAAACGCCGCCTTTATCTTTTTGTCCCGGTCCGCTCGTTCCATGCGTTCGTCGGCCGGCTGTTCGCCTTCCGGCGAGAGCGACGGATCGTCCGGGTCAAGCGTCGGCTTGGCCGCGCGGCGCGCCGCATCGATCCTGAGGTTCCGCGCGATCGTGAATATCCACGTCGCCGCGCCTGCTTTCGCCGGATCGTAAAGGCGCGCCTTTCGCCACACCTTCAGCATCGTCTCCTGGGCAAGATCGTCCGCCAGATCGGCCGGACTGCCGCCCCGCATCAAATATCCTTTCACCCGGGGCGCGAAGTAATCGTAAAGCTCCCCGAACGCCGCACGGTCGCCGGACGTTGCAACGCGCCCCAACAGATCGCTCATCGCCTCCGAGGAGCCGCTTGAGACATTCTTGTTGGGACGAGCCGACGTCACGATGAGAATTTCTGCTCCGATCACGGCTCGGCCCCGTATCATTTAAGAGGGATACGCTGGCGGCCGGGCTTGGATCACAGTCGATCCTTAGGCCAGCTTACAGGAGCCGATCGTCGTGATCCACAACAAGCGGGGGCGCGGCTTAGGTTCCTGGCTCCCGTTATCAGGACCTTGGCAAACTGGACCTTGGCCATCTGCATCTCGCCGGCCCTAGCCGAACCTGATGCAGGGCGGCATTGTGCGGTCGCGAATTGGTCTTAACAGGAGCTTCCATGCCATTTGACGCACGCGCAGGTCAGGGCGGCCCGTCTGGCCCGGCGCCTGGCCGCCGGATCGCCATTATTGGGGCCGGCGTCGCCGGACTGTCCGCCGCCTGGCTCCTGCGTGAACGTCATGAGGTCGTTCTGTACGAAGCCGACGCGCGGCTTGGCGGCCACGCGAACACAGTCGATGCGCCAGGCCCGAATGGCGCCGTCATCGCCGTCGACGCAGGGTTTATCGTCTTCAACCGCCCAAACTATCCGAATTTCACCGCACTCGCTGGCCATATCGGCGTCGGGATCGACGATACCTGCATGTCGTTTGGCGCTTCGCTGGACGGCGGCGCAGTGGAGTATTCAGGGCAGTCGCTCGCCTCGCTATTCGCCAATCCTCGAGCGATCCTCGATCCGGCGCACTGGGCCATGCTTCGCGATCTCCTTCGTTTCAATGCGCGCGCGAAAACGGCGCTCAAGGACGGCATACGCGCCGACATGTCCGTCGCCGATTTCGTCGCCGAGGCGGGGCTTTCGCGCGCATTTGTCGAGCGTTTTCTCATCCCGTTCGCCGCCGCCATCTGGTCGGCCCCGTCCGGGACAGTGCTTGACTACGCGGCGTCAGCGTTTCTGCGGTTCTTTTCGAACCACGGCTTGCTGCAAGTCCTCAATATGCCGGTGTGGAACACCGTGCGCGGCGGATCGCGGCGGTATGTGGAGGCGCTGGCGAGCGATCTCGCTGGCGCAGTGCGCGCGTCAACGCCCGTTGTTGCGATCGAACGGTCGGGCGCTGGCGTCGAGATTGTCGACGCCAATGGCGGCCGGGACACGTTTGACGACGCCGTCGTCGCCTGCCACGCCGATGACGCGCTGAAGCTGATCGAAGCGCCAACGGACGCGGAACGACAACTCCTCGGCGCCTTCCGCTATCAGCCAAACCGGGCGGTCGTTCACGCGGATCCATCGGTCATGCCAACGCGGCGCAGCGCCTGGTCGAGCTGGAACTATCTGGGCGGCGGCGAGGGCGTTGCGGTCACCTACTGGATGAATCGCCTGCAGAACCTCGGGGCGGACGCGCCGGACGTCTTCGTCAGCCTCAATCCGTCGACGCCGATCGATACCGCGCGGGTCATTGCCGCGTTCGACTACGCCCATCCGATGTTTGACGTCGCCGCAGCGCGCGCACAGCGGCTGTTGTGGTCGCTCCAGGGCGTCGACCGGCTTTGGTTCTGCGGCGCTTATTTCGGCCAGGGCTTCCACGAGGACGGCCTGCAGGCGGGCCTGGCGGTCGCGGAAGCGCTCGGGGGCATGCGCCGGCCGTGGACGGTGGAAAACGAGTCCGGGCGCATTTACCTGTCGGCGCAGGTGTCGACCGGGCGCCGTGAAGAGGCGGCTTCGTGAATCAAAAGGACGCCGATCCGTTCGTCTCGGCGATTTATCGCGGCGTCGTCGCCCATCGCCGCGCGCGGCCGGTCCGTCACGCCCTGAAGTATCGCGTGTTCTCCCTGTTGCTCGACCTCGATGAAATGCCGGCGCTTGATGCGCGGCTGAAATGGTTCTCGCGCAGCCGTTTCAACCTCTACGCCTTTCATGACCGTGACTACGGACCGAAGCCGCACGGGCCCGCGGGCCCCGTTCCGGACATCGCGGCCTATGTGCGCGACGCCGTCGGCGGCTTTGGCCTCGATGCGAGCGGGCCTATCAGGCTGTTGTGTTATCCGAGGATCCTTGGTTACGCGTTCAATCCGCTTGCGGTATATTTCATCCACGACGCATCAGGCGCGCTGTCGGCGGTAATGTACGAAGTATCAAGCACGTTCGGCGAGCGACACAGCTATCTCATTCCGGTCGGCGGTCGCGCCGGCGCAAATGGCGGCGTCATTCGTCAACATGCGGATAAACGCCTGCACGTGTCGCCGTTCATGGAAATGGACCAGCGCTACGCTTTTCGGGTGTCGCCGCCTCGCGAAGACGTGGTCATTGCCATCCGCCAGCATGACGCCGAGGGCCCGATCCTGTCCGCGTCGTTCGCGGGGAGGCGCGAGCCGCTGACCGACGCGGCGCTCGAGCGCGCCTTCAGAGATTATCCGCTGATGACGCTCAAGGTCATCGGCGCAATCCACTGGGAGGCTGCGCGTCTCTTGCTCAAGGGCCTGCGTCTCAAGACCGGCGACCCCGCGCCGGCCGACCCGATTACGCTCGTGCGGTCGAAAACGAAGGCGGTATGACAGGGACCTGAGAAGGGTGCGGCCTCCCTTGGCCTCGACCTGGCGCACTGGAATTGGCGCACTGGAATAGGCCTGCTGGAAATGGCGTTCCGGGCCGGTGGACGGCGCTTGGCCTAAGGCGCTATGTCACGTGCGACGCGTGGTTGGTCCGAGGGCCGGCAGTTGATCCGGAAACCGCCTCGGGAACGACCAGCGCAATCCCGAAGACGACAACGCAGGGAACTCAGGCGAATGGATAAAGTCTACAATGACGCGACGGCCGCGCTCGACGGCGTCCTGCGCGACGGCATGACGATCATGGCCGGCGGGTTTGGACTGTGCGGCATTCCGGAAAACCTGATCGCAGCCATTCGCGCGGCGGGAACGAAGGACCTCACCGTTATCTCGAACAATTGCGGAGTCGACGGCTTCGGACTTGGCGTGTTGCTCGCCAATCGGCAAATCCGGAAAATGAAGTCATCCTATGTGGGCGAGAACAAGGAGTTCGAGCGGCAATACCTGTCGGGCGAGCTCGAGCTTGAGTTCAACCCGCAAGGCACGCTCGCCGAACGCATTCGCGCTGGCGGCGCCGGCATTCCTGGCTTCTATACCAAGACCGGCGTAGGGACGGTGATTGCGGAAGGCAAGGAACACAAGGAATTCGAAGGCGAGACCTATATTCTCGAAACCGGCCTTGTCGCCGATCTCGCGATCGTCAAGGCGTGGAAGGGCGACGCCCAAGGTAACCTCATCTACCGAAAGACAGCGCGCAACTTCAATCCGATGATGGCGACGGCCGCGACCGTCACAATTGCGGAAGTCGAAGAGATCGTCGCGGTAGGCGATCTTGATCCGGATCAAATACACACGCCTGGCATTTTCGTTCAGCGAATTATTCAAGGAACGCACGAAAAGCGCATCGAACAGCGCACCGTGCGCGAGAGGGCGTGATGGCCCGACGCATTGGCGCTGCGGTCATTGCTGGCGCGTCGGTTTGCTTTGCCCTGTGCGCCGCCGCCGTCGGACAGGGGCCTGCAGCGACAGCAGCGGGCGGGCGCGCGAGCGAGGACAAGGCCGCGCCTTCGGACGTGTCGGACGACGCCATCGCCGCCCTCGTTGCGCCGGCGGAACACCTGACCCAGATGCTCGCCAGCGCGACCTTGCGATCGCAGGCGCTGCAAATCGCCGTCCTCAGCCGTGGCGTCGAGGCGACCGCCGAGACCTATTGCCCGGCGCTGAACGGGGCGTTTCGCGAGATGCTGCCGGCTTGGCGCGCGAACCTGATCGCGGCGTACCGGGAGAATGCGCCGGAATCAAACCTGTTTGCGGCGACATCGACGTCGCCTGACGCAGCCGGCGCCATCCTGAGGCCGTTTCTTGAAGACATTGGCGAGGCGATGCAGGCGAAGAGCGCGCAGTTCCTGACCGACAACGCGGCCGCCGTCATCAACCAGACCTTTGGCGGCTCGCTCGACGAGGCGGTCGACGTCGAGGCGGTCAAGGCGCGCAAGGGCATGTTGAAGCAGGACCTGGAGGCGCTTCTCGAACGGTGCGCAGCCGAAACCGCGACGAACAGCGAGGGATGACAGGCATGGCTTGGGATCGAAACCAGATGGCGCAGCGCGCCGCAAAGGAACTCGGGGACGGGTTCTACGTCAATCTCGGCATCGGCATTCCGACCCTTGTCGCGAACTACATTCCCGACGGGGTCGACGTGGCGCTCCAGTCCGAAAACGGCATGCTCGGCATGGGGCCGTTTCCGTACAAAGACGAAGTGGATGCCGACCTGATCAACGCCGGCAAGCAGACCATTACCGAGCTTGACCGCACGTCGTATTTTTCCTCCGCCGACTCTTTCGCGATGATCCGTGGCGGCCACATTGACCTGTCGATCCTCGGCGCGATGGAGGTTTCCGAAAAAGGTGATCTGGCCAACTGGATGATCCCTGGCAAGATGGTGAAGGGGATGGGCGGCGCCATGGATCTCGTGGCGGGCGTCAAGCGCGTTGTCGTCGTCATGGACCATGCGTCGAAATCCGGGGAGCCAAAGCTTCTGCGCGAGTGCTCCTTGCCGCTGACCGGCAAGCAGGCAGTCGACATGGTCATCACGAATCTCGGCGTCTTCGACGTCGCGCGGGGCAAGGGCATGACGCTCGTCGAACTCGCTGACGGCGTCAGCATCGAGGATGTTCGCGCACAGACCGAAGCCGCATTCGATGTCGCTTTATAAGTCGCCGTACGAGGGGCTTGAAACGCCCGCCCTTCTGCTTTCGCGACCTGCGTTCGAGCGCAATTTGAGCCGTATGCGGAGCAAAGTGGAATCGGCGGGGCTCGCCTTGCGGCCGCATGTCAAGACGGTGAAATGCGCGCAAGCCTGGTTGCGGGCCCTTGGCTCAGCGCCGCGCGTCACCGTTTCGACCCTGCTCGAAGCCGAGGACGCCTTCGCCAACGGCGTCGTCGATATTCTCTATGCCGTAGGGATCGCGCCTTCAAAGCTTGCCCGCGCAGCGGCGCTCGTCGAACGCGGCGCCGACCTGACGCTCGCGGTCGATACCGTCGAGGCGGCGCGCGCCGTCGCGGCCGCGGGCGGCGCCGCCGGAGTTACCCTGCCAGCGGTTGTCGAGATAGACAGCGACGGCCATCGCGCCGGGGTCGCCTCCGGAAGCGAACTTGCGCTCGCCGTCGCCCGCGCCCTCAAGGCGCCTGGCGCGCGGTTCCGGGGCGTGATGACCCACGCGGGCGGATCCTACGCGTGCGGATCGCCGGACGAGATCGCCGGCATGGCCGAGCGCGAACGCGCCGCCGTCGTCAATGCCGCCGCCGCCCTGGCCGAGGCGGGCCTCCCATCGGAAATCATCAGCATGGGATCTACGCCGACGGTTACCTTCGCGCGTTCGTTCGCCGGCGTGACCGAGGCTCGCGTTGGCGTGTACATGACCATGGACCTCGTCATGGCCGATCTCGGGGTCTGCAGCACCGACGACATCGCGCTCAGCGTCGCGACAAGCGTCATCGGCCGGCAGCCTCTGCGCGGGGAAATACTTATCGACGCGGGCTGGATGGCGATGTCGCGCGATCCCGGATCGGGGCGCCACGGCCTTGGCCGGGTATGCGACGCGTTCGGCGCGCCCATCGGCGATCTTGTGGTGTCCAGCGCGAACCAGGAACACGGGATCGTCACGTCGCCGGGCGGCGGGGCGATTGCGTTCGACGACTTTCCCGTTGGGCGGGCCTTGCGGGTCCTGCCGAACCATGCGTGCGCCACCGGCGCGCAGTTCGACCGCTATCACGTGCTTGACGAGGCGGGGCGCATCGAAGCGATCTGGCCACGGATCAACGGCTGGTGAATGACGCGCGCGATGGGACGGACATCGGGCGGGCGTCGGGGCTCGGTCTGGCCTAGCGCTGGACCTTGCGGGTAAGGCCGGCCGTTTCCACGAGGGTGTCGGCGGTATGGTCGATGAAGCTGTCGACGTCGAAATAAGCAGTGTGGATCAGCTCTTTCCAGGTCAGCGCCTGGCCAATTTCGGGCAGGAAGTTGACGCCCTTGGGCTTGATCGAATTCAGCGAGATAAGGTCACGAAGGCGCTCGATCGTCTCCGACGTAAACTGACGAACGAAGTTGTCGATGTCGCGTTCGACGTTCTCCGGCAAGGTGCCGACCTGATCCGCGGCGAAGTTGAGCCCCGGGGCGACCTGCTCGACCTTTTCGCCGTGCCCGTCGTTTCCGAAAATGTTTTGGCGGATGAGCTGGTTGAAGACGCTGGAGAGCATCGGCGCAAAGATGAAGCTCGTCGCCCATGCAATCGTGAACGCGACGATCAGCACCGAGAAAACGAAATAGAATGGCGACAGAATGCCCGCCTGCACTCCTTCCGCTTCCAGATAGTCTGCGGCTTCGATGACGTAGTCATCCTCGCCGCTGACGCCGCGCAAGCCGTCAGCCAGCGTCACGATCGCTTCGACGCCGTTCTCAAGGCGGTACTCGACTTCGGAAAGTATCGTCGTGGCGCCGTCATAGATCGTGAAAGTCTCGCCTTCGACCTGTGCGCACAGTCCCTCAAGCGATCTCAGGCGATCCGGTTCGGAAATAAGGCCTAGCGAAAAGCGCTGCGCCTGTCGCGTGATCGCGGAGAAGAAGCAGCCCACCTGGGCGTCATTAAATGACGCTCTTTCGAACACGATCGCTTCGCCGCGGCGAAGTTCCGGGTAGACGAGGAAGTCGCCAAACAGGTCGTCGCTGGCCGCGGTTTCCGACTTCATGGACGCCGAAAGTTCGACGAGTTCCGGGCGGTGCGAATAAAGCGCCTCGTCCGCAAGATTGACCAGCGCGTCCGCTGCGATCAGGCGCTCGATGGCCGACGTGCCGTCAAGCATTACCACATCGGCCGCGCGGCAGCGTTGCTCCTGTGCGGTAAGGGCGCGCGCAACGCTTGCGCTTTGCGACGCCATTCGCTTGTCGCTTTCAACGATGTCCTCGACCGGCGTGAAGTTCGGTCTGCCGGGTCGGCGTGCGGTTGGCGAATCGATCTTCGACGCGGGAGACGACGACTGACCTGAAGGCGCGGCGCCGGCGGCCGCATTCACGGCGGTGGGCGCGTAGCGGTCTGGCGTCGCTGGAGGCGCGTCGTCAAGCGCGCGGGCCATCTCCACGAGGCGCGCCTGGCCGGCTGCGGTCAGATAGATCGCGTCGCGCGAGCAGACTCGGTCGTCATTGAAGTTGACGACGCCGGAAACCTCGGTTGGGCGAAGATTCTCAAGATAGGGGACGAGATTCTCCTTGCCGCCGGCTCGCGCGGCGGTCGCGAGGTCAAGCACGACATAGTCGTTCTGGAGAAAGACGACGTTCTGGCGGAGCAATCCGGCCTGATCGTTCGCCTCGGTGCGGATTTCGCCCGATAGCGCCCTAATCTGCGATCCCGCATCGCGAATGCCGAGCGTCGCATACCCGGAACGATCGATGATTTCCTCGTCGCCCAGATCCGGCGCGACGAGCGTGCGAATGGCCTCGACGTCAACGATCTCAGATACCGTCCGCATGGCGAGAACGCCGGCGAGCACGAGCGCAAGCGGCGCGAAAATCGCCGTCTGTACGGTACGACGGTCGGCGATAGTGAGGTCGATGCTGACTCCCGTCTTGAGCGCGGCGATCGCTTCGTCCTGGGTGTGGTTCAATGCAGCATAGATGCCGCGAAAGTCGGGCCACAGCCTGTTGCCCGCGAACGCCCGGTTTCGGCTTGCGCTGCGGCGCGTGAACTGGCTCATGATGATGAACGGCAAGACTGTCGTTGTCATCACCGCCGGCGTGAAGACCTGGGCTACGCGCCCGATCAGGTTGTCGTCGAAATCAATCATGCCGGCGAAAACGGATTCGCCGATCAATGCCGACAAGTCGCCAAGCCGGTCCCCGAGAAGGATCGCCGCGGTCGTAAGGCCGCCGATCATGAACGCATAGATCAGGAACAGCTGGCCGATGATGTTGAAGCGGAATATCGGGTTGCGCGCGCCGGAATAACGGATCATCGGCGTGCCGACGGTGACAAGCGCGCGCAGCGTCTCGAATGCCTTTTTCGGCGACTTCATCGCCAGCAGGAATAGCGCGTGCAACGCCACGCTGCCCCCGTGGCTGTGGCCCATGACAATGACAGGCTCGCGTTCGGTCAGGAGTTTTGCCGCGAGCTTCTGGCCGGCCTCCCGGCGTTCGCGCTCGGAATTCGCGCCGGACCAGTGGAACGGCTCGAAGATGATCCTGTCGTCGATTTTTGACGCCAGCTTGGTCTGGAACTCGGACCCGAGTTGCCACCACTGCTCGCCGCGGTCCTCCGGCGCCCCGGCATTCGTGCCGTGGACGGTGACGATCTTGACCATGCGCGCTTCCCCGAACTCACCCCGATCGCAGCCGTCAGGTTAGCAAGCGCAGCGTTTCGGGGCCAGCGGGGATTTGCGACAGGCCGGCTCAGGGACGGATTCTAGAGGTTTTCCATGGCGTTACGGTGGGAACGGGCTTCCTCGACATAGTGCGCGGCGCCCATCAGCGCCATCTGCGCCTCGCCCTCCCTCATGTCGCGCATTTTCCGCGCCGGCATGCCGGCCCACATCTCGCCGGCGGGCACTCGCTTCTTCGGGCTGAGGAACGCGCCCGCGGCGAGCATCGCGCCGGTCTCGACGACCGAGCCGTCAAGCATCGTCGCGCACATCCCGACGAATCCGCCATCCTCGACCGTCGCGCCGTGCAGCATGCATTTGTGGCCGATGAGCGCATTCGCGCCGATGATCGTCGGCAGCCCGCCCCATTGCGGGGCGTCGACGTGAATCACCGTGCCGTCCTGCACGTTCGAGCCTTTGCCGACGATGATCTTGTTGGTGTCGCCGCGCAGCACCGACCCGTACCAGACGGAGGCGTCCTCGTGCACCTCGACATCGCCGCAGATGACGACGCCGGGCGCGATGAAGGCCGACGGGTGAATGACCGGCTTCTTGTCGCCGATCGCATAAATAAGCGGTTCCATGGCGCGCGAGGGTAGGCGCGTCGCGGCGCGGGTCAAGACCGAGGCGCGGGCCTTCGCAGCCGCTTGCTTCCTACCGTGCTAATTCTCGTGAACGGGTTATGGGCTGGGCCTGAGCGCTTCGATAAATCCCGCGTCGACCCAGAATATGTCGACCGGTGCTTCACCATTCACCGCTTCTCCCCTTCTGTCGAAAAAGAGGAATTTTCCATCGGGTGACACGCTCGGATAATTCTCCGCGCCGGGCGTATTAATCCTGTCGCCCAGATTGATGGCGGGCCCCCAAGAGCCATCTATTTCGCGATAGCTGATATAGAGGTCGGATGAACCGTACCCGTCATCCCGACGGCTGTCCCAGATCACATAGGATTCATCGGGCGCAATGTAGGGATGAGCGTTGTATCGGCCGATCGCGAATTGCGGTCCGAGCGATCTGGGTTGTTCATATTGGCCATCGATCAGACGCGAATAGCGGAGAGGCGCGTCCAGTTCCGGGGTGAAGGTATCCAGGTAATACGTTCCGCTGGATGCCGCCGATAACCTGAAAATATCGATGCCGTCGAAAGGCGAGCCGAGGCTCTCAGGATCTGACCACCCATCATCAGTACGCTGAATGTACTTTGTCTTGAGGTATATGGTCGACCCGTCTGGAGAGACGGACGGTTCGCTCACGCCTTGCAGAATGCTTTTTTCCCGCCAAAGGCCGCCTTCATTCGTCATGGCCACCAATGCATTGGATGAGGACTCCTCACCAAGAGGTCGCCGGATGAAGTAGAAGGTGTTCATATCAGCGCCGAACATGCCTTCGATTTCGCGATTTTCTTCCGTATTGACGATACCGGGCGCGAAAATCTCAGGCGTTGAGCCAGGCGGCTTCTGTCCAAGGTAGGGGCCTGCAGCCGCCGATCTTTGACCGGGCTCGTAGGCGGCGCAACTCACAACGACCGATAAGAGAAGCAAAGAGATGCATGGTGATAGTGTCTTGATGATAGTCTCCTCAATTTCTGCGACGCGATAGTCGATCTGATTGGTTGGCGAATACCGGTGAGGCGCTGGCGATACGATGCGTCGTTCGTCGAGCACGAACTCGTCGATTGCGCGCCGTCGGTCAAGGCCGCGACGCCGACGATCGCCGCAAGCTTGCACCTTCCGCCAGAGGACCCCTTGGGGTTCCGTTACGAGCCCGGCCTGAGCGTTTCAATAATTCCGGCGTCGACCCAGAATATATCGACATCTTCGTATTCATCGGAGCCCATATTTCTATTGAAGAAAAGGTATTCTCCGTCAGGCGTGACGCTTGCCGACGCCTCCCATGCGTCGGTGTTTATCTTGTCGCCCAGATTGATTGCAGCGCCCCACGAACCATCATCCTGTCGAAAACTGATGTAGATGTCTGAATCGCCATATCCGTCCTCTCGTTTGGCGTCCCACAGCAAATAGGATTCATCGGGCGCTATAAAAGGATGATTCAGATATGTGCCGGTATTGATCGCCTCGCTCAAAGGTTTGGGGTCTTCGTATTCGCCATCCACCAATCGCGAATACCGGATCGGAAAATCCAGTTGATCTCGATTGAACGTGTCAAAATAATAAGTGCCATTGTCAGAAGCGGTGCTGTCCTAATTAGACCGTCAGTGTCCCAATTTACTCACCGACGGCTAAATCCTAATCGTCGAACTCTTCTTCGCTGTCGTCTGGGTCAGCCAAAATCTCTTTGTCAAACTCCAGCTTCTTAATTAGGCGCTCAATCTCTATAACGCCGATCTGGCCGGAAACCAGAACCCGAAACTTTGAAGATTTGGACAGCAGTCCATCCGCCAGCAAGCGCTCACCTTCAACCATCTGAAAATCACCTGTACGTTGTGCGGGCGGCGCAGGAGGGGGCTGTTTTTGTGGCTCGTCTACTTTAGCGCCGTCTTGGCGCAGTTCCTCATCCGTTCCATCCGCCTCAACCTCTATCTTACCATTAGATTCGCGCGCCACAAGCTCCATTGTGGCGAGGTATGCCCGCGCAGCTTTGGCGGCACCGTCCTTGCTGAACCCTTTAGTAATCAACTGCGCGGTGAGGTTTGTTTCACTCGGGGTCGCGCCGAAGGTTGAAAGCAATCCTGCAAACAACTCCACCTTTAAAGCGGCGCGTTTGATTGCTTCCTTACGGTCAGGCGAGTTGGGAATATCCTTGTTTGCTATAATGGTGATCGCGTCATCCGTGAGCCGGAAGCCAGCGTTATCTTCTCGAAGAAACCCATATTTTTTAAGGGCTGATACTGCCTTTGCAGATGAGCCGTTCCAAGACGTGTAGCCACAATGGCCGGCCGCAACTTCCTTGGAAAATGGCGCTCGCCCCTCTTTGTTGAATACCTTTTCGATCTTCGCAATAGCGTCGCCCAAGTCAATTGACGGATAGCGGGGGCTGCGGTTGCTGCTCATATCGGCGCTCCTAATAAGGCTCGCCAGCGGATATAGGTCAGAGCGGCGCCTTCGTCAAGCTAAACGCGCTAAACTCATTCGCGCCAAATGCGCTAAAAAGACATTGACGGCGGCGCTAAACGCGCTAAATTAATCTCGTTGGTATGGAGAATCACCGATGAGAAGGGATGAGAGCCCCAGCGTTTCCGCCGACCGGCGTTCGGGGCGAGGATTGATAGGAGCTGGGGGCGCGGCCTCGGCGTCAGAACCAACCGCAACCCCCTAATCGGCACCCTTTTGAGAGACCAATTTAAGCCGGGTCCGGCACTGTTGGAGCAGTAACCGGACCCAAAATCACAACCTGGGATTTGGGCCCAAGCTATGACGGCAAAACATTATATAGCGCTTAATGCGGCGATTTTCTACTCCGCTGCTGGCCCATCCCAAAACGTAAGGGATAGGGCCAATGAACCGCCTTCCACTAGAACGACAAATTGAAATAGTCGCCGCGCTGACCGAGGGGTGCAGCATTCGCGCCGCAGAGCGGATGACCTCAACGCATCGCGACACCATCATGCGGCTCGGCGTTCGCGTCGGCAAAGCTTGCGCCGATCTTCATGATGTAATGATGCGCGACCTGAATGTGGACTATATCGAACTCGACGAAATGTGGTCATTCGTCGGCAAGAAGCAGCGGCGGACAACGCCTGACGACGGCGCTGATAAAGGCGATCAGTATATTTTCACGGCGCTAGACCGCTTCAATAAGGCGATCATCTCTTATCAGGTCGGCAAGCGTAATCAGAACAACACTCGCCGTTTTCTGTATGATCTGCGCGAGCGCGTCATTAACACCCCGCAAATCAATTCTGACGCCTTCCCGGCGTACCCAGAAGCTGTCTGGTCAGCTTTCGGTGACGACTGCCATTACGGTCAGGTCGTCAAACAATATGTTGGCGAGCCGCCGATTAACGCCGCGCGCCGGTACTCGCCAGGCGTCGTCGTCGGCATTCGCAAGGAGCGGATAAGGGGATTCCCTGCCCCTCACATGATCTCGACAAGCCATGTTGAGCGTTCAAATCTGACTGCTCGAATGGCTTCCCGGCGCCTAACGCGCCTGACAAACGGCTTTAGCAAAAAGCTGGAAAACCATAAGGCGGCATTCTCTCTATTCGTCGCTCACTACAATCTGTGCCGAGTGCATGAAACGTTGCGCGCAACGCCAGCTATGGCGCTGGGGCTAACAGAGCATCCGTGGAGTATCGGCGAATTGATTGAGGCTGCTGTCACCAACGAAACACCACAGGAACCGCAAGGAAAACAAATTGAGACACTTAGGGTAATTGAGGGCGGGTTGTCCTAGGTCCTGTTGACAAAGTGATTGATCCATAGACGGATCGATGCGATGTGCAGGAAGCCTGTGTAGCTATCGGCGGTTTTATCATACCTTGTCGCGACGCGTCGTGAGTTTTTCAGCTTGTTGAAACAGCGCTCGACGC
>WGLS01000005.1 GCA_016125455.1 Alphaproteobacteria bacterium
ATGGCGGCGCGACTACAACCGATTGAGACCGCACACGAGCCTCGACGGGCTCACGCCAAAGGAATTTGCAACCCGGTCCAGCAAGGACCATAACCAGAACAGGCCGAGCCTATAAACGAGGGCAATCAGGGGGCAAGGTCAATGATCCGCGCACGTAGTCGATGCGCTGGGTGATCGACCAGGGCTCCGGTTCGTCGCAGCGGGCGCGCGTGCCGTCGCCGTTCAGCGCGGCGTAGATGTCATCATACCTGGTCTTGAGCGCGGCGAGGGTCGCATTATGCGCCGACGTCGCGGCGGGCGTGCGGCCGATCTACAGTATGTCGAAGCCGCGCCCAGCCGACCAAACTCTCCTCAGCATATTTCCTCAGAAAGAGGCGGTGATCGACCGTCACCACAATCGCGGCAATCAAGGCTAGTGGCGCGAAGAAATACCAGGTGGCCAGCGCTTCATGGTTTGCGACGATCTGGCCGATCTCCGGAAGCTGTCGCTCGAACGCGTACTCGGTTGTTGCATTGAAAACGCCATGAGCAATCAGAAGCAGGAAAAGTGATTCCGTCTTGATGTAGAGCCAGGTAGCCAGAATCGAAACGGGGAGAAGCAACGCGATGAACGCCGCCAGAAGCTCGAGTTCGCCGCCACCCAGAACAATGATCGGCAGGTGCCAGACCGACCATAGTATCCAGACGAGCAGCGCAGTCGAAATCGGCCGGAAAGTGACGAGCAATATCGTTGTCAGGAAGAACCGCCAACCCGTTTCCTCGCCATTGGTGAGCGTGATGTAAATGACTTCGCCAAGGTAGTCCGCCACCCGGTCAAGCAGCGTGACGCCTTGTTGATGAAGGTCGCGCGCCAGAAGATCGGCGGCATCAAGACCCTGACTATTGAGGACGGCATAGGTGGCAAATGCCCACCCGAAAATCAAAGCAACCAAAACGCCGATATAGTAACGGAAGTCTACGTTGATCCGGATGAGCTGTCGGAACCAGGCGCGAAACGAGGCGCCGCCGAAGGCCGCCGCCATCATGCTCAACGCGACGATTGTCGGGGCGAATCGTGAAGCAGAGCCGGTAACGAGGTCATCGCGGACCCAGCCCGGCATCGCGTCCTGTACTGGCTGGAGTCCGATCAGCGCGGCGATTCCAATTGGGTATGTCAGGATCATCGTCGCGACCATGAAAACCATAACAGGTCGCCGGAGGATGAACTGTCTCATTGTTCTCTCCACGGACGGAAAAGATTGGATGCCTTGGCGACGAGCTCAAGCGTCACACTGAAAGCCGAACGAACACCGGCGCAGACCGCAAATAGCCCCACCACTGTAAGGGGGACGAGTACCCACGCGGTCAGCAAACTCCCACTCAATGGTTCGCTCGCGAGAAGCAGGAGTTGAAAGGAATCCGGTTCGGTTTGGACTAGTCCAAACCGCGTGGGCGCGACCAACGCGGCAGCGGATATCAGGCTGACCGCCAGACCGCAGATTGCAAGCATGAGGGCGAATGCCAACCGGACGAAAGCCATCGCGACTTGTTGCGCCAGTCCAGGCCAGCTCCGCAGGAACAGGACGTGGGCGAAGCGAATATCCGCAAGGCCGAGATCGTGAGCATGCATCAGATCGGGGAGAAAATCGTCTGTTGTTCCCAGTCGGCCAAGCGCTTCCCTCAGGCGACCCGCCTCCGACGAGGCGTCGCCCTCGTGGTAGGTTTCCAGAACCTGCTCATTGACGCCCCGGACAATCGAGCGCCTCGGCTTGGAGGCGACGCCCGCCAGCAGAACGCGCAAGCGCACGTTGTGCAGCCCCCAGAGCAAATTGGAATTGAGGGAAGAAAAGCGATGTGGACTCATTCGCAGGGCTCCGCTTCTGTCGCTTGTTCCATGCTCAGAACTGTCCGCCGCCAGGCGTCTTCCATCTCAAGGAGCAACGTCCGTCCCTCAGCCGTCAACCGATAGTATTTTCGAGCCGGTCCGCTGGCCGATTCTCTTAGGTAGGGTTTTATGGCGCCTGCTTTCGTCAGGCGTGTCAGGATTGCATAAAGCGTCCCGTCCGAGATGTTCAGCCCAAGTGCTGTGCGCGCTGTTTCCGACAATTCGTATCCGTAGCTGTCACCGCCAGCCAGCAGGCGAATAATCAGAAGCTCGAACAATCCTTTGCGCGACTGGGTCAACCAGTTCTCAAGAAATCTCCCTGATGCGGCGCGCAAATTGCTATACCCATAGCCGTGGTACCTCGTTATACGATATATAACGTGTCACGAAGGTCAACCGTAATTCGCGTATGTCGTCCATTCTGACGTCTGGGAACACGAACTGACGTCAAATTTGGCCGCGTTAAGCTGGCTCGACTTCGTCTACCTGAGCTGTGTTCTCGAAAACGCCTTCATCGGGGGCCGGCGAGGTCGGTCGACGTTTCCGAGTTTCCTTTCGGGGCCGGAAGCGCACACGTACAGATGCATATTCCTGTCTCCGCTTCCGCCCGCAATTCGGACGTCTCGCCTGAGACGCTATTCGCCTACCCTTGATATCGGCCGACCCCGGCGCCTGCTCAAAAAGCGCCTGCTCAAACCTTCTCGAACTCCGCCCTGAAGTGGCGCATCATTTTCGGCTCCTTCACGATCTTCAGGCCACGGAGGGCGTCTTTCCGCGCGGTCAGCTCTTCGAAAGCCTCGACGATATAGTCAGCGTGGCTCTGGGTGTAGACGCGCCGGGGCATGGCGAGGCGGACGAGGTCCATGGCCGCGGGCGCTTCGGTTCCGTCGGGCTTGCGGCCGAACATGACCGTGCCGATCTCGCAACCCCTGATGCCGGCTTCCTCGTACAGCGCGCAGGCGAGGGCGTGCCCCGGATACTGGAGCGGCGGAATATGGGGCAGGAACGCCCGCGCGTCGATGAACACGGCGTGGCCGCCCGCCGGCTTCACGACCGGCACGCCCATGGCGTCGAGCCGCTCGGTGACATAGGCATTTGTCCGCACGCGATAGCGCAGGTAATCCTCGTCGACGATCTCCTTCAGGCCCTGCGCAATCGCGTCCAGGTCGCGCCCGGCGAGCCCGCCATAGGTCGGGAAGCCTTCGGTCTGTATCAGGCGGGTGCGCGCCGCTTCGGCGAGGGCGTCGTCGTTCACCGCGAGCCAGCCGCCGATATTGGCGAAGGCGTCCTTCTTGGCGCTCATGGTCATGCCGTCGGCGAGGGCGAACATGTCGCGCACGATGTCCGGTATGGCGCGGCCGCCCTGGCCCGCTTCGCGCAGCTTGATGAACCAGGCGTTCTCCGCAAAGCGGCAGCCGTCGATGAAAAGAGGCTTTCCATGGGCCCGGGCGATCTTCGCCGCGCCGCGAATGTTCTCCAGGCTGACGGGCTGGCCGCCGCCTGCGTTGTTGGTGACGGTCATCATCACGGCGGGCGTGCGGGGACCGTGGTCGGCAAGGAACGCCTCAAGCGCGGCGAGGTCCATGTTTCCCTTGAAAGGATGCTCGATTGCGGGCTTGCGGCCCTCCGGGATCGGAAGGTCAACGGCCTCCGCGCCGGCCGCCTCGATATTGCCGCGGGTCGTGTCGAAGTGCGTGTTCGAAGGGATCGCGTCGCCGGGCCTGGCGATCAGGGTAAAGAGCAGGTGCTCGGCCGCCCGGCCCTGATGGGTCGGGATGACGTGGCGGAAGCCGACGAGGTCCCTGACCGCGGCCTCAAAGCGGTAAAAGCTCGGCGCGCCGGCGTAGCTTTCATCGCCGGTCATCACCGCGCCCCACTGCGCTGCGCTCATCGCCGAAGTGCCGCTGTCGGTGAGCAGGTCGATGATCACGTCGTCGGAGTGGAGCTTGAAGAGGTTGTATCGCGCCTCGCTTAGGAGGCGTTCGCGCTCCGCGCGCGTCGTCATGCGGATCGGTTCAACCGATTTGATGCGGAAGGGTTCAATGATGGTCTTCATGGCGGGCGGCCCTTGCCTGGGGCTCCCGGTCGCCGTGCGGAACGGCGCGCGCGAACAGGAGCGGAAACGCGCCGCGGTTGCCGCTCCCTCAGGATGTTGCGGGGGCGACCGCGCTCAGCGCCTGTGCGGGACGAATCCTAGCACGGGCGAGCCCCGGGGACCACGCGGATTGGCGCCGCGGGCGGCGGCGCTACTCGCGGCCGGAGCCGACTGCGAGGCCTTGGCCCGGCGTCCAAGGGGCGCCGGCCGCCGCGAGCGCGGTTTCGAAATCCCGCGCGGCCGATGGGTCGTCGAGCGCACCATTACATGGCTCGGACGATCCCGCCGCCCCGCAAGAGACAGGTAACGAAACTGGACGTCCGCCATCGCGAGGCTCTTCATCGCCCATATACATGTCGCCACCGGGCAAATGGCGAGACGCCGATAAGTCACGCAAACGTATGAGTCAGGCTCTTAATCCTTGAACGAAGTAAAGGCTGTTGCCGAATAAAACGCGGCGTTAAACGCACCGCATTTTCATCGTCACAACCCCGGGCGGCGCCTAGACACTTGCTTGTTTGCGGCGGCGCTTCGCCATACCAAGGCCGCCCAATCCTGCAAGGAACAGAGACAGCGCAGCAGGCAGAGGCACTTCCGGAGCGAGAACGAGCGACGAGTTGTTTGCAATGTTCCGGACTGTAAATGCCGTGCAATTTGCATCGCCGCACAAATACTCGCCCGCCGGTCCGGCGAGCCCAAGCGATGCGACATTTCCAGCGACAAGGTCCGCCAACGTGCCGCCCGATACGTTGAATTCCAGGGTGCTTTCCCCGGTCAAATCTGATGATGTTGTTGAGGCGAATTGAACTGTGATGCCAAAATCGAGAGGCGATTCCGCAATATAGGTTGCTCCCGGAAGCGTGCCGGCCTCAGAAGTGATGTTGATGTTCGAAAACGTATCCGTCATCGGATCGTAGTCGAATTGTCCAACCGCGGAGAGGCCCGTGTCAACGCCGCCGAAGTTAATGTTGACCAGGATTGTCGCCGCCTGCGCCTGCGATATAAACAATCCGCCGATCAAGGCCATCAAGGCCGTGCGAGTTCGTTTCATGTGAGCCCCCCAATTCAAAAGCGGATCACCGCTTGACATATCAGATTTATCTTCGTTCGCCGGCGGCGGGGAAGCAACAACAACTTATAGTTTATTGAACTGATCGAAGCCGCAATCATCGTTAATCCACAACCAAGACCTGAATTGTTTGATCTCAGACATCCGATGCAGGAATTCGATTGGTCAGCGCTTTGACGATCTTCATGCGCCAATCACGACGGAGGTCTGACGTTCGGGAATCCGTGGCGCCAGACCTTGCGCAGCGGGGAGGGCGCCACGCGCCGCACCGGCGATCGGGCCGCGCCATGCCGCCTAGAAGGTCTGACCCGCGTCATTATTCCCTTCCTGCGCCCACTGCGAGGCCTTGGCCCGGCGTCCAGGGGGCGCCGGCCGCCGCGAGCGCGGTTTCGAAAGCGGCAAGGTCCGTGACGAGCGCTTCAAGCTGCGGGCTCACTGCCGCGAACTCCGCCTCCGCCACGTTGACGGCATCCTCGTGCACGGCCGCGGGCGCCGACTGGGAGCGCCAGGATGATCCGCGCACGTAGTCGATGCGCTGGGTGATCGACCAGGGCTCCGGCTCGTTCCGGCGCGCGCGCGTGCCGTCGCCGTTGAGCGCCGCGTTGATGTCGTCGTAGCGCGCTTCGAGCGCCGCGAGCGTTGCGTAGTGCTCCGTCGTGGCGGCGGGCGTGCGGTCGATCGCCTTTTTCAGGTGCGCGATCCGGGTGCTGACGTCCGCGGCGCGCCGCTCGGCGGCGAAAATGCGGCGAGACAGGGCGCTGGTCCGCTCCTGGAACGCGAGCAAGGCGGGGCGATCGCTGGTCGCCTCGGGGCTGCGGTCGAGCGGCTTGACCGTGAAGGTCTGCGGCGCGCCGAGATCGGTTTCTGCACCTTCGACGCGCTTCGACAGCCGGACTGTATAAGCGCCCGGAACGGCGAGCGGGCCGACAGGCGGGTCGGCGAACGGGGAGTCGCCGCCATCATCAAGCGAGACGGGCGCCGGGTGATCGTGCCGCAAATCCCACGCGACGCGGTGCAGGCCGGCTTCCGTCGGTCCCTCGATGCGGCGGATGACGGCGCCTTCGGCGTTCCGGACGGTAAGGATGATTTTCGGCGCATCCTCTCGGTCCTCTGTACGCAGAGCGTCCCAGGACGGATAAGGCGTATCTCCTTTCTCCTCGGCGATTTTCTTCTCGCGCTCGCGGCGCGCCTTTTCCTTCGTCGTCAGAGCGTCCTTTAGATGATAGGTGAAAACCGCGCCGAAGGGCGGGTTCTCGGCGAAGTAGAAATTGTCGCCATTGAAGGCCTGCGCGCCGCCCCATGTGCCCCATAGGTCGCCTTCGACATAGAGCCACGGGTCCTTCACGTCGAACAGGGTCGCTTCGGCGTCGGCGATCGCTGCGGCCGGCGTGCGCAACGGGCGATAATCGTCAGCGATGTAGACGCCGCGCCCGAATGTGCCGATGACGAGATCGTTCTCCCGCCGCTGGATCTCGAGATCCCGCACGGCGATCGTCGGCATGCCCTTTTTCATCTGGACCCAGGTCTTCCCGCCGTCCTGCGTCGTGAAGAGGCCGAACTCCGTCCCGACAAAGAGGAGGTCGGGGTTGTCATGATCCTCGGCGATGGTATGCGCCGAGCCGCGCTTCGGCAGGTCGCCCGCAATCGAGACCCATGTCCGTCCGCGGTCAGAGGTCTTGTAGACATAGGGCGCATAGTCGCCTCGCTTGTGATTGTCGAAGACCGCGTAGGCGACATTGTCGTCGTTCACCGACGCGATGATGTCCTCGACGAGCGACATGTCAGGCACGCCGGGGAACGTCTCGGTCGACCGCCAGGTCTCGCCGTCGTCCTCGGTGACGCTGATCACGCCATCATCCGTGCCCACATAGATAAGGCCGCGAACGAGAGGACTTTCCGACAGGCCGATGATCGAACCGTAAAAGGATGTTGAGTCGTTTTTCGCGACGGCGTCGACGCTCCAGACGCGACCCATTACGTCGAGTTCGTTGCGGTCGACGTTGCGCGTCACGTCCGGGCTGATGATCTCCCAGCTGTCGCCGCGATCCGGCGAGCGGAAAAGTCTTTCAGCGGCATAATAGATCGTCTTCGGATCATGCGGACTGATGAGAAGCGGCGTGTTCCAGTTCCATTTGTAAGCCGGTTCGCCGCTTGGCGGCGGCGGCGTGATATAGAGGCGCTCCTGCGTTCGCCGGTCGTAACGGGCAAGGCCGCCATACTGGTACTGGGTGTAGATGATGTTCGGGTCAGTCGGGTCGATCTGCGGCTTGTAGCCGTCGCCGCCGAGAATGATCTTCCAGTCGGCATTCGTGACGCCATGGACAACGGCGGTTCGCGATGGTCCGCACAGAGAGTTGTTGTCCTGCGTCCCGCCGCACACATTATAGAAGGGCAGGTCATTGTCCGGCTGGATGCGGTAGAATTGCACGATGGGAAGATTGTTGATGTGGCGCCATTTCTGCCCGCGATCCCAGCTTTCATAGATGCCGCCGTCCCCGCCCATCATCAGGTGGGCGGTATTTGCGGGATCGATCCAAAGGGCGTGGTCGTCGACGTGGCGATGATCCGCTGACAGATTGGTGAAGGTCTTGCCGCCGTCTTCGGACACTTTCGAAAAGGTGTCGAGGGAATAGAGACGATTGGCCTCAAGGGGGTCGACGAATATCTCATTATAGTATTGCGGGCTCGTCGTCGCATGGCCGGACCGTTTCTCCCATGATCGGCCGAAGTCGACGGAGCGGTAAACGCCGGTTTCTTCATCGCCAGCTTCGATGATCGCATAGACCGTGTCCTGCGCGGAGGCCGCGCCCGCGAGGCCGATGCGGCCCATTTCCTCTTTCGGAAGACCGCTCTCGACTTTCGACCAGGTCGCGCCGCCATCCTCTGTATGGTGAATGCCGGATCCGGGGCCGCCATTGATAAGCGTCCAGACATGCCGTCGACGCTGATAGCTTGACGCCACAATCCGGTCGTGATCGTCCGGGTGCACGACAAATTCGTTGATCCCGGTGTGCTCGTCGACTTCAAGAATTCGCCGCCAGGTCGCGCCGCCATCCTCGGTCTTGTAAAGCCCGCGATCGCCGCCATCGCTCCAGAGCGGGCCCTGCGCCGCGACCAGCACGACGTCCGCATTCTCGGGATGGATCCAGATCTGGCTGATGTGGCCGGAATCCTTCAGGCCCATGTTCTTCCATGTCTTGCCGCCGTCGACGGACTTGTAGACGCCGTCGCCATAGGCAACCGACCGTTGCGCATTGTTCTCGCCTGATCCGACCCAGACGATGGTCTGATCGCCGGGCGCAATCTCCACGACGCCGATCGAATATGACGCCTCGCCGTCAAAGGTCGGCGTCCATGTCGCGCCATTGTTCTCCGTCAGCCACAGGCCGCCAGAGGCGGTCGCCGCGAAGTATTTCTGCGCGCCGCCCTTGAACATCGCAAAGTCCGAAATCCGGCCGCTCGGATAGGCCGGTCCGATGTTCCGCAAGGGGATCGACGCGAGGGGATTTTTGGGCGTGTCGGTTGCCTCTGACGCCTCGCCGTTCCGGTCGGCTCGTCTTGAGGTTGTTTCACCGTCCTCCGTCGCTTTTGCGCATGCGAGATTGAGCGAGATGAACGGGATGAATACGAAGAGTCTCTTGGCGGCGCGTTGCAGGCGTAGCGAGGTCATGAAGGGGTTCCATTCAGCGATAGCAACTAGACCGGACAACGGCCCGTCAGCCGACACCAGATGATTGCCGTCATTGTGTCAACCGGCCCGCTGGCTGCGTCAGTCGGAGCGCGGAAAATTGACCGCTTTCCTATCTACGGCGCCGCCGAGACGGGCGCATCGGGGCGGACGGTTTTCTAACGTCGCGCCTTTGCGGCGTCCGCCTCGGCGCTTGCGGCGACGAGGCCGCTAGGTCCCGCCTCGGCGACTATAAGCCATGCGAGCGGAGCGACGCGGTCAAACGTGTTCCCGCCGCCATTGCGCGAGAAATAGCCAAGTTCGGCGCGCTTGACCGGTGCGACCGCGCCAAGCGCCGCCGCCGCGTCGCCGGGGTCGATGAACGCCGCGCCGAGGGGCCGGTCGAACCAGCTGACCCCGCCGACGGCGAACTCGCTCGCGGCGAACCTTCCCCATGTGACGACGAGGCCCGTCTGATCTTTCGGCGAGATGTAGCTCACCTTCATGTCATAGGTTCCGTGTCGTGAGCGTTCTATTCGCAGGCTGACGGGCGTTGCATCCTCGCGCCATGTCCGGTGCGTCTCCGCGGTCATCCGGGCGAGCGTCGCCGCGACGTTGATCGGCGCGCCGTGGCGGTCGGGATCGACGTCGAACAGGCCGGGCGACTTGACCCGCGTCCAGACCGATGCGCCGAGCCTGCCCTGAAAGGAGATCGTGTCGGCGTCCGGACGGCAAAACGCGCCGGCGTCCTCATAGGCGGAAGTCTGCGATTTCAGTTGGTATGTTCGCCCGATGAAGAGGATGCGGCCCGCATGGCTGTAGGGCCCTGCGTCGATGGTGTAGGTTCCATCCTCGCGGATCTCGAAGACGTGTCGCATCGGCGCCTGACCGGGCAGGGGCGTGTACATCTCCCACAGGCCATATGGCTCGCTCGCCGCGGCGGCGGAGCGCTCATCCGCCTCCCGCTGTTCCTCCGCAGGCGGCGCATCGAAGGCGACGACCTCGCGCGACCGCGTGTCGGCGCCGGCGGGATCGGCCCCGGTTCTGTCTGGCTCGCGGGTTGCGAGAGCGAGAACGAGCCCGGTTCCGATGAGGCCGGCTGCGATCGCAATGCGCCGCCCGGCTGGCGACGCTGCGGCTTTCGCCCTGATTTCGGCCGCTGCGCTGGTCCGCTCGTCAACGCCCGGCGGCGCCGTCATTCCGCCTGCGGCCGTTTCCGGCGTCACGGCCTCCTTTCCGGTCTCCTTTACGGCGTCCGGCCGCGGCCGGCCCGCCCCCGCCGCCGGCGAGCCGCACGTCGGACAGGCGTCGGCCTTCGCCGCATCGAAGATGTGCCCTTCCTCGCAGCGCTTGAATAATGAAGCGGACGGCGCGTCAGTCATGTTTCCTGTTGGCCCTCATTGGCTGGCGCGCCGGCGCGCGACTTCGCGGCGCTCGGCCTCACTGTCCGTCTCCGTCGGATCGAAAAACTCGAAATCGCCCTGCTCAAGGTCGCTGTTCTGCCTCGCCTGCGCAAGATAGATCCAGGGTTCGGTGCGGCTCAGGATGCGTTCATAGCTGCGCGCGAAGCCTTCGGCGACGATCACGGTCGTCACCCTGCATGGCGACGCGACGGCGGCCGGGTTCGCAAGCTTGATGTAGACCTTGTGCGTCGTGTTGGCGACGGACGAACCGACGAGCCAGACATCGATCCCGCGATCGCCGAAGTCGGATCGGAAGTCGCCAGTCCAGTTGTGCCATTGCGTCCGACCCGGATCGAAATACGGGGCGGGCGACCCGTCCTTCGCTGAGGTCTGGGTATCCCAGACATAGACATCGACGTCGACGCCGGCGCAGGCCCAAGTGCTCGTCACCGCGAAGCCGCGTCGCGACTGAAGGGAGCGGATGCGTTCGTCCTTGCGGTCGATCTCCGCCTCGGCCTGGTCAAGCTGCTCGCGGAGGTTTTCCGCATCTGTCTCGGCGTCTTCGAGATTGCGCGTCGCGCGGCTGATCGCGGAATAGGCGTCGCCATTGTCAACGCCGGCGCGGCGCAGCGCGGAATCGATTTCGCGCAGTCGGTCCCGTGCGGATGAGAGCTCCGCCTGCAACGCCTCGACATTCTCCTTGTTGGCTGGGTCGCTCTCGTAATACCGCGCCAGCACGACCATGACGATCAGGAACGCCCCCATCGCGCCGGTGACGACGTCCATCATCGACAGGTTGAAGATCGAAATGTCCCGTGAGGCCCGACGCATCGCCGTCTAGGCGGCGTCTGGCGCGTCGATGTAGACGCGGTTGATGAGGTTTGCGAGGCAATAGCGCCCCGCCTCGTTCAGCGCCATTTCCTCCTGCTTCTGAACGACATGCTGGGCGAAGACGAGGATCGCGCTCCACAGCAGCGCGACGACCGTTGTATCGAACGCGATCGACAGGCTCGACGTCACCGCCTTCAGGTCCATCGCGTCCGGGTCGACAAAGCCGAGCGCCGAGGCGATGCCGACGACTGTGCCGATGAAGCCGATCGTCGGGATCGCCCATACGAGGTAGCGGACGAGCTGGTAGCGCAGGTCGACGCGCTGGGAGAGAAGTTCGAGGTGCGCGTTCATCACGTTGACGGCCTGGTCAACCGACCGGCTCGTCTGCAGGCGAAGGATCACGAGGTCGACCATGCCGGGCAGGAAGCCCGCGTCCGCATCGAATTCGTTGGCGACGGAGCGGCGGATCGCGCCGAGATCTCGCAATTGGAGGACGGTTTCTGCGTCTTCCGGCAGGATGCCGCGCCCGAGGAAGCTCGCCTCCCAGCCGGCGACCCGCGCGCGAAGGTAAAGTTCGGCCGCGCCGACGGCGAAAAGCACGTGCATTAGCGCCTGTATCGAGAATGGATGGGCGAAGATCGGCGCGCCCTTGCCGAGCCAGAAGGCGCCGAAACGTCCGCCAAGAACGAAGCCGAGCGCAAGGATGACGAGGATTGCGACGCCGGCGGCGACGGCGAGGGTCATGCCGCGCGGCGGCAGGCCGAGCCGCTGCAAGGCGTAGTCCGGGCGCTTCAGATAGTCTTCGGCGGCCTTGCGCAGGGCTTTCCCGGACAGGCGCGGATTCGATGCTTCGGTCACAGGCCGCGAGCCTCCCCAATGCCGCGCCGAATGAGGACGCAACGCCCGCGCTGCGGCGTTTCGATGCGCAATGGTGATCGACTTGCCGACCGGAGGCAAGCCGCAAGGCCCGCGCCGGCTGGGCGTCTTGAGGCCCCGAGCAACCTTCGCCCGGCAGCTGGTAAGCGATGTCCGGCAGTGAAGGTCGCTGGCTAGATACGACCAAAGCGCCACTGGAACACGCGCCGGCCGCACACTATTTCTAGTCCATGAGTGATGAACGGGCAGGGCCGGCGGGCGACGACGCCGCCAGGAATGAATCGGCGGGCCTGAAGCCCTGGACCCAGACTCGTGCCCGGGCCCCGCGCGCCGATCCTTCAGCCGACCTATCAACTGCCCCGTCATCCGGATTGTCGAAGGCGGCCTCTCCGCCAACCTCGTTATCGACCTCGTTACCGGCCTCGAAGCTGCCGCAGGATGCGTCGGTCGATGATGGCGAGCGCTGGGAAATTGCGAGGCAATGGCGGGCGGCGTGGCGAGCGGTCAAATGGGGCGCTGGCGGCGTCGCTGGCTTGATCGCGCTGTCCCTCGCGGGGCAAATATTCCTTTTCTACGACATGTTCCGCTCGGTGCACCCATGGCTCGGCGCGGCGTTTGTCGTTATCGCCATAGGGGCCCTGGCGCGATTTCTCGCATGGCCCCTGTTCCGGTTCCTCAGCGGGCCAAAAGCGCTCAGGCCGCCGAACGTCGACCTCGGCGCGGCCGATCTTTCGACCGCGGCGGTCCGGCAACGCCACGCCTATGTTGACCGATACCTGGCGCGGCTTGCCGTCAATCCGGAGACCGAGAGCGCCTATGACCTGATTGTCGCCGCCCGATCGACGCTGGCAGGCATGACGCCGCGGTTCGACGTCGAGCCGGCGCCGGTTCTCGCCCAGGAACTCGCCAGCTTCGAGCGCACGCGGGTCGCGCCGCTGCTCAAGGACCTCGACGCGCGGGTCGACGCCTACGTCCGGAAGGAAGCCGTCGCGGTCGGCGTCGCCACTTCCATAAGTCTCAATGGCACCATCGACGCCTTTCTTGTCCTCTGGCGCAACGTCAACATGGTCGCCCGCGTCGCGCGCATGTATCACGGCCGGCCGGACCTGCGGGTCAGCCTGATGATCCTTCGGGACGTCGCGCTCGCGGTGATCCTGTCGCGGGTCCTCGAGGATGTCTCGGAGATGGCGGGCGAGGCGCTCGGCGGCGTCGTCGGCAAGCTCGGCGGGGTCGTTATCGGGCCGTTTCTCGACGGGTCCCTGAATGCGCTGATGACGCTGAAGCTTGGCGACCTTGCAAAGCGTCGATGCCGCAGCTTTGAGCCGTGGTCGGAGAAAACCGCCCGGAGCGCGACCCGCGCTGCGTTTGACAAGGTCAGCCGGGAATCTGGCGACCTCGTGGGCGAGATCTTCCGCGCGTCAGGCGCTGGCGTCGGGAAGGTCGCAGAAGCGGCGGCTACGGCAACGGATTTCGCTGCCGAAATGCTGAAAGCGGCCCCGCGTTCGGCGTGGGGTCTCGTCCAGGGCGTCGTCGCGCGCGTGACGCCGGCGAACCAGCGCTGACGCGCCCTGACATCGCCGTATTCTTCGCGCTATGGTGGAGTTTCCCGGGCGCGGCTGCGCTGACGGCGTCCGGGACGCGGATCCAGTAGCCCGGACCCGGGCGCATGATCCGTCTTCATGCATTTGGCGCGCATGTTCAGTCGAGTTGGGGAGAGACATGATTAAATTGATCGCAACGCCGGGGTCGCGCGCCGCCGGGCCCATTGGGCGGGCGCTCATCGCCGCCGCCGCGTTCTTGGTGTTCGGCATCGCGCCCGCCCGGGCCGACCGCGCCGATGACGCGAAAGACGTCGTCGCGGACGCAACCGATACGCTGCGCTACTTCGCTTCCGACCGAAACTATAGCGGCCTCTGGGACCTGATGGACGAGGCCAAGGCGCTTGTCGTCATTCCGAAATCCGTACGCGCCGGATTTATCTTCGGCGGGTCCGGCGGCAACGGCGTCATGATCGCTCGCGGCGGCGAGGCCGGCTGGTCGGAGCCGGTGTTCTTTCGCATCAGCGCCTTTTCGTTCGGCCTGCAGGCGGGCGGCGAAGTGTCTGAAGTCGTCCTTGTGGTGATGACCGATCGCGGGGTCCGCGACCTTCTCAACACGTCCGTAAAGCTTGGCGCCGACATGTCCGTCGCTGCGGGGCCGGTCGGCGGCGGCGCCAAGGCCGCAACCGTCGACGTGCTCGCCTACAGCCGGTCTCAGGGCGTCTACGGCGGCGTCACGATCGAAGGCGGCGTGCTCAAGGTGAACAACAAGTGGAATGAGGCCTATTACGGGCAGGAGGTCGAGCCGCGGGACATCATCGAACGCCGTGCGGTATCGAACAGCGCCAGCGCGCCCCTTATCAAGGCCGCTGCACTGCTGGCGACGAAGGACTGACTCCGGAGCCCCCCTGGACCGGCGGCCTTGTTGGCATGGGCCTTGCTGCGCCATTCCCGAATTCGGAAGGGCAACGCTGGGAGTTGAACCATGTCGCAGGCGAAGAAGGGGATTTTCGGCGCGTCGTCGGCGAATGACGACAAGTCGAACGGCAAGAAGCAGATCCGGACGGTCCTGCCCACGGGCTGTTCCGTTGAGGGAAAGCTTGTCTGCGCCGGGCCGTCGCGTCTTGACGGCGACGTCTCGGGCGAACTTGTCGCCGACGACATGCTCCTGATCGATCGCAATGCGACGGTCGTCGCCAATCTCAATGTGCGCGAGCTTGTGGTGCGCGGCGTCGTGCGGGGCGACGTCCATGCGGCCGAGCGCGTGGCGCTTGCTGAAACGGCGGTTGTCGAAGGCGATATCTCGGCGCCGACGATCTCGATCGAGGACGGCGCCCAGGTGGCGGGCAAGATCGAAATCCGGCGCGATGGCGCGCTGAAATCGACGTCGGATGAAACCGGCGATCTGCAACATCCGGCGAATGCGCCCGTCGCGAACGCGAAGTCCAGGAACGCGGCCGAAGCAAACGCTGAAGAAGCGGCCTGACGCTGCGGCCACGGCGTTTTCGTCGTCGCAATGGCCGCGCCTGCTGATTGAAACAGCGGCCTAATCCTCCGTTATCTGATCGCCTAGCCATCAATGATTGCCACTCGCGCTCGGCCTACCGGCTTGGCCGCCGATATGGATCGCCGCGGCTTTTCGGCGCGCAGGATGCCCCTTGACCAGGCTACGCGACCCCCTCCGTCCGGGCCGGGCGACCCCTTGTTCATCCGGCGCCGGTCGTCCAGCTGAGCAAGGGCTCTCGGTCGAGCTTGGCCGCCGGGCCTTTGCGCGCCATAGTCCTTGCCAAGCGCCGATGACAACGCGCACGGGAGGAGATGACTGGATGGGAAGCGCCGCACGCCGCATTTTCAACGCCGAGACTGTCGCCGGGATCATTGAGGAACAGGCGAAGCACCTGCCGCATGCGACTGCGTTGCATTTCGAGGGCAGGTCCTGGACCTATGCGGAAATGAACGAACGCGCCGACCGGGCGGCCGCGGCGCTGCGGGACCTTGGCGTCGGGCGCGGCGACCGGGTCTGCTGGCTCGCGCGCAATGTTGCGACGTTCTGGCACACATTGTTTGGCGCCTCCAAGATCGGCGCCGTGATGACGCCGGTGAACTGGCGTCTCGCGCCGGCGGAAATCGCCGGAATCATCAAGGACGCCCGACCAACCCTTTTTGTCGCCGAGAAAATGTTCCTTGATCCCTTGCAGGGCGTCGCCGGATTCCAGGCGCCCCGGACCTTTATTCTCGAATATGGCGGCGAGCATTGCTTCGACCGATTCGTCGATGGCCATGCGCCGGACCGAGGCGATTTTACGCCGGGCTATGACGATCCTGTCGTCCAGCTCTACACGAGCGGCACCACCGGCTTGCCCAAGGGCGTCGTGCTGCCCAACCGATGCTATTTCGAAGTCGGCGAGGCAGGTCTCGAAACCGGCGTCATTATTCCTCAGCACGATGACGAGCACATTCTCCACTCGCTGCCGCACTTTCACATCGCTGGCGTCAATTTCGCCCTGATGGGCTGGACGCGCTCGATGCCGGTGATCCAGCATCGCCAGTTTGATCCTGTACAGATCATCAAGGATGCCCAGGGCGAGCATCCGTTAAATGCGTTCCTCGTGCCGGCAATGGTAATGATGATCTTGGAAGCGGCCAAGGCGGCGAGCGTCCCGCTGGAGAAGTTCGTCTCGATTTCCTACGGTGCGGCGCCGATGCCCGAGCCGTTGCTCGATGCCGCGATGGCGGCGATGCCGAACGCGCGCTTTACCCAGTTCTACGGGATGACGGAGACCACCGGCGGCGTCACGGTGCTGCACCACGATGACCATGCGTCAGGCCTGAAGCAGCGCGTGTCGGCGGGCAAGGCGTTGCCGGGGTGCGAGATCACGATCCGAGATCCGGAAACGGGCGCGCCGACCGCCGCCGGCGAAACCGGCGAAATCGTCGTCAGGTCGAAGTTTGTCATGGACGGCTACTGGGACAATCCCGACGCCACCGCAAAGGCGCTCCGCGATGGCTGGTACTGGTCCGGCGACGCCGGCAAGCTCGACGAAAACGGATTTCTCTATGTCGTCGACCGCATAAAGGACATGATCATTTCCGGTGGCGAAAACATCTATCCCGCCGAGCTGGAGAACATTCTCGCCGAGCACCCCGCCATTCTCGAGGCAGCGGTCGTCGGGATGCCGGATCCGAAATGGGGCGAACTGCCGAAAGCGTTCATCGCGCTGCGCGCCGGCAAGAAGCTGACCGAAGAGGAGGTCGTCGCGTTTCTCAAGGCGCGGATCGCGTCGTTCAAGCTTCCGCGGAAGGTCGAGTTCCTTGATTTCCTGCCGCGCAACCCCTCCGGCAAGATCCTAAAGACCGAGCTCAGAAAACGCTGAACGTCGACCAGGGGCGACGTGCGAGAGGGCAATTGTAGCAAGCGCTACGGCATGATATATGTAGCGGTCGCTACAAAAAGGTCCTGTCCATGTTCGCCTTTCGCACCTTCCTTGTCACTTTTCTCATCGTGCTTGTTGGCTACACCAGCGTCGTGATCGGCAATCACGGCGCCGGCCTCGTACCGATATTTTTCGGCGACATGGCGAAAATGGCCTGGCCGGGTCAATTCAACCTCGATTTCTTCGGGTTTCTCTGCCTGTCGGGGCTTTGGACAGCCTGGCGGAATGAATTTTCACCAGTGGGCGTGATTCTCGGTCTAGTCGCAGTCACGGGCGGCATGCTGTTCCTGACGATCTATCTGTTGGTCCTGTCCTTTCAGGCGCGCGGCGACATGGCTGAAGTGCTCCTTGGACGGAAGAGAGCGGCGGCGTAGGCGCGCCCGCCGCCGGCGGCGTTGCGACCAGCGCGCAACACGGGCTAAGGCTATCCGGCCACACGACACGCCGAAGGAGCCTAATGGCCTCGCTCGCCCACATCGCCAGCCTGATTTCCGAGAATCGCCCGGCCGACGCGGACGCGGCCCTTCGCAAGCTTGTGCGCAAATCTAGCGCGCCGGGCGTCGACTGGGGGCAGGCGATCGACCTCGCCGGGCGGCTTGGCGCTGAGGATACGTGGCTGCAGGCGGCGCGCAACTGGCGCGCTGAGGCGCCGAGCGACCCTGCGCGCATGGTGGCCGAGATCGTCGCGCTTGGCGCAAACGCCCGGCACGAGGAGGCCGCGCGGCTCTCCCGTGAGATCCAGTCGTTCTCAGACCCCGGTCTGAAAGCCGATGGCATGACGCTCGAAGCGTTTTACCTCGTGCGCTTCGGCCGGCGAGAGGAGGCGTTGGCGCTTTGCCGGCGCGCGCTCGAACTCAACCCGGATCACGCTCCCGCCTGGGAGCAGATCGCGACGCTGGATGGCTGGGCGGATGATCCGCAAGCGGATATCGCCGCGATGGAGGCGCTCGCCGGGCGAGTGCGCAAGCGCGAAAGCCGTCTTGCGCTTCATCTCGCCCTGTCAAGGGCGCACGAATCGGCCGGCGACGACGCGAGGAGTTTCGAGCACGTCGAGCGCGCCGCCGAAGCGCGCCGAAATCCAGAGCCATTTGACGTCGCGATGATGAAGAATTACGTCACGGCGCTGCAACAGGCTTTCTCGCCGGAGATGGTCGCCCGACATGCGGTCGAAGGCGCCGGGCGGGAACTGGCCTTCATTGTTGGCATCCCACGGTCCGGCACCACGCTGCTTGAGCAGATCCTCTCTTCGGCGAAGGATGTCGTTCCGACCGCTGAACATGCCATCCTTCGCAATGCTGTCCTTCCGCTTGGCGCCATGACGCCGCCTGACCTTGCAAAGGTCGAGGTCGGCGAATGGCCGAAAATGAGCCGGTCCTACGTCGATAACGTCCGCCGTCGCTTTGGCGCGGCGCGCGTCTATACCGACAAATCGTTGGCGAACCATTTCTTCGTTGGCGCCATTCGCGTGCTCTTTCCGGAAGCGAGGATCATCTGGATCGAGCGGGACCCGCGCGACGTCGCCTGGTCATGCTATCGCTCCAAGCTGATGGCGACCCCCTGGACGGATCGCCTCGACACCACGTGCCGCTACGTCGCGGCACATTCGCAGCTCATGGAAGGCTGGGCGCCGTTGTTCGGCGAGCGTCTGCATCGCGTCTCGTATGAGTCGCTTGTCTTGGACCCTGAGCCGACGAGCGCTGGCCTGTTTGCGTTTCTTAGCGTTGAGCGGCCTGCCGATTGGGACATGTTCCATCAGCGGACAAATCCGGTCGCGACAAACTCGCTCGCTCAGGTCCGCCAGCCCCTAAATTCAAAGGGCATAGGCGCCTGGCGCAAGCATGAAGCGCGCCTTGCGCCGGTTTTCGACGCGACGTTCGGGAAGGCGTGATCCATGCCGAAGCGCCGGCGCCCTAGGCGCCGACCACCATCGGCAACGCCTTCGTGAATTTCTCGATGTCCTCGAGCCGGCCCATCGAGACCCGCGTATAGTCCGTATAGTCCATATACGCGCCGCGCACGACGATGTTTCGGGCCGCGAAGTCCGCACGCACTTCATCGGCCTGCCGGCCCGTCTTGAAATAGACGAAGTTCGTGCTCGTCGGCAGCGCTTCTAGGCCGAGAGAAGCGATCGCGTCCTTCACCATTTCGCGACCTTCGACGATCTTCGACAGCGACATCGCAAGGAAGCGTTCGTCATTGTACGACCCGATTGCGGCGGCGAGGCCGGTGCCGGATATCCAGGTCATCCTCGCCTGCCGGATCTTCGCGGCCATTTCCGGCGCCGCGATGGCGTAACCGACCCTGAGGCCCGCCATGCCGTAGATTTTCGAGAACGTCCGCGTCACGATCACGTTGAGGCCCTCGCGCACGAGGTCGACGCAGCTGTTGCCGACCGGATCGTCGGCAAGCTCCATGTAGGCTTCGTCCACGACCACGGTCGTCCTTGCCGCCATCCGTCGCACGGCCGGCTTCAACGTCGCGCCGGGTATGAGCTCGCCCGTCGGGTTGTTTGGATTGCACAACTGCACGAAGCCGGTCGCATCGGATACCCTTGCCTCGAGCGCGCCGAGGTCGGTCGCAAGGTCGCCCTTCATCGCAACGCGCTGAAGCGAAGCAAGGCCAAGGCCTTCGCCGTAGACCACCGAATAATCGAAAAACAGCCGGGGCGCGACGACCGGACCGTTGCGGCCGAGGGCGATCGACAGGGCGCACAGCGCTTCGGAAGAGCCGCTGGTGACGACCACCTGCTCAGGGGCGACATTATGTTTCTCGGCGATCATTGCGCCGAGATGATCCTCCGCGTCGGTCGGATAATAGGCGCCGCGCTTGCCGGCGTACTCGACCATTCTGAGCGCGGAAGGCGCCGGTCCGTAGGGATTTTCGTTGCGCGAGAGATCGGCGACGCCTTTGGCCGGGCCAAGCCGCGCCAGTGAGCTAAGGTCATTCGACGCCGCTGCCGGACCTTCGGTCCTGGCGAAGGCGAGGGTTGCGACCGATGCGCCGGCAAGGCCGCCAGCGCTGCGAAGAAGCCCACGGCGAGAAAGTTCCAATGGCATCGTCTGCCCCTCCTGATCGCCGCCGCCCGGACCATCCGCGCATTAACCTTCTGGCGATGAATCCTAACTTTACCTTATTTCTTGGCCTTTCGTTAGCGGTTGCGAGAATACGCTCCCGCGTCGCAGATCGGGATTGAAGTCGCATGACGCCAATCGGAGACATCGCCGGCACGGCGATCAATGCCGCCGCCGAAAATCGCCGGGTTTTCGATGCGGCGTCGCGGACGGAAAACAGGAACCAGCCAACGCCGGATGCGGGACGGTCCGCATACGCAGAGACGAAGGACCGGGTGGACGTCTCCCCGGACGCTCGCGGCCTTAGGGAGGACTCCGGCGCCGCGCGAGATTTGGGTCGGGATCGCTTTGCTTCTGGCGATATCGAGCCCTTTATCGAAGATTCCCGCGCGTCAGCGTCCCGTGGGCCCGCCCCGCGCTCGATCGGCGATCTTGAAAACGCGTTCGCCCGGAATGCTGCGGCGTTCCAGCAGTCAGAGGCGCGCCGGTCAATTGATGCGATAGAAATCGCGAATGAACGCCCGCAGCAAAAGGAAGGCCTCGCCTTCGATCAAGCGGTCGAATAGCGGGCCCGCCGCTCGCCAGAGAATCACCCAACATTCCCGCGCGTCTTCGTGACGCCGACGCGAGGCGCCGTTCGCCTTTCCGGCGGCGGCATACGCGATGCAAGCGCGTCCGGTCCCAGGGTCGAGCCGCGATCAAGCGCGGGATGACGAGGCGCCCGGCAATTATGTGCGTTACAGGAATGAACCGACATGGATCTGCCTCCGATCGACCACGCTCCCGCCGCGGAAATACGGGTGATAGACGGCGACACTATCAGGATCAGGGAAGAGATTATCCGCCTAATGAATATCGATGCGCCGGAACTCACCGGCGGCTGCGCGGCGTCTCGCCGGCTTGCTTCGCTCGCTGCTGAACGGCTGCAGGAGCTTGTGGTCGCGGCCGGACCTGGGAACGTCGAGATCCACCGTGCCGCGCGCGCCGACCGGTATGGAAGAACGCTCGCGCAGGTTCGCGGTCCGCGCGGCGATTTTGCTGTTGCGCTCGCAAGTGAAGAGCTGGCGGTTCCGTGGAGCGGGCGTCGGCACGACTGGTGTCGGGTGGGGTAAGCCCGCGGCCCAGCTAGAGGCCCATCTGGCGGATAGCGAGATCGTTCATGATTTCTTCCGAACCGCCGCCGATCGCCATTACCCGCACTTCGCGATAGATGCGCTCGACGCGGCAACCGCGAATGAAGCCAGCGCCGCCGAGGATCTGCATGGCCTCCCTGGCGCAATACTCCATCGTGCGCGTCGCCTGCACCTTCAGCAGCGACAGCTCCGCCACGGGCGACTCGCCGTTCATCACCTGGACGACGCAATTGTCGAGAAAGGCGGTCGTCGCGAAAACCTGCCGCGCCATTTCCGCGAACTTGTGCCGGATCACCTGGTGCCTGGCGAGCGGCTTGCCGAACGTCGAGCGCTCGCGCGCCCAGGCCGCCGCGTCCTCGATGCACACGCGCGCGAACGCCGTCGCCTGCGCCGCCATGGTCAGGCGCTCCATGTTGAAATTAGTCATGATGCCGAGGAAACCGGCGTTCTCCGGCCCGATCAGGTTCGCTGCCGGAACGCGCACGTCGTCGAAATGGATTGATGCGGTGTCCGACATCCACCAGCCCATTTTGTGAAGCCGCGTGCGCGACACGCCCGGACGGTCAGCTTCGATGAGGAGGAGCGACAGGCCGCCGGCGCCGTCACCGCCGGTGCGCACGGCGACCGTCAGATAGTCCGCTCGGCAGCCGGTCGTGATATAGGTCTTTTCGCCGCTAACGATGTAATCATCGCCGTCGCGAATGGCTCGCGTCCGCACGCTCGCCACGTCGGAGCCGCCGGACGGCTCGGTGATGCAAAGCGAGATGAGCTTTTCGCCCGAGAGCACGCCCGGCGCAATGCGCGCCTTCAGCTCCTCGCTTCCATGCTTCAGGACCGGCGGCAGGCCGATGCCGTGGGTCATCAGGCCGGCGGCGAGGCCGCCGGACCCCGCCCGGCACAGCTCCTCCACCGCGACGATCGCATGGAACAGATCAACGCCGTCCTCGACGCCGCCAAAGGCCGCCGGATAACCCAGGCCAAGTAGGCCGATTGCCGCCGCGCGCTGATGCAGGTCGCGGGGGAACGCGCCGGCCTCGTCCCATTCACTGACGTACGGCGCGATGTCGCGGTCGACGAAGCCGCGCACGGTGCGGCGCCACTCCTTGTGGCTGTCGCCCATGTGCGGGCAGGGAAGGCGGGTCGCATCGAAGTCGAGGGGGTTCGTCATCGCGCCGATGATCGGCCGGCGCCGGCGTCGCCGTCAACGCCGCTGAGCTGCGCCGTCCGTCGCTTCGGCGGCGGTCGTCGGGGCCTTGGCCGCTGCGATGTCGGCGGCGGTCGCGGCGATGCGCTCCAGCGGCTGGGTGAGGCAGTGCGGGCCGCCATGCCATGACCACAGATCGCGCGCGAAGAATGCATCGACGCTGACGCCGTCAGCCTCCAGCGCCGCCTTCGTCGCCGGGTTTCCGTCATAGGCGATCACCCGGCCCGGCGCGGCCTGTACGACGTTCGTCGCCTGGCGGCGCTGCTCAGGGTAGGCGACCGACATGAAGTGGCGGAACCGGTCCTCGTCGCTGGTTTCGGGCCGCGGGCCGCCGGTGAAGGTGATCCGGTATCCGTCCGCCTTCAGATAATCGATGAACTTCATGGCGCCGAGCCGCTCTTCCGCGCCGGTTCCCGCGGCGTAGCGGCGCACCGCGCCGAAGTCCTTCAGCATCTTGAGGGCGGCCTCGGCGTCATCAGCGTCCATGCCGGTGTCCGCCCGCGCGCCGCGCACATAGCGCGACAAGGGGTCCTCGCCGGCGTATTCAGCCTCCATCAGATAAGGCAGCGCGAGCCCGTGTTTCGGCCCGACAAGGGTGAAGTAAGTGTCGAGGTGCAGAACGAGCAGGTTCAACTCGCCGATCCAGCCGTCTCCGGACCAGCCGCCGGCGCGCAGGAATTCGCGCTCGACCGTCTGCACCGTGACGATATCCATCCCCAGCCGTCGCGCAAGGAACGGCGCGACGCGCGGATCAGTCCGGTTACCGACTCCGAGGAACATCGTCTTTTCGTCGGCGACCATGGCGTCGCCGCCTTCGACGACAAGGCCTTCCTCCATGCCGTCGAAGATGACCGGATAGTCCTTCAGCATCGGCGAATGGGCGTAGAGGAACCGCATCAGCTGGTTCTCATGGGTGCGGATAGGGTTGGCGGCGTTGCAGATGACGAGCCCGTTCGGCGTCATGAACGCGGAATCCCGGGTCCACATCGTGCTGCGCGCGTCATCAGTGCGGTGACGATAGTTTCCGTCAGGACCAAGCTCGAACTGCATGGTCTCGCGCCGCCCGAGGATCATGTCCGCCGTTACCGCGGCGGGGTCCGCGCCGAGCCGCGGATAGAGCGCGTCGAGCCAGGCCTCGAAAACGCCGCTCGGGCGCGTCGCCTCGATCGCGGCCTCCAGCGCGTCGGCGACTTCGATCACTTCGGCGCCTGTCTCCGAAAGAAGCCTCATGAGCGAGGCCTGCTGCTCGGCCATCGCGGCGCGATCGACCTCGACCGACGGAATGACGCCGCCATCAAGCTTGCCGATCAGATGGTCGTTCGGCTTCGTCGAGTGCACGAGGACCCGCTTCAGCGCGCCGATATCGGACGAAAGAAACGGCGAAGCCGGTTCGGCGGCGACGGTCGGCCGGGCGCAGGAGGCCGCAATCGCCGCCGCGCCAATGCCGATCGCCAGCGCCTCGCGCCGCGTGGGGCCGATCGCCGGCGCCGTGCGCCGTGTTGAATGGTGGATCATGGGCGCTCCCCGAAATGCTTCCGCACCGCAGCGTAGGCTTCAGCACGCGATACTTGCAAGGAGACTTGCAAAGAGCCGTGCAGCAAAGCGGAACGAGGGCGCGGCGCCCGCTCGAGAAGCGTCAGTATGCTCGCGCCGCATCAACAAGCGTCTGGCCCGGCGTCTTCGCCGCAGTCAGGCAATAGTCCATCGCGCGCGGATCGATGATGTGTTCCTCGTCGGTCCGGGCGACAGCTTCGGAAGTCCGTCGCACTTCCTTCCAGTCGCCCATCTCGCACGCGAACCGGAACAGGGCGGCGAGGTTCCACGCGTCAGGGTGATCCGCCAGCATGTCCGAAAAACCGGCCTTGATCCGGGCCCAGCGTTCCTGCTCATCGGCGATGAGGGCGGGCAGGCCGAACCGCGAAGCAAGCGCCCAGTAGGCCCGGGCGTATCCGCTGTCTTTCGCCGCCGGCGTATCCTGGGCGAGATCGCGCGCAATCCCGTCGAGGACGGGCCGGGCGCGCTCAGGGCCAAAGTGAAACTCTGGCGCGAACTCAAGCGCAAGGAAGTAGACCGGGAAATATCCGGGCGCCGCCTTGCGGGCCGCCTCATAGGTTTCCTTCCAGTCGAGGCCCCCGTCTGACCCGAACGCGGCGAGCGCGACGTCCTGCGCGCTCGCGTGCGGGTCTCCATCCATCCTTGTACGGAATGCGTCATGGAAGGCGCGCGCATTCGCATAGGCCTTTTCCATCTGCGCGATCTGATTCGGCGCGAGCTCGCGGGCGTAGTAGTACTGATGCAGCGCGCCGAACAGCGCGACCGACTTCGCCAGATAGGGCGTTGGCGACCCGGGCGCGGCGTCAATCCATGCGTCAAAGGCCGGCGCAATGTAGGGGTCGATTTCGCCGTTCTTTGAAACGTCGCTGTCAAGAAACGCTTCATAGAAAAGGGCGAGGCGGGAAAGACCGGAACCGGTGCGATTGCCCGAGCGAAAGTGTTCCGCCATCGCTTCCAGCGTCGCGAAATCGCCCAGTTCCAGCCGATGCAGGACTTCCATTTTCTGGAATTGCCGGAGCTTCGTTTCCGAGAGCCTGAACAGGACAGACTCATCCGGCGGGCCGACGTCATTATAGACCGTCAGCAGGCGAACGGCGTCGAGGGCGGCCTGCCCCCGGGCGCGCGCCTCGGCATCGGATGGCGAGCCGCAGCCATAGAGCAAGAACCCGGTGACTGCGGCGAGAATGGATATTTTCGTCTTCACAGCTTTGCATCTCCGGGCCATGGTCGCGCGATGCTGCCCGGCGCCGGTTAATCGCCGGTCAAGCGAACGCGGCTAATTGCGGCGCAACGTTGTGACGGTCTTCATCAATGTCGGTGAGGCTCTCGTCGCGCGAGGCGCATTGCGCGCGCTTTTTTGGGTGTGGGTCCGTGTCCGAGCATCAATCATCCGTCCTGATACTATTGCGCGCCATCGCCGCCGTCTTCGGCCTCACCGGTTTCGGCGCCGTCGTCTTCTTTGTTCGGGCCGACTACCGCGAACATGTCGAGCAGGACCGCAGGATTGCCGCGCTTGAATCGCGGCTCCTCCATGCCGAGCAGGTCATTGCGTCAGAGATCGACGAGATGATGAGCTCGACGCCGGCGCTGAGAGGTCTCTGGCGCGACGTCGCGCGCGACTATCCTGCGTTGCGGCAGGACTATCTCGATGAATATCTGCGGATCGTCTCGGCGGAGCGACCGCCGGCGACGGCGATGGTCATGGCCGCGCGCGTCATCGACGCCGCGTGGAAGGACAGCCTGCCGCGGGCGCCTGACGAGATCTATTTCCGGATCGCCGGCGAATACGCCGTCATGGTCGATCAGATCCGCGCGCGGGACCCGGCGTTTTGCGTCGCCTATCTTCAGGGTCGCGAAGCGTTTCGCGGCGAAGCGCTCTTCAGTCTCTTCGGCGTCATCCAAAGGACCCTTCGGTTCGTCGCCGTCGCTGACGGCGAGCCGTCCATTGGTTCAGAGGCCGATGCGCGCCGGTTTGCGCGCCGCGCGCTCGGTCCGGCGCGCTACGCCGCCTTTGTCAACCTCGAATCCGACTTCGAGACTGTCTGCAACGATCTGAAGGACCTCTTCATTTCGCTGGAAGCTGACCCGTCGCCGGAGGCGGCGTCGGCCGCACGGTACTGGACCCAGCCCTGGACCTGGCGGGGCCGCGGCGAGGCGTCCTGATCCGCCTTGCCGCGACGCCAAAGCGCGCTAGCCTTGCCGCGTCCGTCCGGAGGCCAAGCTGATGAAACTCTACCATTGCCACAATTCGAGATCGCTCCGGGTGCGCTGGGCGCTGGAGGAGCTTGGTCTCGATTATGAGCTGGAGACGCTGCCATTTCCGCCGCGGGTCTTCGCGAAGCACTACAAGGAGGTGAACCCACTTGGCACCGTCCCGGCGCTGATCGATGGCGACGACATGATCACCGAGAGCGCCGGCGCATGCCAGTATCTCGGCGAGAAGTATGGACCGACGCCGCTTGCGGTCGGGGTCGGCGAGCCCGGCTATGCCGCCTATGTCAACTGGCTGCACCGGTCGGATGCGACGCTGACGTTCCCGCAGACGATCGTGTTCCGGTACACGGCGCTCGAGCCGGAGGAGCGGCGCCTGCCTCAGGCGGCCGCAGACTATCGCGGCTGGTTTCTCGGCCGGTGGCGATGCGTCGATGAGGCGCTTCAGGAACGCGACTATCTGTGCGCCGATCGTTTCACGATGGCCGACATCGCCGTGGGCTTTGCCTACCTCTTCTCTCAGCTCCTCGGGATAAAGGAGGCGGCGACGCCGAATGTTGCCGCTTGGTGGGAGAGAATATCAGCAAGAGAGGCCTACGCGCGAGCGACGGCGGAATAAATAGCGCCGCGGAAATGCAATGACGGGACGCCCGCACGCGCGGGACGCCCCGTCGTCCGGCCACTGACGAACACGCCAGCGGCCGGTCGGCGGTCATGGATTAGCGGGTCGAGCCATCCATGCCGTCATCGGTCGCCTTTTCCCACTCGGCCCACGCCGTGCGGAACTCTTTCTTGTCGACGCTGGCGTCATCGCCCGCGACGTCGGCGAAGGTCGCTGTTGCTTCTTCGCGGGTCTGCTTCTTTTCGGTCGTGAGGAACGCGACAAGTTCTTCCTGGTTGAGGGCGTCGTCCTCGTTCTGGTCAATTTCCGTGAATTTACGGTCGACTTTCGCGTCGGCCTCCATGTCCGCCTTGGCCTTGTCGCCATATTCGCCGGCGCCAGTTTCGAGGGCGAAGGCTGCGCTGCCGAACAGAAGGGCGGCGAAGGCGGCGGGGATGATCGCGGTTTTCATAGGACTGCTCCAATTCGTTGCTTCGACGCGCTGCGGGACGCCGCGCGCCATGTCCGGCAAACCCGCGTCCGCCGCAGGCGTTCGCGCCGGCGCCGGTTATGTTTTGTTAAGGCGTTCGCGAATGTCGGCGGCGAGCGCAGGGGAGGAGGAGGAAGCCTTGAGGCCGATGCCGGAAGACAGCGACGCCGATTAACCAATCAGCGCTTGAGAATCTTCACCGTTTCGAGTCACGCTCGCTCTCGTGTCCAACCAACGAAAGGAGGTGATCTGATGTCGAGTGATTTCTTGAGGCCGGAAAGGTCTTTGCGGAACGCGGTCGCGTCGGAGCAACCTTCGAGCGTCGTCTAACGCCGGGATCAAATAAAAAGAACGGTCTCCGAAACCTTCCGGTCGGAGAAATTGCGACCCCGCAGGCGTTGACGGCGCCAATAAGCCGGGGGCCGGATTTCAGGGTCTGGATCAGGCGTCAACCTGAGCCGGGCCGCCAGCTGAAACAGGCGAAACCCGCTTCGGCAACGCGCCGGGGCGGGTTTTTTGCGGGCGTCGGGCTGTCACCACGCGGCGCGCGGCGCTTTCCCGCCAAAGGCTCGCGCCCCAGCGGCGATGGCGCTAGACCGATGCCGCGCGATCATCGTCGGAGAGACCGCCATGTCGACAACGCTTCCATCCAATCCAGCTGACGCAATGCCCTTCTCGAAAATGATGGGCGTCGAGATCACCGCCGCCGCCTCGTCCCGCGTCGAAGGTCGCCTTTTCGTGCGTCCCGAACTGTGCACCGCTGGCGGCATCATGCACGGCGGCGCGATCATGGCGTTCGCCGACGCCCTTGGCGCAGTCGGCGCGTTCGCAAACCTGCCCCAGGGCGCGACTGGCACCACTACGATCGAAAGCAAGACGAACTTTCTTGCAGCAGCGCCAGAAGGCCAGACGGTGACCGGCGTCGCGACGCCGGTCTCGATCGGGAAGCGGGTGTCTGTCTGGAAGACCGAGATTGTCCGGGAGGATGGCCGCCAGGTTGCGCTCGTTATCCAGACGCAACTCGTCCTCGGCTAGACGCCGCCCCCGCCTTGCGAGGCCCGATTGCCGGCGTTTCCCCAAAGGCGTATGGTTGGTCTACGAATAAAAAAGGGGCGGGGAGATGCGATTTCTTATTTTTCTGGCGGTTCTGGCCGGCGCGGCGGCGTTGTGGGCGCAAACCTATCTGTCCTGGCAGGACCATCAGGGCGTCACGGCGGGCGAGAAGGCCGCCGAGGTGCGCGCTGCAAAGGTGATGTCGTGCATGATGCTGCTCGAAGGCGTCGCCCAGCTCGATCGGGTTCTGCCAACTATCGAAGATCGCGTCGCTGCGACGTTGAAAAACTTAAATGATTACGCCGAAATCTCAGGAATGGAGCAGGCGGGCGCCAACGAGGAAGAACGCCTCCGCAACGCCTGGCGCGAAGTGTTGAGCGCATCTTACTGGTATGGTTTCCGAAGCTTTGTCGATACCGGCGCCTTGCGGTTCAGCGACGGCGATCAGGCTCGCCTTGGCGCCAGCGCGATCGCCGCCATTCCGTTCGACGTTTTCAATAACATGTACGGCCCAGGGTTCGCCGCGACGCAGGCAGATTTCAACGCTGTCGTTGACGCCCTCGAGACGGTTGCCGCCAATCGGCCCGGCATCGAAGAGGTGTGCCTGCCGCTGCTGACAGGGCTATAGAGGCCAAGGCGGCTGACTGGCGGCCCACTGGCGACTTGCTGTTGGCTGAGGCGGCGAGACGATATTGCCTGCCGGCGCGGATGCGCTATGCACCGGCCATGACCGACAAGCTTACCTGCGGCAGCCATGGCGAACAGGACGTCACCTATGTTTGCCGTCACGTCATTGAGACGCTGAAGGATGGCGAGCCTCGCGGCTTCTGGTGGAATTTCGCCGATGGCGCGTTCGAGGCCGTTTGCGCCGCCTGCAACGATCTCACCGAGGCGGAAGCGAAAGAACAGGGGCCGGACCTCGTCCAGCCGCTCTGCTATGGCTGCTTCCGCGATGCGGCGGCATTGAACGGCGTCGACCTCGACTGATCGTGTGCGTGCCCCAATGGCGCGCGGCCGCCGCGAAAAAATTCGAAAAAATCTATCGAACAAAATTCGTCGATTTTTTCGACTATAGAACAATGACCTAGGCTAAAAACGGCCGAAGATTTCACAAACTTATCGAACAGGATTCCGGCGCGCCTATCCTTGCGCCCGTTGATGCTTCGCGGCGTCGACGGGCTCTTTGACATGTTGGAAAAATTGTTCTGCCCTTCGTGCGGCCACTGGCGCCTCGCGCAACATGCGCGGGGCGCCGGGGCCCGCCGGAATGCAAAGCGCGGGAGGGGCGCAAAACACGAACGCGCGGCGCTCTAGCGTTTCTTGTCCCAGATGAAGATGGACGACGCGGAGTAGTTCCAGATCACGCCGATTGCGATGCCGGCGATCGTCGCGAGCCACCATTTGACGTCGCGATTGTAGAGTGCGTTCGACACGCCGACATTGCCGACGACCCCGATGCCGCAGATCAGGTAGAAGGCGAGGAGGCCGGTGACGAACGATGCGCCTTTGCGGCGTTTGTCACGGTACGTCAGGATGTTGTTGATCGTGTAATTGGTGGTCATGGCGACGAAGGTCGCAATGGTCTGCGCTGCAAGAAAGCTGAGGCTCGCGGCGAAGAACGACAGGGAGAACGCCGCAAAGTGGACAACAACGCCGCTGGCGCCGATCATCGAGAACAGGATGAGCCGGGCCGGCACGTACTTCCCGAATAGCTTGTCGACGATAAGCGCGAGGTATTCCCAAAGGACGAGCGTGTCGACCTTGCTTTCGCCATGGACGCGGTTGCGGAACCGGTACGGCACCTCCCGGAACCGAAGCGGCGTTTTCGACGACGCGAAGATGTCGAGCAGGATCTTGTAGCCTTCGCCCGACAGGTTCCGCATGGCCTCTTCGAAGGCGTCGCGGCGGATCATGAAGAAACCGCTCATCGGGTCCGACAGGTCGGATTTCAGCACAAGCTTTGCGACGCGGGTGGCGATGCGGCTCATCTGCACCCGGTCCGCGGCCCAGTCGCCGACGCCGCCGCCGTCGACGAAACGCGAGCCGACGGCGATATCGACTTCGCCAGACCTCAGGATGCGCAGCATTTCTGCGAGCTTCGTTTCGTCGTGCTGCATGTCCGCGTCGATCACGGCGAGGTACTGCGCGCTCGTGGCCAGCATGCCTTCGATGACCGCTGTCGACAGTCCGCGCCGGCCGAGCCGTTGCAGGACACGGACGTTCGCGTTCTTTTGCGACATGTCGCGAATGAGGGCGGCGGTGCCGTCCGGGGAGTCGTCATCGACGACGACCATCTCCCACTGAACGTCGCCCAGGGCCGCGCACAGGAGTTCGTAGAGCGGCTGAATGTTGTCGCGTTCGTTATAGGTGGGCACGACGACCGCAAGTTCGACCGGGCGCCGCCGGGCGCGTCCCTGATCCGCCCGGCGATCATCGGCATCGCTGGCATTGCTCGGCGCTGGCGTCGGTCTGGCGTCAGTCATATCCATGGCGTCTGTTGTCTCTGCTCAGGCTGCCGGCAATGTCGTCCGGGCATCATGGCGGCGGAAGCCCCAGTTACCGTTAATGCGCGCGCTCGAAAACGCGCACCCTGGCGGCATAAAGGCCGCCGAACTCCTCCGTCCGCGCAAGTCGCCAGGCCGGGTCAGCGCTCAGGCGTCGGGAAATCGCCGGAATCTCGGGCGGCATTGGTGTTTCCGCCTTGTCTGGCTGGCGGCTGCCTCGGCGAAGGTCGAATACCGACTGCAGGCGCACCTCAACCACGATGATCCTGTCGCCGATCTCGTCGCCGAGAAGTACCGTCTCGTCCGTCGCCGTGGCGGGAATTGCGTCGCGTCCCGTGGCGAACAGGCGGAACTGCTCGCCCCCCGGATCTTCCGCGATCCATTGGGGCGCGCTGTCGCCGAATCGCCAGCGAACCGGGAACGCCGCGTACCCGAAGGCCTGGCCGTGTTCATAAACGATGTCGGCGTCCTCGCCCTCAGCTTCGATGATTGCGATGAGCGCATCGCCCGGGCCGTGAATGAACAGGCCGGGCTTCGTCATCAGGACTGCGGCGCTGATCGCGAGGCCGAGAATCGCAAGGCCAGCCCCCGCGGTCCGGGTGGCGGCGAGTCGCCCGCCCGGACCGGCTTCGGCGATTGGCGTCGCGAGGCACGCCGCGAGGCATGCCGCGACGACCGGATAGAGCCAGCGAGCGTAGCTGGGGTTAACGGTGACAAGCTTGTCCTGGGCGACGTTTGCCGCAACCGTCACGACGACCCCGAGGACTGCGGCGAGGGCGAGGGCGAACAGGGGACCGCGCGGGCCTGCCAACGTCCACTGGCGACGAACGAGCGTATCGACCGCCGTAGACAGGGCAATGATGGCGGCGCCCAGCGCTATGGCTGCCGCTGCCGCGGGAAACATGAAACTTGCCGGCGCCAGAAACACCCTCGGCACAAAGAGGGCAATGTCGGACATCGATGCAGTTCCCGGCTCGCCCGTCGCGGTCAGGTCGCTGGCGGCAAGCGCGAACGGAAGGATGCCAGCCGAGGCGATCGCCGCGCAGAAGCCTGACGCCAGAATGAGCTTCAGAGCCGGACCGTCGCCAATGCGCCGGACTATGAGCGCGCCGTAGAGCGATGCGGCTGCCAGGACCGCGAAGAAATGCGTGTAGATGTTCAGGACGCAAAGGACGCCGAACAGCGCTGGATTGCGCCAGTTGGCCGCCCAACTCTCATCGGTCATCCTGAGGAAGGGCACGAGGCTCGCCGCCGTCAGCGCGAGGAAGATCGGATAGGCGCGGATCTCGACCGCCGCTTCGATGATCTTGGGGGAGAGGGCGAAAAACGCGACGAGGAACGCGGCCGGCGCAGGGCCGAAGGCCTTGCGGACATGAAGGGCGAGATAGCCGACGCCAGCGGCAAGGATCGCCAGGTGAAGGAGCCGGAACCCGATCGGCGCGTCGCCGGCGAGCCGCCGCCAGCCCCAGTCGATCACGTAGCTCAAAGGCGGCATGCGGTCGTCGGGCACGACGAACAGCTGCGGCTCCCGGCCCATCAGCCAGTCCAGCATCTGGCGAAAGGGCAGGCCCGCGCCGGAAAGCTGGGTGGTTTCGTCAATCCAGATGCTCTGGGCGAACGCGTAGCGGACGGCGAACGCCAAGAAGACCGCGCCGAGCGCCAGCGTCGCGGCGTCTGCAAGAAACGTCGGCGACCGCCATCCGGTCCTCGTCGATGGTTCCGCAAACCGTGTCGCCATGCCGGCAAGGGCTCCAAATTAATGCGGCCGGCCCATGCAAGCCACGGACCGGCCGGATAAACCACAGGGATGACGTCAGGCGCCAGCGGCCTCAAGACGAATAGTAAAGAGCGAACTCGAGCGGATGGGGCATGGTGTCGAGGCGCCGGACATCTTCCATCTTCAGGTTGATGTAGCCGTCGATCTGGTCATCATTGAAGACGTTGCCCTTTTTTAGGAATTCCCGGTCCTCGTCGAGCGCCTGCAGCGCCTGGCGCAGCGACGAACACACGGTCGGGATGTCCTTCAGTTCGTGCTCGCTCAGTTCGTAAAGATCGTGGTCGACCGCGTCGCCTGGATGGATCTTGTTCTCGATCCCGTCGAGCCCGGCCATCAGGAGCGCCGAGAAGGCGTAATAGGGGTTGCTGGCCGCATCAGGGAAACGGGCCTCGATTCGCTTCGCCTTCGGCGACTGGCACCACGGGATACGGATCGACGCGGAGCGGTTACGCGAGGAATAGGCGAGCAGCACTGGCGCTTCGAAACCGGGCACGAGCCTCTTGTACGAGTTCGTCGTCGCGTTCGAGAACGCGTTGATCGCCCGGGCGTGCTTGATGATGCCGCCAATGTAGTAGAGGCAGGTTTCGGACAGGTCGGCGTACTGATCGCCGGCGAACATCGGCTTGCCTTCCTTCCAGATCGACTGGTGCACATGCATGCCGGAGCCGTTGTCGTTGAAGATCGGCTTCGGCATGAACGTCGCTGTCTTGCCGTAGGCGTGAGCGACCTGGTGGACGATGTACTTGTAGAGCTGCATGCGGTCGGCCATGACCGTCAGCGTCGAGAATTTCATGCCGAGCTCATGCTGGGCGGGGGCGACCTCGTGGTGGTGCTTCTCCGGCTCCAGGCCGAGGTCCGTCATGACGGCGAGCATTTCCGATCGCATATCCTGGGCGCTGTCGACCGGCGGCACCGGGAAATAACCGCCCTTCGGCCCCGGCCGGTGGCCAAGATTGCCCTCTTCATAAGCTGTGCCGGCGTTGAACGGCAGTTCAGAGGAATCGATCGCAAAGCCGGTGTTGTGCTGGTCAAGCGAATAGCGGACGTCGTCGAAGACGAAGAACTCGGCCTCCGGACCGAAATAGCAGGTGTCGCCAATGCCCGACGCGGCGAGGCGGGCTTCGGCGGCTTTCGCCGTCGTTCGCGGATCGCGCCCATAAGGCTGGCCGGTTGTCGGTTCGAGCACGTCGCAGAAAAGGCTCAGCGTCGGCTGCGCAAAGAACGGATCAATGTGCGCCGTGGACGTGTCCGGATTGAGGTTCATGTCGGATTCATTGATCGACTTCCAGCCGGATATCGATGACCCATCGAACATCACGCCTTCTTCAAAGAATTCCTCGTCGACCATGCTGCGGTCGTAGGTGACGTGCTGAAGCTTGCCGCGCGGGTCCGTGAACCTCAGGTCGACGTACCGGATGTCCTTTTCTTTGATGAGTTTCATCACATTGGCGGCTGACACGTCGTATCCTCCTTGGTGGCTTCTGCTGGTGGGGAGTGCGCTGTTGCGAAACGGCGACCGGCGGCGCGCTTTCCCCTGAAGCGGCGAGGTTCGCCTGGCGATTCCTGCGACGGCCGCCGCTGCACGCGATTTTCTGCGATGCCGACCGCTCGACGCAGCAAAATGATGCAATTGCGAGCAGGTGGAAATCAAGGGGAATTTTGCAGCGCAATAGCGACTAGGCCGGGAAGCGGCGTCAATTGGGCAGGATATCGTCGCCCGGCGCGCTTGACTGGCTTGGCCCCAGCGATGAGGGGGCGGCGCCGTTAGGGCCAGAGCTGCTGGTCGGGCCCGAGCTGATGACGTCAGGTCCGTTGGCGGCGCTGGAACCACCGCCAAAGCCGCCGTCCAACCCGCCGCCCAACCCGCCGCCCTGCGAATCCAGCGCGGGCTGATCCGCCGGGACGTCGCCAAGAGCCGCTTCCAGGAACGCGACGATCGCGTCGCGGCTTTCGCGGCGCGCGTCGTCGAGTGGCGTATTGCCCCACCTGTCTCTGGCGGACGCATTCGCGCCCTGTTCGAAAAGGAACCTGACGACAGGTTCCTGGCCTTCGGAGGCGGCTAGGTGCATCGCGGACCTGCCGTCATAGTCCGAGGCGCTGGGGTCGATGCCGGCCGCCACCAGCCGGCGCACTTCGCCGAGGTCGCCGCGCGCAGCGGCGCCGCACATGTGGCCCGCGTCGTCCGCCTCGCGTCGCATCATCCGTTTCGTCGGGTCGATGCGGCGATGATCGTCGACCATGTTCGCGTAGGTATGGAACGCAAAGACGTCGACAAGGCGCTTGGAGAACTCGACGCCGCGGACCGGGTTGCCAAGGCGGTCCAGACGCGGGCTCCAAAGGGCGATGCCGCAAACGCCCGGCACGACGAGGAACATGGCGCCTGAAACACCCGACTTGGCGGGAATGCCCACAGTGAAGGCGTACTCGCCGGAGAAGTCGTACATGCCGCAGGAATACATCAGCGACAGGCAGTTCTTGACGGTCTCGGACTGGAACACCCGCTGGTTCGTCATCGGGCACACGCCGCCATTGGCGAACGTCGCCGCGATCGCCGCCATCTGGCGCACGTCGACGGTGATCGAGCAGCACTGGAAGTAGAAATCGAGCGTCCGCATGATGTCCGTATCGGGCGGAAACGCGCCGTTTTCGCGCATGAAATAGGCGAGCGCGAAGTTGCGGTCGGCGGTTTCTCGTTCCGACAGGAACACCGAATTGTCGAAGCCCGGCCGACGTCCGCCGGACAGCGACCGCCAGACGCTCATCACATAGTCAAACCGGTCCGCCTGCGGATGATGTGGCCGGATCAGGGCCGAACACATGATCGCGCCCGAATTGATCATCGGGTTGTGGGGAAGGCCTGCGTCATTCAGCGTCAGTTCGTTGAACGACCGCCCGGACGGCTCGCGTCCGACATGGGAATGGACGGTCCGCGCGCCGAGGCAGTCAAGGGCGATCGAATATGAAATCGGCTTGCAGGTCGACTGGACGCAGTATTGCTCCTCGTCGTCGCCGAACGAAAATTGCTGGCCGTCGATCGTGCAGACCGCCATCGCGTACATCTCCGGATCGACCCGGGCAAGCTGCGGGATGTAAGTGGCCACGTCGCCGCCCTTGAAATCGCGGCAGTATTCGAAAATGTTCTCCATCCGATTCCGGAAGTCGAAAAACTCGGGAACCACCAGCTCTCCCGTCAGGGCACGGACGATCAGGGTCGTGTTCTCCGGCGCGACGAAGTCGAGCAGTTGATCCGGCGACATGCGCACATCGGTGGCAAGGAGCGCCGCATTCTCGCGCGTTTCGCGGATGCGACGATCGTTCGCGTCAATGCCGACTGCTTCGATCGCCTTGAAGAATTCCGGAATGGTAACGCCGTCCGTGCCCTCGGTGCGGGTCAGCCGGAAGATAAGCTCGGCCGCCGACCGCCGGTCGTGATCGTCGAGATTGAACCTCATGTCGTTCATTGTTGAACTCGTTCGACGGATCGGCATTGGAACCAATTTCCCGGTCTGGGCGTGGTCCTATCGCGCGACCACGACTGTTTTGCGACGCAGCGCCTCTGCGGACGGTCCTGCAGGTCGGCGGCGCCGTACGTCGGGTCGTCCCCGCTTGCCGTCCCCACTTGCCGTACTCGCCTGCTGGCGGCGCGCGACGATCAGATGGCGTCCTCGCCCCGCTCGCCGGTCCGGATGCGGATCGCGTCCTCAATGTGTGACACGAAAATCTTGCCGTCTCCTATCCGACCGGAATTGGCGGCCTTCGCGATGGCTTCGACGGCGCGCTGCGCCACGTCATCGGGCACCACGATCTCGATCTTCACCTTTGGCAGAAAATCGACGACGTATTCCGCCCCGCGGTATAGCTCCGTGTGGCCTTTCTGGCGGCCAAAGCCCCTCGCGTCGATGACGGTCATGCCCTGCAGGCCGATTTCCTGCAACGCGTCCTTCACATCGTCGAGCTTGAACGGCTTGATAACGGCTTCGATCTTCTTCATGGCGAAATGTCTCCGCTGAAGGGCCACCTAGACTTCGGCGTCGCAGAATCCGCGTGCGCGGCGGGAGGTGTCAACTGCCCGAGTCCGTATTCATCCTTACGGCCGCTCAAATGCGGGCCGCAGAGGGGATGGCCGCGACGCTGCCGCCTGACGCGGGCGGGCGGGCGACGGCGGCCATGATGGAAGCGGCTGGCGCGGCGCTCGCCGCGGCAGTGCTGGAAAAGGCGCCTGAAGGCCCGGTGGTCGTCCTCGCCGGTCCGGGCGGAAACGGCGGCGACGGCTGGGTCGCTGCGAGGGCATTGCAAGCGGCGGGTCGGGCGGTTTGTCTGGCGTTCATGGGGAACCGTCAGCGCCTTGTCGGCGACGCGGCATTGATGGCGAGTTTGTATGAAGGCGACGTAAAGCCCGCGACGCAGGGCGCCGTTGCGGGCGCGGCGGCGATCGTTGACGCGCTGTTCGGCGCCGGCCTGTCGCGACCTCTTGCCGGCGAGGCTGCGGCGGTCGTCGGCGCCGTCAACGAGGCGCGGGCGCGGAGCGGCGCCTTCGTGATTGCCGCGGACCTGCCGTCCGGGCTGTTCGCCGACCTCGGCGCGGCGCCAGGGCCGACGGCGACAGCCGATCTGACCCTCGCCTTCGGGGCGAAGAAGGCCTGCCATCTTCTCTACCCGGCCCGGGGGAAATGCGGCGAGGTCGTGCTGATGGATGTCGGCATCGCCCCGCGCGCAATCCTGGCGCAGGGGCCGCGAACCTTTGAAAACGGACCGGCGATCTGGGGCGGGACGTTCCCCCGGCTGACGCCATCAGTCCACAAGTACGATCGCGGCGGCGTTGCGGTGGCGGTTGGCCCGGCGCTGGCGACGGGCGCGGCGCGCCTCGCGGCGCATGGCGCCCTCAGGGTCGGCGCGGGGGCGGTGACGCTGCTTGGCGACGCGGCTGCCGCCGCTATCTGTGCAGGCCAGGTCACCTCGGCGATGGTCAGGGCGATCGATACGCCCGCCGACTTCGGCGATTTTGTCGCGGCGGACCGCGTTCGCGCCGCGGTCATCGGGCCGGGGACGGACGTTGGCGAGCGGACCCGCAATCTCTGCGCGGCGGCCAGCGGGGCCGGACGGGTTCTCGACGCCGACGCGCTGACCTCGTTCGCGGCCGATCCTGAGGCGCTGTTCCGCCTCGCGACCGAGCGCGATGTCCTGACGCCGCACGCGGGCGAGTTCGCGCGGGTATTCCCGGACCTCGCGGAGGCGGCGGTGCGGGATAAGCTGACCGCCACCCGGGACGCGGCGGCGCGGGCAGGGTGCGTCGTTCTGCTGAAAGGGCCCGATACCGTCATCGCCGCGCCGGATGGGCGGGCGGCCATCAACGCCAACGCCCCTGCGGACCTTGCAACTGCCGGGTCAGGCGACGTGCTCGCCGGCTTCATCGCGGGCCTGATCGCCCAGGCCATGCCGTCGTTCGAAGCTGCGTGCGCCGGGGCCTGGTTGCACGGCGCGTGCGGACAGGCGCTGGGGCGCGGCCTGATCGCGGAGGATCTGCCCGGGGCGCTGCCGTCGGTGTTCAGGGCGCTGTTCGCGCCTTCGGCGCCGCAAAGAGGAGGCAAGGGCCGATGAACGTCCAGGTGAGGGCCGCCATCGGCGCCGATGCCGACGCCGTCAACGCGATATACAATCCCCTGATCCTGTCCTCGCCGGCGACTTTTGAAACGGAACCCTATTCCCGGGAGGACCGCGCCGCGCTTATCGAGAGCCGGCGCGACGACCCCAGGCATCCGTTTCTTGCCGCCGACATCGACGGCCAGCTTGTCGGGTACGCGTTCGCCGCGCCGTTCGATCCAAGGCCGGGCTATGCGAGTTCGGTGAAAACGTCCGTGTTCGTCGCCCCGGCGGCCCATGGGCGCGGCGTCGGCCGGGCGCTGTATGCGGAGCTGTTGCCGAAACTTGCGACGGCGGGTCTGCACCGCGCGTATGCGCTCATCGTCGTCCCCAATGAGAGTTCGGAAGCGCTGCACCGTTCGGCCGGCTTTCGCCGCGTCGCATTGCTGAATGAGGTCGGCTTCAAGCTCGGCAACTTTCACGACGTCGCGTGGTATGAGGCGATTCTGTCTGACTATCGCTCAAGCAAATAGCTTTGGTTCTCGGTTTGCCAACTTGGAGATGCATCCACGTAATCTGCGTGCATTTTGAAACTAGTGCCTCCTCTCACAGTCGGTAACACGTCATCGATAGTCCTGAGGCGGTAAATCTTTACATGAGAATACCGTTTTTTCTTACCATGCTTATCAAGGTCCTCTACCAGGATTGGTAGGCCGACATCCTGAAAGGAAAAAATCGATATTGGCAGTCTGCGTGCGAACGCTATCCCAAGTTCGAATATGACACTTGAAGAGCGTTTATCGACATTTATCAAGAAAAACTCGTCAGCCTTTTCAATCTGATTGATTGCCTCTCGAATCGAAGGTTCTGATGACGCTAAGTCGCTAAAATTCTCCCGGGAATCTATTGATCTGAACAGACCCCGCTTTTGATCAAGCACTGCTGAGTAGACGCGCACTCTCGTCAGCGGAAACCGTTTTCGTTTGCGTATTTCCTCATCTACCTGCTGCACCAATTCGCGGACTTTAGTGTAGGCGGCTTGCGTTGAATTCGGATCGTCTGACTGAAGGGCTGTCATTGGGACGGCTATGAAAAAACGCCTTACGAATAGCCGCCGCAACGACCGAAGTGATAGGAAGCGGAGAAAACTTGCCGGGTTGCTGATCGTGCTGGATGCCGTGAGAACTACAGCCGCGGCAATTTCAATCGCAACCTGACCGAGTTGCGGCAGCTGCTCGAACCAATCGACGACTGATTTTCCGAACGCTAATGCGTTCGTCAGCGTTTCAAATACCAGGTCCACTCACTACCCCCCCCCTTGATCAGCGGAGCTCGAAGCGGACTTCGGCTCTCCCGCATGAGACCGGAACAACTCCCCGTTCCAGATCACATCAACTATGACGAAGATGTGCAATTGCGACAAGGCACGCAGCGCTGCTTCTGTGCGCGCGATTCGGGCTATCTCGCGCCCAGCACCATTTTGGAATTTCCTTCTGGAGATCAAAGCTTGTTGATTCTCGCGGCCTCGACAGGGCCGCCCGAGCTGTTATAGAGCGCCCTTCGACTGGCCTTGGGCGACGCCGCGCATGCGGTCTCCGTGCGGTTTTCGCTCTTGATTTTGCGGATGTGGCGGAATTGGTAGACGCGCTGGATTTAGGTTCCAGTGGGGCGACCCGTGGAGGTTCGAGTCCTCTCATCCGCACCAAGGAAATTCAGATCGTCGTTCCCGGCCGGGGACGGCGACGATCGAACGGATATCAAGAAGGCGGCGCCTAGATGGAAGTAATTGAAAAGTCGGCCGAAGGGCTGGAGCGCAAGTTCATGGTGAAGGTCCCGGCATCGGAGCTGGACGCCAAGCTTGTCGCCCGGCTTGAGACCATGAAGGGCAATGTCCAGCTCAAGGGCTTCCGCAAGGGCAAGGCGCCAATCTCTTTCCTGAAAAAGATGTACGGCCGTGGCGTCATGGGCGAAATCGTGCAGCAGGTGATTTCCGAGACCTCGGCAAAGGCGTTCGCCGAGCGCGACCTGACGCCGGCGCAGCCCCCGCACCCGCATTTTCATGGCGACATCGAAGCGGTCATGGCCGGCAAGGCGGACCTCGAATACGAAGTCCATGCCGAAGTCCTGCCCGCATTCGACGCGATGGACGTCGCCGGCCTCACGCTGACCCGGCTCGTCGCCGACGTTGCGGACGAAGAGGTCGATGAGCGCCTGAAGCAGCTTGCGGACCAGAACAAGGACTACGAAGCGATCGACGGGAAGGCCGCCGAAGAAGGCGATCTCGTCGTTATTGATTTTGTCGGCAAGATCGATGGCGAGGAATTCGAAGGCGGTCGCGGCGACGGCCACAGCCTCGTTCTCGGCTCCGACGCCTTTATCGCGGGCTTCGAGGAGCAACTCGTCGGGTCAAAACCGGGCGACGAAAAGGTTGTCAAGGTGCGATTCCCGGCGGAGTACCGGGTCGGCGACCTCGCCGACAAGGACGCGGAGTTCGACGTGCATGTGCACGAAGTGAAGGTCGCGAAGGACATCGAGGTGAACGACGAGTTCGCCAAGAAGTTCGGCCTCGACGATCTCGCCGCCCTGAAAGACAGTCTGCGCGAGCGGATCGAGTCCGAGCACAAGTCCGCTTCAAGGAACCACCTCAAGCGCGCGCTTCTCGACAAGCTCGACGAGGCGCACGCGTTCGACCTGCCGAAGAGCATGGTCGATCAGGAGTTCGACCAGATCTGGGCGCAGCTTGAAGGCGCGGAACTGGACGACGAGGACAAGGACAAGTCCGAGGAGGAACTGAAGGCGGAGTATCGCAAGATCGCCGAGCGTCGGGTGCGCCTCGGGCTCGTTCTCGCGGAGATCGGCAAAAAGGCCGGCGTCCAGGTGCCGAATGAGCAGCTTCAGCGCGCCGTCCAACAGCAGGCCATGCGCGAGGCGCAGATCCTCCAGATGCAGGGGCAGGACGTGACGCCCCAGCAGGTGCTGCAGTATTTCGCCAATAATCCCGAGACGGTCGCCCAGATCCGGGCGCCCCTTTTTGAGGAGCGGGTTGTCGATTTTATCGTCGAGCGCGCGACGGTGACCGATAAGCCGGTGCCAAAGGAGCGCCTGTACGAGGATCCGGACGGCAAGGACAGCTAGCGATCAGGCGACGCGCCGTGCAAGGCGCGGCGGGTCCATGCGCAAAGCCGGGCTGCCAGTTCCAGGCTCCCAGTTCCGGGCCGCATGTGCCAGTCTGCCTGTGCCAGTCTGCCTGTGCCGGTCCGCCGCCGGGAATGCATTCGCATCTTCCCTTCCCGGCTCACTATGTGCGGCTCCTCTTGCGCACCTTTGCAACGCCGCCTACCTCACGAGCTCCGTCGGCTTTGTGTCGCGCCGGTGGTCTGGCGTTAAGGTTTGATCGCTTAGGCTCAGCCTTGCGGCCGCTGGTCGTGGGGCGCCGCCGGGCCTTCGATCGCGGACTTGAGCGTCCGTCGGTTGCGTCGTCCGACGCGGCCCTTTTTTGACCCGCCACCGCCACGGCACGCCATCCGCGCCGCCTATTGGAGAACGAGCCCCCGAGATGAAAGACCCCCGCGAAATCTATATGAATACCCTCGTCCCGATGGTGGTCGAGCAGTCGAGCCGCGGCGAACGCGCGTTTGATATCTATTCCCGCCTACTGAAGGAGCGGATCATTTTCCTGTCCGGGCCCGTGAACGACGCGGTCTCGACCCTTGTGGTCGCCCAGCTCCTGTTCCTCGAAGCAGAGAACCCGAAGAAGGAAATATCGTTCTATATCAACTCGCCGGGCGGGTCGGTGTCGGCCGGCATGGCAATGTATGACACGATGCAGTTCATCCGGCCCGCCGTCTCGACGATGGTGACGGGCATGGCGGCCTCGATGGGCTCGCTGCTGCTCACCGCCGGCGCGAAGGACCTCAGGTTCTCCCTGCCGAACTCGCGGATCATGGTTCACCAGCCGTCGGGCGGGTTCCAGGGCCAGGCGTCGGATATCGAGCGTCACGCCCAGGACATCATCAAGATCAAGCGGCGACTCAATGAAATCTACGTGAAGCACACCGGCCAGCCCTATGAGGTTATTGAGCGGACCCTTGATCGGGACCACTTCATGGATCCGGAAGAAGCCGTTGAGTTCGGCCTCGTCGACAAGGTGATCGACCAGCGCGCTGCGCCGGATGAGGACTGACGTTCAGGAAGCGGCCAAGGCTATTGATTGGCGACCCGTCACGTGATGCGATTGGATTTCGCCGCCGGCGTTTACGTTCCGGCGGCGTCGATGTCGCGATTATTGCTGTTTTTGGCGCAATTCGTGCAGTGCAGGTTGGCGATTGTGAGCTAACTGCGGTTAGGGTCGAATAGCGCGGGAATTCGCGTCGAGGTTGCCGGCGTCCGGAAAACGTCGCGGGCGTCGGCCGGGCCAGGCGAGATGAAAATGCCGTCGGCGGGGCCGAAAGCCGCCACCGACGCCGGGACGCGGCAAGTTCGTATCCGGTTGGGTCCTTTTCAGGGCCGGAAAATAGGGCGACAGTACCGGATGGCGGTTTCCGCTTTCCCGGGGCGCACCGCCCGGAACGTGACCGGCGCCGGATCGGCGTCAACGCATTGGACGCCGGCGACCTGCCGGATCGACACAAGGGCCTCGCAGCTGCGATGGCCGCAGGGAGTAAGAGCAGCGTGAGCAAGGTTGGTGGAAAAAGCGGGGGCGGCGACGGCAAGAACACCCTCTACTGCTCCTTCTGCGGCAAGAGCCAGCACGAGGTGCGCAAACTGATCGCCGGGCCGACGGTATTCATCTGCGATGAATGCGTTGAACTGTGCATGGACATCATACGCGAGGAATCGAAGTCTTCGCTGGTGAAGGCCGGCGACGGCGTTCCTTCGCCAAAGCACATCCAGGGCGTGCTCGACGATTACGTGATTGGCCAGAACCACGCCAAGCGGGTGCTTTCCGTCGCGGTTCACAACCACTACAAACGCTTGAATCACGCCACCAAGAACAACGACGTCGAGCTTGCCAAGTCGAACATCCTGCTCGTCGGGCCCACCGGGTCGGGCAAGACGCTGCTTGCCCAGACCCTCGCGCGCATCCTCGACGTGCCGTTCACGATGGCCGATGCGACGACCCTCACCGAGGCGGGCTATGTGGGCGAAGACGTCGAAAACATCATCCTGAAGCTTCTTCAGTCTGCTGACTATAATGTCGAGCGGGCCCAGCGCGGCATCGTCTATATCGACGAAGTCGACAAGATTTCGCGCAAATCGGACAATCCGTCGATCACCCGGGACGTCTCGGGCGAAGGCGTCCAGCAAGCGCTTTTGAAAATCATGGAAGGCACGGTCGCCTCCGTGCCGCCACAGGGCGGGCGCAAGCATCCGCAGCAGGAGTTCCTGCAGGTCGACACGACGAACATACTTTTCATTGTCGGCGGCGCATTTGCGGGCCTGGAAAAGGTCATCGCCGCGCGCGGCACCGGCACCTCGATCGGGTTCGCCGCCGACGTAAAATCGCCTGACGACCGCCGCGTTGGCGAAGTGTTGCGCGAAGTCGAACCGGAAGACCTCCTGAAATTTGGCCTCATCCCGGAATTCGTTGGACGTCTGCCGGTGATCGCGACGCTCGAAGACCTCGATGAAAGCGCGCTTATCGAGATCCTGACGTCGCCGAAGAACGCGCTCGTCAAGCAGTACCAGCGCCTGTTCGAGATGGAGGACGTGAAGCTCACCTTCTCCGAAGATGCGCTGGCGCAGATTGCGCGGCGGGCGATCGCCCGAAAGACCGGCGCCCGCGGCCTGCGCTCGATCATGGAAGGCATCCTGCTTGATTCGATGTTCGAGCTGCCGACCATGGACGGCGTCGTCGAAGTTGTCGTCAACGCAGAGGTCGTCGAAGGGAATGCAGCGCCGCTGCTGATCTACGAGGACCGTAAGGACAAGACGGCCGAGGCGGACGCATCGGCCTAAGCCATGCGAGAATGGGCCTCCCTGGCCCCTGCGGCAAAATCTTCATGGCGCGGCCCGTTCGTCAAAGAACGGGCCGTTTGCTTGCCGCCGGCGCTTCCCGGGCGTCGCGATTTTTCCCCAACAGGTCGAATTTAAGGCGCGCCTGCGACTTGCGGAACGTCGCCTTAATCAGGAACCTTTAGGATTAACGGGCGCTTGCCTGGCCAGTTGAAACCGTGCGGGCCGTCGCCACATACTTCGGGCGCTGGTCGCCGCGCGCCGAAGGGACGTCGGAAACTTCGAGTCGCTCTAAAGGGACTGCATGCGCATCGATCGCCCGCTGTCGCGGGGATGCGAACCGATAGGAAAGTGAATGACTGATCCATTGATCCTGCCCGTGCTGCCGCTGCGCGACATTGTCGTGTTTCCCAATATGGTCGTGCCGTTGTTTGTCGGGCGGGAAAAATCCGTACGCGCCCTCGAGAATGTCATGGAGAACGACCGCAAGATCGTTCTGGTGTCGCAAAAGGACGCCGCCGACAACGATCCTTCAACGGACGACATCTACGAGATAGGCGTCGTCGCGTCTGTCCTTCAGTTGCTGAAGTTGCCGGACGGCACCGTCAAGGTGCTTGTCGAGGGGGAAGGGCGCGCGCGGATCGTCAAGTTCGTGCGGACTGACGATTTCTTCGAGGCCGAGATCGAGACGCCGGTAGAGATATCGGCCGACGAGTCCGAGACGGACGCGTTGTCGCGATCTGTGACGTCGAAGTTCGAGGAATACGTAAAGCTGAACAAGCGGGTGCCGCCCGAAGTGATCGTCTCGGTCAATCAGATCGAGGAGCCGGCGCAGCTTGCCGACACGATCGCATCGCACCTCAACATCAAGATTGCCGAAAAGCAGGAGCTGCTTGAAATTTTTGGCGTCGCCGAGCGGCTTGAGCGGGTCTACGGCCTGATGGAAGGCGAGATGAGCGTCCTCCAGGTCGAGAAAAAGATCCGCAACCGCGTCAAACGGCAGATGGAGAAGACGCAGCGCGAGTACTACCTCAACGAGCAGATGAAGGCGATCCAGAAGGAGCTGGGCGAGAGCGACGATGGTCGCGATGAAGTTGCTGAGCTTGAGGAGCGCATCGCCAAGACGAAGCTGTCGAAGGAAGCCAAGCAAAAGGCGGAATCAGAGCTGAAGAAGCTGCGCCAGATGTCGCCGATGTCGGCGGAATCGACCGTGGTGCGCAATTATCTCGACTGGCTGCTGTCCATTCCCTGGAGCAACAAGTCGAAGGTCAAGAGCGATCTCGAGAAGGCCGAAGAAATTCTGGATACAGATCATTACGGGCTTGAAAAGGTCAAGGAGAGGATCCTCGAGTATCTCGCCGTGCAAAAACGCATGAGCAAGATGAAGGGACCGATCCTTTGTCTCGTTGGCCCGCCGGGCGTCGGCAAGACGTCTCTTGGCAAGTCGATCGCCCAGGCGACAGGCCGTGAGTTCGTGCGCGTGTCACTCGGCGGCGTGCGCGACGAGGCTGAAATCCGCGGCCACCGCCGAACCTATATCGGCTCCATGCCCGGCAAGGTCATCCAGTCGATGAAGAAGGCAAAGAAGTCTAACCCGCTGTTCCTGCTCGATGAAATCGACAAGATGGGCCATGACTTCAGGGGCGACCCGTCTTCGGCGCTGCTGGAGGTGCTCGATCCGGAACAGAATGCGACGTTTACGGATCATTATCTTGAGGTCGACTATGACCTCTCCGACGTGATGTTTGTTACGACGGCGAACAGCCTCAACATGCCGCAACCGCTGCTCGACCGGATGGAGATCATCCGTATCCCCGGCTACACCGAGGACGAGAAAATGGAAATCGCCAAGCGGCACCTCATTCCGAAGCAGCGGAAAGAGCATGGCCTTTCCGAGGAAGAATGGCGCGTGACAGACGATGGCTTGCGCGAACTGATCCGTCGTTATACGCGCGAAGCGGGCGTGCGGAGCCTTGAGCGCGAGATTGCGCGTCTCGCCCGCAAGTCGGTGCGCGACATCGAGACAAAGAAGCGGACGAGCGTCGAGGTCACGAAGGAGATCGTCGGCGAGTACGCCGGCGTGCCGAAGTACCGCTATGGCGAAATTGACGGAGAGGACCAGGTTGGCATCGTCACAGGTCTCGCCTGGACAAGCGTCGGGGGCGATATCCTGACGATTGAGGCAGTGCGCATGCCGGGCAAGGGCAGGATGACGCCGACCGGCAACCTGAAGGACGTCATGAAGGAATCGGTCTCTGCCGCGTCGTCCTACGTGCGCAGCCGCGCGACGCAGTTCGGCATCGAACCGCCCGAGTTCGACAAGACCGACATCCACATCCACGTGCCCGAGGGCGCAACGCCGAAGGACGGTCCGTCGGCGGGCGTCGCCATGGCGACCGCGATCGTTTCCGTACTGACGGGCCTGCCCGTGCACAAGGATATCGCCATGACCGGGGAGATTTCCCTGCGCGGCCGGGTGCTTGCGATTGGCGGGCTGAAGGAGAAGCTACTCGCGGCGCTGCGCGCCGGGATAAAGACCGTGCTGATCCCCGAGGAGAACGAAAAGGACCTTGCGGACATTCCGGACAACGTCAAGAACAACCTGACTATCATCCCGGTACGGACGGTTGACGATGTCCTTGGCCACGCGCTCACCGGTCGGCTGACGCCGATCAAGTGGACGCCGCCGGCAACCGCACAGGCGCCCGCGGCCGGCGAGGAAGACGGATCGGGCATGGTCGCCCATTAGGTGCGGTCGCGCTGGCGGCTGCGCCTGCGAAGACGCAAAAACGCCGCGCCGCAAGGGGTTTCCTTGCGGCGCGTTTTCGCATTAGGAACTCGCGCCATGACCGAACGACAGGGCGGCTACGCCTTCCCCACCAGCGCCGTTTCCGCCGAGGACTGCCGCGAGATGTCCGAGGTTCGTGCGGAGATTGATCGGCTCGACCGGATCGTCGTTGCCCTGCTCGCGGAACGAACGCGCTATATCGAGGCGGCAGGGCGCATCAAGGGTCGGGTCGATGACGTCCGGCTCGAGTGGCGGATCGAGGAAGTCGTCTCGAAGGTCCTGGCGGCCGCGGCGAGGGAAGATCTGCCTCCGGATATCGCCGAACCGGTCTGGCGGCTGCTGATCGATCGTTCGATCGCCCACGAATTTGATGTCTGGCGCGCGCTGCGCGCGGATGAACCAGCTTCGGCGGAATCTACGGTTGAATCGGAAAAAGACTTGAGATCAATGCCTTAGTGGCGTCTTCGGCATCGACGCCAAGGCGTCGTCGCGGTGGCGGCGATGTCATTTTGGACGGTTCGGCTGCGGATGTATTAACCTCCCCAGAATCGCGGCAGACCGTCGTGCATAGCTGAAAGGGCCGACAATGAACAAAAATGAATTCATCGACCGCGTTGCGGACATGGCGGGGATTACCAAGTCGGACGCCGCCAAAGCCGTCGACGCCGTATTTGACGCCATCACCGACGCGCTGAAAAAAGGCGACGACGTTCGTCTCGTCGGTTTCGGGACATTCTCCGCGGCAAAGCGCGCCGCACGGGAAGGTCGCAATCCGCGTACGGGCGCGACGATCCAGATCCCGGCGTCGATCCAGCCGAAGTTCTCAGCCGGCAAGGGCCTGAAAGACGCACTGAACTAGGGCGTTTTCTTGCCAGGCGGGCGGCGGTTGGTCGTCAGGGATCGCCGCGCGACAATAGTCCGGCGCAACCCTGCCGAACGGTAGACGCGGGTTTCTCAGGGTCGCGAGCCCGACGGGCTAATGGTGTGCACGAAGCGGGACGCAGGCGGGGGCAGCCCTCGGCGTCCCGTTCATGCGTCTGGGGAAATGATCGCGGCGCGTTGGGGCGGCCATCGCCTCAGCCGCAGCCGCGATGCCATAGACGTCATTGGCGTTGGCCGGTATATCCCGCGCTGGCGATGCGTGTTCGTCTCACGCGTTTTACGACGCGACGCATGTTGCGTCGCTACGGGCGGTTAGCTCAGCTGGAAGAGCGGCTGGTTTACACCCAGTAGGTCGGCGGTTCGAACCCGTCACCGCCCACCATGCCATCGACCCTCGGACTCTCAGGACGCCCATTGCGCGAGTCTACGCGCAGCGCCTCAGGCAGCGCCGCCGGCAATGATCGGGAGGCCCAGCCACGCCGTGTACGCAATATAACCGGCAAGGAGAACGCCGCCCTCGGCCCGCGAGACGCGCCAGTTTGTGGCGGCCATTGCAAGCAACGCGGCGGTCGCGCCCAGCATCACCCAGATGTCGAACGTCGCGATCGATGGCGCCACCTCAATCGGGCGCACAAGGGCCGTCACGCCGAGGATGAACAGCACATTGTAGATGTTGGAGCCGACGATATTGCCGAAAGCGATGTCATTCTGGCGTCGCAGCGCCGCGGCGACGGACGTCACGAGCTCCGGCAGGGAGGTGCCTACCGCGACGACCGTCAGTCCAATGACGGCCTCGGAGACGCCCAGGTTCGAGGCAAGTTCGATCGCGCTTGCGACCAGCCATTTCGCGCCAAGCACCGTGAGCGCGAGACCCACGATCATGAAGCCGGCGCTTGCCGCCATCGAACTGCTGAACGCGCCGCCTCCTTCAGTGAGGTCCGCGTCCGGGACGGCTGCTTCGGCGACCTCAACCGCCGGCGGCGTCGCCGCCGCCTGGTGTGATCGCTCCTGCCGGATGCAGAATAAAATGTAGCCGGCGAGGGCGGCGACAAAGGCGGCGCCGGCCGCCGGATGCAATCGGCCCACCAGCACGACGGCAAGGCACATCAGCGAGACGGCCGCCAGCACCGCGCCGTCTCGCCGGAACGCGACCTTGTCGACGACAATCGGGTGCAGCAACGCAGCGACGCCGAGGATCAACAGGATGTTGGCGATGTTGCTGCCGACTACATTCCCGATGGCGATACCCGGGGAATTGGCGAAAGCGGCCTGGAGGCTCGTTACAAGTTCGGGCGTCGACGTTCCAAAGCCCACGAGAGTGAGGCCGATGAGGAGCGGCGAGACGCCGAGGCGGCCCGCAATTCCTGACGCGCCGCGAACCAGAAGATCCCCGCCGAGAACAAGCACGATCAATCCGCCGATCAGCATCGCGTAGAGGGTCAATTTGGTTCCTTGGCGTCTGGGAATGCTATAGCTGGCAGCTGTTCATTCGGCGGGTTGCTTGCGAGTCGCGGCCGGCGGTCGCGGCGGGGTCAATCGCCGCGCGCTGGTTGCAGCGACGTTCATATAGATTATTCCTGTAGGGACGAACACCCCTCTTCATTCGGCATGGCGCACGTCAAACAGATACATGCCGTTCCGGCAGGGCGCCGCCCGACCTAAATTTTCGTCCACTTCGCAAAACCCATTGACGAGGCGACCGCGCCGGCGGATTCTCTAAGGCGCGGCGTTTTGATGAGCCCGATGCCGGGCGCGCCTGCGGGGACTGGGGCCGTATGCAATGGCTCCGCATCCGTTCCGTCGAAAGCCTCGGCGGCGGCGAACATTCGTCTCTCAAGCGCACGCTTGGCGCAGTCGACCTCACACTGTTGGGCATCGGCTGCATCATCGGTACAGGGGTTTTCGTGCTTACCGGCGTGGCGGCGGCCAGATACGCCGGACCCGGACTGATGTTGTCATTCGCTCTGGCCGGCCTTGCGTGCGCTTTTGCGGCGCTGGTCTATGCCGAACTCGCTGCGATGGTTCCGGTCTCGGGCAGCGCCTACACCTATTCCTATGCGACGATGGGCGAGGCGGTCGCGTGGATCGTCGGCTGGAACCTCGTCCTTGAATACGCGGTCAGCGCAGGCGCCGTCGCGGCGGGATGGTCGGGATACTTTACCGGCATCCTCGGGCAACTGGGGGTCGTCCTGCCGGCGGCGATCACCAATGTCCCCGCAGAAGGCGGCGTCATGGACGTTCCGGCGACGGCTATTGCCTTGTTGGTCACGGGGTTGCTTGTCAACGGCGTCCGGCATGGTGCGCGCGTCAATGCCGCGCTCGTCTTTGTCAAACTATTTGCAATACTGCTGTTTCTTGCGCTCGCAGGGCCAAAAGTCGACGCAGATTTATGGACGCCCTTCGCGCCTTTCGGCTGGCAGGGCATCGCGACCGGCGCTGCGATCATTTTCTTCGCCTATATTGGCTTCGACGCCGTCGCGACTGCGGCCGAAGAAACGCGCGATCCCCAGCGCAATCTGCCAATCGGCATTATTGCCTCGCTTCTCATCTGCACGGCGATCTATCTTACGGTCGCCGCGGTGCTGACCGGCGTTGCGCCCTATACGTCGCTGGACGTCAAGGAGCCCGTCGCCTTTGCGCTTCGGTTGATTGGCTACGATTTTGGCGCGGCGGTGGTCGCGGCAGGCGCGCTCGCAGGCATTACGACGGTCTTGCTTGTGCTGATCTTCGCCCAGGCCCGCATATTTTTCGTCATGGCGCGAGACGGCCTGTTGCCAACATTCCTGTCCCGGATAAATGCGGCCCACGGCACGCCGCAGATCGCCACATTGCTCACGGGGATTGGCGTCGCCGGCGTCGCTGGTTTCCTGCCATTAGGGGCGATCGCCGAGTTGTCGAACATAGGCACCTTGTTCGCGTTCGTCGCCGTGTCGCTCGGCGTCATGATCCTGCGTCGCGCCCGTCCCGACATCGTTCGACCATTTCGCACGCCGGTGCTGTGGTTTGTGGGGCCGGCGGCGGTGGCAAGTTGCGGCTATCTGATGATCAGCCTCCCGGCGACCACCTGGGTGCGGTTCGGGATCTGGTCAGTCATCGGCGCCATCGTCTACGCGGCGTACGGCTATCGCCGCAGTCCGCTTCGCCGCGACCTGGCTGCGCCGACGCCAGAAAGTGCGGCTGGGTCGCCATCCGCCTAGTTTCGACCTCCTGGAAAAATTCTTGCCGGGAAGCTTGAGTTAGGACGACAGCTGGTCGTAGGCCTGCAAGGCGTCGGCGCCGTAAACAGTCGAGGGGCCGCCGCCCATCTCCACGGCAAGCGCAATTGTTTCGACCATCTCCTCGCGCGTCGCGCCGGCGCGGATTGCGCTGTGGGCGTGATAGGCGATGCAGCCATCGCACCGTATGCAGATGGAAATCGCGACGGCCATCAGCTCCTTTGTTTTCTTGTCGATCGCGCCGTCGGCGGTCGCCGCGCCGGCAAGTCCGGCAAACGCCTTCATCGCGTCGGGAGCAGCCTTCGCCAGCGCCGTATTGTTCCGCCCGACCGTCGTCAGGATGTCCCGCCAGTCTTTCGCCATTTCGATGTCGCCTGTTGCTGAAGTGCGCCTGCCGCGGCGCCTATTTTTCGCCGTTCATGTAGCGGTCAAGCTCGCGGTGGAAATGGCGCAGCCGGTCTTCCTGCTCGCACCAGATCGGGCCGCGGAAACCCCTGGACTTGACGCCTTCCTGCACGGCGTGGACAAGCTCCACATCCTGATTGAGCACCTCGCCGAGATCGACATCGTCGCCGATCGCGTAATGCTCAACCTCCGGACGAATCTCGCCAGTCACGTCGACGCCCTCCGGCAAGCCCATCCACGCCGGCACGGAATAGCCTGGGTCCTCGACATGCCTGAACAGCGTCATGTTGTCGTAGTAGAACCGCTCGGGGTCGGTCGGATGCGGCGTGAACCGCATGATAAAGACGCCTTCGGGATGCATGCCGATCTGGACGTTCGGGAAGTATCCGCTCGCCCAGCTGTCCGTCAGCTGGCCATCCGTCAACCTGTCGTAGTAGTCGAGCTCGAAGCGCTTGCCGCGGGCGCGCTTTGCCTGCTGGATCGCCTCGCGAACCTCCTTCGCCGTTCCCTTGAACGCGGCGGGGTCGATGCCGGCCTCCATCATCATGTGCTGCTGGTACGGATCGATCGACGACTGGTCGGACATTCGATGCGATTTCACCCCGATCGGCACGATCATCCGGCTGAAGCCGTTCGGATAGAGATCAATCTGGCTGAAGTCCTCCATGACGCCCTGGGTCTGGGGATGGATATGCGGCAGGTGATAGGTTTCGTAGAATGCGTCCACGCCGGTCTTCCAGTTGCCGCGCCACTCGGTGCGGACATGGCGCACGACATTCATTTTCTCGATCTCATAGTTTTCGATGTAGCCTTCCGGGAATCCGACCCACTCCCTGAGGGGCGGCGCCTTGCCATCCATGTTGATGAAGATGAGGCCGCCAATCACGTCGCAACGCACTTCGGTCAGGCCGGGTCGATGTGCGATCAGGCCAGCGTCGAAAGTTTCTTCGTCCGTGATGCGATGAAGCTTCCCGTTTGTTTCAAATTGCCAGCCGTGGAACGGGCAGGAGAACTTCGGGACGCTGCCGTGGTCGTTCATGCAGACGCGATTGCCGCGGTGCGGGCAGACATTGAAGAACGCCTTGACGCTTCCATCGCTCTGGCGAACAACGATGAATTGCTCGTGGCCGTGAGTGAATACGACGTAGTCGTTCGGTTCCTTGATGTCGGAGGTGACGCCCGCGAGAAGCCACACCCGCGGCCACAAATGAGTCCACTCTTTCTCCATGAACTCGCGCGAGTAGTACCGCGATGGGTCGACCACATCACGGCCGATATCGGTTGGCCTCGGCTGCTTCGCCTCAAGACTCTCAGGCGGCGCCTTCAGATCCATCGGCCATTCCGCCTTGAAACCATCCGCCATGGTCGTCTCCCTTGCAGTTGCAGCCGGCGTCTGCGCGCCCTTTTCGGGATGCTAGCACACTGGCGAGCTGAAACAAACAAACGTGATTGTTTCTTTTAGGGCGTCAGGTCGATGGATTGATCCGGTAGCCGATGCGCGGGAAGTGAATGGCGACGTCGCCGGTCCGCTCATGGGCGCGGGAAATGATGATTTCGGTGTCGCCGGCAGCCTCGAGCCGTCCTGCGACCGCAGTTTCCGGGTGTTCGACCGGAAACACCGTCACTGCGTCGCCAGGTTGCGCGCCGCTCTCATCCAGTCGACCCGTATCAGGGCCGATGCCTGATGGCGTCGCACGGCGGGCGACCGCCAGGGCGTCTTCGGCCGAGAGGTCTGTGCGCGCGCCGGTCCCGAACTCGTCCATGCGGTCGCGCCATGCGGCGAGGCGAGTCATGCCCTCGAGCAAGCGTTCGGCGCTTGGGAAATGGCCGCGCGCCATCCAGATCGGAAAGAACGCGTTGATGTCCGCCCACTCGGGCGCGGATCCGAACAGAAAATCCCGCCCATCCGAGAGCTGAGCTTCGACCAGCGCCGCCTGCGCGCGGAACTGGGCGCGAAAATGCGGCGCATCGATGGCAAACCGGTCGAAGTCGAGATTCGCGAAATACTGTTGCCGTTCCTTGATGAGCCCCCCAGGCAAGTTGTCGGCGTTTTCGTGCATGGCAAGGGCGGCGCCGGGCGGAAAGACGGCGTCATCGCTCCAGTTCTGCAGCCCGAAGTTTGCAAGTTGCCCCGACCGGAACAAGGGCGGCGTCGGCGCGCGCCGCTCAATGACGTCGATGATCAGCCTGGTGTCGCAATAAATGTCAGCCCCGATCTGAAGCACCGGCGTGCCGCGATAGCCGCCGGTCAGGCAGGTAAGGTCGGGCTTGGGCATCGCCATTGGTATTTGTACGGATTGCCAGGCAAGCCGCTTGATCCCGAAAGCCTTTCGGATTTTCTCAGCGAATGGCGAAGGGTCGTGGTGATGGAGAATCAGGTCGTCGGCCACTTCTTGCCTCCGGGCGCGCCTCGGCGAGCGGTCAGGCCTGCGTACGCAGCCTATTCAGCAAGCGTCGCCGACAGGCTCTTGCCATTTCCACGACGCGCGTATTGCTTTGATTCCTGCATTGCTGACGGCATCAGGCTGCGCAGGCATTCTTCGAGGTAGTCGAAAAGCCGGTCTTCCGCGGCCGGGTCGAGGGATGCGGACAACCGCCGGATGGCAAGGCCCTCCAGCGTCACCTGGACCAGGTTGAGCGCGAGGTCGAACTTCGCCGTATCGCTTTGCCATTCGGGAAAAAGATCGACCGCCAGATTGTACCATTCACGATAGAACGCCTGTTCCGCCGGGCGAAGAATTTTCTCAAGGTCGCGGTCGGTTCGCGAAGCGACCGCAAGTTCATGGAACGCCACGAATAGCGGATGAGTAACGTGCTTCCAGTAGGCGGCGAGAGCGTCATGCAGATGAGGCTGGTCCTCCGGCAGGGACGACACGGCCCGTCGGAACGCGCGCAGACGTTTCGTATGCAGATATTCGATTGCCGCCTCGATCACCGTCTGCCGGTTCGAGAAATGGTGCATCATGGCGCCCCGCGACAGGCCGGCTTCCTCGGCGATGCGCGGCGTCGTCGTCTGGGCGTAGCCGTACTTGATCAGGCATTGCAGCGCGGCTTCAACGATAATCTTGCGCGTTGAGGCGCTCTTCTGCGCCTGCCGCCCGATTTCGCGCTGCGGCTTCTCGTCCGCCGCTTTGCGCAAGCGGCGACGGGTTGCGAAATCTGTTGTTGCTGTGCTCATTGGCGGCCTAAAAAAACATTCACGACTGATTGTATTTTAGTCTATGCCTGATGAAAAGGCGATTAAAAAATTGTGCGCCGCAGCGCGACTAGCGCGATTCAGTTTGCGATGGAAAGACGCAAGGGAGGAAGCCAATGGCGAGAGTTGAAGGAAAAGTCGCGCTGATTACGGGCGGGGCTTCCGGGCTCGGCCTTGCGGACGCCAAGGCGCTGGCGCGAGAAGGCGCCAGGGTGGTGATCGCCGACCTCAACGTTGAAAAAGGCGAAGCCGCGGCGGAGGAGATTGGCAAGGCGGCTGTCTTCATGCGGCTTGACGTTTCCAGTGAAGACGACTGGAAGCGGGCGATCAACGATATTCGCTCAGCTTTCGGACAACTTGATGTTCTGGTGAACAACGCTGGCGTCGTGATCCTTTCGACGCCTGAGGATTGCACGCTTGAGGAGTTCAAGTTCGCAAACGCCGTCATGTCTGAGGGCGTCTTCCTCGGGTGCAAATACGCGTTGCCGCTCCTGAAGGAGGGCAAAGGCGGTTCAATCGTGAATATGTCATCCACGGCCAGTCATGTCGGATACCCTATCTTTTTCGCCTATACGGCAGCTAAAGGGGCCGTTCGCTCGATGACCAAGTCGATTGCGGCCCACTGCCAGGCGAGCGGCTATCCAGTCCGGTGCAATTCCGTGCACGCCGGTGCGATTGAAACGCCGATGGTGCAGACGGCCCAAGGCCGGCTAGGCGAAAAGCCGATCGATATTCCCACGAGCGGCGTCCTGCCGCCGGATTCGCTTGGTGCGCCGAGCGACGTTGCAAACCTCGTTCTCTATCTCGCTTCGGATGAATCGCGGTTCATCACTGGCGCGGAGTTTGTTGTCGACAATGGGTTGCTTTCGCGGCCCGCCGGCTGAGCGGGACCGTAATGCCATCAGACGACCAACCTGCTTGACGATGAGAAAAAAACAATCATGATTGTCTTTTAACCACCGCTTGCAACATCAATACGAATGACAGGGCGGAGCGAAGGGAGAGAAACGGCGTCATGGACCTTGGTCTGCGCGGAAAGAACGTGCTCATCACCGGCGCAACGCAGGGGATCGGCCGTCGCGTCGCGAACCTCTTCTCGGAGGAAGGCGCAAACGTCGCGATCTGTTCGCGCTCGCCTGAGAGCGTGAACCGGGCGATCAAGGAAATGCGGGTGCTGGCGGACGGCAAGGTCACTGGCGCGGCCTGCAACATCAAGAACAAGGAAGAGTACGAAGCCTGGATCGAGGCCATGGCTGGCGAACTCGGTGGCGTCGACGTTTTCATCCCGAATGTTTCCGCCGGCGGCGGCATGGACAGCGAAAAAAACTGGTGGAAAAACTTCGAGATTGACGTGCTTGGCACGGTCCGCGGCTGCGAGGCAATTATTCCGCATATGGAGAAACGCGGCGGCGGCGCGATCACCATGATTTCGACAACGGCCGCGATCGAGACGTTCATGGCCCCGCAGGCCTATAACGCCATGAAAGCGGCGCTTATCACTTATGCGAAGCAGCTCAGCCAGGCGCACGGCGACAAGGGCATAAGGATCAACAGCGTTTCGCCGGGACCGATTTATTTCGACGGCGGCGCATGGGACATGATAAAGACGTCGAACGAGAAATTCTACGAGCGTACCGAGAAAACCCACGCGCTTGGCCGGCTCGGCACGCCGGAGGAAGTGGCGAGCTGCATTGTCTTCCTGTCAAGCGCGGCGGCGAGCTGGGTAACGGGCGTCAATCTTGTCGTCGACGGCGGCTACACCAAGCGGGTCCAGTTCTAGGCGGCGATGAAAGTACGACGTACACAGAAGATTAGGCGCGCGACCGAAAGGCGCGGGCCGGCGGGTACGCCGGTTGAGCCGGCGCCGCGGCCAAACTTTCCGAACGACTTGATCCCGAAGCAGCGTTACACCTCGCGGGAGTATATGACGCGCGAGTGGGAGGCGATGTGGACGAAGGTTTGGCTGCTCGGCTGCCGCGAGGATGACATCCCGAATCCCGGCGATCACATCGTTACCGAAATCGGCAGGGAATCGATCCTCCTGGTGCGCCAGCCGGATCGCTCCCTGCGCGCCTTCCACAATGTCTGCCTGCACCGCGGAAATCTGCTTGTACACGGAGCGCACAGGCCGAAAGAGGGCGCAGAAGGTTTTCGCTGCCGGTATCATAACTGGCAGTACCGCCTCGACGGTCGCTTCGAGGATATTCCGGACCTGGAGACATTCCCGCAAGGCGCCCCGGCATGCGGCGGCCTCAAGCGATTGCCTTGCGATGTTTGGGGATCGTTCGTCTGGTTCAGTCTCGATCCGGACGTGGAGCCTTTACGCGATTATCTTGGGATCATCCCGGAACATCTCGACCCCTACCATTTTGAGAGAATGGTCCTGAAGGAATGGAAAACCGTTGAGTGGGACTGCAACTGGAAGGCTTCGGTCGACGCGTTCAATGAAAGCTATCATGTCCAGGGGACGCATCCCCAGCTTCTCTATTACCTTGACGATCTCGACATCCAGATAGATTGCTACGAACGCCATACGCGATATCTCATCGCCTTCGGCGTGCTTAGCCCTCGGGTGATATCGCCATCTGAGATTCCCCCGCCTATCAAGGTCGTCATGCGAGACGCCGGCATGGACCCGGCATCGTACGAGGGTTCGGTATATGACGCCCGCGAGGCGATCCAGAAGTTCAAGCGCAAGCACGGTCCCGCGCAGGGCAAGGACTATTCCGAGCTGAACGATGATCAGCTAACAGATGACTATAACTATCTTATCTTCCCGAACGTGACGATGAACGTTCACGCCGACGACCTGATGATGTTCCGGCAACGACCGCATCCGGATGATCCAGGCAAAATGTTCTTTGACTACTGGATGTTCGAGTTGCCGGATGTCGATTTCGATGCAGAGGAGTACGAACGTCCCGTGCACAGGCAATACCGGCATGGCGAGACGTCGCTCGGCCTTGTCATCAACCAGGACGCCTACAATCTCCCCTTCGTCCAGAAGGGCATGAACAGCGAAGGCTATGACGGGCTTTGGCTGGGCGACCAGGAGCTCCGTATTCGCCACTTCCACAAGACGCTCGAGGATTACCTGTCCGGGGCTTACGCCCGCGGCAAAACGAAAGTCGGAGCCTGACATGGCCATCCAGCAAAGCGACGACCAGCTCTTGCGCGCCTACCGCCAGATGAAGACGATCCGGGAGTTTGAGGAACGTCTTCATAAAGAGATAATGACCGGCGAAATCGCGGGCTTTACCCACCTGTATGCCGGGCAGGAGGCCGTCGCCGTCGGCGTTTGCGAGCACCTCGACGAGAAGGACCTGATCGTGTCAACGCACCGGGGACATGGGCACTGCATTGCCAAGGGGTGCGACGTGAAGGCAATGATGGCGGAAATTTATGGCCGCGCGACCGGGCTCGGGAAAGGCAAGGGCGGGTCAATGCATATCGCCGATTTCGACAAGGGCATGCTCGGCGCAAACGGCATCGTTGGCGCGGGCGGGCCGCTCGCTGTCGGCGCGGCGCTCTCGGCGAAGCTGGACGGGGAAGGCCGGGTCGCCATCTCATTCGGGGGCGATGGATCTGTCAATCAGGGCGCGGTTCTTGAAGCGATGAACATGGCCGTCGTCATCAAAGCCCCTGCAATATTCGTCATCGAGAACAATGGGTACTCGGAGCATACCGGCGCCGATTACGCCGTCGGGTCGAGGGATATTTCGGCTCGCTCCGAGGCGTTCGGCATGAAATCGATCAAGGCCGATGGCTGCGATTATTTTGCTGTATACGACGCGATGGCCGAACTTCTCGACCACGCCCGCGCCGGCAAGGGGCCTTGCGTCGCGGAATTCATGACGACGCGTTTTTTCGGCCACTTCGAGGGCGATCCGCAGAAATACAGGGCTAAGGACGAGGTCAAGCGCCATCGCGCCGAAATGGATTGCCTACGGAATTTCCGCAACCGGGTCGAAGGCCGGATCGTTGCCGCCGTGCTCGACGCGATTGACGAAGAAGTCCTTGCCCTGATCGATGAAGCGGTAGACGGGGCTCGATCTGCGCCAGGGCCAGATGCCGCTGAAGTCACCACCGACGTTTACGTCTCATATCAATAGGGAGCCCGCGACCATGGCGGTGATGACATATCGCGAGGCGTTGAACGAGGTCCTCCATAGAGAGATGGAGCGTGATCCGGCGGTTTTCGTTTGCGGCGAGGACGTATCCGGCGGCGCTGGCGGCACGTCGGGCGAGCGCGAAGCGTCAGGCGGCATATTTGGCGTGACAAGCGGCCTCCTGCCGAAATTCGGCGAAGATCGAGTGATCGACACGCCGATCTCCGAGAATGCGATCGTGGGCCTGGCGGTTGGCGCATCGCTCGCCGGAAAGCGTGGCGTCGCGGAGATCATGTTCGCCGATTTTCTCGGTCTTGCGCTTGACCAGACCATGAACCAGGCCGCGAAATTTCGCTACATGTCTGGCGGCAAGGCGAAGTGTCCTGTGGTCATCCGTGTACCGTATGGCGCTGGAATGAACATGGCCGCCCAGCACAGCCAAACAATGTACCAGATCATTACGTCGATCCCGGGGCTGAAGGTCGCTATGCCATCGACGCCGGCGGATGCCAAAGGCCTGCTGACCGCTGCGATTCGCGATGACGACCCGGTTGTGTTCTTTGAACATAAGGCGATGTACGGACGAAAAGGCGAGGTGCCTGACGGCGAGTACATATTGCCGTTCGGCAAGGCGTCGCTTGTGGCCGAAGGTGACGACGCCACGATCATCGCGATGGGGCGCATGGTGTCGTTCGCCGAGAAGGCGCTGGCGTCTTTGGCGGCCGATGGCGTCAATTGCGACCTGATCGATCTGCGCACCACGAGTCCGCTCGATGAAGACGCCATCCTCGACAGCGTTGAGAAGACCGGGCGCGTGGTTGTCGTTGACGAGTGCCCGCCGCGATGTTCGATCGCGTCTGACATCGCCGGCTTCATTGCGAGCCACGGCTTTTCGTCGCTGAAGGCGCCGATCCAGCAGGTAACGGCGCCCCATGCGCCGGTGCCTTTCTCGAAAGACCTTGAGCGCGCCTATGTTCCGGGTCCAACGCAGATCGAAACGGCGGTCCGTCGGGTCGTCGGATACAAATAGGATCGGCGCCATGTCCGGAAAAATAACGCCCTTCACCATGCCAAAATGGGGCATCGAGATGGAAGAAGGCGTCATTCGCGAATGGCGCGCGACGGAAGGGCAGTTAGTGCGTGAGGGCGAGCTGCTTGCAGTAATCGAGACGGACAAGATCGCAAACGATGTGGAGCTTGAGTTTACGGGAACGCTCCGCCGTCGGATCGGGAAGGCCGAGGAGGCTTATCCTGTCGGGGCGTTGATCGCGGTCTTCGCCGAAGACGACGTCACGGAAGCGGCGATTGACGCCTTTGTTGCCGGGTTCAAGCCGGCTGAAGCCGGTTTTGCGGATACTGACGTCGCGGCGTCGGCTGAGACGGCGTTGTCGTCGAGGAGCGCCGCGTCGACGGGCGATGCGTCGATTTCTCCGAAAGCGGCCGAACTGGCGGCTTCTCTCGGCGTCGATCTTGCGCTGGTCACGGGGAGCGGTCGCAATAGCCGGATCTCCCTGCAAGACGTGGAGCAAGCCGCAAAGGCGCAGGGGCTCGACCAGAAGGAAGCAGCGAACCCTCACGAGGTGATAAAGCTAAATTCCATGCGGCGTACGATCGCCAAACGGCTGTCGGAAGCGACGCGTGAAGTGCCTCATTTTTATCTGCGTACGAATGTGACTATGGATGCGCTCATAGAATTGCGGGCGCGCCGCAAGGGCGGCGGCGGACCGGCGCCATCAATCAACGACTATCTGATCAAGGCCTGCGCCGTCGCCCTGGGCGAGGCGCCCGACGTCAATGTCCATTTCAAGGGAACCGAGATACATCGCTTTCGACATGCGGATGTATCCGTCGCTGTCGCGGTCGATGGCGGCCTTGTGACGCCGGTCGTCCGTCGTGCTGACGAAAAGACGGTAGACGAAATTGCCTCGGAGATGCGCGACCTCGTTGATCGAGCGCGCTCTGAAAAACTTGAGCAGCGCGAGTATCAGGGCGGGACGTTCAGCCTTTCCAACCTCGGCATGTACGGCGTCACGAGCTTCGATGCGGTCGTCAATCCGCCAATGGGAGCTATCCTCGCTGTCGGCTCAATTGAGCGGATCGCCAGCGAAAATGGCGGTTTCAAGAGCGTTATTGAGCTTTCGTTGTCCTGCGATCACCGCGCGATTGACGGTGCCCTGGGCGGACAATTTCTCAAGGCCCTGAAGTCCGTCCTTGAAAACCCATCAACCCTCTGAAGTGGTCCCAGATGATCCTGCCGCAACCATCGATCAACCATAAAATCGTCCAGATAGCCTATGTAGTGAACGATGTTCACGAAGCGGCCGAGCGCTGGGTGCGTACGTTTGGCGTCGGGCCATTCTTCATTCTCGACCGGCCGCAAGTCGGCGATCCGATGCATCGCGGGAAGCCGCAGAAAGTCGAGTTTTCAGCAGCGTTGGCGCAAGCAGGCGACGTACATATTGAACTCATCGAGCAGCACTGCGATTCGCCCTCCTGCTATCGCGACCTCATTCCGAAGGGGCAGGAAGGATTTCATCACGTGGCGGTGATTGTCGAAGACTACAAGAGCGAAGTGGCCCGTTACGAGGGGATGGGCTTTCCGGTTGCGGCAAGCGGGATGTTCGGTCCACTGAGTTTCTGTTATGTCGACGCCTCGCCAGTCATGATGGGCATGATTGAGATTCTTGAAGACCTTCCGTTTATTCACAATTATTTTGCGCGCGTTCGAGAAGCGGCGGAGGCATGGGACGGGTCGAATCCGATCCGCGATGCGAATGATCTCGCGGGATGATTCCCTCGCCTCTTGACGCGCCGCGCCAAACGGCATTCGGGCCGGTCGTTCAAGTTGCCTACCATGCGCCGGACATTTCCGCTGCGGCCAGGTTTTGCGCCGTGACGTACGGCGCCGGTCCGTTTTACATGATGGAGCATATTCCACTGCGCCGATCCCTCCACAGGGGGCGGGCCCGTCCCTTTGACCATACATCTGCCTACGGTCAATGTGGCGACGTCATGGTCGAACTCATACACCAGCATGGGGACGAGCCGTCTGCGGTGCGCGACATGTTTTCAAGGGATGCCGTAGGGCTTCACCATCTCGCAGTATTTGTCCCGCAACTCGACGCGGCGCTCAGTGCGGCTGAAGAAGAGGAGATGGCGATCGCACTCGATGCTGAGACCGTCGACGGCGTTCGTTTTGTGATGGCTGATGCCCGCCAGAGCGAAGGCTGCATGATTGAGCTTTATGAACAAAGCGACGCGCTGGCGAGATTCTATGCGTTTATTCGCCGCAAGAGCGTTGACTGGAAGGGCGACGAACCATTGCGGCGACTAGAGGTCTAGCTGGCGGCCTTGGCCGCGGCGAGCGATGCGTTGATCTCCGCTTGCGTGGGGTTGCGCCGGAGCGTGAGCCCACCATTCACTTGGAAATTTTGCCCCGTCATGAAGCACTCATCCGAGGCTACAAAGACCGACGCCGCAGCAATGTCTTCTGAAGTTCCGATCCTGCCAAGTGGGTACTCCCTGATAAACGCCTCCTCCATGCCGGGCAGGTTTGCGGCGTCCTCCGTCATTGGCGTCTTCGTGAAGCCCGGCGAGATCGAATTGGCGCGAACTCCATATCGTCCGTACTCATAGGCAACGCAGCGAACGACATGGTCTGCGCCAGCTTTTGATCCCATATAAGCGGCATGGTGATTGAGCATAACCGATGCGGTTGCGGACGAAATCTGGATGATCGACCCGCCGCCGCGTTCGACCATTGCCGGGAGGACAGCCTGAAAATAAAAGTAGGGACCCTTGAATTGAAGGGCGAGAATCTTGTCGAGTTCCTCTTCCGTGGTCTTTTCGAAGCGCTTTACAAGGCCCCATCCGGTTGCGTTCACGGCGATGTCGAGGCCCCCAAATGTCGCCTTTGCAGTTTCTACGAGCCGGTCGAGGTCGGTTCGCACGGTTATGTCGCAGACGGCGGCGGCGCCGCTGATCTCATTGGCGAGGCGTTTCAGTTCATCCTCATGCCGGCCCGACACAACGACGTACGCGCCTTCCTCGGCGAATCGTCGCGCAATGACCTGCCCCATATTGTCCCGTCCTGCGGCGCCAAGAACGATGGCGACTTTATTCTTGAGGCGTCCCATATCGGCTCTCCATCGTCAGGGCGCGTTCTTGAAAACGGCGTCGCCGTGGCCGCGCTCGCCGCGGAGCGTCAATGTCTTGAACATGCCTTCGTCCCAGATGCCGGTGGAAATTTCATTGTGGTTCCAGTCCATGACAACCTGACGATGGGCAATGCGCCATTCCTTCCCGCGCTTCTCGAAGCGATCGACGTATCTTCCCCCGTACCAGAACACATGGGGCACGCTGTCGACCTTTGACCAGTCAAAGCCGGAAAGGTAAGTTGAGCCGAAAATCTCCTCGACTTTTTGCCGCTCTCCCCGGATCAGGTGATACGCGAAGAGATAGCTTTCCGTACACGCAATGTTGTCCTTCAGCTCCATGTGGACATTCATTATCGCGTGCATTGTGACGTCGAACCAGGCCTGAATTTCACGGATAATGAAGTCGGCGAATTCCTGCGCGCCGCCATTGAAGACACCATGATCGTCTTGGGCGTCATCCCAGTAAACTGACTTCATCAAGTCGACATCGCAACGGTCGAGCGCGCGACAGTACCGCGTGAGGACCTCGTAGATCCTTTTTCGGTCAACAAGTTCCTGTAGGTCTGCATCGTCGAAATCGGTCATTTGATGGTCCTTGCCGGTCGGCTCATGGAATGTTCGCGAAAACAGGATCGGCGCGCCCGCGGACGCCGCGAAGCCTCAATGTCGCGAACATGCCCTCGTCAAGGATGCGACTGGCGGGTGAATTCATGTTCCAGTCCATGACGACCTGGCGGTGCGCAATCTTCCATTCGCCCATTCGGCGTTCAAGCCGGTCAACGTAGCGGCCACCAAAGAAAAAGCGATGCGGGCCTGGTTCGCCGCGGGCATCTATCCATTTGCGTACGTATGAAGCGCCGAAAACGGCCGCAGCTTTGTCGCGATCAGCGGCGACAGTGCAGAGAGAATAGAAATAACTTTCAGTGTAGGCCGTGTCGCCAAATATCTCCACGTGTACGTTCATGACCGCGTGAACGGCGTCTTCGAACCAGTTCTGGATGCCGTCAATGATGAATTCGGCGAATGCGCGGGCATCGCCGCTGAAGACGCCATGGTCGTCCCTGCCGTCATCCCAGTAGACCGATCGCATCAATTCGACATCGCAACGCTCTAGCGCCCTGCAGTATCGGGTCAGGACGTCAAGAATATTCTTGCGCGCAACAAGTTCGCTCAGGTCACCTGGCGTAAAGTCGACCATCGATCAGCTTTCGGCGCGAGCCGGATCGCCGACTATGTCATAGAAGCCAAGGTCCATTTCCTCGGCGAGGCAGGCGAGCACCTGGGGCGCGATCCGGTCGTGGAAGTCCGTCTTCATATGGAAGTCAAATGCGGCGTCGTCCGTGAAGGTTGCGACGCAAAGGTACACGTTTGCATTGTCCCGCGACCGGATCAGTTCGTACACGGGCGTGCCGGGTTCATTCTGATGCGTAAGAATGCGCAACTCCGTCTGGAGGCGTTCAAATTCTTCGCGTTTCTCCGGTTTCACGACCAGTTTGGCAACGAAGGCCGTCATGTAAATTCTCCTTCAGGCAACGTCGGATGAGGCGGCCGCCAGTTCCGCGACAATCTGATCCTTCAGCTTGTATTTCTGGATCTTGCTCGTGGACATCGGCCATTCATCAACAAAGCGGACGTAGCGGGGAATCTTGAACCGCGCGAGCTTGCCGGCGCAGTGGTCGATCAGTTCGCGTTCCTCCGCGATTGACGCAGGCTTCAGCTTGACGAATGCCGCCGGAACTTCCTCGTACCGGGCGTCCGGCGCGCCGACAATCTGGGCCAGTTCGACCGCCGGGTGGGTGTTTAGCACGGCTTCGATTTCCGCCGCCGCGACGTTCTCGCCTCCGACCTTCAGCATGTCTTTCGTGCGCCCATGGAACATGATCTGTCCATTCGCATCGAGCGATCCAAGATCGCCAGTATGCAGCCAGCCGTCTTCGTCAATGCTTTCGGAGGTCTTGTCCGGGTCCTTGTAATAGCCAACGAGCATGCCGGGGCCGCGGATGCAGATGTCGCCTTTTTCGTCGACGCCGCATGGCTCGCCGGTTTCAATATTCAGAATTTTCAGTTCCCAACCTCGCAAGGGCACGCCAAGCCGGCTGGTTCTGGTTTCCTCGTCGTCCGTCAAGCGGCTTGTACAGACGGTGCCGGACGCTTCGGTAAGGCCGTAGGTCCCAACCTGGATCGTCTGAGGCATGGCCTTCAGAATTGCGCTCTTGATTGCCGCCGGCTGGACGCCAAGGTTGGAATTCATCAGGCGAATTCGCGATAAGTCAGTTTCGGGGAAGTCCGGATGATTGATAAGATCCTGCATGATGGTGACGAAAGAAGGATACGTCATCGTGGCGCGCTCAGCTTCAAGCATTCGGAGCGCCATGCCTGCATCAAAGTGCGGGATGGTCAGATACGCTCCGCCCACGTCGAAGACCGCGACCATGGGCAAGATGCCGGCAATATGGAATATCGGGAGAGGGGACCAGAACCGATCCTCCTCTGTCATCTTGTAGCGGTAGCGGCCAAGCGCCCGACTGTTCGACACGATCGCGCTGTGGGGGATCATGCACCCCTTGGGATTGGACGTCGTGCCGGATGTGTAAAGGATCAAACCCAAATCCGACGGATCGACCTCCTCGATTCTGGGCTCAAGGTCGGCGTCATCGACCGTGCTGGCTAGGTCGGCAATCTGGCTTGCAGGCAGAAACCCGGGCGCATCGCCTTGGCCGGTAACGATGATGGAACGCAGCTTTGCGGCCCCGGCGAGCTTCAGTCGCCGTGTGTCTTTGTTGCTGACAATGTCCGGAAACGCTTGGTTCAGCCGGCCGACAAAATCAACGGCGTCGGCGACCTTGTCCGTCGTGACGAGGCAGCAAATGTCGGCGTTTTCGATAAGGTAGGCGAGCTCAGCGGGAGCGTAACGGGCGTTGATTGGCACTGCTGCGGCGCCGGCGAGCGAGGCGCCGAACATTGCGGCGACAAACTCCGGTTGGGTTGTCATCAGAAGGCCGACATTGTCTTTCGGCTGCACGCCCAGCGCCATGAAGGCCTTTGCCCATTCCCGCGCCGTCGCAAGAAGCTCAGCATAAGTTTGGCGGCTGTCAGGAAACACCACCGCGTCGGCATCTGGCCGAACCTGCGCGGCGTTGATCAGAAGGTCGCTCAGGGTAAGGATTTCTTCTGGCGTCCGCTTGTTCATGGTCGCCTCTACTTCAGTGGATCCAGATACTCGCGCTCCCATCCGCCATCAATGCAGGCTATGAGGGCCGGCGCCAGTTCTTTGAAGTGATCCGACGCTTGATGAGCGGCGTCCCCTGCCTCGGTAGCGAATGACTCAATGACTGCAAAGGCGTGTGGTTCGCGAAGGCGGAAGAATTTGTAGATCAGCGCATCCGGCTCATTGGCTAGAACGGCGGCTTCGAGTCGTTCGGCTGCGGCCACGAATTCGGTCTCCTTTGCAGCGTGAACCTTGAAGCGTGCAACGAATGTATGGGCCATGGATCGATTTTCTCCTCATCGCAGATAACCGGTCTGCTCAATTGAGTCGCTGAGCCGAACACGTTGACCCGTCCGTCTTGCGTCCCGACCGTCATTGTGCGTCGCAACAAACAGCCATCTCGGCGCCGCTGCAGCTAGCAACGCACGAGTGATCGCATCGCTGCCCATCCGGCGTCAATAAAAACAAACATGTCGGATTGTTTTTTTGCGTTGCAAAAATATGAGATCGCCTGTGTTAAAAAAGCAGCAGGGCTCAAGCCGCCGAATCTCAACGCTTTGCAAGTCTTGTCAGGTCAATAAAAAACAATCATGATTGATTGCAATCGCGGAGGGCGCGGATCGGTCTGTTCGGCAACCGAAGTCAAAGAACCGGGTTGCCGGCGCAATTAGTTCCTCGGGAGGGAATCCATGAAAACGAAGTTTTTGTCGCGCACGGAAGGACAAAGGCCAGCCGTGTCCGGATTGATGATCGCAACCAGTGCCGTCGCGCTAATGCATTGTGGCGCCGCGCTCGCGCAGCCAGGCGTGTCCGGCGCGCCGGCGGTCGTCGATGATGTCATCACGGTTCGTGCGACGCGGCGGGAGACGAGCCTGCAAGAGACGCCGGTCGCAGTTACGGCGCTCAACGCCGAACAGGCGAATTCGCTCGTGCCGCAGGACCTCGGCGATGTGGCGGCCTATGTCCCTAATTTTTCCGCATCGAAAGTCACCGGCTTCAACGCAGCGTCATTCGCAATTCGCGGCGCTGCACAGACCGACATCATCGTATATTCCGAGTCACAAGTCGCGGTAACTCTTGACGACTTCGTCGTCCCTCACGTCCAGACCCAATTGCTTGACGTTTTTGACATCGAACAGGTCGAAGTCCTGCGCGGGCCTCAGGGAACACTGTTTGGCAAGAACTCAACCGCCGGCGTGGTCAGCCTCCGGACAAAACGTCCGGTTCTGGGGGAGTATGGCGCGGATGCTCGCCTGCAGTATGGCAGCTTTGACCGTTTGGAAGGGCGTCTCGCCGTCAATATTCCGATCAGCGACCAGTTTGCCTTCCGTTTCGCCGGCCAATACACGCGGTCCCAAGGCTATTATCGGAACGGCGCCGAGTTTGGGCCGGTGACGCCTTTTGGCCAGCTTGATATGATGGGCAACAACATCAATCCGACGCTTGGCGCAACCGGGCAAGGCGATGGGAGTCGCCTTGGCGGCGAAGATGTCGTCAGTCTCCGGAGCAAGCTCCTCTGGCAACCAAACGATTCGCTCCAGGCGCTGTTCCAGTACGAGCTGATTCGCGAAAACTCCGACGCCGTCCCGGCGGTCAATGAGACGCCTATCGGCGACCCACGCTTTGTCTTCAACAATCTTGGCTTCACTCAGGACCCAGGCGATCCGCTTGACAATGCCGGCATCACGGCTGACAGCGCGATCGGCGATTTCGGAATAGGCCTTGACAACGGTCACCAGGTAAACGTCAACGGCTACTATCTCAATATCGAGTGGGACGCCGGACCGGTTCAGTTCACGTCCATCACGGGTTTGAGAAAGCAGCAATCCGAACTTGCCAACAACTATGTTGGCGAAGTCGGGCCGGTGTCTCAATTCGATGCAAATCGAGCCGATGACCGCGAGACGTTCCAACAGGAAATTCGCGCCAACTTCACGATCGGCGATAATCTCGACGTCGTTGCCGGCGGGTTCTACCAGTCCAACGACACCACATTCTGCGTTACGCAGGTCCTCGGTTTCCTTGACTTGTTCGGGCTGGCGCCGTTCGGCACGTTCAACAACAATCCGCAAGTGCTTTGCAACGCTCAAGACGCGAACGCTTATTCTCTGTTTGCGGATGGAACATATGCTGTAACGGATCGTCTGACGATTGGCGGCGGCTTCCGTTATACCTGGGAAAACAAGGAATGGATCGGGCGCAACCAGATCGTGTATCAGGCGCTGGGTGGCGGTTTTGATCCTTTGCTCAACATCAATACGGTCGGATTGCTTGGCGGCGCGGATTTCGACCGCTTTCCGACCGGCGTCCTTGCGGACACAACCAATGGCGACTTTAACGAGCCCAGCTGGCGGGCCCTTGTGTCATATGAGTTTTCAGATGACGCATATGGATACGCCAGCGTTTCGCACAGCTTCCGTTCGGGCGCATTCAATGACCAGTCGGGGACGACCGGCAATGAACTGACGGCGGCTCTTATTGCGCCAACCCGACCCGAGCTCGCGACCTCGTACGAAGCTGGCCTCAGGCTTGATCTCTTCGATGGAACGCTTCGGCTCAATCCCACTTTCTTCTTCGTGAACTACACCGACGCTCAGCGTCAGATTGCAGCAACGCTGACCAACAGCGTTGGCGTTGACTTTCAGGAGACCCGGTTCTTCAACGCAGCCGATGCCCGGGTTTACGGAATTGAGCTCGAAGGTCGCTGGATCACGCCAATCGAAGGTTTTCTCATCGGCGGCAATTTCTCCTGGCAGGACGCGAAGTTCAAGTCGTTCCAGGCCGATACGGACTTTGATGGCGTGATCGATGTCGACTTCTCGAACCGTTCATTGACGCGCACGCCGGAAATAACATGGACCGCATACGGTCGATATGAAACGCGATTCTCCGACGCGACCGTACTCCGGCTCGGCGCCACCGCGGCGTTCGAAGACTCCAACATTTTCTCATACTCGGATATCGATCCGGCGTTCGACACCACGCTCAACGAAAGGACTCTCCTGACGCTGACGGCGGAGATCGCGGATATCGACGATGCGTGGTCGATCCGGCTCTTTGGACGCAACGTGACGGACGAACGCTATCGTGTCTCGTCTCAGGCGGTAGCAAACCTCTGGGTGTTCAGCCAGTACGGCGCGCCGCGCACCTGGGGTATCGAAATCGGCGGCAGCTTCTAATTGCCGAGAGGCGAGGGTTTGTTCCTCGACATTGGCGAAAGGGCCGGCTCCTCCCGCCGGCCCTTTTTCATGGGCGTCCGCCAGCGGGCGTCAAGCTCGGCATTTCTGCCAAAACAAAGTCGGGTCGGAGGCGCCTTAGGCGGGGGCGCTTGCAAATTCGCAGTAGCTTTCCTTCTCGACGAGATCCAGCACGAAGGAGAGCTTGGCCATGCCGCCAATAATGGCCATGACGACGCCAAGCTCGCAGATCTCCGCGTCATTGAACGATCTGCGAAGGTCTGCATAGAGATCAGCATCCATGCGGCCGGCGGGATTGGTCAGCGTCATCTGATCTGAATAACGCAAAACCGCCTTCTCAGCAGCGTCAAAGGGGCCGTTTTCGAAATTGAGGATAGCGTCGACTTGAGCCTGCGTGATCCCGGCCTCAAGACTGCCGGGCACATTCTGTTTGTTGCAGGTCATGCAACCGTGGCTCATCGACAGATACAGCCTCGCAAGTTGCTTGTACTTCTGGTCGACGCGGCCCTGGAAAAAAATCTTGCCGTAAAAGTCCTCCATGACGAATTTAAGGAGTTCGGGCGCCCCGGCAAATACCTCGACGAATGCCGGCTCCCCTGTCAGTCTGTTTAACGAGTCCCAAACCGCGCCGAGGTCGTCGCCAAGAGAGTCCCGCGGCGTACGCGATAGCAAGGTTTCAGGCATTCGGCGCTCCTTGAGATCTGCGATCAATCCTTGAAATAGTCCGGCTTACCAATCGGCCAGACCCATCCGTACTGGGACATGCCGCCGTCGACCGTAATGACTTCGCCTGTGACGAATTTGGACGACGGAGCAGCAAGGAAGACGGCTGTTTCAGCAATATCCCAGACGTCGCCAAAGCGCTTCATCGGATTTGACATGGGAAAGTCCTTCAAGGCGTCTTTTGGATATTGGGTAACGCCTTCAGTTTCGATTGCGCCGGGCGCGATGCAGTTCACGCGGATGTTGAGCGGCGCCCATTCGGTCGAGACGGTCTTGGAAAGATAAATGACTCCCGCACGCGCCGCGCATGAGTGCGCAGACTGCGGCATGCCGCGTTCCACAGTTGCGGTAATGTTGATGATGTTGCCCGGCGCTTCCCATTTACGCCACCGCTGCGCTGCCTCCTGCATCATCCACCATGTGCCGTTAAGGTTGGTGTCGACGACGGCGAGCCAGCCCTTGCGCGAAAAATCGATTGCGTCCTGAGAAAACTGTCCGCCAGCGGAATTGATGAGCACGTCAATAGGACCGAACCGCTTGAACGTTTCCTCCATGAAGATGTCGACGCTGTCTGCATCCCGGATAGTAAGCGGCTTATAGGTGATCTCCTTGCCGACATGGGATTGAATGCCGTCCCGCACTTCGAGGAGCTTTTCTTCGCGTCGTCCGCAGATGACGACGTTTGCGCCGAGCCTGGCGAACAGAACAGCCATGGCGCGGCCCATGCCGCTGCCCCCGCCAGAGATAACAGTTGTTTTACCTTCGAGCAGCCCTTCCCTGTAAACGGTTGGCGTCTTGGCAAGCTCTTCAAGCGTCATGCCGGAAAAGTCACGTATCGGCGTCACATTGTCCGACCCGCTGTCGGCATTCGCCGGCGTGGACGTATTCTTGATCTTGTTGTCCATCGTCAGCGCCCCGTCATGTGTTCAATCCGAGAATGGATATTGCGGCTACATTCCGATTCGGAATGCCGCCGAGATTGTGCGCGAGCCCTAGCCGCGGATCTTTCAATTGGCGTTTGCCTGCACGTCCAAGCAACTGGAGATATATTTCATAGGCCATTCGCAGGCCGGACGCACCGATCGGATGGCCAAAACACTTGAGTCCGCCATCGACTTGGCATGGGATTTCGCCGCCATGATCGAATTTGCCGTCGAGAATGTCGCTCGGCGCGCGGCCTTCGTCCGACAGGCCAAGGTCTTCCATCAGCACGAGTTCAGTGATCGAGAAACAGTCATGGACCTCCGTCAACCCAAGCTCGGATCGCGGATCCGAAATGCCGGCTTCGGCATACGCTCGCTCGGCTGCTTTCCGTGTCGTGAGCGTATGCGCGCCGTCCCAAGACGCATGGCCCATTTCAACGCCGTTCGAAGGCGACAACTGCATCGACTTGATCGTCACGAAGTCTGGTCCGACTAGCTCGCGAGCGATCTCCGGTCGCGCAACAATCGCGCACGCCGCGCCGTCGGAAACGCCGCAGCAATCAAACACGCCAAGAGGAAAGGCGACCATCGGAGCGTTCATGATGGCGTCGACCGTCAGCCGCCGGCGCAAGTGCGCTTTTTCATTTGAAACGGCATTTTCATGGCTCTTCCAGGAAACGTGCGCCATGGCGCGCTTTAGGTCGCGCATGTCGATACGATGTTTGTACGCATACGTCGCGCCAAGCTGAGCGAAAGCGCCAGGCGGCGTGAAGCCAGGCTGGTAAAGGTCCTCGAATGTGCCCTTTGTCCGTTCGGGCAGGCCGGCGAACCCGGTATCCTTGAGCTTCTCGCAACCCATCGCGAGCGCTATGTCGCACGCGCCGGCCGCGACCGCGTAGGCTGCGCCTCGCAGCGCCTCCGTTCCCGTCGCGCAAAGGTTTTCCACCCGAGTTACGGGAATATTTTGCAAGCGGAGATACTGTGACAGCGGATAAGCCGACTTGCCGACATTCTGTTCATCGTAGAAGACGCCGAACCAGCCGGCGTCGATTTGGTCTTTGTCGATCCCGGCGTCTGCAAGCGCTTCCTCGAACGCCTCAGTTACAAGGTCTTCGGGGCGAGCGTCCCATCGCTCGCCAAATCGCGTGCATCCCATGCCGATTATTGCAACTTTGTCGCGGATACCTTCAGCCATGTGCGCCAACATTCCTGCCTGGGGCGTTTGCTGGTCCGGCCTTCCAGAAGTACCGGTGGAAGCCGCGCGCCTCGTCAATGTCCTTGATGCGAAACTTCATTGAAACTGGCGTTCCGACACCTACCTCGCCGGAGGTAAATTCGCACATCTCCATGAATACATTGCCGCCGCCTTCGAAGGAGACGTTGCCATATATGAGCGGCGGGCGACGGGTAAACGCCATCCAGTCCTCAGTGTAGGACTTTACGGTCGCGGAACGATCCGCAAACCGATAATCTCTCTGAGAATCCAGCGCGGCGCAATCGGGATTGACGCATCGCCTTGACTTTGGAAACTGTGGCGTCGCACAGAACTGGCAGATGCCGCCAACAAAACCGTATATGTCTCGGCTCTTGTTGAACGCCACGGTCTGCGCGGTCCGGCTATCACGCTCTGCGCGCATGCCCCAGTCGATTTCGAGGGCGCCTTTGTCCGAAAGGAACCGAACGTAATTGGTTTCCAGTCTTCCGCCGTCGATGACGTCCCTGACCCCCGCATGTCGGCGCTCGGCGATCGCCTCCGTGGCTCGGAGGAGGAGAGCGTCACACCCTTGGCCGAGGCCGGTCAAGAGGATCCACTCGCCGGGCTTCGCGCGCTCCATAACGTCCGCCAAAAGCAATATCGGTTGCGCTGCGCCGGCATGGCCGCATTTGAAAAATAAACTGTCCGCCAGCGCGTCTTCTCGAACGCCAACAGCCTTGGCGGCAGCTGCATTCAAGGCAGGGTTCGGCAAAGCCGAAATGAAATGGCGGATATCGTGGCTTGCAATGCCAGCATCATCAAGAACGCGTTGCGCAACGATGGGCGTCAGTTTAACGACGCCTTCGTCTCGGTACCACCTTTCCTCCAGAACGTAGTCAGTTCCCGACGTCGTCGTGCGGTAGTGGTCGACAAGATCGGCATGGACGGATGCAACATAGACAATCTCGGCGATGATTGCGCCGCTGCCGACGACGATCGCTGCGGCCGCGTCTCCCGAAAGCATTTCCAGCACGCTGCCTGTTCTGGTCGGTCGCGCATCCGCAGCGGCAAGCAGTGTCCGTCTGCCTTGCCCTTGGTGCATGAGTGATATGAGCGCTGACGTCGCTGCGCGCTGCGATCCACTCATGTCGTAAGTATGGGTTGCTGTCGGCAGGTCGAGCGCGGCGGCGACAACCCCGGCGTTCTGCCTGTCTAGGAATGGTGCGGTGGTGGACGCGAAACATACTGCGTCCAGCGGTGGCGCAGCGTCACTCAATGCGGCGCGAGCTGCTTCGACCGCCATCGTGATGGAGTCCTCGTCCCATGCGCAGAAGGCCCGGGTCCCCTCCGACCATTGTCCGAGCGAAGGCTGCGCCCAATTTAACGCCTCAGCCATTGCCGCCCGAGACATGCGCTGGCGGGGCGCGTACGCGCCAAAACTCAGTATACCAAATGGTCCCTGCGCCACGACCAGTTATTCGGCTGCGCGCGCGTCGCGCGGCGTTTCGATGTAGGGCTCGAGCAGCGGAACCACGCGGAGTTCGTCGCCAAGGTTTCCCTTGCCAATTCGTCGATCAAGCTCCTCATGCCAGTGATAGATGCGTCGTTCCTGGTAAGAAAGCGGAATGCCTTTGAATCCGTCCGATTCTACCGACTCCTGAATTTGCGGTGCGAACTGCGTGTCCTCTTCAAGTATCCGCTCAAAGTTTGCGATACGGGTTTCCCAGATTTCCGGCAACGGCCCGTCGCCCCAATCCGGCGAGAACCAGATGCATTCAAGCCGCATGCTGTTAAGCGTCTTTGGCCAAAAGACGATGAACGGCATGCCCGTGGGCGAAGGCGGGCAGACAATGTTTGGATAGATATTATAGGACACATTATTGTCGCGTGCGATTTCACCCACCGTGTCAAGTTGTGGCAGGCCGCGGGAGCCGGGATCCTTCCATTCAGGGCGCCGGTTTGGCGTGACCATCCTAGAATGGCCATTTGGCCAAAGCTCAATCGTCGTCCCAAGATGATCGAGAAATCGATCAACAGTCTGCTGATGGATTGATTTCAGATGATAGGTTTCAAGAAAGGCGTCGAGGAGGACTTTGACATTGCAGTTGATATCGTACTCTGCCTTGTGCGCCAGCCGTAGATTCTGAGGCTGAAATTCAGCCATTTCTGTCTCGACTGGACCGAGATAGTCGGACAGCGGCGCAGCGTCCTCGTCGCAGTTTATGAATACCCATTTGCCGAAGGTGTCGCACTTGACCGGGATGAGACCGAGGCAGGATTTGTCGAATTCCGGGAAATCCCGGGGATCACGAATCGCCACGAGATTTCCGAGGTGGTCGTAACTCCAGCCATGATATCCGCACACGAATAACGTCCGGCGTCCGGTCGGCTCCTTGACGAGCGGACCGCCACGGTGACGGCACGTATTGTAAAATGCGCGGACGACATCATCCTTGCCTCGGATGATCAGTATGGGCGATCCGAGCTTGTTCCATAGAAAATAGCTTCCTTGCTCGGGAAGTTCGTCCATGTGACATGCATAGAGCCAGCTGCGTTTCCAGAGTCGTTCCATCTCGAGTTTGTTAAATGATGGATCAACGTAGCGAGCGCTTGGAATTGGTTTGAGGGCGGGGAAGCCTTCGGGCGGGCCGTTGCGCGCTCTCTCATAGTCCATCGCAGTCTTGATCTTCTCGACAGTCGTCGCATCCATCGACCGCTCCTCGTGTCAGCCTCGAGATTGTCCGACGCTACCATCATTCGTCCTGCATGAAAAGAAAACAGACATGATTGTTTTTATATTGCGCGTGCGCTGAAACCCTGAGTCCCGGCGGTCGTCAGGCTAAGTCCCGCCGGGTGCACTTTCGGATATTGAGGCAGAGAATGCTGCGACCGCGAAAGAACTAGATGACACCATCGCGCGACAGCGCGTCGATATCCTGATCGCTATAACCAATTTCAAGGAGAGCTTCCCTGGTATGTTCACCGAGGAGCGGCGGTCGACCTGCGATGCCTGCGGCGAGTGCTGAAAACCTTATTGGCAAGTCAGCGACCGGCGCCTGTGTCTGGAGGCCCGGAAAGTCGACCATCCGGAAAAACTCCATTGCCGCCACTTGAGGGTTATCGAGCGCTTGTTGCTGGGTAAGGACTGGTCCGCTTGGAACGCCCGCTTTGGCGAGTTCGCTCAATGCCTCATCAGTCGTTCGTTCGATGCACCACGCCGCCATGATGCCACAAAGTTCGTCGCGTCGGTCGCCCCGAGCCTGATCGCCTTGATACTCCGGTTGTTCGGCGAGCGCCGGCTTGCCGATGAGTTTTGCCCAGCGGCGAAAAATCCCATCGCCGACAGTGTGCACAAGGATGTGGCCATCTAGCGTTTCGAAGACATCTGAAGGGGCGGACGTTTGAACGCGGTTCCCTGTACCCGGCCGGTTGATCTGGGTTACCGCTTGCTCCGCCAGGTGAGAATTCATTACCGCGAGCGCGGTGCCAAGAAGCGAAGTTTCAACGTGCTGACCGGCGCCCGAAGCCTCGCGCGCCATCAACGCGGCGAGAGCGCCAAGCGCGGAAAACACCGCAGTCGAAAAGTCGGCATACGGCGCGCCGGCCTTTACTGGATGTTCGGGCGTGCCGGTTAGGCACATTGCGCCGGACATCGCCTGGGCCACGCCGTCGAAGCCGCCTTTCGCCGCATCGGGACCGCTGGAGCCGAAGCCCGTTTGGGTAACGAGAATTCCCCGCGGATTTCTCGCTGAAAAGGCCGGCCAGTCGAGGCCCAGCTTAGCTAGCGCCGCCGGCGTTGCGTTGGCGACGACAACATCCGACTTTTCGGCAAGACGCGCTAGTATTCGCAGGCCATCAGGCTTCGAAACGTCAATCGCTACCGAGCGTTTGCCGCAGCCTGTCTGCATGAATAGCCCGCCTTCGCCAGGGCGCTCACCACGCGTGAATAATGGTGCAATGTATCTATCCTCGCCGCCGTCTCGTCGCTCGATACGGGTCACCCGCGCGCCGAGATATCCTAGAAGCGTCGCGCAATAGGGGCCGGCGACATAGCGCCCAACGTCAAGGACTTCAACACCCTCGAGAAGCTTCATGGATCCTTGCTCCACCGTTGAATCGACTGACTATTTTCATATCGGCCTGCCTGGATAAAAACAATCATGTCTGTTTTTCTATTGGCAATTCCGAAGGTCGCCGATATTGTTCACCTGGTCTGAGAAGGGGCTGCTTCGATGGATTTCAGATTGTCTGAGGACCAGGCGCAATTGCGCGAAGCAGCGCGCGCCTTTGCAAGAGCGGAACTGCCCGGCATTGCAAGGGCCTGCGAGGCCACGGCCGAACCTCCTTCGCATGACCTTGTGCGTCGCTACGCCGAGATGGGGTTTCTGGGGGTCAACATTCCCGAAGCATACGGAGGGTTAGGTCTAGGCAATCTTGAGGCGCTGCTTATTGTAGAGGAGTTCGCCAAGATCTCCTCCGCCGTGGCGTTCCCTATTTTTGAATCCTGCGTTGGGCCGGTCAAAGCGATTGAACATTTCGGTTCGGAAACGTTGAAGAGGCGCGTTGTGCCCGCCGTTTGCAGGGGCGAGATGGTGGTCGCGATCGCAATGTCGGAGCCGGACGCGGGATCCGCTTTGACGGATCTCAAGACCCGCGCGGTCATCCGCGGCGATCGCGTCGTCTTGAACGGCATGAAGCGCTGGTGCTCTGGCGGCGGTCACGCCGACGGCTATCTGATCTATTGCCGAATGTCAGAAGATGAGGGTGCTCGAGGAATTGGCGCGGTCTTCGTTGAGAAGGGGAGCCCGGGCGTAACGTTCGGTCCGCAGGAGAGCCTTATGGGCTTTCGCGGCGTGCCGTCGAGCGACATCTTTCTCGATGACGCTGAAGTTCCGCGTGATAATATCGTCGTTCCGGCGGGTGGCTTCAAGAAGCTAATGGAGGCCTTCGATCTTGAACGTTGCGGCAACGCGACGATGGCGCTCGGGCAAGCGTCGGGCGCACTTGAGGACGTACTTGCCTACGTTCAGGAGCGCCGACAGTTCGGCAAGCCGATTGTTGACTTCCAGGCGGTGCAATTGAGATTGGCCGAGATGCAAATGAAGGTCGAAGCGGCGCGCCTGTTGATCCACCGCGTCGCCTGCAATTCTGAACTTGGCCTTCCTAGCATCCTCGATTCGTCAGTTGCGAAATGCTTCGCAAATGAAATCGCGCGGGAGGTGACGGGGTCCGCGGTCCAGATGATGGGCGCATACGGATATTCCAAGGAGTTTGGCATGGAACGCCGCATGCGTGACGCATGGGGATGGGGAATCGCCGGCGGCGCAATAGATATTCAGAAAGTGAACATAGCTTCGGCGATGGTCGGGCGCAGATTTGACCAACGGAGATAAGTGAGCCTCTTGTCAAGCGACTTCGTCAGAGTATGCGACGCCGAAGAAATCAACATGAACGATGGCAAGTCGTTTCAGGTCGCGGGTCGCAACATACTGGTCTGCAGAACAAAGGAAGGTTTCTTCGCCGTCGACAATCTATGCACGCACCAGCTTCAAGAGCTTGAGGGCGGCAAGATTCGGGGATGCTATATTTTCTGCCCGCTGCACGGACAACGATTTGATCTGCGCGACGGCAAACCAATCGGTCAGCTAACAGATAAACCGCTGCCGACTTACCCGATCGAACTCGAAGGGAGGGACGTGCGCGTCAGTCCACGCCCAAATGTCGGCGAACGAGATTGACGCTGCGGCATGAGAAGACTTCTTCGCCATGCTGATTGATGACGCCATATCGGAATATTGCGATCCCGCGGGATGGATCATTCCGGGACTCTCGCTTTTCGAGGATTTCCGACGTCGCTCTAAGGGTGTCGCCGGCGCGGACCGCTTTTGGCCAGCGAGCCTCTTCCCAGGCGACGCCGCATATGAAGTCGACATCGCCATTGATCGTGTGATCCATTCGCCGCCAGAGTGCCGCGGTGTAGATGCCGCTCGCGACAACCTCGCCGAAGACCGAGCTTTCGGCCTTTGCACTGTCTGCATGGAACCATTGCGGATCATACTTGGTCGCAAAGGCGATCATTTCCACCCTGTCGACGTGCATTGGGTCGGAGATCGATTTTTCACCAATGACGAGATCGTCAAATTGTCGCATACTCGATTTGTTCAGCTATCGGCCGCATCGGGCCGCCTTTTGACCGCCGCGCAACAACGCAACGAGAGGAGACTGCCGTGAAACGCATTCTTTCAGCATCGATCGCTTCCATCGCCGTGCTTGGCGACGTGGCTATGGCCAATGATACGATGGATGCAATGGTCGATGCAAAGGTCACATACACGTACGCGGATGGCTCGGTCGTCACAGCCGACTACAACCCCGATGGCACATACACGACTGATATCGCCGGCGGCGGAAAATGGCGCATGACCGGAGACGAACTTTGCATTGAAACCGATAACGGCGATGAAGGATGCACAACGATCGACGGTGGCAAGGTGAAGGGCGATAGCTGGGAGGCTGTCGATGCGTTCGGCAACCCCGTGACTATCGCTATCGTCTAGAGTTCTAGGCGGCGCCACACAGCCGCCATACGTTCGTCCAGGTCGGGAGACGTCAAATGCCGCCAAAAGCCGTGCGAGCGCATCTGATCGCTGGCGGCCATTATCACGATATCGACTTCGCTCGGCTCGCCTTGCTTACCCTGCTCGCCGAGCATCCGGATATCAGGACAAGCGTTTCGCAAGACTATGATTGCTCGCGGGCGCTGGAGGAATCCGATTTTCTGGTTACCTACACCTGCAATGTGACGCCTGCGGTGGAGAGGGTCGATGACTTGCGGCGGTTTGTCGAACACGGCGGCAGGTGGCTTGCGCTGCACGGCACCAACTCAATCCTGGCGCAGAATGATTCTGGACGATGGTACGCCCCGGAAGACAATACCGGCTTCGTCGAGTTGCTCGGCAGCCAGTTCGCAGCGCACCCGCCGATCTCGCCCTATGTCGTCGAGCCAACGAAGCCGGAAGATCCTCTTGTCGCCGGCATCGGGGCCTTCGAGGTCGAAGGCGGCGACGAGCTTTACTACATGCGCATGTTCGGCGAAGTCGAGGTCATTCTAGATGCGACGGCGCAAGGGCCGGCGAGAGGCTTTGTCGAACGTGACTGGCCGACTGGCGCGCGTCACCCGGTGCTATATCGCAAGCGCGTTGGACGAGGCGAAATCGTCTATTTTACTCTTGGCCACCGGCGCAGCCATTATGACATGGCGCCACTTATCGACTTCTACCCCCAAATCGAAAAAGGTGCCTGGGAAATCAATCCGTATATGGACATACTTCGCCGTAGCATCGACTGGGCGCGCGGCGCGCTGGGATAATATCGATCGGCGCCGGCTATTGATTGTCCACGCCGAACGTCAGCAGCACGTTGCCAGGCATGTGATAGTAGAGTCCGTACCCCGAATTAACCACAACGTGTCGATTGGCGATCGCTGCGCCGGGCCCGCTCATCGATCCACCGGAGGCCTTAACGCCGGTAATGGTGTCAACCGGCTTCGTCGTGTCGAAGTTCCAAATGACCTTGCCGGTGCTGGCGTCATACGCGCGCAAACGACCGTCGAGATGCCCAGCGAAAACTGCGCCTGGAATAGAAGTCGTTGCGGCAGAAATGCCGGGGTCGCAGAAATCGCGCCCGGCGCAGACATTATCAGCGAATTCTCGCCAAAGAACCTCACCTGTGGCGGCGTCAATCGCATGAATGCCCGCGCCGTTCTCAGCGACGTCGTAGACCCGGGCGTCATGGGTATCCGCCATGTCAACGATCGGGACGAAGACCGTGCCGTCGATCGCCGTCATGCCGAAATGCACGCCGCCCTGGGTGCCGCCATGTCCTAGGCGACGGCGCCATGCGATGTCGCCGGTATCGACATTAATGCCGTACGCAACGCCTGATTTCTGTCCAACGACAACCATGTCCTTGTCTGGCTCGATCTGAACCAGCAGGGGCGCGGCCGACAGGTCTACATCCGGCCCGTTTTCCTCAGGGCAGTTCTCATTTCCCATCATGCATCCAACGTTCCACGCGTCGTTTTCAGTTAGTTGCGTTCGCCAGATTTTTTCGCCGGTTGCCGCGTCAAGCGCAAAGACGGCGTCGGAATTTTCGTCCGCAGGCGACGAATAATTTTCGCCGGTGCCGACATAAATGCGATTGCGTTCTGCATCGTAAGTAGGCGCTGTCCACACTGGCGCGCCGGAAGGTCCAAGGATCTCGGTGCCAAGTGATGTCTCGCCATAGGTTGATGGCGGCTCGGGGATGGTGTGAGTCTTCCAGACAATCGAACCTGAGTCAGGATCGAGAGCAGCTACGGCGCCACGGAAGGTGCAGCACGCGTATTCCGGATCTGCCGCTGAAGTCACTTCCAGCGACGAGATGGGGACAAAGAGCTGGCCGCCCCCGAGCGTCGGCGTCCCAGTAATCGTTGCATTGGGATGATCGTCAACCTTGGTCCGCCAGATTTCCTCGCCAGTCATTGCATTGATCGCGTACGCTCGGCCAAGGAAGTCCCCAAAATAGAGTCGCTTGCGTTCGGGGTCCGCGATTATCCCGGTACGGACTTCGGCTGAGGCTCTAAACGTCCATTTCGCGCAACCGGTGTCGAGGTCGAACGCGTAGACCGTGCCGTCCTGGCTGCCGACGAATATTGAATCCCACCCTATTGTCGGTTGGGAGCGCGCCCTGACTGACGACGGGTAGGCGAACGCCCACTTGAGTTTCAGCTCGGGGACGTCCACGCCTGTGAAACCGGCAACGTCTTCGGGAACGAACCTCTTTGTGTCATGACCCCAGCCCACCTTTGCCGGCGGCGCACCTTCGAATCCCATCTTGCCGGGTCCGCATAGTGGCGGCGGGGCAGGGGGCTTATAGTCTTCCAATGAGGTTCGGGTCAGGTACTCGGCGACCTCACGTTTCTCGTCAACGGTGAGATGCGCTGCCTGCGCCGACATGATCCCATCCGTCATTGCGCCGAGAATTGCGTCAGGGGCCATCATTTCGAGCCAGACCGTCGCCGGCGCTTTCGGAACCTGTCCATTGTGGCAGCCAGCACAGTTCGCTGCGAAGAGTTCGTCGCCGCCATGATGAGAGAGATCAATCCCAGCGCCAGTGCGGGAGACGAATTCATCAGTCGATTTTGTCCGTGTCCGTTCGAGTTCGGAGGATACGTCAGCTTTGCCGCATCCTGCGAGCAAACTAATTGCGATGGAGAAGGCAAGGCCTGCACCGCCAATGCCGTTCAGGAGCTTGCGCGTTGCCTCGTGCTTCATGGTGTTTCCTCGTCGCAGCGATGACCGCAATTCTGTTTCGAAAATCATCGCACGGACCCGAAAAACAATCAATCATGATTGTTTTTGTGTTTGCCTGGTCACCAAACGAAGGTTGGAGCTAGGTTAAGCTGTCGCTAGACAGATTAGGTTACGCGGCGCTTCCAGAGCGCCCGGCGATCGGTGAGCATTGATGGAAAAGCGCATACTCGACCGTCTGCGCGATGCCGCATCCGCAGGCGATCACGCCGCCCAGTATCAGCTTGCTGGCGCGTTGAGTGCGTCAGGGAGTCGCGAAGAGTCGGAGCAATGGCTCTTGCGCGCCGTCAAAGGCGGGTCACCGGATGCACTCTACACAATCGCAACAAGGAGCTGCGGCACCTTGCAAGGGATAGCCTCCGTTGTTGATGAACTGAAAGCGGCGGCAGCGAAGGGGTGCGCGCCAGCGATGACGCTCCTTTGCGTGCTGCATGCCCGAGGGTGGGGCGTCACGCCAGATGCCCGCCTGGCCGTTCAATATGCAACGAAAGCGGCCCAAACGGGCGACCCATCCGGCATGGCCGCCGTGGGCGCTTGTTTGCACTTAGTCGATCCCGATAACCTCAATGGCGCAGTACTCACGGCGCGGGCGTCTGAAAGGGGATCGAGCGTGGCCGCCGCTGTCCGGGTGCGACGTTTCCTGGCGGGAGCTGAAGATGATCCGCGCACAATTGAGCGTCTGCTGACAATGTTGGAGAAGGCCCGGTATCCAAACGCCGGTGCCTTGCGCGCAGGCATCGCGCGCGGCGGCGCGCGCGCCTCTTCCACGACGATAGCAGGCGACTCGATTGACTGGAATAATGTGCAGGAAACACTCGCGACAGCACCCGCGGTCCCTGTCAATTCATCGTCCCTTCTAGACCGACCTCATGCATGGACATGTGGAGGCCTTTGGTCGGCAACCGCGTGCGAATACGTAATTGCGACCGCGGCGCGAGGCCTTGCGCCTTCAAGGATCGTCGACCCTGGAACAGGCGTTGCCCGTCCAGATCCCTATCGATCTTCGCTGACGGCGGTCATAGGGCCGGTTGATCTCGATCTTGCAATTGTCCGATTGACGGACAGTATCGCGAACGCTGCCGGAGAGCCGGTCGCGCGCGCCGAGTTTATCAGCATTCTCTGCTATGGCCCAGGCCAGGAATACCGCCCGCATTTTGATTGGCTGCCGGATGGGCCCGATGTCGAATTGGCCGGGCAACGAACGACGACAGCGCTGGTTTACCTGAATGAGGAGTTCGAAGGCGGCGAGACGGCCTTTGTTGACGCCGGCGTCAGCTATCGCGGCAGCGCGGGCGACATGCTTGCATTCCGCAATGCTTCGGCGGATGGCGAGCGGGATATGGCCAGCCGCCATGCCGGGCGGCCCGTCGTCGCCGGCGTAAAGTGGGTCGCCTCACAGTGGTTTCGGTCAAAGAAGTTTGCCTTTTGACCGTCTCCCTAGGCAAGCCTCCAGTCCGGCCTGATAAAGTGGCAAGTGTAGCCAGCTGGATATTGGACAAGGTAGTCTTGATGAAAGTCCTCCGCACGCGTGAAATCGCCTGCTTTCGTCAGCTCCGTAACGATTTCGCCCGGCCATTTCGATGACGAATTAGCGGCTGCAATCGTTTCTTCAGCAATCCGTTTCTGATCGTCGTCAAGATAAAAGATTGCCGATCGGTATTGGGTGCCGACATCGTTGCCCTGACGATTCCTTGTCGTCGGGTCGTGGATCTGAAAAAAGAACCGGAGAATAGAGGCGTAGTCGGTCTTCGACGGGTCGAACAAGATGCGGATCGACTCCGCGTGGCCGGTCTTCCCCGTCTTGACCTGATCATACGTCGGATTGGCCGTGGCCCCGCCGGCGTATCCGACCTCGGTGTCGACCACGCCCGGCAATTTCCTGAACAGATCCTCCATGCCCCAGAAACAGCCGCCTGCCAGCAGTGCGGTTTGATAATCAGACATCTGAATGCCTCCAATCCAGTTAAGCGCCGAAGTCTCGCCCGGCGAGGTATTTTTCCGCTTCAAGGGCGGCCATGCAGCCCATTCCGGCGGCTGTCACGGCCTGCCGATAGATATCGTCGGTAACATCGCCCGCTGCGAATACGCCCTCAATCTCGGTTGCGGTCGAATCCGGTGCGGTCTTAAGGTACCCATTCGACTTCATTGCGAGCTTGCCGGTGAAAAGCGACGTCGCTGGCGCATGGCCAATCGCGACAAAAACCCCGTCAGTGACGAGTTCGCGAGCAGCCCCCGATTGAGTATCCTTCAAGCGAATGCCTGTGACGCCAAGCGGCGCCTCTTTGCCAAGAATTTCTTCGACGACCGCGTTCCAAATAATCTCAACGTTTGGTTTCGCCAGCAGTCGATCCTGAAGAATTTTCTCCGCGCGGAAAGCATCCCGACGGTGGACGAGGGTTACGGATTTCGCGAGACCCGATAGATATAGCGCTTCTTCGACAGCTGTGTTGCCACCTCCCACGACCACGACGTCCTTGTTGCGATAGAAGAAACCGTCGCACGTTGCGCAGGCGGAGACGCCAAACCCTTGAAACTTCTGTTCGGATGGCAGTCCGAGCCACTTCGCCTGCGCGCCAGTTGCGATGATTAGGGCGTCCGTTTCGTAGAGCCGAGCGCTGTCGCCGGTGAGCCTTATCGGCTTCGAGCCGACATCGACGTCGGTAATGAGGTCGCTGACAAATTCCGCGCCGACATGTTCAGCCTGCTTCTGCATCTGCTCCATCAGCCAAGGCCCCTGGATCACGTCAGCAAAGCCGGGATAATTCTCCACATCGGTGGTGATGGTCATCTGGCCGCCGGGCTGCAATCCGTGGATGACGACCGGATTAAGGCCGCCCCGTGCTGCATAGATCGCCGCGGTAAGGCCAGCTGCGCCGGAACCAAGGATCAAAACGCGCGTCTTCATGGCCAAAAATCTCCTCACAATTGAGCGCCGATATGGCCTTGCTTGGACGGCTGGGCAAGTTTTCCTCTATTCCCACTCGCGCAAGGGTGAAGAACTTGAAAACGCAGCAAGCGCCTTGCGATGGCCTGACGGGCAAGATTGCCGCGCCAAAGGTCGAGTGGTACCGCCTCGCAGGTCGGTCGGGATAGGGCGATGAAAAGGAGGAACCAGCAAGATGGCGAGGAAATGGATCCCGGTCTCCCGTGTTGAGGGCATTGCATCGCGTCAGGCGCATGCGGATTTGCCGGAGGGCACCTTCGAGCGGGAGATCTCCAAGGAGGGCTTCTTCGGTCCTGCTGCGTTTATGCACCATCGTCGTCCGCCGACAGGCTGGACGAAATTCGAGGGACCGCTTCGGCCGCGGGCTTTCGATCTGAATAGAATAGACGATGAAGAGACCTGTCCGTGGCGGGCGCCCGTCATCCTTCGCAATGGCTCATGCGAGATCAGGTTTTGGCGTCTTGCCGCGCCGATGCCCGGGCTCGCGCGGAACGCCGACGGCGATCAGGTCCTCTTCGTCCACAAGGGAGAAGGCGACCTGTTTTGCGATTACGGCCATTTAGCATTTGCGGCAGGCGACTATCTCATGCTGCCCCGCGGCGCGATGTGGCGCCTGGCGCCGGCGGCCGGGGCGGACATTCTGATGATTGAAGCGACGAACGGTCACTACACGTTGCCGGATCGCGGCCTCGTCGGCCCTCACGCAATTTTCGATCCGGCAATGCTCGATGCGCCGGCTATGAATGAGGCGTTCCGGGAACATCAGGCCGTCGACGTGGAAACCAGGGTCGAGATCAAGAAGCGCGGCGCCATTTCGGTTGCAACCTATCCTTACAATCCGCTGGATGCCGTTGGCTGGCACGGCGATCTGAGCCCGGTGCGCCTCAACGTACGAGATGTCCGGCCACTGATGAGCCACCGCTACCATGTGCCTCCTTCGGCTCACACGACATTCTTGTCAGACCGATTTGTGATCTGCACCTTTGCGCCCAGGCCATTCGAGACGGATCCGGGTGCACTGAAAGTGCCGTTCTTTCACAACAATGACGACTACGACGAAGTACTGTTTTACCACGCCGGCGACTTTTTCAGTCGCGACAACATCGACGCCGGGATGATGACGTTTCACCCGTCAGGCTTTACCCACGGGCCGCATCCCAAGGCGTTGAAAAATATGCTGAAGCAGACAAAACCTGCCACCGATGAGTATGCCGTCATGGTGGACACGCGCGATCCGCTCGATGTTGGCCACGATGCGGCGGCGGTGGAAAATCCGGACTACGTCAATAGTTGGCGGACCGATGAACAGGGACCATCGTCATGACAATCGTGCGCGCCTTCGCCGCCGCCGAAGCCGGCGGGAGATTCGAGCGTTTCGACTACGAACTGCCGCCGCTAGCGGGCGACAATGTTGACATCGACGTCGAATATTGCGGCGTATGCCATTCTGACTTCTCCATGTGGGCCAACGAATGGCGCCGGACGCATTATCCGTTCGTCGGAGGGCATGAAGTTGTCGGGCGCGTTCGGGCCGTCGGACCCGACGTAAAGGGCCTCGCCGTCGGTCAGAAAGTCGGCCTTGGCTGGTTCTCGCGGTCTGACCTGACCACCAATGAGAGCCTGTGCGGTGATCACAATCTCTCGCCCGGCAATGAAGGTACAATTATCGGCCGACATGGCGGCTTCGCCGATATCGTCCGTTGCCAGGCGATTTGGGCGCTGCCGCTCCCGGATGATGTGACCCTGGAGGCGGCCGGACCGCTTTTCTGTGGCGGGATCACTGTGTTCAATCCGCTCATCCAATTTGACGTGAAGCCGGTCGATCGGGTCGGCGTCATCGGCATTGGCGGACTCGGCCACCTTGCGTTGCAGTTCCTCAACAAGTGGGGCTGCGAAGTTACCGCGTTCACCTCGACGGCTGACAAGGCCGCCGAAGCGAAGTCGTTTGGCGCGACACGCACCCTCGACAGCCGCAACCCAGACAGCTGGAAGGAGGCGTACGGACGGTTCGATATGCTGATGTCCACCGTCGCCGTCGACCTCGACTGGGACCGCCTGATCCGCACTCTCCGGCCACGCGGCCGGCTGCACCTGGTGGGTGTCAGTCCGAGCCCGGTGGCGCTGAGGTCAGCGCAGCTCATGGGCAATCAGCTATCGTATTCGTCATCGCCGCTTGGCGCACCGGCGACGACCGCGAAGATGCTCGAATTCTGCGCCCGACATGGTATCGCGCCGCAGATCGAGGTCTTTCAGATGTCGAAGATCAACGAGGCTATGGCGCATCTTCACGATGGCAAGGCGCGATATCGGGTTGTACTGAAGAACGATTTCTAGGCGCGACAGCGTTCGCGCAGGCGCCGCCAGACCCGACTTATTCTGAGCGATTTGCGGCTACGCCGGCGAACCGCCATTCTCCATCAACTTTCGAAACGGGCAGGATCCACGCCCAACGGTCGTCGAACCTTCTGCCGGTTGAGATTTCGCGTCCTGCTGCGCGCGTCTGCGCCGCTATCCAGCCAATGTCGCCTCCGTCAGCGATCCGTACGATCGGCGTTGATACGTCTTCATAGACCTCGTAGTCGAGACGCGCGAAGACCTCCGTAAAAGATTGCAGAATATCGTCCGGCGATTGCAGTCTGACAGCGCCATTGGCGACGATTGCCGATTGAGGCGCGGCGAAGCTGGCGATCGCCGCGGCATCGCCGCTGCAATGCGCGGCAAGGAGTCTGCGGTGCAATCGATGGATGAGCGTGGCGTCAAATGCGGCAAGGGCCGACTGCTCTTCTGCCCATGCGGGCATTGAAACGTCAATCGCAAGCTTTGTATACAAATAGTCGAACGAGCGATCGCCATCGTTGATAACGACCCGGAAGGGCAGTCTGCCGTCATCGATCTCTCTCCAGTCGTGGAACGTGGCGGAAATCGGCGGTGTCTCTGGAAACTCGAACAGAAATCCCGCAGGCCGGTCACTGTCGCCATCAATGAGGTGCGTTGCACCGCCATAGGGGTAGTCGCCGGTGCGGGCGCTGCGCTGATTCCCATTGAACGTAATCGATCTTGTTTTTCGGACGTTGGCGTGGACGTCGTCAAATCGCACGAGGAGGGCGTGGATTTGGTGTCCAAGGGCGAAGAGCTTCTCAAAGTTGCCGCCCTGTCGATAGTCTCCGTCGACGACACCCCAGGCCGTCGGACCTTCGACGACGACAGTTGAGTCGCGGTCGCTGCGGATTTGACGGAAGATCGCGTGCTGCCGTGAACGAAAGAATGTCTGGGTATCATAGGTAAGCCCGTCCGAGACAGTGACGGATGCGGCAGTTTCGATGCCTGTAGTCGTGCAGGCGTTGTCCGCGCGCGCCACGCCAGGAGAGCATGCCGCGATTGCGAAGATAGACATGGCCAATCGCATTTCGACAAATCTCTCAAAGCTAGAGGTGCGAACTTAGGGGCAATCCAATGTCGATGCACCCGATAAAGGCATCCGAGCTACCGTCGCACGCCATAGGTCATCCAACGGGTACCAATCTTTTCCTCGATCACGTCAAAGCCACGCGCTGCGAGGCGTTCGGCGCAGGCATCATGGGTCCGCTCACCATAACGCTCCGCGCCAGTATCGAGCGCGATGGCGGCGACGTCCTGGGCGCGCTCAATCAGTCCGTCGAGCACTTCTGGCTCAGCGCCTTCCGCGTCGCATTTAACTAGGTCGACTTTGCCGATCGCGTTCGCCGCCAGAAATGAATCAAGCGTCTGCGCCCTGACGGTGATGCGCCGGTCGCTATCCACGAAGAACGACGAATCGGCTCGATCCGAGGCAAGACCGAAGGCGAGATCGGCATTCTCGCGCCAGATCGCGATGCGATGCGTCGACGCGCCCACAATTTCGCTGATATTGAGTTCGAGACAAGCGCCAACGATTGGGTCGGGTTCGCAGCAGTAAATCCGCGCGCCGTATCGCGCTGCTATGTGGGCGAATTCGCCAGCATTTGCGCCGATATCGACGATCACTGACTCAGCGCCGAGCTGTACGAAGCGTCCGACGCCGTATTCCTGTTCAAGACGGTCCAGTCGAGCCTTCCACCCCTGCCGATAGAGCTTCCAGCGCAGCGGGGAGGGCACGTAAATCTCGCGTCCGTCGACCTCGACGATGATTGCATCGCCATCCTTGCGCAGCGCCACGGCGCGATTGCCGCCAATACCCGCCGCGGCGAGCAGACCTTGCCGGACAAGCTTCAGCCGGACGGAAATAGGCAAATGCATGGCGGCGGGCCCGTCTAGCGAGAGAGATTTGCGCGCGACGACTTCGCCGCGCTAAATGCTCTTACGGAAACGCATCAAAAAACGGAAGAAGCCGATGAAGCTCGCCTCTATCAAATCCGGCCGCGATGGTCGGCTCGTCGTCGTTTCCAGGGACCTCACTCGTTGCACGGACGCCTCACGAATTGCCCCAACGCTTCAGGCCGCGCTCGACGACTGGGCTTCGCTCGAGCCAGGCTTGCGGGAGCTCGCTGAAGGCTTGGAAAGCGGCTCCATGCCGGTTGAGCGCTTCCACGAACGCGAATGCGCCTCGCCGCTGCCGCGCGCATATCAGTGGGCGGATGGATCGGCATACGTCAATCACGTGGAACTCGTTCGCAAAGCGCGCGGTGCGGAAATGCCGGAGAGTTTCTGGAGCGACCCTCTTATTTATCAAGGCGGTTCGGATTCATTTCTTGGTCCGCGCGACCCGATCGTCATGGCGGAAGACGAGGCCTGGGGCGTTGACATGGAAGGCGAGGTCGCCGTCATCGTCGACGACGTCGCAATGGGGATTGACGCCGCCGACGCACTCGATCGCATTCGTCTAGTTATGCTCGTCAATGATGTGTCCTTGCGCAGCTTGATCCCGGGGGAACTCGCGAAAGGATTTGGGTTCTTTCAGTCGAAGCCATCGTCCGCATTCAGCCCAACGGCGGTGACGCCTGATGCGCTTGGCGAGGCCTGGAGAGAAGGGAAGCTACACCTTCCCATGCTTGTGCGCGTTAATGGCGCGCCTTTTGGCCAGGCCAATGCCGGCGTCGACATGACATTCGATTTCGGCCGTCTCATCGCTCATGCCGCCAAGACGCGGCCACTCTGCGCCGGCACGATTATCGGTTCGGGCACCGTGTCCAACAAGCTTGATGGCGGCGCCGGCAAGCCGGTCGCCGACGGGGGGGCGGGGTACTCCTGCATCGCCGAAATTCGAATGATTGAAACGATCGCCAACGGCAAGCCGACAACGCCTTTCCTTCGTTTTGGCGATCGGGTTGAGATCGAAATGCTCGACCGTGGTGGCCACACGATTTTCGGTCGTATCGACCAAACCCTGGCCCGCTATGGCGCTTGAGGACGTGGCGATCAGCACCAGCGCCGGAGCCTCGCGCGGTGAGTAAATTGTCCCTACAATTAATTCGCCATATAGGCGGTCAGTGAGCGTGCAATGCCTTCAATACCAGCCCGGATGATCAACAACTATCTATCAATGAAAATGAAGCCGTTGCCGCTTGCCGATATGGATCCGACCAAGATCCGCGAGGTATTTGAGAAGGCTCCTGCGCCGTTCCTGCCGAGCGATGTCCGGACCATCAGCATCGACGAACGAGGTCCTGCTGGCGCAGTGAAAGGTGAATGGCATCTCGCCCCGGCTATCGATCCTTCGCGTCAGCACGACCGGACTATCCTCTATATTCACGGCGGTGGATATGTTTTCGGTTCGCCGCGAACGCATCGCTCCCTCACCTTCGCTTTGACCCGTCGGACTGACGCGCCTGTCTTTTCTCTCGATTATCGTCTTGCGCCGGAGCATCAGTGTCCCGCAGCCATTGACGACGCAGAGGCCGCTTTCGAGTGGCTTATCGCGGGCGGGCGATCGCCATCGCAGATTGTCGTAGGCGGCGATTCAGCGGGCGGAGGGCTTGCGTTGGCCCTGCTGCATCGGCTTCGCGACAGGGGGGCGAAGACCCCGGCAGGGGCATTCCTCTATTCGCCCTGGACAGATCTGACCGCCAGCGGCGCTTCCTATGAGGAGAATGAGGCCACGGACTACATGTTCCAGACTGCGCACGTTCGTCGTGGTGCTGGTCGCTACGCCGGTTCGCTTGCGGGGAACGACCCGCGCGTCTCGCCACTGTTTGGTTCCATGGACCGACTGCCGCCTCTGCTCGTATTCGCCAGCGCGTCGGAACTGTTGCGCGACGATTCAGTCCGCTTGGTCGAGAAGGCAAGGAGGGCTGGAGTAAAGGTCGACTTCGTCTTGAGGGAAGGGCTCGTTCATGTATGGCCCGTCTTTTCGCCGATCATGCCGGAAGCGAATGACGCCGTTGCCCGAACCGTTGAATTCATTCGAGAACCTGGCTCGACGAATGCGGACTGACCGCCGACATCCTTGGTGGAACTATTAGGGGAAAGAGGGCGAGATCATGCGCAGCGGGGAAAGCGGCTTTTCGGCAATTGCGATTCTTACGATTTGCGTCGCGGTCGATCTCGCCGACTTCCTGATAGGCTGGGTCTTCGGATTGTCGCTGCTTGCTGATATTCTGCAGACTGTCGTTGCTGTCTGGCTTTTCGGACCATTGGGGCTGGTCGCACTTTGGGAGCTGGCGACGCCAATCGATCAAGTCGACGGTTTCGTGCCGACCCTTACAATTCTCGCAGTGACCCAGTTGCGCCGTCGCGCGCCGAACCGACCTCGATCGCTATCCTGAAGCGGGTCGATGGTTACCGGCGGCGGTCGTAGCCCCTACCCCTGCCATAACTGCGAAATTCGCCATTCTCCCAGTAGGTGTCGCCGGTCCGTGGGTCCACATAATAGTATCGGCCGACATAATCATCGTACCGACGATCGCCATGCTGTTCCGCTCGGCCGAAACAGTCTCCGGCCTGTTGGCAGCCGATAGCGGCGCCGCCCAGCGCGCCAAGCGCGGCCCCTGCCGCTGCGCCGGCTCCAGGACGTCCGCCTATTTATTATCTGGCCAGCGATTGCGCCGACTGCGGCGCCGGCCGCGGCGCCGCCCAGCGCGCCTCGTTCAGCCGTGCCAGACGTGGTGCAGCCGGCAACAGCGATTGAAAGCGCCGTGACGAAACAGATTGATTTCAACATGTTGGTCGAAGGCCCCGTGGATAGGCAGGTAGAAATCATGTTCATTGAGCGCTCCACCGAGATACGGACGCCGAACATCGGCGTCCGCTTCAAAGGCCTTGTCGTCGACAATCTCGACAAGAATGTGGCGACAGGATCAGTAGCCGCGGCGACGGTTGTAGCCGCGACCCCGACCACGGTTGCCATAGTTCCGGAACGAGCCGTCGTCCCAGTAGGTGTCCCCATATTGGGGGTCTTCGTAGTAGTAGCGACGCGAACCCTGGTCATAGTAGCGACGGCCGTTATCCCGCGCTCTGCCAAAGCAAGTGCCAGCGCGTGAGCAACCTTCATAAGCGCCGATCGCTGCGCCAATGAGAGCGCCGGCAGCCGCCCCTGTGCCGGGCCGACCGGCGAACACCTCGCCCGCGACAGCGCCGCCCGCCGCTCCGAGAGCCGCGCCGTAGAGCGCGCCTTCGCCAGTAGACTGGCACCCTGCTGCGGCGAGCCCAAGCGCCGTAACGCCAACCATAATCGCTTTCATCGAATCCCTCCGTCAATTGATGTAAGAAGGTTCCCGTGCGTCGCGGGCGGAAATAGGGCGAATGCCGGTCGCGAATGAGGCGGCGTCTCACATGCGCGCGAGCGATTCGGCGGCAGGAATTGGACGAGGCCTGTCCGTCGGCGACGGTTTGAAATTGGCGCGACGCGGCGTCTGGAACGATGTGGACAAAGGGAGACTATCGAATGTCAACGGTTGAGAACGTGGACGCGAAGGCGATTTTTCTGAAATCCTATCCGAAGGGCGAACCGCAGCCGGCGCATTTCGAAACCCGCTCGATCCCACGACCGACCCTCAACGACGGCGAAGTTCTTCTACGAACAGTCTGGATGTCAGTTGACCCCTACATGCGCGGCCGTATGCGCCCGGACGTGAAGAGCTATATCCCTCCATTTTCGCTCGATGAGCCGTTGGATGGCGGGGCGGTGAGCGAGGTAATCGATTCGAAAAGCGAAAAGTTCGCTGCCGGCGACTATGTCGTCGGTTTCGCTGGCGGTTGGAAATCGCTGCACAAGGCGAGTGCGGACGCCATGACCAAGGTCGACCCGACAGTTGCTCCGTTGTCGGCTTATCTCGGAGTGCTTGGCATGCCGGGCCTGACCGCCTGGGCTGGCTTGACGCAAATCTGCCAACCAAAAGAAGGCGAGACGCTGTTCGTCTCCGGCGCAGCCGGCGCTGTCGGTTCGCTCGTTTGCCAGCTGGGCAAGAAACGCGGATTGCGCGTCGTCGGCTCAGCCGGCTCGGCGGAGAAATGCGCCTGGCTCGAAGCTGAAGGCGGATGCGATGTGGCTATCAACTACAAGGAACACAGGGGCTCCGCAGCGTTGACCAGGGCGCTCGCCGCCGCGGCTCCAAAAGGGGTGGACTGCTACTTTGAAAATGTCGGCGGCGACCACCTAGAGGCGGCGCTGAATTGTATAGGCTTTGGGGGACGGATTGCTCTTTGCGGCATGATCTCGGTTTACAACGCCACGGATCCCCAGCCGGGCCCGCCAAACCTGACAAACATGATTGGCCGCGGCGTTCTGGCTAAGGGGTTCATAGTTTCAAACTACATGCATCTGACGCCCGACTTCATTGCCGAGGTCGCACCTGCCCTTGCCGCGGGACAGATCAAGTTCCGTGAGTCCGTCTATGACGGACTGGAGAACGCACCGGACGCATTTGCCGGCCTGTTCCGAGGCGACAATTTCGGCAAGGCGGTCGTGCGGATCGGGCCGGACAGGCTCTGACAGAGCGGGGCTTGATCAGCCTCAGCCAGCGTTAGTTTGGTTGAGCGAATGTTAAGCGCAAGCGCCTAGCCTCCCTGATGACGGGTAGATCAGGTACTTGCGACTTGGTGGTTCAGGCTGAAATCGACTGGCGTCCGGCGCGCGCATTGGGTGGCAAAATTGGCTTTCGCGTGCTTGCGGTTGCCGTGTTCGCTGCGTATGCGTGGCTTGCTTCAACTGCGCCGCAGCAGGCCTTTACGATCGACGAGTATTTCTACGCCGAGATGGCTCGGGCGATGGCTGACGATCGGCAGCTGACCTTTCGTCAGATGAAACTTGACGGCGTGGAAAGCCTCGACATGGCTTACGCGCACGCCGCGCCCGGCGGACGGCTCGCGCCGCAGTATCCTTCCGGGTACGCCGTCATTTCTGCGCCGTTCCAGGCCGCACTTGGCGTTCGAGGCCTGATTGTCATGAACGCCTTTAGCGGCGTCGCGGCGATCTGGCTAACGTTCGCGATCGGTCGCGGGGTCGCCTCGCCGACGGTTGCCCGTCTTGCCGCCGGTCTTTTTGCGGTCGCCTCGATGGCGCCGACCTACTATTTTTCGATCTGGCCGCACATGACCAGTCTCGCCGTGACGCTCGCCGGCGCATACGCGACGCTGCGCGCCGCTAACGGGCGCGGGCTGATGTGGGGCCTGGGAGCCGGACTTGCGCTCGGCGCAGCAGCCACCCTGCGGCTTGACGCTGTTCTTGCCTTCGTCGCCGCATTGGTCTGGCTACGTATTTTTGTCGGCGGAAGAACGCGAGCCGCGGCGGTTGGCATGATCGTCGGCTTTGTTCCAGGTCTCCTTTTCTTGGTTGTCAGCAACGCCGTGAAGTTCGGCGTAGCAAATCCGCTCTCGTATGAAGCGGCTGGCGGCTCGGCGTCGCTCTCGCGTTACGCCGCGCTGGCTACCCTGATTTGCGGGGCCCTGTTTGTTGGCTTCTTGATTGATGCGCCCCGAGCCGCCGCGCGAGGCTTGGTTTGCCTGCCGGCGTGCTTTCGCTCGGACCGCGCAATGGCAGTGGCCATAGTCGGCCTTGGCCTTGCCGCACTCGCGGTCGCGCCCTCGCGCGCGTTTCTTCTCAACGTTGCAGTGTTGACAACGGACTTCAGCGTCGCGCCGCTTGGCGAGATGGCGCGTGGTCTCGAACGAGATGCCTTTGGCGTCGTCCATGCCTTCGGCGTCCCGAAGAAGGCGTTTCTTGAGTCCGCGCCCTATGCGCCACTCGCTTTCTTTGGGCTCATTGCGTTCCTGCGCGGACGTGGGCGTCGAGGGGAGGGGTTGCTCTGGCTTATCTTCGGAGCTTACGTCTGCTTCTATAGCCTTACGCGGTGGCATGGCGGGCTATCGCTCAATATGCGGTATCTGTTGCCTGCCGCGCCGGCCGCTGCGATCCTGTCAGCAATTGGCCTTGAACGGCTAGGCGTTGGGCCCTGGTCGCAGAGCCGCGGCTGGTTGATCGCGACGATAGTCGCCATTTCGGTATTCCTTCTCTTTCAACAATCGTTGAGCGCCTCGCCGGTCGCCGGCCTATTGGTTGTGGCGCCGCCCCTGTTGTGCGGCCTCGCCTTGACTTGCGCTCTGGTCCTGCGCGCCGCAGTTCCGCGGGCTGCGACAATGCAACTGGCGGCAATCGCGGCATTCGGGGCGATGGGGGCCGGCGCCGGTTCCGGGATCGGCGACGCAATCAAGGACCGGCTGATCCGGCAATCGTTCACCGACCGCGCCGAGACATTCGCCGCGGCCGCGCCTGAAGGGGCCTTATTCCTGACGGTGGATCCGGTGATCATGTTCGCGGCTGGCGCAGGCGTCTCGGTCGCCCACCCCGAACTTGACGAGCCGACCGCGGTGGCGGCGGCGGTTGGCGCCTTTCTTGACGCTGGTCGCTGCGTTTTCGCTGATACTGATGCTGCGGACTGGGCGCGTCGACACCTTAAGTCATTTGTCGTTGCCGAGCCCATCAAGGCGGGTCCCGAATGGTCTTCCAGCCCGGCTGTTTACCATCTCTTCCGGGCGGTCGCGCCGGCGGCGAATGCGCTTGACGATTCTTGTGCCTCAAGCTACTGACGCGCTTCCCCGAGAGGGGCGCGCGGGTGTAGCTCAGTTGGTTAGAGTGCCGGCCTGTCACGCCGGAGGTCGCGGGTTCGAGCCCCGTCACTCGCGCCATTCTTTAGAATGGCAAATCGCGCCAGATCATTGAAATCGTTGAACTTTACTGATCCGCCCCCAGCGGATCAGCGTTCGACGCCGGTGTTTGCACTACAGATCGCACTACAGTTTGCATACTTTTTGCACTACACACCGCGATGAAGCATGCAGGACTTGGCACACGATATCTAAAGGAACGCGGCGGCTGGTGGCATTATCAAAGGCGTGTGCCCTCCCGCTATGCTGCCGTCGATGACCGCGGGCTGATCCAGATCGCTCTGCGCACCCAATCCCTCGAAATCGCCATGATGCGGCGGGACTCGCTTGCCGAGGCCGATGGGGCGCTGTGGAATGCGCGCGTCTTGGAATGCTCCGGCGGCGAGCCGGCCAGGCAGGCGTGGAAAATCGCAGACCGCCGGTATCAGTCCGCTGTCGCCCGCGCCATGGCGATGGGGTTCGTGTACCGGCCGATCCATGAGCTGGCGACCATGCCGGATATCGATGAAATCGTTGAGCGGCTGCAGGCGGCTGACAAGGGCAATGCGCCGACGGAAGCAAAAGCCGAGGCGCTGCTGGGCGGCGTGCCCGAGCCGGTCGACAAGACCACCGTGTCCGAGGCGTTCGAGCTTTACGTCACCAAGATCGCCTTTGACGATCAGTACAACAAGTCCGACGCCCAGCGCCGCGCCTGGGAGAAAACGAAGCGCACATCGATCGACTATTTTATCAAACAGGAAGGCGATATCCTGTTGACCGACATCACGCGGGATGTGGCGACCCGGTACAGGGACTGGTGGCAGTCGCGCATGCTGCCGCAGAAGGACGGATCGAAACCGATCACGCCCAACACCGCCAACCGGCATATCGGCAATATGCGCTCGCTTTATCAGCGCTATTTCAAATATCGCGGGCTCACAGATATCGAAGATCCGTTCCGCGGCTTCTTCTTCTCCGGCAAGTCCACGGTCAAGCGGGCCTCATTCAGCGACGAATATGTCCGCACACGCATTCTCACGCCCGGCCTGTTCGACGGACTCCGAACCGAACTCAGGGCCATTATCTATTTGTTGATTGAGACCGGCGCGCGTTTGAGCGAGATCGTCAATCTGCGGTCTGAGGATATCCGGCTGGGTCACGAGGTGCCGCATATCTTTATCCGCGCCGAACAGAATCGCGAGTTGAAGACCAGCGATTCGGAGCGGGAAATTCCGCTCGTCGGCGTCGCCCTGCCGGCCATGCGGCTCTGCCCGAACGGTTTCGACCATTATTATGACCGCAGCACCCTCGTTTCGGCGAACCTGATGAAAGCTTTCAAGCAGCGCAAGCTGCTGCCGAGCAAGGATCACGTCATCTACTCTTTCCGGCACGCTTTCGAGGATCGGATGCTTGAAGGCGGGCTCGATTATGGCCTGCGCTGCGCCTTGATGGGGCACAAGAACAATCGCCCGGAATACGGCCAGGGCGGATCGCTGGCCTACCGACAGGCGCAGTTGCAGCGGATCGCGCACCCGTTTGATGCGGAAACCTTTTTCGCGTGATGTCTTATGAGCCTCGGCTAAGAACAGTTCAGCGTTCTCACGGGGTGCCGGGCGATATGGAAGACATGGGACGGCTTATCGGAGCGCACGCATCCAGATCGTCAATGCGGCGAGCGTGGAAATGCACCAGATCACCAGGAAACAGGTCACGGAAAACGTCACTTCGGGCCAGGCCCCGAGCCGGCCGTATCCCTGAACCTCTGAACATCCGGCAACCATTGCCAAACCGAGACATCCCACGGTCACAGCGTAAGCGCCAATGATGGCCGGCCTTGTGCCGTGGGGGCGTTTACGTTTCTGCCGCATGGCGTGAAGGTAGGCGCCGGTCAGGCACATGCCGGAGAGAAACAATCCGAAGATGAAGTAGAGCGTTTGGCTCCAGAGCTTGCCGAAGGTGCCGAAGTGCAAGACATCGACTGTTTCCATCAAGCGGGCGACGAGGCCCGAGCGTCCCTGATGATAAAGGTTGATCACCTCGCCGGTGCGCATATCGAGAACAATATGCGCCCGTCCGCGGGTCAGCACCGTGCCGTCATGACCGGAAACATAGAGCATATTATCTGCGGCGGCGTAGTATCCGAGCGATTTGACCTCAAGCTCGGGAAACGCCGCCTCGGCTCTCGTGATGAGCGTTTCGGTGCTGTGTTTCTCAGCCATTTCCATCTGCGGCGCTTCAGGTACTGTTGGACCGGGAATGAACCACTCAGCTAAGTACCAGAAGCTGGTGAGGCAAAGCAGCAGTACGAACCATAGGCTCCAGAGTCCCGTGAGTTTGTGAAAATCGCTCCAGAAGACTTTCGCTCCCTTACCCATGGTCAGCTTGAAAAACCCGCGCCACCAGCGCTTGTAAAAGATGAGCGGCATCACCGCTGACGCCAGAAGCGGAAAGACGAACAGAAGGACGATGAAATAACCGATCGGAATGCCGAGAATGTAAACGAAGTCCGCCTGGAACAGCGCCATGTGAAAGCTGCGAAAGAAACGCTGCACATTCAGATAGCTGGTATCGCCAAGCACCTCCAGCGTAACCGGATCGACATAGACACGGTGCGTGACGTCGGGCTCGACTTTTGCCAGCACTTCCATCGCGAAGCCGCGATAGCGCGGCGCATTGACCTCCCACACCTCCCAATCGGGACGGGCTGCCTCGACCGCCGCCTTGGCCTCGGCAAAAGGCACGGCGCTCTCAACCGGTTGCGCACGCAGGGCGGGGTTCAGCAGCCAGTCGATTTCGTGCGAGAAGACAGCGACCGTCCCCGACCAGCAGATCACGAACAGCATGAGCCCGGCCGTCAGGCCGAGCCAGCTGTGCCAGTCGAACCAGTCGCGCCGCCGCATGCCGATCAGAACCGTTTGGTGGCGGTCACCTGAAACAGCCGCCGGTCGCCGACCGCGACCTGACCGGCGCCGAAGATGCGATCCTGGGCCGAAGTATAATAGGTCTCGTCAAAGATGTTTTGAATATTGACGCGTACCTGGAGATCGTTCTTGAAGGTGTAGCCTGCAGCGAGATCCACACGGACGAAGCCCGGCAATTGAAACTCGTTGGCGCTGTTGGCTTCGCGCTCACTCTGGTAGAGCACGCCAAGATTGGTGTCGAGGCCGGAGAGACCGAACCGACGCCAGTTGTAGTTGGCGAGCATGCTCGCTTAGAATTTCGGAACGTTGGGAAACGAGTTGCCCACCACCGGATCGTCGCTGGCCGTGATCTCGCTGTCCTGATAGGCGAGGCCGCCATAAAGACCGAAATCCCGGGTAAGCTTGCCGGCGAGCTCCAACTCCAGGCCGGTGATCTCGGCGCCGCCGAGAGGCAGCAGGAAGTTTTCGGCCGGGTCATTGGTCGGATCAGACAGCGCGATGTCGTCTTGCTCGATATGATAACCGGTAAGCGTGGCGAGTGCCCGGCCGCTGTTGAGTGTCAATTTCAGCCCGCCCTCGATAGATTTGGCCGTGACCGGATCAATGCGCCCGCCGTCGCGGGTGAAGCCCTGCTGGGGCTGGGCCGAACTGGCGTAGCCTGCGAAGCCTGTCAGCGAATCCGTCAGATCATAAGAGCCGGCGAGCCGATACGAGACGAGGTTGTCGTCGAAGCCGCTTGGCTCCCCGACCGGCGGCGGGGTTTCTGCGCCGAGAAGGTTCAGCGCTTCTTCACCAATGCCGACGAAGCTCTCGCGCTCCTCGAAGGAAAAACTGTCGAAGCGCACGGTCGCCACGGTGCGGAACCGGTCCGTCCACCGGCCGAGCCATTGTCCGAAGATCGACTCGATATCGTCGCCGCGGATCGAACGAGGCAGCACCACCGGCCCGAGATTCGTCGTCTCTTCGACGTCGTTGTCGACATTGAAGATATCGATCTCTGCGACGAAAAAGTCATAGATGAAGTCCTGGTCCGGAGCCAGAAACGTCTCCTCGAACTCAGCCAGGCTGCCGCCTGCGTTCACACGGTGCTCCGTCGCGCCGAATTCGAACTCGGCCGTCAGATCGAGCTGGAACGTGTTCGAAGCAAGCTCGAAGTCGAAGGGGAAGTTGTTGACGCCCGACGTCGGGTCGCCGGAGAAGGTGAGACCGTCGTCAAGCTGCGCCGCCGATGCGCCGTTGAGTATCTCGCCGTTGCGGAAGCCGTCGGCCTCCAGTTCCTGATCGAGGCGCTGGTAATGGAAGCGGGCTGAGAAGACGTCGTTGAACCGGTGCTTCAGATCCAGGTCGATACGATGTGTGCGGCTGATCAGTTCATCATCGTTCTGGTGAATGCTGAAGGTCCTAGGCAGGAAGTCGTCCTCCAAGCCGGCGCCGCGAAGGAAGGTGACGCCGCGGTCGAGCGGGTCGTTCACCCAATTGTACTCGTATTCGATTAAGAGATCGGTATCAGGCGTCACATTCCACAGCAACGAAGGCGCGACCGTAAAGCGTGGACGATCATCATTGCCGTTGCGCCAGAATTGCTCTCTTTCGAAACTTGTAATCAAGCGCCCGCTCAAATTTTGGTCGAAGACTGGCCCGGTGACATCGCCCCCGACGCGCAAATAATTCTCGTCGCCGAAGCCCCCAAACAGCACCGCCGAGAAGTCGTCCTGTGGCTTCTTGGTGACGATGTTGACGAAGCCGCCGGGAGCGGTGACAGACCCCTCGACACCGGCCGGCCCTTTCAGAACCTGTACGCGTTCGATGGTTTCGATCGGCCGGCGTCCCTCGGCGCGAACCGCTTGACGGATGCCGTTGATGTAGAATTCATCGTTCCGGAAGCCGCGGATGGTAAAGACCTCCTGCTGTATGCCTCCATTGTCAGCATTGGTGACGCCGGGTGCGAACGGCACCGTGGTGGCGAGATTTCGCGCCCCGAAATCCTCTAAAAGCTGATCGCTCAGGACGCTAACGCTGGCAGGCGCTTCTCGCTGCGACAGGCCAAGCCCCAAAACGTCGGGATTGCTGACAAGGTAGCCTTCCGCCCTAGCGCCTGTGACCACGATCGTATCCTCGACGCGCTGGGTGTCACTCTGTTTACCCGCGTCACCAGGCTCTTCCGCCGCCTCCTGCGCTGTGGCGAAGTGCGGAATGGCGCTCGACGCCATGAGCGCGAGCAGAAGTATACGGGTCGGGTTACGAGTCATAAGGCCCCCAAAGGCTGAATTGCGAATAAGTCGCAAAAAGCTGTAAGATCCATGCAATTGCTAGTCAATCGCAAATGTGCGTTTTCAGAAAATTTGTAAAGAATCAGGGGATTTGTGCGGTTGCGCCCGTAGCCGATATACTGGCCGTTTGGTCGCATATCCGTGTCTGGAAAATTCTTGATCTGGCCACAGAAAGCATGAGTCAGCCTGCAGGCAGGTTAAGTGTTATAGATCGTCAGGTTATAGACTGATTAAAAGATTTATTATATAAGTCTATAGACTGTTGATGCGATGTGCCTCAGCAGGCCAGAAGCTGACGGAACGATTGTGGAATGGACCGGACTCTCAAACGTGCGCGTGTTGCGCTGGACAAGCGCCTGAATGCTTACAGGCCTTCCGATCATCTTGCCCCGCCACCCAAGGGCTGGGTGCGGGCAATTCGTGATGCGCTTGGTATGAGCGGGGCCCAGCTTGCCCGGCGCATGCATATCACACCGCAATCGCTGAACGGACTGGAACAATCCGAGGCGAGTGAAACCATCCGCCTTGAGACATTACGCAAGGCGGCGGCGGCGCTCGATTGTCAGCTTGTCTACGCGCTGGTGCCGAACCGCCCGCTTGAGGACATCGTCGCCGAGCGAGCACGCGCCAGGGCCCTGGAGGCGATCGGCCGGGTGTCGCATTCCATGGCGATGGAAGATCAGAAAGTGCTGGATGATGATCTCGAAGAACGCATTCAGATTTTCGTCTCGGAGACGCTGCGCGAGCGCGATCTCTGGGAGGATCGATGACCGATCTTTTTCAGGAACCGGAAGATGCGACACCGCTGGAGCCGGAGGAACGTGAAGGCCTTCGCCTGACCTGGATCACGACGCGCGCCGATCTGAACCTCGCCGAGCAGGACAATATCGACAAGGGCGCGGCCTGGGCCTTCCGCGCGCGAGAGCCCGACCTCTTGACGGTGGAGTTCGTCCTTCAGCTTCATAAACGCATGTTTGGTGATGTCTGGTCATGGGCCGGCCAGTACCGGCGCACGGAGCGCAATATCGGCATTGCGCCGCACATGATCGGTGTCCAGACAACCCAGCTCATGGACGATGCGGCCTACTGGGTGGCGCACAAGACCTACGAGCCGACCGAACTTGCTGTGCGCGTCCACCACCGGCTGGTCTATATTCATCCGTTCCCGAACGGGAATGGACGTCATGCGCGCATGCTGGCGGATCTTGTCCTGCGCCGCCTTGGCGCGCCTGCCTTGTCCTGGGGCGGCGGGTCGCTTGACGATATCAATGATCTGCGCCGCGCCTATGTCGAGGCGTTGCGGCGGGCTGACCGGCAAGACTATGGGCCCCTGATCGCGTTTGCACGCTCATGAATGGGCGTGCGGCCTGATGAGGTTTTGCCTTTGGGAGTCTCGCCTGCACGCGCCTGATCCGGTCGGCGCGCGCCTCCAGCTCGGTTTCCAGGCGCTCGAAAATCGGCCAGTATTTATAGCCGTAAAGATCGATCATCTTTGCGGCAATGCCGATCGCGTCTTCGAGATCCCGGTCACTGACGGCCATGGGGCGTGTCTACTTCGCCCGATCCCAGACCATGACGCCGGTGCCGTCCTTCTCGTTCTCGAAGAAGGCCGCGCGCATGGGGGCGGCGAAGCTCGGATCGTCCAGTTTGACAGCGAGATATGGGGTCTCGCCGTCCTTCGATTCCTGACGCCAGGCGGCGCCGAGTTCCGCTCCGCCGGCATAGAGCCGGTAGTCGGGCGCGCCGTCGCTCGCCTTCTCCTTGTTCGGCACGAGCTGGGCTTTGACGTTGATGGTCAGGGTCCGGATGGTGCCGGTATAGCTTCCATCTTTCAGGGTGAAACTGCCGATCTGAGCCATGAGTGTTACCTTTCTTCCTTCGTGTGGAGGGCGCGACGCGCCCGTTTGAACCCGGCGTCCGCGCCGAGAAAGCTTTCCAGCATGGCCGGGATCAGCGCTTCGGGCTTTTCCTCTGTGCCATAGGTCTGGCGGTAGATTTCCGCATAATCGGCGAGCGCGGCGGCGAGCTCGGGGTCGAGCGACAGGCTTATGCGCACCGGCGTGCGGTCGGGAAGCTGGCTGAGGCGGAGGGTCATCGTGTCTGTCCTTGCGGATGGGGTCTGAGGATGAGGTCGCGGGTAACGACCACGCGCACCGGCCAGCCGGGTCTGACTTTGATTGTCGGCTGGATGCCAAGATTGCGCTCGACAACGCGCTGGCCGGCCTCATTGACGGTATCGCTGGTGCCGCGGCGGATGGCGCGTTCGATGTCGCCGTCACCGTCGCTGCCGAGTTCCGCGCCGATGCCGAGAATGGTGGCGAGGCCCGCGGCGATGAACACCCGGTCCCAGTGATGATCGGTGCGGTCGGAGAGACCCGCATAGCCTTGCGCGTCTGCGCCGGGCGCGGAGATGACGATGGAGGTTCCGTCCGGGAAGATGATCCGGTCCCAGGTGACGAGGGCACGGTCCTGCCCGAAGGAGACTTCCGACTGGTAGCGCCCAATCAGCCGCGCGCCCTGCGGGATGAGAAGATAGCGTCCCGTCACCGTGTCGTAGACCGGCTGCGTCACCTGCGCGACGATCGTGCCGGGGAGGTCTGAATTGATGCCCATCACGAGACTTGCCGGAATCAGCGTGCCCGCCATGACCTGATAGGGCGATGCCGGGTCTTCGACGCTGTGGGGATTGTAGATGTCCGCGTCCGGCGTTTCGCCGGCGAAGGCGAGCTTGCGCGATTGAAGATTGGGGTCGGCGGGCGAACCGAAAGCCGACGGCGCGCCCTGCGGCAGGGCGGCAAGCGCCAGAAGTTCGGAGCCGAGATCAAACCCCGGATCGCGCGCGGCCGCGCCGGTGTTTGCGGTGTTCGGGCCTGCGGCGCCGGACTGAAGCTTGAAGAAGACCGGCGCGCGGGCGGCTTCCTCGGCGAGCGCGGCTTCGCGCATGCGCCGGGCGCGTTCAGCCTCGTCGGCCGGGTTTGGGCGAAAATCCTCCTCAAAGCGCGTGATGTACTCCGGCTCGATGCCGAGCTCGCGTTCGGCCTGCAGGACCGTCGCGCCGAGATCGCCGGCAAGTGGCGGCCCGAGCCGTGTCACAGGCTCAGGCGCGGGGCGAAGGTCGCCATAGCTCGCGGGCAGCGAAGAGAGGCCTTCTGGCTTTCTGGTGTTGGTGGTGTTGTAAAGCTCGCGCCGTGCCTCCGGATCAGCGGCGGTCGGCGGTTTGAGGGCGATGCTCATCGCGGCGAACAGGCCGAGCACGCCAAGCCCCGCCCCGGCCATCAGCACCTTGCGATTGATACGGGTGACCGGTTTGGGGCTGGAACGGATCTTCAGCCGCTCGGCATGTTCGTCGAAGGGGATGGGATCGCTCATGGCTTTCAGCCCCCGAAGATTGCGGCCAGCGCCGAGCGCCGCGCATTGCGACTGATGCGGACCACAGTCTGGTTGCGGGTTCCGAGCCGGAGTTCGGCGGCGCGGAACAGCCGGTCGACGACATAATAGTTGCCGCGCACCCGGTAATTGACGAGTTCGGCGTCGCCGCTGTCGCCCAGCACGAAGAGCGGCGGCATGTCAGTTGTAGCGATATCGCCCGGCATCTGGATAAAGACCTGGCGGCCGTCATCGAAGACGCGCACCGGTTTCCAGTCGGGATCATCGCCGGAAAGGCGGTAATCGAAATTGAGGCCGTCCAGCGTCAGGCCACGTTCAATGGAGCCGGCGTCGCGCGCGGCAGCGCGGTCGTTGCGGGCGGTGAGGCCCGCCAACTCGTCAGCCGGATAGCGCCAGGAGAGCGCGGCCATATAGCCGCTTGTCACGGCTTCCAGCTCCAGATGATAGGTCCGCCGATCCGTGGCAATCATCAGATTGGTGCTCACGCCGGCGCTGATCGGTTTGACCAGCACATGCGCGCGGGCTGTGGCGCCCGATCCGGACACGGTATCGCCCACGACCCAGCGCACAGTGTCGCCCGCCGAAACCGATACGAGTTTCTCGCCGGGCTGAAGCGCGATGTCGGAGACCTGGCCTGGGCTCGCATATAGCCGGTACAGCGCGCCTTCGGTATAGGGATAGACCTGGATGGCGTTCACATAGCCGTCGACCGAGGGCTCGATAAGCGCGCTGGTGCGGCCCTCGCGGATCGCTTCGGCGGGCGAGACGGCAGGCGGTGCGTCATCGTCATCGGTGGCGATTTTCATCATCTGGCCGGGCAGCGGCAGCGGCACGGCCGTCTCGACGATTTCGACCGGATAATCGGTGTCTTCTTCAATGGGGGTGGCGGCGACGAAGGCGCTAGATTCGATGGGGTCAAGTTCGGTCGTCGCGCAGGCCGCGGTGAGCGCGAGCGTGGAGGTGGCGAGCAATATACGCAGCATAGGGTTCATTCTCCTGTGACGAGGTCCTGTCCCCAGTTGAGGGCATGGACATAAAGGCCGAGCGGATTGGCCCGCAGCGTCGCCGCATCGGTCGGGGCCTGGGTGATGAGGGTAAAACTGCCGGTGAACCGGGTCGCCGCCGTCAGGGCGCCGTTCTCATAAGTCTTCTCGATCCAGCGGGCCTGGAAGCTGTCGCCGGAGACGCGCACCACGCTGACCACATCGACCGTGCGCGACCTGCGGCCGATATTGGCGAAGGGATCATTATCCTGCGCGTACTGATTGAGCGTCGTCGCCGCGCTGTCGGTGACAAAATCATAGGCACGCAGCCAGTTCTCCCGTACGATCACAGGATCGACCGAAAGGCCCCGCACATGAGCGATGAAGTTCGCCAAATGATGGGCGATCTGGGCGTCGGTTGGCGTATAGCGTTCCGTGGCCGGCGCAACGGCGCGGGCCGCGCCCGTCTCATCGACTTCGACCACATAGGGCGTCACCGTCGATTGCATGCTTCGCCAGACCAGCGCGCCGGACGTCACAAAGCAAAGCCCAAGGCAACCGAGGGCCATCAGCCGCCAGTTTTTCGCCTGGACGCGGGCGGCGCCGATCCGTTCGTCCCAGACCTGGCCTGCCTTCTGGTAGGGCGTTTCCGGGAACGGGCTTGGCCCGTAAGACGTAGAAGATCGTCTGAACATCTAATCATCCTTGTCCTGAAGGCTTGGCGCTGCGCCGGATGCGCCGCGGTCGCCATCGCGCAGGCTGTGCGCGGCCATCTGGCCGGCCTGTCCCATGCGCTGGTGGGTCTGCATCCGGCGCGCCCAGCCGGGGCTTTTCGAGGACGACGCGGCGGCCGTGGCCAGTTCGCCTACGGACGAGCCGCCTGTCGTGCGCCATGCGCCCTGACTGCCTCGGGCGTAGGCCTCGCCGATTGCGTTGAAAGGGCGGGTGGCGGTCCGGCGCGCGGCATCGCCGCCCGCCCGGGCCATGCCCATCATGCCGGCCGCGACACCCGACGCACCGCTGGCGCCGGAGGCGGCCGCGCCGAGCGTATAGGAAGTGCGCGCCTTGCGACACGTGACGCGGCGGCCGTGATAAACCTTCAGGCGGGCTACGAGGGCGAGCGCTACGCTTTGCGCTTCTTCGCGGAGAACCTGACAGACGAACGGATGGAAACGGGTATCGCCTTCGGCAACTTCAGCGGCGACGATGGCATCCTGTACGCGCCATACGACGCCCCGCGGATTATCGGTGTGGAACTGGAAACGAATTTTTGAAGGAGCGGGACATGGAACACAAACGTGTTGCAGAAGTCGCCGATGCCATCTCGGACCTCATTCGCAGCGGAGACCCCGGCTGGCCGGTGGCGCATCTTTACGCCGAGGACGCGGTGTCGGTTGAGCCCTATGAAGGCTTCTCAGCGCCGGGGGAACCGAGGGAAACACGTGGGCATGATGCACTTCGCGCAAAGCACCGCCGGCACGACGAAATTGGTGAATTTGTTTCATGCGAGGTTTCGCCGCCATTTTTCCACGGCGAGGATCGCTTTGCACTGAACCTGAAGGCGGTCGCTCGAAACCGTGCGACCGGACAAACACAGACTTTCGAAGAGGTGGCCGTATACCATCTCCGGGACGGCCTGATCGTGCGAGAGGAATTCTTTGCGATGTAGGCGGGGCACGTGCGATTCGAACTACTCGCATTCCATCGCGCTGGAATGCGGTGACTATCGTCCGAGGTTCCTGCAACTTCGACGAAACGGCAAGTTCTGAGACACATGTACAGGTGAGGTAAGTCGCGAGGCGGTCCGCTCATGACATGCACACTTCATCCCGAGCATGCCGCGATTTGCCGGCATTCGCACTGGTCGGGCACGGCCGGGCACAAGACAATGGTCGCTTAGTTCTGAAAGCGCCGCCCGCACATGTCGCCATCGAAAATTCTTATCGGCCAGTTTCTTGTCGTCCTGACCATCATTGTGTTGACCATGTGGGGTGCGACCCAGTTCGTCGCCCATGAGTTCGCTTACCAGCCGGCGCTCGGCAGACCTTGGTTCCTGATCGAGGGCTGGCCGGTCTACAAACCCTGGCGGCTTTTCCAGTGGTGGTATGCCTATGAGGCCTATGCGCCGGATGTGTTCGCGCGCGGCGGCGCGATCGCGGCGAGCGGCGGTCTGCTCGGTATCCTCGCCGCAGTGATCGGATCAGTCTGGCGCTCGCGCTGGGAGCGGCGCGTGACGACTTACGGGTCGGCACGCTGGGCGGAGAAACGCGATCTGACGAAGGCGGGGTTGCTTGGCGCGGACGGTGTGTTTCTCGGGCGATGGAAGGGCGATTACCTAAGGCACAGCGGCCCTGAACATGTGCTCGCCTTCGCCCCGACCCGTTCCGGCAAGGGCGTCGGTCTCGTTGTTCCGACTCTTCTGTCCTGGACCGGCAGCGCCGTCATTCACGATATCAAGGGCGAGAACTGGGATCTGACTTCGGGCTGGCGCGCCAAGCTCGGTCCCTGCATCCGCTTCGATCCCACCGATGCGGCCTCGCCGCGTTACAATCCGCTGATGGAAGTGCGGCGCGGCTCTAACGAGGTGCGCGATGTCCAGAACATCGCCGATATCCTGGTCGATCCGGAAGGCTCGCTTGAGCGACGAAGCCATTGGGAGAAGACCGGGCATGCGCTTCTCGTCGGCGTCATTCTGCACGTTCTCTATGCGGAGAAGAACAAGACGCTGGCCGGGTGCGCGGCCTTCCTGTCCGATCCCTCACGGCCGTTCAAGGAGACGCTGTCCCGGATGCTGCGCACGAAGCATGTGACCGGCGAGGATGGCGCCCGCATCACGCACCCGGTCGTCGCACAGGCCGCCCGCGAACTGCTCAACAAGGCCGAGAATGAGCGCTCGGGCGTGCTTTCAACCGCCCTCAGTTTTCTCTCGCTCTATCGCGATCCGGTCGTCGCGGCGGCGACATCGGCGAGCGACTGGCGCATTTGCGATCTTGCCGACGGCCCGCAGCCGGTTTCGCTTTACCTGGTCGTGCCGCCCTCTGACCTGTCCCGGACCAAGCCTCTGGTACGTCTTATCCTCAACCAGATCGGGCGGCGGCTGACGGAGACGCTGCCCGCTGGAGAGCGCCGTAAGCTGTTGCTCATGTTGGATGAGTTTCCGGCGCTCGGCCGGCTGGATTTTTTCGAGAGCGCACTCGCCTTCATGGCAGGCTATGGTGTGCGGGCGTTTCTTATCGCCCAGTCGCTCAATCAGATCGAAAAGGCCTATGGGCCGAACAATGCGATCCTCGACAACTGCCATGTGCGGGTCGCCTTCGCCACCAACGACGAGCGTACTGCAAAACGGATTTCCGAAGCGCTCGGCACCAAGACCGAATTGCGCTCGCAGAAGAACTATACTGGCCACCGGCTCGCACCGTGGCTCAGTCACATGATGGTCTCGCGGCAGGAAACCCAGCGCCATCTTCTGACCCCCGGCGAAGTCATGCAGTTGCCGCCGGACAAGGAGGTGGTGATGGTCTCCGGGGCGCCGCCTGTCCTCGCTGATAAGCTGCAATATTTCCGTGACCGGAACTTTACGGTGCGGGTGCTTCCCCCAACCGGTGCCGCCATTTCGCTCGCGAATGCGGCGACGGATTGGCCAGGCGACTCCGCCGAAATTTTTGATGAAGACATCGAGACCACGGGCGAAGCAGAGGACGACGGCAGCCGCGAGTTGCGTCACGAACTGGACCGGTTTCCGGAACGCCATCCTGAAACACCGAGCCCGGAAATCGATCCGCTGGAAGACGATGCGGCCGATCCGACCGACGCGCAACATCTGGAGACCGTGCGCCGCGCGCTCGCCCTGGACGAGGTCGATCCGGACGCCATGCCGGGGTTCTGACACGATGAAGCGCAACCGCATCAATATCCGTGTCGCCGACGAAACCTGGCGGCGATTACAGACCGAAGCTCATACGCATGGCTCGACCATGACGGCGATCATCGAAACGGCGCTTGACCAGTATTTCCACCCCGATCAGATAAACGCCCGCGAAACTTTACTCTTGTCCCGCATGGACCGGTTCGATGCCCGGCAGGGACGGATCGAAGCCGATGTCAGGCTCTGCACCGAGACGGTCGGGCAGTATGTGCTCTACTGGCTGACCCTAATGGAGCCGATCCCGGAGAGCGAGCGCGACGCCGCCCATGCGCTCGGGCGCAGACGCTATGAGCATTTCATCGAGCAGGTGGCGATGAGGCTGAACGGCCGTGGCGGCGTGCGCACGCAGCAGGGTCTGGACGGGACCGGCCCTGAGCATGACGAGTGATTATCAGGCGAAAGCTGATATTTTCGCTCTCGTCGCTGTTTTTCTTGAAATTGTAACCTTCATGACCCATTATAGATGATATTGAGAAACGAAGGTTACAACATGCCGACACCTACTACACCGCCCAGCGCTGTTCGCCGAACGCTTCGAAAGCTCGGTGAAGACGTTAAAGAAGCGCGCAAACGCCGGAGCCTGTCAATGGAAGTTCTTGCCGACCGCGCCTTCACCTCGCGCAAGACCCTACAGCGCGTGGAGGAAGGCGATTACGGGGTGAGTATAGGCATTTATGCGTCAGTCCTGCACGCCCTCGGTCTGCTTGACGGGTTGGGGGAACTGGCTGATCCGATGAATGATGAAACAGGTCGGGCGCTGGCGTCAGCGAGCCTGCCGAAGCGCGTGCGGGCCCAGCGTAAATGAGCGAGATCGAAGTTCATATTTCTCTTGAAGGAGAAACCGAACGGGTTGGGACGTTATTTCGGCAGGCCTCGCGGGGGCGTGAATCGGTGACGTTCGAGTATCACCCTGACTGGCAAGCCAGCGGTCGCCGTTTCTCGCTCGAACCGGGCCTTGCTGTCAGTGCAGGGATGTTTCATCCCGGCGCTGGGCGGGAAATGTTCGGATCGATAGGCGATTCCGCTCCGGACACTTGGGGACGCCGATTGATGCAGCGGGCCGAACGGCGGCAGGCGCAGGCGGAAGATCGGCCGCCGCGAACCTTGCATGAAGCCGATTTCCTGCTTGGCGTGAGTGACATTTCGCGCCTCGGCGCACTTCGGTTCAAAAAACCGGATGACACAGCATTTCAAAAACCCCTTGGCGAGGGCGTGCCGGGCTTCGTTCAGTTGGGCCGGCTCCTCGATAGTGCCCGCCGTATTGAGCGCGACGAGGAGACAGACGAGGATCTGTCGCTGATCTTTGCGCCGGGCTCTTCGCTTGGCGGTGCAAGACCAAAGGCGTCGATCATGGACGCACACGGAAATCTCGCCATCGCCAAATTCCCTAAAGACAGCGACGATTACAGCATCGAGACTTGGGAGCACATCGCGCTCACGCTAGCCAAGAGAGCGGGTATTCGTGTTCCGGTTCACGAACTTCATCATGTCGGTGAGAAGCCGGTTCTGGTCTCCTGGCGCTTCGACCGGGAGGACGAGCGCCGCGTCCCGTTTCTTTCGGCCATGGCCATGCTGCAGGCGAAAGACGGAGAACGGAGCAGTTATCCCGAAATCGTCGATGAACTCACGCAGCATGGCGCCCGTGCCGGCGAAGACAGCTCGGAACTGTTTCGCCGCATGATCTTCAACATTCTGATTTCAAATGTTGACGATCACTTGCGCAATCATGGATTTCTGTGGGCCGGGAGGGATGGCTGGGTTCTGTCACCGGCTTACGATCTCAACCCGACGCCTACGGATTTGAAGGCCCGTATCCTGACAACCAATATCAGCCTTGACGAGGGCACTTGCTCGATCGACTTGGCGATGGCGCAGGCCGACCTCTTCGGGCTGTCCACGAAAGATGCCGCAAAGATCGTCTCCGAGACCGGGAAAGCCGTCGCGCAATGGCGGACTGTCGCGGCGCAGCTTGGACAGTCCAAAACTCAAATCGATCGTATGGCCAGCGCGTTTGAACATGATGATCTCGTCTTTGCATGCCGTAAGAATTAGCCACAATTCGACGATTTTCTCGCGAAAGTATTCATGGTTCAGGCCGCTGCTATGCGTTCTACGATAGGGCGCATCCAGGCCGGCGCCCGTATCGCATCTCGCAAGAGCGCGCGTCGCGCCTCGGCATCGAGCGTGTTGGCGAGCCGAGAAATGGCGGCGTCATCAACGCCATCCTTGCCGAGATAGCGCAGGGCCTGAAAAACGGCACCCGTAGGCTTGCCTGCACCGATAAGGTTCTTGGTAGCCGCGTTACGCATGATGATGGTCTGCGCCCCGATCCGCTTGGTGCGGGTAGGTCCATCCGTAAGGTAAACAGTTTTAGCTGGCACTTGAGTTGTTAAACCGAGCATGTTCGCCGCGCGCGCTGGAGAGGCCTGACTTACGCGACCGTCCTTGCGTGCGATAGCAGCAGCCACGGAGTCTGGGTCAGGCGACAGCGCGCCAAGACGCGAACTCTTCTTTGGGTAGTCGTATATTCCGCGTGCGAGACGACGAATGAATTTCTGATCGGCCAGCCGCGAAAGCGCTTGATCGACTGCCGCCCGCGAACCGAGATCAAGAAAGTCCGCTGGCGTGAACACGGCTCCCCGACCTTTTCTTATGACACGGCGCTTGATTTTATCGGATGTCATGATCCAGTTCCCTTCCCGTCAGAAAATAAGCTCTATTTTTCTGAAAGTCGAGAGGGGAGAGATGGCACAAATCAAGATGACCCTGCCATAGAACCGTGTTAGCAAGTGTCATGGCGCTGATGGGCAGCGTCGAACTCAGGCAAAAAGGAGAAGGTGCACTACAGTTTGTCCTACTTTTGGGCGATTTTTTGCATTACATCGGACGATTCAGGGTCTCTTAAGTCGTTGAAACATAACGGTTTTATGGCCGATTTTCAGGCGCGTCACTCGCGCCATTTCTCTTGAAATGGCGGTAATATCTGTTGTTTATTTCAATAAGGATGAGTAGCTCGACCAAAAGCTGACGCTGGTGATTTCCTCAGCTGCAGATACGGTTAGGGGTCGATCTTATCGGAAGATGTCGATGGCAAATGAGCTGAATTCAGTTCTTGCTTCGCCTCCATTTCCCTCGTTGAATGATCATTAGATCGGGTTCTACCAAGGGCTGGATTCGAGAAGTTGAGCCATTAATGAGTAACGGGCCAAACGCTTGGCGGACTGACTAAAGCCAAATAGCGAAAATGCAGCGCTCCGCCCAAATAAGTGGGCCAGAAAACGCCGCATTCTCGACGATATCCTAAAGCTAAATCGGTAAAATCGGATCGTGGCGCCAGTGAACTTCGTGCCGTGACAGGCTCTCGACTGACGCCTGAGCGTTCAAGCATCGCTGGGTCAAGGCCAAATGTCGCGAGTGTCCGCCATTTCCAAGGCGCATCGGCTCGGGCGCTTTCAACGATTCAACGCGCATTTGCCTCGAACGATGTTAGCGGCGGCATGACACCAATTATTGCCGGACTGCGATGGAGCTCCGATTGATTCGAGCGGCTCGCAGTTGGCCCCGGAATGCCGGCCCTTTTTTGGGGCCGGCTGCTTGCGATTTCTGCTTACGCGAAGAGGAAGTCGCTTGATGAGAATGATGCGACTGTGGTGTTGAGGATTGTGAGAGTGTCGCCCTGTCCGAAGTCGAAGACAGTGTGCGGGCCGAGCTGTGTTGCGGCGGCGATGACCTCTGCGAAAGTGTTGTAGGCGGCGCCGAGGCCGAGGAGTTGTACGGTGTTGTCGCCGCTGGACCAGTCGTCGATGCGGTCTGCGTCGTAACCCCGTCCGAAGCCGAATACGTCGTTGCCGGCGTTGCCGAAGAGCGTGTCGTTGCCGACGCCGCCATAGATGATGTTGTTGGCGGTTGATCCGGCGATTGTGTCGTTGAAGGCCGAGCCGACGACGCCCTCGATCTCGAAGAACGTGTCGCCTGCGGCGTCGGCTTCTTCGCCGGTGCCGTTCCATAGCCTGACGCGGACGGCCCCGTCCGAGCCGGCGTAGGAGACATAGTCGAAGCCAGCGCCGCCATGGATGACGTCTGAGCCTGCGCCGCCTTCGATGGTGTCGCGATCGGAGAGGCCGAATAGGGTGTCGTTCCCGGCGCCGCCGAAGAGCTTGTTCTTGACGCCGTCGGAGCCGACGATGGCGTCTGCGCCGGACCCGCCGATGACGTTCTCGATGCTTGCGATGGTGTCGCCTGTTGCGTCGCCGTCCTCGGCGGTCTGGTTCCAGAGGCGGATGGTGACGCCGGAGGAGTCAGTAGAATAATCGACGGTATCAGAGCCGTCGCCGCCATTGATCTCGTCGGCGCCGTTGCCGCCGCGCAGGGTGTCGTTGCCGGAGAGGCCGAAGAGGGTGTCGTTTCCGTCGCCGGTTGCGAGCAGGTTGGCGACATTGTCCGAGCCGATGAAGACGTCGTCGCCATGGCCGCCGATGGCGCTCTCGAAGCCGGAGAGGACGTCGCCATCGGCGATGCCGCCGCTGGCGGTCTGGTTCCAAAGCCGGAGCGTGACGGCGCCGCCTGCGTCGGAATAGTCGACGGTGTCGACCCCGGCGCCGCCGTCGAGGCGGTCTGCGCCGTTGCCGCCGCGGATTGTGTCATTGCCGGAGAGGCCGAAGAGAGTGTCGTCGCCGCCATTGCCATCGAGGAGGTTGGCGACATTGTCGGCGCCGACGATGGCGTCGGCGAGGCTGGTTCCCTCGACATTCTCTATGCTGACATAGGTGTCGCCCTCGGCGTCGCCGTCCTGGCCCGTGCCGTTCCAAAGGCGGATCGTGACGCCCTCGGATCCGGTGCTCAGTTCGGAAAACGTAATCGTGTCGACGCCGAAGCCGCCATCGATATAGTCCGCGCCGCCATTGCCCTCCAGCGTGTCATTCCCCCCATAGCCGAAAAGGAAGTCGTCGCCGCCTTCGCGATAGCCGAAGTCTGTTGTCCAGTCGCCCATAATCCGGTCTGCGAGACTCGAACCATACAGCGTGTCATTGCCGCCGATCACGGTGGAGGAGAAATTGGTTGAAAAGGAGGCGAGGTCGCCCACAAGCAGCAGCGACGTGACCGCTGGATCGATTACGGTGGTGCGCAGGTCGACGACGTCGTCGCCGCCGATCAACGTGCCGCCGGTCCCGATGGATTGGCCAGAGTCGCCCGAGAGAACCGGCGACGATGAGTTCAACGCCAGCGGCCGGATGATGTCATCGCCGCCGATGAAGGTGCCACTGGTTATGGACAGAACGTCGCCCGCGACCGTGTCCGCGCCGACCGTAATCAGGTCGTCTCCGCCGTCCCATCGGCCGGATCCGGAGGTGGTAAAGTCGCCCGAAATAAACGAGTTCGTAGACGTGAATCCTTGAGTTCCGCCGGTGAGCGTGTCGTTTGCGCCGGTGTAAATGTTTGCGGTCGAATCCGATCGACCGACGCCATCGGCGGCGAAGGTAATGTTGATATTGTAGTCTGCGACGGTGAAATCGATGTTGTCCGCGCCGGACAGCGCGGTGCGCCAGAAGTTTTCGGTCTGAAAGCCCGCAGTACCGGTCGTGTTGCCAAGACCGCCGGGCGTTCCGCCGCCGAAGTTCGTGATCTGGATTTCCGAGAATGGGTAGTCGTCGTCATTGCCCGGATCGAAATAGATGGCCGTCACCGCACCAGCGAACGACTGGAGCGAATTGCCGGAGTAGGTGAACCCGCTTCCAAGAACGTCGATATCGACGCCGCCGGTCGACTGGAAAGAATAGGTCGTGTCGGAGGACACGGTCAGCGACGAGAACTCAATGTTCCCTGTCGCGTTCATGTCGAAGTTGATATCAAGGTTTGCGAGTGAAACGTCGGCCATGCGATCTCCCCATCTGTGGCTGTCAGCGACCATATTGCATTCGACGCAATTGTCTAATCGAAGTCGCAGCGCGGCTTGCGGCCGGACTTTAGATGCGGTCGCCATGGCGGGCGATCCGGCCCGCACAAGCATTGACCTCGCCGCCCGCTGCGGGCGCAAATGCTGCGGCGAGAATGCGAACGGGGCTCAGCCGATATGAGGATACTTTTTCTGCACTCGAATTTTCCGGCCCAGTTCGGCCCGTTTGCCCAGTATCTCTGGAAGCAGGGCTGGGAAGTGTGGTTTGGCACCCAGAATGAGCGCGCGGCGCTTGATGGCGTGAATATCTTCATCCACACGCCGCACCGGGACGTCTCGCCGAACGTCCATCCCTACCTTTCCGATTTCGAGCGCGCCGTCATCGCCGGGCAAAGCGTCGCCCGCGCCGGTCTCCGGCTTGCTGACAAAGGCCTGAAGCCGGACATCGTCGTCGCCCATTCCGGCTGGGGGCAGGGCCTCTTTGCGCGCGACATCTGGCCGGACGCAAAATACATCGGCTATTTCGAATGGTACTATAGCCGCGACGCGCCGGACCTGGCGGCGGAAGGCGCGTCAGACCGGACGTTTGACGGCCATGCCCAGTCACGTGTCCGGAATGCGCCGATCCTGATCGATCTTGCCGGTTGCGATGCGGGGATTTGTCCGACGGGGTTCCAGAAGGCCCAGTTTCCGGAGTGTTTCCAGGAGAAGCTGCATGTGATCCATGACGGCATCGACACGGCGACCTTTCGCCCGGCGCCGAGCAATGGCCTGTCGCTCGATGGCCTCGAGATTCCAGCGTCTCGCGAAATCATCACTTATGTCGCGCGGGGCATGGAGCCATATCGCGGCTTCCCGCAGTTCATGAAATCACTTGAAACGATCCTTGCTCGACGGCCAAACGCCCACGCCGTCATTGTTGGCGAAGACCGGGTCGCGTACGGATCAAAATTGCCGCCGGGCGACAGCTACAAGAAGAGGGCGCTGGCGGCCCTCGATCTCGACGCGTCGCGAATTCATTTCACTGGACTCCTCAGCCGGTCCGACTACCGGAAAGTGCTGGAAGCGTCGGACGTGCATGTCTACCTCACCGCACCCTTCGTTCTATCATGGTCGCTCATGGAAGCTATGAGCGCCGGCTGCGCGATCGTCGCCTCCGACGTCGAGCCGGTTCGAGAGCTCGCGCCTGATGGCGAAGCGGCAATGATCCGCGTCGACATGAACCAGCCCCGCGAAATTTCCGATGCGATTGGCTATTTGCTCGATAATCGCGCGGTCGGCCAGACGCTTGCGAGCGCAGCGCGCCAGATCATTCTCGACCGGTATTCGACGGAGCGGCTTTTCCCGCGGAAGATGAACTGGCTGGAGACGGTTTCGCGGCGGGATTGACCCATTCGCCCAATTGCAACCTCGTGCTATCGCTCGCGTTGCCGGCTGGTTAGGTTATTGCAATGACGGTCGGGCGGAGTATTGCAAATTACAGCGGCGCTTGAGCGGAAGTGTATTGCGCGTGAACATGACAAAGACACTCGATGGCAAGGCGCCGGCATCGCTGTCTGACGTCTTTGCCGGCGGACGTCGACTTCTTCTTGAAGCTGGCGCGCTTAGCATGTTCGCCAACCTGTTGATGCTGGCTGGCCCGCTCTACATGCTGCAGATTTTCGACCGGGTACTGTCAAGCGGCAGCATGGAGACGCTGCTGTTTCTGTCGCTGCTGACTGCATTTCTCTTCATCTGCATGGGGCTGATCGAAACAGCGCGGGATGCAATCGTTTCCCGTGCGGCGGCGCAGTTCGAGCAACGCCTCGAGCCGGTGATCTTCAATTTGTCGATGGATGCCGCCCGCATGGGCCTCTACGGCGCCGGACAGCCAGCGCGGGACGCGCAGCAGGTGCGGCAGTTTCTCGCCAGCCGGGCCACCGTTGGTTTTCTCGATTCTCCCTGGTCGCCGATCTTCCTCCTGATAATTTTCCTGATGCACTGGCTGCTTGGCGTCGTCGCGCTGACGGGGCTGATTGTGCTGCTACTGCTCGCCCGGCTCAACGAGCGGCTGTCAAGCGGCGGCGTCGGCGGCGCGCAAAAGGGGGCAGGCGAGGCGATGTCCTTGCTGGATGATGCGCTGGCGAATGCCCCAGCGGTCGATGCGATGGGGATGCGGGAGCCTTTGAGCGCAAGGTGGCGCAGGCGGCGCCTTGACAGTGATGCGACCTTCACTGACGCGACCGACAGGATCGGCGCCGTTACGGCCGCGGCCAAGTCGTTCCGTATGCTGTTGCAATCGGCAATGCTCGGCGCGGGCGCTTTTCTGGCTGTGCGCAATGAGGTGACGCCGGGAGTGATGATCGCCGCCTCGATTATTGTCGGGCGGGCGCTCGCGCCGATCGAGATGATTACGGGACAATGGCGATCGGTGACCCTTGCCTTAAATGCCTATCGCCGCTTGCGCACGTTCCTGTCGGCCCAGCCTGCGTCGCGACAGGCGGTTTCGCTGCCGAAGCCCTCAGGCGCGCTCGATGTCGAGGCTCTCGTGGTGCAACCCGGGCCCGATGCGCCGCCAATCCTAAAGGGCATATCGTTTTCTTTATCGCCGGGGGAAATGCTCGGCGTGATCGGGCCAAGCGCGGCGGGCAAGTCAACTCTTGCCCGGGCGATTGTCGGGGCATCGAGACGTCTTCGCGGCGCCGTTCGCCTTGATGGGGTTGAGCTCGAGCACTGGAAACCCGAAGATTTAGGTCGTTTCATCGGTTATCTCCCGCAGGAGTTTGACCTGTTCGAAGGATCGGTCGCCGAGAATATTTCCCGCTTCCATGAAAACGGTACGGACGAGGACATGGTCCGGGCGGCGATGGCGGCCGGCGTTCACAAGATGGTGTCGGGCCTGGGCGAGGGTTATGCCTCGCAGGTCGGCCCGCGGGGTCGCCGATTGTCCGTTGGCCAACGACAGCGTATCGCGCTTGCGCGGGCGCTGTATGGCGAACCAATGCTCGTCGTTCTCGACGAACCGGACTCAAACCTGGACTCCGAGGGCGACGCCGCGCTGGCCATGGCGTTGAAGCAACTTAAGGCGCGAGGCGCGACAACAATCATCATCGCCCACCGCCCATCCGCAACGGCCTTCGTTGACAAACTCCTGGTGCTTGACAACGGCGTTGTGCGGGCGTTCGGGCCGCGCGACGAGGTGCTGCGCGGCCTTGAACAGCGGAGAGTTATCCCGATCACCGCGCCGACGCGCACTGCAGGGATGGACAATGGATGAGATAGCGACATCGGGATCGTCGGGCCGGCCGGCGTCTCTCTCGTTCTATCGCATACTCGGCTTTGGCACGGTCGCTGCCGGGCTTTTCGGGCTGGCGGTTTGGCTAGCGGTCGCGCCTATTCGCGCGGCGATTGTCGCTCAGGGCGCGGTCGTCGTGGAGAGCGAGCGCCAACTCGTGCAGCACCGGGACGGCGGCGTCATCAAGGAAATTCTTGTTACTGAAGGCCAGCTCGTCGACGGCGGATCCGTGCTTTTCAGGATCGATCCAACGGTCGCGGCGGCTAATCTCGACGTGCTTGATGAGCGTCTGCTTGAATTATATGCAACGCGCGCCCGACTGATGGCCGAAAGGGAAGGCCTCGATCAGATGGCGGAGGTCGTCGGATTGCCAGCGCTCCTGTCCGAAACTGGTCTGCAAACCCTGCTTGCGGCGCAAGAAGCGCTATTCGAGGCGCGACGCAATCGCGTCGTAACACAGAAGGAGCTATTTCAAGAACGCATTGGTCAGCAGCAGGACCGGATTGAAGGCCTTGACGTCCAGATTGATTCCGTCGCCCAGCAGTCGAGGCTTATCGGCGAGGAATTGCAAGGCGTAAGGACCCTCTTCGAACAAGGCTTCGCGCCGGAAACGCGGTTGCGGGCGCTAGAACGGGAACGCGAAAGGCTGAGAGGACAAACCGGCGCGTTGCGCGCGCTCAAAGCCGAGACCGAAGGCATAATCTCTGAAACCCGCCTCGAACTCGTCAGGATTGATGAAGGCTACCGCGAGACCGCAATCGACGAACTCGCCAAGTCGGAATTGATCATCCGCCAGCTTGAGGCTGAGCGGCCGAAGCTCGTCGACGCGCTTGATCGCACCGAAGTTCTCGCACCGGTCCGAGGCCGCGTTCTGGGGCTCAGCGTGCATACCCTGGGCGCGGTCGTCGCGGCCGGTGAGCCGCTGACGGAAATTGTGCCGGAAGGCGACGCGTTGAGAATCGTTGCGCGGGTTTCGCCATCCGACGTCGACAAGGTCGCGATCGGCCAGGACGCGCTTGTACGCTTTACGTCGCTGGGCGTGCGCTCGACGCCGCGTTTGTTCGGCCAGGTTGAAAGGGTCTCCGCCGACGCGCTTACCGACGCGACAAGCGGCCTTCGCTATTTCGAGGTGTCGGTCAGCATTGATCTCGATGCCGACACATTTGGCGAGGTGGCGTCCGGCGTCCTGTCGCCGGGCATGCCCGCGGAAACATTCATTCAGACCGAACGGACGACCGCGTTGACCTACCTTCTTCGACCGCTGACCGATTCGGTTTTCCGGACCTTTCGAGACGGCTGATCGCCGCACTTGCCGGGCCCCTTGCGCGAATGTCCGGAATGTCGATAACCGAAGGGCGCGGGCAAGCGTGAGCGAATGCCGTCGGCGCAGGCGAGTGCGGTTTCGGGCGAGGAGCGCAGGATGGACATCAGCGTCGTCGTGCCGACTTACAAGTCGAGCGGCTTCATTGGCGAGCTTGTGACGCGCCTTGAGGCCACGCTGGCCGCCATATCCGGGTCCTACGAGATTATCCTGATCGACGACTGCAGCCCTGACGAGACATGGAGCGCCCTGACGGCGCTGCGGGAGACGAGGCCGGGCACGCTGAGAATCATCCGGCTAATGAAAAATGCCGGCCAGCACAACGCCATCCTTTGCGGGTTCGGCTACGCCAATGGCGACATCGTGGTGACGATGGACGACGACCTGCAGCACCCGCCGGAGGAGGTGCCAAAACTCGTCGCCGCAGTAAGGAACGGCCAAGATATAGCGATCGGCGCCTATGATGAAAAGCGGCATGCGGGCTATCGCAATGTCGCCGGATCCATGGTCGACGGCGTCATTCGTGGCCTCTATAACCTGCCTCGCGACTTTCAGCTCACGAGCTTCCGCGCGGTCCGCGGCCCATTGGCGAGGGCGGCGCGCGACTCCAACAGTCCGTATCCGTATGTCACCTGCATCCTGTTTGACCAGGCATCCCGCGTGACGAACGTGCCGGTGTCCCACATGCCGCGCCATGTCGGCGAAAGCAGCTATTCCCTTGTTCGCAGCGCGCTCCTGGCCATCAATCTCGTCTTTAGCTATTCGAGCCTTCCGCTCTATGGCGCGATAATCCTGTGCGGTCTCATGTTTCTTCTTTCCGTCTCGGTTTTCGGATGGATTGTCATCTCGACACTGATGTTCGGCGTGACCGTACCGGGCTGGGCGAGCACGATCGCCGTGATGACGTTCTTCAGTTCAGTCATTCTCGGCAGCCTTGCCGTTATCGGCGTATATGTCGGCCGGACCCATCAGCAACTTACTGGCCGGCGTCGGCCCTTCCTCGTTGATGAAGCCGTCCTCTGAACAGACGCTCCTCGTGCTGGGGGCCTCGCGCTATCAGGGGCCGGTCATCGTTTCGGCGCAGCGCTCGGGTCGGCGCGTCATTGCGGTCGATGGATCCCGCGACGCATCCTGCGCCAGCCTCGCCGATGACTTCATTCATGTCGATACGACTGACGCCAATGGCATTCTCAACAGACTGAGCGGTACGCGAATTGATGGCGTGATTGCGCCGGCGACGGACGTCGCGATGGCCGCCCAGGCGAAAATCGCGGCGGCGCGCGGCCTCTGGGGGCCGCCGGTCGAGGCGGCGCGCGCGCTTTCGGACAAGAACGCCTTCAGGCGCCTGCAGGTAGAGCTGTCCCTGCCCACGCCTGCATTCAGGACCCTTGCGCCCAACGATTCGACGCCGACGGAAGACTTCGCGGACGCGTATGTCGTCAAGCCCGCGAGATCGTCCGGCGGCAAGGGGGCGGGAAAGGCCTTGACGCTCGCCGGGGCGGGGCGGCTGGTCGATGAGGCCAGGCGATTTTCGTCCGAGGTCCTGTTTGAAGCGCTTGTTGACGGGCTTGAGGGAACAGTTGAAGGGGCGTACGCCGACGGCCGCCTGCTGGCGTCGTTCTTCACGCGACGGACGCCTGCTGAGCCGCCGAATGTCGCCACGGTTCGCCATGCCGCGCCGGCGGGTTTCACTGCGGCGGCGCGCGAGGACGCAATAGGCCAGATCGCGGCGATCTTCGTTCGCCTCAACATTCGCCGGTGCTACTTTGATTGCGACTTCATCGTAGACGCGGCGACCGGCCGCGTGGTGCTGCTCGAACTTGCGCCTCGCATCGGCGGCAATTCCCTCAGTCGGCTGATCGATGCCCATTGGGGCATTGATGTGCCCGCGCTTGGCGTAGATCTGGCGCTGCATGGGGCGGACCCTGCTTGGCCGGGCGACGCGTGGTGCGCCTCGCTCGCCGGGGCGGCGGCGCGCGAGGACAAGGGCGCACATGCGATCGAGATACTGACGGTCGATCGATCCGGCCGACTTTCGTATGACTTGGCGGGGGCTACCCAATTGCGCACGCAAGAAGGCGTGCTGCACCTCGAACTCGACTATCTGGCTGGCGCGGCGGTGCGGGCATTCGCAAACGGCCGTGACCGGGTCGGCGAAGCTCTAGTGGCGGCCGCGTCGATCAGCGAGTTGGAGGACGCGATCGTCCGGCTACGGACGACGCTGAAGCTCACCGTGGAATGTGCGTTGCCATGATCCCTAGGGTGCGCGTCAATTACCGGTTCGCCGATGTCGCGCGGGCGCTCGTCGCGCCATCCCGCGAGGGGGCGAAATCGCGGACGCTGGAGCGTCGGGTCGCCGATTTCGCGGGCGCCCGCGAGGCAATCCTTACCGCCTCCGGTCGTGGCGGCCTTTATCTGGTCCTCAAGGCAATTGGCCGGGCGAAGGCGGTGATGCCGGCCTATACCTGCAAGGCGGTCGCCGAAGCGGCGATCCTTGCGGGCTGCGAGCCGGTTCATATCGACATCGAGGGCGACGGATATGACATGTCGATGGCGCACCTCGAGCTGCGCGTCGATGCTGACTGCGTCATAGTTGCGACGCACCAATACGGCGCGCCAGCGCCCATCCGTCGCTTGCAGCGTCTTTGCAATGAAAGGGGCGCAGTGCTGATTGAAGATGCCGCTGCCGCGTTCGGTTCGTGCGTCGATGGCCGGCAGGTTGGCGCTGCCGGTCGCGCTGGCGTCTTCAGTTTCGACAGTACAAAGACGATACATGCGCCGTTGAAGGGCGGCGCAATCGTCACCAACGATCCGGGACTTGCCGGGCGCGTGCGCGCTCTCATGGCGGACGAGACCTCGCCGCCGTCGATCGCCGACAAGTTCCGCTGGCTTGGCGGGGCGCTTGCCTACCAGGCGCTCGCGAACCCGGTCGTTTACCGAGCGTTTCACCATGCCTGGTTCGCCGCGCGCGGTCGGCGATACTCCGAGACCCCGGGCCTCGATCCGCGCAAGACCGCATTTCATTCGCGCCGGCTTGCCGATTGGCAGGCGGGCATCGTCTTCAGTCAGCTCGATCGCTTCGATGAAATCCGGGATCGCCGCCGGGCGCTTTATTCGTTGTATCATAAGGCCCTGAAGGGTGCGCCGGGCATCCAGCTGCCGCCGGAGGACCGGTCCGGCGAGTGGTGCTGCACGCGATTTGCCGTCCGGATCGACGTTGGTCGCGACGCGGTCGCTGACCGTATGGCTGCGGCAGGCGTTGATCTTGCGTACAGTTTCGCCGAAATCGGCGCGCCGGCCGACTGCGTTAACGCGCATCGGCTGGCGAGAGGCGTCGTAAACATGCCATTCTATCCGCAACTGTCGGACGCGGCTGCGCGCCGGGCGGCGGACGCGCTCCTGCAGGCGGTCGAAGACGTCGCCGCGCTGGATGGCGCGCAGCATGGGCAAGGGACGGTCTGAGGGGCGATGATGGAGACGGTCGACAGGCTGCGCGCCTTGCTCGAGCAGCGGCGCAACCGCGCGGAAATCTATTCCCGGAGCGATTACTGGGACCGCAAGGCGCAGGAGCTCGACGGGTCTGCGGTGTCGATGTGGCGTAACCGCCATCTCAACGAGCTTTATCATGCTGAACAGACCGCGCTGATTGAAGCCCTCGCCCCTGACGTCGCTGGCCTCGACGTGCTCGACGTCGGTTGCGGGACCGGGCGAATGTCGGCGTACTTCGCGAATCGGGGGGCGAAGGTTGTTGGCGTCGATTTTGCCAGCAGCGCCATTGAGATCGCGCGCCGCGACCATGCCGCCGCGACGATCGACTATCGCGTGGGTTCGGTGTTCGAACTGCCTTTTGAGGCGGAATTCGACCTCGCGATCAGCTGGGGCACGCTGACCATCGCGAGTCGAACGCATGCGGACCTCGCGGTCGCTCTGGAGCGCATCCGCGCGGCGCTGCGGCCCGGGGGCAGGGCGCTGCTCCTCGAACCCGTCCACGACAGCTTTCTCCACCGGGTACTGAGGATTTCCGAGCGCGAATTCCTCGCCGCGATGTCCGCAGCGGGTTTCGATGTGCTGGAGGTCCGGCACATGCACTTCTGGCCGGCCCGCCTCGCGCTCGCCTTCATCGAATGGCCGCGGTCCGTCACCCGGGCCGCCTATGCGGCCGGCGATGGCGTCATGGGCGCAATCTTCCGCCGGCGGAGATTTGGCGACTATCAGATGTTTCATGCAGCAAGGACGGGCACATGACGATGTCGAGAATCATTCTCGTGACCGGCGGCCTTGGCTTTATCGGCAAGCACTTCATCCGCGACCGGCTGGCCGCCGGCGACGAGATCATCAATGTTGACATGGAAAGCTATGCGGCGGATCGCCGGATCGGCGCCGAGTTCGCGCGCAACGACCGGTATCGCTACATCAGGTCCGACATCAGCGCGCTCGACTATCTGCCTGAATGCGATGTCCTTGTTAATTTCGCCGCGGAGTCCCATGTCGACAACGCCATCACCAGCAACGAAAAATTCTGTCGCACGAACATTCTCGGCGTGCAGCGATTGCTCGAACTCTGCAGGCGCAAGCAGCGGCACGAACAGCCCCGTTTCGTCCAGATCAGCACCGACGAAGTCTATGGCGACGTCGTCGAGGGCGCCGTCGACGAGGCGTCTCCGCTGAAGCCCTCGAACCCATACAGCGCAACCAAAGCGGCGGCTGACATGCTGGTGACGAGTTGGGCCCGCACTTACGGCGTAGACTATTCGATCATTCGGCCTACGAACAATTATGGCGTCCATCAATACCCGGAAAAACTCATTCCAAAGTCCTGCTTTCGGATCGCTCGCGGGCGCAAGGCGCTCCTGCATGGCGACGGCACCTACAAGCGTTGCTGGCTTCACGTGGAGGATACCGTTGCAGCGATCGGGACCGTTCTCGACAGGGGGGACCGGAACGAAATCTACAATGTGTCGGGCGACTGCGAGCTGCGCAACATAGATGTCGTCACGAAAATCGCAACGATTCTCGGCGTGCCGACGGATGAGGCGATCATGTACATTGAGGACCGCTCGGGACAGGACGTGCGATATGCCGTCGATGATTCGAAGACCCGGGCGCTTGGGTGGCGTCCGGTCCGTGATTTCGACGTCGAGCTTGAACGAATTGTCCGAAGCGTTGAGCCAAAGCGGTTCATCTGAAGCAGTCTGCGGCCCGCCTTCGGGGGGCATGGGAGGGGTCATCACGCAATGCAGGTGCCATTCTACCGTCATTCCCTGTCTCGCGCGGACGCCGCGCGGGTGGCGGATGTTCTCGATACGACGTTTCTGACATCCGGTCCCGTTGGGCGCGACGTCGAGGCGCGGCTTGCCGCGTTTTTCGGCGTTCACCACGCCCTGTTGACGAGCAGCTGGACGACGGGCGCGATCGCGACCTTGATGTCGCTGGACATCGGTCCGGGCGACGAGGTGATTGTCCCGGCCATGACATTCATCGCTACGGCAAATGTCGTCGAGCTGGTAGGGGCGACGCCGGTCTTCGTTGATGTGGATCCCGATACGCTGATGATGACGCCGGCCGGCGCGCGCGCGGCGCGAACCGATCGGACCCGAGCCGCGATCCCGGTTCATCTCTACGGGCAAATGGCTGATGTCGCCGGGCTTGCCGCCGCCCTCGGACCGGAAGTCGCGATCATTGAGGATTGCGCTCACTGCTTTGAGGGCCGTCGCGATGGCGTCCGGCCGGGGCGTCATTCCCGCGCGGCGATTTTCTCTTTCTACGCCACCAAAAACGTCACGTGCGGCGAGGGCGGGGCGGTTATCTCCAATGACGCCGCCCTCGTGGACGCGCTGCGAAAGGTGCGCGTCCACGGGATGAGCGCAGCGGCGGCTGACCGGTTTTCTGCCGGCGGCGGCGGCTTTCGTCCGTGGGACATGGAGCGCCTCGGCATCAAGGCAAATCTCCCCGATTTGCTTGCCTGCCTCCTGCCGCCGCAGATCGACGCAATCGACGCCCAGCTTGTCCGTCGTCGGAAGATAGCGAAGCGCTATCGCGCGGCTTTTGCGGGCCTGCCCTTGCGGATGCAGGCTGAACAGGCGGGCGTCGAGGATGCGCACCACCTGTTCGTTGTCTGGGTTCCGCCACAGCGCCGGCGAGCCTGCGTCGATCATCTCAACGCGAACGGCGTACAGGTGACCGTGAACTATGACGCCGTTCCGTCTACGGCCTATTATCGAGAGCGATTCGGCGGCGCAAACCATTTCCCGGTCAGTTTTGAATGGGGGGCGGGGTGCATCAGCCTTCCATTCTTCCCGGGGCTTGCCGACCCGGAGATTGAGCACGTGATCGCATCGGTCCGGTCGATGTGCGACGCGGCGTTGGCCTAGACGCTCGTCAGTCATTGCGTCGATAAATGAATATTTCGTCCGTCGTCGGATCGCGGCCGAACCCCCTCCGGGCATGGACGTGGGAGAAGCTGGCGACAAGCCGGTAGTCCGGCAGGCGCTGGGCGACCAGCCGGGACAGGGGCTTGTAGGTGTTCGACACGATGATGACATCGGGACGCGTCGCCCTGGCGTTCTCAATCAGCGCGCCAGGAAATGCCGGATCGTTCTCATGGGTGAAGAGAAACGGCGCGCGCGTAAAGTATGCAGCGTACCTGTAGCCGTTGTGATCCGACACTACGGTGCCGCCGTCGATGAGTTCCGCGAGCGCGCGGCCGTCGCGGAAAGTTTCCCTTTTGAAGGAGGATGGCTGGAATTGCATTGCGCCGGCGAGTGCGGTTGCGGTTAGCGTGATTGCGCCGCCGGCGATCATGCATCGCCTTCCGCCGAAGCGCAGGGCGCCGGCCATTATCGCCGCCGCTGCGGCGAGGGCCAGCCAGGCCTCCGCTGACGCCGTTGTCCAGTCGCGCCAGGCGGCATCGACGCGCCACATGCCGTTGAAATCCGAAAGGAGCGGCAAGACGCCGATCGCTGCGCCGAAGCCGATCGCGGCGTCTAGCGGCATCTTGCGCCTGCGGCCGCCGCTTTCCTCGGGCGCGGGCGCGCGCTGGAGCGATAGCCGCATGACATGCGCGCCGAGCACGAGCGCCGCGCCATAAGCGACAAGCATCTTCTTGTAGTAGATAAGCGGTATCGCTGCGGACCAAAGGACGCTGAGCCCCAGGCAGACAGAGGCGAACCGGCCGGCTGGCGGCAGCCGTCTGTAGCTCAGGGCGCCGACGATCAGGATCGGGAACAGCAGGATTGAGGCGCCCGGCAGGAACGCGTCGAGGTTCCGGGGGAACCTGATCGTGACGTTCATGAGCGCATCGCTCACGCTCGAGACGGTATAGGGCGAGCGGGCGATCACTTCGCGCGTCATGGCGACGCCGTCGAGATATCTCTCCGGGCCAATGAGAAAGGCGATCGCGGCCGCAAGAATGGCGATCGCGCCGACCCCGCCGGCCGTGAATGCGGCCGCCTGGCGCAAGTTGACGCAGCCGCGCATCATCTCAATCAGGATGAAGATGGCGAGCGACAGCGGCAGGATAAAGCCGTCAATTTTGACCAGCGTCGAGGCGCCCGCTGCAAGCGCTGCCGTGGCGAGCCACCGCATCGACGCGCGCCGATCCGCCACGGAAGAGCCGAGAGCGCGGGAGACCGCAAGAGCCGTCAGCATAAAGAGCGGAAGATAGAGCAATTCGTTCATCGACGTGCTCCGCATCGCCGTCGCCAGCGGCGACAGCATGAATGCGACGCTCGCCGCCAACGCGATCCTTGGCGCATCCGGCATGTCGGATTTGAGCATCCGCCACCCAAGGGCGAGCGACGCGATCGTCGCCGCAAGAAACGCGAGCCGCACCTGCGGCAGGCCAAAGCCAAATGCCGAGAGGGCCAGCCAGGTTGCGACGCTCGCCGCCGGCGACGACATGATGCTTTGCCATCGCCCGCCTTCGCCGGCGAAATCGCCGAAGAGGTATTTGGCGCGCCCTGCCTCGCCGGTGTGGAACTCTTCCACGAACAGCGTTCGATAATCGGGGTCGGTGAAGGCGGAGACGGCGAGCAGCAGGACATAGACGCCGGCGAGCGCCGCGACGACGGCCTCAAGCGGCCAGGGCGATCCGATCCGGCGCCCAAGACTCCACGCGATTGCCCGAATGCGCCCCTGATGGCGGGGCGCCAGGGTCGTGGCCGCGTCATCGACTATCTTTTCAGCGGTCACTCAAGTACCCCTTGAAGCGTGCGCCGCCGCGGAACGGGCTTCGATGCGATTCGATCCTCGAGATATTCTGTCTATGCCGTGGGCCTATGACTTGCACGCGAGGATTGTCGGCTCGTCCGATCTGAAGCGCCGATTCGTCGACGAGATCCTCCGCCCGCCGCCAGGCGGCAGCATACTCGACATCGGCTGCGGCACCGCTGACCTGCTGCCCTACATGCCGCAGGTCGACTATGTGGGGTTTGACGCGAGCGCCGCCTACATTAACGCCGCGCGCGCGCGGTTTGGCGATCGCGCGCAGTTTCGCCACCAGCACATCACGCCCGAACTTGCCAATGAGCTGCCGAAAGCCGACCTCGTCATGGCGATCGGCGTCCTGCACCATCTTGACGATGCGACTGCGGCGGATCTTTTCCGGATCGCCCGGGCGGCCCTTGCGCCGGGCGGCCGCGTGGTGACCTGCGACGGGACGTACGCGGAAGGGCAGAACCCGCTCGCACGCTTCCTGATTTCCCTCGATCGCGGCGAGCATGTGCGCGACGCCGCGGGCTATGAAGCGATCGCGCGCCGCGTCTTCGGGGATGTGCGCATGACGATCCGCCATGATCTCAGCCGCATCCCGTACACGCACTGCATTATCGAGGCGTCCAGCTGAGATGCGCTGGCGAATCGCCCTGAAGCCCATGGGCTGGGCGGTTTTCGCCGTCGCCGCGTTGGCTATAGCGGCGTTTGCGGCGACGGCCGGTATCGACTGGCGGGCCGTCGCGGGGATGCTCGGCGCCGCGGATACTGTCGGCCTGCTGGCGATCGCGCCGGCGCTCACGCTGTCGGTCTGGGTCCTGCGGGCCGTTCGCTGGAAGCTGACGCTTGACCTGATTGACCGTCGTCTGCCGCCGATCGACCTATATCTCCTGTCGTCCATGGCGATCGGCCTTGCCGCAGTCACGCCGGCGCAATCGGGGGAATTGATGAAAGCCGAGTTCGCGCGGCGCGGCGCCGGGGCGCCGATCGCCGAGAGCGTCGCGCTGTTCGCTGGTGAGCGCCTGTACGATGTGGCGACCCTCCTCGTCCTGACGCTTGCAGCGGTGGCAATGTCGGGTCTGGCTGGCGGATTGCCGCCAGCCGTCATGCTGGCGGGCGGCGCCGGCCTCGTTGCTGTCGCGGCCGCGACGGTTATGCTGGCGCGAAACTCTCCTGCCGCGGCGAACGCGCTTGGGCCTTTCGTACGAACGATGTCGACCCCGTCGGTCGCGGCAGGCATGGCGGCGACCACGCTCGCGTGTTGGCTGATCTCCGGCGCGGTCTGGCGCGTTGCGCTGGGCAGCGTCGGCGTCGAGCTTACCCTTGCGGCGACGATTGCGCTGATGGGCCTCGTCACCTTCGCGAACCTGGTGAATCTCGCACCCGGGGGTGTTGGCACGACCGAGGCTGGCGTCGCGGGGTTTCTTCTGTTGCAGGGAACCTCTCCCGAAGCGGCAGCCGCGGGAGCGCTGGCGATCCGGTTTCTCGGCTTCGTCGCGATGGCGCTCGGCGCGGCGCACTGGGCGGCCCATCGCGTGATCCGGCGGCGGGGCGCGCCGGCATGAACCGAATGCTGGCGCTTGACGGACCTGCGTTCGCGCCAGTTGTCGCGATGTCGCTTGTTTCGCTCGTCGCTGCATTCGGTAATCCGTACTTTCTCGTCAACGACAACCTGACCTACGCGGAATGGTCGGCTGCCGGGCTGATGTCGCCCAGCCTCGGCGCGCCAGTCTCCTGGTTGGTGCACTCGTTGACGAAGGTATTCGGCGCTGCGGTCAACTGGTATGGCGCGACGCTTTACGCATGCCTGACCGGCGCTATCGCATTGGTCCTTGACGGGGTGCGCAGGCTTCCCTTGAGGCGCCGCGACAGGCTGACGATTTCTATCGTCGCTGCATTCATCTTCGCTCCCTTCGCATTCCGCCTTGATTACACAGCAACAGCGATTCTGCTCGCCGCCGCGGGCCTGTTCTGGTTTGCCGCGGCGACGCAAAATGGCGCGCAGCTGCGACACGGCGCAACCCTCGCGGCCGCTATCTCGCTGGCCGCAATGATCCGCCATCAGGCGCCGTTCGCCGCACTCTCCATTGCGGCGCCGTTGCTGGTTTTTTGCAGTGCAGCTCGTGAAAGTACCGGACTGACGGCAGTCCGGCGCGTTGCAGGCGCAGCATTTCTGCTGATCGCGTGCATTTCTATTGGCGTCGCGTCTGTTGTTGTCGATCATGCGGTCAAGCGGCGCGTCGGGTCGGACGCCTACGCAGCCTTTGTCGCCTTCAATGACGTACGCGGCGCGCTTCATGGCACGGCGTTCATGGCGCTCGAGTTTGAGGAGGCGGAGCTTGAGCGGCGCGTCGGCTGGACGATGAATGATTTCCACGCCTTTCGACGCTGGCTGTTCGTTGATGAAACCACTTACAACGTTCAGGCACTGAGCGCATTTCGGGAGCTTGCAAGCGATGTCTCTCGCCGCGCGGGCGCGCAATCGAACATGACCCTCAAAGCACGAAACTGGCGCGGCGGCTATTTGTCGTTTGCGCCCTTCATCGCGTTGTGCGTCGTCTATGTCTTTGCCCTTCAACGCGACGATCGGAATTTGCAGGCGCGCCTCTGGTCGATTGCCGCGACAATAGGGGCCGCCGGCTGCGTCGCGTTCATCCTTGCGCGCACGGTGCGATTTCCTCCGCAGGTAGGATGGGCTTTCCTTGCAGCCGCACTGGTGTTTGTCGCGGCGATTGTCGTCACGGGCCGCACATCGCCGGCTGGCGCCACCAATCGCCAAGGGATCCTTCTTCTGACGGGAATTGCCGGAGCAATCTCTATCTGGCTGGCGGTGCACGCGGACATTCTGCGTTCGGCGGCCGCCAGCCATGCCGCGTTCGACGCCCAGGCAAGGTTCATGAACACCGCATTTGATGGCGACTTCGTGCTCATCGAACCGGCTGCCGGGCTGGAGGTAAAATTTCTCCACCCGCTCGCGCCCGAACGTCGTCGATTTGCAACGGTCCATACCGGTTGGACGACTTTTTCGCCACTTTTTTACAGGCAGCTTGCAGAGAACTCGTTGTCGAGCGGCGCAGACGCGCTCATCCATCTCATCGATAACCAGAACGCCTTCCTTGTCGGCGATTTTGGCTATGCAAAACTGCTTGTGCAGCAACTGAATGAACGGAGCCACGAAAATGTTCGCGCCATTCTGTGCCGGGATTACTGGACGTCCGATCGAGCGCGGACTTTCCAGTTGACGACAAGTGGACAAAAACCGGGTGCCGACCCCGACGTGATCTTGCGCCTGGCGAAGTCGGCTGAACGTTTTGCGCCGGCTATCTGTCGAAAAGGAAGGCGAACCGCCTGAAGCAGCGTTCCCGGAACCAGGCATCGCTTAGCCGCCAGACGCCGGCATCGACTATGAAGTGCCACATCACGACGCCAAGCGCAGCGCCGACCATGAAACGGTCCATTTCCGGCGACAGCCCCTGCCACAAGGTTCGCTCGCGCGTCGCCAGCAGCGCCGCCCAACCGATCACCCCGCACGCGCCGAGGATGAAAAGCGACCGGTTCGGCGACCTGTCCGGGTCGCCGGCGGCGAGAAAATACATGAACACGAAGTATTGCAGCGCGTGGGCGAGGGCGTAGCTCATCACCGCCTGCAGGTAGTTGTCGAAAAAGAACGTCGGCAGATAAAACGCGGAAAGCATCGCGATCATGACGATCCGCCAGGCGCTCGCCCCGGCGCGGACATGGTGCGCTATGGCGATCGCCGCAGAAAGGAGCGCCCCTGCCGTGAACAGTTTTCCAAGCAGCACCGACTGGGCGAGATAGGGCCCGAAAGCGGTGCGGTCGAACTCCGGCAGCAAGGCATGGGCGCCGAGAATTCCGCCTATTGGCGCAAGGTGAAGGGCGATCCTCTCGGATCGCAACGCTTTGCCGGACTTTGATGATATCCCGATGAACGAGAGCACGCCGAAGTTCTGACGCCCATAGTGGAACAACAGCCAGGCGTGATAAAAGACGGTCAGGTAGACCTTGCCCGTATACTGAAGAAACAGCACCGATGCGCCGGCGCCCGCGATCACCAGCGCCGGGAGCCAAAGATAATAGACGTTCCGCGCCATCAGGTGGTTGCGGTAGTCCTCGTTGACGAAGAAGTAGGCTGTCAGCGCCACATGCATCGAACTGAACACCAGCATGAACCCGAGCAGGTCGTCGAGGCTGGTGGAGGCTTCCCGGTGCGGCGCCACCGCGACCATGAACAACGGCGAACCGAGGGTCGCGAGCGCGATCAGCCACTGGAATAGCGAGCGGTCCGATAGCCGCATAGACTGCGCCCGGTCGACTGATCCGATTTCGCTCATGCCGCGCTTTGCCCGCTGCTGCCGTCAGCCCGAAAGTAGTACAGACGCCGCGAGGCGCGTTCAAGGTTCGTTCCGCCCGGCAGGTCATGCTTGCGACCCTACTGGCGACCCTACTGGCGACCCCAATGGCGACCCCAATGGCGAACGGCGACCGGGCGCTCGGTCGTAAGGCGGGGGCCATGCTTCAACCGAGAAACGTGACGGAATAGCGATAGGCCGCGCCGCTGCGGTTCTCGATCACCAGCTTGCCGGCCTGCGCCGAAACGGTCGTTGACCCGTCGGTCCCGGTCGCGCCGGATAGGGGCGCAGTGCTGACCTCGAAATTTGCGTGGCCGAACGCCTTCATCGCAAAGATCGATCCGCCCGTGTCGAAGAAGATCGCGCCGGCCTGGGTCAGGTTGGGGAACCCGTTGTCGCGTCCGGCCGGACCGGTCGCGTAAATGACCGCAAGTCCGCCGGGCGCAGGGGTGGGGACATCGACGGTGGAATCATCGGCCGTCAGCGCCGTCACGACGCTGAGGAACGCGTTCGCCTTCGCGTCGCCGCCGACGGCAAGGGCGGCGTCATCGTCGGCGTCCGCGCCGGCAAGCCCCACATGGCCGCTCTCGCCGTCGGCCTTCAGCGCGGTTGCGAACGCAGCGCCGTCGGCCGAGACCTTGAGCGCGAAGTCGTCGTCCCCGAGGAGGCCGATGATCGCCCGTGACGAAAAGTCCGTCTGCAGCACGATGCGCGCATCGTCGCCCGCGGCTTCCTTGTTCAGGGTAAGGCTGACCGTATCTGTTTCCCGGTTGAACAGCACGGACGGGCTCTCGACCGTCAGCCTGTTGATCGCATCGGCGCTGGCGTTGACGCCGACCCGGTCGAAATCGCCGCTTGCGAGCCCCGCGCCGAAGCCGACTTCCAAGCCCCGCCAGGCCCCATCGCTCCAGACGACAAGCGCCTCTTCATCGACGAGCCAGGCGACCCAGCCGGGCTGGGGCGTTCGCTTCATCCAGGCGCCGTCGGTAAAAACGAACAACGCGTTCTCGCCCCCGGCCCAGTCGCCAGCGGCGCCGGCCGGCGCGATGTAGGCGTCGCCGTTCGCGGGCGAGGCGGGCGGCGTCCCGAGGTCGCGGTCGATGACGGAAATCTGGGCGACGGCGTCGATAAGCCGGAGCGCCTCGTTGACGGTGACGTGCTTCTGCGCCTGTTGGGGCGCGAGGTAGGGCAGGGAAAGCTTTGGGGTCGTCGCCATGGCTCTTCGGGCCTCCAGTTAATGCCGGCCATTAGACGGCCGCCGGAAGCCTGTTCGATGGGCTTTCCGAAAATTGGCATTTTACCGAACGAAAACATGGCATTACGTGTTCGATAAGTTTTTTTCCCGCAGGCGGGCGTTGCGTGTTCCTCATGGTCCGCGCAAGGGGCCTTGCCTGACGCCCGGGCGCCGCTAAACGGGACCGTCACTGTCCAGGGACCGATCCGCCGTGCTCGCGCGCCGTCTTTTGCTTATCGACATGACGCCGATTGGCGGACCGGCGGCCACCGGCGCCGTCAAGGACGTCTATTTCGGGGACTGGCCGGCTGACCGGCTGTTGCACGTCATGGGCGGCGATGCAGGGATGTTGCGGATCGCCGCCGGGAAGGGCGCGCCGCGATGGCTCGTTCAGACGGAAGGGTTGGCGCAGCAGCTCGCGGCGGCCTTTCGTCCCGACCTGATCCTTTATCGGCCTGTCGCCGATCAGCCCGACCTGCATCGCTTTGCCGTCGAGGCGGCGGCGGGGACGAACGCGCCGCTCGCGACCTGGACGATGGATGACTGGATTGGCCGCCTCGCGGCCAGCGACGGCCCTGCCGCGGCCGAGGCATTCGCCGCGAGCCTTGCGCCGATGTTCGCGCGCGCGGCCGTCAACTTCGTCATTTCCGAGGGCATGGCCAAGGCCTACGGCGCCAGGTTCGGGCAGGCGTTCGAAGTCCTGCGGAACGCCGTCGACCCGTCGCCCGCCGCATCGGACCCGGCCGGGTCGCCCGGCGGCGCTTTCCGGATCCGCTATGCGGGATCGCTGGCGCCGGAGACGACGCTGGCGTCCGTTGAGCGCGTCGCGGCAGCGGTATCCGCGATGGCGCGGACCAGCGAGCGCATCAGTCTCGAAATCCGGACGCAGCCGCACTGGCGCGCCATGCATGGGCGGCGGTTTCGCGGGCTTGCCGGCGTCTCCATCGGCGCCGCCGACATGGACGAGGCCGGGTATCGCGCCTGGATCGCCGATGCGGACCTGCTGCTCGTGGCTTACAACTTCGACGAGGTGACGACGTCGTATCTGCGGTACTCCTTTGCGAACAAGATACCTGAGGCGCTAGCATCCGGGTCGGCGATCCTCCTGCACGGGCCGGCGTCGCTGGAGACTGTCCGGTACCTGACGGATCGCCAACTCGCCATTGCCGTCACGACGCCCGATACCGAATTGCTCAAGACGGAGATTGCAAGCGCCGTCGGCGCGCCGGACCGTCGTCGTGACCTTGCAATGCGGGCGCGCGCTCATGCCGCGGCGGCATTCGAGCGGAGCGAAAGGCGCGCTGCGTTCATTGCGACAGTGCGCCGGGTTGCGGCGCGGCTGCCGGTTGACGCCGAGGCCGCCGCCGGCGAGCAAGTTCAGTTCGATGAATGCGCGTTCGTGTATGCGGCGATCGATGCAGGCGCCCGGCCGGGCGTGATGATCGACGTCGGCGCCCATCATGGCGGCTCGCTGAAGCGGTTCGCCGCCGCCGGCTGGACCGTTCATGCGTTCGAACCCGACCCCGCGAATCGCGAGGCCCTGTTGCGCGCAACGCAAGGTGGGCCAGGGCGAGTCAGTGTCTCGGCTTCGGCTGTGGCGGCGGAAGAAGCGGCCAGCGCGCCCTTCTTCCGGTCGGACGTGTCGACCGGGATATCCTCTCTCGGCCGCTTCCACGAAAGCCACGCCGCGGCGGGCGATGTCCCGGTCACGACATTGAACCGGCTGATCGAGGACGAGAAGCTTGATGCGATCGATTTCCTGAAGATCGACGTCGAGGGCTTTGAATGGGATGTACTTCAGGGGCTCGACTTCGATCGGGTCCGCCCGCGCGCCATTCTCGCCGAGTTCGAGGACCGCAAGACCGCCAACCGCGGCGTGACGGCGGCGCGGCTTGCAGGGTTTCTGATCGATCATGGCTATGAGGTGTGGGCGAGCGAATGGTGGCCGGTGGTGGAGTATGGCCGGACCCACAGCTGGCGTCGCCTGCGGCGTTGGCCTTGCGAAACGGCGCCTGACGGGTGGGGCAATCTCCTGGCCTTCATCAAGCCGCCATGCCCGGACGCGATTGAAGACGGCTTCAGTCTGGCTGTTGCGGGCGGCTCGTTCGGTCTCTCCGCTGAACGCGCGGTCGCCCGGTTTGGCGCGCCGCCACGCCCACGCTCGCCGCTTCGCCGCGCCATCGACGCCCTCGCGACCCGCTTTCCCGGCGCATATCGGGCTGCCAGGGCTGTGGCCGGACCGGTCCTGCGCGCAACCGGCCGCCGCTCGTGAGGGGGTCGGCCGGGGACTTGCGATGACTCCGAGCGGTGTTCTATTGACCGACGACGCCTGGGCGAGGGCAGGGCGGCATTGTCCGGGCGGCTGACAGGGACGTTAGAGAAGGTCGAGCGACGGCACATGTCCACAACGGTCAGCTACGCGCCTGTCGGCGTCTTCAGCGAAAAAATGTTCCAGTGCGGCGCATCGATCGCCGCGCTGCGGCTGACGGATCTTCTCGCCCGCGACGGCGTTGATGCATTCTACAATTTCCAGGCGAAACTGCCCGGACAGGAACCGCCCGCGGGCGCGATGCCGCACGTCAACTTTTCCTATGTTTCAAGTTTTCTCGACAAGCGAGCGAGCGCCGATGTCGCGCGCGCCGGAGCGACGTGCAAGACGCTAGCTATGCGCCGCAAGCTTGAAATCATCGGGGAAAAAATCCGTGTCGCGATGATTGAGCAGGGCGCTCGCGTCGCCCACTTCCACAACTATTCCGGCGATCGCGAAACCATCCTGCGGATCGCGCGCCAGATGCCGTTCGTGTGGACGTTGCACGATACGTCGCCGGTAACCGGGTATCACTACCGCATGTTCGGGCTTGACGATAAGCCGCTGGAGTACCGCGCGAAGCTTCTGCCCGCGACGGAAGAGTTCTGGGAGGCGCTGAAGGGCTTGCCGTTCGCGTTCACCGCGCCGAGCAAGTGGCTGGCGGATTACGCTCGCATGTCCTGTCCGGACTTCATCCGTGTCGAGCATATTCCGAACGCGCTGCCCGAACACGCATTCTACCCGATGGAAAAAGCGCACGCGCGGGCTGTCATCGGCCTCGATCCGTCGCGAACCTACATCCTCTTTTTCGCGGGAAAAGGCGCTTGGCAGCGCAAGAATTTCGAGGTCCTCGCGCGCTCGCTCGCCGGCGAGCCGGACCTCAACGTCAACGTGGTCGTAGTTGGCGGCGTCGCGGAAAAATCGCTGATCCGCGATTCGCGGCTGCTGTTCCTTAACGGCTTCGATCCGATTGCGGATGCGGCCAGGATAACCGCACTCTACAACGCAGCCGACGCGTTCTGCATTTCCTCGCTTGTCGATAACCTGCCGAACACGGTGCTGGAAGCGATCCATTGCGGTCGGCCGGTGATTGGCGCGGATACCGGCGGCGTGCCGGAAATGGTCATCGACGGGCGCAATGGCTGGCTCTTCAACCCGCGTGACGTGTCGTCATTGCGATTGGCGTTGCGCCGGTTCGTCCATGCGCGCGATCGATGGGACGCATTCGGCGCAGAATCGCTGAAGGTATCCGCTGCGGATTACTCCGCGCGCAAGGCAGTGGGCGGCCTCAGAAATCTTTACACGGAACTTCACGACATGCGCCTGCGGCGGGATATCGCCGAAACGGCGCCGGCCGCGACGCGGGGCGCCGCTCCAAGCGCGCGTGGAGGATTGCTGCAAGCGGTCTGATCGACCAGAACCGAAGAACGGGAGGGCGGGGCGAGGGCCACGCTCCCGGAAAGAAGAGGCTAGGCGTCGTGTTTGACATTCTGTTAGGTCTGGTGGCGATCGGCCTGTCCACTGCGACAGCGGGCTATGCGTATTTGCGGCTGCGGCCTGCGATAAATTCGCTCCGCCCCGAGATTTCACGGGCGGGCGGCATGTTCGACGAACTGAGCCAGCTATTTGAAACGACGCTTGGCTGGCGCAATGACGAGCGCCGCCTGACGCAGTCGATGGAATGGCAGCGCCGGCTGATCGCCGAGGAAACAGCGCGGGTTGACGCGGTCGGGCGGCGGCTGTCGGAAGCTGAAGCCAGATCTGATGCGATCAGCGCCAGGATCGACGGCGTCCGGGATGAGGTCGCCGCCGTTCGCGCAAATTTCAGCGCGCAGTGCAAGACGGCCGAGGGCGCCGCGGGCAAGGTTGCGGAAGGCCTTGCCGCGGCGACCGATCGGCTCGACGCGCTCGACGTTGCGATTGAGAAGCTTCGTCGCGATGTGGAGTTCCTGCCGGGCGCGAACCTGCAGCGGGCGCTGACGCACGCGCGCCTCCTGTCTGACGGCGCGGTCGAGACCTTGCTCCATGACGTCTGCCCGAAGCTGGCGCTCGAACTGTCCGCGCGCCACCTGCATCAGATCGCGCACCGCATCTGCTCGATCGAGGACCTCTGCCATGGCCGTCTTGCGACGTCCGTGGACGCCATGACGACGCGAATCGTCGCGGCGCTCCACCTGGTGCGCAAGCCCGATGCGCCATTCCGCATGGCCGAGATAGGAACGCTCTATGGCATCGGGGCCATTGCGATCTATGATCAGGTCAGGTTTCGGGCCCGGCAACCGCACATGACGATCATCGACCCGCTGGAGGGTTACTACGGCGCCGGCGCGATTGACTATGTCTCCACCGTGCCGGTGACCCCTGACGTGCTGGCTGCCAACCTGGCGGTATTCGCCGTGCCGGATGACGCGGTCACCGTCGTGGCGGCGCTGAGCGAATCGGATGAGGCGTTGTCGGCGACGCGGAACGAAGAATACGATCTCTTGATTATTGACGGCGACCACTCCCGCGAAGGCGTCGAACGGGACTTCGAGAACTATTTTGGCCGGGTCAGGCCGGGCGGCCTCGTGATCGTCGATGATTATGGCGTCAAGGAATGGCCCGCCATCAAGCAGTACGCCGACCAGAAACTACTTCCGCGCGCGGATGTTCAGCACGTGTTCGACGGACATCGAACGCTGCTTCTTCGGAAAGTCTAGCGCCAACTCCCGCCAACAGGAGCCCCGGATCATGAGCCCTCTCGCGTTCGCGCGCGCCTATTGGCGCCACAGCCGAGACCGGAGGCCCGACAGTCATGTCGCGCCCTATCGTCAGTTCTGGGATCCGTCCGAGGATGAGAAAATAAAGCTGGCGTTCCGCTACAAGATGGCGGGAGACGGGTTCGCGACGACGGAAAATGAAAAGCGGATCCTGTCATGGCGGGACGTCTACAAGGGCGAAAGGGCGTTTCTCATCGGCAACGGGCCGAGTCTCAACAAGCTCGACATGAAGAAACTTGCGAGCGAGCGCACGATCGGGGTGAATTCGATCTATCTGAATTTCGACAATATGGGCTTCCTGCCGAATCACTACGTCATTGAGGATCGCTTCGTCGCCGAGGACCGCGCCGATGAGGTCAACGCGATGCGCGGGCCGGTCAAGTGGTTCGGGAACTATCTCAACTACTGCCTTAAGGGCGACGACGTGAACTGGATCAACGTCCGCATGCGGTACGACGAGCACGAGAATTTCCCGTTCTTCTCCACGAATTTCGCCCGGCAGGCGTGGACCGGCGGCTCCGTTACCTATGTATGCATGCAGCTCGCGTACTGGCTCGGCGTGAAGACGCTTTACCTGATCGGCTTCGACCATCACTACGTGATCCCCGACGACGCCGAAGTCGAAGGGCTCGATATCACGTCGCAATCGGACGATCCGAACCATTTTCACCCGGACTATTTCGGCAAGGGCTATCGTTGGCATGACCCGAAGGTCGATCGCATGGAGCTCGGCTATCGCAAGGCCGGGCGATTCTTTGAGATGGACGGCCGCAAGATCTACAACGCGACCGCTGGCGGCAAGCTCGAATGCTTTGAACGGGTCGACTATGATTCGCTGTTCTAGTGGCGGGTCGTCAGGGCGCGCCGGAGCGGACGCAACGGTCTGGTGACGCGCTAGATGGTCTTTTCCTCGCTCGAATTCATCTTCCTGTTCCTGCCGGCGACCTATGCCGGGCTCCTGGCGCTGACCCATTTCGGGCGCGCCCGCGCCGCGATCGTCTGGCTGATCGTTGCGTCGCTGTTTTTCTACGGCTACTGGGAGCCGAAATACCTGATCCTGATTTCAGTATCCATCCTGACCAATTTTGCGCTGGGTCCGATGATCGACCCTTCATCAGGCCGGACGGATCGCGCCCGACGGGGCTTTCTTATCGCGGCGATCGCCTTCAATCTCGGCCTCCTTGCTTACTTCAAGTACCTGAATTTCTTCGTCGACACTGTGAACGCCGTGGCGGGCGCGGAGTACTCAATTGCGCGGATCATCCTGCCGATCGGCATCTCGTTTTTTTCCTTTCAGCAGATTTCCTACCAGGTCGATAGGTACAAGGGCCTCGTCGACGACCGCAGCTTTCTCAATTATGTGCTGTTCGTCATATATTTCCCGCAACTGATCGCCGGGCCGATCGTTCACCACAAGGAAATGCTCGGCCAGTTCGACGAGGGACGCGGGTTCCGGCTTTCGCTGGAAAACCTCTGCTATGGCGGCGCGTACTTTCTGATAGGGCTCGCCAAGAAGACCCTGATCGCCGATCCGCTCGCCGTGCACGCAAATGCGGTCTTCGCCGCCAGCGAGAAAGGTGGGACGCTGACTTTTGCCGACGCATGGGTCGGAGCGCTCGCCTACACCGGGCAGATTTATTTCGATTTCGCCGGTTATTCGGCGATGGCGATCGGCCTGGCGGCGATGATTGGCGTCAAGCTGCCGCTCAATTTCAATTCACCATACAAATCATTGAGCATCCAGGAATTCTGGCGTCGCTGGCACATCACGCTGTCGCGCTTTCTGCGCGACTACCTGTACATTCCCCTCGGCGGAAACCGCCATGGCGAACAGCGGCGACTGGTCAACCTGATGCTCACCATGCTGATCGGCGGCCTGTGGCATGGCGCGGCATGGACGTTCGTTGTGTGGGGCGGCCTCCATGGCCTCTACCTCGTCGTGAACCGCGCGTTTGACGTGGCCGCGGCGCGTCTTGCGCCGGGCGCCATGGATGCGCCGGCGGCGAAGGTCGCCAGCTGGTGCATTACGTTTCTCGCGGTGGTCTATGCCTGGGTATTCTTCCGGGCGACGAGTTTCGATTCCGCGTTCGCGATGGTGCGGGCCATGAGCGATCCCGGCGCGGGGACGCAGGCTGGGGCTTGGACCCTGAGCGTCGTCCGGCTGACGAACGCCGACGCCGCGCTCTTTGCGATCGCCGCATTCTTCGCAGCGGTCGCGCCGAATGCGGCGCAGCTGATGAATTTCCGGCCGGGTAACACGCCTGTCGACGCGCCGGCGCCGCTCTGGCCGACTTGGCGGCCGAACGTGGCGTGGGGCGTGGCCATCGGCGTTCTCGGATTCTTTGCTATTCTCGCCACGCAAAAGAACAATGAGTTCATCTACTTCCAGTTCTAGCGCGGGAATCGCAACTTCATGTCATCACCGCCGCGTAAGCACCTGACCGGATTCCTGGCGCTCTACGGCGCCCTGGCGGTCTGCCTCCTTGGCACAGCGGGCCTCGTCTGGGCGGTTGACCCGCTTCAGGTCTTCCGAAGGGCGTCGTTCTACGAGCCGATCATCGAGAGCGACGAACGCACGCAGAATGCCGGCCTCTTGCGCAGCTATCCCGCGCAGGGGTTGTTGATCGGCAGCTCGCTGTCGCAGGCCTGCCGCGCGGATGATTTCACCAAAGCGCTGGGCACGGACTTCCTTCGGATTTCGGCCGCCGGCATGACCGCAAAGGAATGGCGCTACTTCCTTGAAACCAGGATCATGCGGCGCAAGCCCGCCCGCGTCGTCGACATCCAGTACTGGTTCACCTTCGGCCGGACGAATGCAATGGATTTTCGCGAGGAATATGGGGCGTTTCCGACGCATCTTTACCAGCCCGGCGCTCTCGACATTGCGAAGTACCTCATCAACTACGACAATATCGGCATGGCGATTAACGTTCTTGCCGAGGCGGCCGGCTTCAGCGCGATCGAACGGATTGATTTTCAGAGCCGCAACAGTCCAGAAGCCGATCCTAGGCGAACGACTGGCGTCGCATCGGTCCGCAGGCTCTACAACCAGATTGCCGGCGGCCGAAAGCCGGACGCCGCCTTCCTCGCCGCAGAACGCAATCGAATGCTCGCGGCGTTCGACGAGTTCTATGCGCCGTTCATCCTCGACCATCAGGAAATCCAGTTCGATATTGTCGTCCCGCCGTTCACGCTCGCCTATTATCAGGCCTTCAAGAGCGCGGGCGTCTACCGGCTGAATACGATCCTGCTGTTCCGCCAGAAGCTTGCCGAGCTCGCACGCGAGGCCCCGAACGTGCGCATTCATGACTTCGGGGTCGACGACCGTTTCCTGAGCGATTACGACAACTTCTACGACACGCACCATTTCAGCGCGACGATCTGCGCAAGGATCGCCGACGACATTGCGGCGAAGCCGGCAGGGGATGGGGCCGAGGCGGTGATCGAAGGGACGCAGCGGCTGAAGGCCCTGGTCGACGACGCAGAGCTGCCCTGGTGATGGCGTGACGGCTTGGCGGCGACGGGTTTGAACGGCGGGAGAGGGCGTCTCGCCCTGGTGGACGACATGGGCGCGCAGGACGAACCTCAAGCTATATCCCCGCGCATCTACAATCAGCGCTTGCGCCTGCGCGCGCCGCTGGGGGAAGCGGCGGAGTACGCGCTTGGCTCGCTGATTACCCACCGCTGGCAGATCATCCAGACCTTCCGGCGCGACTTCACCGGCCTGTCTGACCTGACCCGGTGGGGCGCATTCTGGAACTATGCGCTGCCGATCGTGCCGCTCGGCGTTTACGTTCTCCTGATGGCGCTGCGGCTGTTTCCGTCGTTCGGCGAAGTCAGCGGCGTCGTCTATATCACAATGGGCGTAACCCTGTGGTTCCTGTTCTCGGGCCTCCTGCGCTCGCCGGTGGCGGCGATCGAACGTGATTTCAAATCCCTTGCGCGCACCGATACGCCTATCTTCGTGGCCATCGCGACCAGCGTGTCGACGCTGTTCTTCGAGACCATGGTCCGCGCCATTGTGGTGATTGCGGTGTTTATCGCGTTCCAGGGGGCGCCGTCCTGGAAGATCGTCTACGCGCCGGCGTTTCTCGTCTTCGGGGCGCTCTTGTTCGCGTCGATCGGGGTCATCCTTGCGCTTTTCAATCTGGCCTACCGCGACATCGCCAAGATCCTCGGCGTGACGTTGGCCTACGGTATATTTTTTTCCGGAGTGATCTTTCCGCTGCAGGGAGGCGCGGTCATGGACGCCATCCTCCGAGCGAATCCGTTCTTCGTCTTTATCGAGAACATAAGGTCGGCCTGCGTCGGCGGCGGCATCGTCTATCCGTCGTCCCTCGCGACATTCTGCGCCCTGTCGGTCGCCCTCTCGGCGATCGCGGTGATCTTCGCCTATCGCAGCGAATTCCGGTTGCGGGGGCTGGTATGACGACGGGGGCGCCGACGAAGATCGTGCTTGACGTCGACCGCGTCGCGAAGCGCTATTACCGCAATCCGCTTTCCAGCCAGCGTCAGGCGTCGCGCGTCCTGTTCGAAGCTATGCTTGGACGAACGCGCGAGAATGCGAACCCGCAGCCCGGCGAAATCACGGTCGTCCGCGATGTGTCATTCACGCTTCGGCGGGGCGAGGCGATCGGCATCATCGGCGGCAACGGCGCAGGCAAGACGACCATGCTCCGCATGCTGGCGGGCCATGTCCTGCCGGACGCCGGGGCGATCAGGGTCTACGGGACGACAGGGTCGATGATCGACCTGACGTCGGGCATCAAGGACACCATGAGCGGGCGGGCGAACATTTTTCTGCGATCGGCGATACTCGGCCGCCGACGGAAGGACGTCGAAGCCGATCTTGAGGAGATCATCGACTACACGGAACTCGGCGCGGCGATCGATGCGCCCGTCGCCACCTACTCCTCGGGGATGCGCATGCGCCTCGCCTTCGCAACGACGATGTTCATGCGGCCAGACGTGCTGCTGGTTGACGAGGTTCTATCGGTCGGCGACTTCCGGTTCCGCCAGAAATGCCTCGAAAGCATCCGCATGATGCGCGAGAACGCCGGGTTCGTGCTCGTGTCCCACTCGATGGGCGACGTCAGCCGGTTCTGCGATCGGGTCCTGGTGCTGAAAGGCGGCGCGGTCGCTTTCGACGGGGCGCCCGATGACGCCATCGCTTTCTACTATGACCAGCAGGATCGCGCGGCGAAGAAGCCAAAGTTGCCAGCCGCGCCGGTCGGCGCAGCGTCCGGCGCTGCGGCGCGACCGCGCTATGGCGACTATATCGAACGCCGGCACCTGTGCGACGAAGTGGAGGCGCGCTGGCTCTCGGCGGAGGGCGAGGCGCTGGATGGCGTGCGCAGCGGCGATCGACTGCGGCTGCGCCTGTCTTTCCGGCTTCTCGCGCCAGTGCGACGGCTGATCGTTGGCGTACCGATATTCGGCCGGGATGGCGAGATGGTGACCGCACTTTCAAGCGAGCAGGCGGGCTTCGCCGCGACGCCGGGGGCTGACGGCCGGGTCGAAATCGAAATCGACGTGCCGGAGCTGCGGCTGACGCCCGGGGTCTACAAGGCGGTCCTCGCGCTGCATGACGGGCCGGAATACCTTTATCGCCAGTTGATCGGCGAAATCACGGTTGTGAGAGGGGGCCTGCCAAAGTATTGGGGGTCGCTCGTTACGCCGCAACGATGGTCGCAGACGCAGGGACGCGTCGATGCGCCGACCGGCGCAAGACCCGAAGGCGCAGCGTCAGACGATGCGCCTGACGAAACCGGCGGGCGGGCTGAGGCGGGCGAGTCCGTCCGGGAGACCTGACGTTGCCCGGCATCATCCGGCCGAGCATGCCGGCTGGCCGACTGGTGGAAAACTGAATACGACGGGCGCGACGCCCTTTGACATTGAGGCGGCGCCAAAGCCGGGCGGCCGCGCACGGGAGAGACGATGCATGCCGTACAATACGGAAATTCCAGGTCAGCAGAGCGATTTCGAGCTTCGCGCGATCGAGCTCGTCGCGTCGCTGGTGCCTGAAAATGGCCATTGCGTGGAAATCGGCAGCCTGTTCGGGCGATCCGCCTGGGCTTGGGCAAAGAGCGTGCCTGCCTCGACGAAAGTCGTGTGCGTAGACCCATGGGAGCCAAGCCCCGCTTCGCGCCCACTGGAGCAGCGCTACGGCGTTTCCTACTCGATCGAGAGTTTTCGGCGGTTCACCGGGGATTGCCCGAACGTCGAGGCGATACAGGGCTACAGCCCAGACGTCGTGAAGGACTGGTCGACGCCGATCGACCTGTTTTTCGAGGATGCGGTGCATCGCAATCCGGTTTTTGAGCAGAACATCGATTTCTGGGCCGGCCACCTGAAGCCGAACGGCGTTGCCTGCGGCGACGATTATCGCCCGCGTTATCCTGACATCGTGAATGGGGTAAACAAGCTCGCCAAGCGCCTCGGGCGGTCCATCATCACGGTGGATTTCTTCTGGTGTCTCCTGCCGAACGCCGAAGACGTGCCGGAAGCCCGCGACGTCGAGCGGCAACTGAAGGCGCTGTCCAAGGAGGCCTTCGATCACAACCTGTCGCAGATGCCTGTCGTCTTCACCGAGCCCCTGTCGGTGTTCAAGACGGTCAAAGTGAACCAGCCGCGCGAAGTAAAAGTGCGCGTCTGCAGTTTCTATGCGGATAACTGGCGCCCGGCGGACGATGGCCGCAAGGTCGAGATCGGCGTGCGGGTTTTCGCCGAAGACAAGAAAACGCAGATCGCTGAGCGTCGGCTGACGCTCGATGCGACGACGATATACCCGGACCAGCCGATCGAGCTGATGATGGAGCTGCCCACGGCGAAAATGCCGACGGGAAAGCATTTCGCGCTCTACGGCGTCTTTGACGAGACCGGCGAGCGGTTCATGAGCGAGCGCCGGGGCATGCCCGCGTTCATTCCTTACGAGTACGTCGCCTGACGGCGCGTCGTGCGATCGGGCTGGAGCAAGCGAATGTCGGAAACGGTTCAATCGGCGCCTCGTCGCGACAAGAATTTCTGGTCGGCGAATTACCTCAATGAGGGCGCCATCACGATGGCGAGGCTCGAAAACCATCCGCCCCTCAATAATCCGAAGATTCTTGTGAACGTCGGGTCGCACCTCGCGGCCGAAGCTCGCCCGTACATCGACGCGGGCTGGCGGGTGTTCGCCTTTGAGCCGAATCCGGTGCTGCACGACCAGCTTCGCGAGATGGAGCGCGCCCACGAGAATTTCACGTTCCTTCCGAAGGCGGTGTCCGACAAGCCGGGCGAAGACCTGACGTTCTGGGTCTCCGACAAGAGCTCCGGCATGAGTTCGCTCGTCAAGCGCGATCCTGATGCGCGCGAAGTGAAGGTCGAGGTGACGACGCTCGCCGCCTTCTGCGAGGAATATGGCATCGAGGCCATCGATTTCCTGCTGGTCGACGCCGAGTTGAAGGACCTGGAAGTCGTCATGTCCCTCGGGCCGTCGACCCGCGTCGGCGCTTTGTGCGTTGAATTCGGCGGCAATCGCCTGAACGCCCTGCATGGCACCATCACGGAGCGATGGCCGCAATTCGACGAGATCATCTGGGAATATCGAAAGCCGCTTGGCGAGGACGGCAAGGAAAAGATGGGCGTCGCAGCGAAGTGCATCGCCCGCAGTTCGTATGAGCAGTACATCGAGAAAGTTCGCACCGACGCGCCGCGCGGCCGCTGGGGCAATATCTTTTACTTCGACCGGCGTTTTGTGAAGAAGGGCCGTTGACGCCCTATCGTCCGTCATCGGACGGTGCGCCCGCCATCCGCTCAAGGTCCGCAATGCGCGCCCGCAACGCGGCGAGCTCGGCCGATTGGTCGTTGACGACGGCCGCGACCGCCCCGCGGGTATGGAGAACAAGCGCTGCGAGGGCGTTCAGGAGCGCGACCGCAAGAGCGATGCCGAGCGTCAGCGCGGCGGGCGTGGCCGCGCTCGCTACGAGAACGACGGCCAGCGCCGATAGTCCCGCGAAGAACGTCAGGGCGGGCCATGACCGCCGGATGAGCTGCGCGAGCTTCGCTTGCGGCGATGCCGGCGCGGCGGCGCGTTGCGGAAGATCCCTGGTGAACGGCGACGGCAATGATTGCGGCGCCGGCGCAGGCGTTGCGCCGGCGCCCAGCAATGCGTCGAGATCGACGAACGGGAAAACGCGAACAGCCGATGCGGCATTGGCATTATAAACTTCGACGTCCGCGCGCGCGGCGAGCCTGACGCCGGCCTCGGTCCATGCGCCAACGTGCAGGTCAGGCCGCGGGTTCGGAAGATTGTAGCGGTCGCCTGGCGCCTGGTATCCCTCGAAGAAATAGTTGGGGTTTTCCCGCCGTTCCATGATCTCCAGTTCGATTCCGCTGCGCTTGCGCGCGCCGTCGACAACCTCCGTATAAGTCGCGTCGACGCCAAGCATGACAAGGCGGCGATAGCCCATGTCGGCCGCCCACAGCGCGGCGCCGCTGCCCGTCGTGATCGTCGCGCCGCGATAAATGTCGCGGCGGGCGGCAATCGCGTCATAGTTGACGACAGTCGGCGTTGCGGCGGCGTGGCCAAGCGCCTCTATCAGGTTCGAGCGCAGCAGGAAACGTTGAATGCGGCTTTCACGGATCAGCTCGGCGATCGCATCGGCGTGGGAGAGGCCGACGACGGTATCAAGGCAGGCATAGTAGCGCGGCCGCCAGTCGATCTCGCGCCAGTAGCGGTAGGCGGCGTTCATGCCGACGGTGGCGAACGGGGACAGACGGCGAAGGTCGACGGACTTCAGCGATGGACCGTTGCCGAGCAGGAACGCCGTCGCCGCGTCGGCGCGCACGCGCCGGGCGGTGCCATCGCCGGCCGGTCCGGCGTCAGTCGCCGCCGTCGTCATGCCGGCCCGCCCCGGCCCGGGTTTGCTGGCGCGCCAGTGCCGGATAGGCTAGGAGGCGAACGAAGCGGACAGGGCAAGCTCAGGAATTTCATGACGAAAACGGCCTTGATCACCGGCGTCACCGGTCAGGATGGCGCTTATCTCGCGCGGCTTCTGCTCGAGAAGGGCTATACCGTTCATGGCGTAAAGCGACGCTCGTCCTCGTTCAATACCGGCCGCGTCGACGGGATCTACCGCGATCCGCATGAAGCCTCGACCAAGTTCTTCATGCATTATGGCGATCTGACGGATTCCACCAACCTGATCCGGCTGCTGCAGGAGACAAAGCCCGACGAGGTCTACAATCTCGGCGCGCAGAGTCATGTCCAGGTGAGCTTCGAGACGCCGGAATACACCGCCAACGCAGATGGTCTCGGCGTGCTGCGCCTGCTTGAGGGGATCCGCATCCTCGGCCTTGAGAGCTCGGTTAGATTCTACCAGGCTTCGACGTCCGAGCTCTACGGCCTCGTTCAGGAAACGCCCCAGACCGAGCGCACGCCATTTTATCCGCGTTCGCCTTACGGCGTGGCGAAACTTTACGGCTACTGGATCACGGTCAATTATCGCGAGGCGTACGGCATTCATGCTTCAAACGGCATTCTGTTCAACCATGAAAGCCCGATCCGCGGCGAGACCTTCGTTACGAGGAAGATCACTCGCGCCGTTGCTGCGATCAGCAAAGGAGCGCAGGCGACGCTTTATCTCGGCAATCTAGAGGCCCGCCGCGACTGGGGTCATGCGCGGGACTATGTCGATGGCATGTGGCGCATCCTTCAGCAGGAAACGCCGGGGGATTTCGTTCTTGGCACTGGCGAAGTCCATTCGGTGCGGGAATTCGCCGAAATCTCGTTCCGCGAGGCCGGTATTGAGATCGAGTGGCGGGGCGTCGGCGCCGAGGAAGTTGGCGTTGACCGGGCGACAGGCGACATCCGGGTCCGGATTGATCCGAAATACTACCGGCCAACGGAGGTCGACCTGCTTGTCGCGGACCCGACAAAGGCCCGCGAGGTTCTGGGCTGGCGTCACACGACCAGCTTCCATGATCTCGTGAAGGAGATGGTAGCCGCCGATCTCGCCGCGCTTGATCCGGCGCAGGGCTGATGGCTGCGACGCTGTATTCGCTCAAGGGCAAGCGCGTCTTCGTCGCCGGCGCCCGCGGCATGGTCGGGCGGGCCGTTGTTGAACGTCTTGAGCCGGAAGGATGCGCCGCCATCCTCGCGCCGGGCCGGGACGCCCTCGACCTCGTCGACCAGGCGGCCGTTTCCCGATGGATGGCCGCGAACCGGCCGGACGTGGTCATCGTGGCCGCGGCTCGGGTCGGCGGCATCCACGCGAACGACGCGTGGCCGGCCGAGTTCCTCTATGACAACCTGATGATCGAGGCGAACCTGATCCACGCCGCGCACGGCGAGGGGATTGAGAAGCTTCTGTTCCTGGGGTCATCCTGCATTTACCCGAAATTCGCGCCGCAACCGATCCCGGAAGCCGCGTTGCTGACAGGGCCGCTTGAGTCCACGAACGAATGGTACGCGATCGCCAAGATCGCCGGGATCAAGCTGTGCCAGGCCTACCGCCGCCAGCACGGGGCGGACTTCATCTCAGCGATGCCGACAAACCTTTATGGGCCGCACGACAATTTCGATCCGGAGACGAGCCATGTGCTGCCGGCGCTGATCCGAAAGGCCGTTGCCGCGGCGGATGCCGGCGAGCGCGGCATTGCGATCTGGGGCACAGGGACGCCGCGGCGTGAATTCCTGCATGTGAGGGACTGCGCGGACGCCCTCGTGTTTCTCCTGAAGAATTACTCGGGCGAGGCGCACGTCAATGTGGGCGCCGGCGAGGATGTCAGCATTCTCGACCTCGCGGGCATGGTGCTTGGAGCGGCAGGTATCGTCGATGGCGAGGTGCGCACCGATCCGACGAGGCCCGACGGCACGCCGCGCAAGCTGATGGACGGTTCAAAGCTCGCGGCGATGGGATGGCGAGCCTCCATCCCGTTGCGAGATGGCATTGCGGAAACCGTCGCATGGTACCGCGGTAATCGCCCTGCGACGTAGCCAATCGTCTGCGCCGGCTTCATTTGCGGCGGCGGATCGGGCATAACGGCGCATGGTCGGCCGGTTCAGCGCGGCCATAATGTCGGCCAGGCGAACGGCCACGGCAGCGGCCGAACCAGAGCGTCGGCAGCGGCGAAAGCAGCGGGGATCAGATGACGGCATCGCGGACCGACACGCCGGAAGGCGCGCCGAACGACGCCAAACAGGAGCCCCGGATTGGTGCCCGGAGCGGGCCCCGCGAGACCGTCAGCATCATCTTCCGCGCTCTCAACGAGGAGAAATGGTTCGGCCAGGCGCTCGCCGCCTGCCGCGAGCAGGAGATCGCCGACGCCGACGTTGAGATCATTCTCGTCGATTCCGGCTCCACCGACCGGACCGTCGAGATCGCCGAGGCGGCCGGCGCGCGCATCGTCCATATCAAGAAGCACGATTTCACCTTCGGCCGGTCGCTGAACTATGGCTGCGAGGCCGCGGCGGGGGATTATCTCGTATTTATCTCCGCCCACTGCATTCCGGCGCACCGGCACTGGCTCGCCAACCTCATCCGGCCCTTGCGCGAGGGACTGGTCGATTACTCCTACGGCCGCCAGCTCGGGCACGAGGTGACCAAATTCTCTGAACGGCAGATTTTCGCGCAGTATTTTCCGGCCTTCGACAAGCTTCCCCAGGCCGATTTTTTCGCCAACAACGCCAACGCCGCGATCGCCCGCGAGCTTTGGGAAAAACACCGTTTCGACGAGACCGTGACGGGCCTGGAGGACATGGTCCTCGCCAAGGCGATCGTCCGGGATGGCGGGCGGATCGGCTATGTCGCCGACGCGCCGGTGTACCACATCCACGAAGAGACCCTGCGCCAGACCCGGCGCCGCTATTACCGCGAGGCGCTGACCCTGCGCGAGATCATGCCGGAGGTGCAACTGCACTTCGGCGACTTCGTGCGCTACACGACAGCCGCGATCCTGCACGATTTTTCCGAGGCGCTGAGCGAGCGCAAGCTGCTGAGCGTCGCGGGCGAGGTCGTCTCGTTTCGTCTCATGCAGTATTGGGGCGCCTGGAAGGGGCACACCGAGAACCGCGTCCTCTCCCATGCCCAGAAGGAAAGCTACTACTACCCGAAGCCGGCGAAGCGGCAGCCGGACGACGGGACAACGACCGGCCGCAGCCGGCGCGCGCCAGCTGAATGAAGGCGGGCGAATGACTTGACGGACGCCCCGCCTTGCCGGAAGCGGGGAGCCCGTCGCCGCGCCCGATCCGGAGCGCCGGCCCGCACTGATGGACATGGAACATGATTGCAGACGCCAGACGCGTCACGGCCCTGTTGCCGATGAAGGCCCACAGCGCACGCGTGACCTCGAAGAACTTCCGGGACATCGCCGGCAAGCCGCTGTTCCGCTGGATCCTCGACGTCATGTGCGGCATGGCGGAAATCGACCGCGTCGTCATCAACACCGACGCGCGCGCCATTCTCGCCGACAACGGGCTTAAGGATGGCGACTATGGCGGCAAGGTCATGATCCGCGACCGCCGCCCGGAAATCTGCGGCGACTTCGTGTCCATGAATCTCGTGCTGGCCGACGACATCGCCAATGTCGCGTCAGACTATTTCTTCATGACCCACACGACCAATCCGCTGCTCTCCGCATCGACGATCCGGCGAATGCTCGATCAGTTCGCCGCGGCGGCGGCAGACGGCCGCGCCGACAGCCTGTTCACCGTAAACCGGCTGCAGACCCGGTTCTATACGCCGGAAGGCGCGCCCATCAATCACGACCCGGACAATCTCGTCAGGACGCAGGACCTGCCGCCCTATATGGAGGAAAACTCAGTCGGCTACCTCTTCACCGCGGAGAGCTTCGCGCGCACTGGCGCGCGGATCGGCGCGCGGCCGATCCTGTTCGAGACGCCGCGGCTCGAGAGCGTCGACATCGACGAGAAATCCGACTGGTACATGGCCGAATCGCTCCTGATGCGGATCGCCGCTGGCGAAACCCTGCCCACGGAAGAATAGACCCGCATGTCCCGTCCGAACGTTCTCGTCACCTGTCCGCCCATGCTTGGCCTGTTCGATGAGTTCGCCGCCGATTTCGAGGCGGCGGGCCTCTCCGCGACGCCTGCGAAAGTAACGCAGGTGCTGAGCGAAGACGAACTGGTCGCGCTCGTCCCAAACCATGACGGCTGGATCATCGGCGACGACCCGGCGAGCCGCCGCGTCATCGAGGCGGCTGCGAAGGGCAGGCTGCGCGCGGCGGTGAAGTGGGGCGTCGGCGTGGACAATGTGGACTTTGCCGCCTTCAAGGACCTCGGGCTGCCGGTCGAGAACACGCCGGGCGTCTTCGGCGGCGAAGTCGCCGACGTCGCGCTCACCTATGCGCTTGGCCTCGCGCGCGAGACCTATTTCATCGACCGCGAGATACGGGTCAACAATGGCTGGCCGAAGCCGAGCGGCATCAGCATCGCCGGCCGCACGGTCGCGCTTGTCGGCTTCGGCGACATCGGGTCCCAGACGGCGAAACGGCTGATCCCCTGCGGCGCAAGGGTGATAGCCTATGATCCGTTCTACAAGCCGGTCGATGGCGTTGCGGTCGAGACCGCTCAGTGGCCGGCGCGCATTGGCGAGGCGGATTTCCTGATCTTCACCTGTCCGCTGACGCCGCAGACCCGGGGCATGTTCAATCATGACCTTGTCCCCATGCTGAAGGATGGCGTGCGCGTCGTGAACGTGGCGCGGGGGCCGGTCGTTGTGGAGTCTGCGCTCATCGAGGCGCTCAGGTCCGGCAAAGTCCATTCCGCGGCGCTTGACGTCTTTGAAGTGGAGCCGTTGCCCGCGACCTCGCCGCTGCGCGGATTTGATAGCTGCATCTTCGGTTCGCACAACGGCTCCAACTCCGCGGACGCGGTGCGCCGGGTCAGCCGCATCGCGATCGGCAAGATGGCGCGTTTTCTCGGAACGACGCTGGCGTGACAGGGCGCAGCGTTCTCATCACCGGCTGCAATGGCGGCATCGGCGTCGAGCTCATGCGGGTTTTCGCGGACGCGGGCTGGCGAGCCATCGGCGTCGACCGTAACCCGGCCGAGCCCGTCGGCGCCGAGAGCGTGATCCATGTGGATATCGGCGGACTTGTTCGCGACGCAGGCGCGCGGGCGAATTTTGCGGCGGACGTGCGCAAGCGGTGCGACGGCGCGCCGCTCGGCTGCATCATCAACAACGCGGCCGTGCAGCGTCTCGGCAAGCTTGAAGACCTCGCCGTCGACGACATCATCGAGACAATGGACGTAAACGTGGTCGCGCCGATGTTGCTCGTTCGGGCGTTCCTGCCAGAACTGCGCGCGAACAGTGGCGCCGTCGTCAATATCGGTTCGGTCCATGCCCAGGCCACGAAGCCGAATTTCTCCGCCTACGCTACATCCAAATCGGCGCTGCATGGCCTGACCCGCGCGCTGTCAGTCGATCTGGGGCCAGAGGTTCGGGTCAATACGCTCGCTCCGGCGGCTACGGCGACGCCGATGTTGAAGGCGGGCTTTGAAAATGATGACGCCGCGTTTGCGGCGCTTGAGAACGTGCACCCGCTGCGGCGCATCGCGGAGCCCGCGGAAATCGCGCGGATCGCGCTTTTCCTTGCATCTGAGGATGCGAGTTTCCTCACCGGCGCGACGGTCTTCGCCGACGGCGGGGTCCTGTCGCGCCTGCATGACCCGGCCTGACGCGATGGCGGAACCGGTTTCCATCGGGAGCATCGAGTGCGTCGCGGATGTCGGGGCCGCGCTTGGCGAGGGGCCGCTCTGGGACCCGCGTGCCAAGCGCCTGATCTGGGTCGACATAAAGGGCGACCGAATTTTCCGGTTCGACCCCGTTTCAGGGCGTACGGAGGAATGGTCCTGCGACGGCATGACGAGCGCCATCGGCCTTGCAGACGCGGGCGGATATGTTTCGGCAGCAAGACACGGATTTTTCCTGCTAGACCTCGATGATGCCGGCGGCGGCGTGCGCCGGCGGGCGCTGGCCGATCCGGAAGCCGATGCGCCGGGCAACCGTTTCAATGACGGCAAGGTCGATCCCGCCGGCGGCTTCTGGGCCGGGACCATGGACGACGCCGAGCGCGAGACGACCGGCGCCTGGTGGCGCCTGTCGCCCGACGGCGCGGCGACGCGCCTCGCGGCCTGCTTCCGGGTGACGAACGGGCCGGCGTTCGACCCGACGCGCGGCCGCGTCTTTATGACCGACTCGGCGCGCCGGACGATCTTCGTTGCCGAGACCGAGGGCGCAGCGCCGGGCGAGCTCGGCGTCTTCAGGACGTTCGGTGATGGCGACGGTTACCCGGACGGCATGGAAATCGACGCCGAAGGCTGTCTTTGGGTGGCGTTCTGGGACGGCGGCGCGGTGCGGCGGTTTTCGCCGGATGCCGATCTCCTCCAGACCGTCGATCTGCCGGTCCCGCGGCCGACCAGCCTCGCCTTCGCCGGGGCCGATATTTTCGTGACGTCCGCACGGATCGGGCTCGACGCCGCGGCGCTCGACGCCGCGCCGCTTTCCGGCGCCCTGTTCCGGATCCGGACGGACCGGCCGATTGGCGGCCCGGCGGCGTATTTCCGCGCCGGCGCGATCCTGGAAAACTGATGAATAATGAATTCGCTATCTCTGTCCCGATTGGCGCTTACCATCCTTTCCTGAGGGATTGCCTGAAGAGCCTGTCGATCCAGTCGCCGCGGCCGCGCGTCGCGCTTCTCGACGCGTCCGGCGACCCTCGGGTCAAGGCGGCGGCGGACGACTTCCGGGACCTTCTCGCCTATCGGCGGCATGGGCCGGACGGCGGGCAGTCGGACGCTATCCTGGAGGGCTGGCGGCATGTGGACGGCGACATTCTCGGCTGGCTGAACGCCGACGATGCGCTATATCCGGATGCGCTCGCCCGGGCGTCGGCGCGGTTCGCGGCGGACCCCGGCCTTGAGGTCGTGTCCGGCCATACGGTGATCGTCGACGATGACGGCGCAGTTACCGGCTATCACTGGGCGGTCGAGCCGCCGGGCCCTTCGCTGCTTAGCGGCGACACGATTTCCCAGCCTTCCTGCTTTTTCCGCCGGTCGCTGCACGATCGCGTCGGCGGCCTTGATGCGGATCTTCACTATACGATGGACTGGGACCTCTGGGTGCGGTTCTGGAACGCCGGGGCGCGGTTCGATTTCATCGACGAAACCCTGTCGCGCGTCTTGTGGACGAAAGACGCCAAGACGGGCGGCTTCAACGGGCGCCGGCGCGCGGAAATAGGGCGCATTCTCGACGCGAACGCGCCGTCCGCGGCGCGACTGAAAAGCCGCATCGGGTTCGGGCTGCACTATCTCGCCGAATATGTTCTGCCGACGGAATTCGCCTACGCCCTGCGCGAGGCGGTCTCTCCATCCAGCAAGACGATCAACGGGCTCGGCCGGAACGGCGAGATTGCAGCCGTCGCGTCCTTGCCGCTTGTGCATTTTGGCGACCATGCCGTCAGATCCCTGAGGATCGGCTTCCGCGGGCCGGACCAGGGCGTTGCAAGGACGTTCGTTGACGACGCCGAAGCGCGCATCGACTGGGACGGCAAGGTCATGGCCGTGACGCCGGCGGCGCCAATCGAGCCGGCCGCCACGTCGATCCTGCGCCTTGAAGCGTCGCCCGGCGCGATCCCGAGACTTCGCCATGTCCGCTTCGCCTGATCCGGGCGAGGGGGCCATCGACGGCAAGCCGCCAGCCGTCTCGGTCATCATCGTCAACTTTAATTCCGGCAAGAGGCTTGCCGACGCGTTGCGCCATCTCAGGGGCCAGACCTTCGCTGACTTCGAGACCATCGTTGTCGACAATGGGTCGACTGATGAGTCGATCGCGCTGGCGAAAGCGTCCGGTCAGGCATTCAGGCTGATCGATGCCGGCGCCAATCTCGGCTTCGCCGCGGCAAACAATCTTGCGGCGAGAAGCGCGCGCGGCCGCTGGCTCGCCTTGCTCAATCCCGATGCCTACGCGGATGACCGCTGGCTGGAAGCGCTTCTCGACGCTGCGGCGCGCCATCCTGATATCGACGCATTCGGATCAATGCAGGTCGACGCAACAGACCCGCGAAGGGTCGATGGCGCCGGCGACTGCTTTCATGTCGGCGGAGTCTACTATCGGGGCGGCTTTGGCCGGACCCTCGATGCGATCGGTTTTCCCGACGCCTTCGACGACGTGATGGAGTGTTTTGCCCCGTGCGCCGCCGCCGCGCTCTATCGCGCCGAGACGTTTGCAGGGCTCGGCGGCTTTGACGAAACCCTTTTCTGCTATGGCGAGGACGTCGATTTCGGGTTTCGGTTGCGGCTTGCCGGCGGTCGCTGTGCGCAGGTTCGCGACGCGCTCGTGCGCCATGAAGGATCGGGCGTCACCGGAAGGCGCAGCGACTTCACTGTGTACCACGGCCATCGCAACCGGATCTGGGTTGCATACAAGAATGTTCCCGGCGCGATCTACTGGCCGACCTTGCCCCTGCGATGGGCCGCGCACCTTGCGCTGTTCGTCAAGGCGGCACTGGCGGGCGCCGGGCCGGCCTACTTGCGCGCGATCAGGGATGGATTTCTGGGCGTCGGCGCCTATCGCACGGCGCGGCGCGAGCTGCAGGCGGGGCGTCGGGCGCCGCTCGGCGAGCTGGCGCGGGCGATGGCCTGGAACCCGGTGGCGCTTCTGGATCGGCGGGCGCAGCTGCGAAAGCTGCCTTTGACCCCGCCGGTCGCGCCGCCGCCTGCGGCGCGTTAACACGCCGGAAACCGAACTGGCCCAAAACCGAACCCATGCGTGGCGGGCGCGTCCCGCCGCTGACGGCCAATGGCGGCGTCGCCCTCGTGCGCCATTGGAATGAGGGTTCGACTTGAACACACACGCGTTCGACCTGACGCCTGCGCCGGGAATGCGGTCCTCGCAGACCCGCGGGCTGTCGGTTGTCGTTCCGTGCCTTGACGAAGAGGCGGTCCTTGAGACAACCCTCGAACGGCTCGTCACGGTCTGCGAGGCGACAGCGCCCGGCCGTTACGAAATCATTCTTGTGGATGACGGCTCGACGGATCGCACCTGGTCGGTGATCGAGGCGGCGACGCGGCGCAACGCCGCCATCGTCGGGGTTCGCCTGTCCCGCAATCACGGCCATCAGCTCGCGTTGCTGGCGGGCCTGTCCGAGGTCCGTGGCGAACTCGTTCTCGTCATCGACGCCGACCTCCAGGATCCCCCCGAAATCCTGCCGGACATGATCGACCTGATGGCGGTCGAAGGCGCCGATGTCGTCTACGGCAAGCGCCGGACGCGGACCGGCGAAACATTTTTCAAGAGGCTCACGGCGGACTGGTTCTACAGGTTGCTCGACAAGTCGACGGATTTTGAAATTCCGCTCGACGCCGGCGATTTCAGGCTGATGACGCGACAGATTTCCGACCTTCTCGTGTCGATGCCCGAGCGGGACCGCTTCACGCGGGGCATGGTGGCCTGGCTCGGGTTCAGGCAGGTCCCGTTCCTCTATGACCGGGAGCCGCGCCACGCCGGGGAAACGAAGTACACGTTGCGGAAGATGCTCCGGCTCGCCTCGGACGCGTTTCTCGGATTTTCACTGCTGCCGCTCCGTTTCGGGCTGTTCCTGGCCGCGTTCACGTCGATCTTTTCGATCGGGATGGGCATCTTCGTGGTCGGATCCGCGTTAATGACGAATACCGCCCCGGGCTGGGCCTCGGCGATGCTGTTCTCGTCGATTGTCGCCAGCGCCCAGTTCGCCGTGCTTGGCGTGATCGGGGAATATGTCGGGCGCATCTATCTGCAGGACAAGAAGCGTCCCCTGTTCCTCGTCAGTCGCCTGTCGGATCGACGCAATGCGCCGGCGCGCGAGCCGTCAAGGTTCGCGGCGAGCGCATAGGAGGCGCCCATGGACGCTGCGGAGTTCGACAAGTTCGCCGACGAATACTATGCGACGCACAAGGACAATATCCGCGCGTCGGGCGAAGATCCGGAGTTCTTTGCGGAATACAAGGTCCGGGAAGTCGCCGCCGACTTGTCAAGGGCGCAGGTGGAACCGCCGCGGACAGTGCTTGACCTTGGCGGCGGCGTGGGCGCGTCGACCGTCCACCTCAGAAACGCCTTCCCTGCCGCCCGCCTGATCCTCGCCGACGTCTCGCGACGCAGCCTTGAGATCGCCGGAGGGCGGGGCGTCCCCGGGCTCGAGATCGCGCATCTTGACGGCGAGACGCTGCCATTCCGGGACGGCGAGATTGACCTCGTTTTTGTCGCCTGCGTCTTTCACCACGTCGATCACGACCGGCACGCCGGCATGCTTAACGAGATCCGTCGCGTTCTGGCGCCGGAAGGCCGGTTCTATCTTTTCGAGCACAATCCCTGGAACCCGTTGACGCGCAAGGCGGTTTGGGAATGCCCGTTTGATGAGAACGCCGTTTTGATTTCCGGTCGGACGATGCTGGACCGGGTGCGCAAGGCCGGGTTTGGCGCTGCGCGCGTTTCTTACCGCGTATTTTTCCCGAGGGCGTTGCGGTCGTTGCGGCGCTTTGAGCCGCTACTCGGCTTTGCCCCCATCGGCGCCCAGTACTTCATTGCGGCGCGCTGAAGCGGTTTCAGCCTGATTGCGCGGTCCCGGCGGCGCCGCTATTTCCATCGGCGGCGCAGCGCGTCGATAGGCAGAACAAGGCGGGCGACGACGGATGCCAAAGTCGAAATCCACGAAGGATGCGCTCGCCGGCCGCGCCCGTTCGTGGCTGATGGACGCGGCCTTTCCTCTCTGGACGGAGAAAGGCGTCGATGCGCGCGGCGGCTTCGTTGAGCGGCTGTCTCTTGATCTTGAACAGGTTGACGACGATGCGACCCGGGTGCGCGTGCAGGCGCGCCAGACCTATGCGTTTGCGGTCGCCCACCGGATGGGCTTCCGGCATGGCCGGGAACTGGCGCGGATGGGCGCTGACCGGCTGGTGCGGCTGGCGTTGGCGGACGGACGATTGCCGGGGCGGCTGATGGCCTCTGGCGGCGGTCGGATCGGCCACGACGTTGAGCTCTATGACTGCGCGTTCACGATGATGGCCCTGTTTGAGGTCGCGGCGGCGACTGGCGACGGGTCCGCGCTCGCCGGCGCGACGGAAGCGTTCGCGCGGATCGTTCGTACCCTTCGGCTGCCCGATGGCGAAGGGTTTCGGGAACGCCTGCCGGGGGATGCCGGCTCCATCGATGGGCAGCGCGACGATCGCGGCTTCGACAATGACGAGCGAGTTGAAAAGCCGCCGCGCGAGCAGAACCCGCACATGCATCTCTTCGAAGCCTGCCTCGCCGGCTACCGGGCGACGCGTGATATTCGCTATCTCGACGAAGCGGCGGCAATCGGCCGTTTTGTCTTTACGAATTTCTATCGTCGCGACCTCGGCCTCGTCGAACTGCATCGGCGCGGCGCGTCCGTCGCGGACAATCGGATCGAGCCCGGCCACCTTTTTGAGTGGTCATGGCTCCTTCGGGCCCCGGCCGCGTTCCGCAACGCCGCCGCGAGGGACCTGGAGGCGGACCTGCCAGCGGGCCTGGCCGATGACCTATTGCGGCGCGCCGAAGGCCTCGCCACTGACGCGGGCCGGGTGCTCCTCGCCCATGACCTTCAGGGCGCGCCGATCGATCCGAGAGCGCGGACCTGGACCGCGACGGAGGCGTTGCGCGGAGCGGTCGCGGCCTGGCGAGCCGGACGCGATGGCGCTTCGGACAACATAGAACGTTTTGGCGAGCGGCTCTTTGACGACCATCTGCGCGACGACGGCGCATGGATGGACATGGTCGACATCGACGGGGCGCCGCTGTCGGAGGATGTGACGGCCGCCAGCCTTTACCACATTGTGGGCGCACTCGATGCGCTAATTTCGGCGACGGCCGAACGGTGAACGCGGCGACGCGGACGCGAACCGAAGCCCGCCACGTTAAGGCGATATCCAGTCGTCGCCTTTACCCTTGGCCCGTCATGTGGGACCGGAAACGGCGCTAGGACCCGAACCGCCGCGGGCTAGCATCGCGCCGCGCCCTCTGGCCGGACGAGCGACGAAGCATCAGCGGCGCGGATTTGCGTCCGGGATCGGGAACGACGAGAAGAGCGACGAAATGGGCGATGCGATGAAAATCCTGGTCACCGGCGGCGCCGGCTTCATCGGTTCGGCGGTGGTGCGCACGGCGCTCGCACGCGGCCATGAAGTGGTGAATTTCGACAGCCTGACCTATGCGGCGAACCTCGACAATCTCGCTGGCTGCGAAGGCGCGCAGGGGTATGCGTTCGTGAGGGGCGACATCTGCGACCCGGACGCCGTGGCGGCGGCGCTCGAGGCGCATCAGCCCGACGCGATCATGCATCTCGCGGCTGAAAGCCATGTCGACCGGTCTATCGACGGCCCGGGCGCGTTCGTCGAAACCAATATCGTCGGCACCTACCGCCTGCTGCAGGCCGCGCGCGGCTATCGCGATCGGTTGCCGGCGGAAAGGGCGTCGCGCTTCCGCTTTCATCATGTGTCTACGGATGAAGTCTACGGCACGCTGGGGACCGAAGGGCTTTTTACCGAGGAGACGCCCTACAAGCCGAATTCGCCCTATTCGGCGTCGAAGGCGAGTTCCGATTTCCTCGTAAGGGCCTGGGGCGAGACCTACGGCTTGCCGGTCGTCACCAGCAACTGCTCGAACAACTACGGACCCTGCCAACACCCCGAAAAGCTCATTCCGGTGGTCATCCTGAACGCCCTTGAAGGGCGCGCAATCCCTGTTTACGGGGCCGGCGAGAACATCCGGGACTGGCTATTCGTCGACGATCACGCCGATGCGCTGCTTCTCGTGCTGGCGCAGGGAAGGCTTGGCGAAACCTATAATATCGGCGGCTGCAACGAGCGCCGGAACATCGACCTTGTTCGGACGATCTGCGGTCTCATGGACGAACGGCGGCCGAAAAACCGGCCCCACGAAGAGTTGATCGAGTTCGTGACCGATCGGCCGGGGCACGACCTGCGCTATGCGATCGACGCCTCGAAGATCGAGCGGGAACTCGGATGGCTGCCGTCAGTGACTGTGGAAGAGGGCATGCGCCGAACCGTTGATTGGTATCTGGAGAACGAAGACTGGTGGCGTGCGGTGCGCGCGCGCGGGCATGCCGGCGACCGGATCGGCCTCGGCGGCAAAAGGTGAGAACCGGGCAATGAAGGGCATCATTCTCGCCGGCGGGTCCGGCACGCGGCTTTATCCAATGACCAAGGCGGTCTGCAAGCAGCTGCTGCCGATCTACGACAAGCCGATGATCTATTATCCGCTGACGACGCTCATGCTGGCGGGCGTGCGGGACATTCTCATCATCACGACGCCGGAGGATCGCGCGATTTTTGAACGGCTGCTAGGCGACGGGGCGGACTGGGGCGTTTCGCTGAGCTATGCGGTGCAACCAAAGCCCGAAGGCCTCGCCCAGGCGTTCATCATCGGCGAAGAGTTCATCGATGGCGGGAAATGCGCGCTGGTGCTCGGCGACAACATCTTTTTCGGCGACGGCCTAGCTGACCTGCTCCAGGACGCCGCGAGGCTGACCTCCGGGGCGGTCGTGTTTGGCAGCCACGTGCAGGACCCGCAGCGCTATGGCGTCGTCGAGTTCGGGCCCGACGGGACGGCATTGAGCATTGAGGAAAAGCCCGCCCGGCCGAAGTCCAACTACGCCGTCACGGGGCTCTATTTCTACGACGAAACCGTGTGCGAGCGGGCGCGCGACGTAAAGCCGTCCGCGCGCGGCGAACTGGAGATAACGACTCTGAATGAAATGTACCTTGCCGATGGCCAGCTTGGCGTCAGCCTGCTCGGCCGCGGCTATGCCTGGCTCGACACGGGCACCTGTTCCTCGTTGCTGCAGGCGGCCCAGTTTGTCGAGACGATCGAGGCGAGGCAGGGGTTGAAAATCGGTTGCGTCGAAGAAGTCGCATTTCGCATGGGATGGATCGACGCCGCCCAGCTTGAGAGGCTCGCTGCGCCGCTCATGAAAGGCGGGTACGGACAGTATCTTGTTGGCCTGTTGAGCGACAAGGTCTACTAGAGCGGCGTCGAAAAGATCTGAGTCAAGAACTTGCTCCCGGTTTCCGGCTCGTCGCATGTTCTGATGAGGAACCGGCATTCACTTCGTCGGACAATCCCTTTGATCGAACGGTCCCCGGAAGGAAGCGCAGCAAATGGAAATTTCGGAACTCGGCATCCCGGGCGTGTTCACGCTCGCGCCACGGCGGTTCGAGGACGATCGCGGTTACTTCGTCGAGACATATACAAAGAACAAGTTCGACGCGCTGCTTGAAGGGCTTGAATTCGTCCAGGACAACGAAAGCTATTCGCGCGATAGGCACACCGTGCGCGGACTGCACTATCAGTCGCCGCCCCACGCTCAGGACAAGCTCGTCCGCGTCGTCAGGGGGCGCATCTTCGACGTGGTCGTCGATGTGCGGAAGGCCTCGCCGACCTATGGCCAATGGGTCGGCAAGGAGCTTTCCGACGCCAACGGTCTGCAGCTCCTGGCTCCGAAAGGCTTCCTGCACGGCTTCATGACGCTGGAGCCGGACACCATCGTCGCCTACAAGGTGACGGCGTTTTACCACGGGCCTTCCGATGGCGGGGTCTACTGGGCGTCGCCGGAGCTTGGCGTCGACTGGCCGGTTGGCGAGGGCGAGGCGACCTTGTCCGACAAGGACGCGCGCGCCGGCCGCTTCGCTGAGTTCACGTCCCCGTTTTGAATGCGGGCGCCAACATGAAGATTTTTGTCGCAGGCGCCGCCGGTCAGGTCGCCAGTTCCCTCGTTCAGCGCGCCGCCCTTGGCGGCTATGACCTGACGGCGGCCGGCCGCCCCGAACTCGACCTTCTTGATGCCGCGAGCATCGACGCGGCGATCGCCGCCCACCGGCCGGACGTGGTCGTCAATGCCGCTGCCTACACTGCCGTCGACCAGGCGGAAAATGACGCTGACGCCGCGCGCCAGCTCAACGCCACGGGCGCCGAAGCCCTCGCGCGCGCGGCCGCATCCGCCGGCGCGTCAATCATTCATCTGTCAACAGACTATGTGTATGACGGGTCGAAGCGGGCGCCTTACGTCGAGACGGACCCGACAGCGCCGCTCTGCGTTTATGGCCATACGAAGCTCGAAGGGGAGCGCCTGGTCGCGGCCGCCAATCCCCGAGCGATCATTCTGCGCACCGCATGGGTGTTCAGTCCGTTTGGCAAGAACTTCGTGAAGACTATGCTGCGGCTGGCGGCTTCGAATGATGTGGTGAATGTCGTCGACGATCAGCATGGATCGCCGACCTATGCGCCCGATCTTGCCGACGCGATTCTTGGCGTTGCAGGAAGAGCGAGCGCGGAGGGCGCTTCAGGGTCCGCGGCGTCAGGCATTTTTCATGCTGCCGGTTCAGGCTATGCGACGTGGGCCGACGTCGCAGCGGAGACCTTCGCGGCAAGCGCCGCGCTCGGCGGTCCGGCGAGCCGGGTCAACCGCATCAGCTCGGCCGATTATCCGACGCCGGTCACCCGGCCGGCGAACTCGCGGCTGGATGGCGCCAAACTCGGCGCAGTTTTCGGGGTCCAGCTGCGCGACTGGCGCGCCGGCGTTCATGACTGCGTCGCACGACTGTTGCAGGACGCTGCGTAGCGCGCTCGCGCCGACCGGACTGGTTGGCGCGCGACGGCGTTCCGACCTAGGGTCGCAATGCAAACTGGAGGCTTCGTGACGAAACGGATCGACGTTCGGCCGGTAATCATGTCTGGCGGATCGGGCACGCGACTGTGGCCGATGTCGCGGCGCGCGCGGCCGAAGCAATTCCACCCGGCGACCGGCGAGACGAGCCTGTTCCAGTCGACCCTGCAGCGGGTGACGTCCGCGCGGGGCCCGTTTCTGGATCCGGTCATTCTCGCTAGCGTCGACCATGAAGCGATCATCCGCCAGGAACTCGATGCAATCGGCGTTGTGGAGAAGGCGATCCTGCTTGAGCCCGTCGTGCGCAATACGGCGCCGGCGATCGCGGCGATGGCGGTGCTGATCGCTGCCGATTCAGGCGGCGATGTCGCCGTCGTTCTGCCTGCGGATCACATGATCGCTGAAGTCGACGACTTCGCTGCGGCGCTGGCCGCCGGCGCGCCCGTTGCGGCTGAAGGCAAGATCGTCACCTTCGGCGTGACGCCCGCTTATGCGGAGACGGGTTACGGTTACATCCAGGCCGGCGCGCCCTGTGGCGCGGGCGCGTTCGCTGTCAAGGCGTTCAAGGAAAAGCCGCGCCTCGACATCGCGCAAGCCTATGTCGACGATGGCGGGTATTTCTGGAACGGCGGCATCTTCATGTTCCGGCCGGACGTGATGCTGGACGAGATGGAACGCCATTGCCCGCAGATCCTCGAGGGCGCCCGCCGTGCGGTTGGCGCGGCGCGACGCGCGGGCACGTCGGTTTATCTCGATGCGGATGCTTTTGGGGCGTGCGAGCCGGTTTCGATCGACAATGCCGTCATGGAGCTCACCGATCGGGCCGCCGTTGCGCCGCTCGACGTAGGCTGGTCGGACGTCGGTTCGTGGGCTGCGTGGGGCGAGATCGTCGCGAAGGACGAGGCGGGAAACGCGCAACGCGGCGATATCGCGCTGATCGACGCGCGCGACGTGCTGGCGTGGTCCGATGGTCCGATGGTGGGGGCGATCGGGGTGGAAAATCTCGTCATCATCGTTTCTGAAGGTCGCGTTCTCGTGGCGCCAAAGTCCCGCGCGCAGGACGTGAAAAGGCTTGTGGAACGCCTGAAGGCCGAAGGTCGCGACGACCTGCTGTGACCGAAGGCTGCAACGCCAGCGGGATTGACCGCTGCGCTATCTGAATGGCTGGAGTTCATGACCAACGGGCCAGAATTGATTTCCTTCGCATCGAGGCAGGCGATGGCCGATCGCGTCGCCGATCTGGTGCAGGCGGAGTTGGCGCGGGGCATAGGGTCCGATGGCCATGCGGAATGCGCCGTATCTGGCGGATCGACGCCGGAGGCGCTCTATCGCACGCTTGTGCGCCGCGACGTTCCGTGGGGGAAGGTCGGCCTGACGCTGGTCGATGAGCGATGGACGCCCCCCGATCATCCGCGGTCAAATGAAACATTCGTCCGACGGTCGTTTGAGGGCGCGCCGATCCGGGCGTTGAGGGGGCTCTATCGTCCGGCGCCGACGCCGGCCGATGCGCTGGCGCAGGTGGAAGCGTCACTCGCGGACATAGGAAAGCCTTTCGACGTCGTCATCCTTGGCATCGGTCCGGACGGCCATTCGGCGTCCTGGTTTCCCCATGCGCACGGCCTTTCAACCGCGCTTGCGAGCAAGGCGATGGTCGCGACGGTCCGCGCCATCCGCAGCGACGTCACCCAGGACGAAGTTGACCGCATGACACTGACGGTGTCCGCCGTGGCCTCGGCGCGGCGGATAGTCCTCTTGCTGGCGGGGATGGACAAGCGGGCGGCGTTCGAGGCCGCCCGTGGCGAGGGGCCGGTGGAGGCGATGCCGGTGCGGGCGATCTTGCGGACCCGGCCTGACCTTTGGGCGTGCTGGGCGCCCTGAAGCGTTGGTCCATGCGCGTGCAGTCGCCGCCGGCAAACCCCTTACGCGTCCGGCCTGGCGGATCGTCGTATCTCCGGCTGCTGGCGAAACGTGAAAAGCGAATGGACGATAAAGCTGGCGGCCGGGTAGTAGCCGGCGCTGAGGAGCAGCGTCGTGCGGGCGTCCATGCCGATGCGCGACAGGCTGGCGACGAGCGCAAGCTGGACCGCGGCGATGCCGGCCGTGGCAATAAGGAAACGTGGCGCGGTGCGCCGGACTTCGCCCTCAATGCGAAACGTGATCCGCTTCTGGGCGAAATAGGAAACGACAAGGCTAACCGGATAGGCGATCAGGTGAGCCGTCGTGGCGGCGAGGCCGAGTTTGAGCAGTCCAATCCCGGTAAACAGGTAGACGAGCGTGCAGCCGACGCCCACGACGATGAAGCGCAGAAGGCGAAAACGGATCGCCGGATCTGATAGTCGCGCGGCAAGGTCGGCGATCATTCGTTTCCACTCTCGGACGCACCGGGATCCGTCAATTAAACGAAATTTCAGTTAAAGTATGTCGCCCTGTGGTTCCGTCGCGCCGGCGCCGCCCCCGCGCGGGCGCGGTCGGGACGAAGGGCGAACTCCGTGGGGAGCGGATCAGGCACGTGAAGATTGAAACCATATGCGTCGTCGGTCTCGGCTATGTGGGCTTGCCAACGGCCGCGCTTCTCGCGCGGGCCGGGTATCGCGTGCATGGCGCTGACGTAAGCGCCGCCGTCATCGATGCGCTGTCGTCAGGGCGCTGCCCGCTGGCGGAAAATGACGTCGCGGCGATTGTCGATCAGGCGCTGAAATCCGGCAACCTGACGGTCGGGCTCGCGCCGGTCCGCGCCGACGCCTATATCATCTGCGTACCAACGCCGGTGCTTCCGGACCGGTCCGCCGACCTGTCGATGGTGCGGGCTGCGGCGCGCGCTTGCGCGGCCGTCATCGAACGCGGCGCGCTCGTGATCCTCGAGTCGACAAGCCCGATAGGCACGACCCGCGACGTTGTCGGCGGCGAACTTGCCGCCCACGGCTGGGACGTCAATGCGGACCTTGACATCTGCTACTGTCCGGAGCGGGTGTTCCCCGGCGCGACCGTTCGGGAAATCCTCCAGAACGACAGGCTTGTCGGCGGACTGACGTCCCGGGCGGCAGCGCGGGCGAAGGCGCTTTACGAGAGTTTCTGCGAAGGCAGCGCCCTGACGGCGGACGCGGAAGTCGCCGAGTTTTCGAAGCTGATGGAGAACACCTATCGCGACGTGAATATCGCGCTCGCGAACGTCTTTGCACGGATCGGCGAGGACCTTGGCGTGGATGTTCATGACGTCATCGCGCTCGCCAATCGCCATCCGCGCGTCAACGTACTGCGGCCGGGGCCGGGCGTTGGCGGCCACTGCATTCCCGTCGACCCGTGGTTCCTGATCAACGCCGCTCCTGGGCCGAGCGATCTGTTGCGGGTTGCGCGGGACGTGAACGATGGCCAGGCGGCGCGGCTACTGGACCGGGCCGAAGCGGCGGGGCTCGCCCGGGGAGATGACGTCGCCATCCTCGGCGCCGCCTACCGCGGCAATCTCGATGATCCGCGGGAATCGCCCAGTCTCGCCATGCTCCACAACCTGAATGAGCGCGGCTATCGCTGGCGCATCCACGACCCGTTCGTGCGGCGCCTCGCGATGGAAACTGGCGAAACTGTGGAGGTGCGCCCCGCGATCGCCGACGCCCTCGAAGGCGCTGATGCCGCGATCGTCATGACGGACCACGCCGAATACCGGACCCTTGCGCCGGCCGTCTTCGCGCCGATGGCCGGCAAACTTATCATCGACGGGCATCGCATCCTGTCGGAAAGGGCGCTCGTCGAGGCGGGGTATCAGGTGTTGCCGATCGGCGCGGCGAAACGGGCGTAGCACGCTGCGGGCCGGCCATTTGCCGCGGTCGCTATCCATTCCGCCTTCGATCGAATAGCTTGAGTTTCATGGCGAAGCTGACTTCAAGCATGAGTAATGGCGTCACATCCCAATATTCCCTTCATTGACCTGGCGGCGCAGCGGCGCGCGATGGGCGACCGCCTCGATGCGGCCATCGCCCGTGTCGTCGATGGCGGCAGATACATTTTCGGCCCGGAAGTCGACGAACTGGAAGGGCTTCTGGCCCGGCATGCCGGCGCGCGGCGCGCGCTGACCTGCGCCAACGGCACCGATGCGCTCGCGCTGCCGCTGATGGCCTGGCGCTTGCGGCAAGGCGACGCCGTTTTCTGCCCGAGCTTCACGTTCTGTGCGACGGCTGAAGTCGTGCCCTGGCTCGGCGCCGAGTGCGTTTTCGTCGATGTCGACGAACGCACTTTCAACATGGACGCCGACAATCTCGACGCCGCAATAGCTGCGACGATTGCCGAGGGCCGCCTGACGCCGCGGGCGATCATCGCCGTGGATCTTTTTGGTTTGCCAGCGGACTATGACGCCATCGCCGCCGTTGCGCGGAAGTACGAGCTGAAGCTGATCGCCGACAGCGCCCAGAGCTTCGGCTCGAGGTGGCGTGGCCGTCCGCCTTCGGACTATGCCGACGCGATGACGACGAGCTTTTACCCGGCGAAGCCGCTCGGGTGCTATGGCGATGGCGGCGCGATTCTGACGAACGATGACGATCTCGCCGAACACATCGTTTCCCTTCGCAATCACGGCCAGCCGATGCCAGGCGACGAACCACCGAAGGGCATCGAGACCGAGCCGAAGTATCTCAACATGCGAATTGGCATGAACAGCCGGCTCGACACGCTCCAGGCGGCGATCCTGATCGAGAAGATGCGGCTGTTCCCCGGGGAGCTTGACGCGCGAGATGCGGCGGCGGCGCGTTACCGCAACCTGCTCGAAGGCAGCGGCGTCATCGCGCCGACGATGCCGGACGACGGGACGCGATGCGTCTGGGCCCAGTACACGGTGCGTTTGCCCCAGGCGGCGGGCGATCGCGACGCGGTGGTCGCAAGACTGAAGGCGGCAGGCGTGCCGATCGCCGTTTACTACCCGGTGCCGATGCACCTCAACGCGCCCTATCGACGGTTCGGGACCGCGCCCGGAGGGCTGCCCCGCACCGAACGACTGGCGCGCGAAGTGTTCAGTATACCAATGCACGGCTATCTTGAGGAAGCGACGCAGGTCGTCATCGTCGACGCCATCCGGCAGGCGATGCGATAGAACCGGCAGGGGCGAAACCGCGCGCGATGACGACAACCGGCAAAAACCATTCAGTGACGGTGCGCAGCCCGCTCGGGCGCGAAGCGACCTTCCGCAACGACGGGCCGTCGGCGTTCATCCTCGGGCCCTGCGCCCTGGAAAGCCGAGATCATGCGGTGATGATGGCGACGAATTTGCGCGCCTTGAGCGATCGTCTTGGCGTGGCGGTCGTCTACAAGACGTCTTTCGACAAGGCCAACCGGACGAGCGCGTCAGGCTATCGCGGCGTCGGCATCGATGCCGCCGGGGAAATCCTCCGGGAAATCCGCGAGAGCATCGGGCTTCCAACGCTGACAGACGTGCATTTGCCGGATCAGTGCGAGCGCGTCGCGGAATTCGCCGATATCCTGCAGATTCCTGCGTTTCTTTGTCGGCAGACGGATCTTCTCGAAGCGGCCGCAAGAACGGGACGCGCCGTGAATGTCAAGAAAGGCCAGTTTCTCGCGCCCTGGGACATGCGCCACGTCGTCGACAAGCTGCGCGCGTTCGGCGCGACCGACGTCATTGTCACTGAGCGGGGCGCGAGCTTTGGCTATAACGCGCTCGTCACCGACATGCGCGCAATTCCTGAACTGCGCAGGGACGGAACGCCTGTCGTCTTTGACGCGACCCATTCGGTGCAGCAGCCGGGCGGGCAGGGGGCGTCTTCCGGCGGCCAGCGCGACTATGCTCCGGTGCTGGCGCGCGCTGCGGTTGCGGTTGGGGTTGCGGGCGTGTTCATGGAGACCCACGAAGCGCCCGATCGTGCGCCCTCTGACGGTCCGAACATGATCCCGCTCGCCGAACTCGAAGGCGTCGTGGCGGCCCTTAAGGCGTTCGACGACCTCAGAAAGTCAATGGACCTGCCGCTCTAGGGATTTCGGTAAAGGCCAATGTGAGGGTTGCGCCGAAATCGTCCGGGGCCTAGGCCAGCTTCGGCGGGCGAACGTTCCACGCAACGATGCTATTCTCGCCCCCGGTCCCGACCTTGACGATCCCGTAGGCGGCGGTGTTCAGCTTTCGCGCCGCCCAGGCTGGCGCGTCGTCCGCGCCGTCGCAGGCGTACCGCGCCACGCCATTGCTGGTGACAGCGAGGATAGGGCCGCTCTCGGTCGCGCAGTCCGCGAAGAATGCGCGCCAGGTCGAAATGATCTGCCCCGCGTCAATGCGCCAGCCGGCGGGCACGTCCCCGGCGCGTTCCCACGCGGCAAGCGCCCGATCGCCGAGTCGTTCGACGACATCGCTTTCCGGCCTGCCTTCGTCCGGTCCGTAATGAACCTCCTTCAAGGCGGCGAGCGGTTCAATGCTGACGTCTGGGGCGCAAGCGTCGCGTACGGCGCTCGCCGTCTCCATGGTCCGCTTCAGTGGCGCTGCAAATATGCGCGTGAACCGCCAGCCGTCCGTCTTGAGAGCCGCGCTGACTGATGCCGCCTGGGCCCGTCCGGAGACTGACAATGGCAGATCCGTGCCCGCGCCGATCCGGCGGATGACGTCGCCGGGGTCGAATGTGTTGCCATGACGAAGAATGACGATGTCAGGCATAGGAAAAGAGATCCGTATCGGGATCGCCGAGCCGCTGGACCAGCGCTTCTGCGGCTTCCAGGTCCGCTGGCGTATCAATGCCGCTCGTCGCATATGGGTCGGGGGCGACGTCGACGCACGCGATGTGGCGGCCGGCCTCCATCAGGCGCAACTGTTCGAGGCCTTCAATCCGTTCATAATCTGACGGCGGCGTCGCAACGAAGTCCCTTAGCGCCTCGATCCGGTATGCGTAGAGCCCGACATGGCGCCGGACGGGCGACAGTGCGTCAGTCTTTCGACGTTCCGCTTCGTTGCGGATGGCGGGCAGGATCATCTTCGTGAACCACAGTGCGCGACCGTCCGGCGCAACGACGCAGGTCGTGCCGGAATGCGGCCGCGTCGCCTTGACGGCGCGAAAGTCGTCAAGCGCCGACCAGGGCAGCCGGATCGTCGGCGTGCAGACGTCGGCGGCGCGGTTGCCGTCAAGGGCGTCGACGAGCTGCGTCAGGTAGTCAATTGGCGTGAACGGCGCGTCGCCCTGCAGGTTCAGGACGTTTTCAGGGCGCCAGCCGCAGGCGTCGACAGCTGCAAGCGCCCGGTCAGAGCCGCTCGGCAGGTCGGGATCGGTCATGACCCAGTCAACGCCGGCGGCCTCGGCGGCGTCGCCGATCCTTTGGTCGTCAGTGGCGACGAGGGCGCGGGCGTCGCCAAGGCGCCGGGCCGCGGCCTGCGCGCGAACGGCGACCCGTTCCAGCATGGACCGGCCGGCAATCCGGGCCAACGGCTTTCCCGGGAATCGCGAAGACTGGTATCTGGCGGGAACGACAATGAGCGTTTTCATGCTAATCGATTGATCCGTCGAAGCTGGGCGACTGGACGCCGGTCGGCGCACGGGGCCGGCCTTGTCGGATCGCCCGGCTTCCTTTCCTGACGCGAGGCGCGATGTCCACTCTCGAGGATACCGATATTGAAATTGGCCGAAAGGTGCTGCGGCAGGAGGCGGCGGCGCTTGAAATGCTGGCGGGCGCGCTCGGCGGGTCCTTTGCAGATGCAGTCTCGCGAATTGTCGCGACCGACGGTCGGGTGATCTGCAGCGGCGTGGGCAAATCGGGCCACGTGGCGAGAAAGATGGCAGCGACGCTCTCGTCCACCGGCACGCCGTCCTACTTTGTCCACCCGACCGAGGCGAGCCACGGCGATCTCGGGATGATCCAGGAAAATGACGTGATCGTTGCGATATCGCGGTCGGGCGACACCACCGAGCTCGACGATCTGGTCCAGTATTCGCGCCGGTTCGGCGTCACGCTGATCGCTATTACCGCCGCGGCGGGCGGGGCCCTGGCGGCAAAGGCGGACATTGTCCTTCTTGTGCCGAACGCGCCCGAAGCCTGCGCGGAAACCCGCGCCCCGACGACGTCGACGACAATGATGATGGCGCTTGGCGACGCGCTGGCCGTAGCGCTATTGCGCCGTCGCGGCTTTGACGAGGCGCGGTTCAAGCTGTTCCATCCCGGCGGCAAGCTCGGCGCGATGCTGAAGACCGCTGGCGACCTCATGTTGACGGGCGGCGCGATCCCGCTCGTCGAGGCGTCGGCCGCTTTTGAAGAGGCGCTTGCAACGCTCTCGGAAAAGCACCTCGGCTGCGTCGGCGTCATCGACGGCGAGGGCGCGCTTGTCGGGATCATCACCGACGGCGACGTGCGCCGGCTGTTCAGCAAGCGCGTCGCGCCGCGTACGGCCGCCGACGCCATGACCAAACGGCCGATCGCCATGCCGGCCGGCACGCTGGCCGCGACGCTTGTTCAGATCATGAACGAAAAGAAGATCACGCAGATTTTCATCGTTGACGGCGCGCGGCCGGTTGGCGTCGTCCATTTGCACGACGTCCTGAAGGCGGGCGTCGTATAGCGACGGGCGGGATCGCGTCTCGCGCCGTGTGGTTCGTCTACGAACTGCCTGATGCTTGGCGGTAGTCGGTGAACCACGCGGCGAACTTCGGAATGCCCACTTCGAGCGGCGTTCGCGGCGCATATCCGAAATCCTGGGTGATGGCGGCAATGTCGGCGCAGGTGGAGCGCACGTCGCCCGGCTGCATGTCCGTGAACTCCCTAACGGCTTCCCGTCCGAGCGCCGTCTCAATCAGCTCGATAAACCGAAGCAACGACACCGGACGACCGTTGCCGACATTGTATATCCGGTGCGGCGCATCGCCCTCGGGCTTGAAGGGATCGAGCGCCGTTGCGACGACGGCGGCGGCCACGTCGTCGATGTAGGTGAAGTCACGGCTGAGGTCGCCATTGTTGAAGACCTTGATCGGTTCGCCAGCGAGAATGCGATCGGCGAACAGCCAGTAGGCCATGTCCGGACGTCCCCAGGGCCCGTAAACCGTGAAAAACCGAAGGCCGATCTGTTCGATCCCGTAGAGCCGGGCATAGCTTTCGCTCAGCATCTCGTCCGAACGTTTCGTCGCCGCATAGAGGGATACCGGCGCGTCGACGCGATCAGATTCGGCGAACGGCGTCTTCGTGTTGGCGCCGTAGACCGAACTCGAAGAGGCATAGACAAGTCTCGGCCGCTTCGGCGAACGGCGCGCCAGCTCGAGAATGGACAGGTGGCCGACGAGATTTGATCGGGCGTAGGCGAATGGATTTTCGATTGAATGGCGGACCCCCGCCTGCGCCGCGAGGTGAATGATGGTCGCGCAATCCATCACGCCCGGCGCAGCCGGCAGTGCGTCGTGGTCGGCGATGTCGATCTCGTGGAAGACAAACCGGTCGCGCTCGCCGATCCATGACAGCCTCGCGCGCTTCAGGTCGGCGTCGTAATAGTCATTGACGCAATCGACGCCGATGACGTCATGGCCGGCGTCAACGAGGGTCCGGGCGACATGCGCGCCGATGAACCCGGCGGCGCCGGTGACTAGGATCTTGACCATCGTTAACTTACGTCTCCAGCCTGTGTTTTCGCCCCTGGGCCGCCATTCGGCAAGGCCAAGCAAGTTCCGATCCGCAATGAACTCTGTGAGAAATCGACTGGGATTCGGCGTGACCGGTCCGTTGGCCGCCCACTGGTACGCCGATGGCGAAGCGGTCCGGGCCATTGAGGTCGCCATCGACAACGGCATCGGCGCCTTCGACGCCGGCCCCTTCTACGGCGGCGGCCTCGGCGAAGCGAGGCTCGGCAAGGCGCTCGCCGGCAAGGGCGACGGCGTCGCGGTCTTTTCCAAATGCGGGACAATCCGCGAGCGGTTCGGGCGGACCCGCAAGGACTTTTCGGCCGCGGCGATCCGGCGCGACGTCGAGGGCAGTCTTCGGCGCCTTCGGCGTGAGGCAATTGACGTGCTTTACCTGCATGGCCCGTCAAGGGCGCAGATGGCCCCGGGGCTTGAAGGCCTCGCCAGGCTCAAGGATGAAGGCAAGATCCGCCGCTGCGGCATTTGCACCGAGACGGCGCTGGCCATGGATGCGGTCAACGCCGGCGCCGAGGCGCTGATGACGCCCTACAATTTCCTGAACCGGAAGGCGGCTGCGGCAATTGAGCGGGCGAAGGCCCTTGGGCGCCATGTCGTCGCGATTGCGCCGCTCGCCCAGGGCGTTTACGCGCCGGGATATGCCGCATTGAGCCGCCCTGCGGATATCTGGAAGCGCCTGCGCAGCGTCCGCCGGACGCCCCGGCTGGCTGCTGCCGCCCAGGAGGTGCGTGCTGCGATGATGGCGGCGACCGACAGGCGCCCGCTGACCAGCGCGGCGCTCGGCTATGTGCTCGCCAGCGACGCGGTCGACATCGCCGTCTTCACGACGACGCGGCGCGAACGGATCCCGGAGCTGGTTGCCGCGACGCCCTTGTCGCAGGGCGAATGCGCCGCCCTGGCGGCGATCGCTGGCCAAGTCGGGCTGGAGATCGAAGGCTGACAGCGCCGGCGGAGCGAACGTCAGATCACGGACCGGACCGCTTCGGCGACGGCGCGTGACGTGATGTCGAAGCGTTCAAACAGCGCCTCGGCCGGCGCGCTGGCGCCAAATCCCGGCATGCCGACGAATCGGCCCCGCGGGCCGGTGTATTTCTCCCAGCCCATGGCGATGCCCGCCTCAACAGCGACGATCGGCTGGTCGCCAAGCACCTCTAGGCGGTATTTCTCCGGCTGCTGATCGAACGCCAGCCAGTTCGGCACGGACACGACGCGAACAAAGACGCCGTCGCCGGCGAGGCGCGACGCCGCCTCGATAGCCAGGTGCACTTCGGAGCCGCTGGCGAGGATCGTCGCCGAATAGTCGTCACGATCGGCGATGGCGTAGGCCCCGCGCGCCGACAGGTTCTCCGCCTCTATGTCGGAACGCAGCAGCGGGAGGTTCTGGCGCGACAGCGCCAACGCGCTCGGCCGCGTCGTATCCAGCAGGGCGGCGGCCCAGCACTCGGCCGTCTCAACCGCGTCCGCCGGGCGCCACACATGCAGGTTCGGTATCGCGCGGAGCGCGGCCAGGTGTTCGACGGGCTGGTGCGTCGGCCCGTCTTCGCCAAGCCCGATAGAATCGTGAGTCAGGACAAAGATCGACTGGACCCCCATGAGGGCGGCGAGGCGGATCGATGGCCTGCAGTAGTCGGAAAACACGAGAAACGTGCCGCCATAGGGCGCGACGCCGCCATGCAGCGCGAGGCCGTTCATCGCCGCGGCCATGCCGTGTTCGCGAATGCCGTAATGTACGTAGCGGCCTTTTCGATTGGCGTCGTCAAAGACCTCAAGACGCTCCGTCTTCGTATTATTCGATCCCGTGAGGTCAGCCGAGCCGCCGAGCATTTGCGGAATTTCGGCGGTGAACGCCTCGAGCGCGTGTTGCGAGGCCACTCGCGTCGCCATTGCCTTCGGCGTCTCGCGGATGGCCGACTTGGCGCGGGCAAGGGCCGCGTCGACCCGTTTTGGGTCGATTGGGGCCATGCGGCGCCTGAACTCTTCGCCCGCGCCTGAGGCCGACAGCCGCGCTTCCCAGGCGCGCCGATGCGACGCGCCCCTGGCGCCTGCCTCGCGCCAGGCCTCAAGAATGTCGTTGGGCACCTCGAACGGCGCATACGGCCAGTCGAGGTTCCGGCGGGCGGCGGCGATTTCCGCCTGCCCAAGCGGGCTGCCGTGGGCCTTCGCCGTGCCGGCCTTGGCGTCGGCGCCTTTGCCGATCGTCGTCCGGCAGGCGATAAGGATCGGTCGATCGCTGTCCTGGGCGCTGTCGATCGCGTTTTCGATCGCCGTCGGATCGTGGCCGTCGATCCGCTGCGCGCGCCAGCCGGACGCCTCGAACCGCGCGAGCTGGTCGGTCGCGTCCGCCATCGACACCTTGCCGTCGATCGTGATGTCGTTGTCGTCCCACAGGACAATCAGCTTGCCGAGCTTTTGCCGACCGGCGAGCGAGATCGCCTCCTGGCTTATGCCTTCCATCAGGCAGCCATCTCCGGCGATCACGTATGTTTTGTGGTCGACGAGTTCGGCTCCGAAAACCGCAGCGAGATGCGCTTCGGCCATGGCGAACCCGACGGCGTTTGCGAGACCCTGACCCAGCGGGCCGGTCGTCGTTTCGACGGCCGGCGCATGGCCGAATTCCGGGTGGCCGGCGGTTTTTGCGCCGAGCTGGCGGAAGTTCTTCAGCTGGTCGATGTCCATGCCGTCGTAGCCGAGAAGATAGGCGAGTGAGTAGATAAGCATCGATCCGTGTCCGGCGGACAGGATGAACCGGTCGCGATCCGGCCACTCGGGCGCGGTCGCGTCGAATTTCAGGAATTTCGAAAAGAGGACGGTCGCGACGTCGGCCATGCCCATCGGCATGCCGGGATGGCCCGAGTTAGCCTTTTCCACAGCGTCCATTGAGAGCGCGCGAATGGCGTTCGCCATCCGCAAGGTCGTGTCAAAAGTCATCAATGAATTCCCTGATCGACGCGCTTAGATGACGGACTGGCCGGTCGAGGCCCAATCCTTCAGGAAGGTTTCAAGACCTTTATCCGTCAACGGATGGCTGGCCAGCGCCTTCAGCACGTCCGGCGGCGCCGTCGCGACGTCGGCCCCGATCAGCGCGCACTCGCGGACATGGTTCGCGCTCCTGATGGACGCCGCCAGGATTTCGGTGCGGAAGGCGTAATTGTTGTAAATCGTGCGGATTTCCTGAATAAGAATCAGCCCGTCGATGTGGATGTCGTCGAGGCGGCCGATGAACGGCGATACGAACGTAGCGCCGGCCTTGGCGGCCAGAAGCGCCTGATTGGCGCTAAAGCAAAGGGTGACATTGGTCATTACGCCGTCGTCGGTGAGCCGCCGGCAGGCCTTCAGTCCGTCAATCGTCAACGGCAGCTTTACGACCACATTCTCCGCGATTTCGGCGAGCCGGCGACCTTCTCGCTCCATCCCGGCGGCGTCCGTCGCCGCGACTTCGGCGCTGACCGGCCCCGGCATGATCTCGCAGATTGCCGCGATGGTCTGTTTGAAGTCCGCGCCCGATTTCTTGATCAGCGACGGGTTTGTCGTGACCCCGTCGATCAGGCCGGTTTCGGCGAGTTCCCGGATTTCGTCGACATTGGCCGTGTCAGCGAAAAATTTCATGTGACCATTCCATCCTTTTGGCCGCCTCTATGCCTTATTGAGGATTTAGGCGCCATAGTCCGGGAGCGAAACCATTTTGCGGTTGCTTGTGACAGCCGTGCGAGGACCTCAGGCCGGCATTGACGCGGCGCCACGAATTCGCCAGCGATTGTCGGGCGTTGGCGTATTGGCAGGCGGAGATTGGCGAGATGTGCGGCATCGTCGGAATACTCGGAAAGGGCGACGTCGCGCCGATCGTGATGTCGCGTCTGAAGGCGCTGGAGTATCGTGGCTATGATTCCGCCGGCGTCGCGACCGTTTGCGCCGATGGCATCGATCTCCGGCGCGCGGCTGGCAAGCTCTGCAATCTCTCTGCGTTGCTCGACAATGACCCCCTGCGCGGCGCGAGCGCCATAGGGCACACGCGTTGGGCGACCCACGGGGCGGCAACGGAAGGGAACGCCCATCCCCATTCCACCGGCCGTGTCGCCGTCGTTCACAATGGCATTATCGAGAACCACTACGAACTGCGCGATGAACTCGAGCGGGAGGGGATCGTCTTCACGTCCGAGACCGACACCGAGACGGTCGTTCGGTATGTCGACTGGGCGATGTCGACGGGCGGGCGCAACGCCGTTGAAGCGGTGCGCGACTGTCTTGCGCGGATCAGGGGCGCGTTCGCGCTGGCGTTCCTGTTCGCCGGCGACGACGACCTGATGATCGTCGCGCGTCAGGGAAGTCCGCTCGTCATCGGGCGCGGCGACGGCGAAATGTATGCCGGGTCCGACGCCTATGCGCTCGCCGGTCTCACCAATCGCGTGACCTATCTCGAGGACGGCGACATGGCGGTCCTTACCCGGACGGCATTTACCGTCTTCGATCATGCAGGCAAGCCGCAGCCTCGCGAGGAACGCATCTCCGCCGCCGCGGAAACTGTCGTCGACAAGGGCGGGCACAAGCACTTCATGGCGAAGGAGATTCACGAGCAGCCCTATGTCATCGGACATACGTTGACCCGGTACCTCGACCCGCTCGCCATGCGATCGGCGATTGAAGCCGTCGAATTCCCTTTCGCGGAGCTCAGCCGCCTGACGATCTCGGCCTGCGGCACGGCATTCTACGCCGGCGCCATTGCCAGTTACTGGTTCGAGAGCTGGGCCCGACTGCCGGTCCAGATCGATATCGCATCGGAGCTAAGGTACCGGGATGCGCCGTACGCAGCGGGCGGCGGCGCGATTTTCATATCCCAGTCGGGCGAGACCGCAGACACGCTTGCCGCGCTTGTCAATGCGAGGGCGCACGACCAGCGAACGGCCGCCATCGTGAACGTGCCGGAATCTACCATCGCTCGCACGGCGGACGTCCTTTTCCCAACGGCGGCGGGACCGGAAATCAGCGTCGCCTCGACGAAGGCGTTCACTTGCCAGCTGGCGGTGCTGGCGTGTCTTGCCCTATCAGCCGGCCGCCAGCGCGGGGTCCTGTCCGCCGACGCCGAGCGCGCGATCGTCAGCGACCTGCTGGCGATCCCGCGGCTCGCCGCAAGCGCGTTGCGCCTCGCCGAACGGATCGAGGAAGCGACGCGGCGCATCGCCAAGGCGCGGGACGTGTTGTTCATCGGACGGGGCGTTTCCTATCCGCTGGCCATGGAAGGCGCCCTGAAGCTGAAGGAAATCAGCTATATTCATGCCGAGGGTTACGCGGCGGGCGAGTTGAAACACGGGCCTATCGCGCTGATCGACGAACACACGCCTGTCATCGCGCTGGCGCCAAGCGACCGGCACTTCGAGAAAACCCTATCGAACGTTCAGGAAATCGTCGCGCGCGGCGCAAAGGTCGTGCTGATCGTCGATGAGCGCGGCGTCGGGGCGGCGTCAAAGATCGCCGCCGACATCATCGAAACGCCCTACACGAACGAACTCCTGTCGCCGTTCGTCAATGTCATCCCTATGCAGTTGCTCGCCTATCACACGGCGATCGCCAAGGGCACCGACGTCGACCAGCCGCGCAATCTCGCAAAGTCGGTTACGGTCGAATAGACGCGACTGCCGGCGAGAACGCCGCCGCCTCGCGGCCGGCGAGGATGTCGGCGATTCGCGCCGCGGCCCTGCCGTCGCCAAACGGGTTTTGCCGCGTTCGTCGGCTGGCGACGCCGGCGAGCATGTCCGTCGCCCGCGCGTAGATGCGATCGGGATCAGCGCCGACAAGTTCGCAATGACCCGGCGACAGCGCTTCGGGCCTTTCGGTGCTGTCGCGCAGCACCAGCGTCGGCGCGCCAATGGTCGGCGTCTCTTCCTGGATGCCGCCGGAATCCGTCAGGATCAGCGCCGCGCGCTTCATCAATGCGACCATTTCCGGGTACGGAACGGGTTCGATCAGGCTGACATTGGGCCGCGCCGTCAGTTTCTCGAACGCCGGTTCGCGGACCTTCGGGTTCAAATGCACGGGGTAGACGAAATCAATATCCGGGTTTTCAGCCGCGAGCCGCGCGATGACGCTGAACACGGCCTCGAAATTCGAGCCTAGGTTTTCGCGCCTGTGGCCGGTGATCAGGACCATCCGACTTCGCGACAGCGGGGTTTGAGGATCGCCGACGCGCGCGAGGGTCGCGACCAGAGCGTCCACCACAGTATTGCCGACGACATGCAACTCGCCGCCGACGGCTTCCGCACGCAACGCCTCGGCGGCATGGCTCGTAGGACAGAAATGCCAGCGCGCGACGCGGCTCGCCATCTGACGAAAACCTTCTTCCGGGAACGGGCGGGCGAGATCATGAGTCCGAAGGCCCGCCTCAACGTGCCCAAAGGGAACTTCGGCATTGAACGCGGCGATGGCGGCGGCAAGGACGGTTGTCGTGTCGCCCTGCGCGAGGACGATGTCCGGACGCTCGGTCCCGATCAGCGTCGCGATCCCTGCAATCGCGGCCGACGCCACCCCCGACAGCGACTGGCCCGGCCGCATCAGGCGCAGGTCATGGTCGGGCGTCATCCCGAACCAGTCGAGAACCTGATCAAGCATCTCCCGATGCTGGCCGGTCGAAACGAGCACCGGCTCAAATGCCGCATCGGCGCGAAGGGCGGCATGCACCGGGGCCATTTTGATGGCTTCAGGGCGTGTGCCGACGATAATGAAAACCCGTATTGCCATGGTCCGGCTTCAGCCTCGGTCAGCGCGCGCCGGCGAGCCTATGCCGCTTCGGCGGAAATGCGAACGCCGATTGGCTCCCGGCTCAGGACTGTACCTTGACGTAGGCGCCGGGCGCATCCTCGATCGGCGCAAGGTCGCCATCACCGGGCGTTCGCGCCCCGGTGCGGCCAGGGCTGACGTCGTCGAGCCAGTCCATCCAGTAACGCCACCATGATCCGGGACGCCGTTCGGCGTCCGCTTTCCACTCGTCGAGCGTGGCCGGCAGCGCTCGGCTCACGCTGTGGTGATACTTGTTCTTATCAGGATGATTGATCACGCCCGCGATGTGTCCCGAGCCCGCCAGCATATAGACGATCTTTCCCTTGGCCGCGCCATCGGCGAACAGGCGCGCCGTGTTGTATACAGACTGATGGGGCGCGATGTGGTCGGTCTCGCCTGCCTGGAAAAACATCGGGATGGCGACCTTCTGCAGGTCGAGCCGTTCGCCATTGATGACGAGTTCGCCCTTGGCCAGCGCGTTCTTCTGGTAGAATTCCCGCAAATAATAGAGATGGACGTTCTTCGGCATGCGCGTCGAATCGGAGTTCCAGAACAACAGGTCGAAGCGCGCCGGGTCCTTGCCCATCATGTAGTTGTCGATGACGAACTGCCAGATCAGGTCGTTGGAGCGCAGCATGTTGAACGTGGTGGCCATCGCACGTCCTTCGAGCACGCCGCCTGCGGCGTCCATCTGTCGTTCGATGGAATCGAGCTGCGCGTCGTCGACGAACAGGAGCAGGTCGCCCGCCGCGGAAAAATCCGCCTGAGCGGTCAGGAACGTGGCCGTCCTGATCCGATCGTCGCCCTTGCGCGCCATGACGCCGAGCGCCGTCGCCAGCATTGTGCCGCCGATGCAATAGCCAATGGCGTCGACGTCGCGCTCGCCGGTCGCCTTGCCGACTGCCGTAAGCGCCTCGAAGCACCCCTGTTCGATATAGTCCTCGAAGGTCTTGTGGGCGAGCTCCGGTCCGGGGTTTACCCAAGAGACGACGAAGACCGTGCGGCCCTGGTCGACCATCCATTTGATAAAAGAATTCGACGGTTGCAGGTCGAGGATGTAGAACTTGTTGATCCACGGCGGAAAGATCAGGAGAGGGCGCCTGGCGACTTTCTCCGTTGTCGGATCATACTGGATGAGCTGCATGATCTCGTTCTGGAAGACGACTTTTCCAGGCGTCGTTGCGATGTTCTCGCCGAGCTTGAAATAATCGAGATCCGCCTGGCGAATCGCCAGGTCGCCATGGCCGCGATCGATGTCCTCGAGGAAGTTCCTGATGCCCTTCATCAGGTTTTCGCCGCGGCTTTCGATTGTCGCTTCGACCACCTCGGGGTTCAGCATCGGGAAATTCGTCGGCGCCAGCGCGTCGACGAACTGGCGCGTGAAAAACTCCGCGCGCTTCTTTTCGTGCTCGTCGCTGATGTCGAGCTGTTCGACGGTCGACGTCAGCCATTTTGACGTAATGAGATAGGACTGCTTGATAAAGTCCAGGACGTAATTCTCCGACCACGCCTTATGTCGAAAGCGTTTGTCGCCGCTGGCGGGTTCGATCGCCGGCCGCGGCGGTTCGCCGGAAAAGCGTCGCGTCGTGTTCGCGATCAGCTTTGCATAGTCGCCCCATAGTTCGAACTGGCGTTGCAGGACGGTCGCGGGGTCCGAGGCGAAGCCTTCGAGCATTTCCTTGTAGGCTTCGCCGATATTCAGAGGGTCAGCCGGGCGCCGGCCCTGGGCGAGTTCGATGATTTCACGGTTCTTGCCGAAAAACTCCGCAATCACGTCCTGACTCTTGCCCGACACGTCCGCGAGGTACGAAGCAAGCGCGTCGAAGTCCTCGATAATGCTCTCATGCTTGTCGCTGTCTGGCGCAGGCGCTACGGCGTGGCGTCTTGCGTCGCCGAATGACGATGTCGGGGCGGTCGCTTTTTTACTCGCGATCCCGGCGCCGGCATGTCTTGCAGCGACTGCCGTTGCGGCGGACGAAGGCGCGCGCGACGTTCTTTTCGACGCTTTCGCCTCGCTTGCGTTAGCCTTCTTCGCGGCAGTTTTCCTTACCTTGACCTTCTTGGCCGCACGCTTCGTGGTTGGCGCCTTCGTCGCTGCGGGCTTTTTGGGCGATGGCGTTTGTGGCGTCTCGTCAGACGTCTTGCTTGTCATTTTCGCTTTCGTCGATTTTGCCGATGCCTTTGCTGCCGATGCCTTTGCGGGCTGGCGTGCCGGGTTGCCGATGGATGGGGCGGCGCGCGACCTCTTTGGCGACTTGGCCGGTCCCTTCGGCGCGGGCGGGCCATTCGCTGGCGCGGCTGGCCCATCCGCCGCGTCGCTGGTCTTGCTCGTGCGCTTCGTCCGCGCGGGCGTTGCATCTTCCGCTTGCGTCATGTTGTCGATCGCTGGTCAATTGGCTTCGATCAGACTATAGGGCCGCCCTACATGCGTGCAAAACCATTTATCTTCGCCGCGCTCGTGGTCGTTGCTTCCGCTGGCTGCGCAAACGCCCAGCGATTCCTGCCGGGCGGCATCATCAAGGTTCGCGACCTCGAGAAGGGCCGTCCCATCAACCAGGATGTCGTCGAAGATATCACGAGCAGCGAAAGGTCAGCGCGCAAGGCGTCGTTTCCCCTCCTTCGTGAACAGCCCGCAACGCCTCCAACGGCGAAGGCGGCGTCGGTGGTAAGGGCTGAGACATCGGATCTCATGACGGAAAAAGCCCGCCTCGAACGGGCCATCGGGGCCGATCGGGAAGCCGCGATCGCAGAACGTCGCGCCGACGATTAATCAGCGTGCGAAAAGGCGATCAGGCAATTTACCAAAAAATAAGAGTTCCGAATGGAATGCTGACGGCGACGCAAGACACGGAGCGCCGGCATGTCCCGGATAATCAAGCTTGTTGCATGCGCCTCGATAGCGTTTGCCACCTTCATCGGCGGCGCTCTTGCCGAAACAGGCAGCAATGAGCGCCTCGCGGACGACGATCTGAAGCGGATCCGGGTCGCGGCCGACGCGCGCAGGAGCCGCAGCGCACAGGCTGGCGGCGGCTGGTCCCAGGCGCAAAGTGGCAGGCGGTCCCGATCGATCTATGAGGGCTTCGGCAATGCGGTCTTTGCGCGTGCCGGCGTCGCCTTTGCGGCGGACGAGTCGAACGCCGATCGCGACGCCTTCGGGGTCTCCGGGACGCTGGGCTACAGACGGGGCATCGCCCGCAAGGGCCGCAGCGTCTTCTGGATCGAGCCGGCGGCGGTGTATTTCAGCGACTCCCAGACGACGAACGTTGGCGCGGCGTCATTCGAGACGACTTTCTCCGGGACCGGCGCGCTCCTCTCGCTTGGCTATGCCTACGATCTGGGGCGGATTTCGCCCTTTGCGACCGCCGGCGCAGGCGCTCTCAAGATCGAAACGGAAGTCGATGACGGTTTTTCCGAGGTCTCAACCGGCGAAATGAGCGTCGGATATGCAGGCGTCGCCGGGGTGCAGGCGCGCCTCTTCGACGATCTCGCGCTTGAGGCCGCCTATCGCTACCTCGGCTCGGTGCGCACAGACATCATCGGCATACATTCCCTTGAGGTCGGCGTGTCCTATCGCTTCTAGTTAAAACAGGTTCCGCGCTGGACGGGCGGGCGAAGCTCGGGCAAGACCTCGCGGGTCCGGGCCCGGCGCGTCAGCGCCCAGCAGGCGGTCCGGGCGTTTTGACCAGCTCGGAGCGCATCATGGCCGACCAGGAATTTCTCGATCGCGTCTTCACGATGGAAGTCGGACGCTGCACGGAGGCGGCGGCCGTCGCCGCGTCCCGCATGATCGGGCGGGGCGACAAGGAGGGCGCGGACCAGGAAGCGGTGAATGCGTTGCGTGACGCTTTCAACAAGCTTGAGATGCGAGGCGTCGTCGTTATCGGTGAGGGTGAACGCGACGAAGCGCCGATGCTATACATCGGCGAAGAGGTCGGAACAGGGCGTGGTCCGAAGATCGATATTGCTCTGGATCCACTCGAAGGAACAACGTTGACGGCCAAGGCCATGGCGAATGCGCTGTCGGTCGTTGCAATGGCGCAGGGCGGCACGCTCCTGCACGCGCCGGACGTCTACATGCAGAAGATTGCCGTCGGTCCGGGCTATCCGAACGGCGTGGTCGATCTCGACGCGAGCGTTGAGGACAATATCGCCTCGCTGGCCAAGGCGAAGGGCGCGCCCGCCTCGGAAATAACGCTGTGCGTTCTCGATCGCGAGCGCCACGACGGCATCATCGCCGGCGCCAGGAAGATGGGCGCGCGCGTGTTCCTAATTCCCGACGGCGATGTCGCTGGCGTCTTTCATACCGCAGAGGCGCATACCGGAATTGACATGTATGTCGGTTCGGGCGGCGCGCCGGAGGGCGTTCTTGCTGCGGCGGCGTTGCGCTGCGTCGGCGGCCAGATGCAGGGCAGGCTGCTGTTCCGCAATGACGACGAGCGACTGCGCGCCGAACGCGCCGGCATCACCGACCTCAATCGGAAGTACGGGCTGATGGACCTTGCATCCGGCGACGTGATCTTTGCGGCGACGGGCGTGACGAACGGTTCGATGCTGGAGGGCGTCAGGTGGGAAAAGGATTTCGTCCACACCCATACCGTCATCATGCGGTCGAAAACCGGCACTGTACGGTACATCAAGGCCCGCACTCCCCGCGACGGACGGCAGTGACGTTGCCGCCGCTTGCCAACGGGTTTTCCTGGCGGCTGGCGACCGAAGCCGACATTCCGGCGATTGAAGACCTGATGCGACTGGCCATCCGGCACAATATGGCGGCTTTTCTGTCGCCATCGGAAATCAGCGCTGCGACCGAGACGATGGGCGTCGACAGGGCGCTGATCGCGGATCGCACGTACTTCGTGGTATTCGCCGGCGAGCGGCAGGCTTCCGGCGAATATACTGAAAAGGGCCGCGGCGGAGCGCCGTCAATGGTCGGTTGCGGCGGATGGGGCAAACGCCGGACGCTTTACGGCGGCGACGCTTCGCCCGGACGCGACGACCGGCTCAGCGATCCCGCGCGCGACGCAGCGCGCATCCGGGCGATGTACACGCACCCTGACTGGACGCGCCGCGGCGTCGGTTCGCTGTTGCTGCGCCTTGGCGAGGATGCGGCCCGGACGGCGGGCTTCGCCGTCATTGAGCTTGGGTCGACGATCCCGGGCGAGCCGCTCTACCGGGCGAGGGGGTATTCGGAATTTGCGCGCGATCGCCATGTCGGCGCGAACGGCGCGGAGAACATCGTCATCCGCATGCGCAAGGCCCTGTAGGCGCGTCGCCGGCTTCTAGTGGCGGTTGCGCGCTTGCGGTTCGCCGCATGCCTCTTATTTACTGGGTCAGGCCACAGATCGCGCCAGACAATCCGGGACTGAGCGCGTCATGTTCGCGTTTTTCGAAAAGCTGCTGCAACCATTCCCCGACGCCCGACATGGCGCGCCGCCAAAGGGACTAATTCAGTTTTCATGGCATTTTGTCAGGGACGCCAAATGGTTCCTGGTCGCGTCCGCCTGCCTCTCGGCGCTGATCGCGATCGGCGAAGTGGCCCTGTTCCGCTATCTTGGCGAACTAGTCGACTGGCTGGGCGCGGCGGACACATCCACATTCCTCGCCGATCATCGAGGCGCATTGATCGCAATGGCGCTCGTGCTCGCGATCGGCCTTCCGCTGGCGAATTTCCTGTTTTCGCTTATCACTCACCAGACCTTGCTCGGCAATCTTCCGATGTCAGCCCGTTGGCGGATGCATCGGCGCATGCTCGGCCAGTCCATGAACTTCTACGCCGACGAATTCGCCGGACGCGTCGCCACCAAGGTCATGCAGACGTCGCTGGCCGTCCGCGAAGCGGTGATGAAGCTGATCGAAGTCTTCGTCTATGTGAGCATCTATTTCCTGACAACGATCGCAACGGTCGCGGCGGCCGACTGGCGCCTTGCAGCGCCGATGGTCGCGTGGCTCGCGGCCTACCTTTGTTTCGTCCGTTACTTCGTGCCGAGACTGTCTAGCATTTCCGAGAAGCAGGCCGACGCGCGCTCCGCGATGACCGGTCGCATCGTCGACAGCTACACGAATATTGCGACCGTCAAGCTGTTCGCCCATGCCGGCCGGGAGGAAGCATACGCCCGCGCCGGCATGAAGGCCTTTCTCGACACGGTCCATCCGCAGATGCGCCTCGTTACGCGGTTCCATAGCCTTGTATACCTGAACAATTGCCTCGGAATCCTGCTCGTTGCCGCATTGTCGATCCATCTTTGGTCGAACGCGCTTATCTCCGTAGGGGCGATTGCGACGGCGATCGGCCTTGCATTGCGCCTGAACGGGATGTCGCAGTGGGTCATGTGGGAAGTCTCGGCGCTTTTCGAGAATGTCGGCGTCATCTACGACGGCATGGAAATCCTGACGAGGGCGCAGGCCGTCACCGACCGCGAGGGGGCAACCAAAATGGCCCGCCCGGTAGGCGCGATTTCGTTCGAAGACGTCTCATTTCACTACGGAAAGGATGGCGGCGTCATAGAAGGCCTGAACCTGTCGGTCAGCGCCGGCGAGAAGATCGGCATCGTCGGGCGGTCCGGCGCTGGCAAGTCCACCCTCGTGAATCTTCTGCTCCGCCTCTACGATCTCGAACGCGGCCGCATCGCCATCGACGGCCTCGACATTTCCAAGGTCACGCAGGATTCGCTCCGCTCGCATATCGGCGTGGTCACTCAGGATACCGCGCTCCTCCATCGCTCAATTCGCGACAATATCGCCTACGGCCGTCCTGACGCGTCGGATGAAGAGATCATCGACGCCGCACGCCGCGCGAACGCCTACGACTTCATCCGGGACCTCGCGGACAGGGATGGAAGAACCGGCCTTGACGCCCATGTGGGAGAGCGCGGCGTTCGCCTGTCCGGCGGCCAGCGGCAGCGCATCGCCATCGCCCGCGTCTTCCTGAAGGACGCACCAATTCTCGTGCTCGACGAAGCCACGTCCGCGCTCGATTCCGAAGTCGAGCAGGCGATCCAGGAAAACCTCTTCGAGTTGATGCGGGGCAAGACCGTTATCGCCATCGCGCACCGCCTATCGACAATCGCCGCGCTTGATCGCCTCATCGTGCTCGACAAGGGCGCGGTCATCGAAGAAGGCCGCCACGATCATCTCGTCGCCGCGGGGGGCGTATATGCCGACCTATGGAAGCGTCAGTCCGGCGGCTTCCTGTCGGCGGCGGCGGACGAAAGCGCGCGCGGACAGTCGGCAGCCGAATAGCCTGCCGGTTTTCCACACCCCTCGGTCCGCGGCGTCGCAATCGGCGGGCGACTCTGCAATTGTCGCGGCGATGGAACAGGCAGGCGCCCTCGCGACCCAAACTCCAATAGCCGCCGGCGACGAGGCGGACGCCGCCTATTGCGTCGATGATGCGCCCGCCGGGGCGACGGCTTCCGGCGCTCGATGGATTCGAAACCCCTTCGACGCATCCGCGGCTGTTGAGATTTCCCGACGCACCGATGCGTCTCGCCTGTTGGCGCGGATCCTCGCGACCCGTGGCGTTGCGCCGGAAGAGGCGTCAGCGTTCCTGAACCCCAGCCTGCGAAATTCCTTGCCGGACCCTTTTGTCCTCAAAGGCATGGAGACTGCCGCCGCCCGAATCACGTCGGCGATCCTGAACGACGAGACCGTCGGCGTGTTCGGCGACTACGACGTAGACGGCACGACGGCGACCGCCATCCTGAAGACCTATTTCGACGCGGTCGGCGCATCGCTCGTCGCGCATCTGCCGGATCGGATGACCGAGGGCTACGGGCCGAGCGCCGCGGCCTTCGCGGCCCTGAAAGAGCGCGGCGCCGGGCTTGCCGTGACGGTAGACTGCGGCGCGTCGGCGGATGCCGCCGTTGACGCAGCCGTTGCGATCGGGCTCGACGTGATTGTCGTCGACCATCATCAGGTATCGGGCGTTGGTCCGGCAAGGGCGCTCGCCGTGGTTAATCCGCATCGTGACGATGACCGGTCCGGCCTGACCAATCTTTCCGCCGCCGGACTGGCGTTCCTGCTTGTCGTCGCGGTCAATCGCGAGCTGCGCGCGGTCGGCAGGTTTGACGCCTCTCGCGAACCCGATCTTCGCGGCCTGCTTGATCTCGCTGGGCTCGGGCTTGTCTGCGACGTGATGCCGATGACCGGTGTCGCGCGGACTATTGTTTCCCAGGGACTGAAAGTTCTCTCCGCGCGCGAGGCGGGCCCTGCGAACAGGGGGCTGCTGGCGCTCGCGGACGCCTGCGGCGCGAAGGCGCCCTATGGCGCGTATGCATTCGGGTTCCAGCTCGGCCCCCGCATCAATGCTGCAGGGCGCATCGGCCATCCGGATATCGCTTTCAAGCTGCTGACCACGCCGGACCCGGCGGCGCGCAGGTCGCTGGCCGAACGCCTTCACGCACTGAACGCCGCGCGGCAGGACATTGAAGCCGACGTTCAGGCGGAGGCGGTGGCGGCGATCGAACGCAGTCGGCTTGATCGCGAGGCAGTCATTGTCGTTGCCGGCGAGGGCTGGCATCCGGGCGTCGTCGGGATTGTGGCTGGCCGTCTGAAGGATCGCTATGGCAAGCCTGTTGTCGTGATCGGCCTCGATGAGAAGGGCATTGGCAAAGGGTCCGGTCGCTCTGTCGAAGGCGTCGATCTTGGCGCCGCGGTGCGCCGAGCAATGGAAAATGGCGTGCTGATCGCTGGGGGCGGCCATGCCATGGCCGCCGGATTGACGGTGCATCAGGCGTCTATCCAGTCGTTTACGGACGATCTTGCTTCGACGCTTGCGGCGGATGTGGCCCGAGCGCTGCGCAACCGCGCCCTTCGACATGACGGACCGGCGGCGTTGTCGTCCGTGTCCCGAGGGACGGTTGAAGACCTGGCGCGGGCGGGGCCGTTCGGACCAGGCAACCCGGAGCCGAAATTTGTTTTCCCTGAGGTTGCGCCGATTGACGTGCGGCCGGTCGGCGCGGCGCACCTTGCCATGACGCTTTGCGATGCGACCGGCGCCTGCGTGCGCGCAATTGCCTTCCGCGCCATCGGCCAACCGCTCGGTGACGTCCTGTCGTCGTCGGGCAGGGTTCACGTGCTTGGCCGGATCAAGGCGGACGACTGGCGCGGGCCTGCTGCTGCGCAAATCGATGTCGTCGACGCCGCCCGCTGCTAATCGCGCCGCGAGGCGTCCGCACGAAGTCTGCCGCCGAAAATTGGCTTGCGTGGCGGGAGGCGTTTCGACTATACGCCTCACCTTCGGCGTGGGCCCTTCGTCTATCGGTTAGGACGCCAGGTTTTCAACCTGGAAAGAGGGGTTCGATTCCCCTAGGGCCTGCCAACGCCGAACGCCCGACACGCCGGCTTCCTGACAATTTTCGTTGTGCGCGCTCGACGTTATTCGGTCGTCTTCGAATTGCGCATAGCCGCTCGCCTTGACGCGTCGCCGCCTGCAACCGGCGCGCGAGGAACGCGCGCGTTGCCGCTCCGGCCTTGCAAAGGAAGTCGCAATAAACCTCACGATCCGCCGCCTGGGCCTACTTTCTATCAGTTGATTTCGCCCTCGGATTTCGGTCTATTTACCAATTGGGGCTGAAGGTCAGCGAGGGGTTAACATGCGTTGCAGGTTTTTGATTTCGGTAATCGCTGGCGTTTCACTTGGCCTTTCTATGGCCGTGTCGCCAGCGGCGGCGTCTGGCCTGTCGAAAAACGACATTGCGGCGGCGCTGCGCAGCGAAGGCTACGCCGTTCAGGACGTGCAGCCGAAGATGATCGCCGTCACGGTCGGCGAACACGTCATCTTCGTTGGCCTTGATGGCGCCGATGCGGACGTGTCCTACATCACCTATCTTTCCGACGTGGATTTCGGCCTCGGCGGACATTCGTTCATGAGCAAGTTCAACAGCGAAGTTAAGTTCGGGCGCGCCTACATCGATCGCGATGGCGATGTTGCGCTGCAAATGGACCGAAATTCTTCAGGCGGCGTGTCGATTGACAACGTGGCGTCAGACTTCGACGTGTTTTTGCTTTTGATATCGAAATTCCTCTCCGACTATCAGGCTCAGGGCTCGGTCTAAGCCGCGTGCGCCACCGTTTCGGGCCGGCCGCTCGAACATTGAATTGAGGGAAATTGGCCTTCGCACTCCACCATATAGGGAAAAAAGTGCTGTCAGGCGGGGAAAATCGTGCATTAATTGCGGTTGAAGAAGCGCCGGCAGGGGATACGGGCCGACTCGCCAGGGCTCGCGGCTGCGGGTCCAACACCCCCTGAAGGCTCGCGCCGACAAAAAATTGTAATCGACCAAAGTGTCGGCGGCGCGGAACGAGAGAGGATATCTGGGGGTGACGCGCTGATGGCGAACTATACCGACGAAGAGGCCGAGGACCGTCAGGCCGGCAGCGCGCACGCCAGTCAGAGCGACGAGCAAAGCTTTACAATCAAGGGCGTGATCAAATGGTTCGACCCAACCAAGGGGTACGGATTCATTATCCCCGACGATGACGGCGACGACATCTTGATCCATTCGACGTGCCTGAAACAGGCGGGGCGGTCGACGGCCCGCGAAGGCGCAACCATTGAGTGCGAAGTCGTCCGTCGCACAAAAGGGCTACAGGCGCTTCGAATCATCGAAATCGACGACAGCACGGCCACGCCCATCACCCCGGTCGAGCCTGAGATGTCCCAGACGCCGGCCGGCGATTTTACCCGCGTTGAGGTCAAATGGTTCAATCGGGCCAAGGGATTCGGGTTTCTGACCCGCGGGGAGGGTACGGAGGATATCTTCGTGCACATGGAAACCCTGCGACGTTGCGGCATGGGCGAACTGGTGCAGGGCCAGCGCGTGCAGGCGTCATTCGGGCAGGGGTCGAAGGGCCTTGCGGCGGTGGAAGTGCGCCCGGACCGGGACAACTGACGCATAGGGCTCCCGCCCGGCGTCGCCTGTTGCGACGTCGTCCTGGGGTCGCTGAGACAATTCGATTCGCTCGGAATTTCAGCGCGTCGACCGACGGGATCGTCCCGCGCCGCGCTTTACAACCGCGCAGGCATTCTCCATTACCACGGCTCGGCGAACGGCGGAGCGTAGCGCAGTCTGGTAGCGCATCTGGTTTGGGACCAGAGGGTCGCAGGTTCGAATCCTGCCGCTCCGACCAGCCGTCCGGACACAAGGTATTAAGGCCGCGCAATGCATGAGGCGAGATCGGGATGCTTGCGATAATTTACCAGCCAGCCAAGACCGCGATGCAGTCGGGCCGGGCGAAAACAAAACGCTGGGTGCTCGAGTTCGAGGCGGATAGCGCGCGTCGGATTGATCCACTCATGGGCTGGACCAGTTCCTCCGACACCAAGGGCCAGGTCCATATCCAATTCGATACCCGCGAAGCGGCGGTGGCCTACGCTGAGCGCAATAACATTCCGTATCAGGTCGTTACCGCGAACGCCCGCCGGCCCGCGGCCAAGGCGTATGCTGATAATTTCGCGTTTCGCCGCCGCCAGCCCTGGACCCATTGAACGCGCAGTCGCGATGCGCGCTCGCGAGCGCGATGCGTTCTGGCCCCGTAGCTCAACCGGATAGAGCACTCGCCTTCTAAGCGAATGGTTGCAGGTTCGAGTCCTGCCGGGGCCGCCATTCACGCCGAACTTGTCCGTCCGACTGCGCGAAAGCGCCTGTCCTCATGGCCGACCCGCACGGCGTGAACGCTGGACCTGCGCGATGGTCTAGTTCAGGGGCGGCAATTCTTCGGCCTGTACCTCGCCGCTCGGGGCCGCAAGTTCCAGGGCGATCGCCAACAGCCGGTCACCAGGTTGAATCGTCGCCTCGACCTTGTTGTAGCCGACCCTTGCAATCGTGATGGCGCGCGGTCCGTTGTGCTCGATGACGCACGGCGTTTCGCATTCGCCAAAGCCCTCAATGCGGACAAGCGCGCCGGGCGGCGTGGTTTCGATGCGCGTCAAGCCAGACCCGTCGGCGCCCGTCGTCGCGCAGCCAGCGATGCTTGCAAGCGCGATCGTCGCTGCAGCGAGGGTCAGCGACGGCCGCCACATTCCTGAAACGTTACGGCGCATTTAGGAATTCCTCTTTATACGTCGCGTCCTGCCCGGGCCAGCGCCATGGCTTCAAACGCGCGTTCCAGATCCATCACGAGATCTTCGACATCTTCAAGGCCTGCATGAAACCTTAGAGTAGGCCCATCTTCTTTCCAGTCGGTTGCACTACGATTGGCGTCGGGGTCGACATGGATGCAGAGGCTTTCATACCCGCCCCAGGAAAATCCCATGCCGAAATGCCGGAGGGCGTTGAAGAACGCCTTGAGCGCCGCGACCGGCGTCGGCTTCAGCACGACGCCGAACAGCCCGCTCGACCCGGAGAAATCGCGTTTCCAGACTGCGTGGCCGGGCGTCGATTTCAGCGACGGATGCAGCACGCGCGCAACTTCCGGCCGTTTGCCAAGCCATTTTGCAAGCTTCAGCGCCGTCTGTTCGTGCGTCGGCATGCGGACGTGTAAGGTGCGCATGCCTCGCAGAACAAGGCTGGCGTCGTCTGCGGACACGTTCGCGCCCAGCTGAAGCAGGGAATGAAAAATCGCCTGCGCCGATTTTTCGTCCGCGCTGCTGATCGAGCCGACGAGACAATCGGAATGGCCGCACAGGTATTTTGTGCAGGCCTGTACGCTGACGTCGGCGCCGAGGGTGAGCGGCTGGAAGTAAACGCCAGCGGACCATGTATTGTCGACGATCACACGTGCGCCAATGCCTCTTGCGGCGGCGACTATCGCCGGCAGGTCCTGCGTCTCGAATGTCAGGGAGCTTGGGCTCTCGACGACGATGGCTTTGGTTCTTGGCGTGAAAAGGTCGGCGATGCCTTCGCCGATAACCGGATCGTAGAATATCGGATTGACGCCAAAGCGGCGCAGGAACCTGTCCGCGAACTTGCGCGTCGGATCGTAGACGCCGTCGGTTATAAGAATGTCGTCGCCCGCTTCGACAAAGGCGAGCATCGCCGCAATGACGGCCTGCAGGCCGGAAGGAGCGAGGCGTGTCTCGAATGCGTGCTCCAGCACGCTGATCGCCTCTTCAAGCGCACGGTGCGTAGATGTGCCGAGACGGCCATAGGCGATCCGCCGCTTGCCCTCGAGAAAATCGTCATAGGTCGGAAAAAGCACTGTCGAGGCGCGCTCGACCGGCGGATTGACGGGATGGCTCGGGCGCGCGTGCGGTCGGCCTGCCGAAATCAGCTTTGTCCGGGTCTTCATGATGTGGGCCGCCGTGGTCTCATGGAGGGTCGATCTTTCCGCGTCAGTCGGCCAACAGCTCAACTTCGCCGGTGCGCACGTCAAACGGCTCGAAACCGAACCGCTGATACATCGGCAGCGCAGCTGGGTGATCGAGCGTGCAGGTTTCCAGCATGACGGATTCCGGCGCAAGGCTCCATGCGAGATCAAGGCAATGGCCCAGGAAAAATCCGCCCCAGCCCTGGCCGATGCGTTCCGGCGCGAGACCAAAGAACTTTATCTCGATGTCATTCCGGGAGCGGTTATCGAATTCGCAGAAGCCGCCCGGCGATCCGTCGATGTAAAGGACGTAGATATGGACGTCGTCATCATGGATGATCGCTTCAATTTCACCATCCGACAGGAGGCGCCGACTGACCCAGTTGTGCGGATCGCCGATCAGTCGATAGAGGTAGCGGTAGAAATGGGTTGGCGGCCTGACGGCGCGCAACAGGGCGGCGCCCTTCGCCGGCGCCGCCGGCACGGGACGGCGCGGCCGCTGCGATTGCCGAAGGTAGGTTATCGTGACTGCTCGTCTTTCGGCCATGGATCGCTGATTCGCAGAAACTGGTTGCCGGCTTGTGTCACAACTGGCCGCTTCCCCGCCGGGTCCGGTGCGCCCCATTCCGCCCATGACCCGTCATACAGGCGATGGCGGCGATGACCAATCGTCTCAAGGGCGAGAATCACGATGGCCGCCGTAACGCCTGACCCGCAGGTGGCGATTACCTCGCCGTCGAGGTCGACCCCGGCCGCCTCAAACGCGGACTTGATATCGTCCGGTGCTTTCAGTCGTCCACCGCCGTCAGTCAGCGCCGTATAAGGAACATTGCGCGCGCCCGGCATGGCGCCACCGCGAAGCCCGGGCCGGGGCTCCGGCGTGCGGCCGAGGAAGCGGTCCGCTGGACGTGCATCGACAATACTGGCGCCGCCGGCCGCGACGGCGGCCTGGACTGTTTTCAGGCCGGCGCTTGCAAGGCGGCGAGGCGGCGCCGCCGCGCGACGATCGTCTCGTGCTTCGCGCGTCGCTGTCGCCTGGCCTTCCAGGGGCAGGCCGGCGGCGATCCACGCCGGGCGACCGCCGTTCAGCACCCGCACGTTTCGCCAACCGGCATGTCGCAGGGTCCACCAGACCCGCGGCGAGGAAAACATTCCGTTATCGTCATAAATGACGACGGAGCAGTCAACTGGCAGGCCGACGGCGCGCGCCCAGTCGGCGACCTGGCCGGCATCGGGCGCCATGTGCGGCAGGCAAGAGCTGCCGTCGCTGACCTGATTGAGGTCGAAACGGACGGCGCCAGGCAGCTTTGCCGTTGCATCCGGCGAACCGCCCGGCGTCAGCGTCCATGTGCCATCCACGAACGTCGCTTCGCCGGCCGACCACATTGCATGCGCTTCGTCCGGTTCAATTACGGGCCCAGGTTCCGGCGTCATGACATCCAGGGCGGCGTCGGCAGGTCCTTGGACCGCAGGAATTCAGGATTGAACAGTTTTGACGCGTACCGATGCCCGTAGTCGCACAGCATGGTGACGATGGTGCGCCCGGGGCCCATTGCCTTCGCGAGCCGAACGGCGCCGGCTATGTTGATCCCTGCTGAACCGCCGAGACAAAGGCCTTCCTCCTCGACAAGCTGGAAAATGATCCGGAGCGCTTCCTCGTCAGGGATTCGGAATGCGTCGTCAAAGGCGAGACCTTCAAGGTTCGCCGTGACGCGACCTTGGCCGATGCCTTCGGTGATCGAGGATCCTTCGGACTCCAGTTCGCCTGTCTTGACCCAGGAATACAGCTTGGCTCCCATCGGGTCGCTCAGGGCGCAGACGACGCCGGGATTTCTTTCCTTCAGCGCCATGGTCACGCCCGCCAGCGTGCCGCCCGAGCCCACTGCGCAGGTGAAGGCGTCGACCCGCCCTTCGGTTTGATCCCAGATTTCCGGCCCGGTCGACGTTCGGTGCGTTTCCCGGTTCGCCACATTGTCAAACTGATTCGCCCACAGAACGCCGTTCGGTTCGGTCTTCGCAAGCTCGTCCGCGAGCCGACCGGAGTACCGGACATAATTGTTCGGGTCGGAATAGGGCACGGCGTCGACCTCGATGAGTTCGGCGCCCATGAGGCGGATCGCATCCTTTTTCTCAACGCTCTGCGTCCGGGGGAAAACGATCTTGACCTTGTAGCCTCTGACCGCGCCGACAAGGGCGAGCCCGATACCCGTGTTCCCTGCCGTTCCCTCGACGATGACGCCGCCTGGCTGGAGTGCGCCGCGGCGTTCAGCGTCAAGCACGATGCCGAGCGCAGCGCGGTCCTTGACCGACTGACCGGGATTGAGGAACTCCGCCTTGCCGAGGATCGTGCAACCTGTTTCCTCGGACACGCGCCGCAGCTTGATCAGCGGCGTGCCGCCAATTCGAGCCAGAACTGTTTCGTCGAACCCGACAGGCGGTCGAGATACGGGCGGCGTCTGATTGAATGCAATGCTCGTCATGGCCTGCCTACCGTCACCTGAATCACGTCGGTCGTCTTTGCGCGGAAGCCTGCTTCGCAATACGCGAGATAGAACCGCCAGAGTTTCTTGAAGCGCTCGTCAAAGCCGAGCGGCTGGATTTCCTGCCATTTCGAGAGGAAGGCGTCGTGCCACTCGGCCAGCGTGCGCGCATAGTCGTCGCCAAAATGCGTCGCCCCGCGCCAGGCGAGCCCGGCCTTCTCCACCTGGTCGCGAAGAGCGGTCGGGCTTGGCAGGACGCCGCCCGGAAACACGTATCGCTGAATGAAGTCGATCGATCTCAGGTACTGATCAAACAGGCGATCGGCGATGGTGATGACTTGCAGGCCGGCGACGCCGCCGGGCTTGAGGCGTTCGTTGATCTTGCGGAAATAGGTCGGCCAGTACTCCCGACCGACCGCTTCGAACATCTCGATGGAGGCGACCTTGTCGTATTCGCCATCCGCATCGCGATAATCGCGGAGCTGAAAGTCGACGCGATCCGACAGGCCCTGCTCAAAAATCCGCTTGCTGGCGTATTCGTACTGTTCGCGCGAGATCGTCAGGCCGGTGACCTTCGCGCCCACATGCTTGGCGGCGTATTCGGCGAACCCGCCCCAGCCGCTGCCGATCTCAAGAACGCGATCGTCGGGTCGCAGATCAATCAGTTCCGCGAGGCTTCGGTACTTGTTCAGCTGCGCCGTTGCGAGATCGTCTGCTGGCGCGCGGAACTTCGCGGATGAATAGGTCATCGACCGGTCGAGCCATTTTTCGTAGAAAGTGTTGCCTAGGTCGTAGTGCGCTGAAATGTTCCTGCGAGATCCGGACCTCGTATTCCGCCGCGCCCAGGAATGGCGAGCCTGTTCCGCGATCGCGGCAATGGGCGATCCGTCGAACACGCTGGCGATATAGTCCGCATTGCGTGGAAAGATGTACAACAGGTCCGCAAGGTGCGGCGTGTCCCACTGCCCATCAGCATAGGCCTCGAAAAAGCCGATGTCCCCGCCGAGGAGCGTGCGCCGCGCGAACGCAAAGTCGTTGACGATCAGCGTCGCCTGGGTTTCGGTTTCTTCCTCGCCGACGAAGTCCAGCTCCGCGCCGTTGGGCAGGATGACTTTCAGCGAGCCATACCGCATCCGGCGGGCTGCGCTGCATAGCAGCTGAAATGACGGCGACGTCCATGCCGGACGCGCGCCAGTCAGGGCAGCGTGCGAATTCGGGGTGATTTGATCGCTCATTGAGCCCTTTGTCTTCAGAGTGGGTGTGGGCAGGTCAATTCACGGCGACGTTATCCGACGCGGTCGCTGCAAGCCAATGATCAAGCCGCGCGCGTCTCTTCATAGGCCGCAAGCGCGCGCTTGCGCGTTTCCCCAAGGTCGACGATTGGCAAAGGGTAGTTTTTTCCAAGCGCCACGCCTGCTGCGCGAAGCTCGTCGCTTGATGCGGTCCAGGGCTCATGGATCTTCTTGCTCTGGAGCTTCGCCAATTCAGGGACGAACTCCCTGATGTAATCGCCCGACGGATCGAATTTCTGGCTTTGGGTGACCGGATTGAAAATGCGGAAATAGGGCGCCGCGTCCGCACCCGACCCAGCGACCCATTGCCAGCTTGCTGTGTTGTTCGCAGGGTCTGCATCGACAAGGGTGTCCCAGAACCAGCGTTCGCCTTCGCCCCAGTGAACCAGGAGGTTCTTGCAAAGGAAACTGGCGACGATCATCCGCACACGGTTATGCATCCATCCAGTATGCCAGAGCTGGCGCATGCCGGCGTCGACGATCGGAATGCCGGTCCGCCCACGGCTCCATTTCGCGAAGGCGTCGGAATCGTCACGCCAGGGGAACGAAGCGAATTCCTCCTTGATCGGCGCCACGCCGATGTCGGGGTAATGATAAAGAAGGTTGTACGCGAAATCGCGCCAGGCGATCTCAGACAGAAACTTGTCCGCAGGGCCTGAGTCTCGATCATGCCGGTCGCAGTGGGCCATCGTCGCTCGCCAGATCTGGTTGGGGCTTATCTCGCCGAACGCGATATGGGGAGAGAGACGGGACGTGCCCTCAAGGTCAGGCCGATTTCGGTCGTCGGGGTAGCTTCCGACGGCATTGTTCAGGAACCGTTCCAGCCGTTTCAGGGCGTTGGCCTCGCCCGGCGACCACACCTTCGAAAAGCCGCTCGCCCAGTCAGGCTTGGCGGGCGTCAGGCGCCAGTCGTCGAGGTCGTCGGATCGCGGCGGCCGGCCGGGCGTTGACAGCCTTTGCGGCGTTTCGAGCGGCGTGGGCCGGGCCGGTCCTGCCGCTCTCAACGACCGCCAGAACGGGGTGTAGACCTTGTAGAAGCCGCCTGTCGTTGTTTCCAGTTCCCAGGGTTCGCGCAGCAACGATCCGTTGCAGGAATGGACGTCGACGCCGTCCGCCTTGAGATCGGCCTTCAGGCGTGTGTCCTCTTCGATGCCGCCCGGATCATAACGTCGGTTCCAGTAGACTGCTCGAGCGCCCGATGCGTCGACGACTTCGCGCACGATGTCGCCGCCGGGGCCGCGGCGGAGCGTCAGCCTGCCGCCGCGCGCTTCGATGTCATCCCGGAGGCTCCTCAACGACCCGTCGAGCCACCATGCAGCCGCGCCTCGCCTAGCGAAGGGACCGCGTTCGTCGAGCACGTAGAGAAGGATGATCTCCTCGTGCGCTGCAGCGGCCGCCGTCAGCGCCGGATGGTCGGCGAGCCGAAGATCGTTGCGAAACCAGACAATCGCCGTGTTTTTCGTCATGTGACAAGTACGTTGATCCGGCTCGGGCGGATGCGCCATGGGGCGCGAGAGCGCAGTTGTCCGGGGAACGATCCCGCCTGCTATGCAGCGTGTCGTGCGCCTAAACTGGCAGTCGGGCCTTGAGATAGCCGGTCAGGCCTTCGCTGAATTCTTCCCGTTTCAGGGCCATATCGACGTTGGCCATCAGCCAGCCGAGCTTCGAGCCGCAATCGTGGATGGGCGTTGAGCAGATCCGGGCGTGGAATGGTTGGCGCGCGTTCAGCGTCTGCATGGCGTCAGTAAGCTGGATTTCGCCGCCGGCGCCGCGCGGCTGGGTTGCCAGGATCTCGAAGATGTCCGGCTGGAGCACGTATCGCCCGATGATCCGGAAATTCGAAGGGGCATCTTCGGGCGCTGGCTTTTCAACCATTCCGTCCATGGCGATCAGGTCGCCATCGCGGGACTTTGGCGAGATCACGCCGTACTTGCTTGTTTGCTCCCGAGGCACCTCTTCCACGGCGACGAGATTGCCGCCGACCTCATTGAACGAAGCGACAAGCTCCGACAGGAAACCGGGGCCGCCGGCGCTGATTTCATCCGGCAGCGCGACGGCAAACGGTTCGTCGCCAACAAGGGTGCGTGCGCACCAGACGGCGTGGCCCAGCCCGAGCGGCGCTTGTTGTCGCGTATAGGACACCGCGCCAGCCGCGGGAATGTTCGCAACGAGATCGTCGAGAAGCGCAGTCTTTCCCTTGTCTCGGAGGGTCGCCTCAAGCTCGAAAGCGTGATCGAAGTATTCCTCGATCGCGCCTTTGCCGCGGCCGGTGACAAGGATAATGTCGCTGATCCCTGCCTGGCGTGCTTCTTCAACTACATAGTCGATCAGCGGGCGATCGACGACCGTCAGCAACTCTTTAGGTATGGATTTTGTCGCAGGCAGCACGCGGGTGCCAAGGCCCGCGACGGGAATCACGACCTTTCTTACGCGCGCGTCGACGGCGGGGCTGGTTTTCTTGTCTGACACGAAGCAATTTGCCTTCTGGATTGGTGTTTAACCGCTGGCGGCCACTGGCCTTCATTGGCTGTCTGTCGGCACCTTGTTGATTGGCGAGTCGATGATGTCGACCGTTTCCTCGATCGGTTCGAGGAACTGGGCTTCTTCGCGCATTTTGATGCCAAGAGCTGCCGTGCGAAGCGCGGCATTTTCCGCGATGTCATGGAAGAACAGGTTGAAGGGCTGGGCGCGCCACTTTGCCTTGAACCAGGGCGCTCGACGGAAATAATCCTGCGACGGCGGCTCGACCACGAGGACGCCGCCGACGCACTGGGCAACGACGGCCTTCGCCACGGCTGGCGGCATCGCGCCGAATTCGATGCCTGTGGCCGACGCTGCACCTACATGGTCCTCTCGCGAGGATGGCTGTTCGTTTGCCTGCCATGTGACCGGATTGACGCAGACCGGTTCAGGCGATGCAAGCGATTCAGCCTTCATGTCGCCGTCCCATACAACGGCGCGCGAACGGGCGCGGGCGATTTCGTCGGCGAACCGACGTTCGACGTGATTGTAGGCGACGACGCATCGGATTGCGCGTTTTTCAGAACAAACCGGAAGTGAAAGCCTTTCGAGCGCCGACGCCGGGATGGTCTCGTCGATCAGGTATGCCGCCACCAGTCGTTTGCGCAGTTGCGCCGGCGCGACAGGGCGGGTGTCTCCCTGATCCGGGCCGCCAGAATCGAAATACCTCGTCAGTAGTCCAAGGGCGAGGACAGCGCCTTGTTCGTAGCCGACCAGAATGATCGGAGTTTCCGGCGAACGGACAGACAGGAATCGCTCAAAGGCGGCGCTGACGTCCTCGAGGGCGAGTTCGCGCGCCGCCATGCCGTGATACTTGTGCGTAAAACTGGCCGCCCTGGTCGCCTGGCGATAATTCGGGGCGAAGACGCGCCCCAGCTGGCTGAATGGGCCGGCTTCGTTCGGCAAGGCGATCTTGAGCGTCTCTTCGGCGTAGTCGTCGTCGTCAAGGGGCGCATTCCAGAATTGCGCTGAATAGTAGGTGGTCGAGTGAATGTAGAAAATGTCGGCTGCGCGCGCCGGCTCTTTGACCGGCCACAACCGCCAGGCCCCAGGGTCGCGATAATGCGGCCCGGCCGGGCGCGGCGAAACCTGGAAAGGAGTTGCCGGCTTGAGAAAGAATTTCGTCAGGTTGTCCTGAAAAAGAGCGATCAGGAGCATCGCCGCAATTGTTGCCGCGACGGCGCCGATCAACGTCAGGGACCTCCACGCCACAATGCTTATTCCGACTCACCGCAGGACGCGCTTCATGAAGTATCGGCGAAGCGCTTGCGCCAACCTAGAAACTTGCCTGATGGCGCTATAGCTTGAAGTCGATGAATGGATCAATTGAGCCAGCCGCGCATTGCCGCGCGATCCGCAAGGAATCGGCGCAGTCTCGAAAGGCCTTCAAACCCAGCTTTGCTTGGCGTCGGCGTGACGCGGGACCAGCCATAAATGAGTGACAAGAACGATCTGGACGAGAATGCTGGTGCGCCCCATGCCGGCCGGGCGCCCGATCGGCCGCGCGATCTGATCAAGCCTCAGCGACAGAGTTTTCTTGGCAGCATCTGGTCAAGTTTTCTTGCCGGGATCGTCGTCGTCGCGCCGATCGGGATCACCGTTGCAATCGTGTACTGGTTCGTCACCGGGCCGATGACCAGGCTCGATACCTTCGTGAAAAATTTTCTGCCGGCGGGTGACAGCAATGTCGAGACGATCACGCGAGCGATCCCAGGTTTCGGCGTCTTCATCGCCATCTTGACGATTGTCTTCCTTGGCGCGTTTGCAAAGAATTTCATTGGGCGGACCTTTATCAAGTTTGGCGAGGATCTGTTTGATTCCGTTCCCGTCGTCCGCAACCTCTATCGGTTCTTTAAGAACGTCTTCGAAACGGCGCTGCAGCAGTCCGACCGTTCGTTCAAGGAAGTTGCGCTGGTGGAATATCCGCGGCCAGGCTCCTGGGTGATGGCCTTTGTCGTCGGCGAAACGCGCGGCGAGGTGAAGGAACTTCTCGGTGATGCCGGCGAGCGCCTGACAAGCGTCTTTATCCCGACGGTGCCAAACCCGACGTCCGGTTTCCTGCTGTTCGTGCCGCGTGCCGCACTGCGACCGCTCACGATGACGGTAGAAGATGCGGCAAAGGCGGTGTTCTCGCTTGGTCTGGTCATGCCGGGCACCCAGCCGGCGGATGACGCGGTGAGAAAGCTGGAAAAGGCTGCAACGCGAACGTCAAAGCAGCAGAAGGCCAGCCGCAATATATTCGGCGGCCGCCCCGAGCCGGCGAAAGAGGACAGCGTCCTTAAGCGCTGAAGCGCCCCTCAATCAAGCGAGCCGCCGGGCTACGCGGACAGAAGGCGCGTTGCTTCGGCCCGTTCAAAAACGTGCAGCAGGACCACGAGCGCCTTGCCGCGTTCTGACTGCAGTCTTGGGTCCCGGCGCAACACAAGTTCCGCGTCGTCCCGCGCGGCAGTCAGAAGTTCGCCATGGGCGCTGAAGTCCGCGAGCCGATATCGCGGCGCGCCGGATTGCGCCGACCCGAGAAGGTCGCCTGAGCCCCGCAGCCGAAGGTCCTCTTCGGCGAGCCGAAAGCCGTCCTCGCTGTCGCGCAGGATCGACAGGCGCGCCTTCGCCGTTTCGCCAAGCGGCCCCTTGTAGAGCAGAAGGCAGGCGCCCGGCTTGCCGCCGCGACCTACCCGGCCGCGAAGCTGGTGAAGCTGGGCGAGCCCAAATCGCTCGGCATGCTCGATCACGATCGCCGTTGCGTTGGGCGCGTCGACGCCGACCTCGATGACCGTCGTCGCAATCAGCAGGCCAAGACGGCCTTCATGGAACGCGGACATAGTCGCTTCCTTGGCGGCGCTCGACATCCGTCCATGCACCATGCCGACGCGATCGCCGAAAATATCTTTTAGGTCGGCGTACCGGGTTTCCGCCGCGGTGAGGGCGAGCGCGTCCGATTCCTCCACAAGCGGGCATACCCAGTAGACCTGTTCGCCCTTCTGAAGCGCGCGCCGCACGGCGGCGATCACGTCATGCAGGCGCTCGAGCGGGATCGTCCGTGTCGCGATCGGCTTGCGACCCGGCGGCTTTTCGCGGATCGCGCTGACGTCCATGTCGCCATACGCCGTCAGCGCGAGGGTCCGCGGAATCGGCGTCGCCGTCATGACAAGCATGTCCGGCTGGGGTCCCTTTTCCGTCAGCGCCAGGCGTTGGCGCACGCCGAAACGGTGCTGCTCGTCAACCACGACGAGGCCGAGATCGTGGAATGCGACGGACTCCTGAAACAGGGCGTGGGTGCCGATGACAATATCCACATATCCCTTTGCGACCCCGGCAAGTTTCGCCGTTCGCTGCTCGCCCTTGTCAGCGCCTGTCAGTGTAATGAGTGTTACGCCGACCGCTTCGGCAAGCGACTTTAGCGATTGAAGATGCTGGCGCGCGAGAATCTCGGTCGGCGCCATGAGGGCGGCCTGCGCGCCAGCCTCGACTGCATTGAGCATCGCAAGGAAGGCGACCAACGTCTTGCCGGAGCCGACGTCGCCCTGAACGAGGCGCGCCATTCGCGTGGTCGCAGTCATGTCGGCGTCAATGTCGGCCAGCGCGTTTACCTGCGCCGAGGTCAGCGAGAACGGCAACGCAGCCAACGCCGAGCGCCGCATCGCTCCGTCGCCCCTGAAGGAACGGCCTGGAGATTTTCGTCGCGCCGCCCGCACCAGCGCCAGCGTCAACTGGTCGGCGAGCAGTTCGTCATAGGCGAGCCGCGCCCGCGACGGCGCGCTGGCCGAGATCGCGCCGGCGCCTTCTGGCGCGTGCAATTCGCTCAATGCCTCGCGCCAGGCCGGCCACTTTCTTGCCTCCAGCCAGGTCCGCTCCTGCCATTCCGGCAGCACCGGCGCCGCGCGCAGCGCGGCTCGCATCGCCTTTGACATCACGCTCTGGTGCAGACCTGCGGTGAGGGGATAGACCGGCTCGAACAGGGGCAGGTCTTCAGGACGCTGCGGGTCCATCACGAAATCCGGATGGGGCATCTGCTTGGCGCCGCCATAGTCTTCGAGCGCGCCGCTGATGACGCGGGTCGATCCCTCCGGCAGGAGTTTGCGCAGGTAGTCCTCCTTTGCATGGAAATAGACGAGCGTGACAAAGCCTGTCTCGTCGGAACAAAGGATCCGATAGGGCCGTCGCCTCTGGCTTGGCGGTTCATGCCGGTCGACCTCAAGCAGCATTGTCACGCGTTCGCCGGGCGTCGCATCCGCGACCGTCGGTCGCCTGGAGCGATCGATAAGGCCGGTTGGCGGCGTCATGAGGAGGTCGATGATCCTCGGGCCCGCGACCTTCGAGATCAGCGCCGCCATTTTCGGACCGACCCCGGGAAGGGTGGTGATGTCGGCGAAGACCGGATGAAGAAGTGCTGGGCGCATGGCTCGATCCTCATAGCCTTGTCGCCCGCGACTTTTAAGCGCCGGATCGCGCGCTGAACTGGCGGCGTTCAGACCGTGCGGCTAAGTTCGGCGGATGACGTGTGAAATTGACGACCGGCGCAAGCGCATCCTCTACCGGGCCAGGTACCGCGGCTTCCGCGAGGCCGACTTCCTGTTCGGGGGGTTCGCCGAGGCGTTCGTGGGCGGCATGACAGTGGAGGAACTCGACGAGTTCGAAGCGCTATTGGCAATGTCGGATCACGATGTCTACGGCTGGGTGACAGGCGAAAAAGTTGCGCCGGCAAACGTCGAAGGGCCGATGCTCGATCGAATGCGGGCTTTTGACGTCTCGGCGCTGACCCGACCCCGGGACGAGTGACGCCGTTGCCGGTCGCCGCCGCCCAGTGCGCCAGGACACTGACGGCGCTTGCGCCATGCAGCGGCCTCGGGCTATTCGCCCCCCCTCCGTGAACAACCTGGACAAGCCGCATGACTGTCGTTTCCGGCGTCGCGAGGATGACTGAAGCAAGCGCCTGGCGTTCGGACGGCGCCTTGCAGGTCTACGACGCGCCCGATGGGGCCGCGGCGATGGCGCTAGCCGAAGCGGCCCGCACGCGCGGCGGCCTTGTCGCGTTCGTCGCGCGTGACGCGGCCCAGGCAAGCGCCATGTCCGCAGCGCTCGATTTCCTTGCGCCCGATATCCCGAAGACCGCTTATCCCGCCTGGGACTGCCTCCCTTATGACCGCGCCTCGCCCTCGCCCAACGTCTCGACAAACCGCATGGCGGCCCTGTCCTGGCTCGCGGCGCGAAATCCCGATCATCCCGCGCCGCAATTCCTCATCACAACCGCAAACGCCGTCATTCAGCGCACGCCGCCGATCGATGTGGTGAAGGGTGCCGCCTTTTCGGCGACGCCAGGGGCGGTCGTCGCGATGGCGGACCTCACGGCCTATCTCGGCGCGAATGGATATTCCCGGGCGAGCACGGTCCGTGAGCCCGGCGAATTCGCGGTGCGCGGCGGCCTTGTCGACATTTATCCTCCGGGCGCCGACGAACCGTTCCGGCTCGATTTTTTTGGGGATTCCCTGGAAAGCATTCGCGCGTTCGATCCCGACAAGCAGACGACCACGAGGCAGCTCAGCCGGATCGACCTCGTTGCGGCGACCGAGGCGCTGTTGACCGAAGCGACAATCGCAAATTTCCGTCGTGGCTATCGCGAACGCTTCGGCGCGGCGACGGACGATCCGGTCTACGAGGCTGTTTCGGCAGGGCGAAAGTATGCCGGCATGGAACACTGGTTGCCATTGTTCTACGGCGGCGCGGATTCACTCTTTGACTTTCTGGGGCCGGCGATGATCGTCCGCGAGCATCTTGCCGACGAAGCGATCGCCGAACGGCTCGCGGCAATTGATGACTATTATCGCGCGCGGCAGGAAGACCTGTCGATCTCGGCCGCCGGGCGAAAATCCGAGTTCTCCGCGCCGGCCTACAGGCCGCTGCGGCCTGCTGAATTTTATCTCGATCTCGACGAGTGGCGCGCCGGGATTGATGCGCGACCAAGCCGTGAGCTGACGCCGTTTTCGCCGCCCGAAGGACGCCGCACGTTTTCCTTTGGCGCAAAGGTCGGGCGAACGTTCGCCGCTGAGCGGGCCGCGGACGGCGTTAATGTGTTCGATGCCGTGATCGACCACGTCGCCGACCTCGAAGAGGCCGGCAAGCGCACGTACCTCGCATGCTGGTCTGCCGGGTCCGCTGACCGTATGGCGGCCGTACTTGCCGACCACGGACTAAAACATGTGGAAATCCATGACACCTGGCGGGGCGCGCAAGGGTCGCGCGCCGCCGTGACGGCGGTGGTGTGGGGGCTCGACCGCGGCTTCGAAACCAAGGATGCGGCCTTCATTTCCGAGCAGGACATTCTCGGCGACCGTCTCGTCCGTCGGGGCAGAAAGAAGCGCGCGGAGAACTTCCTCACCGAAGCCTCAAGCCTCGATGTCGGTGACTTCATCGTCCACGTCGATCACGGCGTCGGACGCTATATGGGACTGAAGACACTCGACGTCCAGGGCGCGCCCGTGGACTGCCTGCAACTCGAATACGCCGGCGGCGACAAGCTGTTCCTGCCTGTCGTGAACATCGACCTCCTGACCCGTTTTGGTTCGGACGATCCGTTGACGCAGCTTGATCGTCTCGGCGGCGCCGCATGGCAGAGCCGCAAGGCGAAAATGCGCGCTCGCGTGCGTATGTTGGCCGAACAGTTGATCGCAATTGCGGCAAAGCGCGCAATGAAGGAAACGCCGACAATTCATCCGGCGCAAGGGCCCTACGACGAATTCTGCGCCCGCTTTCCGTATGCGGAAACCGAGGACCAGGAGAATGCCATCGCCGACGTGCTGGAAGACCTCGCGCGCGGTCGGCCGATGGACCGGCTGGTGTGCGGCGACGTTGGCTTCGGCAAGACGGAAGTGGCCTTGCGGGCGGCGTTCATCGTCGCCATGACAGGTCGGCAGGTGGCGGTCATTGCCCCGACCACATTGCTTGCGCGCCAGCATTTCAAGAACTTTGCGGGTCGCTTCAAGGGATTCCCGGTAAATGTGCGCCCGCTGTCGAGGCTTGTTTCCAGCGCGGAAGCAACGAAGACTCGCGCCGGGCTCGCCGATGGCCAGGTCGATGTAGTGATAGGCACCCATGCGCTCCTTGCAAAGAGCGTCAGGTATCGCGATCTCGGCATGGTCATTATCGACGAAGAGCAGCGCTTTGGCGTAAAGCACAAGGAGCGACTGAAGGAGTTTCGGTCGGACACCCATGTGCTCACTCTGACCGCGACGCCAATCCCGCGGACCCTGCAGCTCGCGATGAGCGGCATTCGCGATTTGTCGCTGATCTCCACGCCGCCCATTGACAGGCTCGCGGTGCGTACGACGGTCGGCCCGTTTGACCCGGTGATCGCGCGGGAGACGTTGCTGCGTGAGCATTACCGCGGCGGACAGAGCTTTTATGTGGCGCCGCGGATCGCCGACCTCGACGGCATTGCGGAATTCCTGCGCGACCATGTGCCCGAAGTGAAATTCCAGGTCGCCCACGGACAGATGTCCGGCGGCGAACTCGAAGACGTGATGAACAATTTTTACGACGGCAAGTTCGACGTGCTTGTATCGACCACGATCATCGAAAGCGGGCTCGACATCCCGACCGCCAACACCATGATTATTCACCGCGCGGACAATTTCGGCCTCGCGCAGCTCTACCAGTTGCGCGGCCGGATCGGCCGGGCAAAAGCGCGCGCGTACGCCTATCTCACGACGAGCCCGCGCGTGCCGATGACGGAAGGCGCCCAGCGGCGACTAAAGGTGATGCAGTCGCTCGATTCTCTCGGCGCAGGGTTTACTCTGGCAAGCCACGACCTCGACATCCGCGGCGCCGGCAATCTTCTTGGCGAGGAGCAGTCTGGACAGGTCCGGGAGGTCGGCGTCGAGCTCTATCAGCATATGCTCGAAGAGGCCGTCGCGCAGGTCAAGGAGGGCGACGCCGCCGACGAGGGACAATGGTCGCCGCAGATCAATATTGGCGCCTCAGTGCTGATCCCCGAAGCTTATGTCGAAGACCTCAGCGTTCGAATGGGGCTCTATCGCCGGCTTGGGGATTTGCGCGACCAGGGGGAAATCGATTCATTTGCGGCGGAGCTCGTCGACCGATTCGGTCCGTCGCCGGCGGAGGTCGATCATCTGCTGCAGATCATCTCCATTCGCGAGAAGTGCCGGGAAGCGGGCGTCGAGAAAATCGACGCCGGGCCAAAGGGCGCCGTTGTATCTTTTCGACGCAACGAGTTTGCGAATCCCGCAGGGCTCGTCGGGTTCATCAGTCAGTCAGCCTACGAAATGAAGCTGCGTCCCGATCAGAAGCTCGTGTTCCAGCAGAACTGGCCCGACGAACGAGCGCGGCTTCGTGGATGCCGCAAGATCCTCGATATACTGACCGAAATCGCTGCTGAGGCGGCTGACAGCCACTAGGCGCCGATGCGCCGCGATGCGGCGTCCGCGCCTTCCTTCAGTTGACCAAACAATCGCGCGATCAGCGATTGCGGCGTGTCGCCGGGCCGCCATTCGACAGCGTCGACCGTGAGGCAATTGTCGGGCGCCGGCGGGCGAAGAACGCTTGTCTCGTCCAGCTTCAAGGATGCGGAACTAACGTGGGCGCGCGATCGGCCGGCGATGACGCCGGCGGCGCGCGCGGCGATGCGCATGGCGTCATGATAGGTCGTGGCCGGGGCAATGATAACGACGGCCCCCTCGCCAAGAAGCAGGGGAATGTCCTCAGCGCGGCAGGTGCATGAGATCTGCCTCAGGGCGGCGGCGGCGGCATCGTCCGCCGCGCGGCCGGCGCTGTTGCGCAGCACGATGCCGATCAAGCTGAAAGGACGGCCGGACTTGCGGGCGCGCTCGCCAAGGCGGGTGGCGTGAGCGGCGAAGAAGGTCGGCGTTCGATCGGGCGCCGCCAGCATCGCGTCGCGCGTGTCCGCGAGGAAACGACGAAGCGACGCCACCAGGCGCGCTCGTTCCGCCGCCCGCCGCACCTTCGCGGCGAAGGCGAGGTCGACCTGGTTCCGCCGAACAGGCTCGATCCCGATCAACCCAAACGCCGCCGCGACGTCCGGGTCCTCGACCAGCGCAAACATGGGCGCGCCGGCGAATTCGCTGTTGCGACGGAGGGTTCGGGCGAGGGCGAGCAGGAGGTCGTCGCGACCCGACGGCACGAAAATCGTTGCATCGAATGACATGGCGTCGCTGGCGCGCAGGGCCTGGCCGGCGTTGAAGACGGCGGTTTGTTCCGTGTCGCTGATCGCGCCCATTGCCTTCAGGGCCAGCGGGCTCGGCGCGCCCGCGAACAGGAGGCGCGGACTGGAGTCCCCCTCGGTCAAGACAGGCATCCTGACCGATAACTCCGCGGCAACCGCAGACTTCAGTCGGTCGCCAGCCTCTTCCGCAATCGCCGCGACCCGGAGGCGGTTGCGTATCCGCGCGGTGACGGCCTTTGGGCCGATCGGATCGAGACACACGTCGCCAATCGCCCCAAGGGCAAGCCGATCGGCCTCCGCCGCCGTTCCCGAAGCGAGAATGACGACGCCGACGATCGCGCCAAGAAGGCCGGATTTCGCGAGGAGGTCCTTAGCGTCGCCGACCGGATCAGCGGCGCGTCGGACGTCCACAAGCGCGATCTCCGCCGGCCCCCCTATGGGGCGGCGCGGCGGTCGGTGGAGTGCGTAGTCCGCGGATTTGAGGGCGGCGACCAATGCCGAACTCGGCCGTGTTTGCGCGCCGAGCCAGGCAACGCGCGCGCGAACATCCGAAACCGTCATAATGGGTCGTCCAGCCGTGAGCTTGCAAGCAAGCCGTCAGGCATGCACGTCTCAGGCCAGCCGGGGGCGTCTCCCGAACGATCCCAGGGGCGCGTGCGGATTAATCGTTAATCCGGGAGTTCGGTCGGAAAACAGCGCGAGCAGCGTCGTTCAGGGCCGGCTTTCGCCTGGGCGCGCATCACTTGAGCCAGTGATTTTTCTGGCCGCCTTCGCCATGGCGTCGAGCGGTCCCCGGGGGCGTTCGGCCTCATTCGCGTCCTTCTGGGCGACCTTGGCGCCGGCGCCCCCCGGACCGTCAAGGCAGATATCGGGCTCCCCGGCGATCGCGAAGGCTCCCGCCGCCGCGCGTTCTTCATAGCATTTCAGCGCTGACAGGAATTCCTGCGGCCGGTTGAAGGGGCCGGCTTCGCGGTAGAGCTGGGCCGTGCCAACGCCGACATACCGCCAGTGCCATGGCTCGAACGAGTTTTCCCCCGGCAGATAGTCATTGCCCTGAGGGTATGAGAGAATAAACCCGTAGCGGAAGGCATTTTCCTCAAAGCACCGATACGCCTTGTCGCTCTGGCGCATCAAACGGCCGTTGACGTCAATGTCGGCGGCGAGCCCCGTCTGGTGTTCCGACATGCCAGGGGGCGTCACGGTGCCCTGATGTCCAATGCGTTGGAACAGATCCCGCTGGGTTTCGTAGGAGCGGTAGCCGGATCGGAGCGACAGGCGCTCGCCAGTGTCCGACCGGCACAGGGAAATAAGCTGCGCGAGGCGCGCCGGCAGATTGTCCTCTCGCTGATTGCCGCGTGGGTCGGCCGCAAGACGGAGCTTCATTTCGTCAATGCCCGAGTTCTTGGACAGGGGCACGGTGAAATCCGACGCGGCGATGAGGTCGCCGGGGAGATAGTTCGCCGGAAGAAGGAATTGCTGTGAGACCGGACGGTCAATGTCGAGCGAACGGTCGCGCGCGCGGTTCGCGGCGTAGCGTTGCTCGCCAAAGGCGTCCCGGAACAGATCGCGCATGTGAACGTAAAGCGCCTGCGCTTCCGTCGCGCGGCCCTGCTCCTCGTAGACGCCCGCGAGCAGTCGGATATAGAGGCTCAGGTCAGGATTGTTCGATCCCTTGACCTTTTCCTGTGCGTGAAAAGCGTCGAGATAAATTTTTTCGGCGTCCTTAAGGCGGCCGAGGCGCCGGTAGACCGGCCCCAGCATCATTGCTACCTGAACCGTATCCTGATGATCTTCGCCGAGCACGGCGCGGCGCAGTTCGTAAGCCGACGCGAGGAGCCCGGCGGCGGCGTAGGAGCCTTGCTCGCCCGACGCGTAGAATGCGCCTAGATCCATCATGTTCGACGCCGCGATCAGTTTTTCTTCCCGGCCGCCGTGGAATTTTTCCGGGTCGCCGAGGGGCGTCAGGGTTTCGGCAAAAAGGTCTTCCGCATCGCTGATCGCTTCGGCGTAGAATCTCGACTTGCCATTCTCGCGCGTTTCGCCGCCGACCATGTACCGGTCGTGCGCATGGGCGCCGGCGCCATGGTCGCCGGAAAGCCTGAGGAATTCGGCGTAAATGCTCACGCCTCGGCCAACATCGCCGGCGATGATGTGGGCGCGCGCGAGGGTCGCCTCAAGACTGGCCTGTTCAAGCGGATCAAGCGCGCGCCCCCAGCTTGTCGAAAGCGCCGCCGTCAGGGTTTCCGCAGCCGCCTGTTGCTTGCCGGCATCCACGAGCACGCGCCCATAGTCGGCAAGGATCGGCGCCAGCGCTTCGTCCGTTTCGCCAGACTTGCGCCTCAGCGCAACGATGCGCCCGCCATAGCTCGCAGCGGCGCGGGGCCGGCCGGCGTCGCGGAGCGTCTCATAGCGGCTCTGGGCCGCGTCGGCGTCAAGCCGGACCGCGAGATTAAAGCCCACGAAGTATGTCGCTGCGAGCAGCAAGCCGGCTGCGGCGAAGCAGACAATGTTGCGAGACAGCATGACCCCCGACCGCATCGTACGTTTACCCCGCGAGCACCTTAGCATCGCGATTTGGCATGCGCGACCCGGCGTCCTCCCGGTTTTCAGGTTTTTTGCGAATCCGTGGGGCGAAACCGGCTCAACCATTGCACGCGGCGCGGTTGGCCGGCAGTTTTGCCGCGGCGCCGCCACCCGATCAACGCCGCCGGCAAAGCTGCGTGATTGTCCAACCTTTCGCCACTCCACAAGGCAGCGATCCCGAAAAGGACCGAATTGAATGTCGAACGCCATTCCGCCAGCGGCGGGCGGTCGCCGCCGCGTTTTCCTGATGCGTCACGGGCATGTCGACTATTTCCAGCCCGGTTTGACCGATCCACGGACGGTCTCGCTGACTGAAGAAGGCGAAGCGCAAGCGGCCGCGGCGGGTGAGGCCCTGAGCGCTGTCGGCATTGATGTCGCCGCGCACTCCTCGCTGCCGCGCACGCGACAAACCCTCGAAATTGTCCTTGCCCGCCGGAAGGCGCTGCCCGACGTCGCGACCCTGCCGGGCCTCGAAGAATTGCGCAGCGGAACGGTGATGGCCTCAAGCCGGGAGGAGCTCGCCGCCTGGTTGGCTTTTTCTTTTGACGAGGCCCATCTCGCCGACGCCAGCTTCCTGCCAGGCGGCGAAACCTTCGCCGCCGCTGAACGCCGCATCGTTGCGGAACTGGAGCGGTTCATTGTCAGCGGGTCCTGGCGTTCCGCGCTTGTTGTGGCGCACGAAGGGGTGAATCGTATTGTCCTTGGCTGGGCCTGCGGGGGTGGTCTGGCGACGATCGGGGCGTTCGAACAGGATCTTGGATGCATTAACGTGATCGATTTCGACCTGACGCCGACGGGCGACGGGGTCGCGATCGAGCGGTCGATTATCAAGGCGCTCAATGTGACGCCCTATGACTATGTCAAGGACGGCCTGCCGAGGACGAGCCTGGAACACCTGTTCGATATCGACTTCGGTCGCGCCAGGCCCACACAGAAGCCGCAAGCGAGCTGAGATCGACGCGGCCAGCACCGGACAGGATCGCCGTTGTCACCCGGTCGCCGATTGCGTAGCGTTAACCCCGCACGCTAGCGGGAGTAGTTCGGGCGATGCCGTATGGTTTCAGAAGAGGGGTCAAGGACCCCGGCGAGTTCACATTTATCGACATCGCAGGCCTTTCCGGTGCGGGGGCGCTCGGGATCGTTTCTGCACTGGCCACGGATTTCCAGCAGAAAGGCGAAGCGTCAGCGCTGTTCACCATCAATCGATGGATCGCATGGGCTGGGTCGTTTGTCGGCTTCGACCAGCCGCCGATGTGGAGCGTGTTTCTCGGGCTTCTCGCGATCGGCGCGGGCTCCATCTTTTACTTCCAGCCGATTACGCGCCAAGGGGCATTCGCGCAGGGCTTTGGCCTGCTTGCCGTGATCGTGACGGCCGTGCCCGCCGATCTCGCCGGCGCCCTCTACGGCATGGACGGGCCGACGCTTTCGCGCGCCGGCTACGTCAATGAGACGCTCGCCGCGCCAAAAATTACGACCGCGCAGGATTCCGGCCACGCCGCGGACGTGAAAGTGGATGTCGCACAGTCGGGCGAGGGCGCCTCGATCGACGGCGCGCCGGCCTATGAACTCCGCTTGCGAATTGATGCGCCGGACGGCCTGCCAGACGACCTTGGCGAGGCCATCGAAAAGGGCGTTCTTCGCGGGCGGCTTCACAACGCCAATACTCGCGAAACCTACAATCTGTTCCGCAACGCCGGCGGCGCGCTCGAACGCGTCGGCGACAGCCTATTCATCACCGCCGGCGTGCCGGCTGAGGCGGACAGCGCGGAACTCTGGATCCGCATCGAGCTGAACGGCTACGCGATCGAGGAACAGTCGGCGACCGTCACGCTCGGGCGCGAGCTCAACTGGCGGATAACGCTGCGGCCATCGTCAACCCCGATGTTCGTCCAGCGCCTTCGCAAGTCATACTGGTTCTGAGACGCGATTGATCTTTGGCAGGGGAGCTTCGGCCATGCAACGACGCAATATAACGCTATTTGCCGCTGCGCTCGCCAGCGGCGTGATTGTTGCGGCGGCAACGGGATGCGGGCCAAGTCGGCTTGAAAAGGACGAAGCCTTGATCGAGGAGCTTGAAGCGGAGCTTGAGGAACGAGAGGCGATCGAGGAGGCTGCGGACGACGACGGCGGCGTCGCCGAACCGCGCTGACGCGTTCGCATGTCTCTCGATGCCACATCTTTGAAATGGTCAGCGCCCGTGTCTGGGCGGGAGCGTTGGGCCGAACTGGAATCGTCTCCGAGCGGGAGACCTAGCGGCTGAGCGCTGCGCCGTGAGCCGCCTTCAGATTGCCCGGCCGGTAGGAAGGATCCTCCCGCCACCGCGTGATGGCGGATGCGTGGATGTCTTCTAGGCCGCAGAACGGCCGGCGATCCTTGCCGGGATTGTCAGGCTGCGGACCGGCGACAGGGTCGCTCAGGCGGCGGTCGAACCCGCCGGCCTCGGCCCCGAACGGCGCCAGCGGATCAGGCGAGAGATCGAACAGGTCGCGACGGAACTCGATGCCGGTCGTCGACTCCGCTTCGTCCATCATCCAGAGCAGCGCCGCATCGGAGTGGAACGCCTTGTCGATTTTCTGCGGGTCGCCTTCGGCGCGTCCATCGCCGCCGCCGCCAATGCACCCGTGATCCCCCGGGAACCAGACCTGACGGATCTGTCCCTTGCGGACGCCAAACCCGGGCAACGGGTTCATTTCAGTGTGGCGAAATACTTTTCGTCGCTCATCAATGCCAACGGCGTGGCGTGCGCAATCAACGATCGGACTTAGGTATGTGTTGTGAAAGCGATGTTTATCCTGACTTTTCCTGTCAAGCTTGAGAACTGATGAGAGGTCCGGGATGCCAAGCGCGCCAACCGTGTCCCATACGCCGAGGAACGTGATCCTGATCGCGCTTTTCTCGGGATCTTCCGTCGTCTGCCCGTGACCCATACGCTTTTGCAGGCGGATCGCCAGCGCTTCCCGGTCGGGCGTGTCGAGCCGACGATAGAGGGCGTAGGCGTTCGGCAGCCAGCTCAGCTCCTCGCGCCTGAGGATCCCGCAACTGTAGATCAGGCCGGCGAGGCTTCTGACCGTGTAGGCGCCGCGCGAGAATCCGAAAAGGTAGATTTCGTCCCCAGGCTGATAATTCGCGCAAAGAAACGTGTAGGCGTCCGAGATTTCGATGTTGATGCCGTGGCCAAATGCGCCGCCGGTCAGGCGGTCGAAGGTCGATCGCGTGCCGATGCCTTGCGCATAGTAGACAAGCTGCTGCACCCCGTCGCCAACCGGCTTCACCGACTCGCAGATCTTGCGGACGTTGGTTGCCTCCGGCGTTTCAAGCGTTTGCCAGGTGCCGTCGCATGCGATGACGATCCGTTTCATTGCGCTCCCCCTACAAAACCGCTGATCCCCCCCAGAGATTAACCAAGGTTTCCGCGAATGTGGCGTCGCCGCAAGTCCGGGGCGCTGATCCCGCGGCGCAGCTCGGTTATTCCCGCAGGCACGGCATCGATCCGGCTGATTATGAAGAATTTTTGACAAACGACGCGGGTTACCCGCTAGACTGTCGGAGCAAAGGGCTTAGGGGGGAGTTGGCAAGATGGCGCGTGGCGAAGCAACGGCCGGGTCCGGTGACGTGCTCGACGAGCATCGCGGCGTTCTTGTCTGGCTGCTGGCGCGGATCAGCGCCTATTACATTGTTGTCGGCGCCGTCGCGTGGGGCCTTTTCCAGCTCTTTCCGGGCTTTCTTGAGCTTATGCCGGTCGGCGGCGTCGTCGATTACCGGCCAGACCCGCTGATCGGTCCCGCAGAACCCGTCACCCGGACGCCAGTTGATGGGGCGCCTCTGGCATGGCTGGAGGAGGCGGTCTCGCTCGCCATCGCGATGGGCATTACCCTGATCGCGATGCTGCCTGTTTCGTGGTTGTACAAGGCGATCCACGAAGGCCACGATTTCGACCATTCGATAGACGAAACGTCGCTGCTCATGCCCGCGGTCGTGGCGGGGGTCGTGACGGTTGCGCAGCATTCGCTCGCTCTTGCGTTCAGTCTGGCCGGGATCGTCGCAGGGGTCAGGTTCCGGCGCGCCCTCAGCGACACCTTCGACACGCTGTTCATTTTCGTCGCCATTGGCGTCGGCCTCGCAGCGGGCGTCGGCGCCATAGAAATTGCCCTCGTCATAACGGTTTTCTTCAACTATGCGACCGCTGTCGTCTGCATTTTTGGCGACGGTCTTGAGTCGAAGTACATTGCGGCGAAAGAACTCCGGTCGATCGAGCGCAGGAACGGATCGGCGGGCAAGAAAAAGAAAAAGAAGAAAAAAAAAGACAATGTTGAGGCGTCCGTCATGACTGGATCGTCATCGATCGCGGCTTCTGTCAGTCCGACTACGCCCTATCCAGGCGTTCGAACAGAAAACGCGAGGTCCTATGCGCCAGGCCACGACCGTCAAGCTGGCGTCGCCAATCCGTCGTCGGAGCAACGGGATAGCTGATCGGCGCGCCGCAATCAGCAATGCGCGGCCACGGGCGTAGGGGCCGCCGGCTGGCGAGCGAACTAAAGAGCGGGCCTTGAGGGGACTGGCCTGCAAAGGAGAGTTAGCGATGATAAAACGCGGGGCTGACGATAAGTTTCAGGTCGCAATGCGCGCTGTGCTGTTCGCGCTTGGCGCGCTGCTCGCCGCCTGCGCCACCGCTTCGACCGCCACGCCAGCAGGGGCGGAAGCCGGCGCCGTGAACAACGGCCCGGCGCCGGTGACCGCGGTCGGTGACCTGCACGGGGATTTTGACGCCTACTTTTCCATCCTTCGGAACGCCCGGCTGATCGACCGAAATGGCCGGTGGGTCGGCAAAACGGCGAAGCTCGTGCAGCTTGGGGATGTCGCCGACAGGGGACCGGACAGCAAACGCATTATCGACCACCTCATGCGCCTCCAGGGCCAGGCGACGAGATCCGGCGGTGAAGTCGTCGCGCTCATCGGCAATCACGAGGCGATGAATGTCTCCGGCGACCTGCGCTACGTGCATCCAGGCGAATACGCGGCGTTTGTTTCGCGACGCTCGCCGGCCGCACGCGACGCTTTTTATTCGCAGAACGAAGAGGCGTTCAGGTCATTCTACCGTCAGCGCGATCCGGAAATGACGGATGCTGACGTTCGCGCGGCATTCGACGAGGATTATCCCCTTGGGTACGTAGAGCATCGTCGTGCGTGGTCGCCGGATGGCGCGATTGGCCGCTGGGTCGTCGGCAATGACGCGATCCGGGTAATCGGCCGGACTCTGTTCGTCCATGGCGGCGTCAGCGCCGACGTCACCGCGACGCCAATAAATGAGATCAATGAGCGAATTCAGCTAGCGCTGAGGAACGGCGCCCCGGACGAACTGGTCACGGGCGAGCGCTCGCCGCTGTGGTTCCGCGGGTACTCACTTGGCGAAGGCGCTGCGGAAGCCGATGTTTCGGCGGCGCTGGCGGCGTATGATGTCGATCGGATCGTCGTTGCCCACACGCCGCAATTGTCCGGCATCGCGACATATCATGGCGGCCGCGTTGTCGTCGTCGATACCGGCATATCGGCGTTCTATGGCGGGACGCGCTCCTATCTGCGCATTGATGGCGATACGCTTGTAGCGGTCAATGACGGATTGGCGAGCGAACTGCCGGGTATTGCCGGGGTCGGTTCCGGAACGGGTTCTGGTGAAGCGGAGGGCGTGAAATGATTTCGATTGCCAGTTCGATGACCGTTCGGCGGATCGCGGCGATCTGCCTGTGCCTGGTCTCAGGCGGCAACGCCGTCGCTGCGGAGACGAAACCGGCAACGCCGCTGTTTGCGTCGGACGACGCCATTCGGATCACCATAAAGGGACCGCTCATCGAGATTGTCCGGAAAAAGGCGCGGACGACCGACACGTTCCCGGCGGTCATGACGCTTGAAGGGGACGCGCCGGAAACTTTCCCCATCGAACTCAGCGCCCGGGGCAATTTCCGCCGTATCGGGCCGGCGTGCCAGTTTCCGCCTTTGCGCGTGTCGCTCGCTGAGAAGCCCGGGAAGGCGTCGCTGTTCCATCGGCAGAACCGGCTGAAGCTTGTCACGCACTGTCGCAATAATGACGCCTACCAACAGTACGTCTTGAAAGAATACGCCGCATACCGCCTGTTCAACCGGATCACCGAGGCAAGTTTCCGGGTCCGGCTGGCGGATGTTTCCTATGTTGACGACGAAAAGGGCGAGGAGATCGCGCGGCGAATGGGGTTCTTCATCGAAGATGTCGACGACCTCGCGAGTCGGATGGGCATGGCCGAGGTTGAACGTCCAAAGATCGGCAAGAGTCAGCTGTCAGTTGAACACACCGTCAGGGCGATCGTATTTCAGTACCTGATTGGCAACCTCGACTGGTCCGTCCTCAGCGGGCCGGAGGGCGAGGACTGTTGCCACAACACGAAAATGATGGCCATTAACGCCGACGCCGACGCGGGCATAATCCCCCTGCCGTATGATTTTGACCATGCCGGGCTCGTCAACGCCCCCTACGCCAAGCCGCCGCCGGTAACAAAGGTTCGCAGCGTTCGCCAGCGTCAGTATCGAGGTTTTTGCGAGCACAATGATGCGCTTGGGTCGATCGCCGGCGAGTTCGTCGCCGCACGCGGGGAGTTGCTTGGCGTCATCGACGATACGCCGGGCCTGGACGAAAAGACCAAGGAGAGGTCAAAAGAATATCTTGTGGAGTTCTTTGACGTTGTCGCCGACGAGCGATCCTTCGACCGAAAGCTGGTTCGCGACTGTCGCGATTGATGGCGCGGGCCGGCAATGCCCGCCTCGATGAACTTGCTGCGTCGCGGGTCAGTTCGGCAGCGCCGTGTACACGGTCAGGCGTCCGGCGCCTTTGCCGCCCTCGTCGGCAAATACGACCGATCCGTCGGGCATCGCCGCTATTCCTTCTGTTTGCGGATGGCTTTCCGGGGCAAGCCGGAACATGCGCTCGACAGACCCATCGGCTCGCAGGATGCAAACGCCTGCGGATGCGGCGTCTACGACGATCAGGCTTCCGTCCGTCAGGCGTTCCAGCCCGCCTGGCATAAACCGTTCGTCCGACAACGCCGACCATGCCTTGGTGACGTCCGCGTCGATGATCCGTTCCGCAGGTTCAAAGCGCGCAGCGCCTCGCCAGTGGTGAATGGCGATCCGGCTGCGCTTCTTTGCGCCTTTCGTCGTCTTGCAGGCAAGCAGGAGCCCGTCGGCGCCGTCGGACGCCGCGCCTTCAATTTCGCAGACATCGGAGATGCCCGCATTGTAGGCCGCATACGCATCGGCGACGCCGCCTTCGACCAGGCGGCCTTCGAAAATCAGCCCATCACTCGTCACCATTCGGACAATTTCGCCATCAACGACGATCGCTTCGAAATCAGCGGCGATCGGCGGCGAGGCGAACGCAAAGTAGGCGATAGCGTCGCCGTCCTTGAGGTCAACCAGGTAGACGATCCCGTGTTCGTCGTCATGGGCATAAACGGCTTGCGCGCCCGCCGCCGACAGTCCGGAGATTTCCTGCAAGGCGGGCGGCAAGAGGTGAACGATCGAGGGCCGGGCGAAGCCGGGCTCAGCTCGCGCCGGGGCATGCTGCAACAGGCTCAACGCAATAATCAGTAACGCGCGGTTCATTGTCCGAGGCCTTGTTCCTTTGAATTGCCTGCCTCGCCAATACCACGTTCGTTCGTTGCGCGCCCAGCCGGGTCGTCAGTCGAAACCGGCTTGGCTTGCGTCGCTCGCTCCCAACGGCGTGAACTGAGCGCTCATTTGAGCCCTGCGCGAACAAGCGCCGCGCCGGCGGCCATCGCCTTCATTTTCCCGAACGCCACCTCGCGCGGCAGGTATTTCATCCCGCAATCCGGCGCGACGACGATCTTGTCGGCGTCCACGTGGGGCAATGCGCGTTCGATGCGGGCGGCGACCGTTTCCGGCGTCTCAATCTCGTTTGTTGACAGATCAATCACGCCGAGGATGACCGTCTTGCCGCGCAATTCCGCGAGGACGCCGGTGTCGAGGTTCGACTGGGCGGTTTCCACTGAGACCTGCTGGACGCAGCACCCGGAAAGTTCCGGCAAGTACGAATAGCCCGACGGGCGTTCATGGATTATGGCCGCATACCCGAAACAGATGTGCACGGCCGTCTTGCCGGCAACGCCTTCGAGCGCCGCCTCGAGCGCGGCGGTTCCATAATCGCGAGCTTTCTCGGGGCGAGCCTGCATGTACGGTTCGTCGATCTGGACGAAATCCGCGCCGGCGGCGAAAAGGTCCTTAATTTCCTCATTGACCGCAGCGGCGTAATCGAGCGCCATTTCCGCTTCAGAGGCGTAAAAGTCGTTCTGCGCCTGTTGGGCCATCGTGAACGGTCCTGGCACGGTTATCTTGATCTTGCGATCGGTGTTGGCGCGGAGGAACTCGACGTCGCGGACCTGGACAGAGCGCATCCGGCGAATCTTGCCGACGATTCGCGGCACCGGATTGGGATGGCCTGACCGGTCAAGCGCCTCGCCGTGATTGTCGAGATCGACGCCTTCGAGTGCGGTTGCGAACCTGTTGGAATAGCTCTCTCGGCGCATCTCGCCGTCGGTAATGATGTCAAGTCCGGCGCGTTCCTGGTCGCGAATGGCGATAAGGGTCGCGTCGTCCTGAGCTTGTTCAAGCCATTCCGGCTCGACGCGCCAAAGCTCGTTCACGCGAACGCGCGGCGGAAACCGTCCTGCGAGCTTTTTGCGGTCGATCAGCCAGTCCGGCTGCGGGTAGGAGCCGACGAGGGAGGTGGGCAGCAGGGTCAATGTTTCCTCCTTTGGTTTTTATTCAGCATCGGGACCGTCGTACTCGATCGCCGCGGCCGCCTTGCCGGACATGATGAAGCCAATCGGCCGCTGTGTTTCTTCCTGAAGATGGCCGATCAGGCTCGATGTGCGCGCGAGCAGCGATACGCCTTTCAACGCTTCGACCGGGAAGCCGACATCGAGCATGACCGACGGGATCGCGCCGTTGACGTTGATCGGCAGCGAACGGCCGATGACTTCCGGCAGGGACGCCTCCACGGCGCGCAGCGCCGCAATATGCCGGCCGCTGACGCCTTCCTCGTCAGCCATCTTGAGCAGCAGGATCGCCCTCGGGTCGCCACCGGAATGTTGCGGGTGGCCGAAACCGGGCACGGGCGATTTCGTCTTGCGCAGGTCGCTAACGGCGCCGGCTGCGACTGTCGAAAGGTCTCGCCCTGAGGCGTCTGCGTCGTCGGCGATCCGTTTCAGGAACTTGCCCGCGGTTTCGGCGCTTCCAAGCACGACCGATCCGCAGCCGAGCAGGCCCGCAGCGACCGCGCCCTGGAACGCCTCGGGCGCCGCGGCGTAGGTCATCCGGGCCGCGACGACGCTCGGCACGAGGCCATGCTCGGCGATCGCGGCGAGGACGGCGTCAGCGAATCTCTTCTGAACGGGGCTCGGTTCGACGCCGGTCACAAGCAGCCAGAAGTAGCTCGTGAAATCCATCTTCCCGATGATATCGCGACACAGATCATGACCTCTCACAACAATGCGATCGGCATCAGACGTGCAGATTGACGTGAAATTATTGTCCTGTTTGCCAATGCGCATGGCGTTGCTCCGGATGCGGCGTTCGCCTTTGGCGGCCCATGAACGCGACGTTCTTGGCGTTCCATGCGCCGCCCCAGTCTTGTGCCCAGTCGTCCGCAGGCGCGAGGCGGCGTCCGGACCACTGCAGAATTTCGCATGTCGAACTTGAGTTCGTTATTCGAATTTTCTATATGTGAGTCAACCTGTGGCGCTGCGATTGCCCGGCGCGTCGCCGGTGAGGGCGGCCTTACTTATGGCAGCTATTCTTGGCATGGCAGCCTGACGTGGCATGTAAGCCAGCAGTGGCATGGAAGAAAGACAGGGAGTCCTTCGATGGCAAAGGCGCTGGAGAATATCACCGTCCTCGAAATGGGCACCTTCATTACCGGTCCGGCCGCGGGCATGCTGCTGGCGGATCTTGGGGCCGATGTCATCAAGATCGAGCAGCCGGAGGTCGGCGACCCGTTTCGCGCCTTCAAGGGTGGTTTGTACAGCCCGCATTTCCAGACCTACAATCGCAACAAGCGCAGCATTACGCTGAACACAAAGGATCCCGACGACCTTGCCGCGTTCGACGCCCTTGTCGCCAAGGCGGACGTCTTTATCCAGAATTTCCGGCCTGGCGTCGCGGACAGGCTCAACGTCGATCCGGCGCGCCTGCGCAAGATTAATCCGCGGCTCGTTTACTGCTCGATTTCAGGTTTTGGCGCGGATGGTCCGGATCGCAAGCGACCGGCATTCGACAGCGTCGCGCAAGCGGCCAGCGGGTTTCTTCGGCTTCTCATCAATCCGCGCCACCCCCGCGTGGTCGGACCGGCGATCGCCGACGCGGTTACGGGGTTCTATGGCGCGCTAGGCGTTCTGGCGGCGTTGACGGAACGGGCGTCGACAGGGAAGGGACGTCTTGTTGAAACCTCGATGTTCGAGGCGATGTGTCATTTCAATCTTGACGACTTCACGCACTATTTGTCGGCGAATGAAATGATGGGGCCGTATAGTCGGCCGCATGTGTCGCAGTCCTACGTCTTCGAGTGCGCGGACAGCCGCTGGCTGGCGCTCCACATGTCGTCGCCGCCTAAGTTCTGGGAGAATCTCGCGACCGCGATCGGCCAGCCGGACATGCTGAAGCGGCCGGAATTCGCCGAACGGGGCTCGCGCATCGAGAACTACGAGAAAGTGCTTGAATTCCTGAAGCCGATTTTCAGGGCAGCCCCGCTTGACGATTGGCTGTCGCGGCTGTCGGCGCTCGAGGTGCCCCATTCCCAGCTTCGCGAGCCCCAGGACGTGCTCGACAGCGATCAGGCGAAGCACCTGCAACTCGCCGTTGAAACAGAGCATGCTCAGATGGGTCGGTTCCGGACGATCCGGTCCCCGATTTCGTTCGATGGCGAGCGGGCGCTCGACGTGTTGGCGCCGCCAGTGCTCGGCGAACACAATGAAGAGATACTTCGCGAGGTCCGCAAGGTGCGGGCCGCCGAATAGTGACCTGAAGGCCGCCAGTTGCGAGCCGCCGCGCATAACGATACGACAACGCGGTTTCCCCGAAAGGCGCGGACCGCAATGACGGCGACTGGCCGAACCAAAGAGCCCGAGTACCTGTCGACGCTTGAACGAGGCCTTTCGGTCCTTCGGGCATTCGACAAGAGCCGCCCGGAAATGCAACTCAGCGAGGTCGCTGCGGCGACAAAGCTCAGCCCCGCCGTCGCTCGCCGCTGCCTGAACACGCTTGTCGCGCTTGGCTACGTCGCCAAGCATGGGCGCCGTTTCCTGTTGCGGCCTGAGGTTCTTTCTTTCGGCTGGTCCTACATGTCGTCGATGAATTTCGAATCGGTCGCCCACCCCCACCTTCAGGCGCTGCGCGACGAGACCGGCGATAGCTCGTCGATGGCCGTATTGTCAGGCCACGAAATTCTTTATGTCGCTCACGTCTCGACCCAGCGCCACATCAGGTTAAGCGCTAATGTAGGCACCCGCTTCCCGGTGCACGCGACGTCGCTCGGCCGCGTTCTCGTCGCGTTCCAGCCAAAGCCTGCGATTGATGCCTTTCTCGAGACGGCGACCCTGACCGAATTCACCGAGAACACCATCACCTCCAAAGCCGCAATGCAAAAGCGTCTCGCGAAAGTGCGCAGGGATGGCTTTGACGCCGCCGAGGACGAACTCGACTACGGCATCATTTCGGTTTCGGTGCCCGTCTTCAATCAGGACCGCAATATCGCATGTGCGATCAATTGCTCGACGTCGACCTCGCGCGTCTCGATTGGCGAACTCGTTGAAACGAGGTTGCCGCTACTCCGCGCTGCAGCGCAGAAAATCGAGGCTGCGCTCGTGCAGTTTCCTTACATTTCTTACTCCTTGTCCGGCGTCTGATCCTCAAAGGACGTAGAAGGAATGCCTTTGGCCTGAGGCCGTTCGGCTGGTCCATTTTTCGGTATACGAACTTGACTTCGCAATACGAAGTTTTAGGATAACGGAAGCATGGGTTGCATTGCGCGGAAAAGAAGCGGCGGAAAACGTCGCGGCGGCGCTGGTTTCGGGAGGGACATTCCATGGGCATACGCACCAAAATCTATTCGCGACTCCTGGGCGCGAGCGCGCTCGCCTCTTTCGTGTGGCCGCACGCAGCGGCCGCCCAGACAGGGGTCGATCCTGCCGCGTCGCGCGACCAGATTGTCGTAACCGCCCGGAAACGCGAGGAATCGCTTCAGGATGTGCCAGCCGCCGTTACTGCGTTTCCCGAAGCGGCAATTGAATCGGCCGGCATCGAACGGCCGATCGACTTCATCAACCTGACATCGAACGTGAATCTCGTTGAAACGCAGAACGCGGGCAACGCGTTCATTGTCGTCCGCGGCATCACGCAGGCGCGAAACAGCGAACCGTCCGTGGCCGTCATTATTGATGGCGTGCAGCAGATCAACCCGGCGCAGTTTAACCAGGAACTCTTCGACGTTCAGCAGATCGAAGTTCTGAAAGGCCCCCAGGGCGGCCTCTATGGGCGCAACGCCATCGGCGGCGCAATCGTCATAACGACGAAGGAGCCGACGGACGAATTCGAAGGCCGCATACAGCTCGGGGTGGACAATGGATTCGGCTACACGACGCGCGCCAGCGTCAGCGGTCCGCTGTCCGATACGGTCCGTTTCCGGCTTTCCGGATCGCGAGTCGACACGGAAGGGTACATCCCCAACGAATTCCTGAACGATGACGCCGACCCTTACGAGGATACGTCCTTTCGGGGGCGGCTGATCTGGGACGCAAGCGACAAGCTCGAAGTCGATCTGCGCGGCTATGTCGGCCTGCTGCGCACCCAGGCGCTCTATTTCAACATAGTTGGCGACGTGAACGACACGAGCCTCCCGGTGCGTGTCAACAATGCTGGCCAGAACGATCGTGACATCTATGGCGGATCGTTGAAACTGACCTACGAGACCGGCATCGGCACGCTGACGTCCGTAACGTCCTATGACAAGGTGGAGGAAATCCTCACCGGGGACGCGTTCGACTTCCTGCCGATACCTGAGTCGCTCTTCTTCAACATTCTCGGGTTCGACCTGAACCAGAGCCAGTTTCTCGATGTCAGCGCGTGGAGCGAGGAGATCCGCTTCACGTCGCGCTCCGATCAGCGCTTCCGCTGGATCGTCGGTGCGTACATGGTTGGCACCGACCGCTACATCTCGACCGGCAATATGGTGGACACCGGCGCGGGCGTCTTCCCCGTGTTCCGTACGCCGAGCACGAACCCGCTCAATCCGCAATCTACATTCCTTGCGGACCAGCAGGACAACTTCGCATGGGCGGTCTTCGCCAACGCGTCCTATTCGATCACCGATACGCTCGAGATTGACGCCTCACTCCGCTATGACCGCGACCGCCGTGAGAACACGACATTGACCCCGACGGGCTTCCTGCCGAATGTGCCTGGCTTCCCGGCCGGCGTGTCCGGCGAAGTCCGTAACCGGACGTTCGACGACATCCAGCCGAAGGTGACCGTTTCGTGGCAACCGACCGACGATGTGACGCTCTATGGCGGCTACAGCCGCGGCTTCCGGAGCGGCGGCTTCAACCAGACAGGCGTCGGCGCCGTCGCCGCAGGCAATGGTATTGTCGGCGTTGCTGATATCTTTGAGGCCGAAACAGCTGACACCTTCGAAGTCGGGCTGAAATCATCCCTGTTCGGCGATCGCGTGACGGCGAATTTCGCCGCCTTTACGACAGAGTCGGATAACTCATACTTCTTCGTGTTCCTGGCCGCGAACTCGACGCAGAACCTTGGCAACGTGCCCGAAACGCGCCTCTACGGCTTTGAGTTCGACGCAACGGCCTACGTTTCCGACGAACTCCAGCTAAATCTCGGATTTGGCTACACCGACAGCGAAATCAACTCATTCCCCGATCCAACGCGCATCGGCAATGAAGCGCCGCTAGTGTCGCGGACGACGTTCAACATTGGCGGTCTCTACACCACGCCGATCGGGTCGTCCGGGCTCGAAGCGCAAGTTCGCGCCGACTATCGCCGAACCGGCAAGACCTGGTGGGACGTCGAGAACTCCACTGTCCGCGACCCCGTGAATCTCGTCGATCTGCGCGGCGGGGTGAAAGGCGAGCGCTGGAGCCTCATGGGCTTTGCCAGAAACGCTTTCGACGAAGAATACAATGCCGAGTTTTCGCCGGGCGGCTTCGTATTCAAGGCGCGTCCCCGGGTATACGGCGTCGATTTCACGTTGGACTTCTAGTCCGGCGCTCCCGGGCGGCGTCCCCCAACGTCGCCTGGGAGGCAGTTTCTTGATGAACGATCGGAGGACGACGTGACGAAGACGCTGGTGCTTTATTATTCCAGCTACGGGCACGTGGAAGCCCTCGCGACGGCCGTCGCGGAAGGGGCGGCGTCTGTTGCCGGAACCTCGGTCGATATCAAGCGGGTGGCGGAACTCGTCCCGAAGGAGATCGCGGAAAAATCAGGCATCAAGCTTGACCAGGCTGCCCCGCTGGCGAGTCCGGAGGAACTGGCAAACTATGACGCCATCATATTCGGCACGCCAACGCGGTTCGGGAACATGGCCGCGCAGATGCGCAATTTCCTGGATCAGACGGGGGCGCTTTGGATGTCTCGCGCGCTTGTCGGCAAGGTAGGCTCTGTCTTCACGTCGACGGCGAGCCAGCATGGCGGACAGGAAACGACGATCACCTCGTTCCACACGACATTGCTCCATCATGGCATGGTGATCGTTGGATTGCCCTATACCTGGGAAGGGGCGTCCATCATGACCGAGATGAGCGGCGGCACGCCTTATGGCGCGACAACGATCACGGGCCCGGACGGGTCGCGCATGCCGAGCAAGAATGAACTCGAAGGCGCGCGGTTCCAGGGCGCGCACGTCGCGAAGATCGCCAGCCGCCTCGCCGGTTGACGCGGCTAGGTTTGGCGAAGCGGTGTATTGCGCGCAGACAACTTGGAAAGGCTGGAGGTCGAAATGACGCAATCATCCCTGCCAAACCGGCTCCATCACACCGCCTATGTCACACGCGACATGGAGGCGACGCGCAAGTTCTACGAGGAGGTTGTCGGTCTTCCTCTTGTGTCGACATTTTGCGAGCGCGACGAATTGTTCGGCAAGGAGCGCACCTACATTCACTGTTTCTTCGGCATGGCTGACGGCAGCGCGCTCGCGTTCTTCCAGTTCGCCGATCCCGATGACCAGGCGGAATTCGGACCGAGAATGCCTGAATCGCCATTCCATCATGTCGCCCTGCACGTTGATCCGCGCACGCAGAAGGAAATCGAGGGGCGGATCGCCGATGCAGGGTATAAGGAGCCGGATACCTATGTGCTTGAGCATGGTTATTGCCGCTCAGTGTACGTCAAGGATCCCAATGGGATGATCGTCGAATTCGTCGTGGATGACGCCGACGCGCTCAAGGACGCGGAGACTTGGCGCCGCGACGCGCATGAAGAGTTGCGGCGCTGGCTCGCCGGCGACCACACGATCAACAACACCTATCGCTGAACGCTGTCTGCCCGGCCCCCTCGGAACCGCCCGGCGCGATGACCGCCGCTCTCCCACCAGTCAAGCGCCGGGTTCCAGTCGCCGGCGGCGAGCTTGAAGTCGAGGTCGCCGGCGGCGGGAAGGCGCCGCTGATCCTGTTGCATGGCTGGACGCTGGACCGCCGAATGTGGCGACCGCAGCTGGAGTCGCTCTCGGTACGGACAATGATCGTGGCGCCCGACCGACGCGGCCACGGCCGCTCGTCGGCGCCGCCGGCAATCGAACGCGAAGCCGATGACATCGTTGCGATTCTGGGCGCCTTTGGCGCGACCCGCGCCGTCGTCGTCGGCATGTCGCAGGCGGGGCGCGTCGCCGTCGACTTCGCTTTGCGCCATCCGGCGCTGACCGCGGGTCTTGTGCTGCATGGCGTTCGGCTGGGTCGAATCGCCGAGGACGCGGGGCCGGACATTCCGATGGCGGCGTATTCGGCGGACGTCGCCGCGGGACGTCTCGACGACATGAAGCAAGAGTGGCGCGAGCATCCGCTCACGCGGCCTGTTGACCCGGCAGTTCAGCCTATCATCGACGACATGCTTTCGGCCTATGACGGGCGGGATCTGCTGGTCGACGCCCCGGCGCCGCCGGACGTCGCTGCTTTGGCGTCAATCGACGCTCCGACTCTCGTCATTGCTGGCGAACACGATACGCCCTTCCGGAAGCGGATCGCTGACGATCTCGCTGCAACCTTGCCGAGGGCGCGGCGCGCGGAGATCGCCGGCGGCGGGCACCTGTGCAATCTGTGTGCGCCAGATGCCTACAACCGAGCGATGGCCGAATTCCTCGAGGATATTGCCGCGTGACAACTAAAGCGGTTCGGGCGCCGAATGAACCGGCGTGACAGCTCAAGCTATGTGAATTGGCGAATTGCGGATGCGAAGGCTCGAAGCATTTTCGCTGCTATTCGCCCTAGGGCCAGAACTTCGCCGATGCGATCTTTGCGCCTTCGGCCAGCGAAGCCCGCTTCGCAAACGCCACGGACGGGTCGACGCCGCCGGAACCTGCATGAATTGAAAAGCCGCAATCTACCCCGGCGATGACGTTGTCGCGGCCGACCAGGTGCGCGTACCTCTCGATCCGCTGGGCGACGAGGTCAGGATGTTCAATGTAGTTTGACTGGCACTCGATCACGCCCGGCACCAGAACCTTGCCCTCCGGCAGCCTCACTGTTTCGAACAGCGCATACTCGTGCGCATGACGTGGATTGGCGGCTTCGAACAGAATCGCGTGCGGCTTCGCGCGCCAGACGAGATCGATGATGTCCTTGAACGGCACGTCACAATGGTGTGGACCCGGATAATTGCCCCAGCACATGTGCATGCGTAGTTGCTCGGCCGGGATGTTCCGCACTGCCTGGTTCAGCGCCTCTATGTGAAGCGCCATGCGGTCGCGGAACTCGCTGAGCGAGAGGTCGGCGTACTGGGTATGGCGACCCATTGCGAGGTCGGGGCAGTCGATCTGCAGGGTGATGCCCGCGGCGGCGATCGTCTCGTACTCGTGGCGCAGGCCCTCGGCCACCGCGAAGAGATAATCTTCATGGCTGGAATAAAACTCGTTGCCGAAGAACAGCGTCGTCACGCCGGGGGAGGCGGCGCTCATGAACGCCGAAACGCCCTTCCGCTTCGAGGTCGCCGCGTTCAGCCGCTCCGCATCAAGGCGCGGCGCATCCATGTCCTTGACTGAAATCGGGCCATTGCAGGCGGGCGTCTTGCGGTGCTTGCGGCCGGGGTCGGCGAAGATGCGCGCCTTGATCGCAGGAAAGTCTTCTATGTCTTGGAACTTGTACGAATTCCCCGCGCCGCCGAACCCGGACAGCCGGTCCTTGATGTAGGTCGCGTAGCTCGGCTTCGACATTTCGCCGTCATTGACGATATCAAGGCCCGCCGCCGCCTGCCGCTCGACGATCTCCGCGACGGCTGCGTCAATCGCCGCGGCCACGGCGTTCGCATCAAGGGGCAGTCCATCCTCTTTCGCGAACATGATGTCGATAAGGCTCTGAGGGCGCGGAAGGCTACCGACGTGAGTTGTTCTGAACTTCTGGTCTCCGGCCACGCTGTTCTCCCTTTTGCGCCACGATCGACTCTTTCGGCCGCGCGGCGTGACGATTCCGCAAGGCGGCGTCGCGCGATTGACATTGTGCGATGTCGGCCAGAGAATTTCAACAATCGAACTATTGTTCGAATATCGAAGTTTGTCGCGCGGGTTTCGCCGGACCGTTGCGGCCGTAGCGTCTCGTCGGCGGCATGAAATTCCAGAGGAAACGCAATGAAAAAGATCGTCGCAATTACATTCGCCGTGCTGATGGGCTCGGCGGCTGCTTTCGCTGAAGGGCCAGTGAAGGAAGCGGCCAAGACGAAATGCGTCGCCGACGTCGCGCAGTATGAAGTCAAGGACGCCGACGGACAGTGTCAGTGCTTCGTGGACGGACTTTCGGAGCCGGCTCTTGAAGCCTACACGAAGATCACCGACTGGGAGAGCCAGGCGACGGACGAGATGAAGCAAGTCGCAGGGAAGTGCTTCCCTGAACTGCAATAGCGGCCTCGCGCATCGACGAACGGCCAGGAAGGGCGCGCCGCCATTGGCGCGCTCTTTTTTGTGGATGCAGCGGCTGCGCTTCCATCCCGGACGAAACTGTCCTCGCTCCCGGGTGGGCGGCCAGCAGAGTGGGGGGAGACCAGATCCGAAGGGTTCGCCAGGTCGGAATTCCCGCGACCGGCTAGTGCGCCTCGAACGGGCGACGAGACAAGGTGGTTGGCGCGGCGTATCTGGCGGATGGGGTGGGATTCGAACCCACGGAACGCTTGCACGCTCGCCGGTTTTCAAGACCGGTGCCTTCAACCACTCGGCCACCCATCCGCGAGCCGGCGACCCTATAGCCGTTTTCAGAATCCTCAAGCTGGCTTGCAGCTGATTTTCCTAAGGCACAGGCGTTCCAGTGGCCCCCGGCGCGCATTAGGGTTTTGGTAACGAAGACGGTCGTTAAACACGTTGATCCCAGTCTGATCGGAGTTGTCCACCATGGCGCGCGTGCGTGGAAGCGGCATTGAGCATCGAATTCGTCCGGCCTTGGCGGCCGCTGCTGGCCTTGGGTTTGCCGCGTGCTCGACATCGGGCGTGCAAAACAGTGGTGGCGGATCGCCCCACTTCAAGGTCGGCGCGCCCTACGAGATCGCCGGCAAGACATACAGGCCGGCGGTCGATCGCGGTTATGACGCGGTCGGCGTCGCATCCTGGTACGGCGATCCGTTCCATGGCCGGCAAACCGCGAACGGTGAGCGATTCGACAAACGCCAGATGACAGCCGCGCACAAGACGCTGCCATTGCCGACGATGGTAGAGGTGACCAATCTTGAGAATGGCCGTTCGACGGTGGTGCGCGTCAATGACCGTGGGCCATTTGTCGAAGATAGGTTGATCGACCTGTCCGAAGCGGCGGCCGAGAAGCTTGGTTTTCACGGCAAGGGACTGGCGCGCGTGCGGGTGCGATATCTCGCTGATGCCCAATTGCCGGGCGCGTTGCGCGTGGCGAACCGGGACGCCGGGAAGGAAACGCGACGGAAAACGAGACAGGGCAGGCGGCTTGGCTCAATGCCGAGCAGGGCAAAGGAGACGCAAGCGAAGACCGCGGCCACCATGACGAAAGCGACCGTCGCGGGGTCCGCCGCCAAAATCTCCAGCCCTCAGCCCGCCGCCGAGATCTCGTCAATCCTTGCCGCCGCCGCTGACGGGTCAGCCGAAACGCTGGCCGTCGTCGGCTCCGACAACAGGCTCTGGCTGTCGCTCGGCGCATATAACGTGTTTGAGGACGCCGACGCCGCCTTCGCCCGCGCCGAAGCCGCCTTTGCGCCGCTTGGCACGGAGGTTGCGATCCACTCCGAAGACATTGATCTCTACCGCCTGACGGCAGGGCCGTTTGCGCGTCCGGAGGATGTGCAGGCGGCGCTGATCAAAGCGCAATCCGAAGGCTTCCTTGCCGCGCGGATTGCCTCTTCGGCGCTTGAAGGCGTTTCGGCGCTGCCGGCGGCGTCCAGTCAGTAGTTGAAGCGGCTGGACCGATCAGGGAAAATAAATCGCGGCGAGGCCCGACGCCGCGCCGAACCATGTTAGGGACAGAGCAGGTTGTTTCCGTTGTCAAAGAGTGCGTCCGTCTTGAAAATGTCAGATCAGGTAATATCCGCTCGACGAGCGTGCGCGTTATTCGAAGCGAAGGTCTGCGCGGCAGCGTTTTGTTTGGCGCTTCTGCTCGTCGAAAGAGCGGTCGCCGCGCCGCCGATCAATACGCCGGCCGAATTCGCCGTCATTCTCGACTACGAAACCGGCGAAGTGTTGTTCGACAAGAATGGCGAAACGCCGACGGCGCCTGCGTCCATGAGCAAGCTGATGACGGTCGCGATCGCCTTCGAAATGCTGGAGGCGGGCGAGCTGTCGCTGGATGACGCCTTCAGCGTTTCCGAGAAGGCGTGGCGCAAGGGCGGATCGAAAATGTGGGTCCGCGTCGACACCAGGATCAAGGTTCGCGACCTTTTGCGGGGCGTGATCATTCAGTCAGGCAACGACGCCTGCATCGTGCTCGCGGAGAACATCGCTGGCTCGGAGGAAGAGTTCGCAAAGCTAATGAATCGAAAGGCGCGGGAGTGGGGCCTTGATGATTCGACATTCGCCAACGCCACCGGCTGGCCGGATCCGGAACACAAGATGAGCATGCGCGACCTCGCCACGCTCGCCCGCAAGATTATCCACGACTATCCCGAGTACTACGAGATTTTCGCGGAACGCGATTTTACATGGGAGAAGATCGAGCAGTCGAATCGCAACCCTTTGCTCGACGGTTTTGATGGCGCGGACGGCCTCAAGACCGGGCACACCGATGAATCCGGCTATGGGGTGGTCGGTTCGGCGGTCCGCGATGGCGTTCGCCGCATAGTCGTCGTGAATGGCCTTGGCGATGAAGCCGAGCGCCTCAAGGAAAGCCGGCGTCTGATGGGCGTCGCGTTCAATGATTTTGTCGAACGGCGCCTGTTCGATGCGGAAGATTCTGTCGGCGCGGCGCAAGTCTTCGGCGGCGAGGCGCCTGCCACGCCGCTCGTTGTAGCCGAGGATGTCGAGATCATTGTCCATCGCGCCCAGGCGCGCGAGGTAAAGGCCATGGTCGTCTATAACGGGCCGATTGCAGCGCCGATCAGAAAGGGCGCGCAGCTTGGCGTGCTTCAGGTGACCTTCGACGACAGCACGAAAACGTATCCGGTGTTCGCCAGCGAAAACGTCCGAGAGGTCGGATTTTTCGGCAAGGTGGCGCTTGGGGCGAAGAAGCTGCTGCTGAAACCCGAGAAAACGCCGGAAGCGGAGGAAGAGCCCCAGAGCGCCGGAAAAATCGGCGTCTAGACGTGACGAGAGGGCGCCCGCCGTTCATCGTATTCGAAGGCGCCGACGGGGCGGGAAAATCGACGCAGGTCCGTATGCTGGCGGACCATCTACGGGCGGCCGGCAATGATGTTGTTGTCACGCGGGAGCCAGGCGGCGCGCCGGCGGCGGAGGCGATCAGGAACCTCCTTGTGACGGGCGACGTTGATGCATGGTCCCCGCTGGCGGAAACGCTGATGATGTATGCGGCGCGGTCCGAGCATCTAAAGGCGACGATCAATCCGGCCCGCGACCGCGGCGCCATCGTCGTTTGCGACCGATTCAGCGACTCAACGCTTGCCTATCAGGGCGCGGCTGGCGCGGTAAGCGCCGGTTTCATTGAGGCGCTCGATCGCGAAGTCGTGGGGTCCGACGCCCCGACCCTGACGATCGTTCTCGACGTTGACGATGCGACGGCGCGCTCTCGTCTTGCGACGCGGGACGGCCCGTTTGCATCTGGCGAGACGCGCTTCGAGCGGAAGGGAACCGCCTATCGCCAGGCGGTGCGGGAGGCGTTCCGGCGAATCGCCGCGGCGAACGCACGCGATCATTTTCTAGTGGACGCCTCCGCGGATGCCGGCGCCGTCGCAGCTCAGGTTGCCGCCCGCGTGGATGTAGACGTCGAGGCGTGGCGGGGCGGCGATGGCTAGGAAGCCTGCGCCAACCGATGCCGATCTATGCCCGGCGTCGCCGTTTCCTATGCCCGAGAGCCGTAATCGGGTTGTTGGCCATGACGCCGGTCTTGAGTTCATCCGTCAGCGGATTGCCGAGAATGCGTTCGCCGGGGGCTGGCTGATCGTTGGGCCGGAGGGCGTCGGCAAGTCCACGCTCGCGTTTCAGGCCGCAAGGGCGATTCTCGGCGCAACTGGCGACGGCGTCGCGGCCCAGCGCGCAGCGGCGCTGATTGCGGCGGGCGCGCATCCGGATCTTTTCGTTGCGCGGCCTGAATGGAATCCAAAGACCCAGAAATTCGCCGCCGACATTGCGGTTTCGACGATCCGAAATCTCATACATTTCATGAGCCGGACCGCGGGGATGGGCGGCTGGCGCGTTGCGATCGTCGACAGCGCCGACGAGTTGAACCGGAATGCCGCGAATGCGCTCTTGAAGGTCCTGGAGGAGCCGCCATCGAAGGCGGTCCTTATGCTGACGTCCGCCCGCGCGGGTCGCCTCCTGGCGACGATCCGGTCGCGGTGCCGCCGCATTGAGCTCCGGTCCGTCGAGCGTAGCGTCGTGGCCCAGTTCCTGCGCGAGGAAACCGATGGCGCCGCCGGAGACGTCGAGAAGATCGCCGATGCCGCGGCTGGACGGCCAGGCCTTGCGCTGCGGCTTGCCCTTGGCGACGGCGCGACCGCACTCGCTGCGGTCGAGGATTTCATCCGCTCGAGCGCGACGGGGCGGACGCCGGAGAGCATTGCAAGGTTAACGGCGAAGGGATCGGAAAGCGCCTTTGATCTATTCGAAACGCTGTTGCTCGATCGGCTCGCGGCGACGATCCGCTCAAAAGCCCTTGCGGGAGCTGAAGAGAGCGAAATGGAAGCGCTTGTCGCGGCGTATGACGGTGCGCGGGATCAGTTCGCCCGAGGGGCCGGCCTCAACTTCGATCGCGTGCAGATCGCGGGGGCGGTTGCGCGGGCGCTCGCGCGCGCGGGGGTTGGCCGCATGGCCGGCGTCGGGACAACGGGCTAGGTACGCCTTGGGCCACTTGGGATGCACAGGCAATGCTTGTCGACAGCCACGTCAATCTTCATTCCGACAGGTTCGATGAGGACCTCGATGAGGTAATTGCGCGCGCCCGCGACGCCGGCGTTGCGGCGATGCTGACAATTTCCGACAAGATCGGTTCAACGGACGCCATCCGACGAATTTCGTCCGCTCACGATTTTATCTGGCGATCGGTCGGCGCGCACCCGCACTACGCAACGGAACACGCCGATCTGACGACCGATTTCCTCGTGGATCTTTGCGCCGAGGCCGACGTCGTCGGCGTCGGGGAATGCGGCCTCGACTATTACTATGAACATTCGCCCAGGGACGACCAGCTGATCGTCTTCCGGAAGCATGTCGGCGCAGCGCAGGAGACGGGCCTGCCGTTGATTATTCACACGCGCGACGCCGATGCGGACATGATGCGCGAGCTGACGGAGGCTTTCGCTCGCAAACCGTTCACGCCGCTCCTCCATTGCTACACGAGCGGGCAACAGCTGGCGACATGCGCTTTGGAAATGGGAGGCTACGTATCGTTTTCGGGGATCATCACGTTCAAGAACGCCGAAGATGTGCGGGCGGTGGCCGAAGCGACGCCCCTCGACCGGCTCATTATCGAGACGGACTGTCCCTATCTTGCGCCGATCCCGCATCGAGGTCGCCGCTGTGAGCCGGCCCACGTCGTGCACGTCGCCGCCAAGCTTGCGGAGATCAAGGGCGTGTCCTGCGAGGACATTGAAACGGTCACGACGGAGAATTTCTTCCGGCTGTTCGCGCGCGCTGACCGAACTGCGGTCGCGTCCGCATGAAAAGCGAGCTTAAAGCGACGGTTCTTGGCTGCGGCTCGTCAGGCGGCGTGCCGCGCATCGGCGGGCCCGGCGGCGTCGGCGACTGGGGCGTCTGTGACGCCGGCGAGCCGCGCAACCGTCGCATGCGGTGTTCGCTGCTGATCGAGCGGGCCGCCGATGGCGCCTATCCGCGCGACGGGGTCACCAGCATCCTGGTTGACACCTCTCCCGATATGCGCGCCCAGCTCCTTGCCGCACGGGTCGAGCGGCTCGACGCCGTGCTGATTACCCATGACCACGCCGACCAAACTCACGGTCTGGACGATCTCCGGGCGCTGGCGATCAGAAATCGCAGACGGATGCCCGTGCATTTCGATCGCGAGACCGCTGGACAGCTGCCGGTCCGCTTCAGCTATTGCTTCGAACAGGCCGAAGGCAGTTGGTACCCGCCGATCCTCGAAGAAGTCCGCCTGCCGGCCGTCGGCGAGACCGACACAATTGACGGACCATCGGGTGCCATACCGTTCACGCCCTTCATGCAGGAGCACGGCGCGGTTCGTTCGCACGGTTTCCGTTTTGGCGATCTTGCTTACTCGGCAGATGTGGTCGATCTGCAGGAGGAAAGTTTCGAGATCCTCGCCGGCGTCAGGATCTGGATTGTCGACTGCTTGCAGATGACGCCCCATGGCAGCCACGCCCACTATGAGAAGACGCTGGCGTGGATCGACCGGGTCCGGCCAGAGCGCGCGGTGCTGACCAACCTGCACGTCACAATGGACTACAGAACGCTCCTCGGCATGGTTCCGGCGGGCGTCGAACCGGCGTTCGACGGCATGGAGCTTCGGTTTTCAGCCTGAAGCAGGCGCGTTTGAGCAACTTCCTGATGCCCTTCGTGCGGAATCACGCAATCAGTGCGTGCACGCAATAATGGAGGGCGCAATGCCGAATGGCGTCGCGAAAATGGTTCCGTTGAGTGCGTCAGCGTTCCTGCCTGCCATATCCGAAGAAGACCTCGTCGAACACGCTGGCGAATTCGCAGTGTTTTCCGGCGGCCGCCTGGTCGGCTTCCACAAGACCAACTCCGAAGCGCTGGAGGCCGCGGCCACGCGCTTCGAACGGCTCGGGTTCACTATTTCACAGGTCCGCAGGGGCGGGTAGCACGCGCCGTTTCTCGTGTGGTATCATTTTACCACACGAAAAACCGTCTGTTTTCGCTTTTTAAATTTGAAACCAGTTGACGCATCGGTGCGCCGGCCGTATCCGGCGCGCTTCGCGTAAGGGACGCATTTGCGGCGTCCGGAACAGCTGGAACTCTCATGAAAACCTACAACGCCAAACCGGGCGAAGTGGACAGGAAGTGGATACTGATCGACGGGGAAGGCCTCGTCGTCGGTCGCCTTGCGTCCATTATCGCCATGCGCCTGCGCGGCAAGAACAAGCCTGCCTTCACGCCGCACGTCGACACCGGCGACCATGTGGTCGTTATCAACGCCGACAAGGTCGTGTTCACCGGCAAAAAGCGCACCGATCGCAAGTTCTATTGGCACACCGGCTATCCCGGCGGGATCAAGGAACGCACGATGGACAAGATCCTCGACGGCAAGCACCCGGAGCGGGTCGTGATGAAGGCGGTAGAACGCATGATGCCGAAGGATTCGCCCCTCGCACGCGCGCAGATGACCAAGCTGAAGGTCTATGCCGGGCCGGCGCACCCGCACGACGCCCAGCAACCGGAGACGCTCGACGTCGCCGCCCTGAATCGCAAGAACAAGCGGGACGACTAGATCCATGAGCACAACCAGCTTTGAAGACCTCAAACAGGCGGCCGAACAGGCGGGCGTCGTCGCGGCGAGCGAACCCGCAACGCCGGAACCGAAGATTGACGCGCAGGGCCGGGCCTACGCCTCCGGCAAGCGCAAGACCGCCGTCGCGCGCGTCTGGATCAAGCCGGGCAGTGGCCGCATCGTCGTCAACCACAAGGATCACGCCGCGTATTTTGGCCGCGCCGTGCTTCAGATGATCATCAAGCAACCCCTCGTCGCCGCGGAACGCAACGGTCAGTATGACGTGTTCTGTACGGTAAAGGGGTCGGGTCCGTCAGGGCAGGCCGGCGCTGTGCGCCACGGCATTGCCCGCGCACTCACCTATTACGAGCCGGAACTGCGCGGCGTTCTGAAAAAGGGCGGGTTCCTGACGCGCGATGCCCGCGCCGTGGAGCGCAAGAAATACGGCCGCAAGAAGGCGCGCAAGAGCTTCCAGTTCTCCAAGCGCTAGCGAGTTGTCGGATTATCAGTTCACGAATTTGCGGGAGGCTTCGGCCTCCCGTTTTCGTTATTGGCGCAAGGGCGCATCTGCTTGTTGGGGCGAACGCGAGCGCCGACGCCAGTGGGAAGGTGACAGTGTCTCTTGTGGCGCGAGTCAAGGATTGAAAAGCCCCGCGAAGGCTGTGCGCCGTCGGCGGCAGGCGGCAGCGGACCTCAACTAGCGCGGCGTTGCATCCGCGCCGTCAGCGAGGCCAAACCTGCCAGCCAGCTCATCGAACTCGCTGCGATCGCCCTTGCCATCCCTCAGTCGACGGAACAGCGCAGCGGCGCGCGTCGAGCGCGATCGCGGCGTGGACCCAAGTCTTTCGAAGAGCTCGCCCACCGGCGACTGACGCCGGCCAGAATTTGTTTTCGACACAGCTTCCGCCCCCGCTGCAAAGCGCCTCAAACTTTCATCAAGGTTGGTTAATGAAACGTTAACGCGAAGTGGGTCGAGTCTCGTCAGGCGCCTATTTGCCAAGGCCGCCAATCAACGCGTACTTGACGTTCACATAGTCGTCGAGGCCGTACTTGGAGCCTTCCCGGCCCATGCCAGAATCCTTGACGCCGCCGAACGGCGCAACCTCGGTCGACAGGACGCCTTCGTTCACCGCGACCATGCCATACTCAAGCGCTTCGCACACCCGAAAGGCGCGGCCGAGATCTGACGTGTAAAAATAGCTGGCGAGGCCGTATTCGGTCGCATTGGCCATGCGAACGACCTCTTCCTCCGTATCAAAACGAAAAACCGGCGCGACCGGGCCGAATGTCTCGTCTCGGGCGATCAGCATCTCCTGGGTCGCATTACGGATGACGGTGGGCTGGAAATAGGTAAGGCCGAGCTCATGGCGCGCGCCGCCGACAACAATCTCGCCGCCATGGGCCCGGGCGTCGGCGATGTGCTCGAGCGATTTTTCAACGGCGCTTTCATCGATCAAAGGTCCCTGGGCGACGCCCTCTTCGAGACCGTCCCCGACCTTCATCCCGCTAACTTTCGCGGCGAATTTTGCCATGAAGGCGTCATAGACGCCGGCTTGCACATAGAGGCGGTTTGCGCAGACGCAGGTTTGTCCGGAGTTTCGATACTTGCAGGCGATTGCGCCGTCTACGGCGCGATCGAGGTCGGCGTCGTCGAAGACGATGAACGGCGCGTTGCCGCCGAGCTCCATGGAGATGCGCTTCATGTGGGCGGAAGCCTTGGCCGCAAGGCCTTTGCCTACGGGCGTTGAGCCGGTGAAGGTGATCTTGCGGACGGCCGGGTTCTCGCAAAACTCGTCCGCGATCGCAGACGCCGACCCGGTGACGACGTTGAGGAGCCCTTTGGGCAGGCCGACTTCTTCGGCGACGACGCCATAGGCGAGGGCTGAGAACGGCGTCTGGCTGGCTGGCTTGCAGACGATCGGACAGCCGGCGGCGATGGCGGCGGCCGCTTTTCGGGCGATCATCGCGGTCGGGAAGTTCCAGGGCGTGATCGACCCGACGACGCCAACGGGCTCTTTCGTGACGATGATCCGTTTGTCGCCGAATGGCGAGGGAATTACGTCGCCATACAAGCGCCGGGCTTCTTCGCCGAACCATTTGAAAAACCGCGCGGCATAGGCGACCTCGCCATTGGCTTCGGCGAGCGGCTTGCCCATTTCAGTTGTCAGGATCCGGCCGAGTTCCGTCTGGTTGTCCATCAACGCATCGTGGATGCGCCGGCAGGCGTTGCCGCGTTCTTCGGCGGAAACATGCCGCCATTCCCGGAAGGCGCGTTCCGCCGCCGCAATCGCCTTGCGGGTTTCCTCACGGCCAAATTTAGGGACGGTTCCGATGATCTCGCCGGTTGCCGGATTATTGACGGCGATCGTGTCATTGCCGCCGTCGATCCACGCGCCATCAACATAGCACTGTTGCTTGAAGAACCGGCTATCGATCATGTCGACGTCTCCTTGTGATGTTGCGCCTCTGGCAGCTTGCGGGAAATGGCGGTTCGTGTCCTTGCGAACCGCGGGTCCTGGCGTCAACGTCATGACGCAATTTGACGCCGGAATTTTTAGCGCCCTGAACCGCTGACAAGTCTTGCGGACTGAGGTTCCGCGCGCACTATAGGGCAAACGTCCGAAAATTGACGGGCCAGCCGGCGAACAACACTCATCGCCAAGGGAGCAGACCGATGACCAAGGCCTATGAAACGGTAGGTTACGAACAGAAGGGCGATCATGTGGCGGTGGTCACGCTGGAACGACCCGACGCGCTGAACGCCTTCAATGGCGCGCTGCGGGCGGATCTGCTTGACGCTATGTGCATCGCGTCGGCGAACCGGGACATCCGTGCGGTCGTGTTAACCGGCGCGGGTCGGGCTTTCTGCGCGGGGGCTGATATCAAGGACATCAACACCGACCGGAACGTCGAAGAGGTTCTCAACGCCGAATATGGGAGCTTCCTCACCGTCATCCGGACCATGGAGAAACCGGTAATCGCTGCGATAAACGGACCCGCGGCCGGCATAGGGATGACGCTGGCGCTCTCCTGCGACCTGCGCGTGATGTCGGAGGATGCGTATCTGATGAGCGCGTTCGCAAATATCGGGCTCGTGCCAGATGGCGGTTTGTCGTGGTTGCTTACGCAGCAAATCGGCTATGCGCGGGCCTATGAGTTCGCCGTGGAAGCGCGAAAGATACCTGCCCATGAGGCGCTCAACCTTGGCCTGGTCAACCGGGCCGAAGCGGCGGCGGATGTGCTGGCGAATGCGCTTGCGTGGGCGGATGAACTGTCCCGCCGCGCGCCGCTGTCGCTGGGGCTGACGAAGCGGGCGTTTCGCGCCGCAGCCGAAGCAGGCGTCGGGAACGCTGCCGCCTACGAGGCCATGCTGCAACGGGTCGCGATCGCGTCGGAAGACTGCCGGGAAGGCGTCGCGGCGGTGTTGGGCAAGCGCCCCGCGAGCTTCAAAGGCCGCTAGTCCGCCGAAAACCATCGCCGGCAAGCAGCATGATAACTGCGGCCGCCGCAAGGCCGGGCCCGAAGGGCAGCGACCGTTCTGGCGATTTCGAACGCCCTGCCGCCAGGGCGACGCCGAGGGTCATCAGCGAGGCAAGGAACACAACCCCGGGCAGAGCGCTCGCGCCAAGCCAGCCGCCAATCGCGCCTAGCAGTTTGGCGTCGCCGCCGCCGAGACCCTCGCGGCCCCTAATCCGTGCGTAAGCGATACGAATGGCCTCGAACCCGCCATAGCCGACCGCCGCGCCGAGCACTGATTGCGGCAGCGGTGCGAACAGGTCGACGGCGTTCGCGGCAAGGCCGCCGATCAATAGCGGAAACGTCAGCGCATCAGGCAGATAGCCCGTTTCAAGATCGATCGCCGCCAGGGCCAGAAGGATCGCGATGAAGGCCGCCGCCAGCGCCCATTCCACGCTCGGTCCGAGCGTCAGCCCAGCGGCGACGAAGAGCGCCGCAGCCGCGGCTTCGACCGCTGGGTAACGCCATGGAATCTTGGCGCGACAGTATCGGCATCGGCCGCGAAGCAGCACATAGTTCGCGATCGGAACGAGGTCTCTCACGGCGATCGTCTCGCCGCAGGCCGGGCAGGCGGAGCGTGGACCGGCGACAACGACGCCGTCGGTCAGACCCCAGGCTCGGGGTCCGCGATGAATGACGACGTTCAGGTAGGAACCGATCAGGAGCCCCGAAAGGCAGGCGACAAGGAGAAACATGTTCGTCAGAATCTTCCCGGGATTGCGGCCGGCGCCGTTTTGCTCGCCTGCTGGGCGAGCGATATGGCCGGCAACGCGTCGACGCAATGCGGAATGGTTCGCCGGCAGGGCTAGCGCCGGACGCGGTGAAGGCTTTATTGAACAGATAAGCCCGCCCGGGGTAACACTTTTCTTGCCGCGGGCGGCGCTGGTTCGAGTAGGGCGTGCGGGCAGTATGGCATTGGTCGCGACATCCCGGAGGCGGTCAGGTCCACCGCCGGGCGAATACGGTTCAACCCGGCGGTCAGAATCGGCCGGCTCGCCGGGCGCTGGCCAAGCCGGACCCCGCGCAGCCGAAGACGGCCCCGGCGAAAGCGAGGGCGTAACCAAGGAATTGCCCGGCATGCCGGACGGCGTTGAACGCATCGGCCAGAAAGTCGCGCCAGCGTCCCGGCGCCGAGCGACCAGTCAACGCGCGAAGCCGGCCTTTGTCGGCTGGATTGAGCTATGTCTTGTGCTGGCTCTTGGTCTCGTACTGGCGCGGCTTGTCCTGTCGGCGGTTGCGCCGCTGAGCGTGCCGGAGACGTTGCCCGGGCCGGCGCCGGGCGCGCGCGACGCCGGCGTTGAGGCGATGCGTTCGGCGTCAATCAATCCCTTTCGTCAGCCCGAGAACCAGGCGGTCGCCGCTGCGATTGCGCCGGCTAACGACGAAGTGCTTGAGGAAACGTCCCTCGACCTCGTGCTGCATGGCGTCCAGGTCGACGGGTTTGGCGCGACCGCGGTTATCCGCACGCCGGACGGCGAACAGCGCAGTTATGCGATAAATGAAGAGATTACCGACGGGGTGATCCTCGACTCGGCCCGGGAAGACCAGGTGACCATCAGGCGGGGCGGCGTGCGCGAGACCCTGACAATGGTCAATCGCGACCGAAAGACCGAAGCGCCGCAACCATCGCCGATCACCGCTCCAGCGGCCGCCGCGCCCGCGGCGGAACAAATTGAGATTGGCGACTGGACCAGCATCGTAAGCGTGACGCCCCGACCGGCGCCCGGCGGCGTCGAGCTTGTCCTCGCGCCGGGCGCCCAGCCTCTGCGGTTCGAAGCGGCGGGCCTCAAGGCCGGCGACGTCCTGAAATCTGTAAATGGCCGTGCGATCGGCCAGACGCCTGACTCGATCGCCGAACAGATGCAATCGCTCGAGGGACGCGACGTTGTTGACCTCGTCGTCGATCGAGACGGCCTGCAAGTGCCAGTAAAAATCTTCCTGAGTACGGGAAGGGGGGATGTAAATGACTATTGATCGTGAAGCAGGATGCAGGCGGGCCATCGCGCTCGCGTGCGCGTTCCTGCTGGGACAGTCGGGCGCGGCCTATGCCCAGTCCGACCGGGAGGCTTGCAAGGGCTCGATCAATTATGAGGATGCGGACATTTCCGCCGTCGTCGACGACATCGCCCTCAGGACTGGCAAGAAATTCGTCATCTCGCCCCAGGTCAGCGGCCGTATCACGATCAAGTCCGGCCCGAACGGCGGCCTGTGCCCCAACGAAGCCTGGGAGCTCTTCCAGGCCGCATTGCGGGTCACCGGATTCGTTGCGACGCCGATTAACGGGGACAGCTACAAGATCGTGCCGCTGCAGTTCGGCGCGCGGGCCGGGGGGCCGGTCGGTGAAGGCCAGCCCGGCGATTTCGTCACGCAGATTGCGCGGCTTGAGCATGTTGACGCTCGCGCTGCGGCCGCCAGCCTTTCGCAAATCGTCAGTGAACGGGGCGTCGTCAACCCGGTGAGCGGCGGCAACGCATTGATCCTCGTTGACAGCGCCGACAATGTCGCGCGGATGCGCCAGGTTCTCGCTGAAATCGATCGCGACACGCGCGTCTACCAGACCGTATCGCTCCAGAACGCTTCGGCCGTGGAAGTCGCCGGCGTCGTGCGCGAACTGGGCCAGGAACTTGGCGCGGAGGGCGGCGGCGCCGCGGGCATCAGCATCGTCCCCGTCGAGGCGACGAACAGCCTGATCATCCGCGCCGAGCCGACCTTGCTGCGACGGGTCATGAACGTTGTCGGCGAGCTTGATCGCATCGGCGAGTCCACATCCGAACTGGCCGTCGTGCGATTGTCACATCAGGACGCCGAGACCCTCGCCGTGACCTTGCGTGAACTCGCCGACGCCCAGCCGCAAGAAGCGGGCGTGGAAGGGGCGCCCGCGCGCGCCGGGCGGGCGCGGGCGACGATCTCCGTCGACAAGCCGACGAACTCGATCATCATTTCAGGCGACAAGAGCATCCAGCAGACCCTGAAGCGGGCGATCTACGAACTCGACCTCAGACCGGCGCAAGTTCAGGTCGAAGCGATCATTGTTGAAATTTCCGAAAATACCGCTCGGCAGCTGGGTATCGAATACCTGATTTCAGGGTCCGGCGACGGCGTCGTACCCTTCACGACGACGAATTTCACGGATTCGCAGGCTGATTTCCTCGGCGCCGCGGCCTCGTCGTTCCTGAGCGGCGGCTCGAGTACGACCAACACGACTGGCGACCCGCTTGGCCTCAATAACGAGGTGCTCCAGCTGGCGCTTTCCTCCTTGCTCGGACTTAATGGCATTGCGGTGGGCGGCGCTGGCCGCACGGACGACGGCACGCTCTACTCGGCAATTGTAACTGCAGTTAAGCAGGACGTGGAATCCAACGTGCTGTCGTTTCCGTCGGTCGTCACGCTCGACAACCAGCCGGCGCGGCTTCAGGTCGGCCAGGAAATTCCGATCACCACTGGCGAAGCGGTCGGTCAGAATTTCCAGAATTCGTTCCGTACGGTCTCGCGCGAGGAAGTCGGCGTAATCCTTGAGGTTACGCCGCGCATCAGCGATGGAAATACGGTCACGCTGAAGATCAAGCAGGAAACGTCGAGCGTTGCGGGGCAGATTATTGCGTCGTCGACCGACCTGATCACCAACAAGCGCACGATCGAGACGGTTGCGCTTGTGGATGACGGCGACATTCTGGTCGTAGGCGGGTTGATCGACCAGACCGACCAGAACCGCGAAAGCAAGGTGCCGGTGCTTGGCGATATCCCGCTCGCTGGCAACCTGTTCAAGAATTCCGGCCGATCCCGGGATCGCCGCAACCTTATGGTGTTCATCCGTCCGACGATCATTCGCGACCAGAAGACGGCAAGGGCCGCGACGGCGAAAAAAGTCGACTACATTCGGGCGAGGGGCATGCTGAACAATGGTGCGCCGACGTCTGACCTGGAGCGCCTGATTGACCAGACGACCGGCGTCGCTCCAGCGCCGGCCGGCAATCTGCGCTCGACTCTGCCTGTGCGGCCAGAGATCGACGCGGGGTCCGAAATCGACGCGCCGGCGCCGCTGCGTGAGGATGGCGAATGAGCGAACCGCTGGCGACGGCGGACGACGGAGCCGAGCCAGCGCCGGCCAACCGGCGGATGGGCGTCGAGCGGCTGACCTATTCGTTCGCAAAGGAACGCGGGCTTATCATCCTTGATCCGCACGCGCGGCCGGCCGTCATTGGCGCGCGGGGCGCGCCCGACGCGCTCGCCCTGATTGAGGTGCGGCGTGCGGTCGACGCGCCTATCCGCGTTGAAACGCTGCCGCAGGAGGCGTTCGACCGGCGCCTTTCGGAGATATACGCGATCTCCAATCTCGACACGGATCAGTTCGGCGCCGACGATGACGATCTGACGAGCCTCGCTGAGGGGTTGCCGACGACAGCGGACCTGCTCGACAGCGACAATGACGCGCCGGTGATCCGACTCATTAACGGCGTGATAGCCGAGGCGGTGAAGACGCGCGCGTCGGACGTTCATGTCGAGCCCTATGAAAAGGGTCTTTCGATCCGGCTCCGGATTGATGGGGTGTTGCGGGAAATCCTTTCCTTGCCGGCGCGCGCGACGCCCTCGCTTGTCAGCAGGATCAAGGTCATGGCGCGGCTCGACATTTCCGAAAAGCGCGTCCCCCAGGACGGGCGCATGTCTATCGCCCTCGGCGGCAAGACCGTCGACGTGCGAGTCTCGACGCTCCCGGCCCGCTTCGGCGAGCGCGTCGTCATGCGCATTCTTGACAAGGAGGAAGCGCGGCTGGACCTTGACGCTCTGGGCATGCCGCCGGCGACGCTGGCGCGCCTCAAGACCGTCCTGAAGCGGCCGAACGGCATCATTCTCGTGACCGGCCCGACGGGGTCGGGCAAAACGACGACGCTCTATGCTGCGCTGGCGATCCTGAACGATCCGAGCCTCAACATTCTCACGGTCGAGGACCCGGTCGAATACGCGATCGAGGGGATTGGCCAGACTCAGATCAATCCCAAGGTCGGCATGACCTTCGCGACAGGCCTTCGAGCGATTCTTCGTCAGGACCCGGACATCGTGATGGTCGGCGAGATCCGCGACGGCGAAACGGCGGACATTGCAATCCGAGCTGCGCTTACCGGGCATCTCGTGCTGTCGACCATACACACGAACTCGGCGGTTGGCGCAGTGACGCGGCTGCGGGACATGGGCGCAGAGGCGTTTCTTCTCTCCTCCACCCTTGCCGGCGTCCTCGCCCAGCGGCTCGTGCGGCGCTTGTGCCCGTCGTGCAAGGCCCCGGCGGCGCCGGACGCTGCGGAGAAAAGCCTGCTCGGCCTGGCGGCGGATGACATCAAGACGAGGATCTACCGTCCTGTCGGGTGCGCGCGTTGCAGTCAGTCAGGGTATGAAGGCCGGCTTGGCGTTTACGAACTGATGGTCGTCGATGCGGCGATCCGCGAGCGCATACACAACGATGCGGGCGAGGCGGAGATCGCAACGCGCGCATTTTCTGCGAAGGGCGCGCAGACGCTTGCCGAATGCGGGTTTGCCCACGTGCTTGCGGGCGCGACGTCCATCGAGGAAGTGCTGCGGGTGGTGCGCCAGGAGGACGATGGCGCCGGCGTTTGAATATGAGGCGCTGGACGGCGGCGGCCGGGTGCGCAAGGGCGTGGTCTCTGCGGAGACGCCGCGCCTCGCGCGAGCCGAGCTGCGTCGGCTGAAACTGACGCCCGTGGCGATGACCGCCGCCCGCGAACGAGACCGCACTTCCGAGCGCCGCGGCAATGCAAGAATATCGAGCGCGCAGCTTGTGACGCTCACGCGACAGCTCGCCGTGCTGGTCGGCGCCTCAATTCCCATAGAGGAGGCGCTGAACGCTGTCGCCATGCAGGTCGACCGACCGAATGTGCGCCGACGCCTGACCGCCGCCCGGGAGCGGGTTCTGGAAGGTCGGACTTTTGCCGACGCGCTTCGCCAGGATGGCGGGTCGTTCTCCGATCTTTACTGCGCCGTGGTCGCCGCTGGCGAAGCGTCCGGCAAGCTCGACGGCACGCTCGATCGGCTTGCGACCATGCTGGAGAAAAATCGGTCGATGCGCAGCAAGGCAATTGGCGCGCTCATCTATCCGGCGGTGCTGTTTCTCTTCGCCGGCGGCGTTGTCGGCGCGCTGATGACCCAGGTCGTGCCGCGGATTATCGAGCAGTTCCAGTCATTCGACGCTGAGCTTCCTGCCGTCACCCTGCTTGTTGTCGCGATGTCCGGATTTCTCGCCGACTATGGGTTGATCCTGATTGCGTCCATCGCGCTGGCGCTTGTTGGTTTGTGGCGCGCGCTGAAGGTCAAGCCGTTCCGGCGGCAGTTCGACAAGGCGCTGCTAGCGACGCCGGTGATCGGGGGACTCTTGAGGGGCCTCGACGGCGCCCGTTTCGCGCGAACCCTGTCGACCCTGTTCGGCGGTGACGCTCCCTTGCTCGACAGCCTAACGGGGGCGCGGCGAACCATCCTGAACGTGCATATCGGCGAACGCGTGGATGCGGCGATTGATCAGGTCCGCGAAGGGGCCTCGCTCGCGGCCGCAATCCGTCGCGCCGACGCCTTGCCCCCAATGATGACCCACATGGTCGCCGCCGGCGAGCGGGCGGGCAGCCTGCCGAAGCTGCTCGACAAGGCGGCGGAGGAGCTGGAAGAGGAATTCGACAGCGCTTCGACGATCGCCCTGCGCTTGCTTGAGCCAGCGGTGATCGTTGTGATGGGCGGGTTCGTTCTACTGATTACGCTCGCCATCATGCTGCCGATTCTGCGGCTCAACTCGCTTGCGGCGATGTGATCTTGCGGAACGCGCCCGTTGAGGGTGTTGACCCTTGCGGCAAGGTGCTATGTCGCGACGCGGGCGGCCGCCGGGTAGGAACGGGGCGCGGTCGCGTTGCAGAGACAGGAATGGAACAATGTCGGATCTCGCGCCGCTGAAGCCCGAACGCCTTAACGCCGCCCGGCAGCGCGGCATCACCATGATCGAACTGCTCGTCGTCCTGTCGATCATCTCGCTGATCTCAGCGCTCGTCGTCGTCAATGTCCTGCCGGAACGCGATCGCGCGGCGGTCAGGAAAGCAAAGATCGACATCGGCGTCATCGAAAGCGCGCTCGACCAGTACCGCCTTGACATGTTCAATTATCCGTCAACGGATCAGGGACTCGACGCGCTGGTCGAAGCGCCCTCGAACGCATCGGGAGCGGCATCCTATCGTCCCGGCGGGTATCTGCGCACTGGCCTGCCGGTCGATCCGTGGGGAAATCCCTATCAGTACCGCTTTCCCGGAGAGCGCAGCGTCGTCGACGTATTCTCCTATGGCGCCGACGGGCGCGAGGGCGGCGAGGGGCTGAACGCAGATATCGGCAACTGGACGGACGAGCGGAGCTGATCCGCCGGACAGGCAGGATGAAAGCCGGCCAGACAGGCGTAACGCTCATCGAAATCCTCGTCGGGCTGACGATCTTCAGCCTGGCGGCAGGGATTGTCGTGCTGACGGCCCCGCCACGCCGGCCGCCTGCGCGCGATGCGGCGGAAACCTTTGCGGCGCGGCTTGCCGTGGCCTTCGATGAGGCCGTCTTTACGGGTCGCGAGCGTCGGCTTGAATGGACGGATGAAGGGTACAGTTTCGCCGTACGTGACGGGGACCGCTGGCGGTCCGAAGCGGACTGGCGACCGCGGGCGACGGGCGTCACGTTCAGTATCAGGAGCGAGGGGGAGGCCGCCAGCAACGCCCTTGCGTTGAATGGTGGCAACGCTGTGGGCGCGCTGGTCGGCTTCGGCGCGCCGCTGTCGGACTTCGCAGAGAATGCCGATCTCGCGGGTCGCTCCGCCGGCGATGAGGAAGAAGATGACGGAGATCGCGAAATCTTTCCGCTTGACCCACTGGGAGTAGGGTCGGCGCTCATCGCCCGCTTTGAGTCGCGGGAAGGGGCCTGGATCGCCGAATTGACGTCGGAATATGAAATCCGGGTGCGCAAGGAATGACAACTCGACGCCCAAGGCTGCGCCAACGCGCGCACCACGAAGCGGGCCTGACGCTGATCGAGACGCTCGTCGCGTTCGCAATCATGGCCGGCGTGGTGTCGAGCATCCTGGCGCTCCTTAGCCAGAACGCGCGCTACCTTGCGAGCGCGGAAGACCGCTTTCTTGCCGGCGTGCTTGTCAACAATCTGATGGTGGAAGAGATGGCCGACGCGCAGACGCCGGAAAGCGGGTCGACCGAAGACGAAACAACGTTCGCCGGCCGGCAGTTCATCTTTGTCCGGACGGGCCTTGAGGTGGGCCAGGGCGTCTTTCAGGTAACCTACGAAGTCCGGCGGGCGGATATCGGCCAGACGCTCGCGCGGGTGTCGGCGCTCAAGGGGACTGGCCAGTGACCGCTGCGTCGCGGAAGCGCGCGCGTCAGTTCGGCCTGACGCTGCCGGAGATTCTCATAGCGCTCCTGATATTCTCGATGATTTCCGCGGCGGGCGTCGCGGGCCTGCGGATGACGATTGACGGCCGCGATCAGCTGGAAGAGGCGGACGCGCGCCTGCGTGACTGGCAAATCCTGCAGACGACAATTCGCGAGGATCTTGCCAATCTCAGCCTGCGAACGCCGCGCGACGAGTTCGGAGACCGCTATCCGGCGGCATTCATTGGTGGACGGACATTCGAGCTGAACCGGCTGGCGCCCGTCGAAGGCGAGACGCCGCTGTTTGCTTTTGTCCGGGGCGGACGGTCGAACCCGGGGGCGCGCGAACCGCGATCGACCCTACAGTACGTTGAGTATCTATACCGGGACAGCGCGATTATCAGGCGATCGCGGCCCTATGTGGACGATGCGCCGAATGCGTCGGAAGCCGACCGGATCCTGGTCGGCGAGCTTGCAGGCCTCGAAGCGTCGTTCCTGATCGGCCAGACCAGCCGGGGCCTCGACTGGGCCGACGCGTGGCCGCCGCCTTCCTCCAGCGGCGGGCCGCCGCGTGCGCTGCGCCTGACCCTCACGACCGATCGCTTTGGCGAGATCGAGGCATTGTTCTGGATCGGGGAGCTGCGGCCATGACCCAGGCTCAAGGATCCGTTCGCCGCCAGCGCGGGGTGGCGATGATCGTCGCCTTGCTCATGACTGCGACCCTGTCGTTTCTCGCGCTCGGCATATCCGAAGCCATGCGCATCTCGGCAAGGCGGACCGGCTTTGCGATTGACCGCGCCGACCTTCAGTGGCGGGCGGTCAGCGCCGAGGCGATCGCGCGCGCCGCCCTCCGACAGCTTCAGGCGACCAGCGGTCCGGACGGCGAGCCGCAGCGGCTACTGCTGACGAGTCCGCTGTTTCTGGCGCCAGTTGACGTGCCGCTGCCGGACGGCAAGGCGAGCCTGCAACTCTCGGACGCGTCGCGGTGCTTCAATCTCAATTCACTGCCCGGCATTGAAGGCGAAGGCGGGCCCGAAAAGATGGCAGGCGAATTCGTTGCGCTCGCGGCGTCGCTGGGGCTGCAGGACGGGGCGGCTCAAAGGCTCGCGGCCGTGATCCTCGACTGGATCGACGTCGACGATACCGTGTCGATCGGCGGCGCTGAGGATGACTTCTACACCGCTTTGCCGTCGCCCTACCGGACTGGCGGCGGCCTGCTGGCGGATGTCAGCGAGATGCGCGCCATGCTTGGCGCTGACAGAATTACCTATGAAGGCTTGCGACCGTTCATTTGCGCATTGCCGGATCCGGGTCCAGTATCCCTGAACGTCAATATGCTGCGGCCGCGAGACTTGCCCTTGCTGGCGGCGATCATCGAGGGCGCTACCGAAACGCGGGTAAATCCGGCCGAACTTGGGGCGGTGCTGGACGCGCGCCCGCCCGAAGGATGGGCCAACGCGGGCCAGTTCTGGGCCGATCCGACGCTCGCCGGTTTTGAAGTCCCGGAGCCGGTTCGCCAGAACCGGACCGACGTGGCCTCTCGATTCATTAAGGCCCGGGCGGTAATTGAACGGGGCGACGCCCGGGTTGTCGTCAACATGATGTTTCGTTCAGAGCAGGGAAGCGGCTACAGCCTTGTTTCAAGAACACTCGGGGAAGAAAATTGACTGAAGTCCTCGTCGTTTATCTGGGAGAGACCCTGAACGCCCCGATTGCTTGGGCCGCGATCCGGGATGGCGTCGCGACCGCCAATGGCGTCTCGGAAGGCTTCAAACGTTTGCGTACTTCGCTATCCGAACTTGGCGAAGACGTACTTGTTGCCGCAATCCTCCCCGGCGAACTCGCTGCGTGCCGCAAGATCGACGCGCCGCCGCGGGGTACGTCAAAGTTCATGGCGGCTGCATCGCTCCTTCTGGAAGATGAACTCGCTGAGCCGGTGAGCGGCATGCATGTCGCCCTTCACCGTGATGGCGAGGGTGGCGTCATCGCCGCGGCAAAGACCGGCCTTGTTGCCGAGATTGTCGAGGCGTTTGCTTCGGCGGGGGCCCCGTTGCGGTATCTCGGCGTTGACTGCCTCTGCCTGCCGAAAAGCGGTGACGCGCCGACAGTCGCCTGGCTGTTCGGGGACCGCGCCGTCGTGTCGGCCCAGGCGATCGCCTTTGCCGCGCCGGTAGATATCGCCGGCAACGCGCTCCTCGCGCAAGGGGACGCAGATGGCGTTGCTGTTCGGGCCCCAGAGGGCTGGTCGCCGCCACAGGGCTGGCCGGTCGTGCGACGTCAGGGCGACGCCCGGTTCGTCGATCTTGCCGTTGAGGCCGCCAGACAGGCGGCGGGCGATGGCATGAACCTTCTGCAAGGCGCTTATCGCGCGCAGCGTCGCTCGTCGATGTCGTTCGGAGCGTATCGCCGCGCGGCAGGCCTCGCCGCCGGCGTCGCGGCCAGCCTTTTCGCGCTGGTCGTGGTCGAGACGATGAGGACCGCCGCAATGGCGAACCGATACGAAAGCGAAGCAGCGAGAATCCACGCTGAGGCATTCCCGGAGGTCGCACGGGCCGACATGCGCCGGCATGCGCGCGAGCGTCTGTCGACCGGCGGTGCTGCATCGTTCGTCGATCTCAGTCGTCGTGTAGACGAGGCGCTCGGCGAGGATGGCGCGGTGGGGATTGACCGCATTCAGTTCGACGTCGCCCGCGGCGCATTCAGCTTCAGCGTTCGCGCGGTGTCGAACGAGGCAATCGACGAATTCCGTGAACGGCTCCAGACCGCCGGCATTACGGCAACGGACGTCAGCGGCTATCGACGGTCGGCCGGCGGCTGGGTCGGCGACATGGCGGTGCACTTGCGATGAACGAATTCTGGCGGGAACGGACGGAACGGGAGCGGCTAATCCTGATGGTCGGCGGCGCAATCGCCGGCGTCGCGCTCCTGCTTCAGGCCATCTATGTCCCGCTCGCCAACTGGCGGCAGGCCTCGCAGGCGTCGCTTGGCGACGCGGAAAGCGTCTACCAGCTTGTCGTGCAGGCAGCCGCGACCGCAGACCTCGGCGCCCCCGCCGCAACCTCGGCCGAGGCGGCGCAGCCCTTGCGCGGTGCCGTGACTGCATACGCCCAGACCCAGGGTGTATCGCTTGTTTTCGTTAATGTCCGGCCCGACGGCGCGGTCGAAGCGACGGCAGGCCCGACGCCGCCAGAGGCTCTGTTCGGCTGGATACGCGACTTGACCGAAAAAGAAGGCGCCAGCGTGATCTATGCCGATATTGCGCGCTCGGCCGAAGGCGATGGATCCGTCCGTGGGAGGTTGATTCTCCAGCGATGACGGCTGCGACCCGCCAATCTGCACCGCAAGCCGGAACCCGCCGGTCGTCATCGACGCGACGGCAGGCATTTGCGGGCGCGCTTGCCTTCGGCTTCGGCGTCATCCTGTTCGCCCCGGCGAGCCTTTTGTCGCCGATCGCATCATCCGGCGACGCCTTCAGGTTTGAGCGGATCGACGGCACATTGTTGCGCGGCGTCGTGCGCTCAGCGTCATTTGACGGCGTCGTTCTCGGCGATATTGACTATAGCCTTAGACCGCTCCAGCTCGCGCTGGGCCGGATTTCGGCGGACGTATCAGTCGATGGACGAGCAGCCCGCGGCGTTGCCCGGCTCACCTACGGCTTCGTCGCGCGCGATATCGCCATCAAGGATCTTTCGGGCCGGTTCGACCTTTCAAGCATCCGCCGCTATCGCCTGCTCGGAATGCCGTTCGAAGGCAGCGTTGAGGCACGGGTGCCGGAATTTTCTTGGCGCGTGGGCGATGGCTGCGGGATTGCGTCAGGCGCGCTCTGGACGGACGCGTTGTCGCCCCAGTTAAGGCGGCTGACGGGCGCGGATGCGCCGATGAACGGCCGGCTTGCCTGTGAAGGCCGCGACCTTTCGATTGTGCTCGCCGGCGCAAACGAGCACGGGGAAGCAACCGTCGACATACGCCTCGACCCGCGGCGGAATTATTCGCTTACGGCCAACGTACGGCCTCGCGAAAGCGACCTGGCGCGCACCCTGCAGTTGATCGGCTTTCGCGAAGGCGAGGACGGGCTGATCTATGACGTCTACGGACCTTTGAAGGGGATTGGCCTATGAAAGCCCTGACCGGACGAGCCGCGCAGATCCTCACGATGGCCGCGATGGCCGCCGTCGCGGGCTGCGAGAACCTCGGGGCCGTTTCCCGCGCTGAAAGCCTGCGCCAGGAAGCCAAAGCTGAGGCGGCGCGACCGCGCAAGGTCGAGGAGGGAACCGGCCTACTGTTTGGCTCGATCAAGAGCCCGCGCATTCCTGCTGGCGCGTGCGGCATGGTGCTTTGGACCCTGTCCGGCGATCAGCCGGCGCCGATCTTCAGGTATGTTTCCGGCGAAGTCGCTGACGCTGTCGTCAACGGCAAGCCTACCGCCTTTGAGCTTGTCGAATCCGCTGGCGGCAGCCGGTTTGGCGTCGCCAACGTCCAGCGGTTCCAGTCGGAGACCGGGATCAACGCCGTCGTCAGGATTGCCTTCGGTCTCGGGTTCGACGGCGGGGTGTACCTGGAAGACGCCGTTATCACGATCAATGACGAAACCGGCTGGCGCGCAGTCACGCCGGCCGCGGGCCTCGCGGGCTGCCGCGGCTAATTCTGGTCCGTCAATGCAATCGGCTAGTGACCGGCGTGCCGGATGGCTTCGGCTGCCGTTGCGACGGCGACGCCAAGGGCGGCGGCGAGGTAGCCGTTCGGGCGGCGCGCAAGGGACGCATGCGGACCAAGATGCAGCGCAATCACATAGGCAAGGGCCCCGGACGTCGCACCGAGGAGCGGGCCGATGACGCCAGGCGTCGGGTTGGTCAGGACGATTTCGGCGACAAGCGCCCCGGCGATCGTCGTTGCTGAGGATGCGGCGAAGGCGACCAGCACCGACCAGCCGCGAGCAAGGCCGCTGTCGCGGATCAGAAAATAAGCAATCGCGCCTTCGGGAAACTCATGCAGAAGGAGCCCGAACGTGGCGACCCAGCCCGTGTATTCGTCCCCATGAAAGCTTGACGAATAGACCAGCCCATCGACAAACGAATGGAAGCCGAGCGCAACAAGCGAGGCGAATCCGAAAGCGAGGGCTCCCTCATTTGGGGCGTCCGCGGTCGAGCGGCCGTTGTGCATGGCGAGCCGGAGGCTGAATCCAGCGACCGCCATCAGGATGAACGCGCCCACCCCGAAGCGCCATGACGTCGGATCGGCTTCGATCGCCTCCGGGAACAGATGGAACGCGACGGCGATCGACAGGACGCCGACCGCAAACGCCGAGAATACGGAACTTGTCCGACGGCCCCAGTCGCCAAGCGCCCAGACAGACAACAGCCCGAGCGCGCTGACGAGGGCGGCGATGCCGCTCGCCGCCAGTCCATTGCTTATGCCCCACTCGCCAAACAAGTAGTCGACGCCCCCACGGACCGTTTCGCTTGCCGATGCGCCCGTCTGATGGCGCGTCGCCTGTCCAATCCCCTTTTGGACAAGCGGCCAAAAACGGATGTTATCACGTCACCGAAATAAGGCCACTTCGTGAAAAGCAAAGTCGCCATGAGAAGGCATGACGCAGAAGTTTCGTGTTTTCCTGCTTGCTTCGCTCAGACATAGTCACGTACACACAAAGTGTTGCAAAATTGCCAGCCAAGCTAGCGCATGACCTGCACCCATGATGAGCCAAAGAATAATGACGGCCAGCGGCTGATTGCCGCTCTTGCCGTTATTTCGGTCTTTATGGTCGTTGAAGTCATCGGTGGACTGATCGCTTCATCGTTGGCGCTTCTCGCGGACGCGGTCCACATGATGACCGACGCCCTCGCCCTTGGGCTGGCGGCGAGCGCCCAGTGGTTCGCCAATCGGCCGGCGGACGAAAAGCGGCATTTCGGCTACCAGCGCGGCCAGGTGCTGGCGGCGTTCGTGAATGGCGTCCTGCTGATGGCGATGCTCGTCTGGATAGTCTACGAGGCTGTCCAGCGCTTCATGACGCCCACGGATGTCGCCTGGCGGCCGATGCTCATCGTCGCGATCCTGGGGCTTTTCGCCAACGCGGTGGCCTTCGCGATTCTCCATCGGTCCGGGCAACACAACATCAATATCCGTGGCGCCCTGCTGCATGTTGTCAGCGATCTGTTCGGATCCGTCGCTGCCGTCGTGGCCGCGATCGTGATCGCGCTCACCGCCGCGACCTGGGTCGACCCCTTGCTTTCGCTCCTTGTGGCGGGGCTGATTGCGCGGTCGGCTGGCAAGCTCCTGGCGGAGACCGGCCATATCCTGCTTGAGGGCGCGCCCACGGACATCGACGTCAGTCGTCTCTCCGAACGGATCTCCGAACTCTCCGACGGGATCGAGGACGTCCACGGCGTCCATATCTGGCAAATGAAGCCTGGCGACACCCGGATCATTCTTCACGCCCGGATCAAGGAAGGCGCGTCGTCGCAACGGATACTTGAAAAGGTCAAGAGGGAACTCGCCGGCGCCTACGGGATCGTTGACTCCACCGTACAGATCGAAGTTGGCGAATGTTGCGAAGTCAGCGAATCCGTTCGGAAACGCGCCGCAACGGAAGGAGCGAGGGCGCATGCGCTCCATTGCAGTCACGAAGGAGAGGGGCATGGCCGGCGCGCCACGAACGCCTCCGTCGCGTGACTTACGCGCGGCGTCATGAGTTCGCGGCGAGATCAGCGCAACGTCGACATTTGCCGGCGCGCGCGCAACGATCTCCCCATAAGGCTCGCGAGAATGGCGTCCCCGACAGGATTCGAACCTGTGACCCTCAGATTAGGAATCTGATGCTCTATCCTGCTGAGCTACGGGGACTTCTGCGCAGGTTGTAATGACGCTCGCTGGCGATGAAAAGGTCATCGGGCGCGCAGCTACCTCCGAATAGTCCTTTCCCCGCCATGTCAACAACATATTGCCCGGGCGCTGTAGCCACCGGACGCAGGGACGAAGAGGCGCCACGGCGCAGCATGGTTCACGCGCCGGCCTTGGCGGCGTATCGTGCATGCGGATCGGCGCGATCGCCGCGCCGGGGGCGGAGACAGGGATTCGAAAGATGGCGAGATCGGGCGCAATTGTCGCGACGGCGGCCGCAGTGGCGGCGTTTTCCGCAGGACTGATCCTTGGCCGGAACATTGATCGCGGCGACGCGGAGATGCGCGACAGCGCTGGAAACCCTCTCGTGGCCCCTATCGCCCGGCGGAGTGACGGCGACGGGCAAGCGCGCCGGCCTTTCCAGGAAGTGAGGGCGATTGACGCGCCTCGGGCCGCGGATGCGGCCGCAGCGACGGATGCATTTGCGTTCGAGCGTCTCAGTATTCTTGTCGACGGCGATACGCCTAAGGCCTGCCTCAGGTTTACCGAGGAGCTCAAGGCGGATGGACCGGTCAGCTACCAGGATTTCGTCCGCCTCTCGCCCGCCGCCCGGCCAGCGATTTCCGTTGACGGACGAAACCTTTGCCTTTCCGGCTTGTCGTTCGACACGGAGTATCGCGCGACGGTGCGAAAGGGCTTTGCCGCAGCGTCCGGCGAAACGCTAGCTCGCAATGTCGAGGTGACGATAGCGTTCGGCGACAAGCCGGCCTATGTCGGGTTTGCTGGCGATGGCGTTATCCTGCCGCGGCTCGACGCGGACGGCCTCGCCCTCGAAACCGTGAATGTCGAGAATGTGCGCCTGTCGATCGCCCGGGTTTCCGATCGCTCGCTCGTGACCAAGAGCCTCGCCGCCGGCGGGACGGTCGACGAGGATGATTATTACTACGTCTACGGATCGGAGGACGGCGAAGACGTGGGCGTGCCCGTGTTCGAGGAGGAAATCGCGGTCGAAGGGACGAGGAACGAACGGGCGACGACGGTCTTTCCGATGGGCGCCGCGTTGAATGCCCTGACGCCCGGCGCCTATTTCGTGCGCCTGACTGACGCGTCGTCGGCCGCCCCCGAGTACAGGCCGGCACAGGCATGGCGCTGGATCCTTTATACCGACATTGCCCTGACCTCCTACCTGAGCAGCGAGGGGCTGGCCGTTTCCGTCCGGTCAATCCAGACCGGCAAGTCACGGGCCGGCGTCGATCTACAGTTGCTGGCCGAAAACAATGATATTCTGGCCCGGGCGACGACCGGCGGCGATGGCTTCGCCCGCTTTGCCAAAGGCGCAATTTCGGGCGATGGGCCACTGCGCCCGGCCGTCGTGATGGCCTATGGGCAGCAATCCGACTTCGCCGCTCTCGACCTCCGGCGCTCGCCGCTCGACTTGTCCGACCGGAATGTCGGCGGCCGTTCCGCGCCTCCGGTGGTCGACGGCTATCTGTATGCTGATCGCGGCATCTACCGTCCCGGGGAGACGGTTAAGCTCACCGCGCTGATGCGCGACGCCGCGGGCGTCGCCATTGATCGCAAGGCGACGCTCATCGTCCGTCGTCCGAATGGCGTGGAAGCGGCGCGCATGCGGGTTGACCGCGTCGACATGGGCGCGTTCGTGCGCGAGTTCGAATTGCCCCGCGCGGCCCCGCGCGGCGTCTGGAGCGCCGTCCTTGAAGCCGACGGCGCGGGCCAGTCCGCGTCGATCGATTTCAGCGTGGAGGACTTCGTGCCGCAACGGCTCGAGGTTAAGCTGGATGCGGACGAAACGACGATGCTGGCGCCTGGCGAAGCCCGGCCGCTCAGGATTTCGTCACGTTACCTCTACGGCGCGCCCGCAGCCAATCTGCTTGTCGAAGCGGAAGCTCGACTGAGGGTCGATCCCAATCCGTTTCCGAGTTACCGGCGCTTCCGGTTTGCGCGTGTGCGCGAGGATTTTCAGGAACGGCTGATTCCCATCGCAGGCCAGGGCGCGCCGAGCATTTCCACGGATGCTGCCGGAGAAGCGACCGCAACGCTTCAGCTGGAGCGCCCGGACAATGCCGCCAGCGCGCCCCTGCGGGCCGATGTTGTCGTCGGCGTGGTGGAGCCCGGCGGTCGGGTTGTGCGGGAAAGCGCGCGGATACCCTTCCGCGAATTCAAGCGGTATGTCGGCCTCGCGCTCAAGAACGAGGGAACCCGCGTCGACAAGGACGCGACCGCCGAAATCGACCTCGTTAGCTTGACCAACGAAGGGGCGCCCGCCGCCAGCGAAATTGAATGGTCGATCGTCGAGGAAGACTACTGGTTCGAATGGTACCGCCAGAATGGCCAGTGGCGGTGGCGACGATCGTTCCGTGACATTCCGATCAATGACGGTCGGGTGACGACCGGCGCCGATGGTCTTGGCCGCGTCGCCGAGCGCCTGAAACCCGGCGCCTACAGGATTTCCGCAGCGGACCCCGCGACCGGCGCCAGCGCCGAACTCCAGTTCAACGTCGGCTGGACGAGCTATGCGTCGGGCGTGGACCGACCCGACCAGGCGGCGATGACGCTGTTGACGGACGACGTGGCGCCCGGCGCAAGGGTGCGCCTCATGCTCGATGCGCCCTACGCAGGCGAAGCGACGATCGTCGTCGCTACCGACAGGGTGCTCTCGACCCAGCAGATCAAGGTCGAGAAAGGCGCCCGGGAAGTCGTGATCGACACTGACGCGGCCTGGGGCGGCGGTTTCTACGTTCTGGCGACGGTCGTCACGTCGCGTGACGCCGTCGACCGTCCGATACCTCGGCGCGCCATGGGCGTCGCCTACGTGCCGTTCGACATGAGCGCGCGGACCCTCACCGTGGCCCTGACCGCGCCCGATGTCGTGCGTCCACGATCGATCGTGCCTCTCGACGTGCGGATTGGCGGCGCTGCGCGCGGCGAAGACGTGATGCTGACGGTCGCGGCCGTCGACGAGGGCATTCTGCGATTGACCAAGTTCCAGTCGCCCGACCCTGTCGCGCATTATTATGGCAAGAAACGGCTCGCGCTCGATATTCATGACGACTACGGACGTATTCTCGATCCGAATCTTGGCGCGCCGGTGCGGTTCGGCGGCGACCAGATTGGCGGCGAAGGCCTGACAGTCGTGCCGACCAGGTCCGTCGCCCTCTTCAACGGACCCATTCGCGTAGACGATGAAGGACGCGCGAGGGTCGACCTAGATCTCCCGGACTTCAATGGCGAGCTGCGCCTTATGGCCGTCGCGTGGAGCGCAACAAAGGTCGGCGCGGGCGCTCGTCCGTTGACCGTGCGCGACCGGACGCCGGCCCTGTTGTCGCTGCCGCGGTTTCTGGCCCCGAACGACGAAGCCGTCGCCACGCTGCTTGTCGACAACGTCGATGGGCCGGTCGGCGAGTACGACATCCGCCTGAACGCTGGGGGCGCGGTCGTCGCCGATGCACGGGTGGAGACGGCGCTCGCGCGGAACGAACAGGCCGAGCTCGTCCTTGACGTCAGGGGCGGCCCGGTCGGCGTCGGCGAGGCGATGCTTTCGGTGAATGGGCCAGGGGACTATTTCATTTCCCGGTCGTATCCGATTCAGACCCGTTCACCCTATTTCCCGGTAACCCGGTCGACGACGACGCGGCTCGCCGCCGGGGAGGCGATCAACCTGTCATCGTCGCTCGTGGACGGGTTCGTTGAAGGCTCGACCGAGGTGATTGCATCCTTCTCGCCGTTGCGCGGGATCGACCCGGCGCCGATGCTGGCCGCGCTGTCGCGCTATCCCTATGGATGCTCCGAGCAATTGACGAGCGTCGCGATGCCATTGCTTTACCGCAACGACCTCGCCGCGGCCGCTGGCCGCGACGCGGACCTTGCAACGCGCGGGCGCGTGCAGGAAGCGATCAATACCTTGCTCAACCGTCAGGGAGCGGACGGCGCGTTCGGGCTTTGGCGCGTCGACGACCGCAACGCGACGCCATGGCTCGGCGCTTATGTTGTCGACTTCCTCGCGCGGGCGCAAATGGAAGGATATGGCGTTCCCGAAGCCGCGCTCGATCTCGCTTATAGTGCAATGGCCCGGATCGCCGACCTCGACAGCTATGCCTATGTCGCCTACCAGCCGCGTCCCTATGAAGGGGCCTGGTCCAACGATACGCCCGATCAGTATCGCAAGCGCGCTGCCGCCTACGCGATGTACGTCCTCGCCCGGGCCGGGCGCGCAAACCTCTCGGACCTGCGCTATCTTCACGATGCGGAGTTGATGAATATCGAGAGCCCGCTCGCGCGCGCCCATATCGGCGCCGCCTTGTCGATGATGGGCGATCGCGCGCGCGCGCTAAACGCCTTCGACAAGGCGCGTGCGGCGCTCGGTTACGAAAACACGGGCGATTACTACCAGACGCCGTTGCGCGATGCGGCCGGGGTTCTCGCATTGCTGACCGAGGTTCAGGGCGCCGCCGGCGTTCAATCGACAACTGACTATTTCCTGAACGCCATGCGCGATCCGGAGATGCTCCATACCCAGGAGAAGGCCTTTACGCTCCTGGCCGCGCAGGCGCTCTTGCGGTCGGCAGGCGAAGTTCGCGTCATGAACGGCGAGACGCAGGTCTCGCCGGGCGCGCCGGCGCCGCGCGCAGCAGTTTCCGTCGCCGATCTCGCGGCAAACCCAGCGTTCACGAACGAAAGCGAGGGCCCCGTCTTTGCGACCGTGACAGTCTCCGGCTCGCCGACCCAGTCGCCGGGCGCCTATGCCGAGGGCTTCGAGCTGTCGAAGCGCATCCTCGCACGCGACGGCTCTACGGTGGACTTGTCCGCTGTCAGACAAAACGACCGGCTTGTCGTCGTCGTCTCAGGGCGGTCATTGCAGGAACGGGTCAACTCATCCGTTATCGTCGACCTATTGCCGGCGGGCTTCGAGATCGAAGCGCCGCTCTCGATTCCCGACGTTCGCCATGGCCCCTATGGCTGGATCGGCGAACTGTCGGACTTCAAGATCATGGAGGCGCGGGATGATCGGTTCGTTGCGGCGATTGATCTTCGCGCCGAGAGCTTCACGACGGCCTATCTGGTGCGCGCCGTGACGCCGGGCGCGTTCGCCTTGCCCGGCGCTGTAATCGAGGACATGTACCGGCCAGGCCTCGGCGCGCGAACGCTCGACGGCCGCGTGTCGATCGCGCCGGCGCGGTGACGCGGGGCGGCGTGTCGGCGCGGCGTGACGCCTCGGTCCTGTCGCGGCTACGCCGCTGGAGTCCGGCGCTTGCCGGGCTGATCTCCCTTGTCGTCGCGGTCGTCGCGCTTGACAGAATTTTTCCGCCGCCAATCGACCGCGCCGACAACGCCGGCGCGCTCGTCTACGACCGGGAAGGGCGCCTGCTCCATGTGACGCCGGCGACGGGCGGGGTCTGGCGATTGCCGGCAGATCTGGACGCAATCGATCCAGCCTTTGTCGCCCGCCTTCTGGAGATCGAGGATAAGCGCTTTTTCCGTCATGGCGGCGTTGACCCGATCGCGATTGGCCGTGCGACCGTGAACTCGATGATCGCTGGACGGATCGTTTCGGGCGCGTCGACGATCACCATGCAGGCGGCGCGCCTTCTGGAGCCCCGTCCGCGTACTATCGGGTCGAAGGTAATCGAAGCGATCCGCGCGCTCCAGATCGAACGGCGGATGACGAAACGGGAAATTCTCGAGCTATACCTGACGTTGACGCCCTATGGCGGCAATATCGAGGGCGTCCGCGCGGCGTCGATGATCTACTTCGGCAAGGATGCGGCGCGACTGTCCAATGCGGAGCAGGCGTTGTTGATCGCCTTGCCCCAGGCGCCCGAGGCGCGGCGGCCGGATCGTCGGCCGATGGCCGCCCTCGCCGGCATGACGGCGATTGCTGGCCGGCTTGGCATGCCGCCGGACGCCTTGCCGCCCGTCGCGCCGGCGCGGCGTCGAGCGCCGCCACGGGCTGCCTTTCACGCAACGATGGCCGCGATTGACGCGTTTGAACGCGATGGCCTGAACCGCCGCGGAGCGGTGAACACAACGCTCCATGGCGCGCTTCAGCGAGATTTTGAAGCCGCCATTTCGAGAAAGACCAAAGCCGCCGCGGATGGGGCGACGGCGGCCGCGATCGCGGTCGACGCAGCGACCGGGCAAATCATCGCTTATGTCGGGTCTGGCGGGCTGGATGCGCCGGGCGGCTGGATTGACCTCGCCCGCGCGATCAGATCGCCCGGCTCAACGCTGAAGCCCTTCGTCTACGGACTGGCGTTCGATGATGGCGACCTTAATCCGGACAGCGTCATGAATGATGCGCCACGACAATTTGACGGCTACGCGCCGGAAAATTTCGACAATCGCTTTCGCGGCGAGGTGCGGGTCAGGGACGCCTTGCGCCAGTCGTTGAACGTGCCGGCGGTCGAGGCGCTGCAGGGCGTCGGCGCGCGCCGGTTCGGGGCGAGCCTCGCCGCGGCGGGGGCAGCGTTGACGCTGCCGACGAACGGCAAGGGCGAGGGCGCGGGCTTGCCGACTGCGCTGGGCGGCGCGGGGATTCGCCTCGTCGATCTGGCGATGCTCTATGCCGGCCTGGAGCGCGGCGGTGTCGTTGGTCCACTGACATTCTCCCTCGAACTGGCGCCTGGCGCCTCGGATGAGACAGTCAATGGCTATCGTCTGATGAGCGCGGCCTCCGCACGGCGGATCACGGCGATCCTCAAGTCGACGCCTTCGCTGGAGGGACGCGTTCCTGCAGCGCTCGTGAAAGGCGCGCCGGCGGTCGCCTACAAGACAGGGACCTCTTATGGGTTTCGCGACGCATTTGCTGTCGGCTCAGCGGGGGGGCTGACCATTGCTGTCTGGGTCGGCCGCGCGGATGGCGCTGCGCGGGATGGCCATACCGGCCGCGACGCAGCAGCGCCGGTCCTCTTTGAACTGTTCGACATCGCGGCTCGCCACGGGCTGGCGCCCGCTGGGCAAACCTCGTCCGATGACGATCCGCACAATGCGCCTGATGGGCGTTGGCTTGGGGTGACGGCCACAAAGGTGTTGGACGAGAGCCGGACAATTACGATCCTGCACCCGGCGAACGGGGCTGAACTGTTCGTCGATGACGGCGCGGTGAGGCTGGCTGCCCGAGGCGGCGTCGGCGCCGTCGACTGGTATGTGGATGGCGTTCGAATCGCCCCCGAGGGACAGATCAGCGGCGGCGCGCTCTGGATGCCCAGCGCGGATGGCTTCTACGACATCACCGCTGTGGACGCCTCTGGCGCATCGGCGTCGGCGCGCGCCCGGGTGACGCTGGCGCAAGTCGGCTCGAACGGCGATGGCGCGCAGTTGAAATGAGCGTCCACGGACAGTCCGGCGGGCGCGGTTGCGCCCGCATGACCCGGCGCGCCGTTGTCGCGTCTGGGCTTGGCGCCGCGGCGTTCGTCGCTATCGGTCGCGCGATTGCCGCAACGGGCGCGACGGCGCTTTCCGGCGACCGCTTCGAGCTTGACGGAGTCGAATGTCTTCTCGACGACATCATTGCGCCGGCGCCACGCCGGCTGAGCATGGCCCCCGAGCCTTTTGCGGGGCGCGCGCGCGCTGCCCTGCAACGATTGCTCGACGAGGCCGCGCCAGCCTTCGAGGCGACTGGCGAAGATCGCTGGGGACGGCCGGTGGGACGTCTCTATCGCGCCGCTGACGGCGGGCCGCTCGATCAGGCGCTCATTGCAGCGGGGGCAGCGCGCGTTTTCCCTCAGTCAGCGGACCATGGGAACATCCGTACACTGCTTGGGATCGAACGCGCCGCGCGCGATGGCGCTCGCGGCCTTTGGGCGATTCCCTTCTACGCGCCGATAAGGGCGAACGACATCGAAACGTGGCGATATCCGCAGCAGCGCGCGCTGTCGCGGCGATTTCACATTGCGCGCGGGGCGCTCACTGCGGTTGCGAAGCAGGGCGGGCGGACATTCTTCAATTTTGGCGAGGATTATCGCGAAGACTTCACCGCGACATGGATTGGGGATGCCAGGTCGCTGCCCATTCTCGCCGACGGCGATGACCTGATCGGCCGCCTGGTCGAGGCGCGCGGCTATGTCAGCTTTATAAATGGACCGTCGCTGGAGATCCGCCACCCCTTGCAGATCCTGGCGCCGCTAAGCGTCTAGGGCCCGACGCAGAACGCGGCGCCGACGCAAGCGCCGCGCGCATTTCGCGCGCGGCGTCTTACTCGTTCTCACGCTGACGACGTCGTCAGGCGGCCTTTTTCTGCAACAGCGAGGCTTCCACCTCGGCGATCGCGGCATCGAGCCCGGCCTTGCGCACAGCCGCCACTTCGCGGGCGAAACGGTCAAGCGCCTGCTCGAATAGCTGGCGTTCGGAATAGCTCTGCTCCGGCTGGTCCGATGCGCGGTAGAGGTCGCGAACAACTTCGGCGACGGAGATGACGTCGCCGGAATTGATTTTCGCTTCATACTCCTGCGCGCGCCGGCTCCACATCGTCCGCTTTACCCGCGCGCGGCCTTTCAGGAGCTCTATCGCCTTGTCGATCATCGCCGGTTCAGACAATGGCCGCATGCCGACTGCCGTAGCCTTGGCCGTTGGCACCCGGAGCTTCATTTTTTCCTGCTCGAAGTCGATGACGAACAGTTCGTTGGTGATCCCGGCGATCACCTGCTTTTCGATGTCGACGATTCGCCCGACCCCGTGGGCCGGATAAACAATGTGGTCGTTGACCTTGTAGGTCTGCTTGGCTTCCTTGGCCTCAGGCGAGGGTGAGGGGGCCTGGGTCTCCATCGGACCCGGCTCGTTCGCCGCCTTGCGCAATGCCGTCGGCATGATCGTCGGCTCCGACCGTTCGCCGCGGGGTTTCTGACCCACCATCATCTTGCGGCCGGACGCTGCGTGCACGGACGCTTTGGTCGCCGCCTTGGCCGCGGCTTTCTCCGCCTGCTTCTTGGTTTGCTTCGGCGACTTTGGCGTCTTGGCGGGTTTTGTTTCCGTAGACGTCGCTGCCGGCTTCTCGGCAGCCTCATTGGCTGGCTTGGCCGGCCTTGACGCTGATTTCGCGGCCGATTTGGTCGCAGTCTTTGCTGCTGGTCTGGTCGCGGCCTTTGCCGCCGTCTTGGCCGTCGGCTTCGGGACCGTCTTTGGGGCGGCCTTTGCGGCCGGCTTGGCGGCGGGCTTCGTCGTTGCCTTGCTCGTCGTTTTTTTGGACGCCGCGGCCTTGGCTGCTGTCTTCTTTTTTGGCGCGGCTTTGGCGGCTGGCGCTTTTTTCGCCGGCTGCTTCCTTGATGCCGCTTTGTTCTTTGGTGCGGTCGGCGTTTTGGCCGCCCTGTCGCGCGCGTCTGCCGTCGATTTGCTCGCGCCGCCAGCCTTCGCCTTTGCGGCGGCCGGTCGCTTCGCTGCGGCGGGCTTTTTCGTCCCCGCCGACTTAGTCGCGGCGGTCTTTCGGGATTGCGCTGCCTTCATGGACATCGTTTACTTTCAACTCCGTTTCGAGCGATCCAAGCGCTCGAGCCACGCGCCGCAAACCGCGACGCGCCATGGTTGTGCGACCGTTTAAGTTGGGCGGTGGCGGCCGCCGTCTTGCCAGGTCAATGAATTGCGGCCGGCGGCGCCGTTGCCTGGGTCGTCGCGCGCCGCAAGACGACCGGACGCATCGACTTGCGAGCGGACAGGTTCGCCTGTTGTTTTTGTAGCATAAAATCGTGCCATCCGCCAGCAGGATCGCTGATTGTCGGATCAAGAGGGCTTGACCGGGCGGACAGGGTCTTGCAGCCAGACTGGCAGAGGCGCGCGATCACGTTTTCGCGAGCCGACCTCAGTGGGTTCGGACGAATACGTCAGGCCGTCACCGACGGGCGGTCAGTCGCCCTTGCCCGGGTTTGCGCTGAAATACTTTTCTAGCTTGCCGGTTTCGTTCGCCATCTCGTCGGCGTCATCCGGCGCGTCTATCTTGCGCGTGATGTTCGGCCATTCCGACGCATATTTCGTATTTATTTCCAGCCACTTACCATCTTTGTCGTCGGTGTCGGGCTTGATCGCCTCCACCGGGCATTCCGGTTCGCAGACGCCGCAGTCGATGCATTCCTCGGGGTGAATCACCAGCATGTTCTCGCCCTCGTAGAAACAGTCCACGGGGCAGACCTCGACGCAGTCGGTGTATTTGCAGCGAATACAGGCGTCGGTAACGACGTAAGTCATGCGATTTCAACCTTTGGCGGACGCGAGCGGAGGTTAATAGCGGCATCGTCGGGCGGCGCAAGACGCGGGTCGTAATGCCGCGGCGAAGGAGCGTTTGGAGCGAATCACCCAGCGGCGACCCGCTGCCGCGCAGCGCCGCTATCGATGTCCGAGACGTAGATCAGCGAGCAAATCCGCCGAATCACCGCCTCCTCGTACGGGTCCCGGTCGTCATTGGAAAGGACGATTCGCCAGAGACCTTCTACGAACGCGATCTTCTCGTCGTGCGGCAGGCCCTTCGCCAGCTTTGTGAACTGGTGAAGGTCGACCGCGTCCGCCTGGCGACGGGCGGCCTCGGCGAACAGGCGCTCGGCATCGGTCGTGCTCAGGTCAAATCCGTCGGTCAACGCGCGGCGAATGAGGTCCGTCTCGATGTCGGTCTGGACCTCGTCGGCCCTGGCCGCCTCGATCATCAGCGCCGTCATGGCGATTGCGAGTTCGCGTTCATTCTGTTGCGCGACGCCGCCGCCGCCGTCCTTGCGCTCAACGGCGCTCAGGAATGCGTCCTTCAATCGACCAAGCATCCTCATCACCTCCTCTTGTCGTCAGAAAATCCCTTGCGCGCCGCGTCAAGGTTACGGCGATCTTTCTTGGTCGGCCGCGCTCCCTGCCGCCCGGTCTTTGGCGCTTCGCGATCGGCCGGCGGCGAAAGGTCGTCGTAGAGTTCCCGCGCCTCCGCCGCCGGACCGCGACGGGTCGCGCAGGCCAGCACGCGAATCACCCGCACGCGATCGGCGAGAGGGAAGCAGAGCTCGTCGCCTGCTCGGATCGCTGCGGCGGCCTTGTCGATGCGCGAGGTCGCGCCGTTGCGGGTCAGGCGAACGACGCCGCCGTTGATGAACCTGGTGGCGAGGGTTCGCGTCTTGAAAAACCGCGCGCACCAAAGCCATTTATCAATGCGTTGGCCGGGTGCGGCGCCTGGTGGCGCGTCGGACGGGAAACGAGGTTCGCCGTCATTCGCCAACTCATCCGTATCTGGATTTAATGGCGAGTCCGGATATCCGGCCTGGGCCGCGGTCACGCGCCGTCCGGATCATCGCCCTTCGGCGCTTTCAGCGCCGCAAGAATGGCGAATGGAGAATCCGGGTCCGGACCCTTGCCCCGCGCCGGCCCACTGGTGAACTGCCGCGGCTGGCGGGCGCCGTCGCCTTTGCGGTCATCCCGTCCGCCCTTGCCTTTCGGTCTTCCTTTCGGACCATTGCGACGGTCGCCGTCGCGTCGCCAATGGTCGGTGCGCGGGCCGCCGCCCGGTCGATGATCAGCGTCCTTGCGCCCATCCGCCCCCCCGTTTGCGCCGGCGGCCGTCGACTGCGCCTTTTCATGCGGACGGCCGCGACGTTCGCCAGGCTTTGCCGGCGGGCGGCGCGGCGCAGCTTTCCACAAGACAACGTCAACAAGTTCCGGCTCGGCCACTGGTTGGGCGGCGTCCGCTGTTGCGTCCGCTTGCGGGTCCGAGGACGAAGGCGGTGAAGGGACTTGGCCGCTTGCCTCGGGCGCTTCGGACGCAGCCATCGGCGCTGACGCTTGTTCGTCGTTTCCGCCCGTCGCTTCGCTGGCGACTAGATCTTCCGTCTGAGGGGCGCCGGCCGAAGCGCCTTCGGTCGCCTCGTGGGCGGGCGCAGCGGTCGGGCCGTCCGACGGCGCCGATTCAGCGGCGCTGTCGCTTGTCGCCTCCGGCGCCGGCGTCGAGACAGGCGGTTCGGTCGGCGTTGGAGTTGCAGGCGTCGCGATCTGCGCTGGCCGCCTGACGGTGTTTTTCCGGTAACCAAGCGATTTCAGAATGCCTTCGAAATCCTCGCCGGAGCAGCCGACAAGGGACATCATCTGTTGAGTCGCTTCAAAGCCTTCGCGTCCGCCAGCGCCTTCGCGGGCGGTCCTGATAAGGCCTGCGAGACGCTCGAGCATGTCGATGCGCACCGCGCGGGTTCCGGACGGGCGATAGCCGCTGGCATAATAGTATGCATGCGGAAGATCGGCATTTAGCGGGATCGACACAAGGCCGGCCTTTGGCGGCTGCATGTCGGCCGGCGGACGGCCGGTCCAGAGCGCCCACAAAAGGGTCGCGATCTGCGCAGGACCGGGCTTCAGGAGCGTCGGCATGTGCATCGTGATTTCGCCGAACCGCACGCCAAGCTTTCGCAGCTTGCCGCGCTCTTTCTGGTCGAGCTGCTTTAATTCGCCGGAGATCGGCGCCCGGGACATCGCCCCGAAGTTCTCGACGAGACGAAAAGCGATGCCGCGCGAAAGGCCCGAAAGGGCGGCCTGGTCGTCTTCCGCAGCCGGCGCATCGACGGCGAGCTTCAGCTTGATGAGGTCCGCGAGGCTGGTCTCGATTTTCGACGCGAGAAACTCCTGCAGGCGGTCTTCGACACGGCCGCGCAAGTTCGGCGAAATGGCGTCAAGGTTATCGATCCGAAGCTGCGGGCGCAGCTGGGCCGGACCTTTTTCCAGCCGGGCGACCGGCGACGAGCGCCACCATATCGAGCCATCGACGCGCAGATCGAGTTCGCTCGGCTCGGCATTGGCGAGTGCCGCGGCGCGCGCCGCAAGCAGCGGCGTTAGCGCGCGTTCAGCGGCAAACTTCACGCGCTTTGCTTCGACGCCTTTCGCGCGGGGATCGAGAATGAACTGAAACCCGGTCAGGCGCCCGACGAACTGGCCTTCCACGAAAACTTCTCCGTCTTCATTGACGCCGGCGAGGAGCGGCGCATCGTCCCGCAGCCGCCGCATCAGGACCGAAGTGCGTCGATCGACAAAGCGCTGCGTCAGCTGCAGGTGCAGCGCATCCGACAGCGCGTCTTCTATCGACCGCGTCCGGTCCTGCCAATAGGCGGGTTCGTCAATCCATCCGGCGCGGTTGGAGAGGTACGTCCACGTGCGGATGAAGGCGATGCGCGTGGATATCGCGTCGATGTCGCCGTCGGTGCGATCGAGCTGGTCGACGCGCGGCGCAAGAAATCCGGACGACAGCCGTCCGCGGTCCATCAGTTCCCCGTAGATTTCCTCAAGCAGGCGGACATGCTGGTCATGGGCGGATTTGCGAAAATCCGGGACCTGACACACGTCCCAGAGGAGCGCGACCGCCGCGGTGCCGAGCGCCCGGTCGGCGACGCCATCGGCGCCGGAAAGCCGGGCGAGCGCCGCCTCATCCTCGCCCGGCCGCGCGCGGCGGAAGGCGTCGCTTGGGCAGGGCGCATCGAGCGATCGCCGCAAGCCGGCAAGACTGGAAAAATCGAGGGTGTCGGCGCGCCATTGCAGGGCGTCTATCGGGTCGAACGCATGGGCCTCGATGGCGGCGATCATGTCGTCGTCGAACGCGAAGCAGTCGGCGGTGACGCCGAACGTTCCATCTTTAACGTGGCGTCCCGCCCGGCCGGCGATCTGGGCCAGTTCGTCCGGCCGGAGATCGCGCACGTGGCGGCCATCGAACTTGCGCTTCGCCGCGAAGGCCACATGGTCGATGTCCATGTTGAGGCCCATGCCGATGGCGTCGGTCGCAACGAGATAGTCGACCTCGCCCTCCTGGTAGAGTTCGGCCTGGGCATTGCGGGTGCGCGGGGAAAGAGCGCCAAGCACCACTGCCGCGCCGCCGCGCTGGCGGCGGATAAGTTCCGCGATGGCGTAGACGCTGTCGACGGAGAACGCGACGACGGCCGACCGGCGCGGCAGGCGACTGACCTTCTTCGAGCCGATGTGCGTGAGCTGGGAAAAGCGCTCCTTGGCGACGAACTCGATCCGCGGAAACAGGCGCCGCAGGATTGGCCGCATGGTTTCCGCGCCAATGAAAATCGTCTCGATGCGGCCACGGGCGTGGAGAAGGCGCGATGTGAAGACGCGGCCGCGTTCGGGGTCGTTGGCGAGCTGGATCTCGTCGATCGCCAGGCACTCCACCTCGCGTTCAAGGGGCATCGCCTCGACGGTCGACACCCAGTAGCGCGGGTTCGGCGGAACAATCTTCTCCTCGCCTGTGACAAGCGCCACATCGCGAGAACCGATTCTCAGGACCAGCTTGTCATACACCTCCCGTGCAAGAAGGCGCAGCGGCAGGCCGATCATCCCGGAGCGATGGGCGAGCAGGCGCTCTATCGCGAAATAAGTCTTGCCCGTATTGGTCGGCCCAAGGACGCCGATCAGGCCGCCGTCAGCGTCGTTCGCGCGCCGGGCGCTCGCTTCGAGATCGCGTAGTCTTGGCGGGGCCGGCGCGGCCATGACGGAAACTCCTTGCGGCGGCCGCACGAGGGGCTGCGCGCCCGGCTTGCCGTCCACGTCCATCAGGTACGGAGGGCCGCGGTCGGAAACCACCCCCCGGCGTTCGAAAGGTCCGTCCGAAATGTCCCGCGCCTGGCGCTCTGTTCAATAGCATTTGACGGGCGTTCGCGAGCAAACCACGTCGAAAAGCGATCATTTTGTTGACAGGTGGCCGGCGCCGAATTAGCACCCACGCCTTCGGACAAGGCCGCCCGCTGCGCCATTCTTGCGCGCGGGCCATAAAACAGGAGCGACGGCCATGGCGCGCCGCTGCGAACTTTCCGGCGTCGGGCCCCGCTCGGGCAACAACGTCAGCCACGCCAATAACAAGACTAAGCGTCGGTTTCTGCCCAACCTTTGCGACGTGACCCTGCACAGCGACCGTCTCGGCCGCGGCTTCAAAATGCGCATCGCGGCCTCGACCCTGCGGTCGATCGACCACATGGGCGGTTTCGACGCCTACCTGACGAAGGCCGACGAGAGCGTGCTGTCGCCGACGGCCTTGAAAATCAAGCGCGAACTGGCGAAGGCTGCGAGCTGACGTTCGGCGCCGTCGGGGCGCCGGAGCTGTCCTGCGAGGCCACCTTTATGGAAGTCGCACCGGCGGTCGAACAACGCCGAGAGCGAGCGACGCCCCTGCGCCGGCTTAGGGCGGCGCTGGGAGATTTTCTTGTCGGCTTCGCGCGGATGACGGGCCTTACCCTCATCCTCCTGCCGATCCTCATCTTCTCTTTTCTGACGGTCGACATCCCGGTCAGGGCGATTGACCACTGGTTTGCCCTGGACGCCGCGAAGCCGGGCGGATGGCTGAGCCGCGGCGACATCATCATGTGTTTCGTCGGCATGGCGGCGATCCTGATCGCGCGACGGTTCGGCGGCGACGAGGCGGCAAGGGCGATCACCGCGGCCTGGGGCGTTGCGGCGGTCAGCGCGTTCGCCGGCGTCGCCTGGCTCGCCCCGCAGCTTGAGCCCGGCGACATGCCGACGTTTCGCTACGTGGCCGCGTTCGTCGGCGCCGCGCTCGCCGGCCAGTATGTCGCCGTCGGTCTCTATGACGTGCTGCGCGGCGGGGTGAAGTGGTGGCGCGCGCCGCTGTATTCGCTGCTGACCGGATACGGCCTGCAAAGCGCGATCTTCTTCGGCGTCGTTTATTGGGGTACGGCGCGCCCGTGGATGAACTGGCTCGCCACCGACATCGCCATCAAGTCGGCGCTCGCCGTCGGCTTCCTCGGCGTTTATGCGTGGATGCGGCGGAAACTCAGGCCACGGGGCGGGCTCGGCGGGTAGGGGGCTTGCCCGATGGTCTTGATTGTCGGGCATGTAGATCTGACAAAAATTCTCGATTTCCTAAACTAGGAAAGGTGGCATTCGCCAAAGCACTGACTCGGCATGATACTCGATATTATTTTCGGATGTCGGCTGTGTACGGCCGGGAGTGCTTCATGTCCAAAGTCAACCGTAGTAACGGCAACGTTTCCGATCGGCGTAATCTCAATTAGGTCCTGTTGACAAAGTGATTGATCCATAGACGGATCGATGCGATGTGCAGGAAGCCTGTGTAGCTATCGGCGGTTTTATCATACCTTGTCGCGACGCGTCGTGAGTTTTTCAGCTTGTTGAAACAGCGCTCGACGC
>WGLS01000028.1 GCA_016125455.1 Alphaproteobacteria bacterium
AGTCGATTGCGGCGCATGAGCCTGGAAGCGCTCCACACTGTCCAGTCCCTCGCCTGCAGAGCGAATGATCACCCCGTCGAGCCTTTGCAGCCGGGCGGCCTCTTCGAAGGTAAAGGAATTTCCCTGAGCGGGCGCGAGACGGCAGGCCAGTCCGTGCAGACCTGCCCGGGCAGCAGCGCGGGCAAAACGGGCGATATCCGAACCGGAGGGTAAACCGGCGACGTCCTCTGCAAGTGCCGCGATCTCGGGCGAGGCACCGAAAGCCGATAGAATTGGCGCCGTCGACTGGCGGACCTCGGCTTCATCGCTGGCATCCAGATGAACGCCGGCAAACGCGTCGGCCATGGCCTTGAAAGCTTCTGCGGCAGGCCCCGACCAGGCCTGCGAGGCAAGATTTTGCCAGGCCGACGCCGTCTGCTGGAATGTCTCGACGAACCGGCCCGCAGCGCTGTTGACCTCTGTGCGCGAAGAGAGCCTGCCGAGTTCGTTCTGAAACACCTTCACAAACGCCCGGTAACGAACAAACTCCGCATCCACCGGATCGCGCCGATCAGGAACCAGCTGGCTTACGATCGTTTCTGCCACCCTTTGCCCAAGTTCGGGCCACCGGAACCCGGCGCTTCGTTGCTGATCGGCGAGCCGGTCAATATAGCTCAAACCTGACGCAGCCGCGTCAAAGGCTGGCCCGGGTTTCTTGCGTGGCGAGGCCTTGCCGGAAATAGCGGCGAGCGCCCGGGTGGCCAGCGCGCTGTACCTGAACTCAGAGTTATCGACCAGGATCCGGTCGCACGCCGCGATCCTGGCCAGCGCGGCGGCGCGATCACCGAGGCCGTCCAAAACGGTTTCAATATCGGATCCGTTCTGCTTGACCGGAAGGTAATGCACGCCGGGCTCGAGAACGCCAAGATAGTCACCTTCGACGAGGACCTGGCTCGCGCCGCAAACCGCCGCTTCAAGAATGCGAGGCGTGAAGCCGCTGAATACATGTTGACCGTCGAGGCCGGGAAAACAGGCAGCTTCAATCTCGTCAAAGGAAGCGCCGGGATGACCCGCCGTGAAAGCGTCGATCCGATCGGCGATCTCGCCATAGGGGTCATGGATACTCAGCCCGCCTTCAGTGGCAAGGACGTGCTGGCAGTCGCCAAGGAAGCGGTACCAGTCATCGCCAAAGAACGTGTCGGCCGGATCGGTCGAGATATCCGCCTTCAGACCGCGTTTGGCCGCCGCTGCCCTGACCGCCTGAGCAATTACGCCCTTCATGCGTCCCTGGCGGCCGCCGCGCGGTGGATACATAGTTACGCGCTGGCCGATCAAACGTGATCGTTTCGTCCAGGCTTTGGAGTAGGTCCGCAATCCGGGCAAAGACGCGTCGTCGATGTATCCGGGCAGACATTCCTGGAACTCGGCCGACTTGACCGAACGCGGATAGAGAACCGGCCAATGCTTCCTTGCGCGGACGGAAAAGACAAACTGCACCCCCCAGTCGCTGAACCAGTCATCCATCAGACCCCCGCAATTGGCATCGTCCTGCGGCAAGACCAGTTTGACGATCCCAGGTTTCCTCAGAAATTCCCAATGGTCACGGATCTGGAAGTACCGGCTTTGAGGCCGAACGGTCACGATGCCGAGCGCTGTGCTGTCCATGATCACCGCGTCCCACCTTGCGGCTGAGACCTCTTTTGGCGGCGGATCAAGGATACGCTGGTAGTGGTAAGAATGGAGAGGCTGGTAACGCTCGAAGCACAACAGGTAGTCCAGCGTGGATCTCCGAACCCTTCGGAAATCCTCAATGTTATGGAGAACCAGGATGTTCATCCGGCAAGGCGCGCGGCAGCACGTGCCGCAGCCAGGACAGGGGGCGTAAGCGCCTCGAGGTACACATCATGTCCTTCCTGGCTGAGATGCAGACCGTCAGCGAGCAGCAGGCTGGCCAGCGGCCGGCCCGGCGATACCGTCCGGGCGAAGACATCCGCAATATCGGTTAGTATAACCTCGCAGGCTTCTGCTGCCACTCGCCGGATGATGTCTGAATAACGCCGGTTTCCGTCTTCGTAGGTGGCCGCATAATGCGCAAACGGGATCTGATCGCGCGTCGTCGGGTGATTGGTGTTGAGCAGCACCGGCCCGGCGCCAAAGGCACGGGCGCGGGCGATTAGTTCGTGCAGGTTGGCAGCAAATGCGGCTTCGCTCACCCGCGGCAAGCCGCGATCACTTTCCCATCGATTGGCATCGTTCAGACCGAACTGGATCAAAATAGCATCGACGCCCGAGCCCTGAATGTCGAAAGCCATCCTCTCTAGCGCGCGGCGGGTTGTCTCTCCGTTGACCGAGGGGTTCAGCACGCAAACTTTGCGCCCCTGGCTGGCAAGTTCCGCCTCAATCCGCGCCGCCAGCCGCGCGGCCCAGGTCCGGTGGAGTGAAACTCCCTGCCCGGTACAAATCGAGTCTCCGAAGAAGGCAAAGCGCAGTTCGCGTGATTCACCAGCCATCAAGCGTCTCCCCGGATTTCTGCAAGCACAACCTGCCGACCGTTCGGAAACAAGGAGGGCGGGTTCGCGTCGAACAGGCTAGGGTCCCAGCCATCGATCCGATCGGCATGGGGCGCCAGCATCGCAGCCGTCCTTTGCCCGTCTACCGAAAGGACAGTGAGGTGCTCCTCGGCATCGACCCGCTTGACCCGGTACCAGCGCGGCGCGTTGTGGTAGGTAAGAGACAGGAGGATCCGGCGCGCGCGCGGGATTGCCCATTCCACGAACAGGCCCAGGCGCTGGTCGACATTCGGAAACAGGTCGTTGGCAACTATGACGTCAAAACGCTCGTCAGGATCAAGGTCGAACCAGTCACCGCCACGATGATCGAAGGCGTCAGCCGCCTGCCGCACGGCTGCAAGCCCCGCCTCTGATTCGTGATGGAGCGGATCCGCCAGGACGTAGCGTCGTCCAGCCGCAAGAGCGGGCGTGAGCGCCGACAGGCCGCCTCCGACGTCGAGCAGCGAGCCCGCGCTCTCCGTCGACAGGAAATCCGCGTACAGGCGATGAAAGATCAGCCGCTTGGCGGGTATTTCGTCGAGCCAGCGCTGCGATGTCAGGACCTTACCATTCAAAGCGGGCAGGCTGAGGCTTGCCGATCCGATCGGGTCGGCCTGAAGATACTTGGCCAAGGCCGCGGGGCTAATCCGTTCCATACGCAACTCCTGATCGCCGTTTAGCGGTCCGGCAGGGGGAGTTCAATCGCAGAAGTTCATCAGGCAGCCGCAACCCGCCGGGTTGTCGGCCCCGGTGCCCATCGCCTAAGAGTCAAAAGGGATCTGAACTGGAAACGGGCATGACTGATCGGATCGCGGAATACGAGGGCGGCCAGCAGGCCAGGCTGGAGCGCGGCGCTGGCGGCGGCCAGCGGACCGCCTGGATAATCACCTTTACTCCAGCCGCCGATGAACCGCGCGTAGTCCGGCAGGCGCAGGCGCTGATGACTGCCGGATGGCAGGTTGTCGTCTGCGGGTATGACGGGCGCTGCCTCAGGCCCCCCGATTGGCATTTCGTTCGCCTGTCCAATGCGGGATATTCTTCGGGACGGGCCATACAGCGCGACGGGTTCCGGCGGCGCTTCGGGCATTCGATCGCAAAGACGGGTATCGTGCCCGGCGTCGCTGCCCGGCTCATCTACAACAGCTTGCCGAACTGGCGTCTCGATGCAGCAGAGATCGTTCGGATCGCGGCCGCCAACCGAGACCTGACGCCGTCGCTGGTGATTGCCCATGACAACCAGACCTGCCCGCCGGCCGCGGAACTCGCGCGGCGCTACGGCGCAAAAGTGATTGTGGATTCGCACGAGTACATGCTGGGAGCCCTGCCGGAAGAGCCTGCCTGGGTGAAGCACCAGCGACCGTTCATCAAGGTCATGCAAGACCATTATTTCACACGGGCCGACCAGGTCGTCACAGTGTCCGACGGTATCGCCGAGCGGCTGACCGCCGAGCATAACCTAAAACGTCCAGCCCGGGTCATACGCAGCATGCCCTTTTTTGAACCGCTTGACTTCCGGCCGACAGGGCCATTGCGAACGGTCCTGTACCACGGAATTGTCACGCCCTTCAGAAACCTCGAAACCGCGATCGAGGCAGCGGCGCTGTGGCGGGAGGATACTCATCTTGTCATTCGCGGCCCGGGAGAGGCCGCATATCTTGCCTCACTGCGTGCCCTGGTCGCTGAAAGGAACCTGGGCCAGCGCGTGCGCATAGAGGCTCCGGCGCTCTATTCCGAACTCCTGAAACGCGCCAACGAAGCCGATATAGGCTACTTCGTTTATGCAGATGGCTCTCCGCAGAGGCGATATGTCCTTCCGAACAAATTCTTTGAGTATACAATGGCCGGCCTCGCTCTGGTGACGAGCGATCTGCCGGAGATGGCGGCGCTCCTGGCAAGGCACGGCCATGGGCGCACCGTTGCCCGTGTTGATCCCGAAACGGTACGTGCTGCGATTGACGGCCTGTCAAACGCTGAAATTGATGCCTATAAGACGGCAGCGCTCGCCGCAGCCCGCCAATTGTGTTGGGAGCGGGAACAAGGACGGCTCCTGAGTATTGTGGAAGACCTTTGCGGCCACTGACATCTCACCCGAAGGTCGCCTGGATGCCGGATGGCAAAGCACGGGAATACCGCGTTTGCATAAAATGCGTCATGGACACGACCGATCCGGACATCACCTTCGATGCGGACGGCGTCTGCAGCAACTGCCATAAGTTCGACAGAGAGCTGCGTCCCTACTGGAAACCGGATGAGGCGGGCGCCGCTGAACTTGACGCGCTTCTTGAACAGATCCGCTCTGAAGGCGCCGGCAAGCGGTATGATTGTATTATCGGACTGTCTGGCGGCGTTGATTCCTCATACCTTGCCACGCGCCTGATCGAATGGCGCCTTCGACCGCTTGTGGTTCACGTCGATGCGGGATGGAACTCGGAGCTCGCTGTCAAGAACATCGAGATCATGCTCTCGAAACTCGGGCTGGATCTCGACACGGTCGTCATCGACTGGAACGAAATGCGCGACCTGCAGCGTGCCTTCCTCTGCTCGAATGTTGCAAACCAGGACATCCCCCAGGACCATGCGTTCACGGCGGCGCTCGTGGGCAAAGCCTTAGAACACGGCCTGACATATGTCATCAGCGGCACGAACTTCGCGACCGAAGGCGTTCTTCCACAAGCCTGGGGCTATGATGCCATGGATGCGCGCCACATCCGGGACATTCATCGCCGGTTCGGCGAGGGGCGCCTGAAGCGGTTCCCGCTGCTGGACTTTCACGACTACTACGTGACAATGCTGCAGCAACTGAAATTCATCGCGCCGCTGAACTTGATGCCTTATGACAAAGCGTCAGCGATCGCCCACCTCGAACAGAATTTTGGCTGGCGCTATTATGGCGGCAAGCACTATGAATCGATCTGGACGCGGTGGTACCAGGCGCACTACCTGCCGGTGAAGTTCGGCTACGACAAGCGCAAGGCACACCTTTCCAGCCTGATCGTCGCCGGCTCGATGACCCGCGAGGCGGCGCTCGCCGAGCTGGAAAAGCCGCTCTACTCGGACAATGAGCTTGCTCACGACACGGCATTTGTCGCCAAGAAGCTTGGTTTGACCCTGCAGGAACTCGAAAGCTTCATCGAGGCGCCGCCTCGCGACTACAGGCATTTCGACACGCATGATGATGACATCAAGAGATATCACGAAGCAGAGGCCCGCCGGGCGAGCCGGGAAGCCCGGCAGCGGCAGGTTATTGCCCGGTTCACCCAGAACCTGCCCCAGCGTATTGCAAGAAAGCTTTCAAGCATGTTAGCCAGTCGAGAAGGCTGAGAGGATGCAGGTTCGGTCCGGATTACCGACCTCTTGGCGAAGGTGGCCAGGCGCAATTTAGGGACTATGCCGCCATGTTTCGTTTACTGCTCGCGCTGATTGCTCCGTTTGCCGCGATTGTACGCCACCATAGCATTCTCCTGCGTACAACCTGGGTCGATATCAAAGCGTCATTCGCCGGGTCTGTTCTCGGCGTCGTCTGGGTCATCGTGGGCCCTCTGCTGATGCTGTCGGTGTATGCGCTGACCTACGCGGTGATCTTCAAAGTGCGCATTCCGTCTCTCTCGACGTCCGAGTATGTCCTTTACGTGTTCTGCGGGATTGTCCCGTTCCTGGCGTTTGCGCAGTCTCTCTCGAGCGGGACGCTGTCTTTGTCGTCCAACCGGGCCGTCATGCTGAACACTGTGTTTCCGGCCGAAATGATCCCGCTGCGCAGCGTGCTGGTTGGCAGCGCCAGCATGCTCAGCGGCACGGTGATCCTCCTGTTCAGCGATTTCATGTGGAGCCAGCCGAGCTGGGTGTTCCTGCTGATCCCGGTCGTAATGGTCTTTCAGCTGATGTTCTCGGTCGGCGTCTGCTGGCTCCTGTCGCTGGCCGCATTGCTGGTACGCGACCTTACGCAGCTGATCTATTTCGTCACGATGATGTTGATGATCATCACACCGATCGCCTACACGCCGGACATGATTCCCGAAGGCATGAAGACGCTCATGCTTTTCAACCCGCTCTATTACTTCGTGACTGGTTACCAATACATCATCATTCTCGACCGGATCCCTCCGCCGGAAATCCTCGCGATCGGCGCCGCAGTCTCGCTGGGTTTCTTCATACTTGGATATTCAGTCTTCCACCGCAGCAAGCAGGTTTTCTATGACTTCGCCTGAAGCCGAACGCGCCGCTATCCGGTTTGAGCACGTTTCGAAAATCTACAACCTTTATGGTTCGCGCAAGGAACAGGTGCTTGACAATATCGGGCTGCCGAAATTTCTGCGGAGCAAGTCGCTTCCCAAACACGGTGAGTTCCATGCCCTGCGCGATGTCTCCTTTGAGATACGGCGGGGCGAACGCGTCGGCATCATTGGCCGCAATGGTGCGGGCAAGACGACGATGCTGCGCCTCATCACCCAAAACTTCGCGCCGACTACCGGCCGCGTCTTGATTGACGGAAGCGTTCAAGCCTTGCTGCAACTCGGTCTTGGTTTCCACACGGAATTCACCGGCCATGAGAACATCGTTGCCTCGCTGAACTATAACGGCCTCGTCGGCGATGCGTTCGAAGAAGCGCTGAAGGAAGTCATCGACTTCGTGGAACTCGGCGACTTTCTCCACCAGCCGGTCAAAGCCTACTCTATGGGCATGCAGGCGCGCCTGCAGTTTGCCGCCGCAACCGCCATCCGGCCGGACATCCTCATCGTCGACGAAGTGCTCGGCGCCGGCGACGCCTATTTCGCGGCCAAGTCAGCCCATCGCATGAAACGGCTCGCGACATCCGGCTGCACGCTGCTGCTCGTCTCCCACTCCACCGCTGAGATTCTGCGCTTCTGCGACCGCGCGATCTGGATGCATCAGGGCTCTATCCTCATGGACGGCGCAGCGCTCGATGTCGTGCGGATCTATGAGGCCTATGTCGAAGAGCTGAACTTCAAGATGCGCAAGCAGACAGAAGCGCTCTGGGCGGAGGTAGACACAAAGCGTGATGCAATTGACGCAACGGCGAGCGGGACCTCCGAGAAACCATCAGAGCATGAAACAGCTTTGGCCCACCCCGTGGAAGAAACAATCGCCCCAGATGGATCAGATTGGACGCAGGCCTCTTACGAAGGTCCGGCAGGCGAGCAGCTCAGCAGCGACGGTGTGGCTCTGCCGCCGTGGCAACAACAAATGTTTGCTGCCATGCTTGACGATCAAAACGAATCAAGCGTTGAGGGAATAGAGCGCTGGCCCGGGGAGCGTGGACTGAAGATCAATCAAGTTCGCGTTCTCGACACGAAGGGCAAACTGACTAACCGGATCGAAAGCGGGGCAGCGTTCACTCTTGAAACTGGTATTCGCGCAGAAGACACCGGACATTTCCGCTTCCGTCTATCCGTGCTGTTCATGACGCCTGACGGCATCGGCGTAACACGCAACTTCAGCCCATACTACGAGCGAGACGTTCAGGCTGGAGACATCATACGTTTGCGCCTGCATGTTCCGAACTGCCAGCTTACAGGCGGCGAGTATGTGTTTGGCATGGGCCTGTTCAAGCACTTCGATATGGTCGATGGATCTACAGCCGTCAGGTACGACCTGTTGTCACGAGCCTTCCAGTTGCGGATCGAGGGGCGTCTCGCCTTCGATCCAGGCCTGTTCCATCAGGAAGGCGAGTGGGCGGTTGCTGAACCTGAAAATCGCAGGCAGCAGAAGATGGCCGTCTCAGGCTAATTGGAGTATTTGGAAGTGATAGTTTGCGCCGATTGCCGGACACCCGTCGAACTTCAGATTGAAGCCTGTCCGAGCTGTGGTTGGCGAGCAAAGGTGCATCCTCTGTTCAAGGAGTATCTGCGCTCAAGCGATCGTTCAGATCCTGGCATCATGTCCTATATTGACACCTACGACACACTCGCGGAGCGCAATCAGGCCAACCCAGCGACGAGCAATCGCCACGTAGAGATTCTGTCAGAGAACTTCGCGCGCGCTATCGGAGACATTACCGGGAAAGACGTCTGCGACGTCGGCTCTGGCCGCGGCTATTTAATTCAGAACTTCAAGAAATCGAAACCGCGCAGCGTCACCGCCATCGACATCGCCGCCCCGTCGCTGAGCGACGTAGTCAATCGTCATCAGGTGGATGGCTACCTCGCGAATGCTGAGCATCTCCCGTTTCAGGACCATTTCGACGTCATCGCAGCAACCGACATCATCGAACACGTTCTAAACGTTTCGAATTTTCTAGTCACCGCAAATTGGGCATTGCGCGATGGCGGCCTACTTGCCGCACGCGTCCCCTATCTCGAAGATTTTCTTTACTACTCCAATTATCACGGCCTGCCAGTTCACTACACGCACATCCGAACGTTCGACAAAAAGACCTTCGTTGAACTCATAGAGTCTTTTGGATTCAAGGTTGAGAAAGTGATGTATGACGGCTTCGACCCGAACTACCCGAACCAGTTTGTAGCTCTGTTCCCGAAGTTGAGGGATTTTGTGCACAAGAAGCTTCGTGAACAATTCGGCGGCGACGACGCCGTGACGCGGATCAATCCTTGGATCGGCCGCTTGCTGATGAAACCCATCGAGATCGGTGTCGTTGCTCGAAAGGTCAAAACTATGGTTCCAGTGGATGCGCACACTTCGTTCCGACAGTTCCACGAGGCGCGCCAAAAGACGAATGAAGAATTTACTGCGAACATAGCCGAGAAAGTCTAGGCCTTGGTTGCAACCCTGATCCTTCACGCCCGCGCCGATCTCGACTGGGCCACCGCCCTGGCCAGCGAACTCGCCGAGCACGCCCCTGTCCGGCTGCAGCTGGCCGCTTCGCCGCCGAAAGCCACAATCGGGCCGAGCGTCGTGCGCATTGCGCTTTGGTCGGAGGACGCCGCGCTTGAAGGCACGGCGGCGACGCTGGCCAAACTGATCACCGCCGAGCCCGCCCACAGCGTCCTGGTGCGCCGAGGCGGCTGCCCTGCCCCGGCGGGCATCGATGCGACAGCGCTGGCAGGCGACATCGCCGTTGACAGCGCGCGTGAAGCCGCGGCGGCGCTGCGCGCGTCGATCCCCCGCGTCGGCGCGCAGGTCGCCGAAATCGTCAAGTCAGAGCGTATGCGCGTTGAAACGCAGAAGGAGCGCATGTACAGGCGGGCGGACACGGCGCTGCTCCTCCTGGTGATCGGCGTAGTTGCCGCCCTGGCGCTCTGGCAGGATTGGGGCGGCGTCCGCACAGGCCTCCTCGGTGGCCGCTAAGCCCCGGCGCTCAGCGAAGATTCCTAGGCACAGGTTTCGCCCTACGCAACAAAGCCGCCCTCTTTCGAAGGTCGGCCCGCAGTTTCTTCGTAAGCATTCGGCGAGCACCGCCTTGCGGGTGTTGCGGGCCTGATGATGATCGGCAGCTAAGGACTGGTCTTTAGACATGGTCTGAGACTATTCGCAGACAGTCGTATCCATCCGCCAAGGGCCGCGGCGTGACAGGATTTTCGGCATGGTTCAGGTGATGTGCTGGCTTCCGTCTGACGCTTCGCTTTTGTCTCGGTGGACTTCCTCACGGATCAGCCGGTGTCAGGCGACACGACAAACTGACCCCCTGACGACAGGAAGAACTGACCCCTTTCGTTAGACAGGAGGTCACATGGATAATCAGTCATTGCAGGATCGTTCGCGGACAGGGGTATCGCGGAGGATCGAGATGCGGACGCC
>WGLS01000002.1 GCA_016125455.1 Alphaproteobacteria bacterium
AGGCACCACCCCTTGATTCATGAATCGATGAGTTCTGATTCGGAATTCAGCGAATCGCCTTCGCTGGAAACGCTCTTGCGCCGTGTGGGGGAGCGACAATTGCCGACGCTGCGTCGTCGACGCAATGTCCTGCGTTATGTCGACACCCAGATGGAGCGTCATCACAAGATGCGGACCGCCGTTTCCGGCGCGCTGACAGTCGTCGTGGTGGCGATTGCCGGGTGGGGCGTCCATGCAGAACTTGCGCCGCAGTGGCAGCACACAACGCTCGCTCAAGTTACACCGATGTCAAATCTTTTGGTGCCTTCAGAGCCACATGACGGCTTGCGACTGACGGTCGGACAGCGCGTCATGACCTGCTCGGCTCAGGGGATCGGCACTTGGGAACACGTCGACATCGTGACCGAGCAGCGTCAAGAGCTCGCGATTCGCTTCAAACGTGGCTGAGTCGATGTTTAGCCCCGGCGAGTCGCCGGGGGGAATGAGCTTTCAAGACATTTCATGTCAACGATCACACCTTCATTTCATCACATCCATGCAGGAAGCGAGCCGACCCGTGGAGCTGGACCAGTGGTTTCGGGAGCACTGCCCCAAGGGCCTCTTGCTGGAGCGCGCCGAGTCGGTGCCTGCAATCGTCGAAACGATTCTCAAAACATCACGCCTGATCGGCGCCAGTGACATTCACCTTCGGCCCACGGGCAATGGGGTCGAAATGCGTTTCCGCATCGATGGCGTCATCCACGAAGTGACCACCTTCTCGGAGGCGATCAGCAAAAACATTGTTGCTCGTCTCAAAGTTCTCGCGGGTTTACTGACTTATCGCGTCGATGTTCCACAGGAAGGTCGCATCCTCTCGCCGATGTCGCAAGACGAGACACGCATCAGCGTCTTTCCCACGCTGCATGGCGAAAAGGTCGTCGTGCGCCTGTTTGCCTCGACCGGTCGATTTGATTCGATCGACCAACTCGGCCTCCCCGCCGATATCGCTGCCTCACTCAAGCACTGCCTGCTGGAAACCAGCGGCGTCATCTTGCTCAATGGACCTGCGGGAAGCGGAAAAACCACGACGATTTATGCCGCCTTGCGGGAAATTATCCACAATTCCGCCGGGCAGCGGAGTCTGGTCTCTTTAGAGGATCCCGTGGAATGTCTGGTGTCGGAAGTCGACCAGACCTCGGTCAATCCCAAAGGGGGCATGGACATGATGACGGGCTTGCGATCAATGGTGCGTCAAGACCCAGACGTCATCATGGTCGGCGAAATCCGTGATCGTGAAACCGCTGAGACCGTCTTCCAGGCGTCGCTGATTGGTAACTTGATTCTCACTACCTTTCACGCCGGTAGTTGCACACGCGCCATCAGCCGACTCAACGACATGGGCATCGAACCCTATCTGTTGCGCAGCGGCTTGTTGCGGGCGTTTTGCCAGCGACTGCTTCGGCGTCTGTGTGCCTGTCATGGTATGGCTCCCGCTCCCGAGGAACTGGCTGAGCAGGGCGTGACCGAAGTCGGCCTGCCGGTCGGTTGTGAGCAATGCAGGGGTACAGGTTATTTCGGACGCATGGTGATTTCAGAAATGCTCGACCCGGATGAACCAGCCGTCTCGCAGGCCATTCTCAAGCGCCTAGATGTCATGTCACTCGAACAGATCGCCATCAGCTCAGGCATGAGCACACTCAAGCAACGCGGGCTGGACGTGATTCGTTCTCGAGCCTCCTCGTTTGCGGAAGTGCTGCGTGTGCTCGGGTCGGACCTGCTGCGTCAAGACGAGAGCGTGGCGATTACGGGAGGCACCGGATGAGCGCTACCCACCTCGAACGAACGATATCGACTTCTCCGCTGACGCTCAGAGAGCTGTGTCAGGTCAATGAGATTCTCGTGCCGCTGGCCAGTAGCGACCGGCCACTCGAAGCCGGCATCGAAGCCTATGTGCCGCGCACTGGTGGACGTGTTCAGCAAGCCCTCCGCGGACTGCATACCCAGCTCGTCCGCGGCGTGCCGCTGGATGATGCCGTCGCCAGCACGGGCGGCCTCTTCTCAACCAGTTATCAACAGATCGTGCAGGCCGGTCTGACCTGCGGGCGACTGGCAGGCGTGTTGCAACTCTTCTCAGAACATGTGCTGCGGCTCATCGACTTGCGTCAACAAATCAATCGCTCGCTGGTCTACCCGGTGATTGTCGCGCTGACGTCGTACCTGTTGTTTTTGGGGACGCTCAATTTGGTGTTTGTGCGCGTGGAATCGTTCTACGCCGATTTTCGCATGCCTTTGCCGTGGGCGCTGGCTGTCATTCATCAGTTGCGGATCACGAGTTTGTATTGGTTCTGGATTCCGCCGCTGGTGTTCGTCTCGATTATCCTTTGGTGGTCGCGTTTCAACGATGGACGCTTCCTGCGGACTTCATCGTCTCCTTTGTGGCGTTATGTGCCCGGGCTTCGTCCGGTGCTCGAGAACTTCAAACGGGCGACCTTTGCGCGACTCCTCGCCGTCATGATGGACCAGCAGATCCCCTACGACCAGGCGCTGCGACTCACCGCCCAAGCCATGGGCGACGATGCGCTCCTCGATCTGTTCGTGCGAGCCGATAGCACACACATCGCGGGCGACGCCGATCGCCTCAAAGGCGAACTGTCCCCGTATCTGGCATGGATCGTCACCCACGGCAGCCAATCCGCCAGCACCAGCCAAACTCTCAAGGGCGCAGCCGACCTCTATCAGCAGCGTGCCAATCGCCGCTTGCTGTGGTTTCAACTCGTCATGCCGATGATCCTCCTGGCCCTCGTCGGCGGGATCACCGTCTTCCTCTACGCCCTGACCGTCTTCATCCCTATGGCCGAAAGCTATGAAAGCCTTAACCGTTTGATGTGACCGATGTCATTCTTTCTGGCTCCCTAATGTTCTTTCTCCCTCTGAGGGAGCTGTCTTCGTTCCTTCTCCCTTGAGGGAGAAGGTGGCCTGGCTTTGCAGGCCGGATGAGGGTGAGCTACAGGCACGTGTTCGTTCACAAAGCTGAAACGCCTCAAAATCAATTCATTTTTAATCCTTCAACTCACAATCCCGGCAACACCCCGTGACCACCGACAACCCACAACCCGAACCACACAGGACCGACGCCAGACGTCAGCTCCTCTCGCGCCGTGATGCGCATCTGCTCGCCGGGCAGCTTTCCGAATTGACATCCAGCAATCTCCCCGTCGTCCCCGGCCTCCGCGCTTTCGCAGAAGAACTGCAAGACTCCTCGCTCAGCGGAGGTCAACTCCGGCGTCATCTGCTGGCGCTGGCCGATCGACTCGAACAAGGCGACAGTGTCGAGCTGGCCTTGACCCAGGCCGGCGCCCCGCGCGATCTTCTCTTCGCCTTACAAACGGGCCTGGCCAGCGGTCATCCCGACCGGACGCTTGCCGACTATGTGACCTATGCCAAGTCCTCGACAGAACTCTGGACCCGCATGCTGATCGGACTGGCCGGGCCGATCCTCCTGTTCTGCCTGACGAGTGCCCTATTCATCGTCGTCCTCATGACTGTCATTCCCCAGTTCGTGGACGTCTTCGATGGCTTTGGCCTTGAATTGCCCCTGTTGACGAAGTGGCTCTTCGACACCTCGTCGTTTCTCAACGAGCGTGGCTGGGTATTGCTGCTCCTGGCGGCGGCGTGTGTGCTCGGCGTGCATGTCTGGAGCCGCTTCGATCCTTACCTGTTTCCCAAGTGCCTGCGTTACGTGCCGCTGTTTGGCTCGGTCAGTCGGTTCACCACGATGTCGAAACTCTGTTATGCGCTGGGATTCATGACCGAACACGAAGTCGCCCTCCCGAGCGCCGTCCGCCTGGCGGGCGAAGCGACCGAAGACCCCGAGATGATCCGTCTGACAACTGCCTGGGGACAACGCATGGAAGAAGGTATGAGCCTGGAAGAAGCCAGCGCTCCCTTTCACCAACTTCCTATGGAAATCATTCGCACCTGCCAGTGGGAAAGTCAGCCCGAGATTCTCTCGAATTCGCTCAAATCCCTCGGCGGCATGTACGCCGCCCGCGCCCTGAACCTCACGATGCTGATCGCCTCCCTCGCCGAGCCCCTCATCATCGTCCTCTCGGGCATCGTCTTCTTTTTCATCGTGAGCGCCTTATTTTTGCCATTAACCAAACTTCTCAATGACCTGTCCTGATCGCTCAAAGATAAAACTCGTAGGGTGGGTTAAGGCTCGGCGCAACCCACCATTTAAAAGTCACCAAGGAGGAAAGAAAATTAACCACAGAGGCACAGAGGACACAGAGCCTGACGAAGAAGTCGAACCATCTTCCCTTTCTTACTCCGTGACCTCTGTGCCTCTGTGGTGAAATCTGTTTTCTCCTGTTGAGTTCTTCTTTCAATTGCTACTTTAACTCGAACGATTCTTCAATGGGCTTCCTTCTTTTACTCATCCTGTTGATCGCGACGCTCGCGACGGTCGCCTGGAAGGCGTTTTCCGGGCGGTCGCTGTCAACGTTGTGGATCCTCGAGACGGCGATTCGCAACAATCTGCCGCTTGATGAGGTGCTGGAAGGGCATGCATACGAATTTGGCGGCAAGCGGGGGCGTCGACTACTGGCTCTCTCACGCGTTTTGCGCTCCGGGGAAGATCTGGCTCAAGCTCTCGACAAACGTCCTTATCGTAACCTGGTCCCCGAAGAAGGACGTCTGGCAGTCATGGTCGGCAGCGAGTCGGGCACGCTGTCTCCGGCTGTTCGCGATGCCCTCGAACTGGCGACTCTCCGCTTCGACCGGGCCCGTCAACAACACAGTTTCAGCGCCCTGTACCTGGCCAGCGTCATCAGCATCATCGTCTTGCAATTGACGTTTTTGATGGTCTTTATCATGCCCAAGTATAAAGAAATATTTCTGGACTTCAATTCGCGCTTGCCGGAATCGACCGAAGGCCTCATTCACTTCACGAACTACTTCGCCATCTGGTCTCCCGTGTGGGAGGGCATTGGCTTAGTCATCACTTGCGATGCGATCCGACGCTACTTTGAGAGGCGTCGTCACGGACGGGCGATGTACGGCTTTTTTCACCTCATTAACCCGCGCCTTTTCACCGTGGATCTTTTGCGCCTGCTGGGGGTGAGCGCCACTGCAGGACGGCCCCTCTCGGCTGCCATCGACGGGCTGGCCCGTCATCACAACGACCCCGTCATCCGTCGCAAACTGGCTCGCGTCAGTCGGGAAGCTCAACAGGGCCAGAATCTTTGGGACAGCCTCCATCAGGTCCGCCTGATCGACACCTGGCAAACCGGCGTCTTGAAAGCGGCTGAGCCGACCCCGCTCCTGGGAGACTCCCTCCAGCGTCTGGCCCGCGAACTCGACCTGGACCAGTACCACCGACGTCAAATGCGCCGCGAAGCGCTCCGCCCGCTGGTCATGCTGATCCTCGGAGCGTTCGTCTTGTTCGTCGCGATCTCGTTCTTTGCTCCTCTCGTCGACCTAATGGGAGACCTGGCATGATGCGTTCAATAGACGATCTCAATCCCCCCGTGCCATGCTCACAGCTTTGGGTGAGCATGCCGAGACGCCGTTTGACCTGCGTTGCGTTATTCGCTTCGCGGAGCATGCTTGCCCCAAGCTGCAAGCATGGCACGCGGATCAAGCCGGCCGGAGCCAAATCGCGAAATGGCTTCGGCACCGCAGAGATCATCGTCTGCCTGATCATGCTCGGGTCGCTGGCGTCGTGGCTCGTGCCACTCTTGCACACTGTCAAACTCAAGCACGCCCAGATCGCCGAGCGTGCCCGTCTCCAGCAGGTCGCGATGAACGTGGCCCAGCGTCTGGCCGTAATGCCTAAAGAGACGGCGAGTGAGTCGTTAATCGAACTGGCCCACGAGCAACACGCGCAGTTGACACTCACAGCCGGTGAGACCAACGCCCAAGGCTTGCGTCGCATCGATCTTACGATGACCCCCCTTGATCCACGCGACCTCATCCGGCCCATCCGCCTGACCACCTGGATCCGAGAGCATGACGATGAACAAAGATAAAAATGTAGGTCGGCTGCCGCAGCCGACGGGACCAGCCAACGCAGACGGCGGTTGCAGCAACCGCCCTACGTATGACGCTTCTCCGCCACCTCCGCGTTCCAGTCTCCTCCCCCGCCACGCGTTCACCCTCATTGAGATGCTGTTAGTCATCGCGATCTTTGGCACCGCCGCCTCGATTTCCACGGGGCTGATCTTTCTGACGCTGCACACCGACCAGAGCCTCGCGCGGAGCTATCAGCGTTTGCACGCGATTGCAAGTTTTGGTGAACGTTTGCGAGAAGACGTCACCTCAGCGATGCCTTCCGACATCACTCTCGCCGATGACGACCAGACCCTTCACCTGAGCCAACAGTTACGCTATCGAACTTCGGGTGGAACGATCATCCGCGAAGCAGGCCAAGTCGACCAGCCGCCCTCCGTCGAACGCTTTGTTCTCGCCACTGGCGACGACTCCCGCAGCACGTTCTCATTCGAAACTCCAAGTGGCCTCGTCAAGCTTCGCGTTGAAGTCATCGCGCCGCAATCTTCCGTGCGAGCTTTCGAGAAACACGCCCGCGTGCTCGTGTTCGAGGCTCTTGCCTCTCAAGTGGAGGGCAACCGATGAAACGCATTTTGAAGCGATCGTCAACTGAGTCTTGTGTTCCCTGGGCTGCTACCGGCTGTGCCAGTGCAGTTTCGGGTGCCACTGGCTGTGCCAGTGCCTCTCGTCCTGGCTACATGACCGTGATCGTCATCGTGGCTCTGCTCGTCACTCTGGCGATCTGCGGCGGGATGACCAAAACTTTGATTACCCTCCATCACGCCTCCCACGCTCTCGATGACCGACTGCAAACCGAACTGCTGGCGATCGCCTACCTCGATTACGCCCAGAACAAGTCTTCCCGCGACCCGGCTTACCCCGGTGAAACCATCAACATCACACCGCAAGACTGGTCCCAAAAGAACTCCGGCCAGGTCACCATCACCATCGACCGCGATGCCGCCGAAATCAAAGTCCGCGCCCAGAGCAGGGATCAAGATGGCCAGGTGTCTCAGCAGATTACCGTCATGAAATCTCTGGAATCATCAGATTAAATTATCGATTCACCGCGGAGACCCAGAGCACGCAGAGAAGACACTAAGACTGAATCTTTCTTTCTGAAACTCTGCGACCTCTGCGTCTCTGCGGTTAACCCTCTTCCACGCTCTACTATCAAGCAGGATCACCACCATGTCACCCCGTCGACACACTCCCCAATCCCGTCACCCCGGCTTCACCCTGATTGAACTGCTCGTCGTGATTGCGATCATTGCGACGCTGGTAGCCATCACTCTGCCCGCTGTCCAGCAAGCCCGTGAAGCGGCTCGTCGCTCGTTGTGCAAAAACAACCTCATGCAGATCGGCATCGCCATCCACAACTACGAACACATGTGGGAATGCCTCCCCCTGGGCAGCGTCAACCAGACCAGCCCCATCGAGAACGTCCGAGAGGGCTACCACATGGGCTGGCTCCCCCGCATTCTGCCACATATGAATGAAGGCAATGTCTACGCGCACATCGATTTCCGCCATGGCGTCTACGCTCCCGAGAACGAGGCTGTCGCCGAGCATTTCATCTCGTGGATGCGCTGTCCTTCCAGTCCCGAGTCACAGGGCGTCCCCTTCGAGCGTCTCGACGGAAACGCTCAAGGGTTGGAAACATCAATCGCCATCGGCACCAACTACGCAGCCGTCTTCGATGGTCGCATCGCACCTCTGAGCGAGGAGGGTCTGGGGGCCTTCGTCGTCAACAAACCCTTAACCCACAAAGACATCACCGACGGCGCTTCCTACACACTTTACGTCGGAGAAAAAGCATTCTTCGAAAACCAGCTCGGCTGGATGTCTGGCTCGAGTGCCTCGCTAGCCAACACGGGCTTTCCCATCAATCTGGTGAAGCGCTGGAGCCAATCGGCTGGTGGTTACCAGTACGAAAGCAAGTCGCTCGAATCAATCCTGACTAACGAAAACGGAGTTGAATTGACTCCCGAACAACAAACTTTCCGTGACCAGATCGACTTCCCGCTGTCCCAGTTGACACCAGGCTTCAGCAGCTTCCATCACGGCGGTGCACAATTCGTTCTGGGCGATGGCGCGGTGCGTTTCATCTCCGAAAACATAGAAGTGCAACTGTTCGAGAATCTGGGCAAGCGCGCCGATGGTGCCATGATGCGCGAGTTTTGAAGCTTCCTTAAGTCTTTTCACGTTATGCTCAGAAATTACGGGTCTCAATGCGACGAATCTTACTCATCAGCGACAATAAATGCTTGAACTGGTCGCCGGGTGGGTTTATGATCTATTTAGAAGTATTGATTCTTCCCGCCTAACTGCCGCCAGCTTCGCCCTGAAGTGTCGCGGTCCCGCCCGTATTTTCGATTGGCTCGCCCGCTATGTCGCACCGACGACCCGGTTTCCTGGCGCTTCTTGCATGGATCGGAATGGTCTTACCAGTCGCTATCCGCGCCGCCGAACCGACACCGCAAGAATTCCTCGCCGCCAACTGCCTCGACTGCCACAACGCCGAGACCAAAGAAGGCAGTTTCGACATCACGGCGCTAAGTGTTGATCTGGCTGATCCCCAGGTCTTCGCCACTTGGCAAAAGATGCATGACCGCGTCGAAAAAGGGGAGATGCCGCCGGACTCTACGCTCACCCGCAAACAAACTGATCCGTTCCTAAAAGCCCTGCGCACGCTTCTGATGAGTGCCGACCAAAAGTCGATCACCACCGACGGCCGCGCTGTCGTGCGCCGGCTCAACCGCTACGAATACGAAAACACACTCCGCGACCTGCTGGATGCCCCTTGGCTGCATATCAAGCACATGCTCCCCGAAGATGGTGAAATGCACCGGTTCAACAAAGTCGGAGAAGCGCTCAATGTCTCTCACGTGCAGATGTCTCGCTATATTCAGACCGCTGATGAAGTTTTGCGCCAAGTCATCGCCGATCAGACTCAACCACCGCAGCCTCTCAATCGAACCTACTACGCTCGAGAACAACCCCGTTTCAATCGCAAATTCTCTTACAGCGAATTCAATCGCTCCCCCGAACGCGCGACGTTCCCTCTCATCGGCTATGAGGCAGACGTCCAAACGTTGAAGAACTGTGACGAAAAGCTGGAGAAAAAAGGTCCCTACACAGTCGGCGAGGCGAACCCAGAGATCCGCGAGAAAGAAGCGGTTGGCGTCGTCGCCAGCAACTACGAGCCCATCGAAGTCGGCTTCGACGAATTCAAGGCGCCTCACTCGGGTCGCTACCGACTGACCTTCAAAACATACACTTTCTGGGCACATCCCGAAAACGAAAAGCGATGGTGGAAGCCGAGTCGCGAAAAGACCTCCATCGGACGACGCGCTGAACCGGTCCATGTTTACTCGGAGACCCAACCACGTGTTTTGCGGAAAGTCGGTGAGTTCGATGCCCAGATCGAGCCGACTGTTTCGACCATCGAAGTCAATTTGCTCCAGGGGGACATGATTCGCACCGACGCCGTCCGCTTGTTTCGTTCACGACCGCCCGACTGGCATAATCCGAACGCCACGCCCGAAGGGCAACCCGGCGTCGCCTATCAGTGGATGAAAGTTGAAGGCCCTCTGAACAACGAGTTTCCCTCTGCCGGACACAAGTTGCTCTTTGGGGATCTGAAGATCGTTAAAAAAGGCAATTCGATTGATATCCTCACCGATAATCCAGGACGCGATGCCAACCGCCTGATGGCGAATTTTATGCGTCGTGCCTACAGGCGCCCGGTCCAGGCCGATGAGGTGCGCCCCTTTGTCAATCTCGTCGAAGCAGCCATGAAAACTGGCAGCAACTTTCGCGATGCGATGCTCACAGGCTACACGGGCGTCTTATGTTCGCCCGGATTTTTGTACCTGGAAGAAGAGCCAGGCGAGCTTGACCAGTTCGCTATCGCCTCGCGACTGAGTTACTTTTTGTGGAATACCGCTCCCGATGAAGAACTTCGTTCAGCGGCGCAAAGCAAGTCCTTGTTGACCCCAAATCAGCTCGACGCCCAGGTCGAACGCATGCTCAACGATCCGAAATTCGACCGTTTTGTGAACGCCTTTCTCGATTACTGGCTCGACTTGCGGAAGGCTGAGGACACTTCGCCTGATGAAAACCTCTACGCCGATTACTACCTCGATGATTATCTGGTGCTGAGTGCGGTGGATGAATCACGGGCTTTCTTCAAGACATTGATCAAAGAAAATCTTTCGGTCAAAAACATCATCGATTCCGACTTTGTGATGATCAACGAGCGCTTGGCATTGCATTACGAAATTCCGGGCGTCAGCGGTGTTGAGATTCGAAAAGTGTCAGTACCCAAAGGTAATCCGCGCGGCGGTGTCCTCACCCAAGCCGCTGTTCTGAAAGTCACCGCCAACGGGACAACCACCTCACCGGTGGTCCGCGGAGCCTGGATGATGGAACGCATCCTCGGCATGCCTCCACCACCGCCCCCCAAAGACGTGCCTGCCATCGAGTCCGACACGCGCGGGGCAAAAACCATTCGCGAGCAACTGGCACTGCACCGTTCCCTCGATGAGTGCAACGTCTGTCACCAGAGCATTGATCCGGTCGGCTTCGCCCTCGAATCTTTCGATGTTGTCGGCGGCTGGCGCGACAGGTACCGCGCCATCGACGAAAGCGAAAAGACCAAACCTCTTTTCGGCTACGGAAAAAATGGTCAGCCTTTTCAATTTCACGCTGCTCAGAAAATCGATGCCAGCGGCGAACTCCCTCGCAACATGGGCAAGTTCAAGAACATCGAAGATCTCAAGTTGCGTCTGGCGGTTCAGGACCGTCTGATCGCCCGCAACATGACCGAGCAATTGCTCGTTTATGCCACCGGCACAGGCATCCGATTCTCCGATCGATATGAAATTGACCGGATTGTCGACCAAGCCCAGGCCGATAACTTCGGCATGCGGACCATTATCCACGAGATCGTCAAAAGCCCGTTGTTTCTTAATAAGTAACTCATTCTTGGCCCCCGACAAATCGCCAGGGGTTCAGCCCACAGCCGCCAACGAAAATCGATCCACAACCATCACTCGACATTCCGCATCGTCCCTCGTGATCACGGAGCCCCCCCACCATGAAATCCACCTTCCGCCTGACCAACAAATCCCTCCCGCGTCGCACGTTTCTCAAGGGACTCGGAGTCGGTCTGTCGCTCCCCATGCTGGATGCGATGATCCCAGCCGTTGTCAAAGCCAATTCGCTGGTCGCCAAAAATCTCGAAGCGCCTCATCGCATGATCGGCATCTGTAATAACCTCGGTGTATTGCCCGAAAAATTCTTTCCCAAGACGGCGGGCAAAGGCTACGAGCTGTCTCCTTACCTGAAGACACTCGAAGCTCATCGCGACAACTTCACTGTCTTTTCGGGAGTCTGGCACCCTGATGTCGATGGCGGACACCCGGCGGATATTTGCTTTCTGACCGCAGCTCCCCATCCAGGCAGCGGCGGCTTTCGCAACACGATCTCGCTTGACCAATACATTGCCGAACAGCAAGGTCATCTGACACGCTTCCCCGCCATGACTTGGGGCGTCAACACCAAGGGTGGCGCTCGTTCGCTTTCCTGGACCGGCGCCGGTGTCGTCATTCCCGCCGAGGAAAAACCCTCCCACATTTACAAACAACTGTTTCTGCAAGGCTCCAAAGCCGAAGTCGAAGCTCAGGTCCGACAACTCGAACTCGGCAAGAGCATCATGGACACCGTCAGCACGCAAACCAAATCGCTGCAAAAGAGCCTGGGAACCAAAGACCGCGACCGCTTGGACCAGTATCTGACCGGCGTCCGCGACCTTGAGCAGCGGCTCATTATGACCAAACAATGGGAGCTCAAACCCAAGCCCAAAACGTCCGTCGCGATGCCCAAGGACGTCGACAGCCCGGCTGCGTACATGGAGAAAGTCAAGCTGATCTACCAGATGGCTAAGCTCGCCATGGAGTCCGACTCGACCCGCGCCATTTCGATCATGCTTGATTCGGTTAGCACACCGACGCTCGATTTGCACGATGAAATTGCCATCACCGACGGCTATCACTCCCTCTCGCACCACGGCAAGAATGAAAAGAAACTCAAGCAGCTCGAAGCCATCGACCAGTGGCACATGAAACTTCTGGGAGAGCTGTTCGACGATCTCAAACAGACCAAAGAACAAGGCAAAACCCTGCTCGACCGCACGATGATTGTCTACGGCAGCAACATGGGCAATGCCCACACCCACGTCACCACCAACCTGCCAGTCCTGTTTGCTGGCGGTGGTTTCCAGCACGGCCAGCACCTGGCCTTCGACACCAAACGCAACTACCCGCTGCCGAATTTGTTTGTCTCGATGCTGCAACGCATGGGCATCGAAGTGGAGAGTTTCGCGACGTCCACCGGCACCATGCGTGGCCTTGAGATGGCTTGAGGTTCAGCTCTCGAAAATTCGTCCTGAAGTGATTTGCACAACAGGATGAAATCACCTCTTGGTGGCACGGACTTTCGTCTGTTTTTGCACGTCAGGTTTTTCCCGCCAAGACCCAGATCTCAGCCTTGCCCAGCCCAGTCCGATCTCCCGTGAAGCGCTGAAACGGCCCTTCATTCCATATCTGGGGTACTGTAAAGCCCTTGGCAGCCAGAGAGCGAAAATAGACTCGCAGCCACGTGGGAAGGGATGTGGCCCCCGCAATAAATCGCAACTCGTCCAGACCTTCCGGCGAGAAAACGATCAACGAAGCCCGTTTCATGCCAACGCCCGCTCTGGCGCCTTTGCGGCCAAGAACAATGATCGTGCCGGCGAGCGCGTCGCAGCCACAGTCTTCGGCCACTGAGCCGGTGATCGCGAGAATACCCCGCCGGAGTCTGGCTCCGGCGCGCTGGCCCGCATTTCCAAATACGTGAATCTCTCCGCCTCGCATGCCCGCCGTTTTTCCGGGAGAAGCTCCGGCGAGGTCGTCGCCCACGTCGCCCTGCACAATCAGGTGCCCGCCTGTCATATCGACGGCTGCTCGTTGTCCCGCATTTCCTTGGACGAAAACCTGCCCACTTTTCAGACGCGTCGCGATCCCGTGCACGGCGGCGGTGCTGTTGACGATGGTCAGCTTTGCAGCGTCGTCCGCAATCCAGTCAACCGCACAAAGCTCGCCCAGCTTGACCGCTTCTTTGCCGACCCGCACAAGAGTAGACGAGAGGTCGCTGTGAGACATCGCCCAGAGGGTTTCCCAGGGAAGCGAGGCTAGATCGACGTCGGTCGCCAGAGTGTTTGGAAATGTGATGTGGATCGACATAAATCACTGAGGGCAAACTGTGAGCGAGAGCCGCCGGTAAGAGTGAATAAGTTTGTCGCTCTATTCTAACGAGGCGCGGATTTAGTGCATCATCGCGGATTGCCCAGGTTGCCGTTTCGCACCAAAAGACGACTCAAAATCGGACGAATTGACCTGGAACATCGATTGCACCGTTGAGCCTGATTGATGGCGGGTTAGAGTGAACACTCTCTTCTTCAGGCGACCTCATGTTTCAATACAACGAAATCAACAGCCTGTCCCAATTGGACGACTGGGGCGACGACTGGCGCCAGCTGAGCGCGAGAACCGTCAGCGGGGCATCTGTGTTTCGCAGCTACGAGTGGTTTCGCGCATTGCTGGAGAACTGCGAACAGCGGTTTCGTCCTCGCGCTTTGGCAGTCTCGCTGGCCGGTCGACCGATCGGCATTGCCCCGCTCGTTGAAATACGCTCGGAGCACCGCGTTACGCTGCAATATGTCCCGACGTTGTGGCCCAGTCCGATGTTGCCGGTGGGGCCAAATATCGCGGCCACACTCACCGCTCTGACGAAATATCAAGCTGCCAAACGCATTGCGAATGTCTTCGAACTTGGTCCAGTCGATCAGTTCGCAGGAGATCTCGGTCGCACCGCCAATGCCTTCCGTCTGGCGGAACTGCGGCCCTTGCGTCGTGTCGGAAATTGTCAGCATGTCATTGACCTGGAGAGCGTCAAGGATGCTGGCAGTCGTTTGAGTCGACAGCTCACTGAACATCAACAAGCCTGGCAGTCTCAAGCGAACTCGGTCGGATTCCATCGATACCGTTCTGGTGACACCACCGGTTCGCTGACGGGAATTTTGCGTCAGCTCGATGCGGGATTTCCAAACACGTGGACCGAGGCCCGTCACGATCGTCTGGTGCGGCTACTTCAGTTCATGGACCAGCAAGCTGTGCTCGATGTCTCGTTGATGAGGCTCAATGGCAAACTGGCGTCGTTACTCATTGCCCATTGTAGAGACGACGGTCTCGAAGGTGGACTATTTCTTTCCACGGCTCCATTTGTCAACCAAATTCTGCTGGGCGAACTAGTGCGTAGGCACCACCCCTTGATTCATGAATCGATGAGTTCTGATTCGGAATTCAGCGAATCGCCTTCGCTGGAAACGCTCTTGCGCCGTGTGGGGGAGCGACAATTGCCGACGCTGCGTCGTCGACGCAATGTCCTGCGTTATGTC
>WGLS01000012.1 GCA_016125455.1 Alphaproteobacteria bacterium
CGCGTCGAGCGCTGTTTCAACAAGCTGAAAAACTCACGACGCGTCGCGACAAGGTATGATAAAACCGCCGATAGCTACACAGGCTTCCTGCACATCGCATCGATCCGTCTATGGATCAATCACTTTGTCAACAGGACCTACAATACGTGTCTTCTCTGATTTTTGGTCCCAAATCTTTAACTGCTCTATCAAACTTCTTTTCTGCCTCGGTGAGGTTTAGGTCGCCACCGGCTTCTAACTCTTGGGCGAGTTTTTTGAACCTTTCCGATTGCTCCTTGTCTGTCTTTTTCGTCGCTTTCTTCTCTACCATTGCACCCAGCTTGCGCGCCGACGCCACGCATCGGCGCGTCCCTTGCTACGAGTTGTTTCATAGGTAAGACGCTTGCCGACCGCGCCGTCAAGGATGCGGCCCGCCCGTTCGGCGTCGTCGCATCCGGTCTTGACGCGGTTCGAATATCTGAAATCGAACTCGGCCATATAGCGGTGAAGGTGGCGCTGGTCGCAGTGCTGGTAAACGCCGCGCATGCCGCGCTTGAAGATCGAGTAGTAGCCTTCGATGGTGTTGGTGTGGATGGAGCGATCCGCCTTGCTAACGTACTCGTCCTTCGAATGGGTGACGACGCCGTGATCGGCAAAATTCCAGCCAATCCCTTGATAGTACGCCGCTTCATCGGTCATCAGCCGCGCCTCGCGCGCGATGTTCGCTTTAAGGATCGGCAGGATGGTCTTCATGCGCAGGTCCTTGACGACGTAGCTGCGGACGGCGCCGGTGTCGCGATCAAGAAGCGAAAGAACCTTGTTCTTCTGGGCTGACCGGACGTTCTTGGTCGCCGAAGGGCTATGCCGGTCGCGCCCAATGAAGGTTTCGTCGGCTTCGACCGCGCCGCCGTTCGAACCGAACGGGGCAAGATCACCGACGCGCATGGCCTCGCGGATGCGGTGCGAAATGAACCATGCGGTCTTGAGAGTGCACCCAAGCATCCTGTGAAGCTGGTTGGCGCTGATGCCCTTTTTGCTCGCGCCCATCAGGAAAATGGCTTGCAGCCAATGGCGCATGGGCACGTGCGACTTTTCGAAGATGGTGCCGACCTTAACGGTGAACGGCTTGCGGCAGTCATAGCACTTGTAGGTGCCGATCCTCGTCGACTTGCCTTTCAGCTTGCCGATGCGGTCGACGCCGCCGCAATGCGGGCAGGTCGGGCCATTCGGCCAGATGCCGGCCTCGACAAACCGGTAGGCGGCTTCTTCATCATGAAAGTGCTTGGCGTCTAGGACCGACATGGCTCTATCTCCTTGTAGGTCCAATATGATTCATAAATGTGGGTACGTCAAGTATAATATCGCCAACCATCAGGCCACGCGTCGCAATATTGTGCAGGGTACCAGCGCGCGGCGTGCTAATTGCCTGTTGATCGTCCACGCCGCACTGCTGGCGCAAAGGCGCGAACGGTACACATCCGGCGACCGGCAGGGATGCGATACAGCGATGGGTGTGCGATGAAGTAGACGGGGTCGAGGGTCACGTGAGAGGTCACATGCCAATGCGCCACGATGTCTTGAAAGATGTTATGAAAATTGCCGCCGCGTTTTCGTTGCTTGGCGTCGCCGTCGCCGCAGCGCCCGTTGCGGGTCGACTGCAGATGTCGACGGCCAAGGGCGCAAGCGACCCTCTCCTGCTTGCAAGCGCCGCGGCCGATCAGGCCGGCGCAGGCCGATCAAGCGGTTCGTCCGCTGCCTCGCCGTCCGTTCCCGGCGACCAGGCTGACCTTATCGCCGCGTTCTGGGGCGATCTACGCCCGGCGCCGGCGGGCGCGCGCATCGTGCAGCTAGGGCCCATCTTCGACTATGTGGAGCGGCCCTATGCGGACCAGGTGCGCGGCACGCCGTTCACCGGCCTTCGCGCGCGCTATTTCGGGCCGGACGGGCCGAAGCCCGAGCTATCGCTTGAGACTCTCATCGAGAGGGGCCACGCCGACCCCGACGGGGCGATCCGCTCCATCCCCGATGGCTACCAGATCGTCGGCTATGGCATGTTCATCGACCCGAAGGCCGATGCGCCGGGAACCTATGTCCTTGAATGGGACGGCGACCCCGACGCCGACATCATCTCCGTCACCGGCTACCAGCAATACAACCCGCGCCGCGAGCCGGGGCGCATCACGGTCGAGTTCACCGAGGCGATGCGCGGCAACCTGCCGTTCGTGCCGCGGGTCATCAGCGTCGGCGACGTTGCGGCCCACGGGCCGTTGAAGTTCAGGCCATCGTCCGACCGCATCCTGAACGATCGCGCGCGCGCGGAGTGGTCGCGCTATGACATCGTCCGCTTTATGGACCTGTCGGCGGTCAACGGTTCGACCCAGTCCTACGCCGACGAGACGACGTCGATGGACGATCCCTACTGGGGCGGCGGGTTCGGCTGGCCGCTGAGGGCGCAGGTCCGCGCCGCCATGGAAGCGGACGCGGCGGCTTGGGTGCACGCGCCGGTCATGCTGGGCTCGGAAGGCAAGTATGTCGCCGCCGATCCCGACGCGGCCCTCGCCTCGGACGAGTGGCGCAAATACGCCCGCATGATCGCCGATGCGGTCGTGGCGGAAGGATACCCGACGGACAAGCCGATCCTTGTCGAGGCCGGAAACGAAATCTGGAACCTCGCGCCCGGCTTCGTGCAGCCGACGACCTACGCCGCGGCAATCGGCAAGCGCTATTACCCGGACAGGGTCCCGCCATCGAAGGGCGACCGCTTCGGCTATGGGCGCATTTCCGGGGCGCTGGCCCTCGCCCTCGACGCGGCCTTCGCCGACACGCCCTACGCCGGCAACTGGCGGCTCGTGATCGGCACATGGACGGAAGTCGGTTCCGGCCAGACCACGGAGGCCCTGACGGCGCTGAAAGACCATCTGGACCTTGCCGGACGGCCCGACCTCATGGCCCGCGCGGGGGTCGCCACAACGGGCTACTGGCGCGGCGCGTTCACCACGGCGAACGGCTACGCGATTGTCGGCTACCTGCCCGACGACGCGAAGCTGAACCCGGAAAAGAACATGTACGGGGTCGACCTGTTCACCGACTACGTGAAGGCGATGGTCGAGGAATCGACCCGCGACTTCGACGCCTTCGCGAAGCGGGGCGCGGACTTCGCCATCGACGTCTACCTCCCGGACCAGCTTGGCTGGCAGAAGGCCCACGCCGAGGCGGCGGCGGCGTTCGGCGTGCCGCTCATCGGCCAGTACGAAGGGGGCAGCCATGACGTATGGCGCGGGCCGGACTATGAGCGCCGGGGCCTCTCGCCGTCGGTGCATCGCCGCTGGCACGCCTCGGACGAGCACGCCCGGGTGCAGCGCGCCGCCGCGGAAATGTTCTACGGGGCGTTTCTCGACGCGGCCCTGTCGAACTTCGCCGCGCGCGCCGCCGTGCGCGAATGGACCGGCGGGCCGCTGGGGCCGTGGTCGGACGGCCCGTCCGGCGGGCCCGACGCGGGACCGGACGGGGAATGGCCCATCGCGCGGTTCTGGGACGAGCTGGCGGGCGAGTGAGGCTGGTGATGGGCGCCGCGTGAATTGCGCTATTGAAACTTTAAGAATCTGACGCCGGGGTGGATCAAAGCCGCGATGCATGCCAGCGAACGTGATCGTCGATGAAGCTCGCGATAAAGAAATAACTGTGATCATAACCGGCGCGCATGCGCAGCTCGAGCTTCACGCCCGCCGTCTCGCAAGCCGCCGCGAACCGGTCCGGCCGCAGTTGTGATTGCAGAAACTGGTCGGCGTCGCCCTGGTCGACAAGGATAGCGTCCGCAAGCGGATTAATCCTGGCTCCATCCTCGACGAGCGCCGTGGCGTCATGCGCCCGCCAGGCCGCGCGGTCTTCGCCGAGATATGCGGCGAACGCCTTTTGGCCCCACGGCGATTCCGACGGCGCGGCGATCGGCGCAAACGCGGAGACGCTCCGGAACGTGGTCGGTTCTGACAACGCAAGGGTCAACGCTCCATGACCGCCCATCGAGTGCCCGCTGACGCCAATCCGCGCGGGGTCGATTCCAAACGTCTCAGTCGCCACGGGCAGCAGCTCGTCCAGAATGTAGGCGCGCATGCGGTAATTGGACCGCCACGGCGCCTGCGTCGCATCGACGTAGAAACCTGCGCCAAGGCCCAAGTCGTAGGCGCCGTCGGGGTCGTCAGGCACGCCCTCGCCGCGCGGGCTTGTGTCCGGGGCAATGATCGCGAGGCCCAACTCGCTCGCGACGCGCTGCGCGCCCGCCTTGGCGATGAAATTGTCTTCCGTACAGGTGAGCCCGGACAGCCACAACAATGCCCCGCCTGTAGCGCGCTCGGGCGGCGGCGCGTAGTGCCCAAATCGCATCTTGCACGAGCAGGCTGCGCTATCATGTTCGTAGACGGATTGAACGCCGTCGAAACTTCTCCACTGGCTTGCCTGTCGCAGGTTCTTTGCCGTCAAGGTGCTGCCTTCCTTTCCGCCGGGCGCGCGGCGGCGTTCCGACTGGCGACATTGAAGCCCAAGCCGCCCTTCGCTCGCAAGCAAAGGACGGCCCGGGATCCAGCGCGTCGGGCGGGGAACACGCAGCTGGACTGAGTGCCGGGACGTTATTCGCCCTCGCCCGGCGATTTCGGGTCTTTGTCAGGGGCGCTCGCAGTATCTTCTGGCGCGGCGTCGCTGCGGGTCGCGGCGTCAGTTTGGGAAGCTTTGCCGCTCGCTGAACCGCCCGCGGCGCGCGCATCGTCGATCGAGTAGTAAAAGCTCGTCGCCGTCACGATATCCCGCGGCCCCATGGCGAGCGAGACGCCTTCGTCGCCTTCGGCGATCACGACGCGGTCAAAGGGCACAAGAGCGCTCTTCTCGCCGGCGCCTAGGATGCCGCCATATTCCACGACGGCAAACATGGCCTCGCCGCTCGGCGACAGGACGATATCGTCCAGATAGGGGTTCTCTATTTCCCCGTCCGGCTCGCCGTCGAAGTTGATCTCCTCGCCGAGAAGATCCGATGCGAGGAGGTCGCTTTCCGCCGCAGCGCTCTCGGAAAACTTCGGATAGGCCTTCAGCTCTTCGGCGTCGCCGGCGATGTGCAGTTCGTTGCCGCCAGCGGCGACAAGGCCAACAAACCGGTCGAACGGGGCTTCGACGCGACGATCGCCGATATTGAGGAAACCGCCTGCGTCGATCACAAGCGATTCCGCGCGCCCATTGCGCATCACCACGTCGGCGACGTCGCCGATTTCATCGTCATCGAAATTGTAGACTGTCGCGTCCGACAGGCCCTTGGCCGTGTATGCCCAGTCGCTCAATACCGACTTGCCGTCGACCTCGATGATTGGCCGGGCGCGGATGCCGTAAACGGTCGCCACCGCAAGGTCAGCCGTTAGCGAGTCAGCGGAAGCGCTGACCCCGGCGGCTTCATCTCCAGTCCCGTCAGAGGCTGCGCCGGTTTGCCGCCCGGTCTCTTGTCCGGCCTCTTCGTTAGTCGCCGCCTTTATCGCTGTTGCGGTCTCGGTCGGCGATTTTCCGGATTTCTGCGCCGTATTTTGATTATCTTTGTTCTGATTATATTCCCGACTATCCGCCGCATCGGCCGCCTGCTTCCGTTGCGGCGGCGCCTTGTCGGACTTCGCCCGATCGGACGTGGACTTTTCGACTGACGGCTTTTCGGTTGACGGCGTGGGCTTTTCCCAATCAGCCGTGTTGGCGTCGGCGGTCGTTGCTTCGCCCGCTGGCGGAGCTGACTTCAGCTTTGACCCTTTTGTCGCCGGCGCTCGCGCGGCCGACGAACCGGAACCGGCATCGTCGCCTGCTTCCGTCTGGGCGGCAACGGGCGTTGCGAGCGCCAGGGCGGCGCACGCGACGAAAAATGTCGATTTTCGCATGGGGATCTCCCGTGTTGCTTCGAACATCGGGAAGACACTTCAGGGCGTAATTCCGTTCCGCCGCTGGCAGGGTAAACTGCACCGGCGGCCGCACGACCGACGCGAGATACGATCGGTCAGTCAGCCGCGCGCATCCGCGGCGGGTCGATCTCCAGCGCCATATAGATCACGCCCTTCTCGGGATTGTCGTAATACGACTCCGTTTCGACAAAGCCGAGGTCGCGATAAAGCGCGATCGCCGAAGCAAGGCGGTCGAGCGTATCGAGACGCATGATCTGGTAGCCGGCCGCCGCGGCATAGGCGAGCATTTCGTCGCAAGGCCGGCGGCCAATGGACAGGCCACGGTGCGCCTCAGTCACGTAAAGCCGCTTCATCTCACAGGCCCCGTGGCCCAGATCCTTCAATCCGACGGCGCCGGCGGGCGCCCCGCCCGCGCGTGCAAGCCAGATCGCTTCGTAGAACGCCGGGAAGGTCGCCATTTCCTCAGCGAAATTCTGAAAACAGAGATCAACGCCCAGCCACCCGGCATAGTCGAGGAAAAGCCGTTTCACTGCGGCGACATCTGGTGCGTCGACGGCGCGAGCGATAACGACATCGCCGCTATCGCTCATGCGGCCCCCACTTTGCAACCGTCGCGTCATAAGACTTCCTGATCAGCTTGCGGAGGATTTTTTCGTCAACGTCCGCCAGCTTGTTCACATAGAGGCAGGCGCGGCCGGTCGTGAATTTGCCGAGGCGCGCGCGCAACGGATCGTCCTCGGGAATTGACCCCATCACGTAGAGGACGAGGCTCGTCTTGCGCGCACTGAAGCCGACATTCATAAAATCGCCTTCCCTGCCGCTTTCGTACCTGTAGTGGTACTGACCAAACCCGATGATGGAATCTCCCCACATGACCGGCGTCTCGCCGGTTGCGTCCTTCATGATCTTCAGGAGCGCCCGGGCGTCGGTCCGCCGCTGATCATGTTCGATCGCTTCGATGAATGCATCGACGCTCGCCCCGCTCGGAACGGTCTTGTTCGCGGCTTTCCTTGCGTTTTTCAGTTTGGCGACGTCGGCGGCAGGTTTAGCCGCGGGCTTTGGCGCCTTTTTTGCCGACTTGGCAGCGCCGCTGGCGTACGCTGACTTTCGTTTTCTCGTCACGGTCATGCTGCAATTCCTCTCGGCGGCAGCGGCTTCGAGGCTATTCGACCTCGCCTTCGAGCCAGAAGGCTTCCTCGAAGTCGTAGCCTGTCGTCCCCTCCCTGATGACCCGCGGCGTTATATAGTCCGTATGTGGCTCGTACCCGGGAACAGTCCGCGGATGCGGGGTCATCTTGCCGCCCGCCGAGACGAACCGGAATTGACGAATGACGGCGCCGTCCCCATCGCGGGTGATGGTGACGGCGTAGGTCCCGTCTCTTTCGAGGTCGGACTTCGCCAGCGGCAACGCGTTCGGATCATTGTCCTTGTGCGGCTCGAACAGCGGCGCAGCCTGGCGATCCATCCATGCGCCCCCGAGGGTCGGCACGCTCTTTCGGTTATGGCCGATGATCTCCCCATTGCGCATGACCTCGACGCGCAGCGGCGCGCGGGCGGCGCCGGCGGGCGCATCGCTTAGGCCCGCCCAGAAGTGCAGTTCGACGGCCTCGCGCGCGGCCTTTGCGTAGGGCGTGAACGTGAAATAGCCAAAGCGCTGCCACGGCCCCTCAAACGTCAGCGTCTCGCCGGGGTCGAACGGGTCATCGCTTGTCGACTTCGACACGACCGAAAACGTCATTCTGGAAGCGGTCGCGCCCGCGACGGTCGTTTCGGCCACATAGTCGCCGACCTCAAATGCATGGTCAGCGGGATTGGCGGGCTGCATCCGCGCGAAGACGGCGTCGGCATTGATGTAATCCGGGTAGAAGCTCCATTCAGCGACCGCGCCGCCGTCAACCGATTTCACCGTCATCCTTGCATCGAGGGGCGGCGGCGGCGCGAACGTAAGGTCCATCGGATTGAGCGCCATGAAGCCTGTCTCGTCGATATAGACGTCGAGCAGGCCGCGCCAGCCGACAACCGGCTGACGCTCCTGCGCCGCGGCGCCTGTTGCGCTGACCGCGGACAGTCCGGCCGAAAGCATGGCGCCGAGCGTGGTCATCACGGCCGGACGGACGGTTAAACGCGCTGATGGCATGTTGTCTCTCCCCACATATTGCGAGGGAAAGACTAGCTGCGGAACGAGCGCGTGCAAATGCCGCCGGGCGCCGGCGCCGTTATGCGCCTTTCAGCTTCAGGCGGTTCTTGTGCAAGAGCGGCTCGGTATAGCCGTTCGGTTGCGCCACGCCTTCGAAGACGAGCGACCGCGCGGTCATGTAGGCGACGGATTTTTCCACATCAGGGGCCATCGGCCTGTAGTTCGGGTCGCCTGCGTTCTGGCCGTCGACCTTTGCCGCCATGCGACGGAACGCGGCGTCGACTTGCGCCTCGCTGACGACGCCGTGATAGAGCCAGTTCGCCATATGCTGAGATGAAATGCGCAGCGTCGCGCGGTCCTCCATCAGGCCGATATCGTTGATGTCGGGCACTTTCGAACACCCGACGCCCTGGTCTACCCAGCGCACAACGTAGCCAAGAATGCCTTGTGCGTTGTTTTCAAGCTCCGCCGTCAGTTCGTCCTCGGACCAGTTTCGGCCAATTGCGAGAGGCACTGTCAGCAGCTTCTCAAGATCAGCCGTTTCGGCCTTCGCCAGATCGCGCTGGCGCGCGAACACGTCGACTTGATGATAGTGAAGCGCATGCAGGGTCGCAGCGGTCGGCGACGGCGTCCAGGCGGTGTTCGCGCCGGACTTCGGATGGCCAATCTTTTGTTCAAGCATGTCCGCCATGCGATCCGGCGCGGCCCACATGCCCTTGCCGATCTGCGCCCGCCCGGAGAAACCGCACTTCAGGCCAATGGCGACATTGCGGGCCTCGTAAGCGGCGATCCAGTCGGTCCCTTTCATGTCGTTTTTCCGGATCATCGGCCCCGCGCGCATCGACGTGTGGATTTCGTCCCCCGTGCGGTCGAGGAAACCGGTGTTAATGAAGACAATGCGGTCCTTCACCGCGTGAATGCATGCGGCGAGGTTCACCGACGTGCGCCGCTCCTCGTCCATGACGCCGACTTTCAGCGTATGCCGGTCGAGTCCGAGGAGATCTTCCACTGCGTCAAACAGGTCATTGGTGAACGCGCACTCCTCAGGGCCGTGCATTTTCGGCTTCACGATGAAAACCGAGCCTTCGGTCGAGTTACGGTAACGGCCAAGCCCCTGAAGGTCGTGGCAGGCGACAAGGCTTGTCACGATCGCGTCGAGGATGCCCTCGAACGCTTCCGAGCCGTCAGCAAGCTTCACCGCCGGCGTCGTCATCAAATGCCCAACGTTCCGAACGAGGAGCGTCGAACGGCCCTTAAGCGTCAACTTCGACCCGTCGGGCGCGACATAATCGCGATCGGGATTGAGCCCGCGCGTCATGGTCTCGCCGCCTTTCACGAATGTCTCTTCAAGGTCGCCGCGCATCAGGCCGAGCCAGTTCGAATAGGCGAGCGTCTTGTCTTCGGCGTCGACAGCCGCGACGGAATCCTCGAGGTCGACGATGGTCGACAGAGCGGATTCGAGGACGACGTCGGCGAGTCCCGCCGGGTCGGCGCGGCCGACGGGGTGCTCGCGATCGAGCCGCAATTCGATGTGCAGCCCATTATTGCGGAGCAGCACTGCGGCCGGCGCAGCGGGATCGCCGCGATAGCCGGCGAACTGCATCGGGTCTTTCAGCGCCGGCGAAAGGGCCCCGTCCCGGACCGAATAACCCTCGACGCCGACATGAGAGGCCGACGCAAGCGGGGCCGCCGCATCGAGAAAGGCCTTGGCCTTCGCAATGACCTTTGCGCCGCGGGCGGGGTCGTATCCGGGTTTCTCATCGCCGGTGAAGGGAATGGCGTCCGTGCCATAGAACGCGTCATAGAGACTGCCCCAGCGCGCGTTCGCGGCGTTCAGGGCGTAGCGGGCGTTCAGGACCGGCACCACGAGTTGCGGCCCCGCCATGCGTGACAGCTCCGCGTCGACATTCCGCGTGCCGATTTCAAATGGCGCGGGCGCGGCCGCAAGATAACCGATCTCTTGGAGAAACCGGCGGTAGGCGGATGGATTTGGCGTTCCCGGATGATCGTCGTGCCAGGCGTCGATCTTTTCCTGCAGCGAATCGCGCGTATCGAGAAGCGCCCGGTTCCGCGGCGTGAATTTAGCAAAAATCGCCGCTGCGCCCGCCCAGAATTTTCCGGCATCGACGCCGAGGCCGACCAGCGCGCGCGTCTCAACGAATTCCGCAAGCGCAGGCGCCACCTTCAATCCGGCGCGCTCCATGAAATCGGCCATCCGCCCAGCTCCCTTCCTCTTTTCGAAAGGGAACGCATAGCGAAACGAACCCGACGACGCCAGCCGCAGTCCCGCCCATCGCCTCTCGCGGCGAAGAAGCCGGCGCAGGCGCCGTCAGAATTCAGTTTGGGCGAACCTCGGAGAGATATTCGCGAGCCTGGCGCTGCGCCTCGGCGATCTGCTCGGGCGACATCTCGAGCGAAAGCTCCTTGCGGTAGGTGCGCGCTTCAACATGGCCCTGCATGGCGGCGAGATTGAACCACTTGTGGGCGACGACGAGATCGGCTGAGTCGACGCCGAGCGACGCCTCAAGGCCGAGGCGATACATTTCGTCGCTTGAGATGATGTATTCAGCGCCATCCAGAAGACGCGTTTCGATGGAGATGGACATTGCTCTCGCCCCCGACCCTTCTTGCTTGTTGTTCGCTCTTTCCCACCGCCGCTTGTGCGACCGCTGGCGAAAACTTGAGGGGCTGAATGCTAAAACGCGGTAAATGATTTGTTGCCGAATTATTACCAAGGCAATTTCCCCGCTCCGGGCCGGTCATCCGCCGCCGATAACGAAAAAGGGCGAACCAGCGCGGGTTCGCCCTTGAACTTGAGGCGGATCGTTAATCCGTTTAGGGATTTTTACGCCGGAGCTTCCTTCAGTTTCAGCTGCTTGAATTTCCCGAGCCCGCAACTGCCGCCAGTGATGTTCGTCGTGTTGTCGACGATCGTGATGATCTGGTTCTGGCAAAGCAGGTTTTGCGAGGTCTCGTACTGGATCCGGTTATTGGCCCGGGTGACGCCGCCGCAACGCGCGCTCGTTTCGTTCAGCCAGTATTCATTAATGCCGGTGCGCACAAGGAGCTTTTTTTCCGTCGCCGCGCGGATCGACGAGACGTTTGACAGCGGCAGGCAAGCGCGCGTCTCGCCGGTTTCCTCGTACTTCGCCAGGGTGGCAGAAACGCCGCTATCGACGCGCGGCTCCATGTTGGTCGCGCAGGCGCTCGCCGCTGCGAATATAGTCGCAAGGCCGCTCGCCGCACTTATTCGGTGTCGCATATGATCCTCTCCAGTTCGCGCCCCTCTCCGCCAGTGGATTTTGGCCTGAATTGTGGCGATGGAAAGGCAGTCGGCGAGGCAGTCGCCGCGGCCAGCGAGACCGGCGACGCCATGGCCGTTTCGCTCGACGAAGCTTTTTGTGACGCGAAGCGCACCGCAGCAATTCCCCCTAAAGCAGTTCCCCGACTCTCGCTGTTGGGGTTGGCTTTTCGAGGCCAGACAGCTTGTGAAGCGTGCTCTCCACGCGTTAGTCTGAGCTGTTCGTGGCGAGGGGTTGCGGGCTTGGTTGCGGCTGCGGCGAGCGACCAGTTGTGTCGGTGTGGGGGGCGTTATGACTGAAAAAGGGAAAATTGCCGGCGTCCGGGCGCCATTTCTCTTAATTCTGGCGTTCATGGCGACGAGCGCTGCGATGCAGGTTGAAGCAAACGCCGCCGTTGCGACGTTTACCGACCGGACCGCCTTTGAGGCCGCGACGACAATTATAGAGACGCAGGACTTTGAAGGCGCGCCGGGTTTTCCGATGGGGTCAGGCTTCGCTTTTGTCGACGACTATACGATCGGCTCACTGACTTTCGACGGCGCGACCAATGGCGGCGTCGCCGGCGATGCAGGAATTGTCCTCATCAATAATGGCTTCGGCGTGCCAACCAACAGCCTTACCACTCAAAATTTCAGCGACGTTCTGACGATCGAGCTTGCCGGGAACTTCACGTCGTTCGGCGTCGACGTGGCCGCCGGCTTCTCGCCCTTCGGTCCTTCCGACGTTGTGATCACGCTATACAACGACATGGATGCCATCATCGCCATGCTGACGGTCGCGAACCTTGTCGAATCGCAAGGCGCAAGGTTCGGCGGCGTCGTCGCGATGGAAGCGATCCGCCGCATAACGATCAACAACCAGGTTCTCGACGGCGGCGAGATCATCGACAATATCGCGCTCGGGTCGTCGGTTGTGCCGCTCCCCGCTGCAGCGCCCCTTTTCCTCGCCGCCCTCGCCGGGGCCGGACTTCTTGGCCGTCGTCGCAGGCAGGCGTAGAGAAGCGGCGCTTCCCGAGCGAACATGCCGGCCGCGCGTCGGACGCTAATGCCGGATGCGACGACCGTGAGCCGGGAACGCTGTTATCTAAACGAAGCCGAAATCCACCATTCAAATCCATCTATTGTTGAATCGGGATTATGGTGCATTGCGCTTAGCTTAATACACCTTAGGGCCTAAGGCCGCTACTGCGGCGGTTGATTGACACAATTTCGTCTTACACTTAATTTTTAAGGGTTAGTAGCGTATGGGGGGAGGGCGATATGAATTTCAGGCATTTGGTCTTTGGCTTGGCGGTCAGTTTAGCAATGGCTGGCGCGGCGCAGGCCGGAACAGTCAATTTTACAAATCTCGGGACGTTCACGACCCCGGAATTAGTGTTCTCGGGCGGAACTGTGACCGGCTCGGCCAATGTCAACGTCTTGAATTTCAACGGCCTAGGCATTGTTGGCGGTAATCGAGACCTTAGTGTCGATAGCAACGAACAAATCCGCTTCGACTTTACGGCGCCAGCGATCAATGTTTCTTATTTTGCGCCAAACGCACTCAATGGCGACGGAAATAGAACCGCTGGAGATCGGTTTATTGAGATATTCGGTTTGGGCGGCGTCTCAGTAGGCGTTTTCGCGCAAACCGACGTCGGTAATTATTTGCTCAGCGATCTCGTTGGCGCCGCCATCATCACTGGTTTCAGCCTGACGGCGGACGGTCTCGATGGTTTTGTAATTTCCCAAATCTCTTTTGACACCGCCCCCAGCGAAGTGCCACTCCCCGCTGCAGCGCCCCTTTTCCTCGCCGCCCTCGCCGGGGCCGGACTTCTTGGCCGTCGTCGCAGGCAGGCGTAGAGAAGCGGCGCTTGAATGGTCAGTCGACGCCGAGTTTCTTCTTCAGGATTTCATTAAGCGCCTGCGGGTTCGCCTTGCCGCCCGACGCCTTCATCGCTTGGCCGACGAACCAGCCAAAGGTTTTCGGCTTTTCCTTCACCTGCGCGACCTGTTCCGGGTTCGCGGCGATAATGTCGTCGACGATCTTTTCGATCGCGCCCGTGTCGGTGACCTGACGAAGCCCCTTATCCTCAACGATTTTCTCAGGGTCGCCGCCGCTTTCAAACATGATCGCGAAGACGTCCTTGGCAATGCGGCCTGAAATGACCCCGTCGGAGATGAGATCGATCAGCTTGCCGAGCGCCGGCGCCTCGATGGGAGAGTCTTCTATATCGAGCCCCGCCTTGTTGAGGGCGCCGAACAGCTCGGTCGTCACCCAGTTCGAGGCAAGCTTCCCGTCGCGGCCTTCGGCTACGGTTTCAAAGTAATCGGCCTTCACCCGGTCGGCCGAGAGGACGCTCGCGTCGTAGGCGGACAGGCCAAGCTTTTCGACAAAACGTCGCCGCTTCTGGTCCGGCAATTCCGGCAGCGACGCCTTGATCTTTTCGACCCATGCGGCGTCGAGTTCGAGCGGCAGAAGGTCCGGATCCGGAAAATAGCGGTAGTCGTGCGCGTCCTCCTTGGAGCGCATCGTCCGCGTCTCGCCGGTCGCGACATTGAACAGCCGCGTTTCCTGATCGATCTTCCCGCCCGATTCCAGCGCCTCGATCTGGCGGCGCGCCTCGTACTCCACGACCTGGCGGACATAACGGATCGAATTGACGTTTTTTGTCTCCGTCCGCGTCCCAAGATGACTAAAATCCCCGGTGTCACGAAACTTCTGGTAGTTGCCCGCACGGCATACGGACACATTGACGTCGGCGCGCATTGAGCCTTCCTCCATGTTCCCGTCGCAGGTGCCGAGATAGCGAACGATTGTGCGTATCTTGGAGAAGTAAGCCGCCGCCTCGTCGGCCGAACGAATGTCCGGCTTCGAGACGATCTCCATCAGCGCGACGCCGGACCTGTTGAGGTCGACATAACTCTCTTTCGGCGCGAGATCATGGATCGACTTGCCCGCGTCCTGTTCAAGATGCAAGCGTTCGATGCCGACACGGACGATTTCGCCGTCGTCAAGTTCGACTTCGATTTCGCCCTCGCCGACGATCGGGTCCTTGTACTGGGAAATCTGGTATCCCTGCGGAAGGTCCGGATAGAAATAATTCTTCCGGTCAAATCGCGACCACAAATTGATTTTCGCGTTGAGGCCGAGCCCCGTTCGAACCGCCTGCTCAACGCAGTACGCGTTGAGCACCGGCAGCATCCCGGGAAACGCCGCATCAACGAGGCTGACATTCTCGTTCGGCCCGGCGCCGTACGTGGCCGGCGCGCCCGAAAACAGCTTCGCCTGCGACGAAACCTGCGCATGGACCTCAAGGCCCACGACAATTTCCCAGTCGCCCGTTGCGCCCTGCAACAACTTTCTCGGCTCGCTCATGTGGTCGTCTCTTCCGTGTCTTTCGTGTCGTTCGCCGCGGCTCGCGTCCTTGCCTCAGCCCTCGCTATCACGTCCCTTACCGCAGCGTAGACCGTGCGCGGGTTCAGGAGTTCCAGATAGTGCGTGCCGCCCGCCACCGGTTGATAGACCACGTCCTGATCCGGCGCAAAACAGGATCGGAGATAGGCCGCGTCCTGCTCGGCGACCAGCCAGTCGAAATCGCCATGCATGATCGTTACGGGCGCCTCTAGCTCGTTCAGCCGACCGAACACGTCCGCGATCTGCGCGCGGCGCCCTTGCACCTCAGCGCGAGCGTTATGGAGATAGGCCGGCAGAATGCTCCTAATCCCGGGCCATTCCGCCGCTGGCAAGACGCCAAGCACCCAGCCCCGCGGCTCGGTGACGAGCGCGGCCACCGTCACGACGCCTTTGACGCGATCCGGGAAGTCTAGCGCCGCCTTCAACGCCAGCGCGCCGCCATAGGAAACGCCAACCACGACGGCCGGGCGCTCGTCCTTTTCGATAAGCGGCGCGATCGCGGCAATCTGGTCATCGAACGACAACACGGGCGTGCGTCTTTCGTCCCCATACATCGGGCCGCCATATCCAGCACGATTAACCGCGGAGATATCAAGATCATCGGGCGCGAGCCGCATGAACCGCGTCCACATGTGCGGCCGGGACGGCGTGCCGGGGATGGCAATAATGCGCCATTTCGCGTGCGGAGCGGGCGCCGCGGCCGCGGACATCTCATACCCGCCAAGGATCGGCGCCACGAAACTTATCCGCCGGGTGCGTGGTCTGGGCGCCATAAACTCTTTTCGCGACGTAATGCGGCTCAGTTCGCCGCCTCGCCGCCATCAGTCGCCACTTCGAATACGAATGACGCGCCGCGATTTCGCGGGTCGTGGGCCGCTTCGACGACCCCATCCCGGATCGTGATCGCATGCACATCGCCATAGCCGCTGACCCGGCGCAGGACATAGCCCATGGATTCCAGTTCGGCGGCGACGGCGTCGGCGTTCCCTATGCGGTCTTCAAACAGGATCGAGTTCTTCGGCAGCAGCTGGTGGTGGAAGCGACCGGAGCCGACCGCGTCGGCGACAGACAGTCCGTAGTCGAAACGGTTAACGATCGCCTGGAAAACGGACGTGAAAATCGTTGGTCCGCCGGGCGTGCCGACGACCATCGCGACGCCCTCATCGCCAAGCACGAGGCTGGGCGTCATCGAAGACAGCATGCGCTTGCCAGGCTGGATCGCGTTCGCTTCGGCGCCGATGACGCCGTAAAGGTTTGGCGCGCCGGGCTTTGCCGAGAAGTCGTCCATCTCGTTGTTAAGGAGATACCCTGCGCCCTCGACGACGACGCCGGACCCGAAGCTGGCGTTCAGCGTCGTCGTCACGGAAACCGCGTCGCCGTTCCCGTCGAGCACGGAAAAGTGCGTTGTCTCCATGGATTCCTGAAGGCCGGGCCTAACGTCTTCGGTGACCGAAATCGCGTCGGGGTCTACTTCCGCGGCGCGGGCCGCGATGTATTCGGGGTCGATCAACTCCTCGGTCGGGACCTCATAATAGTCAGGGTCGCCGAGATACTCGGCGCGGTCGGCGAACACCCGCTTCTCCATCTCTGCGACAAGGTGCACGTACTTCGCGCTGTTGTGGTCGACCCCCTCAAACGCAGGGGCGAGTTCCTTCTTCATCAGGAGCAATTGCGCCAGCGCGACCCCCCCGGAGCTTGGCGGCGGCGGCGTGACGATGGTTCTGTCATTCCAGTCGAAGACGATCGGCTCGCGCCAGATAGCCTCGTAGGCGGCGAGATCTTCTTCGGTAATCAGCCCACCGATGGCCGCCATATAGGCGGCGGTCATTTCCGCGGTCTCGCCGGTGTAGAACTCCTCCGGTCCAAGATCGGCGATCCGCTGCAGCGTCGCGGCGAGCTCCGGCTGTTTCAGGATCTCCCCGGCGGCGCCCTTGTAATAGGACGCGAAATTCACGTCATCGGCATAAAAGCCGGCCTTGCGCTGCATCGACTGGGCGAGGTCGGCGGGGATTTCGAAGCCGTCGCGGGCGAGGATCGCCGCAGGCTCGACGAGCCGCTTCCAGGGCAGCGAGCCGTATCGTTCATGGGCGGCCGCCAGGCCGCGAACCGTGCCAGGCACGCCCGCCGCCAGGGCGCCAACCTGCGCCATGCGGGACACGAAGTTGCCGTCGGCATCGAGATACATATCCCGGCTTGCCATGGCCGGCGCCGTCTCGCGGTAGTCGAGAAAGTCTGTCTCCCCGTCCATATAGAGCGTCATGAACCCACCGCCGCCGATGTTTCCGGCTTCGGGCAAGGTCACGGCCAGGACAAACGACGCAGCGATTGCGGCGTCGACAGCATTGCCTCCCTCTTCGAGCACCGCTCGCGCCGCCACCGCGGAATGAATGTCAGGCATGGCGACCGCGGCCGTCGCGATCCGCGCGGGCGACGCAGACGCAGCGGCGGCATCTTCGCTCTGACTTGCGACCGACGCGACTTCGCCCCCGCAAGCCGCGAGCAGGATCGCCGCCATGACGGCGCCGGCCATGTTGATCTGCTTGCGCATTGTTGTTCTCCGAACTCGATCGTTTTGCAGTCGCCCTGGGCTCGTCCCGTCAGCTCGTCCACCAGTCCGTCGGGCGTCCTTGCGGGCCCGCCGCTTTTTCAATCGCCGCCATGCCCTTGAACAAGGTTTCTTCATCGAACGGGCGCGCCAGGAGCTGAAGCCCCAGCGGCAGGCCCTGTCCGTCGAGGCCGGCGGGCACCGATCCGCCGGGCAGGCCGGCAAGATTTCCCGTAACCGTGAAGACGTCGTTGAGGTACATCTGCACCGGATCATCCGACTTTTCGCCGAGCCCGAACGCCGCGGACGGCGTCGAAGGCGTGAGAATCAAGTCGACCTTCGTAAAGGCGTCAACAAACTCGTCAAAAATGCGCTTCCGGACTTTCTGCGCCCTGAGGTAATAGGCGTCATAATAGCCGGCGGACAAGACGTAGGTGCCGATAAGGATGCGCCGCTTGACCTCATCGCCGAAACCTTCCGCGCGGGTATTCTCGTAGAGAGACTTAATGTCCTTGAACTCGCTCGCGCGGTGCCCGTAGCGCACGCCGTCATATCGGGCCAGGTTCGAGGACGCCTCGGCGGGCGCGACAATGTAGTAAACCGGCAGGGCGTACTTCGTCAGCGGCAGGGATATGTCCAGGATCTCGCAACCGGCGTCCCTCAGCCAGTCGACGCCTTTCGCCCAGAGCTCCTCGATCTCCGACGGCATCCCGTCCAGGCGATATTCCCTTGGCACGCCGATCTTCAGGCCCTTCACCGACGCGCCGACGGCCGCTTCATAGTCCGGCACCGGACGGTCGATGGAGGTCGAGTCTTTCGGATCGTGTCCCGCCATTGACTTCAGCATGATGGCGCAATCGCGGACATCGCGCGCGATGGGTCCCGCCTGGTCGAGCGAAGAGGCAAACGCCACAATGCCCCAGCGCGAACAACGGCCATAGGTCGGCTTTACGCCGACAGTCCCGGTGACCGAGGCCGGCTGGCGGATCGACCCGCCAGTGTCGGTGCCGGTCGCCGCTGCGCAGAGCCGCGCCGCTGTCGCCGCAGACGAGCCGCCGGACGACCCGCCGGGCGTCAGATCAGCATTGCCGCCGTCAGTTCGGCGCCACGGATTGACGACATTGCCGAAATAGCTCGTCTCGTTCGACGAGCCCATGGCGAACTCATCCATGTTCAGTTTGCCGAGCATCACCGCGCCGTCACGCCACAATTGCGACGTTACGGTCGATTCATAGGGCGGCAAGAAGCCCTTGAGCATGCGCGAGCCGGCCGTCGACTGGACGCCCTCGGTGCAAAACAGATCCTTGATGCCAAGGGGCGCGCCTTCGAGCGGCCCGCCCTCGCCCTTCGCCAGTTTGGCGTCCGACGCGTCGGCCATTGCGCGCGCCTTTTCGGCGGTCACGGTGACATAGGCGTTCAGGGCGCCAGCCTTGTCGATGCGCGCGAGGTACGCGTCGGTCGCCTCGCGGGACGAGACTTTCTTCGCCTTCAGCGCGTCGCGCAGTTCAGCGAGAGACAGATCCACAGCCGATGACATCGCCTACTCCACCACCTTCGGGACCACAAAAAAATGATCCTCCGTCTTCGGCGCGTTGGAGACGACCCGGTCCGGCTGGCCGCCGCCGGTTGGGCCGGTCGCCGTCGTATCGGGCCGCATCGGCAGGCCGACGTCCACAGTCGAGGCCATCGCGTCGACGCCTTCGACATCGACCTCATTCAACTGTTCGATCCAGTTGAGGATGCCTGACAGTTCGCCGGCCAGCGGCTGGAGGCGGTCCTCAGGGACCGCGATGCGCGCCAGGCGCGCCACTTTGCGGACGGTTTCTTTATCGACGGACATCTGGCCCCGCTCAGGAGGAAAGGACGGTAAGGGCGGCGCGCAGCGCCGACCCGGAGGCGTATCAATCGTCTCCCACGTTCGCAATAGCGGCGCCGTCGACGATAATTGGCCCGCTGGCCGCGACGGGGCCGGCGCCAAGGCCGGTGGCAGGGCCGGTGGCAGCTGCTTCGATCCGCGCGATGGTCTCGGCCGGGCGGCCCTGGGGCAGCGTCGCAAGTCGCCTCAATTCAAGAGCGAAGCGCTCGCCTCCATGGTCGGCCGCCACGGCAAAAAACATGTCGAGACCGTAGCCGCCGGAGGCTCTGGCGCGCTGAATGAACTCATTCCAGAATCCAATTGCGCCATCGGGATGCGCGCGCGCGGCAAGTTCATTGATCGTTTGCCCGCATGCGTAGGAGGCGTCGACGCCGCCGGCGGCTTCAATTCGGGGCAATGACGTGCCGGCGATAAGTTCGATACAGCTTGATCTGGCTGTCGCGAGATCTCGCGCTGCCGCCCCGTCGTCCCACCAGCCGATTTCAACCATTGCTTTGGCGGCGATCGCATTCGCCCCCCCTTCGTGGATCCAGTCGGGGGCGTGCGCATCGGCTGGTCGGGCGGCCGTTTGCCAGATGTGGGCGGTCTCATGGGCAACGCCGGTGCGCAGGACATTCGTGGCGAAATAGGAAGGCCGGTCCCATGCCCCGCCGGCCAGCCCGACGCGAATCTGAGCGGGCAAAGCGTCGCCGCTGAACATGGCGCGACCAGGCTCACCATTGGGTTCGTAGGCAACGAAAAGGTTTGGGGTCGCGTCAAGCGCCCATCCGAATCGTCCGCCGAGGTAATCGAGCATCGCAGACGCGGCTGCGCTGATTTCATTTGCAGCCCAGTCAGGGATCGACGGGTCAATCACCGCGACGAGATCTTCGCGTTGGATTGTCGGCGGCGCGCCGACATAAATGAAAGCGGGATTGTCGAACCGGCTGCGCCAGCCTGAAAGATGCGGAACGACTTCGCTGAACGCGACGACGTGCCGTCGATTTCCCGGCGTGACGGAAATCGACGTCCGGTGACGCGCGCCATCGGCCGAGACCGGCTGGAAGTGACCGGTGTAAATGAGGGCGCCATCGGGGCCGAGCGGCGAGATCGCTTCATACGTGCGCGGCCGTTCGATGCGGAGCGGGGCCACCTCGAGCGTCGCCGTGCGAAAGCGCGTCAAGGGCGCCGCCGCCCGGAGAACGTCACGGCCATCCTCGACGATCAGCTCCGCCTCACCGCCGATAACCCGCCAGGCGCGCGTGCGATAGCCGCCGAGATCCGGACCAAGATCGAGTCGCGAGACAGGTCGCGGGAGGTCATATACGACCCGCAGGGCGCCATTCCGGCGCTCCTCCAGGTCGATTTCGATCGCCCGGTCATGGTCATTGGCGCCTCTCGCGATAGCCGCCGCGCCAACCGCGGTGAAAAGCGCAAAGGCGCCGAGCGCAACCGCGCAGGCGCGCGCTTGCCGTTTCTGAAAGTGGTTCGCGAACGCCCCCATGGGAGTATGATGCCGGAATGACATCGGAATTTGAACAGGCCGCCGAAGCTTTCGGCTCATCGGGCGCGCTTCTCGGACTGGACCTTGGCGACAAGACAATCGGCGTCGCTTCCTGCGGACCGGAACGGACGGTTGCAACTCCAGTGGAAACCATCCGGCGAACCAAGCTGACCCAGGACGCCGAGCGACTGCGGGACCTCGCCGAGGCGCGACAGGTCGTCGGTCTCGTCATCGGCCTGCCGCTCAACATGAACGGCGATGAAGGACCAAGAGCGCAATCCGCGCGATCGATCGCTGGTCACTTACGACGACTACTCGGATTGCCAACCGCGTTCTGGGACGAGCGAATGTCAACGATTGCAATGGAACGCGATCTTATTGCGCTCGACGTCAGCCGAGCGCGGCGTCGCGAAACCATCGATCAGTCGGCCGCCGCCTTTATCCTGCAAGGCGCAATCGACCGGCTCCGGCGGCTGGCCGACCACTAGGGCGGGGTACGGAGCAAAGCTCCGTTGCCGGGACATGCTTTTTGACGCCCAGGCGTCGATGCGACCGGGCGTTGTCGTCCGACGATCGCGGCGAAGCAGATAAGGCCGGAGTCAATGCGAATTGCGTCGCGCGCCATGCGCGCCTAATAGTTTTTCGCAAGTTGCGCTGCGGATGCCGCAGCGGTTTACGGAGAGGCGCGTGACGCACATCGCAAGCGAAGGAGCGAAGCGGTTCGAAGGCGGCCGCCGGCCCGCGGCGCCCGCCGACGGATTCACAGCCAGAAACCTCATCAGCGTCGACGACCTGTCGCTATCGGACATCAAGTTCATCCTGCACCTTACCGAATACTATGCGAGCTACCTCAAGATGGGCGCTCGCCCGGCCCAACGACTCGCGGGCAAGACCCAGATCAACCTTTTCTTCGAAAGCTCGACGCGCACGAACATGTCGTTCGAGCTTGCCGGCAAGAAGCTCGGCGCCGACGTGATCAACGTGCCGGTCGCGGCAAGCTCGGTGAACAAGGACGAAAGCCTCGTTGACACTGCGCAAACGCTCGCCGCCATGGCCGCTCACGTCATGATCCTTCGACACTGCCAGCCGGGCGTCCAGTCTGAGTTGCAGGCGATACTGCCCTGCCCGATCGTCAATGCCGGCGACGGCGCGCGCGAGCACCCGACCCAGGCGCTGCTCGACGCAGCGACCATTCGCTCCGCCTTCGGCACCATGGCAGGGCTCGTCGTCGCCATTTGCGGCGACGTAAGGCATTCGAGGGTCGCGGCGTCGGACGCGAAACTGTTCAAACGTCTTGGGATGGATGTCCGTTTCGTCGGACCGACACGCCTGATGCCCGATGACCATGAAATGCCCGCCGTGCCAAGGTTCGACAACCTCAAGGATGGGCTCCACGGTGCGGACGTCGTCATGGCGCTGAGGATGCAATTTGAGCGAATGGGCGCCGATGCGGACGAAACCGCTGACCGAGCAAGCTATTTCTCATCGTTTGGCCTCACCCATGAGACGATGCGTCACGCGAAAGACAGCGCCTGTGTCATGCACCCTGGCCCCATGAACCGCGGGATCGAAATCTGCGGCGAACTTGCTGATGATCCGGCAAGATCGCTCGTGCTGAGCCAGGTGTTTTACGGCGTTCCGACGCGCATGGCGTGCCTCGACGCCATCCTTTGCCGAAACGGCGATTGATCCGATGGCCCTCGACATTTTCCTTGCCGCCACGATGGGCTATTTGCTCGGGTCGGTCCCGTTCGGGCTGGTCATCACAAAGGCAGCCGGCCTTGGCGACATCCGGTCAATCGGATCTGGCAACATCGGGGCGACAAACGTCCTGCGCACCGGCCGCAAGGACCTTGCACTTGCAACGCTCCTGCTCGACGGCGGCAAGGGCGCGATCGCCGTTGGCGTCGCGGGCTTGCTCGGCTGGCGGCCAGAGATAGCAGGCGCGGCGGCGTTCCTTGGCCATTGCTTTCCGGCATGGCTCGGCTTCAAGGGCGGAAAAGGCGTCGCGACCTTCCTCGGCACGCTGATCGCCATCCAGTTTTTCGCTGGCCTCGCGGCTTGCCTCGTCTGGCTCGCCACCGCCCGGCTGACGCGGATCTCATCGCTTTCAGCGCTCGTCGCCGCCGCCGCCGCGCCGCTTGTGATGTTTGTCTCCGGCCGTCCCGCCGCTGCCGCCGCGACGCTCTTTATGACAGCGCTCATATTTGTCCGCCATCGGCCCAACATCGAACGCCTTCTCGCCGGCGCGGAACCACGGATTGGGACTTCGAAGGCGACGGATGACGGCGCGGAGCCATCAACAGCGTGAAGGCGCTGTCCTTCGCCGAGCGCGTCAACTGGCTGCGCCTGACCCGGACGGACGGCATTGGCCCCGTTACCTTCAGACGACTGATCGCCCGATATGGCGATGCCGCTCTCGCGCTCGACCGCGTCCGCGAATTCACCAACAGCGCGAGACGGATTCGCGTTCCGACGCGCGCCGACGCCGAAGCCGAACTCGACGCCGCGGATCGCGTTGGCGCCAGAGCCATTGCGCTGTGCGAAGAGGATTATCCTTCGCTCTTGCGCGAAATTCCGGATGCGCCGCCCATGCTGTTTGTGGTTGGCGACGCCAATCTCTTTGCCCGACGCTCGATCGCTATTGTAGGCGCGCGCAACGCCTCGCTCGCTGGCCGCAAGATGGCGGCGACGCTCGCAGCGGATCTTGGCGCCGCGGGCGTCGCGATTGTTTCAGGCCTTGCTCGCGGCATTGATGGCGCTGCGCATGAAGCATCCCTCGCAACAGGCGCAATTGCGGCGGTCGCCGGCGGGGTGGATGTGATCTACCCGCCGGAGCATGGCGAGCTCATGCGCAACATTGCCGAGCGAGGCGCAATCGTTTCCGAACGCGCGCCAGGAGCGCAGCCGACCGCGCGCGACTTCCCGCGCCGCAACCGCCTGATTTCGGGCCTGTCGCTTGGCGTCATAGTGGTCGAGGCGGCCGCGCGTTCCGGCACGCTAATCACCGCCCGGTGCGCCCTTGAGCAGGGGCGAGATGTATTTGCCGTGCCGGGATCCCCCATCGACCCTAGGGCAGCCGGGGCGAATCGCCTGCTGCAACAAGGCGCGGGCCTCATCACTTGCGCAACCGACGTGCTGGAAGCAATCGCAACGCCTTTGGGACGAAACGGCGGCCTTGCCCGTTTCCAGTTCGACGAAGACGCGCTCGGCGGCAACGCTGATGTTCACCAGACCGCCGACGATGATCCGCGGCGGCGCGAGATCCGGAACGTTGTGCTTGACCTGCTAGGCCCGACGCCCGCCTACCGTGACGACATCCTGCGCGCCGTTGACGAACCCGCATCGCTTGTTCTCGACGCGCTCGTCGAACTTACCCTTGCCGGGGACATCGACGAACGTGAAGGCGGCGCATTTGTTCGCGTTAACTTTTGACGCAAGCCGATGCATCAACGCAAGAACGGCCTGCCCCCACCGGCAACCGGATCAGTCCGTTCGGTCAGCGCCAACGTCGCGGACGGTCGACGCCTCGTCCCGGGCCAGTGCGACGGCTCGTGCGCAACGAAGGTAAAATTGCAGGTGATCGTCGCCAAGCCCGACCGCCATCGCCTCAATTTCCCTCAACATCGCGACAATGTAATTCATCGTCTCTTCCGGCGTTGGGTGACGGGCCGTTTGCGACATGAACTCACTGACGTCTGGCGATCGCTTCGCACGGTCCTCGCTCTTCGCGCGCCCCATTTCTCGCATCCGAGGCCTGTTTTTCGGCATGTATTGTTGTTCCCTGGATCGAACCGAGCCTTGGTCGCGGCCGGACCGCCGCCGGCGGCCTCAAAAGCCTTGGCGCGCGATTAGCGCAACCGCTCGACACAACCATGGCTTTTAGTTGTTGAAAACTAAACATCAGGGGTTGTATCCCGCCTCGCGCCTTTCCGCAATGATTGTTGACAGGAGGCGTGGCGCCGACGCAGGTTCGCCCGCCAACGCGCCCGTCACGCGTTCATCACTGTACGGAGCAGTAACCCGGGCATGCAGGTCGTCATCGTCGAATCGCCATCCAAGGCGAAGACCATCAACAAATATCTGGGCTCGGGCTTCAAGGTCCTCGCATCATACGGCCACATCCGCGACCTCCCCTCGAAGGACGGTTCGGTGGATCCGGTGCGGGATTTTGCGATGACCTGGGAGCTGGACGCCGGATCGCGAAAGCGCGTGAACGAGATTGCCGCGGCGGTAAAGGACGCCGACAGGCTCATTCTGGCCACTGACCCCGACCGCGAAGGCGAGGCCATTTCCTGGCACATCCTCGAAGTGCTCGCGCAGAAGAAAGCGCTGCGCGGGATGCCCGTCGAACGCGTCGCGTTCAATGCGATCACCAAATCCGCGGTACAGGAAGCAATCGCCAACCCTCGCCAAATCGACCAGGACCTCGTCGACGCCTACCTTGCGCGCCGGGCGCTGGATTACCTTGTCGGCTTCACGCTGTCCCCCGTGCTGTGGCGAAAGCTGCCAGGGGCGCGATCGGCGGGCCGCGTTCAGTCGGTCGCGCTAAGGCTGATTTGCGAGCGCGAGATTGAAATTGAGCGTTTCGTCGCCCAGGAATACTGGACCGTCGCGTCGCAGATCTCGTCCGAGAACGGACAACCGTTTGAAGCCCGGCTCACCGTCCACGAAGGCGAGAAACTGAAGAAATTCTCCCTGGGCGACGAAGCGGCCGCGATAAAGGCGAAACGCGCCGTCGAAGCGGCAACGTTCAAGATAGAGGCCGTCGAGGCGAAGCCCACCCGCCGCAATCCGCCGCCGCCCTTCATGACGTCGACGCTGCAACAGGAGGCCGCGCGCAAGCTTGGCTTCGGCGCCTCCCGCACCATGCAGACCGCCCAGCGGCTGTATGAGGGCATCGATATCGGCGGCGAAACTACGGGCCTCATCACCTATATGCGGACCGACGGACTCGACATGGCGCCCGAAGCGCTGCGCGAGCTGCGCGACGTCATCGTTTCGCAGTTCGGCGACAAGTACCTCCCCGACGCGCCGCGCGCGTACAAGACCAAGCAGAAAAACGCCCAGGAAGCGCACGAGTGCATACGGCCGACGAGCTTCAACCGGCATCCGGACAAGCTCCGCGGCCTCGATCAGGACCAGAAGCGGCTGTATGAACTTATCTGGAAACGGGCGATGGCCAGCCAGATGGAGCCGGCGCGCCTCGAACAGACGACAATCGACATTACGTCCACCGACCGAAAAACAGGCCTTCGGGCGACGGGTTCGGTCGTGCTCTTTGACGGCTTCCTTGCGCTCTACGAAGAGGGCCAGGACGATCAGGATTCAGAGGATGGTTCAGGCGTACTGCCCAAAGTGCGCGAAGGCGCCGGCGCGGACGCCAGTGACGTGACGGCGGAGCAGCACTTCACCCAGCCGCCCCCGCGCTATTCCGAGGCGTCCCTCGTCAAGAAACTCGAAGAGCTTGGCATCGGCCGGCCATCGACCTACGCCTCGATTCTGACGACGTTGCAGGACCGGGGGTATGTTGTCCTCGACCAGAAGCGCTTCCTACCCGACTCCAAGGGACGGATCGTCACCGCGTTCCTCGAGAATTTCTTCCGACGCTACGTTGAATACGACTTCACGGCGAACCTTGAAGAGACGCTGGACGAAATCTCGAACGGCGACGTCGACTGGCGGAAATTCCTTGCGGAGTTCTGGAAGGATTTCTCCGCGACCGTCGACGAAACCAAGGACCTCCGGATTTCCGAGGTGCTTGACGCGTTGAATGTCGCGCTGGCGCCTCTGATCTTTCCGGACAAGGGCGATGGGACGGACCCTCGCAAATGCCCGAGTTGCAGTGAGGGACAATTGTCGCTCAAGACCGGCAAGTTTGGCGCTTTCATCGGCTGTTCAAACTATCCGGACTGTCAGTACACCCGGCAGTTATCCGCCGCCGAGAATGAAGCCGAACAGCAAGGAGACAAGGAACTGGGCCTCGATTCGGCGACTGGCCTGCCGGTATTCCTGAGGATCGGTCGTTTTGGGCCCTACGTTCAGCTTGGGGCGGAAGACAAGGAAACAAAGGAAAAACCGCGCCGGACAGGCCTGCCAAAGGGCTGGAAAGTAGAGGACATCAATCTGGAGAGCGCGCTGCGGCTGCTTTCGCTCCCCCGGATCGTGGGCCAGCACCCTGAGGATGGCGAGGAGATCGAAGCCAATCTCGGCAGGTACGGCCCCTATGTCCGGCACAACAAGACGTACGCGAATGTTCCTGATGTCGAGGAGCTTTTTGAAATCGGCATCAACCGCGCCGTATCGCTGATTGAGGAGAAGAAGGCGAATCCCGGGCGCGGTCGCGGCGCCGGCGCAAAGCCCCTTAGGGAGCTGGGCGAACATCCCGATACCGGCAAGCCCGTAAACGTGATGGACGGCCGATACGGCGCATACGTCAAGCATGAGAAAACAAATGCGACCCTTCCGAAAGGAACGTCGCCGGAGAACGTCACGCTCGAACAAGCGTTAGAATTGATCGCCGAGCGCGAGAAGAAGAAGCCGACCAAAAAGGCCGCGAAGAAAAAGGCGCCCAAGAAGGCCGCGAAAAAGGCATCGACAAAAACGATGGCAGGAAAGACGACAAAAAGAGCGACCAAGAAGACTGCCAGGAAGGCGACGAAGACGTCAGCCGGAAAGGCGGTTGCGTCATCCGCAAAGGATTGACCGCGTCGAACGTCGCCGCCGAGAATCAGCGGCCAGCCGGCTGATGCGCTGTCCACCTTGGAGGAGCGGATAATGTTCTTCCGCTATTTCGCACCGCATACGGAAATTAACCGCTACGTCAGCAGTTACTATCAGGTGACCTTGCCCGGCGAAGTCGCCGACATCATGCGCGCGGAAATCGCGAACCTGAGGCTCATCCTCGCCGGCGAAGTCGTCAGCGACCTTGACGGCGAAATGAAGGGACTTGCCGCGCCCCGCTCGCTGCTCTGCGGTCCTACCTTTCGCGCCAGCCGCGTCATCTTCAAGCCGGGAACGCTTGTCCTCGGCGCCGCGATCACGCCCCTGGGCTGGCGGAAGCTGTTCGGCGTGTCTGCAGAAGACTACGCAGATCGGTATGCCGACCTATCCGACCTCGTCGACAACGATTTCCTTGATCCGATCAGCGCGATCTTCGAAACGAACGACGCCGAACGGCGCGTTGCGCTCCTCGATGATTTTTTTCGCGCCGTCGCGGACACGGACCGCCCGGCGAATGAAGCGTTCGTGGCGGCATGCAGCGAATGGCTCATCGAACCTGAACCCGAAGAACTCCCTGCCTTTCTGGCCCGCGTTGGGCTCTCCCATCGACAGGTTGACCGTCTGTGCAAGATGTATTTCGGCGCGGCGCCGAAGAAGCTGCACCGGAAGTTTCGAGCGCTGCACGCCGCCAATCGTCTGTGCTGGGAAAACCTCACTGACTGGCGCGACATTGCCGCGTCCGGCTTCTACGATCAGGCGCACTTCATCCGTGAATTCAAGGCGGTGAACGGCCGGACGCCAAAGGAATTCATCGACGGCCCGCATTTGCTGGTCCGCGCGACGCTCGAGGAGCGCCGCCGCATTACGCACGCGTCACCCTTCAGCCTGATCGGCTAGCGCAGGACCAAGGATTTCGTCGACCTTGCCCAACCGCATCGGTTCGCTATCGTCGCCATGGAAGTTGCGTTGAGGCATAACAAGTGACACGCCGCATTTCCGGTTCGGCATCCGCCATTGCAATGCTGCTTGCCGCCGCAGGGTGCGCAGCAACGACAAAGGTCGACCGCGCTGCGGGCGACGGGCTCTATCTTTGCCGAGGCGTCGGCGTGTCAAATGCGCCCCCAACCGACAGCCGCCTGCGCGTCGTAACCTTTCGAACCGTCGTCAGGCCGAGGGGGCGAATGCTGGCGACGGCGCCAGTCGCGGGATGCCTGTCTTCGGGCTTTGGCGACCGGCGAGGCGGCGCCGGCGTCCGGCACGACGGCATCGACCTGTCAACGAACGGCGCCGATGCGATCCGTGCGGCCGGCGACGGGCGCATCGCCGCAGTCTCCCGGCTGCGTGGGTATGGCCTTACGGTCGACATCGATCACGGCAGCGGCGTCATGACCCGCTACGCCCATCTCTCGCGTGTCGCCGACGGCATTGAGACCGGCGCCCGCACGCCTGCCGGCGCCGTCATTGGCTTCACGGGCCGGTCCGGAAACGCCACCGGCGTTCATCTTCATTACGAAATTCGCCTAGATGGCCGACCGGTCGACCCGTTGTCGCTCGATTGAGTCAGCCGCGCGCGTCGGCGCGCTCGCATTGCCCTATCGGCGCATGTTAAGCCGGCGCAACGTGATGCCCGGAAGGAACCGCTTTGTCCGACGACCCGACGCTCATGCCGTCGAAGCAGGCTATCCTGGAATACCTTTCGGACAGCAATAGCGACCCGTCGCGCCGCGGGATTGCGCGCGCGTTCGGCGTCAAGGGCGAAGCGCGAGCGGACCTCAGATCGCTGCTGAAGGAAATGGAGGAGGATGGCCTCCTCGACCGCGACCGTGGCAAGCGCCTTCGCGCACAAACCGACATGCCGCCGGTCCTGCCTGTCGATGTGATCGCGGTGGACGATGACGGCGAGCTCAACCTTGCGCCGTCGTCCTGGCGGGAGGCGTCGCGGCCGCCAAGGATATTCCTGACACGGAAAGAAGCCGCGAAGGCCAGGCCAACGCCCGGCGTCGGGGACCGGTTGCTCGTACGCATCAGCGAACGGAAGAAGAATGTCTACGCCGCAAGCGTGATCCGCACGATCGGCAAGGCCGCGCCGCGAACCCTTGGCGTCTTCAAGGCGGCGAAGTTCGGCGGCGTCGTCGAACCCGTCGACAAGCGTGCTCGCGGCAAGATGACCGTCGACAAGCCGGACACGATGGGCGCCGTCGACGGCGACCTTGTCTGGGTTGAGGCCGTCCGGCATCGCGGGCGCCACGGCGCCCGGGCGCGCGTCAAGGAAATCGCCGGCCGGGTCGACGACCGCAGCGCATTTTCCGAGATCGCGCTTGCCGCCCATGGCATTCCCACCGACATGCCAGCCGCCGCCCTGGAAGAGGCGGCCGCAGCAAGACTGCCCGGCCCAGAGGGACGAATCGACCTGCGCGATCGCCCGCTCCTTACCATTGACCCCGCCGACGCGAAGGATCACGACGACGCCGTCTGGGCGGCGCCGGACGATGACCCTCAGAACCCGGATGGTTTTATCGTCATCGTCGCAATTGCCGACGTGTCCTGGTTCGTGAAGCCGGGCTCCGCGCTCGACCGCGAAGCGCGTCGGCGCGGTAACTCCGTCTATCTGCCGGATCGCGTCGTGCCGATGTTGCCGGAACGTCTGTCGAATAACCTTTGTTCTCTGCGCGAGGGCGAGGACAGGCCTTGCCTTGCGGTCGAATTGCGGCTCGCCGCGGACGGACGCAAACTGTCGCAACGTTTCATGCGCGCGACGATGCGTTCGGCGGCCAAGCTCAGCTATGAAGCGGCGCAGGCGATAATCGACGCAGCGCCCAAAGGCGACCGCGGGCAAGGACAGGGAACTGTCGAAACGACTATCCGGCATCTGTACGCCGCATTCCAGGCCCGCTGGCGAGAGCGGGAGAAGCGCGCGCCGCTCGATCTCGACCTTCCCGAGCGCAAGATTGTCTTTGACGAGAATGGCTTCGTCGCCGGCGTCGAGGTGAAAGAGCGGCTGGACGCACATCGGCTGATCGAAGAGTTCATGATCCTTGCGAACGTCGCAGCCGCCGAAACGCTGGAGCGCCGCAAGACCCCGCAAATCTATCGCGTGCACGATACGCCGGATCCGGAGCGCCTGCAGGCGACCCGTGAATACCTCGAGACACTGGACTATTCGCTGGTCAAGGGCGGCTCCTTGCGGCCGATGCACTTCAATCAGCTGCTGTCGATTGCGCGGCAGCGCGACCAGATCGAACTCGTCTCAGAGGTCGTCCTTCGATCACAGCGCCAGGCGATCTACGATACTGAAAATCTCGGTCATTTCGGGCTCAACCTCGCCCGATACTCCCACTTCACATCCCCGATCCGTCGGTATGCCGACCTGATTGTTCATCGAGCGCTGGTGCGCGCCCTCAACCTTGGTCCGGGCGGCCAGACCGATGCTGAAGCCCAGGAGTTGCAGCGGGTTGCGGAAGACATATCCGACCTCGAACGGCGGGCGATGGCGGCCGAACGCGAGTCGAAGGATCGCTTTCTCGCCAGCTTCCTCGCCGATCGCGTCGGCGAAACTTTCGAAGCGCGCATTCGCGGCGTGACGCGGTTTGGTATCTTCGTCGCGCTTGAAGGGACGGGAGCCGATGGCTTTGTTCCGATGCGCGCGCTGGGCCACGAACGGTTCAACCACGAAGAAGCCGTGAATGCGGTCATCGGCGAGCGATCAAAACGCGGTTTCCGGCTCGGCCAGAAGGTCGACGTGCGGCTCGAGGAAGCGGCGCCTGTTGCCGGCGGCCTCAGGTTCGACATGCTGTCCGACCCGATCGAGATAGCGAGACCAAAGGCGGCCCTGGCGCGTGACACTGGATCGCCACGGCGCACAGCGACATCAAAATCCGGAACGAAATCAAAGACTTGTCCCAAGCCCCAGTCCGGCGCCAAACGGGAAAAACCCCGGCAAGGCGACGCCGATGCGGGCAAGGACAAGCCGACCAAGAAGAGGACGCGGTCCAACGCCAAGTCGCGCAAACGTTGAGCCAATGCCGCGTCAAGCGTCGAGATCTTCCGCTGACAACCCAACCTCCGCCAGAATTTCCGCCGCCTCCGAGCCAATGGGCTTGCAGGGAAGCGGATCGGCTGGGATGGCGCCGTTAAATCGCGGCGCAGCGGCAGCGTGCAAAACGCCGTCAATTTCGCGATAGACACGCCGGACGGCCATGTGCGGACGCCGGGCGGCCTCGGTCGGGGAGAGAACAGGCGCGACGCAGGCGTCCGACCCGTCGAACAATGCGGCCCACTCGTCGCGAGGCTTTGTCGCAAAGATCGACTGGAGCCGCGCCGCGCAGGCCGGCCAATTGGCGGCCTCATACTGAGCGATAAACTCCGTCTCCTGATTGAGTCCCAGCCTTTCCAGAAATATTGAATAAAACTTGGGTTCGAGCGGCCCAACGCTTATGTGGCCCCCGTCAGCGCAGCGATATACGCCATAGAAATGAGCGCCATCGAGCATCGAGTTGCCGCGTTCATCCGGCAGGCCGCCCGCCGCGCGCAAGGTCAGGAGTAGGTTCATCATATGCGCCGAACCGTCCACGATGGCGGCGTCGACGACCGCGCCCTCGCCGGTTTCGCGCGCGCGCAGGACGGCGGCGAGAACGCCAATCGCCAGATAAAGCGCGCCGCCAGCGACATCGCCGACCAGCGTCGGCGCCGGCGTCGGCCGTTCGCCGGTTGCGCCGGCATACCAGCCCGCCCCAGACGTTGCGACATAGTTGATGTCATGCCCGGCCATCGCGCTAAGGGGACCGTTCTGTCCCCAGCCGGTCAATCGTCCGTAGACGAGGCGACGGTTCGCCGCACGCAATATATCCGGGCCGAGGCCAAGCCGCTCCATTACGCCCGGCCGCAATCCCTCTATGGTCGCATCGGCTGCCGCGGCTATTCTTGCTGCGGCGTCGACATGGGACGGTTTCTTCAGGTCGAGGACAATTGACCGCTTGCCCCGGTTGACGACCGCGCCCGGCCCGGACGGCGCGGCGTGAGACCGTGCGATGAGCGTGACGTCGGCGCCGAGGTCGGCGAACAGCATGCCGCAGAACGGCCCTGGTCCTAGGCCTTCAAATTCGACGACCTTCAACCCTTGCAGAATTCGCATGCCCCACCCTCTCGCCGCAACGGGATGAGAGCGCGTCTACCCGCGTCGGCGCTCCGCGGATATCGCGGTCGGGTGGCTCGAGCAAGCCTCGTCGGTCTTTAATCCGCCGACGAAGACGAAGCCTTCGACGCCCTGTACGTACAGCATATTGACCAGCTTGCCAGCGAAGGTCCGGCATGCGCCGTCCGAACCGACGAAGCAGATCGATCGGATCGGCGTGGCCTCACCCATGCGGGCAAGCGATTTGGCGCCAGCTTCCTTTAGAACGCCGAGATTGTCCGACTGGACAAGATCTTTCGTCGTTTTGCCGATGTAGGCCGCGGCACTTTCGCCAAGGAGGTCGCCGATCGCCGGACTAACATAGGTGATGCGCCCATCCGGCGAAAAGATGATCGTAAGCTCTCGGCTGGCTTCGACCAGCGAGCGAAACCGCGCTTCGGATTCATTTGCGGCGTCCAGCCGTTTTTCGAGAAGGCGGAAATTCGTTTCGTCCCGAGTCCGGATACGGATCGACCGAACGATTGTCCGCTCAAGGTTGTTCGCGACGAAGGCGAGCGCAATGCCGTAGGCGATCGTCGCGCCGGCGGCGGCGTAGCCGACGCCCTCGACGAGAAAGGCGTATGCCGCAGCCGTGGACAAGAGCAACGGCGCATTGAAGGCGAGCACAGACCGCCAGGACGGCCCGGCGGTCGCAACGCTCGACGCGGAAAGGAGAGCGACGACCAGCGGGAAGACCGCCTGTAGCCAAGGACCGGCCGACAGGAACGCCGGTGCGATTGCGCCCCAAAGCGCGCCCTTTGCAGCAAGCAATCCGATGTTGCGGCCATTGAATCGCATCAGTGCGGCGCCGCCGCGCCGGCGACCGGCTGCGGAGTGCCAGACATAAAGGCGCGCTAGTCCAACGGCGATCGCCATGGCGCCCCAGCCGACCAGAACAGGCGTATCGACGTGGCCAAGACCGGCGACGCTGACTCCGACGGCGGATACGGCGCCGACAGCGATATCCACGGGCGCGCCGCGCAACATCAGCGCCCGGCGCTGGATGCGCATCTTCGCCTTGTCTTCAGGCGACGCCCTGTCTCCCCCAGCTCCCCCCTTGGCGCCTATCCCATCGGATAGAGCGTATTGGATGCTGGCGCTCATGCGATCTCCCGGTCAGCGTCCGCTTTCGCGGACTGTCGCGGGGTAGAGTTTAACCACGGACTCAAGCGACCGGGAGGGACTTTTTGCATCGCAGAGGTTCGCACGCCGGCTTCGCATTGTGCTCGATGAAGCGCCTGAAAGTGCTTGAAAAAATTCTCGGAAACCGAACGGCCGCAGACGGATTGAAGTTGAATTATGCTGCGTCGCAATATGAATAAATCGATTGATGCGTCCACAAACCGCGGCCGTTCCGGCAGGAGCGAAAGCTCGCTATGAAAAACGCCAACATGATGGAATTCACTCAATCGAGCCGGCTTGCCGGCGTCGCGCCGTCGCCGACGGTCGCCGCGAGCCAGAAAGCCCGCGATATGAAGGCCGCGGGGCGCGACATCATTGCGCTTTGCGCCGGCGAGCCGGATTTCGATACGCCCGAAGCCGTCAAGGCCGCCGCAATCGAGGCCATTCGCCGCGGCGAGACGAAGTATACATCCGTAGACGGCATTCCTGAACTGAAGCGCGCAATTGCGAACAAGTTCTGGCGCGACAATGGCATCGACTATCAACTTGATGAAATCACCGTTGCGCCGGGCGGCAAGGCGGTGATTGCAAGCGCCCTGGCCGCCAGTCTCAACCCTGGCGACGAAGTCGTGGTGCCAGCCCCGTACTGGACCTCATACCCTGATATGGTTCGCCTGTTCGGCGGCGCGCCAAGGATCGTGGAGACGACGCCTTCGTCGGGGTTCCGTCTCGATGCGAATGATCTTGCAGCCGCGATATCGCCTAGAACCAAGTGGCTTATCCTCAATTCGCCATCGAACCCGACCGGCGCGGTTTACGACAGGACCGACCTTCAGGCGCTGGCGGATGTCTTGCTGGCGCATCCTCATGTTTTGGCGCTTTCAGACGACATCTACGAGAAAATCCACTATGACGGCGCGTTTGCAACGCTTGCGGCGGTCGAGCCGCGCCTGAAGGCTCGCACCCTGACGGTGAACGGCTCGTCCAAGGCATTTGCGATGACCGGTTGGCGGATTGGTTACGCCGGCGGACCGCGACGGCTAATTCAGGCAATGGCCAAAGTCGCTTCGCAAACGACCAGCAACCCTTGTTCTATCAGCCAGTGGGCCGCCCTAGCCGCCCTCGAAGGGGACCAGTCCATTCTGCGTGACCGCCTCCTCGCCTACCGGCGCCGTCGCGATTTCGTCGTCCGGGAACTGAACGCCGCACAAGGCGTTAGTTGTCCGACGCCTGCGGGCGCGTTCTACGTATTCGCGTCATGCGCGGGCGCCATCGGAAAGAAAACGCCAGACGGCCGCAGACTTGGAACGGATATGGAGTTCGTCGACGCCCTTCTCGAAGCGGAAGGGGTCGCGCTTGTTGCTGGCGCCGCGTTCGGCGCATCGCCGTACCTTCGGCTGTCCTACGTCGCATCAGATGAGACGTTGCGCGACGCCTGCGCGCGCATCAAGCGCTTTTGCGCGTCCCTGGCCTAGCGGGGGCGCGCATCGACTGAACCGAATGGATGTTTCGGATTATCGATTTGAACGCAGGCCACCGGATCCCTAGATCCGGACTAGGATTTATCGAAGCAACAAGGGAGATTGAATATGGCTGACGTCAATATCGGCCTCGACGGCAATTCACGCAAAGCAGTCGCCGAAGCGCTGAACGGCGTTCTGGCGGATACGTATATCCTATACATGAAGACGCATTCCTATCACTGGAACGTGACCGGCCCTCAGTTTCATACCCTGCATGTCATGTTCGAGGAACAATACCGCGAAATGTGGGCGGCGCTGGACGTAATCGCCGAACGCGTTCGCGCGCTCGGGGAATTTGCGCCGACGAGCGGCGCCGACTTCGCCAATCGCTCGGGCCTCGAAAGCGCCGATACCGAACCGCCCAAGGCGACGGACATGATCAAGAATCTGCTGGCTGACCACGAATCTCTGGTCCGGCGCGCGCGCGAAGCGCTTGAGACGGCGAGCCAGGCTGACGACGCCGCGACGGACGACCTGATCACCCAGCGCATCCAGACGCACGAGAAGACCGCCTGGATGCTTCGTGCAATGATCAGTTAATGCGATCATTGCGATGCGGCGCAAAGTCCCTGCCGCAGCGGCCATTGCTCCTGGAATGGAAGCGGCCGGATCGCGGGTGAAGCGATCCGGCCAGTCACCGAGCAATCAGAGGGCGTTGCGTTTGCTCGTCGTTCGCGGCCTTTAGGGGGGTGCGCCGCGCCCATCACATATGGGCGAGACCGGCAGAGAATGCAGGTCGCTTCAACGCAACTCTGAAACGGTCCGCCGCATTTGTCGTTCGCGCGCCGATCCGGTTAATCGCGCCAGCTTTCGTGGTGCCGCCACCGCGCAACGATCTCCACAGCGGCGCGTGTGGTTTCATCGAACGGCGCCAAATCCCACGGCGTTGCGACGCCAAGGAAATCGCGCGCGACGCCACGCGCTACAAGCGCGCGCTGAAAGCGAAGAAACTTTCCCGCGCCAAAGCGGCGCGGCGTCAACGGGAAGATGTAAGTGGGCGTGCCGGCCGAAGCCGCCTCACTCGCCATGCTGACGCTGTCCACCGTCACGAGTACCGCGTCGGCAACCCCGAGCAGACCCGGATAAGGGTTCGCCCTTGCGCCCACCTTGGTCGGTTCGGCGGCGCTCTGGTCGCAAGAAGCATCGTGGACGCAGTGGGCGCCCTCCGGCAGCGCCGCACGAATAGCCGGCGCGACATGCGCGGGCGTCCTTCGCGAAGTCGACGCCGCGATGATCCAGCCTTCAAGAGCGAGCCGTCCGATGGCGTCGGCGAGGCGCGCGACGTCATCTTCAGCGAAAGCAAATCCACGGTTCGGACCGCCGATCAGCACCGCCAGGCGGCGCTCTGCGGGGCGACGCCATGCGGGCGGCAGGGCCGCCGCCGCGGCTGTCACGCGCTCGCGCGTCAGGCGACCGGGAGCGCCGAGGATTGGAAACACGTTCGGACCGGACAGGCCGTCGTGTTCAGGCGGAATGACAAGATCGAAGCGATCGACGGGGGCTCGTGGGCTCTGGGTCTGGACGCGAAACGGCCGCGGGGACAGGCGGCGCGCCGCAATCACCGCTAGCGCCGCCTGGCGCCCTGAACCAATGATGAGATCCGGCGAGAAATCGCCGCAGATGTTGCGAAGGTGCGATAACGCCGCCTCGCTTGGCGCCAGCGCCGTTGGAAGACGGCGCACAGGATCGGGCAACGAAACGGCGCGGAATTCGACATCAAGCGGCACTAGCGTCGCGACGGCTTCGGCCAAGCCGATCGACTGGTTGTCAATGCCAGCGCGCCCGTCGCCTAGCGCCAGCGCTCGCTTCCGGATCGTCATGCGAAGTATCGGGCGTATAATTCAGGATCGCGCGGGAAGGCGCCAGACCGCGAAGACAGGTTATTCGGTATAGCTGACGCCGACCGAATTGGCTGACCGCCACACCACGATAACGCGCCGATCGAACTGAAGCGTCGGTACGCGCAGGCGAAAACCGTCCGGCGGCGTCGCGCCGTCTTCGCGGATTTCAAGTCGCATGCCGGTGTCGCTGAAATCATGAACAAGGCAGCTGATCGTTTTGCCGTCCGCGAGAAGAATTTCGCCGACCTTGTGGGTCTTTAGCCGCTTGTCCGAACGCACGACTCCCTCAAGCGGGCCTGTCTCGGTAATGTTGGTTTTCTTGAGGACGCGCAACCGTTCTTTCAGAACGAGCGATTGCAGCGGATCGCCGCTTTCATCATCCTTTTTGTTGAAAAATGGAATTTTCGGCATTTCGTCGACCCACAAGCCGGAGGTTTGCTCGTCCGCAGTATCCAGCGCGAATGTTAATGATACCCTTACCAAGCCTCCATGGCGGATTAAGCTTCGACGAAGATTGACTGCGCCGTCGCAGGCAGGGCGGCGCGAGTGGCGAAAAGCGAGATGACGCAGGAAACACACCGCCCGATCGACGTTCAACTGTCCCGGCTGAAGCCGATGCTCGCCCAGGCGGCCAGCGCGGGGCTCGACGTCAGTCGGCTGCTATCGGAGCTAGGCCTGCCAGCCGATGTCGCCGCACGCCCTGACGACGCGACCTTGTCGTTCGCCGACTACTACCGGGTGCAAAACCGCCTGACGCTCGAACTAAGCGATGAAACCTGTCAGCTCTCGGAACGGCAGCTCTTGCCCGGCAGCACGGACTACGTTCTCCAGCACGTCGGCAAGGCGTCGAACCTGAAGGCGGCGATGGAGGAAATCGCGCGCTCCTATAATCTGCTTCACGGCGGCCTGTTCAACCGCGTCGAGGACGACGGCATCACGGTCGACTATGTCATTGACGACGTCAATTTTCCGTATGCGATGCAGTTTGGCGACGATCACATCTATTTTGCGGCCGAATCTGTACTGATTTTCCTGTATTGCATGCTGGCCACGATTGCGCCGGCCCAGGCATCCGGCGGCGTCGTTGGCCTTGAGCTTCGACGGCCATCGCGCCCGGACAGGTCCGAACACCTGGAATTCTGGCGAGCGCCGCTTTCCTTCGGGTCCGACGTCTACCGGGTGAAATTCGACCGGACGCGGGCGCTGAAACGAACCGACGCGCCGCGCACCGCGCCCCGCACGTCAGCCGCGGTCTTCCGGACGATCCTTGCGACGATCGAAACCGGTTCGCCATTTGCGTCCGGCGCGGGCGAACCGGTCGCCTTTGTCGTGCGGCGTGCGCTGGACAGCGGCGCTACGGAACAAAGCGATGTCGCCGAGGCAATCGGCGTAAGCGTCGCGACACTGAGACGCCGCCTGCAGGCGGAAGGCGAGAGCTTCCGGTCGCTGCGGCGCGACGTTCTGAACGCCAAGGCGAAGCGCCTTTTGGAAGCGGGCGAAAGCGTGACGGAGACGGCCTCGCGACTGGGTTTCGCTGAATTCAGGAGCTTTAACCGCGCCTTCAAGGAGTGGAACGGCCTGACGCCAAAGGCCTACGCCACAAGCGGCGCCGCGTCCCAGCGCCCCCAGGATTGAGCGAATTTGTACACTTAGATTGCGCAATCCCGACATAGTGGCCGGCCAGTGGACGAGCCTACCCTGCGGTCAAAACAAACGCCTGTGGGAGGATTTGAACATGGCGACTTCAAGCGGTTCAATCGGTTTTCGCGCGTCAACGCGCGCAACGTTGCTCGCCGCGGTCTCAGCAGCGTCGTTCAGCGCTGGCGCCGCGCCAGCGCTCGCCCAGAACGAAGGCCCTGCAATCGATGCAAGCGACGAGATCATCGTCTCCGCGCGGCGGCGCGAAGAAAGCCTTCAGGACGTGCCGATCGCCGTTTCGGCGTTTAGCGCGGAACAGCTCGACGACCTCGGCGCAATCGACCTGACAGACGTCGAAGCGATCACGCCAAACGTGACGCTCGAGACATCCCGCGGCACCAACACCACATTGACGGCGTTCATCCGCGGCGTCGGCCAGCAAGACCCCGTTGCAGGGTTCGAGGCCGGCGTCGGCGTCTATATCGACGACATTTACCTGAATCGTCCGCAAGCGGCGCTTCTAGATATTTATGACGTTGAGCGCATAGAAGTACTGCGCGGGCCCCAGGGGACGCTGTACGGTCGGAATACGATTGGCGGCGCGATCAAGTACGTCACCAGGCGGCTGTCCGACGAGCCGGAAGCAAAACTCCGACTCACCGGCGGCAACTATGGCCAGATCGACGCGGTCGGCACATTCAATCTGCCGCTCGCCGTCAACTCCGCCGTCGGCGACCTTCTGCTTGGCGGCTCGGTCGCGTACCTGAAACGCAATGGCTTTGGCGTCAACCTGACGAACGGCCTCGACAACTACGACAAGGACATTCTCGCTGGACGCCTTGCGCTTGAATGGGCGCCGGCGACGAATTTCTCCTTGCGGATTACCGGCGACTGGACCGATGACAACTCGAATCCGCGCCAGGGTCACCGCATCCTTCCGTTCACAGCGCAATTCCCGGTCCTCGAAAACGTCTTCGACACGCGCGCCGGCCTAAATACGCCCGAGCAGAGCGTCGTCGCAAAAGGCGTTTCCGGCGTCGCCGAGTGGGCGTTGAACGAGAACTTCACCGTCAAGAACATCCTTGCCTATCGCGAAGACCGCACGGAGTCGCCGATCGATTTTGACAGCTTGCCGATCGCAGATCTCGACGTGCCGGTCATTTATGACAACAGCCAGTTCAGCGAGGAGTTTCAGGTCCTCTATGAAAGCGACCGCCTGAACGGCATCGTCGGCTTCTATTATCTCGACGCCAACGCGCTAAACGTGTTCGATGTCGTGCTCGACACGACGGCGGCGCTCCTCTCCCTCCCCGGCGTGAATGCGTTCACGTCGAGCGATGTCGACACCAAGACCTGGTCGATTTTTGGCGATTTCACTTTCGATCTGACCGAGACGATTTCGATATCCGCCGGCGGCAGGTACACCGAAGATGAGCGGTCGATGGACCTCCTTCGCCAGCGTTACTTCAGCGCCGGCTTCAGCCCGGCCTTTGGCGGCCCCAACCGACCGCCATCAATCATCGATGCGGACCTCGACACGACAGCGACTTTCACGGACTTCAGTCCGCGGGCGAGCGTATCCTGGGAGCCAACCGACGAACATACGCTGTATGCGTCTTATTCACAGGGCTTCAAGGGCGGCAGCTTCGATCCGCGGTGCGGGGCGAACGCCGCGCCTGACCTTGACGGCGACGGCCAAACGGGCGCGACCGACGTCGACGACCAGATTGCATTCTGCCGGTTCGAGCCGGAAGAGATCGACACCTACGAGATCGGCTGGAAGTCGAACCTGTTCGGCGGACGCTGGACGAACAACCTCGCGCTCTTCTACAGCGACTATAAGGACGTTCAGGTCCCTGGCTCAATCGGCATTGACGCCGATAATGACGGCATCGCCGAAACCTTCGCCGGCGTCACGACAAACGCCGCCGAAGCGACTCTATACGGACTTGAGCTCGAAGGCGTCGCGATCCTCGCCGAAGATTTCGCGCGCGGCGGCGATTCGTTTTCGTATCAATATGCGCTGGGATACATCAACGCACAATTCGACGAGTTCATCGGCCGCACGGGCAGCAACATAGCCGACTCTATCGTCGTCTTCCAGAACACGCCGTCGATAACGGCGTTCAGCCGACTGACGTACTCGACGCCAACGAATTTCCTAGAGCACCAGGGCGATCTCAGCATTTACGGATCCGTTTCGTACCGCAGCCGGACGAACCAGTTCAGCTACGAGATACCGGCGCTCGATCAGGATCAGTTTGCGCTGTTGAACGCCGGCGTCTATTGGACGTCATCGGACGGCGGCCTGAAGCTGTCGCTCCATGGCACGAACCTGACGAACCAACGCTACATCGTCGCCGGCTACGACTTCGTGACTTCGGTGCCGGAGCTCGGCAACAATCCGCTTGGCCTTTCGGGCGTTCAGACGGCATTTTACGGCGATCCGCGGCGCTTTATGGGCACAATCGAAGTCAAGTTCTAAGGGGGAGCCCTGGAAGCGTTCCAGAGCAGGGAATCGGCGGCATCCTCCTCCCGCCCCGGTTCTGCGCTCGGTTGGAACGGGAGGCGGCGAGCGCGTATCATCGCCGCCTCCATCGCCCCGCCCTGCCAGGCGTTGTCCCCGATCGTCTGCCTCTGGAGACCGATCCCATGCGGATTTTTCTAGCCTTGCTGGCCCTTGTTGCGGCCCTGGCCGTCGCCGGCGGCGTCGTCCTCTACCGGCAAGCCGCAACGGGCGCGCCCGCAAGCGACCTTGAAAACACCTACATGACGCCTGCCGACCGCTTCCTGAACGTCAACGGCGCGCGGGTGCGGATCCGCGAAGAGGGTTCGCCTGACGCCGATCCCATCCTTCTCCTGCATGGGTTTACCCATAGCCTCGAGACATGGGACGCTTGGGCGGCGGATCTTGCCAGAGACCATCGTGTCGTCCGCTATGACCTCCTGGGTCATGGATTGACAGGCCCGGATCCGAAACGCCGCTATGCGCCTGCTGAGCGCGCTGCGTTCATTGGCGACGTTATGGATGCGCTCAGGATCGATCGCGCCATCATCGCCGGCAATTCCTTGGGCGGACTGGCCGCGTGGCGGTTCGCGGCAATGTCACCCGAGCGCGTTGCCGCACTCGTGCTCATCTCGCCCGCCGCCTATCCCTACAATGGCGTCGGCGACGTGCCTCTGCCGATCCCTGCGCCGATGGAAGCCTTCCTCATGGCCGCCCCGGCGGCCGGCGTAAAAGCCAGCGCTGAACTCGTGTATGGCGAGCAAAGCGTCTCCCAGGAGCGGCTTGCCGTCTGGCGCGACATGATGCGCCGGGAAGGCAATGGCGAAGCGATGATCCATTCCCTTGAGGAATTCACGCTGCCTGATCCGAGTGCGGACCTTGCGCGAGTCGTCGCGCCGACGCTTCTGATCTGGGGGGCCGAAGACGCCGTCGTCCCGATCGCCAATGGCGAACGCATGGCGCAATCCATGCCAAACGCGACGCTGAAGGTTTATGAGGGAATTGGCCACGCCGCCCAGGAGGAGGCGCCGGAGATGAGCCTTCGTGATGTCCGTGCATTCCTCGCCGGTCGTGAGGAGCGAATGAATGCGGCGCCAGATGAAACAATCGACCAGTCGGTGGAGTTGAATCCCGCCAACGAGAGGAAATGACATTGACAGCGGGCGCGACGGCGCACGGCGACGCGCCGGAAAAGGGCCGCGGCTACCGCGCCTGGGTGTTGTTCATCCTTGTTGTTGTTTACACGTTCAACTTCATCGATCGGCAGATCGTCGGCATCCTCGCGACGCCGATAAAGCAGGACCTGTTGCTGTCGGACACCGAGCTAAGCCTGATGGGCGGGCTTGCGTTCGCGCTCTTCTATACCTTCCTCGGCATACCGATCGCCATGCTGGCCGACAGATGGAGCCGGACGTGGATCATGACGGCGGCATTGACGATCTGGAGCGGCATGACCGCCGCATGCGGACTGACCCAGAATTTCGCGCAACTCTTCGCGGCGCGGCTCGGCGTCGGCGTTGGCGAAGCCGGCGGCGTGGCGCCGGCCTACTCGCTGATTTCGGACTATTTTCCCCCTGAAACCCGCGCGCGAGCGATATCGATCTATTCATTCGGCATCCCGATCGGTTCAGCGCTCGGCATTCTTCTTGGCGGGGTCCTGACCAGCTATCTCGATTGGCGCTCGTCATTCGTGATTGTCGGCCTGATGGGGTTGGCGGTGGCGCCCCTGTTCCGCCTGACGATGCGCGAGCCGCCGCGGGGCGCATTCGACAGGGCGACGGCGAGCGTTCAGCCGGCGAAAATTTCCGATGTCATCCGGACCCTGACGTCCAAGCCGAGCTTCTGGGGCTTGTCGCTCGGCGCGGCCAGCTCATCAATGATGGGATATGGCCTGATTTTCTGGTTGCCGTCGTTTTTCATCCGCAGTTTTGGCGACGCCCTGCCAGGCTTTTTCGCGTGGCTTCCCTCGGGCCTCACGCCCGCGAATGCCGGGCCAGTGCTATACGCTTCCTACTTCTATGCGACGATCCTGTTTGTTGGCGGTATTGTCGGCATATGGTTCGGCGGCGTCGTGGCCGACCGCTTCGGGCCCGGGCGAAAAGCCGCATACGCATTGACCCCTGCATTCGCTTTTGTCGCCACATTGCCATTCTTTATTGTCGGCGTCCTGTCGACAAACCTTTGGACCGCATTCCCGGCATTCCTGGCGCTCCAGGCATTGAGCCTTGTATGGCTTGGCCCAGTGATCACCGCGTTCCAGCACCTCGTTCCGCCGAACATGCGGGCGACGGCGTCTGCGGTGTTCCTGTTCATCAACAACCTGATTGGCATTGGTCTTGGCAACCTGGCGATCGGCGCGCTATCTGACGTGCTGGCCGCGCGGTACGGCGATGAGTCGCTGCGTTATGCGATTGTTTCCGGCGCTGTCTTTTACCTCATCGCGGCGGGACTGTTCGTCGCCGTGTCACGGCGCATCGATCGCGACTGGGAAGCCTGAAGCAAGGGCGCGCCAATCGTTGCGCGGGCGGAGCATGCGGTGGACTTGGCGCCGGCGGCCAAAAACGCCCCGTGCGCTAGTGCGTTGGTTTCAATGGTGCCGGCTGAGGGACTCGAACCCCCGACCTTCGGTTTACAAAACCACTGCTCTACCAACTGAGCTAAGCCGGCCTTTGACAGCGCAGGATGCCTGTCGCGTCGAATTACCCATTTCGCGCCCCAATTGCTAGCGTCGCAATCGATAGAGTCCAATTGCCGGAGGACGGCCAAGCGCCGGATTTCTCCCGCTCGATCCTGGTGGCTGGGGCGGCGATGCGCGGAGCCTCGCCCAATTGAGCTCAGAAATGCAATGCGTGCGCTCTTTGCAGATCGGAACCCTTAAATGCTCGATGCTCGCCCTGCTGCTTCTCGAGCCCGGGCATGCGGCGCGCACACGAGATCTGCCGGCGGCGCCGCGCGAGACATCCGGGGAAAGGGCATCGAGGCAATGCGGACCATTCATCTTGGAACCATTCGCGGTCGGCGGACGTTCCCTTCGCGATTCGCAAGTCGCGGCTTGCCTGGCGGCGCCAAGTAGCATCCAGCGGATCTGAAGCTGCCGACAAATCAGGAGAACTAAATGGGTTCAGCAGACAAGATGGCCTCTGGCGAAAATCGGCGCGAGGGCGCGCTCGGCGATAACGCGATCTCGGCGCTGCGAGCTGATTTCGAGACGTTGCGCGATGACATCGAGATGCTAAAGACCGACCTTGTACGGACGAGTCGCGCTGCATCAAGCGCGGCCGCGGACGGAATTGATCGCGGCGCCGATGCCGTATCCGACCGCGCCCGCGAAGCGTTCGGCGTCGCACGCAGAGCCGGAGCGGAAACCACTGATGACGTAAGGTCCCGCGTTCAGGACAACCCGCTCTACTCCGTCGGCGCCGCCTTGATTGCAGGCCTTGTCGTCGGCCAGCTATTCGGGCGCCGATAAGGACGGCCGCGGCGATGAACAGGCTTTTCCGTACGATCAAGCATGAAGGCGAAGACGCGTTGAGGTTCGGCGGCTTCATGCTTATTGGCGCGCTGCTCGCCTTTTCAGGCGTGCTCGCCATCGCCGCCGCAATCGTCGTAGGCGTGAGCGCCCTGGCGGGGCTGGTCTGGGGCCTTGCTGCGGCGGCTCTCTTCGCCTTTGCTGCTGCAAGCGTTTGCTTTGTTCTGGCCGCCCAGGAGGAGCCGGTTGAACGCAAGTCGCCGTCGCAGCCCGAGTATTCGCCATTGCTGAAGATCGTCGAGGATGTGGCGAGCGACCTGATCGCGGGCGTCTCAGGCGGCGGGCGGTCTTCTGAATCGACAAAGACGCTCGCCGCTGCCCTTGCCGCCGGCTCCTTACTTGGTTTCATCGAAAACTCCAGCAAGAACCGACCTGGCGCGTGACGCCAGGCGGTCTCACGTCGTCTCGCATGGTCATTCGAACTATCGTCGCAATCGGCGCGGCCATCGGCGTCGTCGCCCTTGCTCGGCGAGCCGCCGACAATGCCGTCGAGACCCGCCTCGACGCTCACATCGAGGCGTCGAGGGGGATTGCGCTGTCCGAACTCAAGGCCCAGGCGAGCGCACTTTCGCGTCGGCGGGCGGGGGAATTCGCCTTACGTACGCTGAAGAAAACGGCGATCCTTGCTTATATCTTTGCGGTCTATTCAGCGGGTCATATGACCGCGACAGGCGTGCGGACCCTGCTGGTCGGCGCGATTGCCTTAATGATGGCCCGCGACATGGCGCAGATTGCGCGTCCCGTCTGGCTGGCGCTAAAGACTCTTGCGGCGCATCGCTGGCGCCCCGCCTGGGCCCTAAAGGAGTTCGCAGCCGCGCTTTCCTTCGAAGCCGCCTATCAGCGCTCCCTAACCCAGATGACAAGCGCCTCGGTTAGCCCGGTCCTCTTTGTCTCGTCTTTCACGCGGCAGGATGTATCGAAGCAGATCGCGACGGCGGTCGCCGACGTTGCGCGGGAATCGACCATCCGGGAGGCGCGCCCGCACGTCATCTTTTTCATCGCAGCCACTGCGATCGTCGCGGCGGTTTATTCAGGGTTCGTCCTTTCCGCGTTTCACGCAATCCGCTGACCGGCTTCAAACGTCCCAGCCTGGATAGTGCCGCGCCAGCCGACGCATAAGCCCAGGCCAGGCAAGATTGTCGCCCATACCGGGCGAAAACGCCGGCGCGCCCTGTGCGTGAACCTTTGCGGCGATTTCAGGCCCTTCTTCGCGCGGCGGCGCCGTGTCGGACTGAGCCAGGATCTGGGCCTTGCAGGCCTGCTCGAGGAAGTACATCCGCAGAAAGGCCGTTGCGCAGTTGATGCCGACCGTCAGCGTACCGTGGTTTCTCAGTATCAGGAAATGATGAGGGCCGATGTCGCGGACGAGGCGTTCGCGTTCGTCGAGGTCCGTCGCGATGCCTTCATAGTCATGATAGGCCACGTCGTCATGGACGATCATCGCGAACTGGGTCAGGCGCTTCAGACCGCCCTGCTGGGCCGAAACCGCGACGCCATAGGGCGTATGCAGGTGAAGGACGCAGTGAGCGTCTTCGCGCGCCATGTGCAACGCCGAGTGAATCGTGAAACCTGCGGGATTGGTGAAATACGGCGTCTCATCAACGGCGTGCCCATCGAGGTTCACCTTGACCAGGCTCGATGCCGTCATCTCCTCAAAAAATACGCCATACGGGTTCAGCAGGAACCGGTGTTCGCCATTCTCGGACGGCAGGCGGGCGGAGATGTGCGTGAAGATCATGTCCGTCCAGCCATACAACGCAGCGAGGCGATAGGTCGCCGCCAACTCGCAGCGTTGCCGCCATTCTTCCTCCGACACCTTGCCCTTCAGGCTGGGCAGGCTCTGCGGGTCCGGGATATTGAACCCAGGGCTCTGGGGAATGCTTTGCGCTGCCGTTGCGGTCGCGTTCATGATCGTCCTCCCTCGGGGCGGGCGCGCCGACCGCGCCGGCGCTGCCCACGCTCTCTGATACGACGCCTGGGCAAGCAGCTTCAAGGCAACGAAGCTGCGGCCCGGCGTACGAGCCAGAAGGGCCGGCGAATGCGGGGTCGCTTGCCTTTCGCCGCGCCGCACGTCCTAATTCCGCCGGTCTAGGGTGAAATCCGGCCTGAGGCCGCGCTCAGGAAGCAATCGAGGCCAATGTCGACCAAACGACTCTGCATCATGTCCAATGGCAAGGACGAGGCCGAACGGGCGGCGGCGGACCTGCGCGCGCGATACGGCGATCACGATATTTCCGCCGCGGACGTCATCGTTGCCGTTGGCGGCGACGGCTTCATGCTTGAGGCCATGCGCCGGCACCTTGGCGCCGACAAGCCCTTTTACGGTGTGAATTGCGGCACGGTTGGCTTCCTGATGAACCCGCCCGATCCCGAAACGCTGGGCGAGCGAATAGCGGCGGCGGAAGCCGTGCGAATTCATCCGCTGACCATGACAGCCGAAACCCCTGACGGCCGAGTTGTAACCGCCCAGGCGATCAATGAAGTCTCGCTGTTCCGCCAGACCCGCCAGAGCGCCCGGATCCGCATATCCGTCAATGGGAAAATGCGGATGGAATCCCTGACCTGCGATGGCGTCCTGCTCGCAACGCCGGCCGGCTCCACTGCCTACAATCTGTCGGCCCACGGGCCGATCCTTCCGATGAGTTCGCAGCTTCTCGCCCTCACCCCGATCAGCGCCTTCCGGCCGCGGCGATGGAAAGGGGCGCTCTTGCCATCGGATGCGAAGGTCGACTTCGAAGTTCTGGAGCGCGGCGGCCGGCCGGTGTCGGCGGTTGCCGACAACGAAGAAGTGCGAAACGTCGCCCGGGTAACCGCTCATGAGGACCGCAGCGTCGGCATGAGCGTTCTGTTCGACCATGGCCACTCGCTCGACGAACGCATCCTGCGAGAGCAATTCGAGTATTGAGGCGGCGCGCTGATTACCGCCGCGCGCGGCGTCTTGCGGAAAGCTGCATCTTTACCTTTCACCCGGAATCATCGGACGACGACCGCGAAGCGCATCGGGCGCGTCGCAGGCGTTCATGTCTCGTTAACGCTCAACCGCGAACCTCGTCCGCCAGCAGCGCGCGGGCGCGGCGTCAGGCGACAATCAAGGCGCCGCCATTCGCCAGCGAAAGGGTGACCTTAAATGGGGGCGCATGCGGTTCGGCTTTCGAACGTCGATATAGACGCGGCGCTCGACGCCCGCGATTTCGAAATCCAGTTCCAGCCAATCTACGATCTCCGTGACGGGTCGCTCGCCCGGATGGAGACGTTTGTCCGGTGGCGGCACAGGACGCTTGGTCTTTTACCGCCCGGCGCGTTCATCTCGTTTTTTGAGACCCAGGGACGAATGAGCGAACTGACGCGGTATGTCCTTCATGAGGCGCTTGATGCTTATACCGACTGGCGCGGGCCTTTCGGACCAGGGTTCTCCATCAACCTCGCATTGAGCGATATTGTCGACTCAGCATTCGCCGCGCATTTCGAAGTGACAATGCGCGACCGCGGCTTTCCAACGGAGTTCATCACTTTTGAATGCCCGATGCCGCCGGTCGACGCCGATCCCTCGGTCGCTTCCGCAAGCTACGGGCGACTGGCCGCAACAGGGGCCCGACTGGCGATCGAAGTGCGAGGTCGAGCGAACGACTTCCTCAAGTCCGTTGACCCCTTTCCGTTTGACGAAATCAAAACCGGCGGCGCCGCGATCCTCCGATTTGCACGGACGGTTCGTGGGCCTGGCCTGTCAGCGATATCGGAGCTGCTTGAGCTAGCTGCTGATCGAAACGCCACCATCACCGCCGTCGGCGTTGAAGACCAGGCGTCGCTCGTCGCCTTGCGCGGCATCGGTTTTGGCGCTGCGCAGGGCAATCATCTTGGCCGAGTTGGCGATCTGAAGCGGTTCACGCCTTCGTGCGTCAATGACGTGCGGTCCCTGATCGGCCTTACCCCGCTAGATGGTGATGCGCTTGCGAAACTGTTCCGCTCCCCGGCGCCGTCGTCGATCGAAAATACGCTGACCGAAAAACAGGCGACGATGGAACAGGCCGACGATGTCGCAATTCAGCGTCCCGATGCGCACGAGCTGCGACGCGCCGCCTTGCGCGAGGTGGCGCGTCGGCGCGCAGCGGCAATTGCGACCGCGGACGGCGGGAACGGCGATGATCTGATTGACCGACTATCCGCCCGGATAGCACGGGAAATCGGCGATCCGGACGGCGATCTCGATCTTGAAGCCGCCGCGGTTCGTAAGGCCGCGGGCCTCGCGCGCGGCGCCCGACGCCATCCGCCGCAGGCAAAAGAGCCGGAAATGCCGGAAGCCGAATCCGCCGAAAGCGCCGGCTCTGGCCGAGGGCGACGCGAGGAACTAGAGTCTGCGGCAGTTACGAAGGAGACAGCTCTGGCAAAGCGTCGCCGGTCCGCAAGAGCCGCACGCAAACGCGCAGCCGTCGAGCGTGAACATGCGGCGGAGGGAGATGCTCTGAATATTGCATCGCCTGCGGTGGACGATCGCAATGTTGCGACGTCGAATGCCAAAACCGATGCTGATGGAACCGCGGCGCCGGCAGCGCAGGCCGCCCCCCCGGAGCCTAAAGTGCCTGTCGCCATCGAAGGTTCCGCCGTCGCAGCAAAGCCGGGTACGGAAGATTACGAACCTGCCGCGCGGGCGGAATCCATGGCTGAAGAAATCACGGCAATCGCTCCGGACGAATTCAGTGACGCGCCGCGCACCCCGGAAAGCGATGATGAGGAATGTCCTGACGAAGCGATCTATGTCCTTGACGATCAGGGACCGCCGTCAGGTTCGCCGGCTGGCGATGGCGCGGCAGGCGATGCGCGAAATGAAGAGGCGCGAGAAGATGCCGGCGCGGTTGCCTTGGCGGACAGCGACGACCAACAACAGCGCGATGAAAGCTCAACGGCGGGCGTGGCGACCGAACCGGTCGAAGATGACCCGGTTGCCGAGGCGGTTAGGCCTGAGGTTGACGAAGGCGAAGTCGATGAGGACGAACCGTCAATGAATTTGGCTGCGCCTGCCGGTCGAGCGGCCGAAGACGTCGAGGCGACGCCCGAGCCACCAGAATCGAACGTCGATCTTCCGCTGATCGGCAAGCTTGCGGTCGGCGCCGCAAGCGCTCGTTTCCGCCCAGGCGTCAGGGTGATGACCGCGATTGGCCATGATGGCCCGCCAGAAACAACGCCGGCCGCTGTGCCGTTTACGGAGGATCCCGACGTTCCGAGCGGTGAAGCGGCAGCAGCTACGGCGTCATGGCCGTGGAGCGACACGCCCGCGAAACGCAGTTCGACCAAGGTCGATGGAGACGCCGGCGACCTTCAACTTGACGACGACGGCCGCCCGACAGACCGCGCCGACGCGTCCACTGATGATCAGCTGATTGCCGATGAGGGCCGCCAAGTTGATGAGGCCGAGACCGGAACAGTCCTCGGTGAATTTGACAAGACCGTCGAGGACAACTCTGGCGTCGAAAAGCCGGACCATGCGGACTTTATCGGCGCGTACGAAGACCATCGCGACGAGGCCGCGGCGGCGACCAAAGCCGTAGATGTCGATATCCCGACCGAGGGCATGCGGGAAGTCGACGAGGAAGTCGCGCTGGCGCGGCGCCTAAGGCCACTGCAACAGCCGCCGAAGTCGCGGAATTTCTTTACGCGGACTGTCATTCCCTTCCGCGTCTTGAGAATTACGCATTTCTGGCCGAAATGGGCGAAAGGGTCGACGCGTCGAGCAGACGACGCGGCGACACGCCGGTCGAACGCGGTCGATTAGAAGGCATGCGTCGCCAAAGCATCAACAGGAGCTGCGCAGGTCGCGTTAGCCGAACGCCTGGATGCCTGTCTGAGCCCGACCGAGGATCAGCGCGTGAATGTCGTGCGTCCCCTCGTAGGTATTGACTGTCTCAAGATTCATCGCATGACGAAGTACATGATACTCTTCGGCGATGCCATTGCCGCCGTGGATATCCCGCGCAATCCGAGCGATTTCAAGAGCTTTGCCGCAATTGTTTCGCTTCATCAGTGATATCGCTTCCGGCACATAAGCGCCGGCATCAAGCAGGCGGCCAAGCTGCAGCGAGCCCTGCAATCCGAGCGCAATCTCGGTTTGCATGTCGGCGAGTTTTTTCTGGACCAGCTGGGTAGCGGCGATCGGCTTGCCGAAAACGATGCGTTCCATTGCATAGTCCCTCGACGCCGCCCAGCAGAACTCAGCCGCCCCCATCGCGCCCCAGGAAATGCCGTAGCGCGCCTTGTTAAGGCAGGAGAACGGGCCCCTCAGTCCACGGACGTTAGGCAGCAGGTTCTCTTCCGGCACGAACGCGTCGTCGAGAACGATCGACCCCGTTACCGAAGCCCTTAGCGAAAGCTTCCCTTCGATCTTTGGCGTTTCGAAACCTTTGGTGCCCCGTTCGACGATAAAGCCGCGGATATCGCCGTCCAGCTTCGCCCAGACGACGGCAAGGTCGGCGATCGGCGAATTGGTGATCCACATCTTGCCGCCATTGAGGCGGTAGCCGCCTGGCGCCTTTTCGGCCTTCGTACGCATTGCGCCTGGATCAGAACCGCCGTCTGGCTCGGTCAGACCAAAACACCCTACCCATTCGCCCGACGCGAGCTTCGGCAGATATTTTCGCTTCTGGTCTTCTGCGCCGAACGACTCGATCGGATACATGACCAGCGAGGATTGGACCGACATCGCGGAACGATAGCCGCTGTCGATCCGTTCGACTTCGCGTGCAATCAGACCGTAGGCGACATGGCCTGCGCCGCCGCCGCCGTACGCCTCGGACACCATCGCGCCAAGGAGCCCCTGGGCGCCGAGCTCGGTCATGATGTCGCGATCAAAGCGTTCTTCGCGATTGGCGGATATCACCCGTGGCATGAGCCTGGTTTCGCAGTACCCGCGCGCCGCGTCGCGAACCATCCGCTCTTCGTCGGTCAACTGGGATTCAAGCGAAAGCGGGTCCCGCCAGTCGAATGCCTTGCCGCCGCCGTCAGCCATTATCGGCTCCCTGTTCTTGAGGCCGGACCTGTTCTAAACTTTGTCCGGACAAACTCGAGGGCAGAATGCCCTCATCGACGCCTTTCGTCAAACGTCGACCGCGCCATGAATATCGCGGATCCGGCGCAAGGCGAACATTGGCCTAAGCCCAAGAAATTCCTCGCGCTCCTCATGTCATTTGGGCAGAGTCCCGGCGACACCGAAGCGCGCTCGCTGATTGCAACGGGCGAAGCAGAACGACAGGAAGCAATAAATGTTCAAATCAAGTCGCGCAGTTGTACTCGCTGCGCTTGCTCTGACGCTCCTGCCTTCCTGCGAAGGCGAGCTTCGTCATCGCGAAACCGGCATTAACGACGCGCCGATCAGACGAGCGAGCGCCAACGTCGTCATAATTGCCGGCAAGAAGGTCGGACATCTAAGGGTCACGCCAGATGATGCCGGGATGACGATTGACTATGACTTCAAGAACAATGGACGTGGCCCAACCATTAAGGAGCGCGTGCAGATAGGCTCGAACGGAACGCCGATTGAATGGTCGATTGAAGGGTCCACAACCTTCGGGAACAACGTCACGGAATCTTTCTCACTCAACAAAGACCGCGCAACCTGGGCCGATACCGCCGGCGGCGGCGCAGCGCGCATTGACGAGCCGACGCTTTACGTCGCCCAGCACGCAAGTCCGTTCGCTGCCGGCCTCGCCGCGGAAGCCCTTCTTGCGGATGCGGACCGAACAATGCCGGCCCTGCCGTCCGGCGCGCTTACGCTGACCGAAATCGAGACTTTCACCGTCGCCGGGGAACCATCCCAACAGACGATTACGACCTATGCGGTATCCGGCGCCGATCTTGACCCTGACTATGTGGCGCTAGACGCAGACGGCGAGTTTTTCGCCTATATGACGCCTCGGCTCATCGTGCTGCGCGAAGGTTATGAGAGCGAGGAGCGACGTCTGCGCGACCTAGCGGCACGCTATGGGGCCGAGCGACTTGAGGAAATCCAGTCCCGGGTCGCCCACAGATACGAAACGCCGGTCCGCATACGAAATGTTCGAATCTTCGACCCGGTCGCGCTCGCCCTCACGGACGAGGTTTCGGTCGTCATCGACGGCGAGACGATCGCGTCGATTGACGCGCCGGAAGTTGCGCCCGCAGACGGAGAAACCGAAATCGACGGCGGCGGCGGAACGCTGGTTCCGGGCCTTTACGACATGCATGCCCACCTCAATGCGAATGGCGCGCTTTTGAACCTTCTCGCCGGCGTCACTTCCGTTCGCGACATGGGCAACGAGATCGACGTCCTTGAGCCGCTCCGCGCGAAGATTGAAGGCGGCGCCCTCGCCGGCCCTCGAATATCGATGAGCGGCTTCATTGAAGGCGAAAGCGAGACGAACAATTCGACGGGCGAACTGGCGCGCAGCGAAGAGGAGGCCGTCGCGCTCGTCAACATGTATGCCGATCGGGGCGGCTACCACCAGATCAAGATTTATTCGTCCGTAAAGGGAGAATGGGTGCCTGCGATGGCGAGAGCGGCGCACGCGCGCGACATGCGCGTCACGGGTCACATCCCGGCATTCTCGACGGTCGATGAAATGATTGAAGCGGGGTACGACGAGATCACGCACATAAATCAGGCGATGCTGAGCTGGGTGCTTTCTCGCGAGGAAGACACGCGCACGCTTTATCGCATCACTGGCATGAAGCGGTTTGCGGATCTCGACCTTCAGAGCGAAAAGGTCCAGCGCACAATCGACCTGATGGCGGATCGGAACATCGCCGTCGATCCGACGACGGTCATCCACGAATATGGCCTGTTGTCCCGAAATGGCGCGACCCGAGTCGGCGCTTTGGATTACGTCGACAATATGCCTGTCGCCGTCCAACGCCAGGCGAAGGTCGCTCTGCTCAACGTCGCCGACGCCGACGAGGATGACGCCTATCGCAAGGCGTTCGATACGATCATTGAAACGCTGACGATGATGAACGACCGTGGCATATTTATTGTTCCCGGGACCGATATGGGGGGCGCGTTCAATCTCCACCGCGAAGTTGAGCTGTTTCAGAAGTTTGGGTTTACGCCCGCGGAGGCGCTGCGCCGGGCAACCTACGACATGGCGAAGTATCTAGGATTTGAAGATCGTGGCGCCATTCAACCGGGCAAGCTCGCGGACTTTTTCCTTGTTCCCGGCGATCCAACGGCGGACTTGAAGGCTATCAAGAAGATTGCCCTCGTCTCCCGCGGCGGCGCGATCTATTTCCCTAGCGAAGTCTATCCTGAATTCGGGATTACGCCGTTTACGGAGGTTCCGGGCGTCAGGAAGCCGGTCGAATAATACAGGCGCGATGCGGCGGCATGCTGCGTTCGCCTGAAATGCCGAAGGAGACCGTTCACTATGCGCAAGTTTCTAAAAGTCATGCACACAGTAGCTTCGTGCGGCCTGATCGGCGGCCTCGCCTGCTACATGTTGCTGCTTGTCGCCGCGCCGCAAGAGACGCCCGCCGAATACGCAAGCCTGCGTCTGGGGATCGCCGCAATCAGCGACTATCTGCTCGTTCCTTCGCTTGGGCTTGCGCTGTTCACCGGGCTCATATCGATGGCCGTCCACCACCCTTTTCAGGACAAGGGCTGGGCGTTGCTGAAGGCGGCTCTCGGCATCCTGATGTTCAAGGGCGTCCTGACCATCGTCAGTGCGAAAGCAGGCTACGCCGCCGATATCTCGCAGAGAATCGCGAACGGCGCCGCGCCTGCCGACGCGCTTCAGTCGCTGGTGTCGCTCGAATGGCAGTCCCTGTGGGTCGTCATGGCGCTTGCGGTCGCAAACGTTGTTCTGGGAGTCTGGCGGCCGCGTTTTTCTTCACCGGCGAAGGTTGCGGCGCGCGGCGCAGCATCAAACGACCCGAGCATCGCCCGCGCTGAGGCTCCGCCCTCCGACAAACGGACCAGCGAGGGCGGGCCCGATCGCGGCGCGGCGAGGCCCGTCGCCGCGGAATAGACCATCGTCGCTAGTCTCGCTCGGTGATCTTTTTCTCAATCCGCGCGACCCCCGCGCGCAGGCGATCAAAATGTATCTCGTTGGGATGGAGCTCGCGCGCTTTGGTAATGGCGATAGCGCGACGGTACTCATCCACCGCAGCCTCCAGATCGCCGACCGCCTCAAGCGTCTGGGCATTAAACGCCGCGGCGTTCGGATCTTCGGCATGATATCGAATGACCAGAGCGGCGAGCGCCCTTGCGCCCTCTTTGTGCCCCTCGCCGGCGAGGCTGGTCGCTGCGACCCCGAGATCAAACCATGGCGGGAAGAACCGAAATCCTAGCTCGCTGGATTTCTTCGCCGCCCAAGCGTCGACGGCAGCGCCATCGATCCGTCCCGCTTCAAGCGCCTCATCGACGAGACCGACATAAGGGATCAGCTTCTGGAAGGCTCGATCAAGGCCGGTGGTGAAATTCCGAAAATGTTCCGCAGCCGGCGTGACTTCAAATGACCAGTCGAGAGCGCCGGACGCGCGCGCGGCGAAGATCTCGGCAAGCTCACGGCCCGATGGGGTCGTTGGACCGCCATCGAATTCGCCGGCGGACATATAGACGAACGCGACATCTTCAGGATGATCGTCGAAATAGTCCCGCGCCTTGTCAAAAAGGATTCGGTCGGCGATCCAGGCGCTCGCGCTCAGCGCAATATAGCCATCAAAAAGGTCAGGCCGCTCAAACAACGCATTCAGCGTCGCAACGCCGCCAAAGGAGTGACCGATGAGCACTCGTTCGCCGCTTGCCGAAATTCGGCGTTCGACGGACGGTATCCACTCATTCTCGACAAAATCAAGATACGCAGCGCCGCCACCGCTATCTGGAAAATACTGATCCGGCTTCGGAAGATAGTCGCGATTGCGATTGACGTTGATGGCTCCGGCGATCGCCATCGGCGGAAAGACGCCGTTATCGACCATGTAGTCGACATAAGCGGCGACAATTTCAAAGTTCCATTCGCCATCGAGGACATAGACGACAGGCAAGGTCGCTTTGTCGTCATGCGCCGGCGGCGTGCGCAGCAAGAGCGTCCTCGTCTCGCCGAGCGCTTTCGAAGCGATTTCGTAGGAAACTGTCCTTGGCGCGCTGTCTATCGTATTGGCCGATGCGCCGCCGACAAATGCGATCGCCAGTGCAAACGGAATCGCCGACCGCGCAACGGATACAAGAAGGGCCATTCCGGATCCGGGGCGCAAACAGTCGACTCGCATCGGCGATCCTCCACTTCGCCCTGACGCTAGCGCAGTTGTTCGCGCGCTTCGCTTCGCCCCGTCGCGCTGGCGGCTCGCTTCGTCTCGCGAACTAAACCAATTCCACAGCGACGCTCGTCGCCTCGCCGCCGCCAATGCAAAGCGATGCGATGCCGCGCTTGCCGCCAGTCGCCCTAAGCGCGTGGATCAGCGTCACAAGTATGCGCGCGCCGGATGCGCCAATAGGGTGACCGAGAGCGATCGCCCCGCCGCGCGCGTTCACTTTTTCCGCCGGCAATTTAAGTTCCCGCATAGCCGCGAGCGGAACGACGGCAAACGCCTCGTTGATCTCGAACAGGTCGACCTCCGACGGACTCCATCCGATTTTTTCCAGCAACTTCCGCATGGAGGCGACCGGCGCAGTCGTGAACCATTCCGGGGCCTGCGCATGGCTGGAATGCCCGACGATCCTGGCCAGCGGCGCCAGTTTTTTATCGTCCACAACCGCGCCGGAGGCGAGCACAAGCGCTGCGGCGCCGTCGGATATGGCGGATGCGTTGCCGGCGGTGACCGAACCATCCTTTTCAAAGGCGGGGCGCAAACCCGGAATCTTGTCGGCCGAGACGAGGCCCGGCTTTTCATCATCGACCACGTCGACCGCGCCCTTCCGGGTCGCGACTTCGACTTTCGCGATTTCATCACCGAACGAACCATCTTTGATTGACGCCTGCGCGCGCAACACGGACCGCATCGCGTATTCGTCCTGCTCATCCCGCGAAAATTGCCATTCACGAGCGCACTTCTCGGCAAACACGCCCATCGCTGTACGTTGGGTGTACGCGTCTTCAAGTCCGTCGAACGCCATGTGATCGAGAATCTCGCCGTGGCCAAACTTGATCCCGGATCGACCTGACGGCAGGAGATGGGGCGCATTGGTCATCGCCTCCATGCCGCCCGCAACCGCGATCCGGTCCGAACCGGCAAGGATCGCGTCATGCGCTATCATGGCGGCTTTCATGCCGGAACCACAGACCTTGTTCACGGTTGCGCATGGCGTCGCTTCCGGCACGCCGCCGCCGAGCGCCGCCTGTCGCGCGGGCGCCTGGCCAAGTCCAGCCGGCAATACGCAGCCCATCAGCACTTCATCGACGTCCGCCGGGTCGACGTTCGCCCGCGACAGCGCGGACCGGATCGCCGTGGCGCCAAGCGCCGTCGCCGCAACGCCGGTGAATGCGCCATTGAAATTGCCAATTGCGGTTCGCGCCGCGCCGACAACATAGACTGCCGAGTTCGTCATGGTCTTTCTCCTGGCACGGATCGGGCTGAGGGTTCATGCCGCCTTGCGTGCGTCTTCGATCACTTCGCGCGCCATTTCGTCGGCAACCTCGCCTGTCGGGCGGCCTTCGATCTGCGCGCGCTCAAATATCCGGGACAGCGTATCGCCAATTCGGTCGATGCGCGCGGTCATTTCACCGGCGCTCCAGGCGCCCAGTATCTCAAGCCCGACTGAGATCACGCCGGCGGCGTTGATGACATAATCCGGAGCGTAAAGGATGCCCCGGTCAAGCAGCGCCTGGTCCATGTCGGGCGTGTATAGTTGGTTGTTCGCTGCGCCGGCGACAACCTTTGCCTTGATCGAATTGATTGTATCGAGATTGATGGCGCCGCCAAGCGCGCACGGCGCATAGACGTCAACATCGGCGGCATGGGCTTCCTGTGGCGAAACAATTTCAGCGCCAAACCGGTCGCAGGCTTCCTCGACCGCCGTTTCGTTGACGTCCGCAACGACAAGCTTTGCGCCTGCGCCGTGGAGGTGTTGCGAAAGGCCCATGCCGACCGCGCCGACGCCAAGGATCGATACCGACAAGCCTTCAAGGTCATTTCGACCCAGCCTGGCGTTCGCAGCCGCTTCAATGCCGCGCCAGCAGCCGCGCGCGGTAAAGGGCGACGGATTGCCGCCTTTGCCTTCATCGGCAACGCCGGCGACGTAAGCTGTCGTTTCGGCCGCAATCCTGAGGTCAGTTTCGTTCACGCCGGAGTCTTCGGCCGTATAATACATGCCGCCAAAGTGTTCTATTGCTCGGCCATACGCGCGGAAAAGTTCCGGGGACTTGTCCGTCTTCGGATCGCCGATAATCACGGCCTTGCCGCCCCCGAATGGAATGCCGCCAAGGGCATTCTTGTAGGTCATCCCGCGGGACAGTCGCTTCACGTCGTCGAGCGCCGCGTCGATATCAGCATAGGGACGGAACCGCGTGCCGCCGCATCCCGGACCAAGCGTGTCATCATGGACGGCGATGATCGCGTGCAGGCCCGAGGCTTCATCGACGAACCGCACGACCCGTCGCCAGCCTTCGACTTCGATGGGGAAAACGTCCATGACCTTATTGACCCTCGCCATGATACGCTGCAGTTGCGCAGCGGGCTGAAACTTGCCGCGGTGTAGGACTCGCCGCCTCGGCTCGCAAGGCTGCCGCGCGCCGTCGACGAGATCCTCGGGCGGACCTCCTTTGGTCGCTCAAGACCCTCCTCGGGCACTTTTCGCTCATCTTGAACAGGATTCCCTCGCAATGGACGTCCGGCGGCTTGACAGTTAGCAGAAACTGCCAAATATCCAATTTCCACCACTGCCATCAAGGAAGGCGTCCGCCGCGATGAAACTTGACCAAATCGATCACAAGATTCTCCGGCACCTTCAGGAAAATGCCCGCATCACCAACGCCGACCTTGCCGAAAAGGTTGGGCTTTCGCCGACGCCCTGTCTGAGACGTCTTCGTCGGCTAGAGGCCGAAGGCGTCGTTCGCGGCTACCATACCTATGTCGATCGCGAGGCGCTGGGCGTGAACGTCACGGTCCTAGCCCTTGTGAAACTTGAAAAGGAAGACGACGCAGCGTTGCGCGCCTTTGAACAGGCGGTCAGGGCACGACCGGAGGTCATGGAGTGCGACCTCCTCACCGGCAAGTTTGACTACCTTATCCGGGTCGTCATCCCGACTCTGTCAGCCTATGAGGCGTTCCTGTCGGAGACGATCCTCCGTATGCCAAACGTCGCGTCCGTCGAGTCGAGCCCTGTCCTGCGCGAGGTGGAGCGCAAGGTCGTTTTGCCGGTCTTCCGTCCGCCAAGCCGGTAGCCGTCTTCTATCCCGACGCTTCAATCGCCGATATCGCCGCCAACGCCTACTCGCGCCAACGACGAAAGCTGGCGGGCGGGGCCTATCTCTGAAACGAATAGTAGCTGCCCATGCCAAGAATCCGTGTCAGCGCTTCGAGCGCCGCGAACGTTTCCTGCATAAAGACAGGATCTTTCAAGTCATCCGGGTGCAGCCGGTCGCGGTAGTGAGCCTCAGCCCAGGCCTCCAGCTTGTCGATTGCGGCATCATCGAGAATAAAATTCTGGTTCATTCCAGAAAGTTCCGCTTCGTTGAGCAGAATGCGCAACCGCAAGCACGCCGGTCCGCCGCCATTTCGCATGCTTTCGCGAACGTCGAAATAGTGCGCCGCGGCGATCGGGCCGTTCCCCGCGACCGTGCGTTCGACAAAGGCGCGCGCGGCATCGTTCTCTTCGGTCTCGCGCGGGAGAATGAGCGCCATTGAACCGTCCGGCAGCGTCGCAAGCTGCGAGTTGAAGAGATATGACGACACCGCGTCGCCGAGGCTGACGTCGGCGGCCGACGCCTCGACAATCTCCACGAACGGCGCGGCGGCGCGGATTTCCGCGAAGGCGCGGTCGCGATCTTCGAAACTCTGCTCATGCAGGAACAGCACGTTTCCGTTCGCAACGCCGACGACGTCATTGTGGAACGCCCCGGCGTCGAGCGCGGCGCGCGACTGTTGCGCGAAGATGCAGCGATCAGCCGAAAGCTGATGATTGCGCGCAACCGCTTCCGACGCGGCGCGCTTCTGGCGGGCGGGAAACTTCTCGCCATCCTCTCCGTAGACGAAGAGATGCACGCCCGACTCGCTGTGCGACGGCGCAAGCCGGCCATGGTTCGCCGCGCCTTCATCGCCGAAATGGACGCCGCCGGGCAAGGGCGGATGGTGCGCGAACCTCGATGCGTCGGGGAATACGTGGCGGAGAATGCGCGCCGTCTCCGCCGCCTCAATCGACCGGTGGAAGTTTCCGGCGAGGTTCGCCGCCGTGAAGTGGACCTTGCCGTCTTCGGCGTCGATCGACGGCGCGACCGTCGCCGCGTTCGCCGTCCACATTGAGGAAGCCGAATAGCAGTTCGCGAGGAGGTCCGGCGCGACGCGCGCCGCAGCGTCGATGACCTGTCGGTCCGTCCCCTGAAAGCCGAACGCGCGGAGTATATCGAGGCGCGGCCGCTCCTGCGGCGGCAGGAACCCCTGACGCAAGCCAAGTTTCGTCAGCGCCCGCATTTTGGCGAGCCCCTGCAGCACGGCCGCCCGCGGGTTCGAGGTTGCGCCTTTGTTTCGGTCAGACGCCAGATTGCCTATGGCGAGCCCGGCGTAGTTGTGGGTTGGACCAATCAGGCCGTCGAAATTGACTTCGTGGTACAAGGTCATTTGGCCCTGATCCCCACCTGCCCGTCGGGCATCGGGAGGAGCGTCTCTCCCTCCATCGACGCCACCGGATAGGCGCAATAGTCGGCGGCGTAGTACGCGGACGGACGATGATTGCCGGAATGGCCGACGCCCCCGAACGGCGCAGCCGAGGACGCGCCCGTCGTCTGGCGGTTCCAGTTGACGATGCCCGCGCGCGACAAGGCGAGGAATCTTTCCCAGTCGCTTGCGCCATCGGTCAGGATGCCCGCCGACAGGCCGAATTTGGTGGCGTTCGCCGCCTTTATCGCTTCGTCGAAATCAGCGACGCGGATGACCTGAAGCATGGGCCCGAAATGCTCTTCGTCCGGAATGCCGTCCGCGTCCGTCACATCGACGATGCCCGGCGAGACGAAGGCGCTCCCCTCGTCCTGCACCGAAAGGGACCGTATCGCCTCGCCGCCCATTTCAAGCCGCTGGTCAAAGGCGCGTTCGAGGCCTTCGGCGGCGCGCGGCGAGATGACCGGTCCAATGAACGGCTGCGGCTCATCAAAGGGCGCGCCAATGCAAATGCGATCGACGAGCGACGTCAACGCCTTCAGGTACTGCACGCCGTCGCCATCATCCGGAATGATCAGGCGCCGGGCGCAGGTGCAGCGCTGCCCGGAGGTAAGGAACGCCGACTGGACGACGGCAAAGGCCGCCGCTTCGATATCCTCGGTACGCCACCAGATGAGCGGATTATTGCCGCCAAGCTCCAGCGCGAGGATCTTTTCGGGCATGTCGGCAAACTGGCGATGGAGAGCAAGGCCGGTCTTCGCGCCGCCGGTGAAAAGGAGCCCGTCTATATCCGGATGGCCGGCGATCGCTTCACCGGCGGCGCGGGCGCCGTGCACGAGATTGACCACGCCATTCGGCAGGCCAGCCTCCACCATCGCCCGGACGATCCATTCCCCCGGGCCCGGCGCGAGCTCCGACGGCTTGAAGACGACCGTGTTGCCTGCGATCAAGGCCGGGACGATATGGCCGTTCGGCAAGTGCGCTGGGAAATTGTACGGGCCGAGGACCCCGAGCACGCCGTGGGGCTTGTGGCGGAGAAGCCCGCGCGTCGGTCCCGACGCCGTCTCGCGCGTGCCTGTCCGTTCTTCGTGCGCGCGGATCGAGATGTCGACCTTGCCGGCGACGGCCGCCGCCTCGGTTCTTGTTTCCCAGACCGGCTTGCCGGTTTCCTGAGAGATCAGGCGCGCCAGCGCTTCAGCGTCGCGCAAGACGATTTCCTTGTAGCGCTTCAGGATCGCAATCCGCTCGCCAGTTGGCGTCAGCGCCCAGCCCGCGAACGCAGCCCGCGCCGCGGCGACGGCGTCAATAACATCACCGGCGTTGGCGCTGTTCGCTTCGAAGCATTTCCGACCCGTCGCGGGATCGAAGGAAACGAATGCTTCGCCGCGGCCGTCGCGCCAGGCGCCGTCGATGAGTAACTGAGTCATATTCTCCGCCTACCAATCCACATAGCGAACGTCGTCGCCATCTTCCGCATTCAGCGCATCCGCTGTCGCCCTGTCGATGATAATGGCGTCGTCCGAAACGGCTGCAGGCGCGCGCGTCGCGCGAAAATCGGAGACAGCGCCGCGCGCCAGCAGCTTTACGCCAACGCCGACGTTTGCGCCAATCGACGAGACGATGCTCGCCTTGCCGACCCGGCTGTCGCGCACCGTCCGTATATTTGCCTTCTTCGCGGAAACGAGCGGGCCGCCATCAAAAATGTCAATGTAGTCCTTATACTCAAAGCCTTCCGCGAGGAGCATGCGGTAGGCCGGCGCAGCGCCGTCATGCGGCTTGCCAATGCAGGCGCGCGCATCATCCGGCAGAAGAACGACATAGATCGAAATCCGCGGCATCAGGTCAGCAATGAACTGATTGCCTGTCGCCGAGTTGTGAACGTCGGCTTCTTCGAAATCCATGTCGAAAAAATGCCGGCCAAGCGCATTCCAGAAGGGCTGCGCGCCATCGGCCGCACGCCAACCACGCAACTCCGCACAGACGGGGTCCGCGATGATTTCCGGCTTTTGGGCAATGAACAGGTAACGCGATCTGGCGAGCAGCTTCCCGAAACCGCTGCCGCGTGCGTCCGGAGACAGGTAGAGCGAGCCAACTTCGCCCGCGCCGGTGAAATCGTATGTTGGCACGAGCAACCGACGCTTGATCCGCTTGTTCAGTTGCTGCGAGGCATGGAATGTCCAGTTCACCTTGTAGTTGACGAACCCGGACTCCAGACCGATCGCGGAGAACACGGCCGTCGTGCCAACGACCTTGCCGTCCGCCTCCAACACGCAGAAGTAAACCTCGCCGCCGGGAGCGGTCGCCCTTGAAGCGAAACTTTCCACCGCCCGTTCAAGACGCTTTTTCAGCGCTGACCGCTCGGGCGGAAGATTTGTCATGCCGCCGCCTGTCGCCTGCGCCAGGGCGTGAACCTGATCAAGGTCGTCCATCCGGACGGGACGAATGATGGGAAGCGCCATGATGTCGCCTTCAGGTCACACGGCCCGGTGCGGGGATATCGCCCGAAGCGATCCGCATCAGGAGGAGCGCCGACAGCTTCGCCCGTTCCTCAAGGCTGTCGAGCCGCGCATATTCGTCAGCAGAATGAATGTTTGCGCCGCGAACGCCAAGCGTATCGACAACGGGGGTTCCTTCCGCCGCGATATTGTTGCCATCGCAGCAACCGCCGGTCGCCTTCCAGCCGATCTCCTGTCCAAGTTCGGCCCCGACCGACTTGACGGCCTCGAAGAAGCTGAGCAGCTCGGGCGTCATTGGCTTTGGCGGCCGGCCAAAGCCGCCATGCAACTGCGCTCCGAATCCATCCTCGGCGTTTGCGGCGGCAATGAGTTTATTCAACTCAGCTTCCGCCCAGGCCGCGTCGTCGCCAAGTTCAACGCGAACATTGAACCTCACGACGGCGCTTTCCGGCACGACGTTGTTCGGGCTGCCGCCATCAATCCGCGCTACATTCACCGTCATTCCCGCCCGCGCGCCGGACATCCGGTCTATCCGTTCGGCGAACCGCGATGCAGCGACGACGGCATTGCGGCCAAGGTGATGCTCACGCCCGGCGTGAGCGCTCCGGCCACGGAAAATCGCTGAAAAATTGCCGCTGCCCTTTCGTGCGCCCGCCAGCGTCCCGTCGGGAAGCGACGGCTCGTAGACGCATGCAAAATGAGCCCGGCGCGCGGCCGCGGCGATTGTCGCAGCGGAGCCGTGGGAGCCAATCTCTTCGTCCGCATTGATAACGACTTCGTAACCGATGGCGTCCGCCACCGCCGATTGTTCGACGCACTGGAGCGCACGCAGCATGACGAGAAGGCCGCCCTTCATGTCGGCGGCACCCGGCGCGTTCATGACGTCGTCGTCTATCATGCGATGCGTCTGAAACGGGTGATCCGGCGGAAAAACGGTATCCATGTGCCCCGCCAGGAGCACGCGGATCGGCGCCTGCGGCCGCTTGACGACGCGGACGGACCCACCGGCGGGCGTCCGCTCGACCTCGCCATCCCTGGTAACCACCTCGTGCTGCTCTGCGGGCGCGATCTCGACGTCGCCTTCAAGTTCGCCAAACGCCGTGACGAGGACGTCGCGCATCCTGTCGAGGCCGTCGATGTTGCGGCTGCCTGAATTGATTGCGCACCAATCCTTCAGCGTCGCGGTCATCTCGGCGCGGCGGCCTGCCAGAAAGCCAAGGTCGGACGAAAAATCGCGCATAAATAGGCGATAGCCGAGGCGCCAGGCCCCTTCAAGCGGCGCAACTGAAAGCAGGTTCAGCCCATTTGTTCCTGGCGCGGCTTGTCGATCCCGCCGAGGCTGCTCTATTGCGGGTGCGTTCTGGTCCGATAGATTGCAACAGAGGGCCAAAATCCACGCGGGGGGGCTGGATGCTGCGCGCCATCGAATACGCGTTCATCAAATGGACCTCTATCGCCCGCATGGGCGGCGCGTTCCTGGTATTGCTGATAGTCGCCGTCACTGGCGCGGTCGGCTGGTACGCAGCGAACCATCTTTCGGTGAACACCGACACAAGCGAAATGCTCGACCCGTCCCTGGACTTTCAGGTACAGGCGCGCAAGCTCCGTGATGCTTTCCCTTCGATCAAGGAAGACGTCGTCGTCGTTATCGATGGCGCAACCGTTGACGAAGCCGAAGCCTTTACCGACGCACTCGCAGAACGCCTTTCGACAAGGGATGATGCATTCAGGGAGGTATTTGCGCCCTCGGCATCAGCCTTCTTTCGTCGCAACGGACTTTTGTTCCTGCCGCTCGACGACTTGTCCGACAGGATGGAGAGGCTCAGCCAGGCGTCGTCACTCATAGAGACGCTTGCAACGTCGCAAACGTCGGCCGCCCTGTTCGACGCCCTGGCAGATAATGACTCCCTTGCGGAACAGGCTGATCTTGGCGCGGAGGCGCTTGACCGAATTTACGATGAGCTGGCGATCGTCGCCGAAGCGAGCATCTCCGGCGAGACGCGCCCATTTGCATGGCTCGGCGCCTTTGCCGGCGATGGCGGTAATGGCGATGATGAAAGCGAGGCGACCGGAGATAGCCCGCCGCCTGGCCGACGTCTCATTTACGCAACGCCAAATCTCGACTTTACCCGCCTTCAACCAGCGAAACCCGCCCTGACCGCGCTGAAAGCCGATATCGCGGAACTGACGGATCGTTTTGATGGACGGGTAGAAGCGCTTGTGACCGGCGATCCCGCCCTGCGCGCAGAAGAGCTGTCCGCCGTTTCATCGGGCATAGGCGCATCTTTTGCGCTTTCGCTGATCCTCGTCGCGGTCCTTCTCTATTTTGCATTCAGGTCCACCTACCTCGTCGTTGCAACGCTTCTGTCGCTTCTGGTCACGCTGGTCCTGACCGCCGGCTTTGCGGCGGCCACGGTAGGCGAACTCAATCTTGTTTCGGTCGCCTTCACCGTTTTGCTGGTCGGGCTCGGCCTCGATTTCGCAATCCATCTGCTTGCCCATGTGCAGGAAAGGCGAACCGGTGGCCAGTCGCTGAAGAGCGCCCTGCGAGGGGCGGCGCACGATGTTGGCGCTGGCCTCACCCTGGCGGCGCCGACCACCGCCCTTGGCTTCTTCGCCTTCACGCCGACCCGCTTCGATGGCATCGCTCAGCTCGGCATTATCGCGGGCGCGGGCGTGCTCATCGCCTTCGCCGTTGCTGCGACCCTGCTGCCGGCATTGATGGGGGCAGCAGCGCCGCCAGCGCCAAGGCGGCAAGGTCGCATTATCCAGGGCGTATTTCGACTGCTCGAGCGCGGTTCGATCCCAATTTCAATTATTGCAATTGGGGCAGGCATCTATGCTGCAACCCTGTTGCCGCAGGCGAGGTTCGATGCGGATCCGATGAGTCTCCGCGACCCGGCTAGTCCATCGGTGCGAGGCTTCGAGAAGCTCTTCGACGACGCAGCGACGACGCCTTATCGGGCAAGTCTCCTCGCAGCCGGGGAAAACGACGCCTCGGCAATTGCGGCTCGTGCGGAAACTATTCCCGAGATTGGCTCGGTTCGCTCGCTCGCGAGTTTCGTCCCGGCAAATCAGCTCGACAAGCTAGACGTGATTGATTTCACTGCCGGCGGCTTGGCTTTCGCGCTGCAGGCGAAATCCTCGGAAGAGGACCCGAACGCCTCCCCCGCAGCCCGCGATGCCGCCGCAGCGCGCCTTATGGACCAGCTGGAGGATAGCGCGCCGAGCGACGCGAAAGGTCGGCTCCTGTCAGCCCTCGACGCGCTGCGCGGCGATCGCGAGAGCTTTGATCGGTTCGACGCCCAGCTTTTCGCGTACTGGCCGCAATTGACCGAGCGGCTCTTTGCGCAGCTTGAAGCGTCGGAGATCACGGCAACGGATTTGCCGCAATCGCTGACTGAGCGATATGTCGCCTCCGATGGCCAGTGGCGCGTCGACCTGCTCCCGTCAAAGGATGTGCGCGATCATGCGGCTCTTGAGCGATTCGTTGACGCCGTGGAATCTGCATTTCCGGACGCTGCAGGGGGCGCCGTTCAGGCGGAAGCCGCGGGCGAGGTCATTGCCAAAGCAATGATTGAGGCGACCGGCATCGCCCTCATCGCGGTGACCCTGATTTTGTGGACGTTGATGCGCCGGTTCGACAACGTGCTGCTGGTTCTGTTCCCGATCGCCCTCGCTGCAATTCTGACGATCGGGACAAGCGTCCTGCTCGACCTGCCGTTCAACTATGCGAACGTCATCGTTCTGCCATTGCTTCTCGGAATTGGCGTGGACAGCGGCATCCACCTTGTCTTGCGCGAAAGGCACATGTCGCACGGCGCGGACGTCTTCCAGACCTCGACGCCAAGCGCCGTGTTTTTCTCCGCCACGACGACGGTCGCATCGTTCGGAAGCCTGATGTTGTCCGCCCATCGTGGCACCGCCAGCATGGGCCAGCTATTGTCGATCGCGATTGCCTTCACGCTGGTTTGCACGCTCATCGTCTTGCCCGCAGCGATGCGCCTGCGCCGGGGCCGCAAGCCTGGGCGCGCCTGACAAAAGCACCAGGATGCGCCCCGGACGCGCGTGCTCCCGCCGTCATTTTCCCGCGATCCGGCTGGATTGCCGCCGCAATTCGCCGATATACCTGATGACGCGGGCGTAGCGCGGCCGCCGGGATGGGCGCGTTCCACCGGTTCGCGTTTCCGGGATGGAAACCGGAAAGGAGTAAGCTGTGAGCATGACGAGATTTTCAAACCATTTGCGCAAGGTCGTCCTTGTCCCCGCCCTGACCGCCGCCCTTGCCGCTAGCTTGGCTGGCATTGCTGCGGCGCCGGCGGCCGCACAAGGAGCTGCAAATCAGACCGATGGATCGACGGACGCCGCGGAATCGGCTTCGGCGGCGCGCGCGACCGCTTTCGTCCAGGAATTGCTTGCCAATGCCGAGGCGGCCCTGACCGAGGAAGACGCGACCGACGCCGCGCGGCTCGACGCATTCCAGACGGTCCTGCGGGATGGCCTTGCGCTTGATCTCCTGTCGCGTTTCGTCGTCAGCCGCAAGGTTTACGCCGACATGACTGACGACCAGAGGTCGCGCTACGACAAGGCTTTCCCGGACTATATTTCGAGGCAGTACGCCGAGCAATTCGACGGAATCCTCGGCCGGCCGCTCGAGGTGACAGGCACGGTGTCACGCAATGCGGACGTTTATGTCCGTACCGAATTCAAGCGCGAAGAAGGCTCGCCTCTCAAGGTCGACTGGCGGACGCGCGCGCGTAGCGAAGACCGGCTGGAGATTGTCGACATTATCGTCAACAGCGCCTCGATCATGTCCGTCAAACGAGCGGAGTTCACAAGCTTCGTTGCGGCAAACGGCGTCGACGCCTTGCTGGTCGAAATTGAAAAGTCTGTGCGCCCGGCAACGCTGCCCTCAGAAGAGTCAATCGCGACGGACAAGGAAGCATTGCCGCCCGAGGCGAGTCCCGAAGCCGCCGAGGATGTCCAGGCGCCGCCGGCGGACCGATAGCCGCCCTGTGCGGTCGCCTTTTTGTCGGCCGGTTCTTGAAGGCTTGCCCCCTGCGCACGGCGCGGCGCACGATGGGCCATGACCGATACGCCGCGAGACAAGACCCAGCCGCCCCCCGCAGATGTCGACGCTGACTTCGACGCAGATCCGGCGCGCCGGATCAGGTCGGTCATTGGCGCATTCCTGTACGTCGCATTCGCAGATACAGCCTTCGACCACACCGAAGAAGCACGTCTTCTGGCCGGCCTGATGGGCAAGAAGCCCTTTTCAACATTCGATTCCGGGCTACTTGAGGCGGAGTACAACACCCTTGTCGGCGCCTTACGCTCGGACTTCACCGCGGCAGCGGCGCTCATTCTGGAAGACATTCAAAGGGCGCGGCATGACCCGCATCACGCAGAGGAGATTGTGCGCGCGGCGCGCGCGGCAATTGTCGCCGATGCGCGCCTTGAAGCGCAGGAGGAAGCGGCGCTCGAAAGGCTCTGCGTCGCGCTTGGTCGCGAGGCAGGTTCGATATGACGGTTTCAGACGGCGCATCCCCCCGCGTGCTCGGGTTTGTTGGCGGCTCGGGGCTCTACGACCTGGACGGGCTCGAAGGCGCAGACGCGAAAGAAATTCAGACCCCTTGGGGTCGCACGTCCGGGCCAGTTGTGTTCGCAAGGATTGGCGACGTCGACGTCCGCTTTCTGGCCCGGCACGGCCTAGGCCACACCCTGACGCCCGGCGCGGTCAACTATCGCGCCAATATTGACGCGATGAAGCGGGCCGGCGTGACCGACCTCTACTCGATATCAGCATGCGGATCGTTCCGCGAGGACCTGCCGCCAGGCGCTTTTGTCATCGTCGACCAGTTCATCGATCGCGCGGCGCACAGGGATAACTCGTTCTTTGGTCCGGGCTGCGTCGCCCATGTTTCGATGGCCGATCCGGTCTGCCCGAATCTCGCAGCCGCCGCGGCCGACGCTTGCGCTGCGCTCGGCATTTCGCATGAAGCCCGAGGCACGTATCTCAGCATGGACGGGCCGCAGTTCTCATCGCGGGCGGAATCGAATCTTTACCGCTCATGGGGATGCGACATTATCGGGATGACCAATGCGACGGAGGCAAAACTCGCGCGGGAAGCGGAGCTGCCCTATGCCAGCATTGCAATGGTGACGGATTTTGACTGCTGGCGCGAAACCGGAGAAGCTGTCGAAGTTGCCGCCATCCTTGACGTCATGCGGGATAATGTCGCGACCGCAAAGCGGCTCATTCCGTTGCTTGCCGAAAGGCTCGGCGCAATGCGAACCCCCTCGCCGTTGGGTATCGAGACCTGCCTCGACTTTGCGATCATTACGCCGCCGGCGGCGCGCGACCCGGTCCTGCTCGAAAAGCTGGACGCCATCGCCGGCCGCGCGCTAGGGCGTCAAGCCTAGAAATTCTTCCGCAGCCAGAACCGGACGTCGACGTCAGGCGATGCGCCATTCGCGCCAAAAAGTGCGCCTGCAAAAGCGGTAAAGTCGCCGCCAAGCGGGATGAACGCAAATGGCCCGATTTGCTGGCGTCCACCGTAAAGGTCGAAGGCGGCTGTTGATCCGTGAACGTTGTAACTTTCGACCCCGAATGCGAAGCCTGTTGAAGTCTGCTTGAACAGGTTCGAACGCGTCTCGATCAAAATGCCATCGACGGCAAGATCGCCGACCTGTTTGGTCATCAAGACATTGAACCGCGCCCGCACGGAGTCCGTGAAACGAAATTCGTTGGCCCAGTTGACCGCAAACTGCTCCGGCGCGGAACCCTCCGAAATGCGCGCGTCAAATCGCAGGGCCGTGCGCCATGGCCCTTGCGATGGTCCGACGTCCCAGAACAGTTCCGCCTGGGCATAGTTGAACTGGGGCCCCGTCGCTTCTGCATGGCTGACAACCGCGATGCCGCGGACGAGGAGCCTTTCTGCGACGTTCTGCTGGTAGTGCAGCCGGTGGGCGAACATCGCCGGCGCTGCGCCTTCGCCAGGCCTGACAGCGAATCGATACTCAAGCTCCTTTGATCCAGGCATCGGCGGAAATACGCCGCCGAGATTCTGCGCTCGCGCATCGGTCGTCGCGGCAACGATCAACAGCAGCGAAATCGCCGCGGTCATCGCGATTCTGAGCATGCTTCCCCCGGGCAATTTTGCTGAACAACAGAGCGGGATCAGCGTGTCCTAACGCGTTGCGGTCCTGCGCGTCCACTCCAAGGCAATGCCCGTCACGCGTTGAAACGAAACATCATCACGTCGCCATCGCGCACAAGGTATTCCTTGCCCTCAAGACGCATCTTTCCGGCTTCCTTGGCGCCTGTCTCGCCGTTGCATGCGAGATAGTCATCATAGGAAATCGTCTCAGCACGGATAAATCCGCGTTCAAAGTCAGTATGAATGACGCCGGCCGCCTGCGGCGCCGTCGCGCCGGCGCGGATCGTCCACGCCCTGGCTTCCTTGGGCCCGGCAGTGAAGAACGTCTGGAGCCCAAGCAACTTGAAACCTTCCCTTATCAGACGATTTAGGCCTGGCTCTTCAAGGCCAAGGGTTGCGAGATACTCGACTTGCTCATCCTCATCGAGTTGCGCCAGTTCCTCTTCGATTTTTGCGGCGATCGCCACGACCCCCGCGTTCTCTTCAGCGGCCCGCGCTTCAACGGCGCGCGAATAATCGTTGCCGCTGGCGGCGGACCCTTCGTCGACATTTGCGACGAACAGAACCGGCTTTTGCGTCAAGAGTTGCAAGCCTCGCCAGGCCTTGGCGTCATCCTTGCCGATTTGCGCGCGCCGCGCCGGCTGCCCTTCCTGCAAGAGATCAAGTGCAAGATCAATCAGTGGAAGAACCGTTTTGGCTTCCTTGTCGCCGCCCGTCGCCTTTTTCGCGAGGTTCGTGCGTCGCTTTTCGAGGCTCTCAAGATCGGCAATCATTAGCTCTGTCTCAACCGTTTCGAAGTCGGCGATAGGGTCTACCCGGCCCTCGACATGGGTGATGTCACCATCGTCAAAGCACCGGAGCACGTATAGGACGGCGTCAACCTCGCGAATGTTCGCAAGGAACTGATTGCCCAGTCCCTCACCTTTGCTTGCGCCCCTCACAAGCCCGGCGATATCGACGAACTGCATCCGTGCCGGGACGATTTCCGAGGACTTTGCAAATTCGGCGAGCCTCAGCAACCTTGGCTCGGGAACGGCGACATCGCCGACGTTCGGCTCGATCGTGCAAAAGGGATAGTTCGCGGCTTGCGCCGCCGCGGTCTTTGTCAGCGCATTGAATAGCGTCGATTTACCTACGTTTGGCAGTCCGACAATGCCACACTTAAATCCCATGACGAGCCTTATCCTTCCGTAGCAAGACTACGGCTTGAGTAGTTTCCTTAGTGCAGCCCCAATCGCCGAGGTCGCGCCTTCGCTCTCGCGATTATTCTCCGCGTGCGATTTGGGTTTACTCTCCGCATCGCTCGGCGCCGCACTCGGCGACACTTTCGCCGGCTTGCGCGGCGCAAGCCTTTGTCCAATTGCTGCGGCGTAGGCCTCGTCGCTTACGAGAAGTCTCGGGGCTTCGGCGGCGAGCGCGGCCAACGTTGCTTCAAGCCATTCAGCGTCGGCCTTGGCGAAATCGCCGAGGACATAACTTGAGACCCTCGACTTGTCGCCGGGATGGCCAATTCCGATCCGAACCCGCCTGAAATCCGGCCCCAGATGCGCAGAAATTGAGCGCAAGCCGTTATGTCCAGCGACGCCGCCGCCCGTCTTTATACGGAGCTTGCCGGGAGCGAGGTCGAGTTCATCATGGAAAACTACGATGTCGGACGGCTTGAGCCTGTAAAACCGCGCAGCCGCGGCAACGGATCGTCCGGAGTCGTTCATGAAGGTCTGCGGCTTTAGCGCAAGGACCTTTTCCCCTTCGACAATTCCTTCGGCCAGATTGCCTTCGAACTTGGCGCGAAAGGGCGAAAATCCACAGGTCGAGGCAATTTCGTCGATCGCCATGAAACCGACATTGTGGCGATGCCGGGCGTAGCTCGCGCCCGGATTTCCGAGGCCGACGAGCAGCATCATGGCGTCGTCTCACTCCTTCAGTCGGCGTCAATCAATTGGCGGTCGCACCATGTCGCGGCCGCCTTCCGGCAACGTTACTCTAGTCGTCGGACTCGTTGGCGGGTTCGGCGTCGCCGCCTTCATCATCGGATTCCGCTTCGCTCGACCGCACCGACGACGGCGCAGTGATCGTCGCAACGGTGAAGTCACGGTCCGTTATCGTCGGCTCGACGCCCTTTGGCAGTTTGAATGCCGATATCTTGACCGCATCGCCGATATCGAGACCTGCGATGTCGACTTCGAGGTATTCAGGAATAGCGGTCGCCGGCGCGTAGACTTCAACTTCGTGTCGCACAACGTTGAGGACGCCGCCCCGTTTGATGCCAGGAGAGGTTTCTTCGTTCAGAAAGCGCACCGGGATCGCAACGTCGATCCGGGTCTTTTCATCGACGCGGAGCAGATCGACATGAACCGGAAATCCCATCACCGGGTGAACCTGCACGTCCCGCGCGATGACCGGCTGCAGGCCTTCCTGGTTCGGGACGTCGATGTTGGCGAGATGCGCCCGCATGCGTCCGGCGAAGTAAGCTTTTTGCACTTCCTTGCTGCGCAGCTGGATCGCGACCGGGTCCATGCCGCCGCCATAAAGAACGCCCGGCACCCAACCTTCGCGCCGCGTGGCGCGCGCGCCGCCAGTCCCCGTACGTTGCCGAACTTCACAGTAGAAAACATCAGTTTCGGCCATCGCCGGGGTCTCCTGAAGCCATAATGCGGTTCGATCGCCGCGGTCGGCAGCGGTCGCGAGCGCGCCAGATGTCGGAACGAGCGCGCCCATTAGAGGAAAGGCGCGCCGGGCGCAACTGGTTGAGGGCGTCGACTGATTGCCTTTTTCGCCCGAGTTCAAGCACTGCCATCCGCCTCGTCGGACTCGTCGATCAACGCTGCCGGCCAAGCCGACGCCAGAAAGGCTCTATAGAGAGCCTCGAGCCGTGGCGCATCAGCAAGCGCCCTTAGATTCGCCGCAACCGTCACGCGATCGGATCGAGCGACCGGTCCCGTCATTGACCTTGTGGGCGCCTCGCGAAACCGTTCGACACAGCCTTCAAGCAGCAGTGCAAGAGCATCCTCGGGCGCATCGGGAAACCGCGCCGCAAAGACCGCAGCGCTTTCATTCCAGATATGCGCCGCAAAGTTGGCGGTGAGGACGGCGATCGCGTGATAGGCCGCGCGGTCTTTTTGGGCGACCACGAAGCAAGAGTTGGGGGCTCCGGGAATGAAATCCGACATGCGCGGCCCACCTGGATCGATTGCGAAGGGGATACGCGCCAGGGTTGCCGCCTCCAGCGGCTCGGGTGGAAACGAATACAAGGGATGAAGGCAAGCGACCCCCTCGACCAATCGCCCGCCCGCGAAATGAACCAGCATTTTGCTGCGCGCCGGTTTGCCGATGAGGTCGAGCGCCTTGGCAATCGCGTCATCCGGCGTAGCGATTGCGATTGCATCGGCGCGTGCGGCCTTGGCCCGGACCTCCTCAAGTCGGTTGGACATGTCGTTGCGCGTCGCGAATCCAACGTCGCACCCAAGCGACCGGGCATAGGCCCCGATTGAGCGGCCGACCCGCCCTGCCCCGATTATGAGATGTTGCAAAAAAGGGACTCCCCTTCGATCTCGCACGCAACGCCGCCGAGATACCAGCGACCGCCGCCTTAGCCAACGCCTTGTCGAGATTGGTAAGTTTCGTTTCGCCTGCTATTTTGTGGATTATCGGTCTTGTGGCTGATCGGCGTTGGCGGCCTCGAGGCCGGCTTGGCCGGTGGCAATTGGCGCGTCGCGCTGGGGAGCGTTGCGATGGCGAGAGAACGGGCTAAGAAGGAAACCGACGACCGGATCGGCGGCTATTTCACCAGCGCCGCGGCCTTCGCCGGCATCACGGGCCTTTGGGCCTATGTCACCAAAGATGACCAGTTCTACGCAATGCGGGACCTTTTCGGCGTAAACCTTCCCGCGACAACTCTCTCGTATCTCGGAACAATGCCGGTCATCGGCTACCTGATGGGGCGCTGGCGGTTCGAAACGCCGGACGGTCGGGGCATCGTGGCGCTGGCGGGGAAGCTCGCCGCGCGCGCGATGAATTTTACCTATTCGCATTTGCTGATCGTCCTGTTCACCGCTGCAATGGCGTCAAAGGCATATTTTGGATGGGATCTGAATGCGGTCGTCCAGGCGATCGATGACCAGATGTTCGACCTTGCGTCGCGATATGCGCCATGGCTAGCGGCCTATCTCGGCGGCTTTAACCTTGGCCGGGCAAATGGACTTTCCAGGTCGCGGCAGCGTCTCGCTGATCGGGTTGCTGACGGTCTCAATAGGCGCCTTGACGATGAAACAAGGCGGTCGCCGCCAGTGATCGAAGATAGGGCGAGGCCCTCCGGCGATCGTATCCGGTCTGCGCCATCGTTTCGGCGGGATGCATCCTTCTTTCCGGAATCAACAAGGGATGCCGTCGCGCGCAGCAGCGCCCCCCCAGCGCGCCGAAACGCCGGCTCACGCCACCGCAGGGGCGGTCACGACGATGCCCTCAACGCTCTTGCCGGCGAAATCGGCGAAGCAGGCGCGCGCGGTTTCTTCGGCGGCCGCGGCCATGCCGCCGACGATCGGCCAGATGATGACCGGCCGGGCTTTGAGCCGTCGGCGAGCAGACGCCTCAACTCACCTTCCTTTGACCGGTTGCGCTAAACCGCAATAAATTTGATCTAGCCTCTGCATCGTCCTCGCGAGAGGGTTTCGCCACAACGCCGGCCCAGGCGGCCTTCGAGACACGGCCGGCGAAAAGGAAATGCGGAGCGAATGGCCGAACAAGCAACCGACCGAATCATCGTGACCGGCGGCGCAGGCTACATTGGCGCCCATGTCGCAGTGGAACTTCTTGCGTCAGGTCGATCGATCCTCATCGTCGATAATTTCGCAAACTCATCGCCTATCGCAATCGACCGCATCCGCGAAATAGCCGGCGACGACGTCGATGTCCGGGTGCTGGCGCTCGATCTTGCCGACGACGCAAACCGCGAAAAACTCATCGAGGCCGCGATTGATTTTGGCGCGAACGGCGCCGTGCACCTCGCCGGCCTGAAGGCAGTCGGCGAGTCGGTTGCGGCGCCGCTGCGATACTACGAAACCAACATACGGACGACCTTCAACCTGGTTCGCGCACTGGAAGCGGCTGGCGCAAGAACCCTCGTTTTCTCTTCCTCGGCAACGGTCTACGGAGACGCAAACCAAAGCCCGGTGAATGAAGCGGGCCGCTTGTCGCCCACAAATCCCTACGGCCGCACGAAATTCTTCATAGAAGAAATGCTCCGCGACGTCGCATCAGCGGATGCGCATTGGCGGATCTGCAACCTTCGGTACTTCAATCCGGTAGGCGCTCATCCTTCCGGACGGATCGGCGAAGATCCAAAAGGCCCGCCAAACAATTTATTTCCTTATATTGCTCAGGTGGCGGTTGGCCGTCGCGAAAAGCTTTCGATATTCGGCGATGATTATCCGACTCCTGACGGCACGGGCGTCCGTGACTACATTCATGTCGTCGATCTCGCGCGCGGACATGTCGCCGCGCTTCAATACCTTTTGACGCGTGAGGAAAAGGGCGCGCTTGACGTGAACCTGGGGGCAGGCCGAGGGCATTCCGTTCTTGAAGCGGTCGCCGCGTTCAGGCGCGCAAGCAATCGCGATATCCCCACCCAGATCGTCGCGCGGCGGCCGGGCGACATAGCGGAGATATACGCAGACGCTGGGCGCGCCGCCGATCTATTTGGCTGGAAAACCGAAAAGTCGCTACACGACATGTGTACGGACCATTGGCGGTGGCAACGCGAAAATCCTTCGGGATACGTCGAAGATTGATCCATGCGCCGATGGCTACAACGCCTTTGCTGGCTTGCCAGTAACCAGCCCCGTCGCGGCGAACGGCGCCGCAGCGTTCGCTGGATCGACCTTCACGATGGTGACGTCGCGTATGCCGTACGGCAGGCCAGTTCGACCGAAGCCTGCGTCACCCGCTGCATTTAACCGCCAGAGCCATGCTCCTTCGTCGCCCGCGAAGTTGCGCGAAATCTCAAACGGCGCGGTATCGCCGTGAACGACCAGGACCGGCTTGGAAAATTCCTCGGCCGCCGCCCTCACCGTCGCGCGCAACCCCGCAAATCCATCACATGCATGATCGTCCGACGTCGCCGCATCGCGACAAATCTCGCCGCGCGGCTTGCCGCTTATGGCGGTAGGATCGCCGTGCATAAAAAGGACGACCGCTGTCGCATTTTCCGCGCGGGCGCGATCAAAAACGTCCGAGATCCATAGGAGGTTCAACGCATCGCGCGCGTTTGCGGCCGCGGCCGCGACATCGAGCGGATCGCCGGTCACCCAGTCACGGCCATTATTTGTGCCGACCGCGTGGACCGTCGCAAACCGGACGTTTGCATGGACCCAAGTCGCGTTTTCAATCTGCGTCGCCTGACGTTCCGCCGCCATTGACGTCGGCGCATCGCCGGCAATCGCGACGCCAATTGTCGGGAAAAACCCTCTCACCGTCTTCAGCCGCGCAAGATCGGAGTATTTTTGCCCCGTCGCCGGATCGTCATGGCGATCGCAATCGGTCCATTCATTGTCCCCGGGCACGTAGAACACCGGCGTCGGCGCCAACTCCGCAAGCAGCGATTTGAACCGGAGATCGTGCTCAGGCTCGCAGGGCGCTCCGCCGCCCTTGTAGTCGCCAATGTGGGCAATGAAAGGAAAGTCGGCGCTGCGCACCTTCGGCAATGCGGCCGCCAGCATTTCCCGGTCGGCTTCATCGTAGGGCGTGTCGCCAATCACCAGGAATGAAAGCGCGCCCGTCGGGCCGGTTGCTAGCGCCGGGGGATAGGTTTCGCCCCGGTCGCAAGCTGACAGCGCGAGCGCCATCGCCAACGAAATCGCCGCGAACGGCGCCGAAAAAAATCTGGAACCAGCCGGCCTCATTGAAATCACCTGTCGCCTATACGCCGTTCCGCCGCGACGGCTACATGCTAGCCTTCAAAAATGACACGCAATCGACGATTCGCACGTGAGACTGAAGACGACGATGTCGCCGCCAAGACGGACGGTGTGTGTCCGCTTTGCGAACGGCCAATTCCGCCCGACGCAAGACAGAGTGACCACCATCTCATCCCGAAGCTTAAAGGCGGCAAGGGCGGCCCGACTGTACGGCTGCACCATATCTGCCACGCAGCGATCCATGCCCATCTGACGGAAACGGAACTGGCGCGCGCTTTTTCGACCATCGACGCGTTAAAGGGTCACCCCGACATTGCGCATTTTGTGAAATGGGTGGCCGCCAAGGACCCCGCCTTCCATGCGCCGACACGGGGCCGCGCCCGCGGTCGGCGACGTCGGTAGGACTTCAGGCGTTCGCGAGGAATGTGCGGCCGCCGCACATTGCATGCGGTACGCCGGTCGTCTTCGGGAAGCTAAGCGGAAGTTTGCGTACGGACCGCACGGCAAGGTACGCAAAACATTCCGCCTCGATGTCGTCGCCGCGCCAGCCGGCGTCTTCAGCGCGCATGACCCTGCCCGGCAGTCGCGCCGACAGTTCGTCCATCAGCGCCGGATTGCGTCGCCCGCCGCCGCACGCCACCCAGACCTCGGGCGGCTGCGGCAAGTGGTCGACCGACGCCGCGACGCAAGCAGCCGTAAACGCGCTCAGTGTCGCCGCGCCATCCATCATCGATAGGCCTGCAACAGGTCCGATCTTGAAATCATAGCGATCGAGGGACTTCGGCGCCGGCCGACGAATGTATGGCGCCTTGAGCATTAGGCGAACAATGTCTTCGTGGACCGTTCCTGCGCGCGCCGCCTTTCCATCCCGGTCCATCGCAGCGCCGGTTTTTGCGTCCATCCATTCATCGAGAAGGCCATTCCCAGGCCCGCAATCAAACGCGACCAGCCCGTCAAGGCCGCCGTCGATCGGCACGAAAGTGACGTTCGCGACGCCGCCCAGATTGAGCGCGGCGATCGGCCCTGCGATCCCCTCTCGGGACGCAAGATCGCGTGCAAGGGCGGCATGGTAAATGGGCGCGAATGGCGCGCCCTCCCCACCCGCGGCGATATCGGCCGAGCGAAAGTCCGCCACCACCGTTATTCCTGTCCCGCGAGCGAGCGACGCGGCATCGCCAATCTGCCAGGTTTGGCCAGGGCCGTCCCCCGCGCGAGGCGAGCGGTGATATATGGTCTGGCCGTGAAACCCGACCAGGTCGACTTCGGCGGCTTCGAGGCCATTATCGGCCATCAGTTTCCTGACCGCGTCAACGTGCGCTTCGGTGACGGCGCGCGTCGCATCAGCGATGTCCTGCGCGGCATTGCGGCCTTCGAGCGCAGCCTTGATGGCTCGTCGCACGAACGTCTTCACGGCCCGCGAATAAGGAAAACTCGCCGACGGTCCTGTTTCAACGACCGTATCGCCGTCAGTCCTGAGAACGGCCGCGTCGATCCCGTCAAGCGACGTCCCGCTCATCAGGCCAATCACCGTTCTATTCTCGACGTCATCGCGTCCGATCGAAAGGCTCTCCTGCATAGCGCTTTCCCTTCGCTCCATTGGGGGGTACACCGCCTGCTTCGACTTAACAAACCGTTGAACGCCCCGCTTCAGATCAACTGCACTATCGCGCCTGACGTTCGCGCCACGAGACCGACATGACCGACGCACCGGCCCAGAATTTCAAATCCGACCTCCTCGCCGTCCTATCGGAGCGGGGTTTCATCCATCAGTGCACAAACCTGACAGCGCTCGACGAAAAGGCCGAAGCCGGGCCAATCACGGCCTATATCGGCTTCGACGCCACGGCGACGTCGCTCCACGCCGGCAGCCTGATTCAGATCATGATGCTCTACTGGCTGCAACAGACGGGGCACCGTCCGATTGTCCTCATGGGCGGCGGCACGACGAAGGTCGGCGATCCGACCGGCAAGGATACGCAACGCAAGCTTCTGACCGATGAGGCGATCGCCTCGAATATTGCGTCGATCAAGCAGGCGTTCGATCCATTCCTGACCTTCGGGAGCGGTAAGGCGGACGCGATCATGGTGGACAATGATGAATGGCTCTCCCAACTGGGGTATGTGGAATTCCTGCGCGACTACGGGACCGCTTTCACTATAAACCGTATGCTTACTTTCGATAGCGTCAGGCTGCGCCTTGAGCGCGAGAGCCCGATGACGTTCCTCGAGTTCAACTACATGCTGATGCAGGCCTATGACTTCCTGGAGCTGAACCGGCGCCATGATTGCAGTCTGCAGATGGGCGGCTCGGACCAGTGGGGCAATATCGTCAACGGCGTCGAGCTCTGCCGCCGCAAGGATGGCGCGGAGGTATTCGGCCTGACGACGCCTTTGCTGACCACCGCGTCGGGAAAGAAAATGGGCAAGACCGAAGGCGGTGCCGTCTGGCTGAACGCGAACGATCTCAGCCCCTATGACTACTGGCAGTACTGGCGAAATATCGAGGATGCCGATATCGGCGTGATGCTCGCGCGGTTTACGGCGTTGCCGATGGATGAAGTCAGGCGACTATCACGGCTTGAAGGCGCCGAAATCAACGAAGCCAAAAAGATCCTTGCAGACGAAGCGACGAAGATGCTGCACGGCGACGACGCTGCTGGCGCGGCGGCTGAAACTGCTCGGCGAACGTTCGAGGAAGGCGCGCTCGGCGACGAGCTGCCGACAATCGACGTGTCGGCACGCACGGTTGAAGACGGGATCCCGCTGCTCGATGCCTTTCTGGAAGCCGGCCTCATCGCGTCGAAAGGCGAGGGCCGGCGGCATATCAAGGCCGGCGCGCTTAGGGTGAACGACACGCCGATCAGCGAGGAGCGCCCGATATCGTCGGACGATGTGACTGACGGCATGGTGAAGCTGTCGATTGGCAAGAAAAAACACGCTCGAATCCGCCTCGGCTAAATGCCGGCAGTGGAAAGAGCGGCGCCAGACCCTTTCGGCCTAATTCACCGGGGCGTCTCCGCCGCGTCCTTGACCTCAACTTCCGACGTCGCCGGCGGCGAAATCGATCCGAGCGCTTCGAACCTTTCGTCCCGATCCGATTCAAACATGCGCCGCAACAGGCCCGGGGTCAGCGCGGACAATGGATTGACGGTAACTCTTGGACGGTCATTAGGCCCGTCTACGCGGTAGGACAACGCAATCAGGCCCTCGCCTTCGCGATTGACGAACAAATCGCCTATTAGGGGCGCATTGCCGAGGATTGAATTGATCCCATAGGCTGGCGCCACCGCGCCGGAGATATTGACTCCGCCGCCGTCGCCGAAATTGATTGAACCTGATGCTGTAAGGCCGACCGAGGGGCCAGCGGCCCGGAAGTCGTCAACCTGAAACGAACCTTCTGCGAGGGCAAAGCGGGCAACGGCGTCGCTAATGGCTATGCCCTCGCCTGTCAGCAGATCGGACAGCCCTGGCAACGACCCCGCCGAGAAAATCCGCGCCAACAACGGCGCGTTCCGTATCCGTATATTCCGGGCGTCAATCCGCCCGCTTGTCGGCATAACGTCCCTATCGCCCTCATGCGGGGTCGAAAGTTCGACCTCGATTCTACCTTCGCCGCCGTCGACGGATTCGATGGCGAATATCCCGGACAAGAGCATGCCAATATTGTCCGTATCGGCTTCAATACGCCTGCGCTCCCGCCCGTCGACCTTATCGGAGACAAGCAATGCGGAATGGCGGCCGCCATCAATGTCCCCGGCGGAAAAGTCCAACAAGCCCAATCCGTCAGCATTCGCTGCATAGTTGAAGGCGGCTCCTGTGAGCGCGATGCCGTTTCGAAGTCGGAACTCGTCGACATTGGCCGCGAGGGTGATTGCCGGCCCCGGACGCTCGCTTCCATCTCCATCGGCTTCACCAGCATTCGAACTTTCAATGAAGTCCTTAGTCAATCCACCGATCGACAGAATCGGGCCATCGATGATGACGCCAAGAGCGCCGTCGCGATGACGGCTGACGTCGACGGACACATCTACGGCTTCGTTGAGCTGGAGCCGGTTAAACCTGACGCCCTCAACGCCGCCTTCGGCCGCGAGGTCAATTCTCCCATCAACGACAATGTCGGCGCCATTTGCGGATATGATTGTCTGCGACGCGCCATCGTCGGAAAATTCGACCTGAGCGGAAAGACGCGCTGTGGCGCCAGGCGGCTTCATCCAGTCGATAGGATCAAGGAGGATGGATGTCGCGGTAAAGTCCGCGTCGATCGCGACCGTCCGCAATGCGCCGAGGTCGCCCCTCGCATCGATCCTGAATGGCGCGGCGCCGCCAAGATAGCGCCGTATCGAAACGCCAAACAGGTCCGCCATCGACGGTCCGAATTCTCCGCGAACCGATATGGCCGTGCTGTCGCCGCCCATCGCAAATTTCTGACGCCAGTCGATTGCAAGCGCTGCGCCATTAAGCGCGCCCCCGCCTTCAATGCGCATGCCGTCAGCGTCGAGAGCGACATTCGCTCGCGCGCCCACAAGCGAAGCGCCCCGGAAGAAATCGCGAACGACGAGATCGTCAAAGCTGGCGGTCGCCTTGTAGTCATAGCTTTCCCTTGGCGCATCCGCCTGATTAGGACGAATGATCGTCGCGTCGACGACGCCCACGCCTTCGAATTGATCGACGCTGAAAGGACGGTCCTTGAGCACTTGAAGCGGCGGATCATTCAGAATTGAGAGGATATCCCCGGCGTCGCCCTTGGCGCGGAATTCGAACGTAGCCGGCGCGCCTTTTGGACTGAGGATCGGGATGGAGACTTTGCCGCGCTCCAGCGTCACGCCTTCGATCATTCCTTTGCGGGCGACGAAAGAGAAGCTGTTGCCGCGAAGGACGCCGTCACCGTCAAGGCCTTTGATTGGCTGCATCCCTGGCGCATAGGTGAGCTCGGCGTCTGCAGCTGCAAACGTCAGCTCGAGCGCCTCATCCGGCATCGCCGCGCCTTCATCAAGCGCCCCTGCTTCCAGACGTATCGCCGCACTGATCCCATCGAAACGAGCACCCCTGACCCGGGTTGCAACAAATTCCCTGGCAGCCGACGCTGCGAGCGTCGGCCAGAGCCGCAATACTTCCGCTTCGGCAAGTTCGCCGACGACTTCGATGTCACCAGTGACCCCCAGCGACCTGCCGGCAGGGGCCTGCGCCATAAGCGCGCCGTCGATCCGGGCGCCAAACACGTCAAAGCCAATGCGGTTAAGTTCCAGGCGCCGTTGGCGCGGCTCGAACGTCCCGCCAATCGCGCCATTGGTCAGTTGAACGGGCGACTCGCCAGTCGCGGACGGCACGAACAATTCCGAAACCGTCGCGCCAAACTGCGCGCCGCCCGCAAGGTCCGGCGACACCGTAGCGGACGCGGCGAAATCGCCTAGCGAGGTTGCGCCTTCGACGCGTTCTACAACGTAGGTTCCGGCCGGGCCCGTCTCTGCGTCAAACGCCATCTTCAGCGCCAGCGACCGCACATTGATGCGACGGTCGCTATTCGCTCCCCAGGACAGGACGCCGCTTGCCGCCGCCCCGTCAATTCGCGATCTCAAGGTCCGACCGTCAAGGGTCAGTGTTATATCCGCAACGCCGCTGACCGCGCTCGTGAAACTAACCGGCTGCGGCCCGAGGAAGATCTCGACGATATCGCCCAGCGGCGCTTCCTCCACTGAGAGGCGCGCGTCGACCTTCTTCTCAACCCGGTCGATTGAGAACGTCATTTCCATGTTCGAGCTTGCGCCCGCTACGTCGAAGGAGCCGCTAGCCTTCGCTTCATAGCCAGCGGCGGATCGTTCGATAACCGCAGCGGCATCACGGGCCGTCCATGCGCGTTCCGTCGCTTCGTCGAAGAAATCAATCCGTAGACGCTGCAATTCGGCGCGCTCGAACGCGCCGCGAAGAAACCGGCCGCCGGTCAGGGTCTGAAAGACGTCGGATCGGCCGCCGCCGTCAGGCCCGTAGTCCAGGGCGTAGCGTCGCGCTTCACTGCGAACGATCCGGATGCGCGCGTCGGCAAGCGAAAGTTCGCTTGGACCGAAGCGGCCGCGCGCCAGGTCGGCGCCCCTGAAATCGGCAATGACGCTGGAAAATCGCGCGACCTCCTCGCCGGCATGGTCAAGACCGACGACGCCATCAAAAGCGATTTCGATCCGTCCAGCATCAGGGGCCTTTGATACCTTGATCCCATCAATTGAAACGACGTCGATGCCGGACATCGCCCGAGCGCTAGCCCACTCCACGAATGGGCGAGCAAAACCGATATCGACCGGCGACCTTTCAGCCTTGTCGAGCGCCCACGCGGCCGCGCCCGCAATCAACGCGGCGACCGCGCCGAGGCCGATCAACAGCCACGCGACGCCAGCCGCGCATGTCCGAATGAACGCCACCATCTAGGACCATCAGGCCGGCGCGGCGGGAACGCCGCCGCAAACGTCGACATCAGACGATCGCAGCGTCAACGTCAACGACATTGCAATTGCAAGGCGACATCGCGAGGCGCGGCGCAACGTCCGGTTCCAGAAGGGATCGCGGTCGGCTATTCAACTCAGGCTGATCGTTGTCGCGCTTGGCGCGGCAAAGCAAGCGAGCGCTTAGCGGAGCAATAAATGGCGAATGAACTGCGCGAGGGGCTCAAGGCCCCGGCCTTTAGTTTACCAACGGACGGTGGCGGGAAGGCCCAGCTCAAGGACTATGCGGGCCGAAATCTCGTCCTCTATTTCTACCCGAAAGACGATACTTCGGGCTGTACCAAACAGGCGATCAGCTTCAGCGAACATATTGCCGATTTTGAGGCGGCGGGCGCCGCCATTCTCGGCGTTTCCGCCGACCCGATCGCGAAGCACGACAAGTTCAAGGCCAAGCACGGCCTGTCTATCCGCCTTGCGTCGGACGAGGACACGACGATGCTGGCACGTTACGGCGTATGGGTCGAGAAAAGCATGTACGGGAAGAAGTACATGGGGATTGAGCGGTCTACGTTCCTGATTGGGGCAGACGGCAAGATCGTGCGTATCTGGCGAAAGGTTAAAGTCGCCGGCCATGTTGAAGAAGTCCTGGAAGCGGCGCGCGCGCTTGGATGACCATCGGCGTGTCCCACCGCGCGCTGGCGCTTGCGGTCCTTGAGGCGGCAACGCCCGACGGCAAGACAGCTGCTGCGGCGAACGCATGTGAAGTTGCGACATTCGGCGAAGTCCGGATTGATCGAACCGAACGGTTCGCCCCCCCGATTCGCCCGGGACGCCCTCAACGGCCCGAACTGGTTGCGCCGAAGGATACGCCCCGCCGTCGACTGAGTTCCCCTGAGGGCCGGGCGATCCTGATTCACGCTGTCGCGCATATCGAGCTGAATGCGATCGATCTGGCGTTCGACATGTCGGCCCGCTTCAGCGGCGAGATTGAAGATCTTGGCCTCGACGCGGCTGCGTTCGTTGCCGACTGGTTCGAAGTTGGCGCCGATGAGGCTCGACATTTCCGACTGCTTGCCGATCGGCTCGCCGAACTTGGTCACGAATATGGCGACTGGCCGGCCCATGACGGGCTTTGGCGGGCAGCAGAAAGCACCTCTGACGACGTTGCCGCGAGACTTGCGATTGCGCCTCTTGTACTTGAGGCGCGCGGTCTGGACGTGACGCCCGGCATGATCTCGAAACTGCGCGACGCGGGCGACGAATTAAGCGCTGTGGCGCTGTCGACAATTTACGCCGAGGAAGTCGACCATGTCCGCAAAGGAGTGAACTGGTTCCGCCGGGTCTGCGAGGCGAGAAGGGTCGAGCCGGAAAGCGCCTTCAAGCGCTATGTCTCGGAGCGGTTCAACGGCCCCCTGAAGCCGCCATTTAACGCAACCGCCCGGGAGCGGGCCGGCATGCCGCCTTCATACTATGCAAATGCCGATGTCGCCGTTTGACCAAGGTCGTAAATGGCGATGTGGCCTGCGATATGCACCGGCTGCGTGTACTATCCGTAAGAAACGTCAGGTTGGGTTTTCTGATCGTTAAAATTTCCCCGCGTAGGCTCGTGTCAACTGTTGAATAGTTGGCGGTTTTCGGCTGCTATGCGCCATGGGGCGTGGCCGATGACGTCGGCGTAGGGTGTGTTGAGGGCGTTACATGGGCCGCAAGTCCGGCAAAACGACGCGTTTCATCAGTCGCTTCTTTAAGGAACGTCAGATTTACCACCGCAGCGATGGGGTGGTGCATTTTATTTCGATGTCGACACGGACCCAGATTGCGCTGGCCGTGGTCATTGCAGGCGCCCTCATGTGGGTCGCCTACGCGTCGGTAAACGTTGTCTTCAAGGAGCAGATCATCGTTGCGAAGGACCGCAATGAGCGGGTCCAGCGGGATGCCTATGAGCGCAAGCTCGAACGGGCCCATCGCGCTTACAACGACATGAATGCCCTCAACGTTCTCCTGGAGGAAGAATTCGACCAGGCGATGAACGACATTGCCAATCGACATCAGACTCTGCGGAACATGGTTGAGCGCAAGTCCGCGGTCGACGACGCGGTCGAGCAGCTGACCCGCAGCCTTTCGGAAGCAGGCTTCCCCAACGGCCAGCGACCGCTTAACAGCAACCGCATCATGATCGATCTGGCGCCCGCAGAGCCTGCGCCGCGCCGCTCGCGTCTGTCTGTCCTTCGCAGCGAAGCCCTCAGCGAGGCGGCGGGACGGGACAAGACCCTGCCCGCCAACAACGCGGCAAATGAGTCCCTTACGCGCCTCGATACCGCCGCGGAGGCGCTCTATGCCGAACAAACACTGCTGCTGGCCAGAATCGAGGAGCTCTCCGAGCGTCGGATCGCCGAACTGCGCGAGATTCTCAAAACGACAGGCGTTGCCGCGGACCGGCTGACGACGCCCGACAAGATTTCGAACGATCTGCTCGCGCAGGGCGGGCCTTTTATCGATGCCGGCAACCTGGCGTCGATGTCGACGCGATTTTTCAGGCGGAGCAACAGAACCGGCCTGATTCTCGACGAACTTACCCAGCTGACGTCCATGGTCGACAATATTCCGCTCTCTTCGCCTTTGGTGGTTGCGCGCCGCCAGACAAGCGGTTTTGGCGTTCGCCGCGATCCATTTACCGGTCGTGCAGCGCGTCACTATGGCCTTGATTTTTCGGCAAAGTGGGCGGCGCCGATCGTCGCGACCGCTCCGGGCGTGGTAAAGTACGCCGGGTTCCGCAGCGGCTTTGGGCGAGTGGTTGAAATCGATCACGGGAACGGATTCGTGACTCGTTATGCCCATCTACACAAATTTGTGGTTAAAACGGGCCAGCGGGTCTCGTTGCATCAGAAAATCGGGGAACTCGGGAACAGTGGGCGCAGCACCGGACCGCACGTGCACTACGAGATTATCTATCGCGGCGCTCCAAAGGATCCCGAGAGATTTATAGAGGCGGGCAGATATGTTTTCGAAAGCTAAGTCCAAGCAGGGCGGCGAGGAAAAGGTAAAGGCGTCAATGGCTGAAGCGCCAATGGCCGCGGCAACCGCGGCGCCAGCAAAAAGGTCAAGCGCGATGAAATCCGCCGGGGTTCCTTCAATTATTTCGGCTGATGTCCGGATGCTCGGCAACATCGATTCCGCTGGCGAGGTTCAGCTTGACGGCGAGCTCGAAGGCGACATTCGCGCAGGCGTCCTGATCGTCGGCGAGAAGGCAATCGTCCGTGGCGAGATCGTTTGCGACAACGTAACCGTTCGCGGTCGCGTCGAAGGCGGGATTCGCGCAAAGAACGTGACCCTTGCTGCAACGGCGCACATCGAAGGCGATATTCTTCACAGCTCGCTTGCGGTGGAAAGCGGCGCTCACTTTGAAGGGAATTGCCGCCATTCCGACGATCCTCTTTCCGAAGCGTCGACGAATGACTTCCGCAAGGCGCGCCCATCGGGCCCCGCCCCCAAACCGGCGTCAGCGCGCGAAGCGCCCGGCGCCGTTGACCAGACGGCAAGCGATTCCTCGCTCAGCCGCACCGCGCCTCAGCCCGCAGCGGTCGGCGCCAACGACGCCCCGTCCTTCCTCAGCCCGAATCGGAATTCGCCGCTTCGTTAAGCGAGTGAACCGGGAGGTCGCTGGAAGGGGAGTTGAAACGGCATTCGCGGCGGCCGCGGCTTTAACGGCCGCGATCGGGCTTCCGATCACTCACCGCCTACCCGCTGAGCCAGCGAGGCGGTGAGGAACGGGTCGATGTACCCGTCGAGGACATCGTCAGGGCTTGGGCTTTCCACCTGGGTCCGAAGATCCTTCACCATTTGGTACGGCTGCAGCACATAGCTGCGGATCTGGTGCCCCCATCCAATGTCAGTCTTGCTCGCCGCCGTTGCGGCCGCTTCCTCTTCGCGCTTCTGCAGCTCGAGTTCGTAGAGTCGCGCTTTAAGCATGTTCCACGCCGTCGCGCGGTTCTTGTGCTGGGATCGCTCGTTCTGACACTGGACGACGATCCCGGTCGGCATGTGGGTGATCCGGACAGCCGAATCCGTCGTGTTGACATGCTGACCGCCGGCCCCGGACGCCCGAAAAGTATCGACCCGGCAGTCGCTTTCATTGACCTCAATGTCAATCTTGTCGTCGACTTCAGGATAGACCCATACCGAAGCGAACGATGTGTGCCGGCGGGCGTTGGAATCGTAGGGCGAGATACGTACGAGCCGGTGGACGCCGGACTCCGTCTTCAGCCAACCGTACGCATTGTGCCCACGCACCTGCACGGTCGCGGACTTGATCCCCGCCTCTTCGCCCGGCTGCTCGTCAATTACCTCGACCTTGAAGCCATTCTTCTGCGCCCACCGGACATACATCCTCAAGAGCATCGACGCCCAGTCATTCGACTCGGTGCCGCCGGCGCCCGGATGGACTTCGAGGAAACAATTGTTGGAGTCCGCTTCGCCGGACAGCAAGGCTTCGGTCTCTGCCTTCGCCGCCCGGTCAGCGAGCGCGACGAGCATATCTTTGGTCTCGTCAAGGCTGGCGTCGTCGCCGTCCTCCTCCGCCATCGCCGCGAGGCCAATCAGGTCTTCGAGTTCGCTTGAAATTTCCGACACCGCCGCAATCTGGCCGGCGAGCGAGGTGCGCTCCTGCATCAGTTTCTGAGCGGCATCCGGGTCGTTCCAGAGGTCAGGGTCCTCGGCTCTTGCGTTCAATTCCTGCAGACGTCGTTCGGCGACGTCCCAGTCAAAGACGCCTCCTCAGCAGTCCAATAGACTGCTTGATTTGCTCCGAAAGGTGCTCGAATTCCGCTCTCATAGGGGACAATTCTCCTGGACGCGCGTCCCGTCGACGATGAATTGTTGTTGATCGCGCCGCGCCGTCCGTCAAGGCATCGACGCTTCGCCTTAGCCGATCTCAGATCGGGCCACGCTCAATAAAGGCCTGAAAGGTCGTCGCCGTTCGCCGCGGCTTCCTCATCGGATCCGTCGGTAAGCGGATCAAAATCGAGGCCGCGATCGTAAGGCCGCTCGCCGCCGACCGCGTCTTCGGCCTTGAACGCCTCGAGGATGACGTTGCCTTCCCCAGGACCGGCGGGCCGTCCGCTCTTCGCATTTACTCGAACAAGGCGAATGCCCGAGGGCACGCGAAAGGGCAGTCCGGGCGTGTCGGCCAGCGCGGTCGACATGAAGTCGCCGAAGATTGGCGCTGCAACAATGCCCCCGGCCTCCCCCTGGCCAAGCGTATCCGGCAGATCGAACCCGACGAACACGCCAACAGCAAGATCGGGCGCGAAACCGACAAACCAGGCGTCCTTGTATTCATTGGTCGTCCCGGTCTTGCCTGCGACCGGCTTGTTCACGACGCGACGCACGCGGCTGCCCGTGCCGCGCTTCACGACGCCTTCCAGCATGGACACCATCTGATAGGCCGTTCGCGGATCGATCACCTGGTCGCGGCTGTCAGCGAGGGACGGCTCGGATTGCTGCTCCCAAACCGGCGAATCGCATCCTTCACAGACCCGCTGGTCTTCGCGATAGATTGTTTCGCCGGTGCGGTTCTGAATCCGGTCCACAATGAACGGCCGAACCGACTTGCCGCCATTGACGAATGTTGAATAGCCAGCGGTGATCCGCATCAGCGTTGTTTCGCCCGACCCCAGCGAGATCGCGAGTTCGCGCGGCAGCCGGTCGGCTAGATTGAAACGGTTGGCGTATTCTACAATCCTGCCGATCCCGATCTCCTGGGCGAGGCGAGCCGTCATTGTGTTCCGCGACTGCTCGATGCCGAGACGAAGCGTGCTCTCGCCATAGAACCGTCCAGCGACATAGTTGCCAGGTTTCCACCAGCTGTCGATGCTCGGCGCCACGAAGGGCGCGTCAAGAACGATGCTTGACGGCGTGTAGCCATTATCGAGGGCTGCTGCGTAAACGAAAGGCTTGAATGTTGAACCAGGTTGGCGTTGCGCCTGCACGGCCCGATTGAACTCGGACAGCTGGAAGGAAAAGCCGCCCACCATGGCAAGCACCCTGCCGGTATGGGGGTCGAGGGCGACAAGCGCGCCATTTACTGCCGGCGTCTGCTGGAGCGAGAATACCGGCATGCCGGAAATCATTTTTTGCGGCTGATCAATGTCGTCGGCAAACGGATCGTCAGCGATCGCCCCGTCGTCCGTTTCCGGGGGCGGTCCGCCTTCCGCCGCCGCCGCATCCTCCTCGGAGGTCGGGACCTCATCGACCTGCGCCGCCGTCGATTCGCGAACGGGCGAGACATAAACGACGTCGCCGCGGGCCAGAACGTCGGCCGTTGACTTGACCTCCGGCCCCAGGCTGTCAGCGGACACGTACTTCCGGGCCCATTTCAGCTGATCGAGAGGAATTACGCCGCGCGCTTCCGGTCCGAGGGCGATCGTCGCCGTGTCCTGATCGGCCGACAGGACAATGGCGGGACGCCAGGGCGCAAGGTCGTCGACAATCTTGGGGTGATCCACAAGCGCATCGAATGCGACGGAAAGCGCTTCGGGTTCGTCGCCGGGCGCTTCGACCGTGTCAATCGGGCCGCGCCATCCGTGCCGCCGGTCGTAGGCGACCAGCCATTTGCGAAGCGTCCGGCCGGCAAGATCCTGCAATGCCGGCTCCAGGGTCGTCCGGATCGCAAGGCCGCCGTCATATAGCGCTTCAGCGCCATAGCGATCAGCGACTTCCTTGCGAACTTCTTCGGCAAAATATTCCGCAGCCCAATCGCGCGCGCCGAGTGGCGGCGCGATTTCCGCATCGAGCGGCGCCGCCCGGGCGGCAGCGCCGACACTGGCGCTGACCTTGCCGTCTTCGACCATACGCCCGATCACCCAGTTCCGCCGTTCGGTCGCGCGTTCGCGGTAGCGCACAGGGTGATAGTTGCTTGGTCCCTTCGGAATCGCCGCAAGGTACGCGACTTCTTCGAGCGTCAGCTCGTCGAGGGACTTGTCGAAGTAATTGAGCGCCGCCGCCGCAACGCCATAGGACCGGTTCCCGAGGTAAATCTCGTTCAGGTAAAGCTCGAGAATCTTGTCCTTTGAATAGGTGCGCTCAATGCGCCGGGCGATGAGCCACTCGCGCAGTTTCCGCTCCACTTTCTGTTCGCTGGTGAGCAGAAAGTTCTTCGCGACCTGCTGGGTGATCGTTGAGCCACCCTCAAGCCGGCGACCGTTCAGGACATTGCCGACGTTCGCGATCTGCGCGCGGAGCACGCCACGCATGTCCACGCCGTCATGCTCATAAAATTTCTTGTCTTCGGCCGAAATGAACGCCTCTTTGACAAGGGTCGGGATCGCTTCGATCGGCACGAAGATCCGCCGCTCCCGCGCGAACTCGGCCACGAGCGAACCATCGCCGGCGTAAACGCGCGTCGTGACCGGCGGCGCGTAGTCCGCAAGCACCTGATAATTCGGCAGGTCCTGGTTCAGCTTATTGAGATAGAGGGCGGCGAAAGCGGCGAACGCCACGACGCCCAGAATGCCGACGCCGAACACGAACGCAACACTATGCAAGGCGAGCCTCGCTATGCCGCCGCCCTGGCGCGCGCGCGCCGGACGTTCTTCATCGAGACTGGCGACGATCCTCTCGCGCGGCTCGGCGACCAGCGGCGCGTCCTGCTGTTTGAAAAGATCGTGCTCCATACCGTCCGCTCTTCGCATCCCGATAGTGTTCGCCTGCTGATTCAGCGGGCCAGCGCCACACCTCTTAGCATGCCTGAGGGGTTAGCCGATCGCGGGGTTTTTGCCTATCGTCGACACGCCCCATAGAATTTCAAATTCGTATATCATTGACGGGACAGAGCCACGCCAAGGGCGGCAATTTACTTCAGGGGCCGGCCGAATTTGCGGCGGCCGCGTGGCGCTCAAGTGGCGCGGCGGCGAAATAGGCGTCAATCGCGTCTGCGACCGCCTTCATGGTGCGAATTCTCCATGCCTCTGACTTGAAGTTCGCCTCATCCGCCGCATTCGACAGGAAGCCCAGCTCAAGCAACACCGCTGGGACATCAGGCGCCAGAAGGACCCTCAGGTCGCCGCGTCGATGGGTGTTGTTCAGCAGCGGCGTGACTCCGCCAAGCTTTGCCACGATCTGCTCGGCGAGCTGATCGGAACGGCTGCCAGTGTGCTCGTGGGCGAGATCGAAGAGAATATCGCGGACTTCGGGGTCAGTTTCGCGCAAATCGACGTCAAACACGACGAGGTCGCCCTCCTCGGCCGCAACATTCGCTGATCGGCGCGTGCCCTCGTCTGACAGCGTATAGACCGATGCCCCCCGAACGGATGTGTCCTTCAGCGCGTCGGCATGCAGCGAGATAAAGAGATCGGCCCCTGCCCGGCGGGCGATCGGCGTCCGCTCCTCAAGGGCCAGCCGTTCGTCGCCTTCACGGGTCAAGACGACCTTATAGCGGCCTGTCGCGTTGAGGTGGGCGGCGAGCGCCTTCGCAGCAGCGAGGGTCACGAGTTTCTCCCGCAGACCATCAACGCCGACTGCGCCCGGGTCTGAGCCGCCGTGCCCGGGATCGATCACGACAACCGGCTTGGCAACGGCTTCGGGCATGTCGCTTTTGGTGTTGGGACCCTTCGCCTTCGGCTCCGCATCGCTCATCGCCGCAAGGATCGGCCCCTCGACGCCGCGCCGCGGATTGACGGAAGGGGCAGCATTCAGGCCCGTCCGGGCGGTGTCCCGAGCTGTCCCGCCGCTTTCCGAAATTGGCAGCCCTGCAGGCGCCGCAGTCGCGATCTTCGGGGGGGTCGGCTTGGGCGCCGCAGCCATGTCGGAAAACGCTGGCAAGCTCGCGACAAAAGCCTCTTTGCTCGCCGCGGATACATCGATGACGACGCGGTGCAGCGGCGTCGCGTCGGAAGGCGGAATCACGAATACGTCGTCGATCTTCGCCGGCCGGCGAAGCGCCAGCGTAATTCGCGAGACGTCTGGCTTCGGCTCGTAGGTTGCGCCAGCGAGCAGCCCGCGCGCCGGCGTACGACGCGCGTCTGGTCGAACGCTCGAAAGATTGGTGAAATCGACGAATATGCGGCCAGAGCCCAAGTTGTCGCCGGAAATCCGGAAATCGGGTTGGCCGGCCAAATCAAGTACAATCCGGCTCTCGGTCGCGGACGTGATGCCGAACCTTACGTCGCGCAGTTCGCCAGCGCCCTCGGCGAGCGCAGGCGCCGCTATTGCCGCGCCAACGGCCAGAATGGCCGCTATCCACCGCAGAAAAATGCGGAAGAGCGACCGGAGCAGAGCATCAGGCCTTCCCATGTCATCCCCATCGAGCGCGCCTAACCTGACCGGGTCACGTCGCGCGATTATGCGGTTCGTCAAAGGAACCAGCGGCGGCAAAAGGCGGCGCTCTGTCCGGGCGATCGCCAAGCACGACCCTCTTCCCTTTGAATTAAGCTCCCGTTAAGCGCTTTACCAACATTGATAGTCCACACGAACCCGCATTTGACGCGGCTTCGACTGGAAGTTTAGCGGGAATCGCGGCGAGTCGCTGCTTGACAGAAACAAGCGCGGTGCGTCCTGTAGTTCCCGAGGGCAAAGGTCGCCGGCATCGCTAACGCGATGTCGCCTTTGCCTCTAAATACCGGTTAGGGCAACCTGTTGGTGGCTCAATGGCCGGTCGTCCCGTTCGCCGCTGCTGGCAACAAGTCAGCGTCAGCGTCAGGGCGCAGAGAATGCCTTCGTCGGAGCGCTAGCTCGCCCGCCGATGGACGAAAAGGGCCGGCGCCCCAAAAGCCGGCCGTCATCGCCCAAGGGTCATCATCAAGACCGACCGTGCGATGAATGGGGACGGTCGAGGAAACGTTGCGGCCCACGCCGCCGGCGCTTTTTCGAGCTTCTTTTACAAGGGCGGTCCGCAATACGACCCGCCCAGCACGCCGGTTCAGGCCGGCTTTTTTGGACAACCGCGCCAATGGCCGACCACCAGCCGCACGCGATCAAGAGACCGGCCTTCGAGCCGAGTCATCGCCGGCCGTCGGACTCCGGGCGCCCAACCATGAACGGCGTTCCCTCATTCGCTGGAAGCGGACGAGGTCGCCGTGGAGCCATTTTGAATGACACGGAAAATGTTAATCGATGCCGCGAACGAGGAAGAGGTCCGCGTTTGCGTTCTTGAAAACAACAGGGTCGAAGAATTCGATTTCGAGAATGAATCGCGCAGAGCGCTGCGCGGCAACATCTACCTGGCGAGAGTTACGCGGGTTGAACCATCCCTGCAGGCGGCCTTCGTAGAGTATGGCGGCAACCGCCACGGCTTTCTTGCCTTCAGCGAAATCCATCCGGACTACTATCAGATCCCCGTATCCGACCGGGACGCGATTCGCGCCGCCGAAGCAGAGGAAGCCGAACTCGCCGAACGGCTGAACCTATCGCCCGACGAGGACGATTCCGGATCGGGCGATGAGCATTCCGAGTTTGGCGGCGATGATGACCGCGACGCCGATGAGCCCGCTAGCGCTTTGACCTCTGACGATGACGCCGATGAGGCCGCCGACGCGGAAGAAAGCGACGAAAAGCCGAAACGCGGCCGTCGTCGCCGCAAACCGCGCGCCAGGAAAGCCGCCAGCGACGGCCTCGGCGAAGACAGGTCCGAAACCGGTGCTGACGAAGGCGATGCGGACGGCGAGGATGCGAAGGCAAAGGCAACCGCATCAAGCGCCGACGCGGGAGACGGCGTCGATGTCGCCAAAGACCACGACAGTGACGACGCTAGCGACGACGACAACGACGACCGCGACGACGAAGAGGAAGAAGAAGAGCGGGACGAAGAAGAACTCAGCGTTGACGACCAGGCGCCCGGCGACGACGCAACTGCCGCCGATGATGGCCGACGCGCGCAAGACGACAATGAAGCCGACGAACCCGGTCGCGTCGGTGACGACGAGGAAGGGCCTGCGTTCCTGACCGAGGCGAGCAACGACGCAGACGGCGTGGAAGCGAGCGACGCAGACGACGACGAGGACGAAGACGAAGCCGAGGAATCGGACGACGCGGAACGCGAACCGGAAGAATTTGATTCTGCGACGCGCCGCGAGCTGATGGCGAGGTACGATGCGGCCCGCAAGAAGCGCATGAAGCTGTTGCGGAACTACAAGATCCAGGAAGTCGTAAAGCGTCGCCAGATACTTCTCGTTCAAGTGGTCAAGGAAGAACGCGGCAACAAGGGCGCTGCCCTGACGACCTTCCTGTCGCTCGCTGGGCGCTATTGCGTCCTGATGCCGAACACCGCTCGCGGCGGCGGCATCTCCCGGAAAATACCGAATGCAAGCGATCGCAAGAGACTGCGCAGCGTCGTGAACAGCCTCGAGGTGCCGAAAGGCATGGGGCTGATCATCCGTACGGCGGGCGCAAAACGAACGAAAGCAGAGATAAAACGCGACTATGACTACCTGTCGCGACTCTGGGAAAACATTCGCACCCAGACGCTGAAGTCGATCGCGCCGGCGCTGATCTACGAGGAAGCGAGCCTCATCAAGCGGGCAATCCGCGATATGTACGACAAGGACATCGACCAGGTCCTGGTCGAGGGCGACGCGGGTTATCGCGAAGCCAAGGACTTCATGAAGATGCTCATGCCGTCCCACGCCAAGAACGTGCAGCCTTACAAGGACGAAACGCCCCTGTTCCTGAAATGCGGCGTGGAGACCCAGCTTGACGCAATGTATCAGCCGATCGTTCGGCTGAAGTCGGGCGGCTATATTGTCATCAACCAGACCGAAGCGCTGATCGCCATCGACGTTAACTCCGGGAAGGCGACCCGCGAACGGAACATCGAGCAGACAGCGCTCAAGACAAACCTGGAGGCGGCCAAGGAGCTTGCGCGCCAGTGCCGTCTGCGCGACCTCGCCGGCCTTATTGTCGTCGACTTCATTGACATGGAGGAACACAGAAATAATCGCGCCGTTGAAAAGCGCTTCAAGGAAGCGCTCAAGACCGACCGGGCGCGGATTCAGGTCGGCAGGATTTCGAGCTTCGGATTGCTTGAGATGTCGCGACAGAGGCGCCGTTCCGGCATTGTCGACGGCACCACGTCCGCGTGCCCGACCTGCCAGGGCGCCGGCGCTGTGCGCTCACGCGAGGCCGCAGGACTTCGGATCCTGCGCGCCATCGAAGGTGAAGTGGTCGCCAGCCGTTCCGAGGTGCTTGCGGTGTCCGCCGCGCTGGACGTTGTCCTTTATGTCCTCAACGAAAAGCGCGACTGGCTGAGCCGCATCGAGAACGCCTACGGCGTAAAGATTGACCTCAGAGCGGATACGGAGAAGCGCGGCGACCAGTTCGACGTCGAACGTCACGGCGTCCGCAAGACGACCGCCGTAACGGCTGCCGTCCGCGCTGACCTGTCTGAAGCGCCCGTCGACGACGAACCTGCCGAAGCGGCGTACACTGAGGAAGCAGAAGAGCGCTCAACTGATGATGGGTCTGGACGCAAGAAACGCCGCCGCCGGCGACGCAGCCGGCGCGGCGGCGAGACCCAGGGCGAGGCGTCCGCGGACGCATCGGAACGCGACGAAGCCGCCGATGAAGAAGACGATCATCCGGCGGCGGACGCCGCACATTCGGACGACAACGAAACCGACCCGGACGGAGATCGGCAACGTAAACGCCGTCGTCGTGGGCGGCGCGGCGGACGACGCGGAGGCCGCGGTTCCGAAGGTGACGACGCCGGAGAAGTCGATGCATCGTCGCAGGACGCGACCAACGTCGACGCCGGGACTTCCCGCAAGCTTCGGTCGATCGTCGCCGAAAGCGACGACGAAGATGACGCGGTCGAAAAGGCAGTTCCTGTACTGGCGGACATCGAGCCCGTGACTGCCGCCGCCGACGAAACCGAAATGTCGGCCAACGGCGTCGATGACGACGTGAATGAGGAGTACGCGGGCGATGACGACGTTCGCCGCGAGGACAGCGGCGACGACCATTCGTCGACCGTTGGGCTATCAGGCGAGGCGGAACCCAAGGCGACGAAAAAATCGACCCGCAAGGGCTGGTGGCAACGGGCTCTTGGCGGGTGATGTCCCGGGGCGGCGACGGAAACCGCCTGCCCGTCCGTTTGCGCCGGGGGATCCCCGCGAGACCCCCGGCGGACGGACGGCATCGACGCGCCGAGTGCCCGTTCAATTGGCCCGATCAATTGGCCCGATCAATTGGCCCGATCAATTGGCCCGATCAATTGAACGTGACATTTGGCCGGACGGGCCGGAATGTCACGCCCGAAGCCACACTTCGGCCACCCATTCCGGCTAGAGTGCTGTCGACATATCGCTCGATTGGGCGAAGCGGCGCGGAAGTCCGACGCGCCGAGTTGAGTGGAGCTTGCCATGACCTCGCATCTGACCGACCGGAATTCAGCGTCGCAGCGTGAAAGCGAGCGGTCGCCAGGACCAAAGCGCCCGGGACCGAAACGCGACGTCTTGAAAGCGGCCCGACTTGGCGCGGCGGTCGTTGCTTTCGCGATCGGCCAGACGATAGCCGCCGCGCCGGCGGCTGCCCAGACGCTGTTGCGGGACGCGGAAATTGAGGAATGGCTCGACGAGCGCGCAACGCCGTTGCTTGAGGCGGCAGGGATCCAGCCGGACCGGATCGAGATTCTTCTGATTGGCGACCCGACGTTCAACGCCTTCGCCGGCGGGCATGTCATGGGCTTCCACACCGGCATGCTGACCACTGCCGAAACGCCGAACCAGGTCGAAGCGGTCATCGCCCACGAAGTCGGGCATATTGCCGGCGGGCATACCGCCCGCTCGGACGAAGTCATATCGACAGCCACCGCACCGATGCTGCTCAGCCTCGTCCTCGCTGCAGGCGCCGTTGCGGCCGGCGCGCCGCAGGCCGGCATGGGAATCCTTGGCCTCGGCCAGAACATTGGCCTCGCCAACTACCTGAAGTATAGCCGCGGACAGGAAGCGAGCGCCGACTCCGCTTCGCTCGAATTCCTCGAGAAGCTTGGCAAGTCCGGCGAAGGTGCGCTCGAAATCTGGCGCAAGCTTCGCAACACCCAGATTATTCGTGGTCAGAGGATAAACCCGTACCAGCAGACCCACCCGCTTGCCGTGGAGCGGGAAGAAGCATTGCGCGAACGCGTCGAAAGCTCGCCCTACTTCGGCAAGGAAGATTCGCCGGAAGAGGTCTATCGCCTGAAAATGATCCAGGCGAAGATCTACGGCTTTCTTCAGGACACGAAGTTCACGCTGCGACAGTTCCCCGAAAGCGACGCCTCAGATCCGGCCCGTTACGCCAGGGCTGTCGCGTATTATCGCGGGGCCGATCTCGACAAGGCGCGAGCCGAAATCGATGCGCTTATCGAAGCGCACCCGGACAACCCCTATTTTCACGAGTTGAAGGGACAAATGTTGTTCGAATTCGGGCATGTCGCCGAGTCGATCGAACCGCACCGGAAATCAGTGGAGCTGGATCCGACCGCGGCGCTGCTTCGGGTGAATCTGGGCAGGGCGCTGCTCGGGCTTGAGGACATTGGCCATGCTGATGAGGCGATCACTGAATTGAAGCGGGCTGTCCTCCTCGAAAAGGACAATGCCTTTGCGTGGTTCGAATTATCGCGCGCCTATGGCCTGAAGGGCGACATTCCGATGGCGCACCTTGCGACCGCTGAGTCCAAGTACCAGTCAGGCCAGGTTGGCGAGGCGGCTCAGTTTGCGCAGCGCGCGCTGGAGGGCCTGCCTCAGGGCTCGCCCGATCGACGGCGCGCGCAGGACATTCTTGCCGCCGCGCGAGCGAGAGCTGCATCTGCGCGCAACCGCTAGGCGGCGGCCCGGAAGGCGTCGGCCGAAACCCGCAAATGAAGCGGCTTGACGCACCGCGCCCTACGAAGGACATCAGACGTCAAACCTGCAGACGATCTTGCGGCGGCCGCCACTGGCGGCCACGCCGCATGTTCAGAGGCATTTGCGCCGTGAACTAGGGGACCCGACCATGAACCGAATGACCGCCCTTGCCGCCATAGCCGTCGGAGCCGCTTTCGCGGGGCTGGCTTTTTCGGGATTTACGCGCGGCGTCGCACAGCAGGATGCGCCTATCAGCGATGAGTTTTCCGCGGACCAGGAAGCCGCGATACGGGCGATTGTCGCAGACTACATCGCCAGGAACCCGGAGGCGGTAATCGATGCGCTGAATGCGTATTCGGCAGCAGAGGACGCGCGCGAAGCCGAACGCATGTCAGCCGCCCAGAAGGACGCCCTGCCCTATCTCGCGTCGGACGATGGCGCCTATGTGGCTGGCGCCGACATTGGCGCGGCGAAAGTCGCCGTGATCGAGTTCTTTGATTACCATTGCTCGTTCTGCAAACGCGCGAACGGGCTCGTCCGTGAACTGACGGCGGACGATCCCTCGGTGAAGGTCGTATTCCGCGAATTTCCCATTCTGAAGGAGGAATCCGAGTTGGCGGCGCGATATGCGCTCGCCGCGCGCGAACAGGGCAAGTACCTGGAAATGCATTTCGCAATGATGGACGAACGCGGCACAATAACCGAGGCGCGTGCGATTGAACTGGCGGCGGAGCTCGGCCTTGACGCCGACCGTCTGAAGCGCGACGCGGGCGACGCGAAGCTGCGCAAGGCCCTGGCCCGGAACTACGGCGTCGCCAAGGACATTGGCGTCGACGGCACCCCTGGATTCCTCATCGCTGCGCTAGACGGTTCATTCATCCAGCTGGTGCCCGGCTTCCGGCCGGATGAGATAAAGTCAGCGATCGTCGACGCGAAAAAATCAGCCAGCTGACGGCATCGCCGTCATTCAGATCAGGCCGGCAAGCGGCGATGACGGATCGGCGTAGCGTTTCTTCGGCATCCGTCCGGCGAGATACGCCTGCCGCCCGGCGATTACCGCATGGCGCATCGCCGCGGCCATCCTGATCGGGTCCTTAGCCTCGGCGATCGCCGTATTCATCAGGACGCCGTCACAGCCAAGCTCCATCGCAATCGCCGCGTCCGACGCCGTTCCAACGCCAGCGTCGACGATCACGGGCACGGACGATTGCTCGACAATGAGGCGAATATTGACGGGGTTCTGGACCCCTAGTCCCGACCCGATCAGGGAGCCGAGCGGCATGATGGCGCAGCACCCTGCGTCCTCCAGCTTCCTTGCGTAAACCGGATCGTCGGAACAGTAGACCATGACCTGAAAACCCTCAGCGAGTAGCAGCTTCGCCGCGCGGAGCGTTTCCTCCATGTCGGGGTAGAGCGTTTTCTGGTCGGCAAGAACTTCGAGTTTCACAAGCTCCCAGCCGCCGGCTTCACGGGCAAGCCTCAGCGTGCGGATTGCCTCTTCGGCCGTGAAGCATCCGGCCGTATTCGGCAGGAACACATATTTTTCAGGACTGACATGGTCGACCAGCATCGGCTGGTTCGGGTCGGTGAGGTTCACGCGCCGCACCGCAACCGTCACCATCTCCGCGCCCGCCGCTTCGGCCGCGCGCGCATTTTCCTCATACGAGCGGTACTTTCCCGTGCCGATAATGAGGCGCGACGAAAAACGTCTGCCGGCGATTACAAGCTCGTCCTCCACGTCAGCCGCCTCCTACAAAATGCACGATCTCGATGCGGTCGCCGTCGCAAAGCTCCGTCGCCTCATAGGCGGATTTCGGAACGATTTCGAGGTTTCGCTCGACGGCTACCTTGCGCGGGTCGAGGCCCAGCGAGGCCGCCAGCCCCGCTATCGATGTCGCCCCTTCAAGCGCCTTTTCCTCGCCATTCAACCTGATCTTCACGTTCGCTCCGCATCCTTGAGTTGCTGGCATGGATTGCCACGCCAGGCCGAGCAGTCTTGCGCATTCATCGGCTCTGGCCTACCGACCCCCCTCGGCGCTCGGACTGACGCCGGGCGATGGACCGATCGGACGAGGACATGAGCACGATACCCGATCCCCTCACGCCGCTCGTATGTATTCTCAACGGGCCGAATTTGAACCTCCTTGGCGCCCGGGAGCCCGAAATTTACGGCGCGCGGACGCTGGCTGACATCGAAACGGATTGCACGGCGCATGCAGCGAAGCTTGGCCTTCGCACAGACTTCAGACAGTCAAATCACGAAGGCGCGCTCGTCGACTGGCTCCATGAGGCCGGCGCAACCGCGGTTGCCGCGATCATCAATGCCGGGGCCTACTCGCACACCTCGATCGCCCTTCACGACGCGATCAAATCAATTCCGATCCCGGTGATCGAGATGCATTTGTCCAATATTCACGCCCGAGAGGCCTTCCGTGAACAAAGCCTGACCGCGCGGGCGGCCACTGCAGTGATCTGCGGCTTCGGCGCGGATGGTTATCTTCTGGCGCTTGACGCAGCGAAACGACTAACCCAAAAGGTTAGGAATCAATAAGTTGGCGGGTGGTAACGCAATGGCGGAGCCGAATGGCGACGACGGCGGGGAAGACCTTTCCCTCATTCGCGCCCTCGCGGGCGTGCTGGAAGAGACAGGCCTGACCGAGATTGAAATTGAGCGCGCCGAAGTGCGCGTCCGGGTCGCCCGGACGGCGGCGGCGTATGCGACCTATGAAGCCCCGCCGCGCGCGCCGGCTGCGCCCGCGGCGGGCGCGTCCCCTACCCCCGCCGAGCCCTCCCAGGCGCCGGCCGGACCGCCGGCCGGGGCGGTGTCTTCGCCAATGGTGGGCACGGTCTATGTCTGCCCGTCGCCGGGCGCGGCGCCGTTCGTGACGGTGGGCCAGAGCGTCCGCGAAGGCGAAACGCTGATGATTGTCGAAGCCATGAAGACCATGAACCCCGTCGTTGCGCCGCGATCCGGTTCGGTGACGTCGATCCTTGTGCGAAATGAACAACCGGTCGAATTCGGCGAGACGCTGTTGACGATCGAATAGTTCCAGCGACGCGGAGGCCGTAGGCGTGATCGAGAAGGTTCTTATCGCCAATCGCGGCGAAATCGCCCTGCGCATTCACCGAGCCTGCAAGGAACTTGGCCTTTCCACCGTCGCGGTCCATTCCACTGCGGATGCGAATGCGCTGCATGTCCGCCTCGCGGACGAAAGCGTCTGCATCGGGCCGCCGGCGTCGAAGGACAGCTATCTGAATATCCCGGCGATCATATCCGCTGCGGAAATCACTGGCGCCAACGCAATCCACCCCGGCTATGGCTTCCTGTCCGAAAATGCGCGCTTTGCTGAAATCGTCGAAGCCCACAATATCCGGTTTATCGGTCCGACGGCGGAGCATATCCGCGTCATGGGCGACAAGATCGCCGCCAAGGCCGCGATGCGCAAGGTTGGCGTCCCGCTGGTGCCCGGCAGCGACGGACCAGTGACGACGCTTGAAGAGGCGAAGACGGCGGCGGAAAAAATCGGCTACCCGGTTATCGTAAAGGCGGCTGCCGGCGGCGGCGGACGCGGCATGAAGGTCGCCAGGACCGCGGACGACATCGGCTCGGCGTGGTCGACCGCGCGCGCCGAAGCGGCCGCTGCGTTCGGCGACGATGCAGTCTATCTCGAGAAGTACCTGACGAAGCCGCGCCACATAGAAGTCCAGATATTCGGCGACGCCCACGGCAACGCAGTTCAGCTCGGCGAACGCGATTGCTCCCTCCAGCGCCGGCACCAGAAAGTGCTTGAGGAGGCGTTGTCTCCCGCCCTTTCCCAGGCGGAACGCGACCGGATCGGCGGCATCGCCCGCAAGGCGGTCGCCGAACTTGGCTACCTTGGCGCCGGGACGATCGAATTCCTTTATGAGAATGGCGAGTTCTATTTCATCGAGATGAACACGCGGATTCAGGTCGAACACCCCGTGACCGAACAGGTGACGCGCCTCGACCTGATCCGGGAGCAGATCTCAATCGCGTCAGGCGCGAAGCTCAGCTTCAGCCAGGACACGGTGATGTTCCGGGGCCATGCGATCGAATGCCGGATCAACGCCGAGAGCCCGACGGACTTCCGCCCGTCGCCCGGCACGATCACCTACTTCCATGCCCCCGGGGGACCGGGCGTTCGTTTCGACAGCGCGATCTATTCCGGCTACGCAATACCGCCCTACTACGACTCCATGATCGGCAAACTGATTGTCTTTGGCGATACCCGCGACCTTTGCATTAAGAGGCTGCGGCGAGCCCTGAGCGAGCTTGCGATCGCGGGCGTCGAAACGACGACGCCGCTGTTCGCGCGACTGATCGAAGAGCCGGCGTTTCAGGCTGGCGACTACCACATCCACTGGCTTGAAGACTGGCTAAAGCGGACCAGCGCCTGACGCGGTTTTGAAAGCCTCTGGCGACCGGGGCTTCGCAAGCGACGCAAATCGTCGCAATAATGTCCGATGCCTCGCGACGGCCCCGACGCGCTTAGCGCAGACGACATACTGCCAGCCTATACGCTCGGCTATTTCCCCATGGCCCGGACGGCGTCGGACCGGGATATTGTGTGGGTCCTGCCGCATGAGCGGGGCGTGCTTGAGCTGATCCGGGCGCGCGCGCCGAGAAAGCTGCTTCGGCGCCTGCGCCGGTCGACCCTCCATATCCGGTTCGATACTGCGTTCGTGGAGGTCATGAAGGCCTGCGCCGCTCCCGCCCCCGGCCGGGAAGACACATGGATCAATGACCAGATCCTCGAAGCCTATTCAGAACTGCACTTCCGCGGCCACGCCCACAGCGTCGAATGCTGGCGGGACGATCGCCTTGTCGGCGGCCTCTACGGGGTTGCGCTTGGCGGCGTATTCTGCGGCGAGAGCATGTTTTCGCGCGAAGCGGACGCCAGCAAGATCGCGATGCTGCACCTTATTGCGCGGCTGAGGGCGGGCGGGTTCTCTCTCCTTGACGCTCAGTTCCATACGGATCATCTGGCGCAGTTTGGCGTCGAAAGGATGCCCCGCGACGCCTATCTGGCGCGACTGCAGAGCCTGCTGACCGCCGACGCCGATTTCAACGCCGCCGAAGGCTATTCGTCCGACAACGTTTCCGTCTGGCAGTCGATCACCCAGACGTCGTAGACAGGATGCTCCAGCGCATTGAGCGCGGGGCTCGATGCGAACATCCAGCCGGAAAAAACTTCCTTGCCTTCAGCGCGAATGCCGTCGCCGTAAAGGCTGGCGGCGGGGTTGGCGTCGGAATGGACGATCTCGTCGGATACGGACGACGCGACGACCGTTGATGCGACGGGTCCGTCCGTCGTTTCGGCGTTGGCGATCTTGCCCAGGCGGTCGACGCTGTCATGCGGCTCTCCGAGTTCGGGCTTTTTCGCCAGTCGCAGCGCGTCCGTGTCGTAGCCTCGGTCAAAAATCTGCAGGAACGCCGTGGTCTCCGGGAACTCTTCCGGCGGGCGCTTGTCGCAATGCCGCGCGACGATCTCAAGGGTGCCGAATCGGCCGGCGCCCTCCATCGGGATCGTGATGTCTTCGTACTTCGCCGTGACTTTGTTCAGTGCACGGACCGTAACGTCGATAGGGCTGCGGTCGGCGCTCTCGACAATGTCGGGAAAGGGATTGTCCGACCGGCGGGAAAGCGCCGTCAGCTCATCCGGGCCAGCGTACGCGTCTTCCTCGCCCGGCCCCATCTGATCGTCATTGGATTCGTCGGCTGGAGAGCTGCGTTCCGGCGCGCCGAAACGTTGCAGATTGAGCTCATCAAGGGTCTGGCCGACGGCCGGCAATGCCGGGCAAAAGGCGAGCGCGCCCGCAAGGGACGCAAGGGTGAGGCGAACGCAGTCAGTCATGGCGCGGCTCCTGAACGCTTTCCCAAGCATACGCTCATATTCAGTCGATTTCATGGCCTGGCCTTCGCAAAATAACAGGCGACCTGACTGCTGCTTGCCAATCCATCGCCAATGCGCTGCCGGTCCATTCTCAGCTCTTTGGCGGCCCTTCCCTGTTGGACGGCCTCGCGCCATTCCGGGTCGATCAACCCGCGTCCGGCGTCCACGGCTCGTAAACATCCGGCACGCCAGGCGAGACGCCCACCCGGGCAAGCGATCCCTTCGGACGATACGCCAGCGGCGTTCCAGTCATGTTCGGCAGATGATCCTTCTCCCAGTCGCGCCGCACAAGTGGTTCGTCTGTCGGCGGCGCTGAAAAGGTGTGGTGCAGCCAGCCGTGCCAGTCGGCCGGCACGCGGGACGCCTCTGCGACGCCGTGATAAAGCACCCATCGCCGGGGGTGGCCGTCGGGCGACGAAGGATCGGCCTCCTCGTAGTAGCGGTTGCCCTGCCCGTCCTTGCCGACAAGGCGCGCGCGCCGGCGAAAGAGCGTAAACGACGTTCCGAAAGTCGTTCCGTTCCACCAGGTAAAGATTTGTTTCAGCATAGATTTTTGCTTTCGCGGGCGAATCGCAGCCGAATGGTCTTTTGTGGGTATGGCGCACCTCGGCGCGCAGGTCCAGCGGGCGTCTCGACGCGAGACGGACGCCGACAAGGCAGCGGCTCGCCAGCCGTCCGCCGCCGGCGAAGTCAGGTCGGCCAGGCGATGGCTCGGGGGTCATTGAAACCCTGGCGAGTGGACGCGACCTGCGAGAAGCCGGCGCTCGCAAGATGCGCCCGGACGGCTTAGAACGCCCGCGGGAACCAAACAGCCGAACGGCGTCGCCGCGGGCTCGGAGCGCACGATGAAGTTTCGTCGACATTTCACGAGGGACGAGGAAGGGCCCTACGCAGACGTCGTCTTCGTCAAGCGCGACAGCGAAATACGCGCCGCGGGGGGCGAGCTGATGTTCGCGGCGAGCGGAGTCGAAGCCCCCGTGGAGTGGAGCCAGACAGCCGTCGACATTCTCGCGCAGAAATATTTCCGCAAGTCGGGCGTGCCGGCGGCGACAAAGCCGGTCGCCGAACAGGGGGTGCCGGATTTCCTGCGCCGCGCGGCGCCGGATATTGCGCGCCTGGCGAAGCTGCCGCCGGAGCAACGTTCCGGGCCGGAAACCAGCGCGCGGCAGGTATTCGACAGGCTCGCGGGCGCGTGGGGCTACTGGGGTTGGAAGGCGGGCCTCTTCGACGATGAGGAAAGCGCGCGAATTTTCGTCGATGAACTGAAATGCATGCTTGCGCGCCAGATCGCCGCGCCGAACAGCCCGCAATGGTTCAATACCGGCCTGCACTGGGCCTATGGCATCGAGGGCGACGGCGGCGGGCATTACTTCGTCGATCCCGCAACGAACGAGGTCGTCGAGAGCGTCAGCGCCTATGAACGGCCCCAGCCTCACGCCTGCTTCATCCAGTCCGTCGCCGACACGCTGATCGGCGACAACGGCATCATGGATCTGTGGCGGCGCGAAGCCGCGCTGTTCAAATTCGGCTCCGGGACCGGCTCGAACTTCTCCGCCGTGCGCGGCGCCAATGAGCCCTTGTCCGGGGGCGGATCGAGTTCCGGCCTGATCAGCTTCCTGAAGGTTGGCGACGCAGCCGCCGGCGCGGTCAAATCCGGCGGCGTCACGCGACGCGCCGCCAAGATGGTCGTTCTCGATGCGGACCACCCGGACATCGAAGACTTCATCGGCTGGAAGGCCCGGGAGGAGGAAAAAGTCGCCGCCCTCGCCGCCGGCTCGCGCATCCTCGCACGACGCCTGCCGCAAGTGATGGCCGCGTGCTGGCCCCGCGGCGGCAAGGTCGACGACGCCGCGCGCACCGACCCGCGAGCGAACAGGGAGCTTGCAAAGGCGATCCGCAGCGCCCGCGCCGACGGCGTCGCCGACGCCGCCATCAAACGGACCATCGACCTCGCCCGTCAGGGCGTTCGCGCGATCGAGGTCGACGTCTATGACGTCGACTGGGACTCCGAGGGCTATCGAACGGTGTCCGGCCAGAACGCCAATAATTCCGTGCGCGTCGGCGACGACTTCTTCGCCGCGCTGTCGGCGGGCGAGGAATGGCCCCTGAAGGGCCGCGTCGACGGCAAGACCGTGCGCGCCGTCAAGGCGCGCGACCTCTGGCAGGCGATAAACGAAGCCGCCTGGCGTTGCGCCGATCCGGGACTTCAGTTCCGGGAAACCATAAACGCCTGGCACACCTGCGCGGCGGACGGCGAAATTCGCGCATCGAATCCGTGTTCGGAATACTTCTTCCTCGATGACACGGCGTGCAATCTGGCGTCGGTCAACCTTGTCGCTTTCGCGCGCGACGGCGAGTTCGACGTGTCGCTGTTCGAACACGCCTGTCGGACATGGACGGCGGTCCTCGAAATCTCGGTGTCGATGGCGCAGTACCCGTCCCGCGAAATTGCGCGCCGCAGCCACGACTACCGCACGCTCGGCCTTGGCTTCGCGAATCTCGGCGCGCTCGCGATGCAGTCCGGACACTCCTATGACAGCCGCGAAGCGCGTGCGATCGGCGCGGCGATCAGCTCCCTGATGACCGGGGCCGCGTATAGAGCCTCCGCCGAGATGGCGGCTTCGCTGGGACCGTTTCCCTCTTTCAAGCGCAATCGGGAGCACATGCTCCGCGTCATGCGCAATCACCGCCGCGCCGCCGCGACCTCGGATGCAAAGGGCAAGTTCGAGGGCCTGAACAAACAACCGCTCACCTTCGATGCGGGCGCGTGCCCGTGGCCGGCCCTCGCCGCGCGGGCAAAGACTGTCTGGAACGACGTCGTCGAACTTGGCGAGGTCAGCGGCTTCCGCAATGCGCAGGCGACGGCGATTGCGCCCACCGGCACGATCGGGCTCATCATGGACTGCGACACGACCGGCATTGAGCCGGACTACGCCCTCGTGAAATTCAAGAAACTCGCCGGCGGCGGCATGATGAAGATCATCAACCGGTCGGCGCCGAAAGCTCTTGCGCGGCTCGGCTACGGGCCGGGCGAGATCGATGCGATCGTCAATTACGCCGTCGGACGCGGCACGCTCGACGGCGCGCCCGTCATCAACGCGGCGTCGCTGCAGGAAGAGGGCTTCCGCCAGAAGGATATCGATGCGCTTGAACTGCGCCTCAAGAGCGCATTCGACATCACCTTCGCATTCGCGCCGCCGCTGCTGGGCGAGGATTTCTGTCGCCATGTCCTCGGGTTTACCGACGCGCAGGTGTCCGCCAGCGGCTATCAGGCGTTGCGCGATCTCGGCTTCTCCGACGAGGACATTCACGTCGCGAACCTGTACGTATGCGGCGCAATGACCCTTGAAGGCGCGCCCTTCCTGAAGGCCGAGCACTTGCCGGTCTTCGATTGCGCGGTGCCCTGCGGTCGCATTGGCGAGCGGTCGCTGTCGATCGCCGCGCACCTCGAGATGATGGCGAGCTGCCAGCCATTTGTTTCTGGCGGCATTTCGAAGACCGTAAACCTGCCGGCCGCCGCGTCGATCGCGGACTGCGGACGCGCCTATCTGCGCGCCTGGGAGCTCGGCCTCAAGTCGATTGCGCTCTACCGCGACGGATCGAAACTCTCCCAGCCCCTGGCTGGCCGCCTCGCCCCGGAAACCGACGATGAAGAAGCCGAACTCGCCGATGAGCTCGACCGTGAGCTGACCATCGCGCCCGCGGCGGAAAAGTCGCGCATCGTCGCCGAGCGAATCGTCGAACGGATCATCGAACGGACGCCCGGCCGGCGCCGCCTGCCCGATCGTCGCAAGGGCTATATCCAGAAGTCGATCGTCGGCGGTCACAAGGTCTACATCCACACGGGCGAATTTGATGACGGCGAGCTTGGCGAGATCTTCATCGACATGCACAAGGAAGGCGCAGCCTTCCGCAGCCTGATGAACAATTTTGCAATCGCGATCTCCCTCGGCCTGCAGTACGGCGTGCCGCTGGAGGAATTCGTCGACGCCTACGTCTTCACGCGCTTCGATCCATCCGGACGGGTCGAGGGCAACGACCAGATCAAGCACGCGACGTCGATCATCGACTATATTTTCCGTGAACTGGCGATCTCCTATCTGGGCCGAACGGACCTTGCGCACGTTGATCCGGACGACTCCGCCGTTGACGCCATCGGTCGCGGCGTAGCAGGCGAAAAGTTCGAGGAATCGGCGACGCGGCTCATCTCGAAGGGTTTTTCGCGTTCGACCGTCACCGACAACTTGGTTGTCCTGCGCGGCGGGGAGTTCGACCGTTTCCGCGATGCAGGCGAGGACGGCGATGGCCATGCCGGGGATGACGACGCCGACGACGAAGTCGAAAGCCGTGACGACGTCGAGGCGATCGACGAGGGCGACGCCCGGCCCGCCGGCGAATACAGCCGCGAAACCGGTCCGCCTGAAATCGAGAGCCAGATCGCCAAACTCGCCGCCGCCGTCCGCCAGCAGGCGCCCCGAGGGCGACTGGCTGCGCCCCGTCTGCCGGAACGGTTCGGCGATAAGTCCCCTGAACGCCAGGCGCGCGCGAAGGGATACGAGGGCGACGCCTGCCAGTCCTGCGGGCAATTCACGCTGGTGCGCACCGGCGCGTGCATGCGCTGCGACAGCTGCGGTCATTCCTCGGGCTGCTCCTGACCCCGATAATCCCTGATCAACGTAAAGCGGCGTTCAGGATTAATCAGTCGTTGAGGCTCTCGGATGCATTCTGGCGAGAAGCTTCCGGAGCCTTTGCGTCATGTTCCGCATCGTCGCACTCCTAATTTTTCTGATGATCGCCCTCTTTACGGTCGTGGCGAACCTTGTGGCGTCGACCACCGGCGAGGGCCAGCGCGTCGACCCGCTCGCCGCCGTCGGACGGTTTGTGTCCGGCACGCTGAATTCGGCGGACAGGATCGCGCCGCAGATGTCCCGCGCCTGGGATCGGGCCCGCGCAAACGAGCGCCACGGGTCGGGCGAACTTGCCGAGACCGGGGCCTATCCGCGCCGCGTCCTTACCAAAGAGGACCTCGCCGGACTTGAAGACCCTGGCGGCCTTTATCCGGGCGCTGAGGTTTCCGGCACGCGGTTTGTCGGCGCCTGGCTCGATGAATCGGTTTTCGAAGGCGCAGCCGGCGTCGCACCTGACTTCTCCAAGGCGCGCCTTGCGCTTGCGAAGTTCACCGCAGCTTCGATGAGCGGCGCGAAATTCATCCGGGCGGACCTCCGCTCGGCCAAGGCGCGCGCCGCGAATTTCGCGTGGAGCGATTTCACCGGCGCCGACCTGACCGGCGCCGTGTTGTCCAAGGCCTTCCTCGAGGGCGGGACGTTCGACTCCGCCTATGCGGCGCGGGCTGTTTTCGTGGAGGCGGCAGCGGCGCAATCGAGCTTTCACGACGTTGACCTTCGGGGCGCGGACTTTCGACGTGCGGATCTTTCCGGCGCGTCTTTCAAGGGGGCCGACCTGACCGCAACCCGATTCGACGGCGCAATCCTCGCCGGCGCCGACTTTGAGGGCGCCGTTGGAATATCCGCGGCCTTGTTCGAAGGCGCGTGCGGCGACGAGGCGACAAAGGGGCTTACTACGGTCGCTCTTGATGAATGCGCCGCCGACGACGATACCCCGTCCTGACGGCCTGCCGTCGCCTGGCCGACTTCCAACTCAAGGGACGCCGGTTCGACGTGATGCACCGGGCGCAACCAAAAACCTTGGGCCGCTTTGTTATTCAGACGGACCTCTGGCAAGGCGCGCTAGAACACGGACGCGCGTTTCGCGCCGTCGCCGAGAATTGTCGGGTCTAGCGCCTGCAGCACCATCAACGCCAGTGGATCGGCCCCGCTCACGCCGTCGACGAACCGGGCAGCGTCGCTGAGGAAGATCGCAGGCCGCCGGATTGCCGCGGCGGCAGCCGCCAGATTGGACGTCGATCCAGCTGTGTGAACGGATGCCGGGCTGCGCGGGGATTGGACCTCAACTTCCCGCAAGGGCGGCCGGGCCGGCGTAGCGTGGTCGGGCGTCAAGTGGCGAGCCGCCGGCTGAACCGGCATGGCCTGAATGTGCGCCGGCTCGAGCGACGCCGACCGGAAAGACGCCACTCGGGGTCCCGCCTCGCTCGCCTTCGGCATCGCAAGCTGCGGCGCGGCTATGGTCGCCGGCGCCGCGGCGGCGCCTATTGTCGCTTCAAATCCCGCAATCACCTCGCGCACGGATTTCGCCCGCCCGTTGTCGAAGAAGATCGCCTTGTTCGCTTTCGCGGCGGCGGGGGCAATCGACGCCGCCGACGTCTCTGGCTTCGCTGAAAGGAGCTTCGCGGCGCCACTGGCCCCGAGGAAATGGGCGGCGTAAAGCTCCGCGCCCGACACATCACGCCCGAGCTTTCGTTCAAGGATGGACTTGTTCTGCAGGGTCATTTCCGCCGCCAGCTTTGCCGCGGCGTCCGGGTCGCGGCGCAGGTCCAGTATCGCCGCCTTTCGGGCCGGATCGGCGACGCGATAGCCGCCCGACGACGTGCGAGAGATCGCCGCCGCCGCATCGCCAAGGCCGTGCGCCTCGCCATAGGTCTTCACCGCGGCCAGCCAGGTCTGCTCGATGAACTGGAACAATCCGGTCGCGCTCGACGTCTTCGCCTTTGCTTCCGGGTTAAGGCTGCTTTCGCGCGTCGCCACGTCATAGAGATAGGCGAAGTCGACGCCGGTGGCGTCCGCGGCGGACTTCAGCGCCGTGCGCACGCCGCCGGCGCTTTTCGTCGTGGCGGCAAGGTTCGCGCCAATGACGTCGCTGAAGTGGGCCATCCGTAAACGTCCGGTTAACGGCGCGCAGGCAAACCTGCGCATATTGTGATCAGTACCGCAGAACATGGTGAAAGCTTGCCTAACGCGCCGCGCTTGATGGCGCTGAAGGGAGCGCGAGCTTGCGGGCGGGCGTCGCGAACCGGTCCGGCAGGAACGGCTTTGGCCATTCAGGTGAATTGGCGGTTGCGCAGGCCCGGATAATCTCCGCGGTCGCCGGCGCGAGAAGAATCCCGTTTCGATAGTGCCCGATCGCGTAGATGACACGAGGGTCGCCTGCCGCCGGTCCGATGATCGGCGCGCCGTCCGGCGCGACGGGCCTGAGGCCCGCCCAGCGCGAGGACTCGTTCGCGCGCTCGAACGCCGGCACGATCCGCGTCGCAGCCGCCCGTAGCCCGTCGACGCGTTCGTCGTCGGTTTCGAGGCTTGCATCTCCCGGACGTTCCGTCGCGCCAATGACCACGCGGCCGTCCTGGCGCGGACATATATAGGCGTTGCGTCCGCGGATAACCCGGCGCGGCACTGCGGCTCCTGGGGCGAACGCCAACGCTTCGCCTTTCACCGGCGTCACGATTGACGCGTTGCCGGAAAGACGCCGCGCAAATGCTCCGGCGCCAGTTGAAACGATTGCGCGATCCGCCGAGATAGCGCCGCCGCTCGCGAGCCGCATTCGAACGCCGCTGCCGTCAGGACCATTTTCGAAAACGCTGGCAATTGCGTGGACGATCTGAACGCCGGCGCGCCGCACGGCGGTTTCCAGCGCCTCAACAAGCAACACGGGATCAACCTGCGCCTCCTCTCGCGCGAGGAGGCCCGCAATGACGCCCTCGGCGAGGAGCGGCTCCAGCGCGCGCGCGGCGCGCCCGTCAAGCAGTTCCGCCCCAACGCCGGCCGCCGCCATCAGCTCCGCCTGGCGCGTCAACGCGTCCGCCTCGGCGTCAGTGGTCGCGACGCCAAGGATGCCGTCATCGCGAAAATCGATCGACTGGCCCGATGCGGCTTCGAGTTCGGGCGCAAAGCCGGCCCACATCCGAAGGGACGCAAGCGACAGATCCGCGAGCGCCGGCGAGGACGCGGCGACCGCATGGCGTTCAGCGCGCTCGAACGAGGGCGCAAGCATGCCGGCGGCCGCCTTCGTCGCCCGCGGCGAGGCCGACCGTCCGTCAACGACGATGACGCCGACGCCAGCAAGCGCGAGGCGCCACGCCGCGGCGAGGCCGATTGCGCCGCCGCCGACTATCACGATGTCCGTGACGATATCCGTCCGCATACTCACCTTTCGCGCCAGCCTACCTGCGCGGCTTTGCAGGTTGCGCGCCCTGCCCGCTAAGGCCGTCGCCAGGCGACAGCAGCCGCGTCTTTTCCCGCGAGCCGGCGGACGAGCCGAAAAAATAATTGACGACCGCCGCCGTCATGGTCGCGAGGGCGCCGAGCATGATAGAAAACTCGGTTTCCGCGCCCGCCGGCAGGCGACGGGTCACCATCGCCGCCAACACAATGAAAAATCCCGCGATGATCAATCCGCCAAGGACGGACGGCGTCAAATCGTCCATCTTCGCCTGGCGGGCGCGCGCGTCCGCGCGATCGCCAGCCGCGATCCGCAGGTCTTCAAGGCGAGCGTCCTCAAGGGCCCTGCGAAACGCAAGGTCGGCGACCTTCAACCGTAGCAAGGTGTCGGCGTCCGCGGTCCGGAGGGCGTCCGCCAGCGCGGCTTCGTCAGCGCCATCTTCGCCAAAAATCGCCCGCGAGAGGGCGCCGACCGCCGCGCCGGCCAGGGGCCCGCCAAGCGCATGGGCGATCTGCGGGGCGACGTCCGCCACCGCCCGCTTTAATCGGCCCCGCGGCCGCTTGGCATCTTCGTCCGACATCAGGTCTTCTCCGTTGGCATCCATCTGCGGCCATCCATCTGCGCAATTCACGCGATTATGGGGCCGCCGAAATCGTGTTCGATGGACGACCTCGAAATTCCTCTGCAGCCCGCGCCAGCGCTGGCGTTGAGGCGTTCGATAGATTTTTTTTCAACAAGGATTTTTTGCCGGCCAGGCGCGTCATGGCGTCGAATGCTGATCGACGAATGCGTTGCGCGGCAGCGACAGCATTACCAAAACTTCGCAATCCGGACGAAAAGAACGTCCTTGCGCAGATTCACGGATCAATTCAGCTTGCTACGCTCACGAATCGGTTGCGCGCGACGTCGCGTACGCAACCGTCCGGCGACGGCGTTCACCCGGACGGAGGCGATTCCCGAACAACCGTCGAGGTCCGAGACTTGACCGCTGTCATTGAGTCCATCGCATTCGTTATCGCGCTCATCGCGACCGTCGCCGCTCTTGGCCATGCAATTGGCCGTCGGCCGGCTGCCGCCCCGGCGCTTGTCCTTGGCGTCGGCCTTTTGGTGGCGCTCGGCGCGCTGGCGATTGGCCTTGCGGCGCCGGCCGCGAACATCGCCGCTGGCCCCGCGAAATGGGGGCTTGCCGCCCTTGGCTTCACTGCGGCGACCCAGTTCCGGGTGCGGCTGCTGTCGCGGCTGCGCGCGCCGGCGTTCCGTCTCGCCACCGCCGGCGCGCCGCTCGCCTTCGCCTTCTGGGCGCTAACGGCGTTCGTCATGCTGCCGCAGACGTCGATGGCGACAGCGGGCCTCATCGCCGCCGCTCTCCTCCTCAATGGCGCCGCGTTTGACCGCAAGGCGGTGCTCGGCGCGCCGGCGCCCGCCGTCGTCAAACAGACCGTGCGCCTCGAAGGCGCGGCGATTACCGCATTCGGCCTGCCGATCGCCGCCTTCTGCATCGGCGCCGCGACCGCCGCGGGCCCGTCGGAACCACAACTGACGCCGCTTCTCCTGACGACGATCTCGATGCTGAAGGGTTTCGTGTTCGGCGGGCTGCTTGGTTTCGCAGCGGCGCGGATCGGACGTCGGCTCTACCGCGCTGCGGGCGGCCGCGCAGCGCCGGCCGAACGCCGAATCGATGCGATGGGCGGACCGGCGGTGATGGCCGGTTTTGGCGCTGCGCTGCTGGCGCCCGTGATCGGCGGCGACATGCTGATCGCCGCTGTCGCAGCAGGGCTCGTCTGGAGCGAGGAAGCCGGTCGTGCGCCAGGCGTGCGCCGCGTCCTGCAACGCCTCAGCGAGCGCGCCATTCCGCCAGCAGCCTATTTCGCCTTCGGGTTCCTGATGCTGCCGCGGCTTGCCGACGCGGACATGCTGACAACCCTCTACGCCGTCGCCGCAGTAACCATTCTGCGCGCTGCGCCGAGGCTTGCGGCGCTGTCGTCGGCGAAACTGCCCGAGGGGGCGCGGAACTTCATTGCCTGGTACGGCGGCGCCCCCGGCGCGGGCTCCGCGCTGTTCCTCATGATGCTGACGGGCGAGCCGGCGATCGCCAATCTCGATCCCGCCCTCACGGTCGGCTCCATGTGCGTCGCCTGCGGCGTTATCGGCGCGCGCGCTTCGTCGAAACCCCTGCTGGACGGATTCCTGCAGGCCGCTGCGCGCGGGCGCTCACGGCGGGCTTACGCCTGACGAACGCCCGGACGGCCGCCTACATTCTTCGAGCATGCGCCTGACGAAACTGCCTACCGCGTCTGCTCGAAGATCTCGCGACCGATCAGCATGCGGCGGATCTCGCTGGTGCCGGCCCCGATCTCGTAGAGCTTCGCGTCGCGCAACAGCCGGCCGGTGGGGTACTCGTTGATGTAGCCATTGCCGCCGAGAAGCTGAATTGCGTCGAGGCAGACCTGGGTCGCCTTTTCCGCCGCATAGAGAATGCACCCTGCGGCGTCCTGGCGGGTCGTCTCGCCCCGGTCGCAGGCCGCCGCGACGGCGTAGACGTAAGCCTTGCAGGCGTTCATCGTGGTGTACATGTCTGCGATCTTGCCCTGAACGAGCTGGAACTCGCCGATCGACTTGCCGAACTGGCGGCGGTCGTGGACGTACGGCACGACCACGTCGAGCGCCGCCTGCATGATGCCGAGCGGCCCGGCCGACAGGACCGCTCGCTCATAGTCAAGGCCCGACATCAGCACGCGGACGCCGGCGTTCAGCCCGCCGATCAGGTTCTCTTCGGGCACTTCGCAATCTTCGAAGACAAGCTCGCAGGTGTCGGAGCCGCGCATGCCAAGCTTGTCGAGCTTCTGGGCCGTGGAGAACCCCTTGAAGCCCTTCTCAATGAGGAACGCGGAAATGCCATGGCTGCCGGCGCCGACATCGGTCTTGGCGTAGACCATGAGGACATCCGCACCCGGACCGTTTGTGATCCACATCTTGTTGCCGTTGAGGATCCAGCGGTCGCCCTGCTTCTCCGCCTTCAGCTTCATCGAGACGACGTCAGACCCCGATCCGGGCTCGGACATGGCGAGCGCGCCGAGGTGCTCTCCGGAGATCAACTTCGGCAGGTAGCGATCCTTCTGGTCCTTCGAGCCATTGAGGTTGATCTGGTTGACGCACAGGTTCGAGTGCGCGCCGTAAGACAGGCCGACGGCGCCCGACCCGCGGGAAATCTCCTCCATCACGACGCAGTGCGTGAGATAGCCCTGGCCGAGCCCGCCATAGGCTTCGTCGGCGGTCACGCCGAGAACGCCGAGCTCGCCGAGCTCCGTCCAGAGGTCGCGCGGGAACTCGTTCTTCGCATCGATCTCGGCGGCCCGCGGCGCGAGCCGCTCGTCGACCCAGCGGGCGACCGCCCCGCGCATCTCCTCGACCATCGGGTCGAGCCCGAAACTCATGCCCACGCGGCTGTTTGACAGCATCGCCTTCCTCCGTAACGCGCCCCGCTTCGCGGCGGCATCGCCGGGCAGGGTCTATGGAGTGTCCTAAGAACGGGCGAACGCGCCGGCAATAGCTGAATATCGCGCCGCCGCGCGACTATCTCTCGGTCGCAGTGTCCGGCCTGACCGCGCCGGGCGCCGTCACCCGGCGAGGCCCCTGGGCCGAAGCGCCACCATCGCGACTGCGCCGAAGACCGCCGCAGCGATGACGCCGATCACGGCGGTCTGCGCCCCTGAGAGCAGGGCGAACGTCGTTGGCGTCAGGGCCTCGAGGCTGGCGATCCTGTCGGCGACGTCCGCGCCGGCCGCGGCTTCGGCGCGCAGGGTTTCCATGGACGCGACAATCGCGGGCGGCAGGACCCCGCCGCCGATGAGGTTCAGAAACACATACATCATCGCGGCGACGCCAATCCCGCCAAGAATTGCAGCGACGACCCCGGCCCCGAGAACGCCGGCGAACCCTGCGCCTGCGCGCCTCGCGAGGAACGTGGCCGCGACAATCGCCACGACCAGCAAAAGGTAGAAAACCGCGAGCAGCGCAGGACGCTCATTCAGGCCGGTCGACCAGAGAAGAGCCTGCCATGCGAGGTTCGCAAGGACGAGGCCGAAACCGGCCTGCGCGCCGATCCTGACGCCGGGCGAAACCGCTCCGTTTACTGACATTTTCCCGCCCCTCTGGATAGCTTCGCCGAACTGGCTGAAAGCTAGGCCGGGCGCTGGCCGACAGCGAGTCCGCCAGCCGCGCAAACGCTTCGCCTCGTCGCATGTCGGCTCGCCTGTCGTCGGCTGAGCGCTTAGGCGTAGGCAAATTTGCCGCAGAAGGACGACCGGTGACGAGCCCTCCTCGCTGCATTGCGACTGGCCCGATAGCGACTGGCCCGATGGCGGCTGGCCTTCGCGCCAGCCTGTCGGCATTCGATCGACGATCGCCGGCGCGATTGACCGAAGCCGAGGCGCGCTTCGGCAACCATCCATCCTATTTCGACGTGCTGATTGATTGTCTTGCGGATGAAGCGCCTGCGGTGTCAGCGGGCGCATCCTGGCTGATCCGGCATTCGCTGGAGCGTGGAGCGGAAATAGACGCTGACGGAACATCTCGCCTGATCGGGAAACTACCGCAGGTCGCGACCTGGGACGGCGCCTTGCACCTGCTGCAATCGATGCGGCGGCTGCGGCTCGCGCCCGCTGACATTGACAAGGCGGCGGCGTGGGCGATGCCGCACCTCGACCACGAGCGTCCGTTCGTGCGCGCGTGGGCGCTCGATGCGCTCTGCGCGCTGGCCGAGAGAGAGCCGCGGCTTCATGCAAACGCCGCGCGCCGGCTCACAGCGGCGGCCAAGGACCCCGCCGCGTCCGTGCGCGCCCGTGCGCGGCGTCTTTCCATGGGCCCCAAACGGGGAAAACCCGCATAAGGGCGCGCTAACGCGGCAGGTCGCGCCTCTCCGCCAGCATACGATCGACCTTTTCATGCAGGGACAGAAGCTCCGCCTTCAGGTCAGCGTCCCGGGCCGCATCCTCCTCGTCGGCATCCTCCTCCACCACGCGCACGACGATGGCCACGAACAGGTTGAGCATGGTGAATGTCGCGATCAGCAGGAACGTCAGGAAAAACGCCCACGAGTTTGGATGCGTGCACGATACCGAGTCCGCGATTTCCCGCCAGCCTTCCAGCGTCATCACCGTGAACAGCGTGTACATCGCCGCAAAGACGTCCCCGAAGAGCTCCGGGTGCTCGACGCCGTAGAGATTGGCGGCGATCACCGCGAACACGTAAAGGATCAGGACAAGCACGACTCCCACAGATGCGATGCCCGGCACTGAGTCGAATAGGGCGGCGACAACGACCCGCATGCGAGGGATCACCGTCACGACCCGAAGCACCCTGAGAACGCGGAGGGCCCGGACCGCCGCGAGGCCGGACGCCGTCGCCGGCAGGGAAACGGCGACCACGACAAAGTCGAACACGTTCCAGCCCGAGCGAAAGTAGTTTTTGGGATCGGACAAAAAACGCATAATAATTTCAACAAGAAAGAGGTATAATATAACGCGATCAATCAACAGGAGGACCGGCCCGATACGGTTGCTGATCCCGTCGATTGTTTCCGCGCCAAGGACGACGGCGTTCAACAGGATCAGCGCGATCACGACCCCTTGAAACAGGTCCGATGCGACGGTTTCTCGAAGTCGCGCTTGCATCGCGTGCGCCCCTGACGGCTCGTTTGTCCTGATGTCGTTTCATAGAAGCGGTTGCTGCGGCCGCGCCAGCCCTTCGCATGTCCCGCCGCAGCGGCGCTATCCACGCGATTGCGCCGGCTGTCATCCGGACCTGGGTCCAGCGCTGCCATCAGGGCTTGGCGATAACGCCCGGCAAGCGCGAAAAAGGAGGCGCCGATTCGTTTCAATGGCGCGCAGTTCATTGGCGCGCTGGCCGAAATCAGCTAAGCGGTCTCTTTCCCCACGATGGACGCCGAATGCCAAACGTCGATGATTTTCCCTCGGAATCCGGACGCGCCGCCTCTCGCAGGCGCGATTCCGATGCCCACGACGAACCCTTGACGCTGAACGCGGGCGACCGGGCGCGCGACGATAGCGACTGCAAAGGCGGCTCGCGGGTGACTTTTCGCGCGATCTCGACCGTCGGCGGCGATGGCCCGGAACCGCCGCCCGACATGTTTGACGACCCCTCCCTTGATGAGGCGGAGAACCTGACGGCGACGGACTGGCGCCGGCTTAGCCGGGAAACAAGCCGGGCATCGCGCATCTGCGCCATCTTTATCTTTGCGGCGATGCTGACGTTCTGGCCGGTCCTGACGGCGGTCGGGCACCTGAATGTTGTCGGCTCGCTCAGGGGCTGGAATCTGATAGGCGCCTATCCCGCCTGGGCCGTCATTTTCACCATTGTCGGGCCGGCAATGATTTACGCCCTCGGCTATATCGTCTCGCGCCAGATGCTGATGATGTCCGCCGCCGACGCCCTCGCCGCCTCTGCGGACCGCTTTATCTCGCCGGACAAGACCGCAGTCTTCAACGTCCGCTCGGTCGGGGCGGCGGTGCGCACCCAGATCGACCAGGTCAATGCCGGCATCGACGACGCGCTGATCCGCCTTGCCTCGGTCGAAGCCATGATCCGCCAGCACGTTGAGGCGATCGAGCATGCCGGCGCGGCCATGGAAGGCGGCGCGAGCGCCGCCCTCGATCGCGTCGCCGCTGAGCGCGCGACGTTGATGACGCTCACCGAACAGCTGAACGCCCAGGCCGACGACTTTGCCGTCGCGATTGCGGAGAAGGCGCAGGCGAGCATCGATTCCTTCAGCGAAACAAACTCCCTGGCGCAGGAGGCCGAAAGCCGCCTTGAAGAGCGCCTCGGCCGCCTGGAGCATATCGCCGGCCGCGCCCTGCAAAGCTTCGATGCGCTCTGCAATGCTCTTTTGTCGAGCGAGCGCAGGATGGAGGGTTCGGCGGACGCCATCGAACGCCACGCCGCCGAGACCCGCGCCGCCACTGAAAAACTTAACGTCGTCGCCAACGAAGCGGCTGACTCCGCAGCCCGGAACGCCGTCAACATCGGCCAGTTCGCCAAGCGCGCCAGCGAGGAATCGATAAGGGCTTCCGAAGCTGCAATCGAGGCGGCCCGATCCGGCGCCGAGCGCGCGGCTCAATCGGCGATTGACGCTGCGGCGACGGAAAGCGGCCGGGTTGCCGACGCCGTCGTGCAGGCCGTGGAAAGCATGAAGTCGGCGACGGATACGACCGTCGAGGCCGCAGCCGAGGACGCCAGGCGCGCAATAGAGGCGTCGAACCGCCTGACCGATGCAGCGTCCAGGGCGAGCGCGGCAGCGCGCGAGGCTTCCGAGAAAGTCCGGTCCGCGGGCGACGAAGCCTCCCGCTCCGCGGAGACCGCGCTGTCACGCACCGAACAGGCCGCCGGCAAGATTGAATCGCGCAACCGGCAGCTCTCGGATGCGCGAACGGCGCTGGAAAAGGAAAACGAACGTCTCGAGGCGTTGATTGACGAACAACGCCAGCGCGCCGACCGCCTGGCTGACACCATCGCCCGTCAAACGGAGCGGCTGTCGCGCCTCGCGGAAGTGCAATTGCGCGAACAGGAAGCGGCCGCGCGGATCGCCGAGGCGGACGCGGCCCGAGCTGCGATGTCGGCGCGGCAACCAAAGAGCTTTGCGCCGCCGGGGCTCGTATCCAAGAGCATCAAGCCGGACGACCGCGCCGCAAAGGGCGAAATGTTCGGCGGCAAGGACATCGAAAAGCCGACAGGCCGCATCAAGGAAGCGGTAAGCTGGCGCGATATCCTGAACGCGACCGATGAAGCTGAACCGCTCGACCTGCGCGCCGCCGACAAGGCGCGGCGCAATGAACGACGCGGCGGGGACAACGAACAGCATACGGATGAAAAGCGCCGGGACGAAAACCGCCGTGACGAAAACAGGCGGGTCCCCGACCGCCGCCAGAGCGAGGACCGCAAGGGCGAAGGCCGCCGGACAAATGAGAAGAAGGCCGCCTCGACAGCCAGCGCCGCCGCGCCTGGCGCCAGGACGAGCGCGGCTGGGAATATCGAAGCCGATGCGGTGTCGATGATCCACCGGCTTCAGAATTTCACGCTCAATCTTGATCGCCGGCTATATGGCGATCCGCCCGAGCGGCTGTTGCAGCAGTTCGACAAGGGCGACCGCAACCTTTTCGCAAACCGCCTTATGCGGCTCGACGAAACGGACGTGAAGCGCCGTATACGGATCGAATCCGGCCGCGACGACGCTTTCGCCACCGCGATCCAGGAATTCCTGCATGGCTTTGAAAGCCTCCTGGAGGAAGCCACCACGTCCGAGACCGCCGACGAAGACCTTGAAGCCTACCTCTCCTCGCCCCTCGGCCGTGTCTACCTTCTGATTGGCGCGACGGTCGGTTACTTCGCCTGAGGGTCCGCCGTCCCGGCCCGCCCAGCAGTCAAGCCGGCGAAATCCAGGGATTGACGACGGTCTGGATCGCAGGTATTTCCGCAGTCAATTGCGCAATTGATTGAGGAATATGTCCTGCCCGACGAGCTTCGTTGACCAGCACGAGTTCCGGCATGCGTTTCTCGGGAACCGGCTGGAACGAGCCGTCAACCTGATCGCCGCCCAGGGCGAGGCGCTGTTGGTCGAGCGCGGCTGCACGTTCGCCTCCTATGCCGCTTCAACCCTTCTCTTCATTTCCCATACGCCCGACTGCGCAATGGCCGATATCGCAGCGGCGTTGAACATGCCGCATCAGGTGATCGCCCAGAGACTGGAAGCGCTTGAAAAACAAGACCTCGTTTATCGCAAGCCGGACGCAAAGGATGGGCGGCGCAAGGTCGTGGTCCTTACTGACCGGGGCATGAATGAAGTTGAGCGACTGCGAGGCGTCCTCCGCGACGCTGACATGGCGCTGCGTGCGCTGAACGCCGAGCTGGGGTTCGACGCCTCGGACGGGGCCATGAAACTGATCGCAGCGCTGCACCGGATGTCGCTTTCCGACCGGATCGCCCATCACCGCGCAGGCGCGGAAGCGGACGTTGACAAAAAGCAAGGGACAGGCGGGGAATGAAAATGCTGTTGATGCGGAGGATACTGGTTGGTCTCGCGGCGCTGGCCGAATCGGCATGCGCAACCAACCCTGCGGCAAGCGTCGATGCGGTCACGCACCAGCGCGCCGAACTCGTCGAAGACTTCGAGGCGGCGCTGCAGTTCATCATGTCGACGCACCCGGACATATCCTACTCCGCCGATCCTGCCGCGATCGATGCAAAGGCGCAGGCGGTGCGCGACTTGCTCGAGGATGGCATGACTGCGCCCGAGGCCTGGTCGGCGATGGCGTTGATGAACCCGGTCTTCGCCGATGCGCATGTGGGATTTCGCCGACCGATCGCTTCGGTCAAGTCGTACCAGGACGAGGGCGGCGCGCTCTTCCCGGTCCCCGTCGCGTTTGACGTCGACGGAAAGCTGCGCGCGGCCGCTTCGGGCCCGGGCATCGAGGCGGGCGACGAAATTATTGCCATTAACGGCATCACCGCCAGCAGGATTGTGGCCCACTCAGCGCCACGCATGCGGGGCGAAACCCAGGAGCTCGGCCTGTTGATCCTGCAACGCTATTTCCCGATCTTCTATTGGGCCCAGAACGGAGGGTTTGAGAGCTATTACGTCAGGGTCCGGCGCAAGCGCGGCGATGTGGCGACCGTCAGGCTGGCCGGCGAGGCAAGCTATCGCAGGCCGGCGAAAGACTTCGTCTACGAACAAATCGATGAGCGCGTCGGCCTCATTGAGGTGAGAACATTCGACAAGGAGCGCCTCGCTGAATTCCGCGACTTTCTTGCAAACGCGTTTGCTCGGATCTCGTCCGGCGGCGTTGAGAGCCTGATAATTGACATTCGCGCGAACGGCGGCGGCGCGAACGACGTCGCGGATCTTCTTATCGGTTACCTGACCGACAAGCCTTATTCCCCCATATCGAGCGTGAAGGCGCGGATCACCTTAGGGAATATCCAGCTGGCGCCGATCCCGGGCGTCGAGCCGGGCATGGTGCTCGATCTGCCTTTCACGCAGACCCGGACGCCGCCGGCCAACCTCGACAACCGCTTCGACGGCAAGGTTTACGTGCTGACCGGCCGCATGTCGTATTCGGCGGCAATTGTCTTTGCAACGATCATTCAGGATCTCGGACTAGGGCAGTTAGCCGGCGAACCGCCGATCGGGCCGGCCAATCAGACCGGCCAGGTCCAGACATTCACGATGCCGAATACGGGCCTTGAAGCGCTTGCGCCGCTCTATGTATTCCGCCGTCCGAATGGCGATGCGTCGCGTTCACGCATCGAGGTGGATATCCCGCTTGAAGACGATCCCCTTGATCCGTCCGTAAGCGTTGCAAAGCTGCTGCAAGTCGTCCGACAAACGGCGAACCGGCCGCCGCCGGAAGCGACGGCGAACGGTCCCGTTTCGCCAACGCTGGACGTCCTCAGGAATTCGTCGGAACGGCGTCGATAGCCCCGCGACGGCGAGACTTTCGCGACTGACGCGCATCGTCCGAAGACGAACCGGTTACAATCGCCCAATCGACGATCTGCGGGGTGAGCTCGGTCATCACTTCATTCAGGGCTGACGCGACAGCGGCGGGATTGTCCCGCGCCACCGGCCGGCGCGCCTCGAACAGGCGCGCGCCATAGACCTCGCCTCGAACATCCGTGAGGCGCGCATAGATCGCGACATGGGCGGACAGCGCCCCGGTCGCGTCAGCCTCGAACGAGCGAACGTCGAGCTGTAGCCCGAAATCGGCGATCGGCTGGCTCGTGCGCCCCCCGACGGCGACGATGCGCCCGGAATTCTGGAAACTGCGGACGAGCGCAAGTTGCACGAGGCGCGGCGCGCGGTCCGACCATTCGCCGCCGGCATAATAGGCGTACTCCGAGCCGCTCTTGACGAGCGCAATCTTCGAAACATCGATGGCGCGCGTCGCCACCGGATCCTCGATGGCGAGCGACCACCCCGCAGGCGCGCCGTCGCCCGAAAGCGCGTCGGACCCGACCGCCTCAATGCCATAGCGCGCGGCGGCGGGGTCGGCTTCAGGCAGGACCGACACGCACGCGCCGAGACAGAACGCGAGGGCGCCTGCAATAGTATAACGTAGACGGATCACTCGCCGCCTCCCTGATGCTGGGGCGTCGATTCGCCGAGGAGATAGCCGCGGGGGTCTCGGTCGATCTCGCGAAGGATCTGGTCGAGCGTGCGCAGCGTGCGGCGCGCCTCAACGAAGGTCGGCCCGACCTGCGACAGGCCCTGCTCCGCAAAGATCGCGAGCGGCTCGGCATTCTCGTCAACGACGCCCTGCAGGCTGGCGATCAGCACGCGAAGGTCCGAGAGCGTCGCCTTCGCCTCGGCCACCGCCTCCGGCGCATCGTCGGCGAGAAGCTTGTCGAGGCTCAAGGTGATCCGGTCGAGGCGTTCGGACGCGTTAGCGAGGCCCTCCGTGAACGTCGCTGTGTTCTGGATCGTCGCGCGGATCGCCTCGTCATTGTCGGCGACCGCCGCGGCGGTCGTTTCGAGGCTGTGGAGGATATTGGTGATGGTCTCCGTGTTCTCTTCCGACAGAAGCTGGTTGACGCGCGCGACGATTTCGCCGGAGCCGTCGAGGAAGGCCGCGAGGCCGCCCGACTGGGCGAGGATCGATTGCGGCGGACGGCCGACTTCCTTCAGCTTCTGGGCGCCCTTCGATCCCCCTTCGAGCTGGATGATGGCGAGACCTGTGAACCCTGCGAGTTCGAGCTTGGCGACGGTGTCGGTTTTGACCGGCGTATCGTTGTCGACGCGGATCAGGGCGCGGACGATTTCCGGGTCCTCGGGATCGATCGTCAGTTCCTTAACCTCGCCCTTCTGGACGCCGTTGAAGCGCACTGCGGAGCCCTCGGAGAGGCCCGACGCATTGCCGTCAAAAATGACAACGTATTCGTCGTATTCGCTTCGGCCGCCGGCAAGGAACAGGACGAAAAGGAACGCAAGGCCAATCGCCGCCAGGACGGCGCCGCCGATCAATACATAGTGGGCGCGAGTTTCCATGCCTCTTGCCTTCGCCTCCCCTTCCGGCCCCGACGGGCGTCAGCCCAGCGCGCTTGCGCGCGCGGCGCGGCCACGCGGCCCGGAAAAATACGATCTCGTCCACGCGTGGTCGGTTTCGGCGACTTCCGACAGCGGGCCGACCGCAATTACGTGCTTCTCGGCAAGGACAGCGACACGATCGCAGGCCGCATACAGAGAATCTAAATCGTGCGTTATCATAAAAACGGTCAAGCCTAAGGAAGTCTTGAGATCGACGATTAGCTGGTCGAATTGCGCCGCGCCAATCGGGTCAAGGCCGGCCGTCGGTTCGTCAAGGAATACAATCTCCGGGTCGAGAGCCAAAGCCCGCGCCAGTCCCGCGCGTTTGCGCATGCCGCCTGACAACTCCGAGGGGTATTTGTCGCCCGCCTCTGGCGGCAGGCCTGACATCGAGATCTTCATGGCGGCGATGTCGCGGGCGAGCGCATCAGGCATGCCAAGGTGCTCGCGGATCGGCGCCATTACGTTCTGGGCGACGGTCAGCGAAGAAAACAGCGCCCCGCCCTGGAAAAGGACGCCCCAGCGACGCTCGATCTCGATGCGCTGGTTCTCGCTGGCGGCATAGAAATCCTGGCCGAAAACGCTGACCGACCCGGCGCTTGGGCGCTTGAGCCCGATGATCGCGCGCATCAGGACCGACTTGCCGGTGCCGGAGCCGCCGACGACGCCGAGGATTTCGCCGGACCGCAGGTCGAGGTCGAGATCCTCGTGAATGACGGCGTGGCCGAACTGGGTCTTTAGGCCGCGCACGCGGATGATCGCGTCGCTGTCCGGCCGGCCTGTGGTTCCGACGTCACCTTTCCTCAGTATGCGGTCATCGATCACCATCAGAAATCGATCTCAAGGTAGAACATGGCGAAGAAGCTGTCGATGAAAATGACCAGGAACAGCGACTGCACCACCGACAGCGTTGTACGCTGGCCGAGGCTCTCCGCGCTTCCTTCCACCGACATTCCCTGGAAACATCCGACAACGGAGATGATGAACGCGAAGAATGGCGCCTTGATGATTCCCGCCCAGAAATTGCTTAGGACGATGGCTTCCTTCATTCTGGCGATAAATAGCGTCGGCGAGATGTCGAGCGCGCCCCAGGACACAATGATGCCGCCGAGCAACCCCATCATCGCGCCGATGAAGGCGAGGACCGGCAGCATCACGATGAGCGCGATCGTCCGTGGCAGGACGAGCACTTCAATCGGATCAAGGCCAGTCACCCGCAGCGCGTCGATTTCCTCGCGCAGCTTCATCGATCCGATCTGGGCCGTGAACGCCGAGCCCGATCGGCCGGCTAGCAGGATCGCGGCGAGGAGAACGCCAAACTCGCGCAACACGGCAAGGCTGACGAGTTCGACCGTGAAAATCTCCGCGCCAAAGGTGGCGAGGCTCTTTGCGCCCATATAGGCGACGACCGCGCCGACGAGGAATGACATCGTCGCGACGATCGGCACGGCGTCGAGGCCTGCCGATTCCATGTGGCTGACGATCGAGGTCAGGCGGAACCGGCGCGGTTCCGCTACGGCGCGAATGAACGTGCGGACGACGACGCCGATGAAATTAAGAATGTCGATCGCCGCGAAATATACGTCGCGCGCGCCAACGCCGAGCCGCACGAGCAACATGATAAAGGGGTTGCCCCGGGCCGGCTCGACAGGGCACGGCGCGAGATGCGGGCGAACATGCTCAAGCAGCGCCATCTGGGCGTCGCTCGCCCCGGTGAACGTCGACCTGTCCGTGCGCGAGGCGCACGAACTCATGACCCGCTGGATGACCAGGGCGCCGGCCGTGTCCATCCGCTCGAGCTTCGACAAGTCGATAATCAGCTCGCGGCCGACGCTGTCTTCCTCGAAGTCGCGAATGTCATGGTCGATGCGCGCAAGAAACCGCGCGCGCCAGTCGCCCTCGATATTGAGGCGAAGGACGTCGTCTACCATGTCGACGTGGAACGTCGCGGCGTTCATGGGCGCCGATTCTCCTCCGAAACGATTTCCCCAACCTAGCGGCCCGGAACGCGACTTGCACTGTCGAGTCGGCAAACAGAATGATACGGTTCGTCTGAAGACAGCGTGAACGCGCGCGCGTGGCGAACAAGTGGTCGTCCGGCGGGGCTTCTGGCCCGTTTTCGGCCTGAAGCGAGAGCGCAGCGCGACAAGATGGCGCTGGTTGAAGTCGGGTTTTTAGAGTTGTGGCCAATTCCTCTTTCTTCTCGCGATCGAACTTCGCCGCTGCGCCGCCGCTGGCGGCTGGCGTGGTGGCGCTCTGCGTCATCGCACTGCTTGCCCTGGCCTCGGCGCCGGTGCGTGAAGGCGGCGCGCGCGCTGGCCTGTTCGACCTCTATCAGCGGCTTGCGCCGATGGAGGGCGCGCCGGTCCAGCGCTTCCACGTCATCGAAATCGACAAGGACAGCATAAACCGGATCGGGCCCTGGCCCTGGCCGCGATCGGAGCTCGGGCGCGTCGTCGCCGCCGCAAAGTCCGCTGGCGCGCGCGGCATTATTATCGTTGAGCCGGTCGATGCGCCCGACCCACTGTCACCCGGAACGATTGGATCGTTCTGGCTGGAAGGCGCCCGCGACAATCGCCTCGCCGAAGAACTGGCGCGTCTGCCCGATACCGATGCGGCGCTCGGCCGGGCGCTGGAGGGCGTTGACGCCGCGGTGGCGATCGACCCCGGGCCCAACGCCGCAGCGTCTGAACGCCCCGACCTCACGTCGACCGATCCCGATGCCGCCGGTTGGGTGCGGTTCGATATCGCGACCGAGAATGCCGGATTGCAGCCCTTGCCGGCCGGGGCCCGCGTTGCGCTGCTTGGCGTTGAGCCGCGGGGCGCTGTCGCCGAACCCATTGCGGCGCGCGCCCGCATCGCCGTCGGGGCCCTGCCGACCGACGAAGACGGGGTTTTCCGCGCGCCGACGCTGATTTGGAGCCTGCAAGGCGCCGCGGCCCCCGGCATCCCGCTGGCCGCAGCGATTGTGGCGTCGGGCGAAAAATCGGCCGTTGCGCACCTCAATGCTTCCGCCACCACGCCTTTTGGCAGACTGATATCGTCCATTTCGATCGGCGAAACCGGGCCACGATTGCCGCTCGACTCCAGGGGCCGGGCGGTGATCGGCTGGCCGAAACGGGTCGAGGCGCCGACGACCCCGGCATGGCGCCTGGTCGACGCCGCCGGCGGTTCGAACGCCCAGCTCGCCGGCAAGGTCGCCCTCGTAGGCCTGAGCTCGGACCTCGGCGGGTATGTGCGCACGCCGATTGGCGAGTTGTCCCGGGTGCAGGCGAGCGCAGTCGTCGCCGACCGTCTGGTCGCCGGCGCCGTCGCCGCCCGGCCCGGCTGGATCGGCTATGTCGAGGCCGCTCTCGTCATGGCGCTTGGCGCAGCGGCAATGGTGTGGTCGCAGAAGATGAGTTTCTGGCGCTCGATGGGTCTTGCCGGCATCGCCGGCGCGTTGGTCCTCGGCGCGTCGATTGCCGCCTATGCTGGTCCAGCGGTGTTGTTCAATCCGTTTCCGGCGATGATCGCGCTGTTCGTCGGCGCGATCGCGGTCGCGGGCGGCCGCTCGTTCGGCGAGGCGCTAAGCGATGAAAAGGTTCGCGGCAATTTCCGCGGCGCCCTGCCCGAACCGACCATGCGCGCCCTGCGCGAGGAGGGCGCTCGGGACGTTCTCGAAGGGGCCCGGCGCGAAATCACCGTGCTCGCCTGCGAAGTCTCCTTCATGGAGGAAGACCTGGAACGCTTCGCCGGTCGCGCCGGGGACCTGACGGCCATGATCGCATCCGCCTGCCAGTCACTGCGCAAGGCAATCGTTGAATTTGGCGGCGCAGCGGATCAGGGGGATGGCGGCAAGGTGTTTGGCTACTACAACGCGCCACTTGAGACCGCCGATCATCCGAAGGCGGCCTGTTCAGCCGCGCTGCGCCTTGTGGAGGCGATGGACAAGATCAATGCCGGCCTGAACGGTCCGGGCGGGCGCGACGTGCAGCTGCGCCTGTCGATCGGGATCTCGATCGGGGAGTGCCTCGTCGGGCCAATGGGCCAGGGTCGATCAAATCGCTATTCGGCGATCGGCGAACCGATGGACATCGCCCAACACTTGCGCAAGCAGGCGGGGGTCTATGGCCCGGCGATAATCTGCGACGAGACCATTCATCGTCGTACGCACCACCATTTCGCCTACCTTGAACTCGATCGCGTGGACAGCACGGAGAATCGGCGCCCGATGACGTTCTACGCCCTAGTCGGCAATCCGTTCGTCAAGTCGAGCAAGAGTTTTCGCGCGCTCGACGGCGCCCATCGGGATATGCTGTCGGCTTACCGCAGCGGCGACGCCCAGGCCGCCCGCCTCAACCTGTTGCGGGCGCGGCGCTCGCCGGGCGCGAACATCCCGCTCTTCGACATCTACGAAAAGCGCATTCTCGCGATGGATGGAGCCGACGCGCCGCTGCGCGCCGAAACGAATCCTGAAACGGTGTCGAACTAGCCGCCCAACGAGGGGACGCTGGCCTCGTCAGGATCCGAACCAGAAGCCGAGCCCGGGCGTCCCGCCGGCGTCGCTACTGTCCACCGCTACTGGCCGCCGCCAGCCCTTGCGCCCGCGGTCAGGGTCAGGTCGCTCGCCGTCCTCGGGTTCACCGCGCCGACGCCCGCCGCCGAAAACCGCGCCTCAAGGGCTGCCGCGGCGATGTCATCGGCAAGGTCCGCCAGCTTGATCGAGGCGGCGTCGAAACGACCGCGAATGGAAACGCTCGCGAGCTGTCGATCGGCGTTGTCCGCCGGCAGGATGTCGACGCACGCAAGGAAGACCGCCCGCTGGAACCGCATTGTCTGGATGGCGTCCTCGAGGAGCGCGACGTCCTCCATGGTCGGCGAGGCAGACCGCAGGCCGGTCGCAGAAAACGTCGTCTCCACGGCATCAATAAGCTGCGCCGCAGCCTTGAGCGCCTGATCGGCGTCGTGCATGAGCGCCGCAAGCGCTGAGTCGCCGTTGCCGAGGGTCTCGGCGTACCGTTCAGCGGTCAGATCCGCCGACTTGCCTGAAATGAGTGAGATCGGGCCATCGCGGAACCCTGCGCGGGTCCATTTGTCCGACTCGAGTTTGGACGCTGCGAGCGTGATGTCGGCCCGCTCCCTTTGTTGTTCGGCGCGCTGGGGCTCAATAGTCGAAACGGTTGTGGAGCATCCGCATGCGCCTGCCAGGACGGCGGCGCCCAGTAACCGGCGCGCCGATGTTCCTGGCCTCAGTGTCCCGAAAGCAAGGCCCCTGAGCGTAAAGGCCTCTAGCTTCGCGAATCTCGCCGCCGGTCCGGGGCATCGCGGGGAAGACTCGACGTTCAACGCGTGACGCAACGTCATAACCACACTACTTTGTTTGCGCGCGGCTCGTTACAAGCGAAGCTTTACGTCGACTGGACGAAGATGCTTAACCGCTCGATGACGAACCCACGCAACCGAACCCGACCACCCGGCCAGATCGACGCACAACCCTGACGCGCCAACCCTTCCGAGCATTCCGCGTCGCACCGCTCCCCTCAGGCGACGTGGACAATGTAACAAACCCGAACATTAAAGTCAGCTCATCAATGACATCGCATTTAGATTTGTATTCGCCGATCGAACCGCACCTCACCGGGATGCTCCAGGTGTCCGACCTGCACACCGTCTACTATGAGGTTTCCGGCAATCCGCATGGCAAGCCGGTCGTGGTCTGTCATGGGGGCCCGGGCGGCGGATCGACGGCCTCGATGCGTCGCTACTTCGACCCGAAGCGCTACCGGATCATCCTGTTCGACCAGCGCGGCTGCGGGCGATCGACGCCGCGGGCGGACCTGCGCGAGAATGACACCTGGCGGCTGATCGACGACATGGAGCGCCTCAGGGTCGAGCTAGGCGTCGACCGGTGGCAGGTTTTCGGCGGCTCCTGGGGTTCCACCCTGTCCCTTGCCTATGCCGAAACCCATCCGGACCGTGTGACAGAGCTCGTGCTGCGCGGGATATTCATGCTGCGACGGGCCGAGCTCCTCTGGTTTTACCAGGAAGGCGCGAGCTGGATTTATCCGGACGCCTGGGAGGCGTTCATTGCCCCGATCCCCGAGGCCGAGCGTGATGACCTGATGGCGGCCTATCACCGGCGACTCACGGGCGACGACGCAAGCGAGCTAGCGCGCTGCGCGCGCGCTTGGAGCGTCTGGGAGGGCGGCACGGTGTCGCTCGAGCCGTCGCTGGAACGCATGCGCAGCTTTTCCTCCGACGCATTTGCCATCGCCTTCGCCCGGATCGAGTGCCACTATTTCGTCAATGGCGGCTTTTTCGACGCCGACGACCAGTTGCTGAAGGACATCGATCGCATCCGGCATATTCCGGCGACGATCGTTCAGGGCCGCTATGACGTCGTGACGCCGATGAAGTCGGCCTGGGACCTCCACCGCGCCTGGCCCGAGGCGGAGCTGAAAATCATTGGCGACGCCGGCCACGCCGCGAGCGAGCCCGGAATCATCGACGCCCTTGTACGCGCGACGGACAGATATGCGGGCTAGCGCGAATTGCAGCGAGAGCGGATCGCGGTTTCGTGTCCGCAAGTGCGCCAACTAAATTGCCCTTCGCCGTCGCGCTGATCCATTCAGCGTTCACTCGCCGCTAAAGCACCGTCAATACGGCTTCCGGCGGACGGCCAATGGCGGCCTTGCCGTTCGCGATGACGATAGGCCGTTCGATCAGGACAGGGTTTTCGACCATCAGGCGAATGAGGTCGGCGCGCGTGAGCTTGACGTCGTCGACGCCAAGCTCCCTGTACGCCGCCTCTTTCGCACGCATCGCCTCGCGCGGCTCAAGCCCCAGCAACTTCAGGATGTCGCCGAGGACCTTGGCGCTCGGCGGCGTCTTTAGATACTCGATGATCTCCGGCTCGACGCCGTTCGCCCTCAGAAGCGCGAGCGTCTGGCGCGACTTCGAACAGCGCGGGTTATGATAGATCCGTACGCCCACGGTCTTCGCCTCAGGGCCGCGGTCAGCCGGCGGCGAGAAGCGGCGCGATGACGGTCGAGTAGACGATGACGGCGCCAATCCCGATCGGGCAGACCCAGCGGATCAGGAATCGCCAGCGCTGGTACCAGAGCTCGCTCTCGAAGCCGATCTCCTCGCGGCTGACCGATGTCGAGACGACCCAGCCTGCGAAAATCGCTGTGATGAAGCCGGCGATCGGCAGCACGATATCCGTCGTCGCGCTGAGGAAATCGAGCAGCACCATGCCCTCGAACAGAGGGATGAATTCTGCCGGCCGCCAGGTGTTGAAAAAGAGGTCCCGCACCGAGCCGTCGGCGTTCACCGCCGGGACCTGCGACAGCGCGTTCGCCACGCCTATCAGAAACGCGATGCCGCCGAGCACGATCGCGATCATCGTGCGCTGGCGGCCGGGCTGTTGCTCTTCGAACCATGCGGTCGAGGCCTCAAGGAGCGCAATTGAGGAAGTGATTGCCGCAAAGAACGCCAGGACGAAGAATATCAGCCCGAAGACAGCGCCGAATGGCATGCCCTGAAACGCCTGCGGCAAGGTCTGGAACATGAGCGTCGGGCCGGCGGCCGGCGCGAGGCCAACCTGGAAAACGATCGGGAAAATCGCGATGCCGGCGAGGATCCCGACCGCCGTGTCAGAGAGGGCGACAAGGCGAGCCGAGCGCGGCAGATCCTGCTGGCGGCTCATGTGCGCGCCATAGGTCGCCATCAGCGCTGAGCCAAGGCCGATCGAGAAGAATGCCTGCCCGAGAGCTGCGGATATCACGGACCCGTCGCGAAGGCCGCGCAGGAAGCCGCCGACGACCTCGCCGTTTTCAAGTACGCGATCTTCGAGCCGGAAGCCGAAAAGAAAATCGCCGCCGCGGGCGAAGTCGCCCGTCGATACGGAAAAGACAACCAGGATCGCCAGCATGACAAAAAAAGCCGGCATCAGGATCGTCACCGCCTGCTCAATGCCGCCCTTGATGCCGCGGGCGACGATGGCGACCGTGATGGTCATGAAGACGGCGTGATAGAAGATCATCCGTACAGGATCGGAAAGCAACGCGCCGAGCTTCGCCTTCACCGCATCGCCGGTTTCGCCGGCGAAAGCGCCAGCGGCAATCGCGCCTGGACCGTCGGCGGCGATGGCGCCGATCAGCGACGAGCCGATCATGACCGCATACGCGATAACCCAGCCTGCGATCACCGAATAGAAGGTCAGGATGACGAAGGCACCGATCATCCCGGTCCAGGACTGCAGCGCCCACCAGGTCGAGCGCCCCTCAGACTTTGCGATCCGCGCGACGCTGCCGACCGCCGACATCCGCCCGCGCCGGCCAATAAAGAGCTCCGCGACGAGGACGGGCAAGCCGATCAGGAGGACGCATAGGACGTAGAAGACGACAAAGACGCCGCCGCCATTTTCGCCAGCGACGTACGGGAACCGCCAGAGATTGCCGAGCCCTACCGCAGATCCGACCGCGGCGAGGATAAACGCCGCCTTGGACGACCATTCTTCGTTATTTTCCGCCTGTTGCGGCATGCGCAATTCCCCTGATCTTCGAACTGGAACGACACGATTCCGCCGGGTCCGGCCCGCGCCGGACCGCGCCTGCTGGCCAGACTTGCGCGAATTTGTCGAAAGTCGGTCGGAATGTCGGTTTCAACCCCTGATTTTAGCCGATTTTTTACTGGCCAAATTCGATGATGTCGATGCGTCCCTGCACGCTTCGACCGGACCCGCGTCGAAGCTGCGGTGGCGACCGCCCAAGCGGCGTTTCACGAAGGGTACGTCGAATGACCGAGACGACCGGCGAATATGGACCAACGCTCGAACCCGAACAGCTTTCGGCGCTGCTCGAGGCTGCTGGTCCCGAAGGCGTCCGCGAAATCATGGACGCGTTCTGGCGATCGACAAGCGACCTGATTGCCGCCGTGCGACAGCAGGCCGACGCCGGCGACTTCGGCGAAGCGGCGAAAACCGCCCATGCCTTGAAAGGTTCCGCAGCGAACATCGGCGCTTCGCTGCTGGCCACCCTCGCCAAGGCGATGGAAACGGCGTGCAAGGAAGCGGATGCCACGTCGCTGAACGATCGGATCGAGCGCGCCGACGCCGCGGTCGACGTGACCCGCACGGCGATTGACGGCCTCATCGACGCCGCCTGAGCGAATTGCCCTACTGACTTTCTTTCACCGGCCTGGAGGCCCCTCAGACCAGGATTCCGGATATCTCCTGGTCGCGGCTTGAATGGGCGCTCATCACCAGGCCAAATCCCGCCATAATGGTAAGCATGACCGTGCCGCCGTACGACACCAGCGGCAGCGGGACGCCGACGACCGGCGCGAGGCCGATCACCATGCCCGTGTTGATGAGCACGTAGAGAGCGAAGGTGATGACGACGCCCATCGACACAAGGCGCGCAAAATGGGACCGCGACTTCAACGCAATCAAGGCGCCCATGATGACCACGGACAGATAAAGCCCGAGCAGGAACATCGCGCCGACAAACCCGAATTCCTCGCCGAACACGATGAATATGAAATCGGTCTGCATTTCCGGCAGGAAACGCAATTGCGCCTGGCTGCCTTCCATGAACCCCTTCCCGGTGAGGCCGCCCGACCCAATCCCGATTTTCGACTGCAGAAGCTGATACCCCTGGCCGAGCGGATCGCGGTCCGGATCGAGGAAGGTGAAGATGCGTTCGAGCTGGTAAGGCTTCAGGATTTCAAAACGATAGGCGAAGTACGCGCCGACGACAGCAAGAAACCCGCCGAAAAAGGTAATGCGCCATGACAGGCCGGCCAGCAGAACAATCGAAAACCCGCTTGCCGCCAGGAGGAGCGACGTGCCGAGGTCAGGCTGGATGAAGACGAGTCCGACCGGCGCGCCGATCATGGCAAGCGGCGGCGCAAGATAGAGTATGTTCGACACCTGCTCTGACCGGAGACTGTGGTAGTACCGCGCAAGGCCCATCACGAGTCCGATCTTCATCGCTTCGGACGGCTGGAACTGGAACCCGCCAAACTCAAGCCAGCGCTGCGCGCCCATGTTCACTTCGCCAATCACCGGCACGAGCGCGAGGGCGAACAGCGCCGCGAAATAGAGCGGATACGCCAGCGCCATCCAGTACCTGATAGCGACGAAACTCATCGCGACCATCAGCCCCAGAGTCGCCGCGAACCGGAGACCGTGCTTCAGCGCCCACGGGCTCCAGGACCCTCCGGCGACGGAATAAAGCGTCAGGACGCCGGCGCCGGCGATCATCGACAGCGCGATCATCAGCGGCCAGTGGAGCCGCAGAATATAGTCGCGCAGTTCGCGCCGTCCGCTCGGGAGCTGGATGGACGTCATGCGCCCCGTCCCGGCTCGCGGGCGTCGGTCGATCCACGGGCGGCGATCGCCGCTGGTCCAATCGCCGGAATGCGCGCAGGATCCTTCTGCATCACCGCCCGCATGATCTCGCGCGCCTTCGGCCCGGCCGCGCGCGCGCCGCCGATGCCGTGTTCGATGACGACCGAACAGGCATAACGCGGGCTTTCATAGGGCGCGAAACAGATGAAAAGCGCGTGGTCGCGCCGTTCCCATGGCAATTGCTCGGGTTTGGTCAGTCCCTTTGCGCGTTCTTCCGCTGTGATGCGGTAGACCTGGCTGGTGCCGGTCTTGCCGGCAAGCTGCCATTCCGGGTTCTCCAGCCGCGACCGCGCGGCGGTCCCGCCTTCGTTCGTAACAGCATTCATCCCGGCTCGGACGACGTCGAAGTATCCTTGATCAATGTCGATCTGCGCAAATGTCGGCTGCTTCGTTACGGTGTCGCCGATCATGCGGACAATCCGTGGCCGAATTTCGCGGCCGCTCGCCACCCGCGCGGCCATCACGGCGAGTTGCAGGGGCGTCGACGTGACCGCGCCCTGACCGATGATCGCCGACAGCGTCTCGCCCGGGTACCATTTTTGGTTCTCCGGGTCCCCGGCATAGTACTCCGCCTTCCAGGCGCGGCTCGGCATGACGCCCGCGCGTTCGCCCGGAATGCCGAGATTGTAGGACTGGCCAAGGCCGAGCTTTGTCGCCGTGTCTGCAAGAAGGTCGATGTCGAGCGTCTGGGCGATATCGTAGTAGAAGGTGTCGCAAGAGTGTTTCAGCGACGCCTTCATGTCGACATAGCCATGCCCGCCCTGCTTCCAGCAATGGAAGTATCGGTTGCCGTACCAGAACCGGCCAAGGCAACGCACTGAATGGTTTGTCTTTACGCCCGATCGCTGGGCGGCGATCGCGCTTACGGCCTTGAACGTCGAGCCCGGCGGATAGACGCCGCCGAGCGGCTTGTTCAGAAGCGGCTTGTACGGACTTTCATTGAACTCCTTCCAGAGGTCGGCCGGAATGCCCGTATTGAAAAGGTTCGGATCGAAGGCCGGCGTCGAGGCGAGAACGAGCACGTCGCCGGTTTCAATGTCGATGACGACGGCGCTGGCGCTCTCGCCTTCAAGCTCCTTCATCGCCGCCATTTGCAGTTCGGCGTCGATGGTCAGCGCGAGCGTGCGGCCCTGCTCCGGCTGAACCGCTTCCTCGCGATACTCTTTCAGCACGCGGCCATGGGCGTTCACCTTGACCTGCATGGCCCCGGCGACGCCGCGCAATTCGCGCTCATAGGTGCGCTCGAGTCCGTCGCGGCCCACCTTGAACCCGGGCTGGCGCAACAGGACGCGCTCTTCTTCCTGGTTCTCCGCCTGAAGGTCGCGGTCCGTCACGGCGCCGACATAGCCGACGACGAAGGCCGTCGCGGAGCTGAACGGATAGGCGCGCGTTTCGCCGACTTCCGGCAACGTCCCCTCCAGTTCAGGCCTCGCAAAACTGATCTTGGAGAATTCGTCCCAGTCCAGATTGTCGACGACCTGCACCGGATTGACGCCGCCCGTGCGGCGGATTTCGCGGAGGATCCGGTCGCGCCGCGCAGGCGGCAGGTCGACAAAGTTCGCGATCTTCTGCAGCGCCTCGGCGGGGTCGCTGGTTTCCTCCGGAACGAGCAGCACCCGGAAGTTCTGACGGTTGGTGGCGAGCGAAACGCCGAACCGGTCGACGATTTCCCCGCGCAATGGCGTGATAACGCGGGTGTTGAACTGGTTCTCGAGCGCAAGGTCTTCGAACGTGTCGTGTCTGGCGATCTGCAGGTGATATAGCCGAGCCGCAACGCCGCCGAACAGCAACGAGACGCCGCCGGAGAACAGGACCGCCCGCCGTGTGAAGACTTCCTTGCGTTCCGGATCGCTTCCGCCGCGCACCACCTGGCTCCCTTTACGCTTCGATCACAATGCGCCGATGGAACTCGGCAAAAACGCCTGCAATCAGCGGATACAACGCAACCGTCGCCGCCATCTGGATGGCGAGAGGACCAACCGGCAGGCGCTCGCCCGACATCAGGCTCATCACCGACCAAAGGATCGCGGATGCGATCACCGCGATGACCGCGAACCCGAGCCAGACGACCTGCTGATCGCGGCCGTGAAAATAGCTGCGCTGGGTCCCGACGAGGTAAATCGCCACAAGATAGATCGTCGGCCAGAGCCCGAGCGGCGCGCCGGCCAGGAGATCCTGGAAAATGCCAATCAGGAACACGCCGAACGCCGGCAGGTTCGACGGGCTGTAGATCGACCAGAAATAAACGACGACCAGCGGGAGAAGCGGCGTCGGCAGCTGGCCTTCGAACAGCCGCAGCGGCGCCGCCCATAAAATGACGCCGAACGCGCCGAGAAGGGTCGGCGTCGCCGCCCTGAAGAACCGGCCCAGATTTTCAGCACGCGTCGCATACGCCATGGCGCCCGCCTACCCGTCCCCTTCGCCGCCCGCGATGCGGACCGCTTCGACATCAGGTTCGGCGCCGGACGTCAGCGTCTGTGAAAGCTCCGATGACGGATCCTCTTCGCGCTCGCCGTCGGGCGCGACGGTGGGAAACTCATAGTTTATGACGCGCACGACGCGCGTGCGGGCGTAGTTGGCGTCAAGCTCGACCGCCGCTTCGTTCTTGCCCACTTCCGCCACCGCGCCGACAACGAGGCCGCGCGGCAGCGTGCCGCCGGCGCCGGACGTCACGACGCGCTGGCCGGCCGCAACCTTGAACAGGTCGTCGTTTCGGGTGAATTCAATTACCGGCCGGGCTGTCGAACGACCGACGAGGATGCCGTCGACCCCCGATCCTTCGACGAAGACGGGAATGTTGCTCTGGACATCGGTGAGCAACAGAACCCGCGCGGCGTCGCCGGCGGTTTCAACCACGCGGCCCACAAGGCCCCGGTCGTCGACCACAGCCTGCCCGCGCGCGACGCCGGCGTCGCGGCCAGCGTTCAGGATCATGGAATGATTGAACGCATCGCCGCTTTCGCCAACGACGACCGCATTGATCGGCTGGGCCTTTGGCGGCGGGTAGAGAAGCCCGAGCGCTTCATAGCCCGCGAGCAGCTCCGACAGGTCGCGGGCTTCGTGCTCCCAATGGCGCAACGCCTCGACCTGCTCACGCAGGGCCTTGTTCTGTTCAAGGACGAAAAAGTATTCCTCAACCCGGCCGAAGACGTCGCTGACAAAGCCGATCGGACCGGAGAACGCCTCAAGGATCGGGGATGCGGCTGTGAGCGCGCTTTCGCGGGCCTTCTGGAAAACCGACGCCTGCGCGGCGTAAAGGCTTGAAAGCAGGAGGAGCACTGAGACAAGGGCGAGGGACAGGGCGCCGATGCCGGCGCCCGAGCCGCGGCCGAAGCCGTCTCCCCGATCTCGCCCCAATACGCTCATCCGTCTTCCCGTTTGCGTTACGCCGACGACCAATTGCGGCGGCCGGACTGCGGGCCGCATCCTGAGGCGCCCCATCGCCTGGCGCGGGAAATACGGTCGTCGATTCGCCCCCGAAAGGTACGGCGGTCAGCGCGGCGCGATCAACCCGGGGCCAGGCCTTCCGGGGCCTTAAATTGCGGTCGTCAGGACCCCGCGCATGATTTTTTCGTTCTCCAGCGCCTGCCCGGTGCCAAGCGCGACGCAGCACAACGGATCGTCGGCGACTGACACCGGCAGGCCGGTCTCGTCCCTGAGAACTTGATCCAAATTCTTCAAAAGCGCGCCGCCGCCGGTCAGCATGATGCCTGTGTCGACGATGTCGGCCGCAAGTTCCGGCGGAGTCGCCTCAAGGGCGACCTTGACCGCTTCGATAATCTGGCTTGCAGGCTCCGCCAGCGCTTCGGCGACCTGCGCCTCGCCGATCCGCACTTCCTTGGGAACGCCGTGCATTAGGTCGCGTCCCTTGATCTGGATCGCAACGCCCGAGCCTTCGCTCGGGATCACCGCGGAGCCGATCTCCTTCTTGATCCGTTCCGCGGATGCTTCGCCGATGAGCAGATTATACATGCGGCGAATGTAGGCGATGATCGCCTCGTCCATCTTGTCGCCGCCGACGCGCACCGAGCGAGAATAAACGATGCCGCCAAGCGACAGGACGGCGACTTCGGTCGTGCCGCCGCCGATGTCGACGACCATTGAGCCGGTCGGTTCGGTCACAGGCAGGCCGGCGCCGATCGCTGCGGCCATTGGCTCCTCGATCAGCTCGACTTTCCTGGCGCCGGCCGAAAGGGCCGATTCCTGGATCGCCCGGCGTTCAACCGCGGTCGCGCCAGAGGGCACGCAGATCACGATGCGTGGCGAGGCGAACGACCGTCGATTGTGGACCTTCCGAATAAACGTCCGGATCATCGCCTCGGCAATTTCGAAGTCGGCGATGACGCCATCGCGCATCGGCCGGATCGCCTCGATCTCGCCCGGCGTGCGGCCGAGCATTTCCTTCGCTTCGGCGCCGACAGCGCGAACCGTCTTGCGGCCGCCGCGCGTTTCAACGGCGACGACGGAGGGCTCGTTGAGCACAATCCCTCGCCCCTTCACGTAAACAAGCGTGTTGGCGGTTCCAAGGTCGATCGCCATGTCAGAAGACAGCATGCCGAACAGGGTTGAAAGCATGGCGGGTTCCTATCGTCGGTTTCGATTCCGACGTCACTCTTAACTTTAATGCGTTCGCAAATCGTCAACAAACACTGGCGATAGCGGCTTCAATTCATTAGCCAATGCCGTCATTCGCCGCTTGTCGACGCGAAGCCCTTCGATACCGGGATTCGAGCCCGCGCGACGGACCTAATCCGTGCGGAGACGCTGGTATATTACCCGCACCGCATAGAGAAAGAACAGCCATCCTACGACCAGCGCAAAAAGAATTGCGAGGCGTCGGGGTTCCTGTTCGGTGAAAAACGACAGCACGCTTGAAAGTCCGTCGGCATTCGCCGCCTGATCCGGCGCAATGGCGCCGAGCGCGGCGACCAGCGAGATCTTCGGGACGATCCCGACGCCCGATCCGAGCAGGTATTTCCAGAACGGAATATGCGCCGCCCCGGCCGCAGCGTTTACAACGATAAATGGCGCTGAGGGAACGACCCGGATGAGGCCGCTCGCCACGACGCCATGCCGGTTGAGAAACCCGATCAGACTCTCGCCGCGCTTGCCGCCAATGCGAACCACCCATTCGCCGCCAAACAGGCGCCCGATGGCGAAGGTCACGCTTGCCGACGCCATGGTCGCGATCCAGGCGTAAAGCGCCCCGTTCCACGGCCCGAACCAGACCACCGTCGCGGCGATCAGCATGAATTGTGGAAAGCCGGTCAACGCCAGCAGCGAGAAAATCGCGATCACGCCGATTACGGCGAGCGGCGACGCGGCGACCTGTTCGAACAGACGCGAAAGGCCGCCGTCGGCGTCGACCGAAACGAAACCGCGACCATAGATGAGCATGGCGGCGACGCTGACGAGAATCGCCAGCGACAACGCGAGGGATGTCGCCAGCTTCGCGTCCATGGTCGCCAGAAACCGGCTGAGGCGGCGCACCAACTCGAACATTCGCACCCCTTGAACGCGGGGAGCCGCGCGCGTCCCGAGATAAGCCGCCTTCCCCCGCAATAGCCCTGTCGGATACTCCCCACAGGATGCCAAGGCAATTCCCGCCGTCCCTCAAGCGCGTCAGGCCAGCCGCAGGGCCGTAGCAAGGCGCGCCGCGGCGTCCTTCGCCGCCGCCGCTCGCGGCCAGGCGGAAGCCTGGTTTCGGAACCACGTCATCTGGCGCTTTGCGAGTCGGCGGGTGTTGCGCTGGGCAAGCGCCCGGGCAGCGTCCAAGGTTATCTCGCCCTTCAGATGTGCGACAAGTTCCGCGACCCCGACCGCTTTCATCACTGGCGCGTCGGCCGGCAGTCCCATCTCGAGCAGCCGCGCCGCCTCATCCAGCGCCCCGGCCGCCAGCATCCGGTCGAACCGCGCTTCAGCCTGGGCGTAGACCTCTTCACGCGGCGGTTCGATGACGATGCGCGCGGCAACCGTCATCGGCGCTGGCGACCCGCCGCCGGTTTGCAGCGCCGAAAGGGGCGCGCCGGTCGCCTCAAAGACCTCCCAGGCGCGCACATGACGCTGGCGATCGTTAGGGTCGAGCCGCGACATCGCCGGATCGCGAGCAATCGTTTCGGCGCGAAACGCCGGGAGGCCAACGTCGGCGAGGCGCGCCGCGGCGGCCGCTCGAACCTCGTCCGGAATCTGCGGCGCCGGGTCGAGGCCCTGCTCCAGCGCACGGAAATATAGCCCCGTGCCGCCAACCACGATGGCCAGGGCGCCGCGGCCGGCGATGGCGTTGAGCGTTTCTGCCGCATCGTTCGACCAGCGGCCGGCGGACCCGCGCGCCGCGGCGGAAAGATAGCCGAAGAGATGGTGCGGCACGCCGCGCCGTTCCTCCGGCGTCGGCTGGGCCGACAGGATCGGGATCGCCGCATACACCTGCATCGCGTCGGCGTTGACGATCTCGACGCCGCGCCCCGATCCGCCCGAAGCGCACGCGGATGCAAAATCGACCGCTGCGGCGGTCTTGCCGCCCGCCGTCGGACCGGCGATGAAGACCACCGACGCGCTCGCAGTTTCAGGCCCGGATATCGGCACGCCCATGCAATCTCATGTCCTGACGATCATCGGCGCCGCCGAAATCGATCCCGCGATTGTCGCCTCGATCGCAAGCGAGGCGGCCGCGCTCGCCGGGGCGATGTTCGGCGTCGCCCCGACTCGCCGGACGCTGTCGCCCGGCCGCGCCGAAGAGGTTTATGTCACGCCGACGGCGGACGCCAACGCCAACGACTTCGTCGAAGCCGCGCGTGAAGTCGCAGGCGACGCGCCGGTGGACCTCGCTGTCCTGTCGAACGTTTACCGCCGCAAGAAACTGCTGATCGCCGATATGGATTCCACGATCATCGGCCAGGAATGCCTCGACGAACTTGCCGATTTTGCCGGGCTGAAGGCGGAAATCTCTGCGGTGACCGAGCGGGCGATGCGCGGCGAGCTCCAGTTCGAAGAAGCGCTGCGCGCCCGGGTCGCGAAGCTGAAAGGCCTCGCTGCCGACGCGCTCGACCGTACCTACGCGGAACGCATCTCGTTGACGACGGGCGCGGCTGCGCTGACGGGGACGATGCGCGCGCATGGCGCGATGACTATCCTCGCGTCGGGCGGCTTTACCTTCTTTACGGGCCGCGTCGCAGCGGCATCGGGGTTTGAGCGCAATGTGGCAAACGTCATCGAGATTTCGGACGGGCTGCTCACCGGCACTGTCCGTGAGCCGATTTTCGGGCGCGAAGGCAAGGCCGAGACGATGCGCGCCTCCTGCGCCGAACTTGGGCTCTCGCCGGACGATGCGCTGGCGGTCGGCGACGGCGCAAACGATCTCGGCATGATTGAGGCCGCCGGCCTCGGCGTCGCCTTTCGCGCCAAGCCGGCGGTCGCCCTGGCGGCCGACGCGCGCGTCGACAATGGCGACCTGACGTCGCTTCTCTATCTTCAGGGGTATACGGACGAAGAGATCGTGGAGTGGTAATGTCACTCGACCGCGATGTCGAAATGCAGGACGTCCTCGCGAACGCCAAGTTTCGAGTACAGCGCGATCGCGGGGTCGTCGCCGGCGTCGGCCTGGACGAAGATTACCCAGGCGCCCATCGCCTTCGCGATCGGCTTCAGCGCCTCGATGAGGCCGGTTGCGACGCCAAGCCGGCGAAACGCCTCGGCGACGGCGAGATCATAGATATATAACTCGCTGCGGGCCTGTTCAAACTTGACCAGCTCGTAGGCGGCAAGGCCGCCGATCACCTCGCCGTCCTGTTCCGCGACAAGGGCGACGAACGATGCGCTGCCGAGGAGCGCATTCAGGTAATGCTCCGTCGGGGGCGCGGCCCCATAGGCTTCCGGCTCGTCAAAGGCTTCACCGAAGAAGGCGTTGAGGTCGCGAAGCCGCGCCGCCTCTCCGGCCTTGAGGCGGCGTATAGATATCGAAGGAGCGTTCATGCGGGCGCCTCAATCACGGGAGACGCCGCGCCGAACGGCCGGCATCAGGGGCGCAGGCTGTCAAAGAAAAGACGGTCTCCCCGCTGGATATAGACAAGCACCGGCCCGGAATTCAGGTTACGGAGCTTTTCAAGTTTGTCCGCAGCCGCTTCCGGACGCAGGACACGTTCCCAGCCGATCTCTAGGATCACGTCGCCTGGCCGCAGGACGATCGCCGCCTGGCTCGCCGGGTCGACTTCGGTCACGACGACGCCTTCGGTGTCGCGCGGCAGGTCGAAGGCCGCAAGGACCTCAGGCGACGGCTGCTGCAGCGTCACGCCCGCGCTTTGCACGGCGCCGGCCGGCAATGGGCCGGAGAGATTGCCGGCAAGAATGTTCGTTTCGCGGCGGTCGACGGTCACCTGCAGGGTCATCCGCTTCTGGGTGCGGATGATTTCCACGGGAACCGTTGCGCCTACGGGTGTCTCGGCGACGGCGCGAGTAAGGTCGCGCACGCCGTTCACTTCGTGCCTGTTGAAAGTTAGAATGACATCATTCGGCTTAAGCCCGCCCTTCAGCGCCGGGCTGTCCGGACGCACCACCGTCACGATGGCGCCGCGCGGCCGCGCAAATCCAAGTTCGCTGGCGTATTTCTGGGTCATCTCGTCGATCGATACGCCGAGCCAGCCGCGCCGCGTTTCGCCGAACTTCAAAAGCTGGTCGGTGACGATCTTCGCGAGACTCGCCGGTACGGCGAAGCCAACGCCGACCGACCCGCCTGTCTGGGAGTAGATCGCGGTATTCACGCCGACGACCTTGCCTTCCATGTTGAAGAGCGGCCCGCCGGAGTTGCCGCGGTTGATGGCCGCGTCGGTCTGGATGAAATCGTCGAAGGAGCCCGCGTCGATGTCGCGATTGCGCGCCGAGACGATGCCTTTCGTTACGGTGCCGCCGAGCCCGAACGGATTGCCGATGGCGAAAACGTCCTCGCCGACCCGCACCGCATCGGAGTCGCCGAACTCGACATAAGGCAGGCGCGCGCCGCCTGTCTCCAGCTGGACGATCGCGATATCCGTCTCGCGGTCGGTGGCGCGCACGCGGCCGGAAAACTCGCGGCCGTCATTGAGCGTCACCTTGATATCGTCGGCGTTGTCGATGACGTGGTTGTTGGTGACGACAACCCCCGACGGGTCGATGATGAAACCGGACCCGAGCGATACCGCCTGACCCGCAAGCTTTCGCTGCATGCGCTGGGCCGGGCCCGACAGGTCGGGCTGGCCGGCGCGGCGCACCGAAGAGGAGACATTGACAACGGCCGGCGACAAACTGGTCACAAGGTCGGGCAGTTCGACCTCGCCGCCGCGTCGCGCCGCCGCAGCCTCGGTCGCTGCGGCGTCCAGGCCGATGATCGTCGCAAGGGCTGCCGCCGCACCAAGAGCCGCAGTAGCCCGCTTCCCGAAACCGATCGCGTTCGTGTCAAATCGCATCGCCGCCTACCCCGTTCCGCCCCGTCGACGTCCGCGCCATTCGCGGCGCAATCGCCGATCGTTACTCCCGCCGAACGTTACCGGAAACTAAGTAAACGGCAAGCGGAGCCGCTGAGTCGCATTCGCTTGTTCCGGTTAAGGCCGCGAATTTCGAGACCCTTCCAGGTTATTGAAATACCTGAAGAATTCGCTGTCGGGCGACAACAGAATCGTTGTGTCGCCCCGTTGCAACGCTTCTTCATAGGCTAGCAACGACCGGTAGAAAGCAAAAAACTCCGGGTCCGCGCCATAGGCTTCGGCGAAAACGGCGTTGCGCTCGGCGTCGGCGCGGCCGCGGATTTTCTCGGACTCCTCGTTCGCTTTTGCGCGAATTTCCGTCGCTTCGCGATCGGCCTGGGCCTGCACCTGCTGGGCCGCCTCGTTGCCTTCCGCGCGGATCCGCGCCGCGAGCTGGTTGCGCGCGGTGATCATGCGCTGAAAGACCGCCAGCGAATTTTGCTGCGGCAGGTCGGCGCGCCGGATCTTAACGTCGACAATTTCAACGCCGAGACGCGAGGCGGACTGGCCAAGCAGTTCCTTGATCCGCAACATCAACGCGGCGCGTTCGTTGGATACGATATCCTCGACGCTCGTTTCGCCAAGCACGCGGCGAACCGTCTGGTTCATCTGTGAGCTGAGCGTGCTCTCGCCATTCCTGATCGTCCGCGCGCGCTCGTAAAATGTCTGCGGATCCACGATCCGGTAACGCGCGAACGCATCAACCAGCAACCGCTCCTGGTCGGCGGCGATAATCTCGATCGCTTCCTGGTCAAGCTCCCGATTGCGCCGGTCGATCAGGAACACGCTGTCGGCGACCGGAACCTTGAATTTCAGTCCGGCTTCCGAATAGGCCTGCGTCGGCTCGCCAAAACGCAGGACGATCGCCGAATGGGTCTCGGGCACAATGAACGCGATCGACGAAATCAGCAGAAAGGCGACGAACCCTCCAACGATGATAAGCGGCATGGCGGCGCGGTTCATTGCTGACCTCCCTGGCGGGGCTGGTTGCGGCCAAGTTCGTTGAGCGGAAGATAGGGCACGACGCCCGACCCCGCCCCGTCCTCGACAATGATCTTGTCCATATCGCCAAGCACTTTTTCGACTGTTTCAAGATACATCCGCTGGCGGGTGACCTCCGGCGCCTTCTTGTATTCGCCAAGGATCGCGCTGAAGCGCTCGGCCTGGCCGCGGCTTTCCGCCGTGACACGGGCGGCATAGCCGCGAGCGTCTTCGAGTATGCGCTGGGCTTCGCCTCGGGCGCGCGGGACGACTTCGTTTGCGTAGGCGCGCGCTGAATCGATCGACCGCTGACGATCCTGGTCCGCCGCTTCGACGTCAAGGAACGCTTCATTGACCTCTTCGGTCGGCGGTTCGGTCTTCTCGAGGTTCACTTCCGTCACTTCGATCCCCGAAGAATAATCGTCGAGCGCGGACTGGATAAGGGTCTGCGTATCTACCTGCACCTGGGAGCGGCCGTCCGTTTGCACAAAGTCGAGGGTGTTTCGGCCTACGACTTCGCGAATGGCCGACTCCGACACAGCGCGCACGACGGATTCCGGATCGTCTATATTGAACAGGAACTGCGCCGCCCCCGGCAGGCCGGACGTGGGGATCTCCGATTTGATCTTGTACTGAATGACCATGCCAATATCGACGATGTTCTTGTCGCCGGTCAGCATCAGTCCCTCGCCCTGGCCGCGGCCGCGCTGGGCGGCGGGGATCGGGATCTTGCGAATGCTTTCAACGTCGACCACTTCGGCATTCTGGATGGGCGTCGGCATGTGCCAGTTGAGGCCCGGCGAAGTCACGGTGGTGTACTTGCCGAAGGTGGTGACAACGCCGAGCTCGCCGGCGTCGACGGTGTAGAACCCGCTGACCGCCCAGAGCCCGAGGATTGCGACGCCGCCAAGGCCTATTGTCCTGGCGTTCAGCTCGGGGCCCTTGCGTCCGCCGCCGCCGCCGCGGCCGCCCTGGCTGCGCGGAAATGCCCGCTTCAGTCGCTGGCGCGACGCCTGCAGCAATTCCTCAAGATCGGGCGAGTCGCTGCGCGAGCCGCCGCCGGGACGGCCGTCGCCGTTTTTCGGCGGCTGTCCCCATGGGCCCTTCGTCGGGCCCCCATTACTTCCGGAATTGTCCTGCCAGGGCATTCTCACCTCTTTTGTGGCGCAGGGCCTTGCGCGTTGACCGTTGCCTGCCCAAGCCTGCGTCATGATCGCGAGCGTCATATCGAACGCCACGCGCTTCGCCTATATATGGCGCGAAAGAGCCCACGCAATGTGGTCGCCGGCGCCAATGCGCCGTAGCGGCCAGGCGTTGGTGGCGACGCTTCAAGGCGACATGGCGAACGAAGACTTAACAATCCGTGTGCGCGACGCTCTCCGGCGCGCCGCCGCAAGCAAGGCGCCGTCGGCGTCAGGGGGGCGCGGCGGTTCGCCGCTGTCAACCTTGCGCCAGGCCCTCAGCGGGCGGGAGGCGGCGACCCGCGACCTCGTGTCCGAAGGCGTGATCGCCGATGTCTCCGTCAGTCCGAGCGGCGTCGCCAGAGTGACGCTCGCGACCGATAGCCTTGCGCCGGACGCCGCCGCCGCAATAGCAACGGCGGCCCAGGCGGCGGTGGAAGCGGTCAGCGGCGTCTCGCGCGCCGTTATCGTCGGCGGCCCGGCGAGCGCGTCGCGAACCATGCCGCGCACCGGCGGCCATGACGATCCGCTCGGCCTCGCCAACGCCAAGAAAGCGCGGATTGACGCAGGCGCCGACGCTCTCGCGGAAACCGGCAAGGTGATCGCCGTCGCATCGGGCAAGGGCGGCGTCGGCAAGTCGACTGTCGCCCTGCATCTCGCGCTGGCGCTGAAGGCGCGCGGGCGCCGCGTCGGCCTGCTGGACGCGGACATCTATGGCCCGTCGCTGCCGACCCTTGTCGGCTGGCGCGCTGGCGACAAGCCGTCGACGTCCGGCGGCGCCATCGAGCCGGTCGAGGCATTCGGCCTGCGGACGATGTCGATCGGGTATCTTGTCGATGCGCAAAAGGCCCTCGCCTGGCGCGGCCCCATGGTAATGGGCGCAACGCGCCAGCTTCTCCAGGATGTCGCCTGGGGACCGCTTGATGCGCTAATCATCGATACGCCTCCCGGCACCGGCGACGTCCACCTGACGCTGGCGCGCGCGAAGCGCGGCGCCCGGCCGCTGCTCGACGGCGCCATAGTCGTCACGACGCCGCAGCCACTCGCCGAGGCGGACGTCGCCCGCGGGCTGCAGTTCTTCGACGCGACCGGCGTGCCGGTGATCGGACTGGTGCGGAACATGTCGTTCATGAATGGGGCGGATGGCGCGCGAACCTTTCCGTTTGGCGAGGCGCGCCCGCCGGCGCCCGGGGGAGCGCCGCTGATCGGCGAACTGCCGATCGATCCGGCGCTTGGCGCCCTCGGGATGGGGCCTATAGACCATGAGGCCCTGCCAGCGCCAATAAAGGATCAGTTCCAGCGCCTGGCGGATGCCGTCTGGGCCGCCAGTGGCGGACGATAGGCCCTATTCGTGATCGGCCGTGGTGTGATCGTGGACGATTCGCCAGAGGCCGCCGATCTGCTTCATGACGAGCGAAAACGATCCCTCGCCGGCATTGCCGCCCTGCTTGACCTCATATCGGCCGACGACGACCGCGACATCGTCGGCAATGAACTGGATCGAGATATCGTCGAAGTCGAGCTGGCCCATGGTCTCCGGCGCATCGCCATAGGTCTTGCGATAATGCTTGAGCGCGGCGTTCCATCCTTTGCGCGTCCGGCCGCCGGAAACAAAGCGGAGGTCGTCGCTGCGCCAGTAGCCGTCCATAAAGGCCTCAAGATCGCCTTCGTTCCACGCCGCCGACTGCGCCATAAGGACGCCTTCGATAATGTCCGCTGCCGGACGAAGGCGCGCGGTCGCCTCGCCGCCGCCGGCGAGGGCTTCAACGCCGGGCCCGACTTCGCTTTGAGGGGTTGCGTCCCTTCGCGGCGCGTCCGGCGCGGAAGCCGTTTCGCGCGGGGCTTGCGGCAGCGGCCCTGTTTTGGCGGCCTCATCAACCCGCGCGGGCTGCGCAGGTTCCTCTGGCTCAGCACGTTCCGGCGTCGCCGCCGCAGCTTGTTCTGACTGCGCCTGGTCTGACGTCGGCTGGTCTGACGTCGGCTGGGCGATAGCGGCGAGGCGAACCGGCGCGCCGCTGAGACGGCTATAGCGCGCGCGGCGCGGCGCCGGCCCGTCGAGCGATACGGGCGTCAGGGCGGCGGTCAGGTTGACCGGCCCGGCCGTCGCCGACGAGGGCCGGGTTGTCTTTGCCGTCAATCCGTCGACGGGAGGCGCCCGAAACGATGGCTCGTCCAACGCAGCAACGGCCGTCGGCGCGGCGTTCGCCAGCGCCTCGGCTTCGGCGACCAGCGGGCCGACGCAGCGAAAACCGTCGTTCATCAGTGTCGTGATGATCTTCGTCGCCTCTGCGACGCAGGCGTCCGCGTCGGCGTTTGCATGAAACGGTATCGATTCATAAAGGCCCTGGTCGCGGACATAGCTGACGTCGCACACGGCGCCGATCAGTCCCGGCTTGTCGATCTTGACGCTGCGCGCATCGACCTCGCCCTGGCAGACCGTCTTCATGTCGGCGGCGGCGATATCCGACCTTGGCGGCTGGGCCGCCGCAGCGCCAAGCATGGCGGCCGCAAGCATGCAGGCCCCGGAAAGCGCGGCAGCCTGGCCGCGCCCGATGGCAAAATCTCCTGGCGTCATGTCCCCCTCCGTTCTTTTATGCCGCGCGCCTTTGCGCCGCCATGGCCGCCCGCGACCGCCGTCGGTCGATTGCGCCCTGGACGCGCTTGGCCGCGTCGCGTCCGCTGTTTGCATTCGGTTGCTGGCCCCGGTTCGCCACTCGCGCCCTGCCGGGCGCCGCAGGCCGCGCAACGCGGCAACTCATTGGCCATTAATGTTAACGCTTCGTTGCTGCGGCGCCTATCGAAACCCTCAGGCGACAGCGTTAAACTCTCCTCAGATCCACGAACCAGGCGCGCGCGTCGTTCCGCGCGTCCGGAGCGATCGCGCCGACGATTTCTCCTCGCCAGCCTGAGAAAGGAAGCGAAGGCATGGACGCGTCGCCCTCGACGTGTGCGTCGACGATCGTGAGGCGAACCTCGTCGACGTCGTCGATCAGCGCGCGATAGACCTCGCCGCCGCCGATGATGCAGATTTCTCCGGCGCCGACCCTTGCAGCTTCCGATTCGGCAAGTGCAAGCGCGGCTTCCGGATCCGGCGCCGCGATGACGCCGTCCGCCGCAAACCCGGAACGGCGCGAGACGACAATGTTCGGCCGGCCAGGCAAGGCCTTCCCGATGCTCTCATAAGTTTTCCGACCCATCACCACCGGCTTGCTCATGGTCGTGGCCTTGAAGCGCTTGAGATCCGCCGACAGGCGCCACGGCAGGCCGCCATCGCGGCCGATGACGCCGTTGCGGGCGGCGGCGACCACCATCGTGACGCGAAATCCCCGAGACGTCCGCGCCAGGCGACGAAGCGCTGGCCCAGTCAATCTGTGAACCGTCCATTCATCCATCGGCTCTGCCCCGAGCGAGCGATAGAACGCGATCGACGGGGCGTTCCAGTTCAGAACCGACCATTCCAGGCGACCGCCGCCGCCTGCGAGCGTTATCTCCGCAAGCTTCGCCAGAAGCGCCTTGCCCGCGCCTCGCCCGCGCGCCGGCGGCCGAACGAAAAGGTCCTCAAGGTAGACGCCGTAACGGCCAAGAAATGTCGAATAGTTGTGGAAATATAGCGCAAATCCCACCGGCGCGCCGTCGAGTTCCGCAATGAGGCACTGCGCCTTCGGCGCCGCGCCAAACAGGCTCTCGAAAATGCGCGCGTCATCGGCGACGACCTCATGGGAGAGGCGCTCGTAGGCGGCGAGCTCGCGCACGAAATCGAGGATTAGTCCTACATCCGCCTGCGCCGCCGGCCTGATGGCGGGGGCCTCGGCGGTCACTGCGGGTGGTTTTGTCGAGGGATCCGTCTTCGGCCCGTCCGGCGAGCTCTCGGGCGCGCTCATACTGCGATGGGCGCCCTGATCGCCGGCGCCGGAGCATAATCCTTAAACTGAATATCCTTGTACCGAAATTCAAAAATATCGGTCACTTCAGGGTTCAGGACGAGACGCGGCGGCGGCGCGCCGGCTCTGGCGAGCTGTTCTCGGGCCTGGTCGAAATGATTGTGGTAGAGGTGGGCGTCGCCAAGCGTGTGGACAAATTCACCGGGTCGCGCGCCGATCGCCTGGGCCATCATTGCAGTCAGGAGCGCGTAGGACGCAATGTTGAACGGCACGCCCAGAAAGATGTCCGCTGAGCGCTGGTAAAGCTGGCACGAGAGCAATTTCTCGCCGTTGTTGTCGTGGATGAAGAACTGGAACAGGCAATGGCACGGCGGCAGCGCCATCGCCGGAATGTCAGAGGGATTCCACGCCGTCACGATGTGCCGCCGGGAATAGGGGTCGTCCGCCAGGCGCGCGACAAGATCGGCGAGCTGGTCGATGGTCCCGCCGGCAGGCGTCGGCCAGGATCGCCACTGGCGCCCGTAGACGGGGCCGAGGTCGCCATGTTCGTCAGCCCACTCGTCCCAGATCGTCACGCCGTGGTCGTTCAGATATCGGATGTTCGTGTCGCCCGCGAGGAACCAGAGAAGTTCGTGCACGATTGACTTCACGTGCAGCTTCTTCGTCGTGAGCAGCGGAAAGCCGGCGGAAAGGTCAAATCGCATCTGATGGCCAAAGACCGACCGCGCGCCGACGCCGGTGCGCTCCTTGCGGTCATGGCCTTCATTGAGGGCCCGCGCGAGCAGCGCGAGATAAGCCGCGTCGAACTCGTTTGACATTATCATCGGCTCCCGTTCTTGCTGGTTAGCCGCCATATCGCCTCTCTGGTCACGGCGCCGGCCCTGCAGCCCAGGCCTGCGCTTATCCTGCCGCGTCGACCTGCATCGGTCGATTCGCCGCCATTGCCCCCGGGGGCGCCGGCCATCAGGGCGTGAGCCATGGGCGGCCGGGGACAGCTTGCAGCAGGTGGCGCGAGCCCCGCCCCGGCTGATATAGTAATTGCCACAAGGGGAACGGCGATGGGGCGGCAGGAAATAGACACTATTGGACGCGGCGTTGTCCTCTGGAGCGTCATCGCCGGCGCAGCGGCCGGCGCAACCGCGAGCGCGGCGTCTTATCTCATGGCGCGCGGCGGCGGACCGGCCGGCCTTGGCGCCGGCGCGTTTTACGTGGGGGCGTTCGCCCTCGCCTATGCATTTCTCGTCGAACGCACGGATCGGCTTCGGCCGTTCATCGCGGCGCTTGTCATTGCAGCGCTGATCGCAGCGCCCGCCTACTGGATGTCGCTGGCCGCCGACGATCCTACCGGCCGCCGTGCAGGGGCGCCGGCGGCGTTGTGGTTCGCCCTTGCCGCGCCCGCAGGCGGCTATCTCATGGTGGCGTTCGTGAAGGCGTATATCCTGCGCCACGGAGCATCGACGGCGGCGGCCGGGTCCGAAGCCGCTTCGGCCGCGGATTCAGCGTTTTTCCTCCATGTCCTGACTCTGCCGCTGGTTTTGCTCGCGGCAGCCATGCTGATCTCGCCGGGTGCGGCGCTGCTTGGCGCGGGCGCCCTCGTCCTCGGCCCGCAGGCTGGCGCGGCCGCCGCCATGGCGGCGCCTTACGCCTGGCTCACATGGCCGTTCGTCGGCGCGCTGATCGGGCTCGTGATCGGCGTGATGCGCGGCCGGTCCGCAGCGCTCGGCGCCTTGCGATTCATCGCGGTCGGCGCGGCGCGCCTCGCGACGCCGGCCATAGCGGTTGCGTCGGTGACGCTGATTGCCCTCGGCATCTTGTCCAGTCCGTGGCTTGCGATCCGCACGCCCTATCCAAGCGCCGTGATGATCGCCTGGACCGCCTTGATATGGCTTGCGTTCAACGGCATCCGCCAGAGCGGCGACGGCGGACCGCCATCGATGATCTTGCGGGCGCCGGCGATCATTTCACTGATTGCCGCGCCAGCGTTCGCCTACCTGGCCTTTCGTGGATTGCAGATCCGGATCGACGCCTACGGCCTGACGCCGCTTCGCATCCTCGGCCTTGGAGCCGCAGGCATTGCCCTGGCACACGCCGCAGCCGGCATCCTCAGCGTTCTTGGCGAGGCGTTGACCCGCGCGGATCGCTGGATGCCGCTCACGTCGCGCCTCAATGCGGGCCTCGCCGCACTGACCGCCATCGCGCTGCTGGCGGCCGGATCGCCGCTCCTTGACCCTTACGCCATCAGCGCCAGAGACCAGGAACGGCGACTGATGCAGGGCAGGGTCGACGCGGAAGGGTTCGACTACGGGTTCATGCGCTTTTCCCTCGGGGTTGATGGCGATGCTGCGCTAGACCGGCTGCGGGCCGCTGTTGACCACCCTGAGGCGGCCACCATCCGGGCCTATATCGACATTGTGCGAAGCTTCGAGACGCGGAGCGGCTACGACGCCTATGTGGCGAGCCGGGCGCAACGGCCAGATGAACTCGGCGATGACCGGCCGACAAGCGCCCGTCGGCGTTTGCCGGCGATCGGCCCGGACGGCCCCCCGCCCAACAGCCCGGCGACCGACGGGCTCGACGCCCTGCCATTGAGCACCGGCGCCGCGAGGCAGGGTACGGAAGTCGACGCCGGCTCGATCGAGCCCTCGCCAAATGAAAACGAAGCGGGCGAGGCCGATCGGGATCAACGAGCGTCGGATCAGTAACGGCAAAGTTACCTGAAGCTATTTCGATTTCGCTGGGGCCCCGCCCCCTCCCTTGCCGACTTTCTGGGAGTCGGATTTCTTGCCCTTGGGCGGCGCCGAATCCTTTGCCCCGTCGCCCCGCCCGGCCTTGGCGCTATCTTTGGCGTCTTCCTTTTGGCCAGCCTTCGCGTCAGCCCTATGGCCAGGCTTAGGTTCAGCTTTGGGGTCAACCTTCCCGGCCGCCTTGAGGCTGTCGTTGGCCGGTTCTTTTGACGACTGACGGCTGGGCTCGTCTTCGGCGGCAGCGGCCACAGCCGGCGAAATCGGGATCTCGTCCTTGGCGGCCTCGCCAGCGCCGTTTTTTGCCACGTCCCTGGCGTCATCCTTGGCGGATTCCTTGCCAGATTCCTTGCCAGCATCCTTGTCGACTTGCTTGCCGGCGTCCTTGCCGCCCCCTTTTGGCGGGTCGCGGCGATGAATCTTGCGCCCCGGCCCGTGGTAATCGATGACGCCTTCTGAAATCGCAAAGCAGGCGAGCCGCACCGAAAGCGGGATCTTGACCTTTTCGCCCTCCCGCTCGCCCTTTTCGTAGTACTGGATCATGCGGCGCTTAAGGCCCAGCGCATGGGCTGCGTCCTTCTGGGACATTCCCAGTTGCCGACGCCACTTACGGAAATCGATCGGTTCCATGTCGAACGCCTTTCGCGAGCGCGCCGGAGCGGACCCCGGCGTGGCGACGGAATTAGCGGCGCAACGCCGCCCTCCCCAAGCGCACATAATGCGGTCAAGTTACAAAGATTTGACAGAATCCACGCGCATCGCATTGAAACCGTAAAAAATTCGCTTTGCCAGCTGTATTGCGCGCAGTGTCGCCAATCCGCATCGCGCCCTTCAATCATCAATCTTTGATGTCTATATTGGTCCGGCCGGCGTGCCGGCTATGGCGATAAATGGCCTGTGTAATAAGCGGATCGGACCCGGGGGCGGTACCCGGCGGCTCCACCAGAGGCATCCCAGACGCAGCCGGAAACCGGCCAACCTACAGGATGCCTGCGGCGGGGCCGAAATAGGATCGACGAACGTGTAAAGACTGCGCTTTTGCCCGGATGGCCTCCGTTATTGGGCCAACCCTGAATAGTTGCCAACGACAACTACTCGGAAGAGTTCGCTCTGGCTGCGTAACGCAGCTCGCGTGAATTCGCATTTGAAGTCCTAGCCTCTTTCCAAGGTTAGGCGGGGCCCCCCGGCGCCTGGCAACAGAAGCCGGGGACTTATCGCCATCCAGCCTGAAAGGTGACAGGACGTCGCCAGGCGCACAGCGCCGACGTCGCCGCGCCCGTGGTCCCGAACGCGTCGGGCGTCCGAACCAGATCGGCCGCATGCGCGTAAATTGATTGCGTCCGGGCGTCCGCACCGCTACCGACATTGAATCCGCCCACTGCTCGGAGACTTGGCGTGAGCGACGTTGAGCTCGACTACGCATTCCTCATGGACAACGCGCTGCGGCGCGTCGTCTACGATGTGCTGACAATCACACGGGACCTCGGGGCCGCGCCGGGGGAGCACCATTTTTACATCGAGTTCCTAACAACGGCGCCCGGCGTGTCGATCCCGGACGCGCTGGTTGAGTCCTATCCTGAACGGATGACAATCGTCCTGCAACATCAGTTCAAGGACCTTCAGGTCTACGAGGAACGCTTTGAGGTGACGCTCTGGTTCAAAGGCGAGCCCTCTCGCTTGCGCGTGCCGTTCGACGCCGTCACGGCCTTTGCCGATCCGAGCGTCCATTTCGACCTCCGCTTCACCCACTTCGCCAACGGGGACGCCGCTGACCTGCCGGCAACGGATACGCCAGACGCCGAAGACGAAGCGACGGCCGAGGCCGGCGCGGAAGTCGTCAGCCTCGATTCGTTCCGCAAGAAGTAGTCGCCCCGGTCAAGGCGTCCGCTGGCGCACGACGGCCACATCGTCCGCGTAGAGACGGGTCCATTCCGGCCGCGCCTCAAGCATCGCGTCGAACGGATGGCCAGGCGGCAGGATGGTCCAGCCAATGTCGTAGGTCTCAATATAGCGATCGAGCGCTGCGGGCGAATTAATGTTGCGCATCACCTCGGCGAAGAACCTTCCTTCATCGAAGAGCCTGTCCGTGCGGCCATCGAGAAAAGTCGGCACGCCTTCAAACAGAAGCGCCCCGCCGAAATTGTAGGCGTTGAGGACGTTCCCCTCGACGCCGGCGTTGCGCGCAGCGTCGATTGCGGCGAGCGGATAAACCCGGGCCGGCGGCCGCGGTCCGACGACGGCGATCGTGGCGACTGCGATGGCGGCGACGACTGCGAACGCGAACGCCGCGCCGCGGCCAATCCGCGTCAACGAGGCTTCGACCATGTCGCCAGGCCTGTCGCCTTGCGCGCCCCGCAAGAGCGAAGGCGCGGCGCGCGCGATGTCGCGGGCGAGGACGATCGGCGTCGCGAGCAGGAGGAAGCACGCGAACCGGACATGGGCAAGATACATCGCGAGAAGCGCCAGCGCGAACGCCGCTGCGAAGACGGGCGCACGAAACCGCGACGTCAGAAGACAGAAACCCGCGACCAGAAGATGCAAAGCCATGACCGGCTCGCCGCCTATCGTGAACGAGCGCCACTCCCGGATGAATTCCTTGGCGGGCGAACCGGCGATCACCAGCGTCGACCGCAGCGCTTCGATCCCATACGGATGAATGCAAGCGGCGAGCGGCGCCGCGGCGGCGAACGCGATCCAGCGCCGCGACCTTTCGTCTAAAAGCGCGTCGCGGACGCCGGCGAGCGAGAACGACCAGCCGGTCATCGCCGCATTGGCCATTGTCGAATTGGCGATCACGGCATGGGCCGACGCGAAAGCGACCGCGGCGAGACCGATAGCGATGCTGCCATGCAGGTTCGCCCAGACGCACAGCGCAGCGAGCGAGACAACATTCGGCGGCGCGCGATCGCGCGCGCGACGCCAGACATCGTCGATAAACCACAAGGCCACAGGCAGGGCGAGCGCGTGGGGGCGTGCGAGAAAGGCGCCGCTGGACATCGCAAAGGCCCAGAATGCGATAGCAAAGGCGGGCAACGGCGCAAGCTCGCGCGCCACCGCCCGGTGCACGACGCTGAATGACGCGACGAGAGCTGCGATGGCGAGACAGACGACCCCGGTCCAGCCTGCAAGGTCATGCGCGCCGCCATAGAGCGCCTGGCTCAGCCACTCCTTGGCGATCCAGGGCGAACCGGCGTCAGTGTGGGAATAAGCGTCAACCGTGGGCAAAGAACGCGACGCGATGATGTCGGATCCGACGCGGACATGCCACAACGTGTCCGGATCATTCAGAAGGCGCGGCGCCGCGAGCGTCAGAAATCCGAGCGCGAGGCCGACGCCCGCCACCGCGCAGGCGCGGGCCAGCCCTTCGCCGCCGCGGCGCTCGGCGCCTGCCGGCGTGCATGCATCAATAGCCGCTTCGGTCATCGCAAGCCTGTCCGTCCCTGCCGCCCGGACATTCCGCGATCTTGGTTGCCGACCGCTTAAGGCGACGGGGTACGCTGCGCCCTCCTCCCCACCGCGAATTCCCATCCCGCCGCCGGCGTGATATCGCCTGACCCAACCCCGAACCACCACCCCAAGAGGCCCTCCATGACCGCTCGTCGCCCGGAAACCCGCATCGAATCCGACACCATGGGCGAGGTTGACGTGCCGGCCGAGCGCTACTGGGGCGCGCAGGCCCAGCGCTCCCTTGGCAATTTCAGGATCGGCTGGGAAAAGCAGCCCGCGCCGATCGTGCGCGCGCTCGGCGTCGTCAAGCGCGCCGCTGCGGAAACCAACATCGATCTCGGCAAGCTCGACGCGAAGATCGGCAAGGCGATCGTCGCGGCGGCCCAGGAAGTGATCGAAGGCAAGCTCGACGACCATTTCCCGCTTGTCGTCTGGCAGACCGGATCCGGCACCCAGTCCAACATGAACGCCAACGAGGTCATCGCCAATCGCGCGATCGAGATGCTCGGCGGCGAGATCGGATCAAAAAGGCCGGTCCACCCGAACGATCACGTCAACATGAGCCAGTCATCGAACGACACATTCCCGACGGCGATGCATGTTGCTTGCGCGGAGGAGCTCCACCACCGGCTGATCCCCGCCCTGCAACAGTTGCGCAATGCGCTGAATGACAAGGCGGAAGCCTGGAACGACATCATCAAGATCGGCCGCACCCATACGCAGGACGCAACGCCGATCACGCTGGGGCAGGAATTCTCAGGGTACGTTACGCAGGTCGGGAACGGCGTCCGCCGCATCGAGACTACATTGCCCGACCTGATGCAGCTCGCCCAGGGCGGCACCGCCGTTGGCACCGGCCTCGCCTCGCCGCCAGAGTTCGCAGAACGCGTCGCCGACCGGATCGCGGCGATCACCGGACTTAAATTCACGACCGCGCCGAACAAATTCGAGGCACTCGCCGCCCATGATGCGATGGTAATGACCCATGGCGCGATCGCCACGGTTGCGGCGTCGCTCTTCAAGATCGCCAATGACATTCGCTTCCTCGGTTCGGGCCCGCGATCCGGCCTCGGCGAACTCGCCCTTCCTGAGAACGAGCCCGGGTCGTCGATCATGCCCGGCAAAGTGAACCCGACCCAGTGCGAGGCGCTGACCCAGGTCTGCGCGCACATCATGGGCAATGACGCGGCGATCAAGTTCGCCGGCAGCCAGGGCCATTTCGAGCTGAACGTCTTCAACCCGATGATGGCCTACAACTTCCTTCAGTCGGTGCGTCTGATGGCTGACGCCGCAGTGTCGTTTACGGAGAATTGCGTGGTCGGCATCGAACCCCGGCTCGACAACATCAAGCGCGGCCTTGAAAACTCGCTGATGCTGGTGACCCCGCTGAAAGAGAAATATGGCTACGACCGCGCGGCGAAGATCGCAAAGACAGCCCACAAGAACGGCACCACCCTGCGCGAAGAGGCGATCAGGGATGGCATTCCGGCCGAAGACTTCGACGCGATCGTTCGCCCCGAGAACATGCTCGGCCCACGGTAGAAGGGGTCGCGGCTCTTTGTCCTGCTGACGGCATCCTGCCTACTTTGGCGAAGGCAGTTGATGCGCGTTCAGTGCAGTGTCCGGAGGCACGGCGACGGGGATACGGCGTCGGGGTATACAGCGAGGGGGCGCTATGGTCGACGCTGTCGCGACGTCGTCGCGTCCGCCAGCGTCGCCTTCTTCGCGCGCCATGATCCAGTCACGTCCTTCACGATAGCAGGCGCCGCCCCAACTCGCGGAAGCACCGCCTGGCGCCCTTGCTTTCGGTTTGCGTCTTTTTGGCGCTGGCCCGGCGGACTTTCACGGCGCGAACAACCGCAAGGTAAACCTTCAATAAACCTTCCTGAAAAGCCAATAATTAAAACTTTCCATTTAAATCCCCGGCGCATGCCGATGCAGTTTCGGGGAGTGTCATGCTGCAAGAGTTTTTTAGGCGCTATGAGGCATTCCTGCGGATTGATCCCCGGTCCCAGACGAGCGTTATCGTGCGATCCCGGTCAATCTACGCATTCGGTTGGGCGTTCGCCGCCATCCAGTGTCTCAACCTTTATGGCATGACGCTGACCTACCGCGCCTGGACCCTCGATCATTCGATCGCGATCGCTATTGTCGCCATCGTTCTGCTGGCGATTCACGGCCTGCGATACTCCAAGGCGTTTACGTTCTATGCGTCCTTTCTGACTTTCCTGACATTCGCCGGGATTTTTGCGGCGTCCCTGCCGGACGACACCGGAATCAATTCCGCGTTGCTGCCTTTTCTTGTTCTATCGCCAATGCTTTGCGGCTTTGTCAGCGGGCCAAGGTTGACGGCTGCCTGCGGCGCAGCGTCCCTTGTCGCCATCGCCTTTCTCTATTTCTGGTCCTCAGGCCATCCGCTGCCGGACTCGGCCTACTACGAACCACGCAACCTGCAGCGGGCGATCCAGGTGTCGTTCGCCGTCATCATGTCGAGCGCGGTCGGCTTCGCCTTTAGCGCCAGCATCTTTCATGCGTTTGAAGAGCTGGAGGAAACAGCGCGTCGTGCGCGCGCGGCGGAGGCGGCAAAGTCCCGATTTCTCGCGACAATGAGCCACGAGCTGCGCACGCCGCTAAATGGCGTGCTCGGACTGACGCAATCTCTCCTCGCCACTGAACTCGATGATGACCAGCGACATCTTCTGCGGACGATCAAGGACTCCGGCGGATCGCTGCTCATGATCCTCAATGACATCCTCGACCTCTCGAAGATTGACGCCGGGCGATTGGTCATTGACGAGAACGACTTCAGTACGCGCGAGTTACTGACCAATCTTGCCGATACCTGGCGCGAGACCGCTAGCGCCAAGGATCTCTACCTTACACTGCATATCGATGCGGCCTTCCCTGACGTCGTGACTGGGGACAGTCTCAGGATTCGACAGGTCGCGACGAACCTGATTTCGAACGCCATCAAGTTCACCGAAAAAGGCGGCGTGCGCATTGACGTGCGCTTTGAGCCCGCAAACATCGACGCGCGACTGTCCGGACGGCTCTTGCTGACCGTCGCCGACACCGGACCCGGCATCCCTGAAAGCTTCCGTGGAAAGATTTTCCAGCCGTTCGAACAGGCCGAGGCGGCGATAACGCGCAGCCATGGCGGCACCGGACTCGGCCTGTCGATTTCACGCGAGCTTGCGCGAGCAATGGGCGGAGACGTCAGGCTTGCTTCATCATCCGAACAGGGATCAAGTTTCGAGTTCTCTGCGCCGGTCGTCGCCGTCGCCGCGCCAACCCTCCAGACAACCGTCCAGCCGGCCGCACGCAGCGAGCAGCCCGCGCCGTCGAACGACGCGGCCCTGTCCGGCGTTCGCATCCTGCTGGTCGAAGACAATGTGGTGAACCGGATGGTGGCGGAGCGCTTCCTCGCCTCCCTCGGGGCGACGTTCGAATGCGCGGTCAATGGGGAGGAAGGCGTCAAGAAATACAAGCCGGGCGCGGTCGATGCGATCCTCATGGACAAGCACATGCCGGTGATGGACGGCGTCGAGGCGATGCGGCGGCTGCGCGCGGCCGGCGCGAGCATTCCGATCATTGCGTGCACGGCGGACGCAATGAGCGGCGAACGCGAAAAACTGCTCGGCGAAGGGTTCACCGACTTCCTGACGAAACCGATCCGGCGCGAGCAACTGGCCGCTTCCCTCTCCGTTGCGGTTCGCACGGGCATAGCTGCCTGATCGGGCGATCTGCCTGACCTCGACGCGGATTGCCGTCGCGCACGCTGCGCCGCATTTTTGCGGCGCAAAGCGAGACACTCAACACTGACCGCCGATTGCAGACCCTGGTTGCAGTTGTCACAATCGTCTCCTAGCCCAAGTGCGGGGAAGGGCTTGTCGGGGGTTGTTCATGGTTACGATCGTTGCGGTGCACGGCACCTTGGACGGTGCGCCATCGCGTTCGGCGGACGGAGAAGGCGACGCGCCGGCAAAATGGTGGGAGGCAGGCTCCGCATTCCACGCATCCGTCCTTGAACACCTTTCAGATACGGCCGGCGACGACATCCGCTGGGAGTCTTTTCGATGGGACGTTGAACACGGCGGCCGCAATACGCCGGATGCCCGGCGCGACGGCGCGCGGCAGCTTCATGAACGGCTCGTCGACCTGCAAGAGGCCGGCGAGAAGGTTATCCTTGTCGGCCACAGCCACGGCGGGAACGTCATCGAAGGAGCTTTGCGCACGTCGCTCGGGCCGCGACAGCTCGACCTGACGAACATTGAGACCTGGGCGACGGTCGGCACGCCATTCCTCCGGTCAAAGCGAAATTCACTGCTGACCCAGTTCGGCGCGGCCTGGACCGGCCTTGTTCTCTCCACCCTTGTCTTGCTTGCCCCGATCCTCGAGCTTGTTCGCACGCCGGAGCGCATGCTGGACGACGCCCAGGCAGGCGGGTGGACCTTCTGGACGCCGGTCGCATTGGTTGTCGGCCTTCCCGCGCTTGCGCTGGGCTGGCGCCGTTTAACCGACCAGAACGTTTCGGGCCGCGACGTCGCGTTGCGCGACGCCTTCGGCGCTGGCGCGGTCAATCTTTACAGCTCCCGGGACGAAGCGATCGGCGCCCTACGCGGGGCGATAAAGGAAAAGGTTCGCGTCGCGCCGGCGAATGCGCTTCGCCCCCTTGAGTACCTGCTGGCGGTCATTCTGTCGGTTTTCCTCGCGGCCGTTGTCCTGTTCGGCGTTGAAGGTATGAGAATGGGCGCGCAGGAAAACCTGAAGTCGATCAGTGCAACGTCAGCCTTCGGAACGCTCGGCATGGTGTCCCGCGACAAGATTTCCGACGACTTCGACGAGGAGGCGAGAACCATCCTTGAAGAAGAATTCAAGAAAGCGGGCGACGCCAATCAGGATCTCGCCGCCCAGAATGACGCGGAACGGGCGGCCAACAAGGCGATCGACGCCCTATTTGCTCCTGTGCCGGACCGAGGGGCGCTCAGCAAGATTCTGGAATGCCCAAGCGTGAAGCCCTCCTGGAACAGCCGTCTTGTGGAACAGGACCCAACCTCATGTCAGCTGGATATCGACGGCCTGCCCAGTTACGGCAAACTGGAGCCGACACAACAGGATCGCATCCCGTCGTCGGTAGAGCTGCTGTCTGTCGTGTCGCGGAGCGAAGAAAGCTACATCGAGATCGTCTGCCCCGGCCGGAATGGCAAAGCCGTATGCGAATTCCGTGCGCCGATCATCCCCAGGGACAGGGAATTTCAACGCCGGTGGGAACAATTCATTGGCAAGCTCAGAGCTCGCCTCCGTCGCGCATATTTAAGCGCGTATCTCTCAGAAGCTGGCAATACCGAGCCTGATTCCGCCGGCGATGCCGCCCAGTTGGGACAATCTGCCAATAGAGTAAGAGAGGAGGCATATGCCCGGATCACCGGCGCTGTCGCAGGTGTCCTCGCGAAGGCCGACGCTCTCACAAAAGAATATCTCGCCACGGAATCAACTCAATGCAGGACCTATCTCCTGGCGTCGGAAATCGACGACCGCCCGGCAACTGAAGTCGAAAACGGCCAAGAGAGTGAGAATCAAGGCCCGAAAAGCGACGATAATCAGAGCGACGACAATGAGGAGATTTTCCTGCTGCACCGGCAGGGTTTCGCCCATTGCGCCTCAGGCGCCGTCGGCTCTGACGGGGACAAGGTTGATCCGCGGCTTACGATCCTGCCCGAAAACTGGAAAATCGGCGTCGGACACTTCAATCTCGTTCCGCCGAAGTTCTCCTATTGCGCCGTCGCGCCTTTCCTGTTCGGCGTCGAGGCGCTCGGTCTCACCTTGCGCGGCGAGGACATAAGCCCCGAGGCGGACTGGACGCGGGATAATCAGCCATCGGCTTTTTGCCCGAACCTCACAGGGGCCCGCGACGATCTCACCAACCGGTCGAAAACGTGTGAGCGAAAATTGGACGGTCCGTTCGGTTGGCGCCTCTATGAGTTCGCCGTTTCGTTGCGGTCCGAAGAAACCACAGCATGCCGGAATACATCGTCCATGGCGTTCCAATCTTCCGCAGCGGCCACGGCAAGCGGCCTTGCGCGCGGGATGGCGAACGCAGGTCTCCTGTTCCCGGCCCTTTTCGGCGCGCTCATCATCCTTTCGCGCGGCCTGATTGCGCTAGTCTTTTTTGTCATCGACGCGCCGGTTCGCGCCACGCTCAACCGGATCATCCGGTCGATCATCCGCGGTCGCGCGTTCGGCCGCGCAGAGAACGACAAGCACGTCCGGGTCGCCGACGTGTCCCAGACGCCCCACGCCCTTAACCCACGGCAACGCTGGCGGCCGCTTCCCGACGCGCTCGATCTCGAACTTGAAAACCTCAGCGACCGGGCGCTTTCCGGCAACGCATCTAATATCCGCCGCGTGATCGTCAACGCGCTGAACGCCGGCGTGCTGACCGCCGGCGGCCTTGACGAACTGACCGAGCATTTCGACTGGGCGTCCCTGATCCACAGCGCGTATTTCCGCGTCGAAAAATTCAACGCCTTTCTCTGCCTCGCCATTGCGGAGCAGTCGCCGTCAGTCGTTGCAAAGTCGTCGTTGCGCGCGAGGCTGGACTATCCGGAATTGGTCGGTTGGCTTGATCGAATTGCCCCGGACACCCATTCTCGCCGCGTTGCGGCCAGCTCAAATCAGGGAATCAGCGCCACGATCAAGGGCGCCGCGCGCATGGTGGCCGGAATGCTCGGCCCACGCCGCAATGCCGGGCGGCGCGGCGATCCTCATTGACGCTTGCGGGGTAGCGCAACGTCCGGCGCCGACAACATCCCGATGCCGACCGGCCTATCTGGCGCGGGTTTGCTTTGCGGGCCGTCGGCCAATTTGCCGTTTGACCCATTCGTCGAATGCGGCCGAGGTTCTCCGCAACCTCCGCCATCGCCAGATGGAAGCATCCACGTTGCGAAAAGATTTTAGACGCGCTGAGCCTGCCGATCTTGACGCGCTGGTCGCGCTTGAGGCCGGCTTTCCCGATGCGGATCGTTTTTCCCGCCGCGCCTGGGCGCGCGTGTTGCGTGGGAATTCTGCGGTTCTCGTCGCCCCGCCACCGCAAGAAACGCCGCCGCAAGAAACGTCGCCGCCGACCGGCAACGCGCCCAGCCTTGGCGGCGCCATCGCCATGCTCTATCGCCGCGGCGCACGCGTCGGGCGTATCTATTCCCTGGCAGTCGCGCCGGCGGCGCGCGGGCGGGGGCTCGCCCTGGACCTGCTCGCCGCCGCCGAGGCGGACGCTATGGCGCGAGGCTGCGACCGGGCGCGCCTCGAGGTCAGGGGAACCAATGCCCCAGCAATCGCGCTTTACGGGCGCGCCGGGTATCGGGTAATCGAACGAATTCCCGCCTATTACGCGGACGGCGGGGACGCGCTGCGCATGGAGAAGAAATTGCCCGTCGGAAAAGAAGCCATCCGGTGACGGACTGGCTCATACTGGTCGAAGCGGCGAACGATATCCGGCAATCTGAGACGCCGCACAAGGTCATGTCCGTAACGGACTATCTTGGCAAGCCGGCGCTTTTCGAGGGGCGGCGCCCCTATGTCCTGAATCTCGCGCGGTCCTACGCCTACAAAACGGAAGGCTATTTCGCCTCCCTTCTCGCCGAAGCGCGCGGCCACAGGGTCAGCCCCAGCGTGCAGACCATGGTCGAACTTTCGGCAAAGGCGCTGTATGCCCACGCCTTGCCCGATTTGAACGCGCGCTTGCGCGAAGCGCGCACGAAGGGCGCTCCCTGCGATGCGGAAACGCTGTTCGTCGCCTTTTCACGCTCCGCCCGCGACGGCTTCGACCGGCTGGCGCGGGAGGCGTCGGACTGGTTCCGGGCGCCGGCGCTCGAAATCGAGTTCGACGCCAAGCCGCCGCACGAGATCGTCCGCATCCGGCCTGTGCCGCCGCACAAGCTGAAGGACGACCGTCGCGCGTTTTTCCTTGAGGCGATGGCGGCCTTCACGAAAGGGCGCGCGTCGGCCCCGAAGGCGCGGGGGCCAGCGAAATGGTCGCTCGCGGTGCTTGTCGATCCGAACGAAAAGACCCCGCCGTCGCGTCCGTCCAGCGTTAAGCGGCTGATGGCGGTCGCGGAAAAGATGGGCGTAGACGCGGAGATCCTCGACCCCACCGACCTGCCAAGCCTCGCCGAGTTCGACGCGCTGTTCATTCGGGCGACCACCGCCATCGACAATTTCACCTACCGCTTTGCGCGGCGAGCCGAGCAGGAAGGGATGCCGGTCATCGATGACACCACCTCGATGCTCCGCTGCACCAACAAGGTCTACCTGAAAGAGATTCTCGAGAAGGCGCGCCTGCCAATTCCGCTGACGGAGATTGTGGACGAGGACACGCGGCTTGACGCGGTGTTCGCGCGGCTCGGCGCGCCGACGATCCTGAAGGCGCCAGACGGCTCGTTCGGCATGAACATGGTCAAGGCGATGACCATCGAGGAACTGCGCGCGGGCGCAGCAAAGATGCTGTCGGAATCGGCGCTGGTGATCGCGCAGGCCTACGCGCCGACGACCTTTGACTGGCGGATCGGCGTGCTCGCGGGGGAGCCGCTCTATGCTTGCCGTTACCACATGGCGCGCGGCCACTGGCAAATCATCCGCCATCGCGCCGACGGGAAGATGACCGAAGGCGCAGCCGACACGCTGCCGGTCGAGGACGCGCCGCCGGCGGTCATCGACGCCGCCGTGCGCGGCGCGCGGCTAATCGGTGACGGGCTCTATGGCGTCGACCTGAAACAGACGGACGCTGGCGTCGTGATTATCGAAATCAACGACAACCCGAACCTCGAATTCGACGTCGAGGGCGCGGTCCTGAAGGACGAACTGTGGCGCCGCATCATCAACTGGTTTTCCGAACGGCTCGAAGCGCGCCTCGGCGCCGTTCGACGCTGAGCGCCGGATCAGTCCGGACGCGTAAGGTTCTTCAGCGCCGCCGACTTCACGCTGTCGACCGCGGCGGCAAGGGGCTCCAGATCGTCGCCGCCGTTTGCGACATAGTCGAACCGCACTTTCGACCCGTCGCCGTCCGGCGAGATGGAGATCGTCCAAACGGCGGCGACGCCAAGGCCCTGCAATGGGCCGAAGGGCGCTTCGAGCCGCAGCATCTCGCCAGTACGGAACATCAGAACGCGGCCATGGGCGACCGCCCCGCCCGCCCAGGTTTCCGACCACAGACCGCCTGGCTGAAGATCGAGCGCCAGGTTTGAGGCATCCCCGGAATAGGTGTGATCGCCCGACCACCAGTCCGAGGGGTCGATCAGCCGCCGCCGCAGGCGATCCGGCGGCAGCGGCGACGTCGCCTCAAGACCAAGACGAAAATGATCCGGCCCTGTCTCGATAACTTCGGCTCGCGCGGCCGTAGCGAGGCCGGTGCCGGCAAACGCGATTGCGGCGGCGAATGCCTTCGCGTCGCTTGATTTCAATCTCGTCATGATAATCGACTCCGCTGCGCGTGATGACGCTACGAGTGTAGCGATTCCCGGCGCGAGCGCTAACCCGCATTGGGCCCTTTCGTTCGTTTTGCTTGATCGGCGTCGGCGCGTCACGGCATAGACAAGCGGCCGCTCCCAAGGATCCGACACATGACGCTCCCCTCCCTGCCCGCGCCGAAAGACGACGTGCGCGCGGCATTCACCGAACTTGGCGTCGAATTTCCCGAGAAAGTCGTGACAGGCCGGGCGATCCGGTCGCCCATCGACGGATCGGAAATCGCCCGCGTTGCCGACGCGGACCCCGGCGACGTGCGTGAGGCGGTCGGCCGCGCGGCAATTGCATTCCAACAATGGCGGGAAACGCCGGCGCCGTTGCGCGGCGAACTGGTCCGCCTGCTCAGCGTGGAGCTGCGCGCCGGCAAGAGGGCGCTCGGCCGGGTCATCACCATTGAAGCGGGAAAGGTGCTGAGCGAGGGCCTCGGCGAGGTCCAGGAAATGATCGATGTCTGCGACTTCGCCGTCGGGCTGTCGCGACAGGTTGGCGGCCGGACGATGCCGTCGGAGCGTCCCGGTCACCGGATGATGGAAACGTGGCACCCGCTTGGTCCCGTCGCGATCATCTCGGCCTTCAACTTTCCCGCCGCGGTATGGTCCTGGAACGCAGCGCTTGCGCTTGTCTGCGGCGATCCGTGCGTATGGAAACCATCGGAGAAAACGCCGCTCACCGCGCTCGCCATTCAGGGGCTTTTCGCACGCGCCGCGACGCGCTTCGCAGAAACGACCGGCCACCCGGCGCCTGAGGGCCTGTCGACCCTGGTGCTGGGCGACAAGGGCGTCGGCGGCGCGCTCGCCGACGACCGGCGCGTGCCGCTCATATCCGCCACTGGCTCGTGCCGGATGGGCGCGGAGCTTGCGCCCCGCGCGGCGAAGCGCTTCGCGCGGACGATCCTGGAGCTCGGCGGCAACAATGCGGCGATCCTTGCGCCGAGCGCCGACATAGGGCTTGCCGTGCGCGGCGCTGTTTTCTCCGCGGTCGGCACCGCCGGCCAACGCTGCACCAGCCTGCGGCGCCTGTTCGTGCACGAAAGCGTCTATGGCGATGTCATCAGCCGTCTGAAGGACGCCTACGCCAGCGTTGCGGTCGGCGACCCGCGATCGACGAAGACGCTGGTCGGGCCGTTGATCGACGGATTGGCGATGGAAAAAATGCAGAACGTCCTCGCTTCGGCGCGTCAAATGGGCGTGCCTGTCGCCGGCGGCGAACCGATGAAGATCGAGGGGCTTGAGAAGGGCCAGTACGCAAGGCCTGCAATTGTCGAGATGGCGGAGCAGACGGGGCCGATGCTGGAGGAAACGTTTGCGCCAATTCTCTATGTCATGCAGTATGCGAACCTTGACGAGGCGGTCAGCCTGCAGAACGATGTCGAACAGGGCCTGTCGTCGTCGATTTTCACGACGGACTTGCGTGAAGCGGAACGGTTCCTTTCTGCAAGCGGCAGCGACTGCGGCATCGCAAACGTCAATATCGGCACCTCTGGCGCGGAGATTGGCGGCGCGTTCGGCGGCGAGAAAGCGACCGGCGGGGGCCGCGAGTCCGGTTCCGACTCGTGGAAGACCTACATGCGGCGCGCGACGAACACAATCAACTATTCCCCTGACCTGCCTTTGGCGCAGGGCGTCGAATTCGACGTCTAGAGAAAGCCATGGCGTCGACCGGCGAAGCGAAGACGGACGCGGACTTTGCCGGGCGATGGATGCGCGCCAAATATTTTTCGTGGATCAGCGCCATCACGCTCGGCCTGTCCGTGTGGGGATTTTCGGACAATCTCTTCTGGAACGTCCGCCAGCCAAGCAACGGCGATCCGAAGTTCATCGTCCACGGTCTTTTCTGCCTCGCCTGGATGGCCGTTTTCTTCGCGCAGGCGAACCTGATCCGCAACGGCGACGTCAGCGCGCACCGACGCCTCGGCGTCGCTGGGCTGCTCGCGGCCATCGGCGTGACGGCCAGCACGATCTTTGTTTTTGCGGCTGTGTGGAAAGGCTGGGACGCGATGACAACGCTTGTCAGAGCGAACCGGATCCTGCTGCCGAGCTACGCGGCGTTCGTAGCCGCGGCGTTCGCGAATCGCGGCCGTCCCGACCGCCACAAGCGACTCATGTTGCTCGGCACGCTGTTCATGATGGAGCCTATCCTGTCGCGCGCGTTCGACCCGCTGGAGCCGTTGTTCGCCCGCCTGCCGGCTGTCTACGTCGACGTCGGCTGGTGGATTTTCTTCGTCGCCGTCTGGTCCGGCTTGTTCGCATCGCTCGTCGCCTATGACTGGCTGACCGATCGGCGCATTCACGCCGTGACGCTCGTCGGCATCGGCTGGTTCAGCGCGATCTGGATGATCGTGAACGCGACCTGAGGGGGTGACGCGCCTGGCCTGGAACGGATGATCTGCTGAAATCGCCAGCGGTCACGCATCGCGGGCTCGGCCAGCCGCCGACTGATCGGCCAGGGCGTGCGCGGCGCCTGGAGCGCCTTCGTTCACGTCCGGATCACGAACCTGCTCCCTTGATTGATGGCTACGCGCATTTTCCGGCGATGGCCCGTCATCCGCTCCGTCGGAAATGTTCTAGCGATGGTGCTCGATATGGCTGTCGATCAACGCCTTGTTGTAGGCGTTCAGCGCGCGCACCCGCGACAGGTAGCCGACGACCTCATCCGGCTCCTTCGACGAGACAACCGGCAGGCCCACTTCCTCGAGCTTCTCAAACTGGGCGAGCGCCTTGCCGAGGGATTCCATCGTTGCGAGCCGCGGCGCGTCTTCAGGCAGCGGCGGCGCGGGCGGCATGCGTTCCATGACGTCACGCACACGGATTGTCTGGAGGATAACTCCCTGTGGCCCTTCGGAAAGGTCATAGCCCCGCCGGGACAGCTGCCAGTGAAAAAAGGTCCGCCCCGCGATCGCCTGGCTGACGAGGGTCGCGAGCGCAACCGCCAGCACTAGAGCCGTCGTCAGGGCGTAATCGCCGGTCATTTCGAAAACTATGAGAGTGGTCGAAATCGGCGCGCCAATGATTGCCCCGGATGCGGCGCCCATGCCGACCATCGCATAGAAGGCCACCCCAGCGCTTGCGGTCGGTATGAAGGAGACGACGAGGCCGCTGAACGTCGCCCCGGCGAACGCGCCGATGACTAGGCCCGGCGAGAACACGCCGCCGCCAAAGCGGCACGACAACGTGATCGCGGTCGCGAGGATCTTGAAGACAAGAAGGATGAGAAGGAACCTGGCGCTGTAGGCGCCCTGAAACGCGTTCGTTACCGCTTCGTAGCCGACGCCAAAGACCTCCGGCAGGAACGCGCCGATTGCGCCGACGAGCATGCCGCCGAACGGCGGCAGCCAGAAATAGCTGATCTTCCGTTCATCCGCAAACTGACGGACGCGCAGCGTCATGGTTTCGGTGGCGACCAGGAACGCGGTTGCAACGAGGCCGCAAAGAAGCCCGAGCACCGCGCCGAGCGCCACGTCGAGGTTGCTGACGACGCCATAGGCCGGCGCAGCGACCGCCGGAAAATTGCCAAGATGAGTGCGCGTGACGATCGCCGCAGTGACGCTGGCGGCGGCGATCGGCCCGAAAATCGACAGGCCATAGGCGCCCATCACCACCTCAAGCGCGAACAGGACCCCAGCGATCGGCGCGTTGAAGCTGGCCGCCACCGCCGCCGCAGCGCCGCACCCGAGCAGGGTCCTGCGGTCCTTGGCCGAGAAGCCGAACCGGGCGTCGAGGAACGAGGCGATCGTCGCGCCAAGGTGCACGGCGGGGCCTTCCCGGCCGGCGCTGCCGCCGGCGCCGACCGAGATCGCCGACACGAGGGCGGCGGCGAGGCCGCTGCGCACGTCGATCGCGCCGTTCTTGACAGCCCGCGCCTCGATCACGTCAGCAACCCCCTGCGCCCGGCCGTCCTTCAGCCAGCCGAACCGGTCCGCCGCCACGAGGACCCCCGAGACGGCGCAGCCGCCGATCACCGGGGCGAGCCACGCCCGGAACGGCGACAAATGAGAGGCGCCGCTGACCAGCGTCTTTTCGGTTTCGCCGAAGGCGAGCGCCGAAACGAAATTGATAGCGAAGAGAAAGCCGATGATGCCATAAGCCGTGGCGGCCCCAATCAGGATCGCAAAGCCCCAGACCGCCACCGGTCGGAAGTTGGGCAGGCGAAGGCGCCAGCGCGCTGAGGCCGTCTGGGTCTCTTCGACGCTCCGTACCAAGAAATTACTCCTCCGAGACAGGGTCCCGCATGCGACGCCCTATAAAATGCGCCCGACAAATGAAGCAACTCATTTAACCCGAGCTTGACGGCCCTCGTGCCAGAACCGCGGATGCGGGGATCGGCGACGAACCCCCTACTGTTGCGTAATTCGGGAGAAGCGTCATGGGGATCATGAGCGGAAGGCCGTCGCGCGCCGATCGCGCCATAAAGGAAGCCCGCCGGGCGAAGGCCGCCGCCGCGGCGGAAGCCGCCGAGCCCGCCGCCAGCCCGCAGGAGAAGAGCCCGCAATCCACCCTTTCCGCCAACGCCGACGGCAGCGGAACGCCATCAGGGACGGCATCAGGAACCGGCCCCAGCGTGACGGCCGGGGCAACCGGCCGGGCGTCCGATCCCGCTGCGCCGCCCCTGGGGACCGCCACGGCTATCGCGCGGCTCGAGGAATGGCGCCTTGCGCTGGCGAAGGAGCTCGGCGAGGCGCCGGCCGCCGGCCGCGACGAACCGCGCCGGATGCTGGCGATGCTGAACGTTCTGGGTCGCACGCGGCGCACGGCCGAATCGGCGTTCCAGCGCCCGGCAGTCGCTGCCGCCGCCGCCGCTGGCAAGGTCGACGAGACGCTCGACGACGCGCTTGCCGATCTCGAAAGCCTTGCCGCCGGATCCGGCGGCCCCGACGCTCTGAACAAGGGCCTCGCGCCGATCCGCGCCCGTATCGACCTGACGCTCGACGTTGCGGAGATTGCCGGCTGGCGCACGGCCCAGGAAACCAGCGAAGCGCGGACCTGGTTTGCCGAACGCGCCGTCGATCTCGCTCTGAAATGGCTACTGCGAAGCGCGGTCGCGCGCGGTGAAATCGGAAAAGGCGCATCTGGCCGCATCGATGAAGGGGTCTTCATCCTCGCGGGCGGCGACTTTGCGACCCGCGATCTCGTCGGCGGCAAGCCGATTGAGGCGGTCGTCGTCTATGGCGGCGAACGATTTGCCGGCGATGCGGCGCGCATGGCCGAACGGGCATTCGTTCGTCTGGGCGCTGAGCTCCGTGACGCCCTGAATGGCGGACGCGGCGAGCCGCTCGTCTATTCGCTGAAGACGCCCCTCGGCGACGGGGTCAATGGTCAGGGCGTCACCGAAAGCGCCGCCCGTCTCGCCAAACTCGTCGCCACGCCGCAAACGACAAAGCTTGCGCAGTGGATCGCTGGTGGACGGATTGTCGCCGGCGACGTTGCCGCAGGGGGCTCGTTCCTTGAGGAAATTGACGGCGCCCTCTGGAATGCGATCCCGGCGCCGACGATTGACGACAGCGCTGAAAGCGACGGCCGAGTTGATTCCAGGACGGCTTTCGACGCCTTCCGCCGTATTGCGATGTTTCTGCGCCATCGCGAAGGCCCGACGCGTCCATGCTTTCGCTCGGTGCGGGTTGCCGAAGCAATGACCGCCGCCGCCGATTGCGGCCTTATGCCAAGGGAAACGGCGACGCGGCTGTCGGCGGCGGCGGCGTTCGCCCTCGCCGCGGCATCCCGTGCGCGCATGGTCGGCGGCGACGCCTCTGCGGAAGAAAACGCAAAGGCGATCGCTTCGCTGTGCGGTTTCGCCGACTACGAACTTTTCGAGGCCGCGCTGATCGGCGGCGTGGCGCAGGCTGACGACGCGCTGGCGACGCTCGCTGGCGGCGCCCAGGCGGCCTTTGCGCCGTTTCGCCAGGCTGCATCGTCGGTTTCAGCTTCGGGCGCAGCGTCCGCTACGGCCTCAGCGAAGGCTGAGATGCAGGGCGAGGCGCCAAACCAGCCGAACGGCGTGGACGCGACGACGCTGGAACAACTCGGCTTCACCGACGGATCGGCAGCCAGCGCCCGAATCGACGGCTGGGCGGCCCGCTGGGCGGACGATCGCGGCGTCGCGCCGCGTTTCGCCGCCATTGCCCCCGGCCTTCTGACCGCGTTCGGCGAAACAATGCAGCCCGACGACGCCGCGCGGCTGTTCGACCGGCTGCTCGCCAACAACAATCTTTCCACGTGTGAGCTTTCCGCCGGCCTTTCAAATCCGGCGACCCAGGACATTCTCGCGACTGCGCTTGGCGATCTGACCGCATCAATCGAGCCGATCACTACGACGGAGGAAGGCGCCGCGCTGCTTTTCGCCGTCGACGGCAACCTGCAACCGCGCACCGCCGCGGAATTTTTCCAGCGCTTCAGCCCGGACGCCATTCGCAGCGCCGATCGTCTTGGCGCCTGGCGGCGAGGCGCCATTGCGCGGGTGGCGGCCCTCGTGGCGCGGGGCGACATGAATTTCGACGCCGCGGCTGCGACGCTTGAGCTTATCGACGACCATACCCTAGCCGACGCCGTCGCCTTCGCCTCGAAAGAGGCGGGTTCTGACGATCTCGGCGTTATCCGCTTCGCCAGCGCCGCCGGCGCAAGGGTTGGCGGCCCGAGATCAATCTGCCTGTTTTCACAAAACGCCGCAGGGGTCGAGGGAACGGCCCGCCGCTTCATCGACATACTGCGCGAGATTGGCGACGGCGTCTTCGCACTTCCGGTCAGCTTCGATCACCGCATGGGCGGCGACGCATCAAAGCTTGTAACGACGCCTGACGACTTGCGCGCATTCCTGACCGAACAGGCGATCGCCCAGGACCGCCTTCACTATTCGCGCGCCCGGATTGTCGGACCAGAGAACGAAACGCTGTCCGCGCTCTTGCGCGCCGGAGCGGCATGCCCGCGCCGGGCGGACGCGACAATGCGCGACCTCGACCGCATGAGGACGCAACGACTCCGCCAGGAGCCGGAACTGGCGACGCCATTCGACCAGCCGGACGGCGGCGCGGCGGACGTCGACCTGATCATTGGCTCACTGACGCTTCGCCACGCCGCAGCGCACCCGATGCTCCGGGAACTGAACGCTGCTGATGCCCTTGACGCGTTGGCCCGAGCCGACCTTGTTTCCTCGGATGTCGCGCGGACGCTTGCCGCTGCGCACGGGTTTCACGCCCGCCTTTCCGCGGCCTGCGGCCTTGCCGGGTGGAAAGACGCGAGGCGGCGTCCGCCACGGCGCCGTTTCGGCCAGCTCCTCGCCCGGGCGGCCGGCGTGTCGGACCTGTCAGCGATCCGGCCGCTTGCGGTGGGGTATGCGGAGCAAGTTCGCGCCCTCTATGCCCAGATCGCGCAAGGTCGGCCAAGCCAGGGCCTGTCGGTAGACGGCTAGGCGGATCCTGCAGCCGCGTCGGCCACGGGCTCGTCGCACGACGATCTCGGCGCAGCAAGGGCGCCGGCGCCCGCAGCCTTCAGCGCGGCGACCCGGAGATAAGACGCAAGCCCCGAGGTCGGGCCATCCTTGACCCGCGCTTCGTCAAGGCGCGCAACGAACGCGGCAAGGGTCAGGCCCTCGCGTGCCGCCAGCTCTTCGATGGCGCGCCAGAATTCCGCCTCAAGCGCAATGCTGGTGCGATGCCCGGCGATGGCGATCGACTTTTTAATCATCCCGGCACTTTAGCGTGACCGCACGTGGATCGTCATGCTGCGATGTCGCGATTGCGCGGTCACTACGCTTGAAGGAACGGCGGCGCAAAGCAGGTCGCCGGCGCCGCCGTTGGATCAGGCAGTGAGGTCAGGAAGCGAAATCAGGCCGCAATGGCGACTAGATATGCTTTGCCCACTCGTCGACGCCGTGGGTGCGGATCTTGGCGGCGGCGAGATTCATGCCGTCGATAACGCCCGCCATGTGCGACACCGCCTCGGCGTCAGCTTCGGCGATATCAGCGCCGAGCGCATTGTAGAGCCCTTCAATGTCGACCTTCTGGGCGAAGAGAAACTGAGCAAGCGCAAGGCGCATCTGGCTCGGCGATTTGGATTCGGTCATCGGAAACCCCAAACTTGAACAACTGGCGAAACAAGCGTCGCACGTCACGTGCGGCATCGAATGCCCCAAATGGGCGAACGAAGAATAGCAAGAACGAGGCCAGTCGCCCGCCGACAACGCGGCCATCGCCCTGGCGTCTCATGCGCGGCCGCGAAGGGCCGCCCAGAAAAGCGCCATTCGCTTTGCCAGCGGCCAGCTTCGTTCAGGGCTTCGCGACAGGTACCCTTTCGTAAGCGCAACGAAAAGTAGCGGCGACGTTGGCGCCCCTTCGGCAGTGGGGAGCGACGGCGCGGCGGCAAGTCTCGCCTGCGCCTCCCTGAGGATCTCGCCACGACGCGCCGGATCGCCGGATGCCCCCCAGCGAACCGCTGCATACAGTCCAACCCGGGACAGCGCCGCCGCGCGCGACACGTCATCGAGATCGTCAGCCACTGCCAGGAGGCAGGACTCAGCCGCCTCGAACGCTGCGAACGCCTCTTCCGTTGACCGGAAAGGCGTCGGGTCGAGAAACCGTTCTCGGGCGTCAATGGCGCCGAAAATCAACGACTTGGTCGCGGGGCCGACAGCGCCGCTTTTCGCAAGCGCCTCAAGCGTTGGATGGCCGACCGGCGCCGGCTTCGACCGGGCAAGGTCGTCAATCCGCTCGCGCCACCATTGCAGCCGGATATCCCCAATCGCAGGTTCGCGAACCTGCCGCGGGATGCGGCGCAGCTCGATGGCGAGCGCAAACGTCGCCCTGGCCCTCGCCCGCAAGTGGGCGCCGAGGTAGGGCAGCGTCAAGGCAAGATCCTCGTCGGCCGCGATGATGTCCGCTACCGGATCACGAGATTCGGCCGGCGACTGGAACGAAGGTGACGTCTCGCTGTTAGCGTTCATGACCCGGGCAAATACATGGGCAGCGCGTCCTTTCGGCGCGGATTGACCTTAACGCGCGGCCCGTTACGTACCGTCATTGCAATCGCCGATCGGCGATCGACGATTTTCCAAACGGATTCAACCGAGATTGAGAGGGACCAAATGGCAGTTTCGCTTCCGCCGCTACCATACGCACGGGACGGCCTCGCCCCGCACATGTCCGAACAGACCATGGATTTCCACTATGGCAAACACCATCAGGCCTATGTGGACAACACCAACAAGGCGATCGATGGGGGCCCGCTGGCGAATGCGTCGCTGGAGGAAATCATCGGCGAAGCGGTCGGCAAGGATCAGGGGCTGTTCAACAATTCCGCGCAGATCTGGAATCACACGTTCTTCTGGCATTCAATGAAGCCCAAGGGCGGCGGCGCGCCGACCGGCGCCATCGCAGACGCCATCAAGGCTGCGTTCGGCGGTTATGACGCCTTCAAGGATGAATTCTCCAAGGCCGGCGCTACCCAGTTCGGCTCAGGCTGGGCATGGCTTGTGGCGAGGGAAGGCAAGCTCGAGATCCGCAAGACGGCGAACGCCGAAACGCCGTTGACGGAGGCCGGCGTCGTGCCGCTCCTGACAATGGATGTCTGGGAGCATGCCTACTATCTGGACCACCAGAACAAGCGGCCCGCCTATATCGGGACATTCCTGGACCATCTCGTCAACTGGGATTTCGCGAACGAGAATCTGGCCAAGGCGTAAGCGAACGCCCAGCGGATCATGCGAAAAGAGCGCCCTTCCGGGGCGCTCTTTATTGTTCGGCCATCATGCGACAGAAGGCAGGGACCGGTTAGCGGCAAAGTCCCTCGCTTGACGCGCGCCAGTTGTTCATCGACGCCTGGGTCGCGGCGGGGAGCGAGCCCCACTCCGCGTCAAGCTCGGCCTTGGCCGCGAGAATCTCCGCGCGGATCTTCGGGTACACGTCCGCCTTCCACTTCGGCAGCGACGAACGGTCGAGCAGCTTTACTTCAAGCAGCGCATCGGCCTGATTGATGGCGTAGCGCGCCTTGGCTAGCTGCTTAGGGAAGCCCTGACCGCGAAGATACATGGTCGCGACGTGGTAGTAGGAAACCGGGTCGCCTGCTTCGGTCGCCGCCCGGCAGATCGTGTCGCGCACTTCCCTGTGGGACATCCACCGGGTCGGCGCCATCCCCGACTTGGACTGGGCTCGCGCGACCGCCTCGATCGTCGAAGGGCCGTAATCGTTGTCCGGTCCATTGACGAATTCCATGAAGCCAAGCGCCTCGAGAGCGTACTGGGTCGCAATCGTCACGGATGGACCTTCAAACCCGGCGGTCGGCCCCGGCGCAGCATCCGGCATCGCCCGGGACGAAATTTCAACCAGCAGATTCCGTTCGCCTTCCGTCTGGTCGCCCGTTATCGCGGCCGGCTCAGCAGCGGGACGGGTCGTCGCAACCGGGTCGGCGGCCGGCGACGCGAACTCGACGCTTCCAAGGGTGCTCATCTCGCCAAGCCGCGCGAGCGCCGCATCCGCTTCGAGCGCCGCGAGACGTTCGTCGTCGTAGCGCTCAAACGTCTGTTTCTCATAGTCGAATGTGGCCCGATCCAGCGTCGACAGGCCGGCAACCCGCGCTTCGGCTTCTTTCCGGAACGACCAGTCGGATTTTTCCGGCGCGCCGTAAACGGTCTTCAGGGAATCACGCTTTTCGTCCCAGGCGTCCGCAGCGCTCGCCCATGCGGCGGCCACATAGGACTTCGGCGCATCCAGTTGCGGGCAGCCGGCAAGCGTTGCAAAACGCATGCGGCCCAGCGGCCCGAATCGCGCGAACTGATCGCCGAGTTCGGCGCGGGCAAAATCGAACTCCTCGGAAGACGCCATCTTCTTGAGGCGCTTCATCCGGTTCATCAGTTCCTTGGTCTTGTGTTCGCGATACTCGACGAACCGCTTTTCCTTGCGGTTGAGATCGATATCGTCGTCGTTCTCAAGGCCCTCGAAGCGACGGAACGAAAGATCGCCCTGAGCCTTCAGCCGGCGCGTGCGCCGGTCGCGCGCGGCGACGTCATCTGCGCCAACCGCATCGCACGAGGCCAGCGTTACCCACTTTACCGCGTAGGCCCGCGCTTCCGGCGCCAAGTCCTTGGCCCCTTCCGGCAGCGCGCACTGGGCAAGCGCGAACTGGGCGTGCGGATCGCCGCCCAGCGCCGCCCACTCGAGCATCAACTGTTCTTCAAGCGAATATTGTTCGCCGCACGGCTTTTCCTCGCCAGCGAACGCCGTCGAGCCCAGCGCAGCGACCGCTGCGGCGCTCAACCCGGCCGCGAATAAACGCAACGCACCCCTCATCAATGGACTCCCACATCCTGATCCATCGCCGACGCCTCAAATCGTATGCGACGTTAACCTTATAGACAATCAGGATAGTCCCGGAGCGTGAATAATTCGCGGACTTCCGCGGGAATTAGCGCATTAAATTTAGGATTGCTGCCGGATCTCCCGGTCGCAGCCCGCCCGGAAAGGCGCTTGGCGCGAGAATCAGCTTGAAAAAGCGGTTACGGCGTCGCCGGCGCGGCGCTCGCCTCCGACCATTCACGCTTCACGCCCGTCAGCAACAGCAAGGGCGACGCGACGAAAATTGAGGAATAGGTACCGACGAGGATGCCGAGGATCATCGCAAACGAAAAGCCGCGCAGCACTTCGCCGCCGAGGAAGTAGAGCGAGGCCAGTGCGATCAGGGTCGTCAGCGATGTCATCACGGTGCGCGAGAGCGTGTCATTGATCGACAGGTCAACCAGCTCTTTCAACTCCATTTTCTTGTATTTGCGCAGATTCTCCCGGACGCGGTCATAAACGACCACCGTATCGTTCATCGAATAGCCGACGATCGTCAGGATCGCTGCAATGATGGCGAGGGTGAAATCGAGCTGGGTGACCGCAAATACCCCAAGCGTGATGATCACGTCGTGCACGAGTGCGACGATGGCGCCGAGCGAGAATTGCCATTCGAAACGCAGCCAGATGTAGATGAGCATCATCGCGATCGCGAGGACGACGGCCATGACGCCGCGCTGAACGAGTTCGCCCGAGACCGTCGGCCCGACCACTTCCTGACGGGGGAAGTCAACGCCATCGCCGAGCAGCTCGCCGAGCGCCGCCTTGACCGTATTCAAAGCTTCGAACTGGGCCGCTTCCGCGTCGACGTCGCCGCCAGCGACCTGCTGCTCGATGAACACGACGACCCCGCCGCCCTCGCCCGTGGAATCCGCGATTGCCTGGACCTTCGCCTCGCCAAGCCCTAGCGCATTCACCGTGGACCGAACCGCGCCGAGATCGATCGGCTCGTCGTCCGCGACTTCCAGCGTCACGCCGCCGCGGAAGTCGACGCCGAAATTCAGTCCGATCGTCCCCACCGCGACGATAGACGCAATGACAAAGACCGCCGAAACCGCCGCCGCGACCATTCGCATGGTCGTGAACGGAATGTGGGTGCTATCGGGAACGAGCTTCAGAAGGGCCATGTGGCGTCGGCTTTCGTTAAATCGCGATCTCTTTTGGACGCTTGGACAGCAGGAAGGCGCCGGCCATCAGGCGCGTCAACACGAAGGCGCTGAACACCGAGGTGACGACGCCCACGGCCAGCGTGACGGCGAAGCCGCGGACCGGGCCGGCGCCGAGCTGGAACATTATGAGGGCCGCAAGGAAGGTCGTGACGTTGGCGTCGATGATGGCTGACCAGGCCTTCTGGTAACCATTCTCGACCGCGACAATCGGTTTCTTCCCGGCGGAGAGTTCCTCGCGGATGCGCTCGAAAATCAGCACGTTGGCGTCCACCGCCATCCCGATCGTCAGAACGATGCCCGCGATGCCGGGCAGCGTCAGCGTCGAGCCGAAAACCGAGAGGGCCCCGGCGATGAGGACGACGTTCGCCAACAGCGCAATGTCGGCATAGACCCCGAAGCGGCCGTAGCTAACCAGCATATAGGCGATGACCCCGACAAAGCCGACGATCAGGGCGATCGTCCCGGCGCGGACCGAATCCGCGCCGAGTTCCGGGCCAACCGAGCGCTGCTCGATGGTCGTCAGGGTCGCTGGCAGGGCGCCCGAACGGATCAGCGTCGCAGTGCGCTGGACTTCCTCCGGCGAAAACTGGCCGGTGATCCGCCCCGACCCGCCGGTAATCGGCGTCTGGATGCGCGGCGCGGAAATGATCTCCCCATCAAGGACAATCGCGAATAGCTCGCCGACATTATCCCGCGTGAAGTCAGCGAACCGGCGCGCGCCGCGACCGTCGAACTGAAAGGAGATCTGGAACCCGCCGTCGGGGTTCGGCTCGGCGCTGGCGTTCTCGACCATGTCGCCGGTCACTTCCGGCTCTTCGAAAAGGACGAGCGATCCCGGCCCCTCGTATTCGGCATAGGGAACGAGAATGCGGCCGGGCGGCAGAGCGCCCGCCTCCGCCTCGCCCGGATTCACCGAGGTGTCGACGTGATGGAAATTGAGCTGTCCGGTGCGGTTAATCAGCGCCTTCAGGCTTTCCGGATCGTTGTCGCCGGGCGCCTGCACGATGATGCGGTCAACGCCCTGAGGCTGGATCAGGACTTCCTTGTTGCCAACCGGGTCAATCCGTCGGCGGACGACTTCAATGGAATCCCGGACCGCCTCGCCGCCGTAATAGCGCTGCGCTTCCGGCGCCATCGCCACGTCGATGCGCGGCCCCGTCACGGACACTGAATAAGGCCGCACGCCAAGTCCCATTGCCGCGACGCCGGCCCGCGTGACTTCGCGGATCCGGTCGGCGGCGTCCTCCACCTCCGATTCGTCGCGCACGCGCAGGGAGATTGTTTTTGTTGTTGCGTCGTAGGTCGGCAGGGATTCAAGCGCGATCCGCTCGCGCCCGCCGCTCGGACGCATCTCCTGCGGAAGTTCGCGACGCAGGCCCGTCATCCGGTTGTCGACAACTTCCTCGGTGTCGACTTTCAACAGCAGGTACGAACCGCCGCGCAGATCGAGGCCGAGATTGATCCGGGTATTGGGCATGAACCCTGGCATCGAGGCCGCTTCCTCCTCGCTGAGGAAGTTCGGAAACGCGAGCAGGCCGGCCAGCAGGACCAGCAGGGCGACGCCGCCTACCTGCCACTTGTTGAACTGAAGCATTCCTGGTCTCCAATGCGCCTTCGCTTGGGGGCGCGCGGGCGGCGTGCGTGCGCCGGCGCGACCCGGCCGCGGTGCGGCTTAGCCGTCGTTCGCTGCGGGCGCGGATTTCGTTCCAATGGCGGAGAGCGTCGACTTGACCACCTTGATGGAGACGCCGCTTGCGATCTCGACCATTACGTCGCTGTCCATCACCTTGGTGATCTTGCCATGCACCCCGCCAGCCGTGATCACCTCGTCGCCTTTTTTGGCGGCGGAGATCATTTCCTGGTGTTTCTTGCGGGCCTGGGCCTGGGGACGGATCAGCAGGAAGTAGAAGACAACGAAAATGAAAACGAGCGGGGCGAGTTGCAAGAGCGGGCTTGGCGCGGCCGGCGCGGCGCCGGCGGCCTGCGCATAGGCGGTTGAGATCAGCATCGGGCGGTCAGGCTCCTGATTCGGGATGTCATTTAGATGCGACGATGGGCGGGGATAGCCCCCGCGCGCGCCCGCGTCCAGAGATGGCGCGCGCTTGCGACATAGCAAGCGCCTGAGATGGGAAAAACCGGGCGCCCGCCTTCGTTTCGCGGTACTGAACTTCAGGTTGAACGGGTTTCAGCAACAGGGGATGGCATGAGCAGCATTTTTCGAGTGGTCGTTGTTTCGGGTGCGTCGGCGGCGTTCCTCGCAGGATGCGCCGGATCATCGACGGACGGCTTTGCCTCTCGGACGAATTGCGGCGCGCAGGAAAACTCCTGCGAAAGCAGATGCGCCGATGCCTATGGCGGCTCGAGGGACAGGACGCTTTTCCGGAACTGCCTTGATTCCTGCGCCGCCTCGCCGCGCGACGCCTGCCGGTGAGGCTCGGGGCAAGTCCAGGTTTCAGGCGCGAGCGGTTTCGAGAGCGATTAGGGCTCGCTTGCGCGCCGCGCCCCAGCGGTAGTTGTGTATGGCGCCGGACGCCAGAATGACCCGGTGGCAGGGAATAAGCAGCGAAACCGAATTCGCGCCGACCGCCGCCCCGACCGCCCGTGACGCAGACGGCGACCCGACGGCGGCGGCAACCTGTCCGTAGGTTGCGAAACGCCCATGCGGAATGCGCAATAGCGCCTCCCACACCTTCAGCTGGAAATTGGTGCCCTGGACATGCAGCCGCAGCGGCGCCTGCGCAGGGTCGCCGCAAGCGAATGCGAACGCCTGCGCCGCCAGCGGCGCGACGAATTCCGCATCCGGCCGGAAGTTCGCGGCCGGCCAGTCGGCCTGCATTTCCGCGATCGACCGGTCGAACCCGTCGGGTGACGGGAAGCTGAGCCAGCAGATGCCCTTGTCAGTCGCGCCGATCAGCGTTTCGCCGAAGGGCCCCCGCGCAGCCGCGTACCGGATCGTCTCGCCCTCCCCCTTTCGGCGGAATGCGCCCGGCGTCATGGCTTCGCAGACAATAAAGAGGTCATGCAGGCGCGACGGGCCGGACAGGCCCGCGGCGTAGGCGGCGTCAAGAACCGCACCGCCTTCGATAAGGGCGCGCCGGGCGTCTGCGGCCGCGAGCTGCTGCAGGAACCGCTTTGGCGATACGCCAGCGCCCGACTTGAACACCTTCTGGAAATGCGCGGGGCTGAGCCCGACCTGGGCCGCCACATCATCCAGGCTCGGCTGCGCGTCGCGGTTCGCCACGAGATACTCGATCGCCGCCGCGACCGGCTCATAGGCGTCAAGGCGCGCGGCCGGCCCCTTGAAACTGACGCTCGGGGGCACGACGCCACCCTTTCCTCCTGGCGGGGTTCCGGTCGCAGCCTCGTCCCCGGAAATGGCGGGCATTGGGGCGGTCATTGGCGCAGACATCAACGGTTTCCCTCTTCATCGACGGTCCCGGCAGCAAACCCGACTATCGACGCGGGCCAAGACCGCCGCCACCCGATTCCTGCGCACCGGCCCAGTTTCGGGCAAGGCGAAGCGACGAAATTCTTCAGCCCGCTTTACGTCGTCTTAACCCTACCAAAGCCCTAATCGCCCCTGAGGACAGGATTTCCGCCAAAGGAGGCGCACCCATGGAAGACCTCAGCTATATCATCGGCCTCGGTTTCTCAGGGGCGGACGTATATCGCGCGCTGATCATCGCGTTTTTCATGTCGATGCTCTTCGCCCCGCAGCATTCGATGTGGAAACTCGGCGTCGCCGCCCTGTTGATTGACAAGATTGTCTGGCCGCTCGTCGCGCAAAGCGTTTCCGGCGCCGGCATGGACGAAGTCGGCGGGTCGCTGCAGGGCATCGCGTCGTCGTTCGTCGACGATCTCGGCGTCTATGTCGTGCGGTATTTCGGCCTGACCGTGCTGATCGGCATGTTCAGCGAATTCCGCACCCGGCTACATCAGTTCGCGCCGCCGAAGAAAGCGGCCGCCTGACCAACCATTTGCCTACGAACGCAAGGGAACGCGCCGGCGGCAACGTCGGCGCGTTTCGTTTTTCGCATCGCGGTTCGCCTACACCCGGCCGAATGCGAGGACCGCGTTCAGCCCCCCGAACGCAAAGGAATTCGAAATAGCAAGCTCTATCGGTCGCTCTCGCGCCTCGTTCGGCGTGACGTCGAGATCGCATTCCGGATCCGGAACGTCATAATTGATCGTGGGCGGAACGACGCCCGCGCCCAGCGCCTTGATCGCCATGATGCTCTCGACGCCGCCAGCGGCCCCGAGCAGGTGGCCGTGCATGGCCTTGGTCGAGGACACCGCAATGTGGTCTGCGTCTGCGCCCAGCGTCGCACGGATTGCCTTGGTCTCGGTCGGATCGTTCATCAGCGTGCCCGTCCCATGCGCGTTGACATAGATCTTCGCGGCGTCCGGCAGCCTGACGCCCGCAAGCGCGGCCTGCATGGCGGCGGCTGCGCCCTCGACGGCCGGGTTGATCATGTCCTTGCCGTCGGCGTTCATGCCGAAGCCGAGGATTTCCGCATGGATCGTTGCGCCGCGGGCCTTCGCCCGCTCGTATTCCTCAAGCACGAGCACCCCGGCGCCTTCGCCGATGATCAGCCCCTTGCGGTTCTTCGAAAACGGCCGGCAAAGCCCATCCGACAGGATGTGCATCTGCTTCCAGGCCTGCAGGGCGCCCTTGTTGATGATCGCTTCGCTCGCGCCGGCAACGGCCGCGTCGCACGAGCCGGCGCGGATCAGGTCGGCCGCGACGCCGATCGCGTGGGCGCCGGAAGCGCACGCCGATGAAATCGCGAATGCGGGCCCTCGCAGCCCGTAACGGATCGAAAGATGACTGGCCGCGGCGTTCGGGATAAGCCGCAGGATGGTCAGCGGGTGCGGCCGCTTCTCGAAGCACAGCATGTTGATGTAGGTGTCCTCGAGAGAGGACTGGCCCCCGATGCCGGTGCCGATGATCGTCGCCGTGCGGCCGCCGAGGTCGCGCTCGGCGAAATCGAGGCCGGAGGCCTTCACCGCCTCGTCGGCCGCAAAGGCCGCGAACTTCGAGAAATCATCGGCTCTAGCGATATCGCGGCCAAGGTCCGGGTTGAGCGCACGCCAGGCGTCCGCCTGCGCGACGGGCACTGTGATCTCTGTGCCGTCATTCGCCTTGATCGTCCGGATTTCAGTCCCGCACACGCCATTTGTGGCGTTGGTCCAGAAGTCCTCCACCGACGCGCCGGTGGCGCAGACCGCGCCCATGCCGGTGACGACGACGCGGCGCGGCCCCTTGCCCGCCGCGATGGCGGACCCATGCCCGGTCGCGCCGTCGGTCACGGGCCCGGTCAAGACTGGCCGCTCATCTCTTTGACGGCGTCGATAAGGTCGCCGACGGTCTTCATGTTGGCGAGCGGGTTTTCGTTGGCGTTGAAGGGCACTTCAATGCTCAGCTTTTCCTCAACTTCGTAAATGATCTCGACCACGGCGAACGAGTCGATGCCAAGGTCGGCGATGGCGGTCTCGCGCGTCGGCTCGCCAGTCAGGCCGACCGCGTTTTCCTTGATGATCTCCAAAAGGCTCGATTCGATGTCCGCCACGTGAGGCTCCTGTTCATTCGGCGCGTCAGGCCGTCCCGGCGGCGATCGCCGCCGCCGCGCGGCCAGGCGCGCAAATCTGCGTTTCAATCCTGCGGCTTAGCGCGTCAGGGCTATTCGCGAAAGTTCTTAAACTGAAGCGGCTGCTCAATATCGAGACCTTTGACGAACGCGATCACCTCCTGCAGGTCATCGCGCTTCTTGCCGGTGATGCGAAGCTCCTCGCCCTGGATGGCGGCTTGCACCTTGAACTTCCCGTTCTTGATTTCCTTGACGATTTTCTTCGCAAGCTCCTTGTCGATGCCATTCCTGAGCAACACCTGCTGGCGCACCGACTGGCCGGCGGCCTGTTCAACTTTCTGGTAGTCGAGCGAGCCCGGTTCGATACCGCGCTTTTGCATGTTTCCTTGCAGGATTTCATGCATCTGGCGAAGCTTCATGTCGTCATCGGCATGGATCGTGATGACCCCTTCCTTGATCTCCACCGAGGATTTCGAGCCTTTGAAATCATATCGCGTGGCGACCTCGCGCATCACGTTCTGGACGGCGTTGTCAGCCTCGGCGAGGTCGACTTCCGAAACGATGTCAAACGACGGCATTGGCCAATCTCCCTGCAGACGCGCTTCTAGCGACCGGTCGACGATGATGCCGGTGACGATACCGGCGCCGCGACGGCGTAACCGGCGACAAATTCAGTGGGCATGCGGACCGGCCGGCCGGATTCAAGCTCAATGGTGACCATGTGGCTGACGCCGCGAAATACCACCGCTCCGTCCACTGCCCGCCGGAACTCGAACGCCCGCTCGATCCGGACCCGCCCGTCATTCGCTTTGATCCACGTCGCCATGGCGATGGCGTCGCCGACCATCGACGGTTTGACGTAGGAGAAATCGTGTCGATGGACAACGCACCCGGCGCCCAGCCGTCGATAGGCCTCGAACGACAGGCCCACCGCTTCGGAATGGGCCCAGGCGATATCCATTGCCCACTCCACATAGCGGACATTGTTCGCGTGGCCAAAAGCGTCAATATGGCCCGGCAATACGGTCAGCAAGCGGACGAATGGATCGACAACGGGCCAGGCCAGGGCGTTCTGTTTCATCGCGCCTACCGATCATGTCGCGCCCGCCGACGCAAGCGGCGTTGCACTCAACCGTCCGCCTGCTGGCGCGTCAACACCGCCAGGAGGCGGGCGTTGGGCTGGATGGCCGCCCGCTTGAGGCTGGCAGGCGCGAGGGGTTGATCTTTGCGGCGCAATTGGCCCTCGGTGGGCGCCTAGCGACCCAAAGAACGAGCCCATGATCGATTCGCTCCTCTTGACCTGCCCCATCGTCTACACATTCGCCGGCGCCGTCGCCCTGACGAATGCGACGGGATTTTTCTTTGCGCGCGACGGACGGCTCTACCTGGTCACGGCGCGCCATGTCTTTTTCGATGGCCGCCGCAACCACCGGCCTGACCGTATCGAGATCGAGGTTCACAGCTCTGATGCGGATGTTGCGGCGACCCTGAGGTTCTCGGTGCCCCTTTACAATCAGGGCAACAGCGTCTGGCTAGCCGCCACTGACGATGGCGGCGCCGTCGACGTGGCGATCGCGGAGATCGACCAGGCGGCGTTGCCGGCGTCGACCCGGCTCCAAGCATTCACGCCGGATCACCTGCTCGGCCCGGGCGAGCACGTCGAGATTGGCGCAAGGTTGCTGACGGTCGGCTATCCGATGGGCTTCGAGGACGCGCTGCACCGGCTGCCGGTCGCGCGCCAGGCGGGGCTGGCGTCGTCGTTTGGGCTGCGCTTCGGCGGCAAGGGGTATTTTCTCGTCGACGCGTGGACCCACCGTGGCATCAGCGGCGCGCCCGTGGTGATGCGGGCGGCCGGCGATTTCAATCCGGCCGGCGCCGCCGCCAGCCTTCCATGGCGCCTTCTCGGCATCCATTCGGCGCGGCTTGAATCGCCCCTGCGCGATCCATCCCAGGACGAAGTCCTCGGCCTCAACGCCGTCTGGTACGCCGACGTGATCCTAGCGTTGACGGACAATCGTCAGGCGCTGCCTCCCGCCGGCGGCGGTCATTAAGCCGTATCAGGAACAAAAGCGCGTCAGGCGATCATGTAAGCCGGGTTCTGTCCCTCGGCGAAGCCCGCGAACGGACATATTCGAGGGGACGGCCATCCATCTGGGACCGGCCTTGCGGCCGGACTCAAGCAACCTACCCGGACGACTCGGGCCGAAGACCGCCCTGCCGCGAGCAAGCCCGCGGCGCGTCGTCCCTATTCGGTCTTGCTCCAGGCGGGGCTTGCCATGCCCGTCCCATTGCTGGTCCGGCGGTGCGCTCTTACCGCACCTTTTCACCCTTACCCTCCGCAGAGGGCGGTCTGTTTTCTGCGGCGCTTTCCCTCAGGACCGCCGCGAACGACGGCCCCGGCCGGGCGTTACCCGGCGCCTTGTCTCCATGGAGCCCGGACTTTCCTCAGGGACCGAAGCCCCCGCGACCGTCCGACCGCCTGACGCGACCGAGATGTGATCGCACGAGCGGCGGAGGTCAATGCTCGCCGGCCGGCCTCGTGCGAGCAGTGGATGGCGCCTTGCGTCCCTGATAAATAGCGTGTCTCGATGAGGGACGCTCTTTATGGCGACCAATAAAAGCAAAGCCGCGGGCCTGTTGGCGATCATCGCGCTCGCGCAGCTGTCGGTCTTTCTGCTGCTGTTCGCCGGGAACCTGACCGCAGTCCCGGCTTATCTCGGCTTCGCGAGTCTCAACGCGATACCCGTTTCCGCTTGGGGCTCGGCGGCCGCCGCGACGATTGTCCACGTCGCTTGGGCGGCGACGCTGTCGCCGGTGCGGCACTATTTGTTTCGACTCGATTTTCTGAAGCTCTTGGCGGTTTTCGCCGCATTGCTCGCCCGCATCGTTGAAGAAGTCGTCTTCCGCAAGCTCCTGATGGACTGGCTCAACGGCGCCGGCTACGGTCTCGCTGCGCAGGCGGCCGCCTCCGGGCTCGCCTTTGGCCTCGTGCACCTGATCTGGGGCGCCAAACGCCTGACGGCGGGCATCAACGCTTTTCTGTCCACCACGATGCTCGGCGTCGGGCTTGCCGGTGTATACATCCTATCCGGGCGCAATCTCGCGCCATGCGTGATTGCGCATTTCGCGGTCAGCGCCCTGATCGAACCCGGCCTGCTTCTGGCGGCGGCTAAAGATCGCCTCGGGGCGTGGCGCGAGCGCGCGCCCGCGGACTGATCTCCGCCGCCAGCGCTCTTCAGCCCGCCGTCGCCTCAGCGCCCCATAAAGCGGCCGCCTTCGTCAGCGGACTTAGGCCCTGCCCCAAGGCTGCCGGGCAGAACCGCCGCTGGAAGGCCAGCACCGCGGCGGCGTGGGCTTTCTCCGGCACGTCGTAGCCGATCGCGGCGATCGCCTTCAGGGCGTCGGAATAGTCGACCGACGGGTCCGGCGGGCCCGCGTACGGACCAATCGCCAGCCCTTCGGCGGCGAGGCGGTCCCACGGGAACAGCTCGCCGGGATCTTCCTTGCGCAGGGGCGCGACGTCCGCGTGGCCAACGACGCGCGCCCGGCAGACGCAGTGGCGCGCAGCGATGGCGGCGACAAGCGCGACAACCGTCTCAACCTGTCGCTCCGGGAACGGACGGTAGCCCCATTCATGGCCCGGATTGACGATCTCGATCCCGACCGACCGGGCATTGATGTCGGTCTCGCCGCGCCACGAGGCGACGCCCGCGTGCCAGGCGCGCATTTCCTCCGGGACCAGCCGGAACGCCCGGCCATCCTCCTCGACAAGGTAGTGGGCGGAGACCCGCGCGGCCGGATCGCGGAGCCGCGCGAGCGCCTCGCCGCCGGTCGGCATGCCCGTATAGTGCAGGACGATCATGTCGACCGACCGTCCGCGTTCGTCGAAATTCGGCGATGGCGCATCTTCAATGGCGAACGTCATTTACTTTCCCTGGGGTCTGGCGGCCGGCGGAAAAACCCTGCCCCACGCGCGCCAGGCTCCGCCGCAGCGCGATTCGAGCGCAACAGAACGATGGCGACGCCGGCCATGGTCATCGCGCCGCCGATCAGGAACGGCAGCGTCAAAGGATCGCCAAGAATGATGACCGATGCGATAACCGCGATCAGCGTCGTAATGAACGCGCTTGGCGCCACGAGCGAGATGGGCAGGCGCTGGATCAGCCAGTAATAGGACGTATGGCCTATGATCGACGCGCCAATCGCGGAATAGACGATCGCGCCGGCAAGACGCACGGGATCGGCCGCCGGGATCGCCCTGACGCCATTGGGCTCAAGCAGGAGCGCCAGCGGCCACAGACACGCAGCCCCGATCACCGAGAACCACGCCAGCAACTCGATCGGCCGGAAGCCGCTCGTCCGCTTGATGACGATCGCGCCAACCGCTTCGAACATGACGCCGAACGCGACCAGCGCGACGCCAAGGGACTGGGTCTCGGCGGCCGCCGCGTCGCCTTCCCCGCCGCCGAGCGCGATCACGACGACGCCCGCGAACGCGAGCGCGATGCCGGTCGTGCGACGCCAGCCGATCGTCTCTTTCAGAAACACGAACGACAGTATGGTCGCAAAGGGCGTGTAAAGCTCGACCGCGACCGCGCTAGCCGACGCCGTCGCCAGCCCGACGCCATTGAACATGAACGCGTAATTCAGGACGCCAAGGCATAGGCCGGCGGCAAAGACCCGGTGCATGACGCCCGGTCGCCAGCGCAGGAAAGGCGCAAGCAACGCCGCTACGAGAGCCATGCGCGCCGCGGCATAGGTCGTCGGCGGCAGTTCGCCGAGCGCGACCTTGATGACGATGAAATGCAGCCCCCAGACGAGGCACATCGTCATCAGTACGCAGAATTCCCTGAGATTCATGCGGCCCACCGGCTTCGTTGCGCAACCAGGCCGCGTCGGCGCGTCGCGAGGCATACACTAGCCCGGCTAAGGCCGGCGCGAAACGGGCCATGCCGGCCTGCGGCGCCTCCCTTTCATGTCCGGCCGCGCCCTTCGCCGCCGCGGCGACCCAACGACGTCAGGACCGTGGAGGCTACCCGCCGCCGGGATGGGATCAGCCAACGCCCGGCGCGAGACTCAGGCGTGGGAGATTGTCCGCCAGCCAGCCCGCCCGGCGCGCGAAGGGGCCGCGCCCGCAAGTCCGAACGCCGCAACAGCAATTGGCGCGACAAGCGCCAGGGTCGCCAGCGCCGCGCCGCCCGCCACGAGGGCGCCGAAGATGGTCGCTGCGTCCACGGCGCGATTGCGCCACTCAAGGACCATCGAATTCGACCGTGCGGCCCAAGCCGAAGGCTGACGCTCAAGGTTGCGCGGCTGCCTCATCGTTTCGCTCCATTGCCGCCGGCGCTGCAATTTTTCGGCGGTCCGATAAGGTTACGCAAAAACTGCGCCGTTGGTCCAGTTGTCAGGCGACGCCGTTGGCGCGCTCCATCGCCCGGGCATAAGCGTCATTGATTGCCGCCATCCGCCCCTGGGCGATGCCGACAAGATGTTCCGGCACGCCCCGGGCGACAAGGGCGTCCGGGTGATGCAGGCGCGCCAGGCGCCTGAACGCCCCTTTCACCGCATCGGCGTCGGCGTCCGGCGGCAGGCCGAGGATGAATAACGGATCGTCGCCTTCGATGCCGAGGTGGGCGGCCTTGATCCGGGCGAAGCACCCCGGCGCGATGCCAAATGCCTTGGCGGCGGTTTCCAGCATCTCCAGCTCACGTGGATGGGCGACCCCATCTGCGGCGGCGATATGGAACAGGCAGTCCACCACATCTTCAAGTATCGCCGGCGCAGCGGCGTAGAGCTCAGCGACCTGTTTTACGTAGTGCTCAAAGCCCGCCACGTCTTGCTTGGCGAGATCGTAAATCATGCGGACCTTTGGGGCTTCCTCCTTTGGAAACGCGAAAAAGTCCTCGAATGCGGCGAACTCGTCATCGGTCGCGGCCCCGTCCGCTTTCGCGATTTTCGCAGACAGCGCAATCAGGGCCATTGAAAAGGTCGCCGCGTCGCGCCTCGCCTTTGCGTCGCCGAGCGCCTTCAGAGCGACGCCGACCGTCTTTTCCCGCGCCGTTTCGAGGGCGGCGCCCAGCTGTGCCCACACCGGTTTTCTCCTTCCAGCATCGTGTCGCGCAACGCCGGTCGCGCCATAGCTTGCGACCGACGACAGCCCGGTCAATAGCCGCCCGTACGCGACGCGGTCCGTCGCATAAAGGACAGGATTCACCAATCCTTCACATTTTTCATGCGTACACGCGCACGTCGTGCGCAAAGGGCGTTATCAATGCTTTGCAATTCCGTCACAGGGGAGTCATGTTCCGCCAAACCAGCGCTGGCGCAGAGGCTAACATGAACGCTCTCAAGTCCCAGTTGCGTCTTGCCTGCGCCGGCGTACTTTGCGGCGCGATTTCCATGACGGTGCTTCTGGCGCTCGTCAAAGCGATCTGAACCCGTCGCGTCCCGTCATCGACCGGGATCGTAGGCGAGGATCGGCGACAGCCATTTTTCGGCGACGGCGCGCTCCATGCCCTTGCGCTTGGCGTAGTCGCGCACCTGATCTTCCGCAATCTGACCGACCCCGAAGTAAAGCGACGCAGGGTGCGCAAGGTAGAGGCCGGAAACGGAAGATGGCGGCGTCATAGCGAGGCTTTCGGTCAGCGCCATTTCGGCATTCTCCTCCGCGGACAACAGATCGAAGATCGTGCGCTTCTCTGTATGGTCGGGCTGCGCCGGATAGCCGGGCGCAGGCCGGATGCCCCGGTACTTTTCCGCGATCATCTCTTCCGGCGACAACGTCTCATCCGCCGCATAGCCCCACAATTCGCGGCGAACCTTCGCATGCAGCGCCTCGGCAAACGCCTCGGCAAAACGGTCGGCAAGCGCCTTCGCCATGATGGCGCTATAGTTGTCATCGGCTCGGTCAAAGCTCGCTGCGAATTCTTCCTCGCCATGTCCGGCCGTGACGGCGAACGCACCGATATAGTCCGCCTTGCCGGATGAAACTGGCGCGACAAAATCGGAAATGCAGTAGTTGGGCGCGCCCGCCTCGCGCTTAGGCATCTGCTGGCGAAGGCCATGGAACCTCGCGATCTCCGATGACCGGTTTTCATCCGAATACACCACAATATCGTCGCCATCGGCGTTCGCCGGCCAGAATCCGACGACGCCGTGGGCGGTCAGCTTCTTCTCCGCGACGATGCGCGCAAGCATGTCCTTGGCGTCGGCGTAAAGGCTTCGGGCGGCCTCCCCCACGACATCGTCGTCGAGGATGCGCGGAAACTTGCCGGCAAGCTCCCATGACGCGAAGAACGGCGTCCAGTCGATATAGCGCGCGAGGTCGGCGAGGTCGTAATCGCGGAATGCCCTGACGCCGGTAAAGGAAGGGCGCGGCGGATCGTACGCCGCCCAATCGATCTTCGCGGCGTTGGCCCTCGCCGACGCGATCGGCAGACGCGGGCTGCGGCCTGCCGACGCCTCGTGCCGCTCCCTGACGGACGCGTATTCGGCGTTGATGTCGGCGAGATACTTGTCGCGCCGTTCCGCGGAAATCAGCGAGCCGACGACGCCCACGGCCCGGCTGGCGTCGGTCACGTAAATGACCCCGGCGTCGTACTCCGGCGCGATCTTCACCGCTGTATGAGTCCGGCTTGTCGTCGCGCCGCCAATCAACAGGGGCGTCGTAAAGCCTTCGCGCTTCAGTTCCGCCGCGACATGGCGCATTTCGTCAAGGCTGGGCGTGATCAGGCCGGACAGCCCGATAATGTCGACATTGTGCTTTTTCGCTTCGGCGAGAATCTTGTTCGACGGCGCCATGACGCCGAGGTCGATGACCTCATAGTTGTTGCACTGAAGAACGACGCCGACAATGTTCTTGCCGATATCGTGGACGTCGCCCTTGACGGTCGCCATCAGGACCTTGCCGTTTGCCTGGCCCTGCTCCAGTCCCGCTTCTTCCTTCTCTTTTTCCATGAACGGCGTCAGGTACGCCACCGCCTGCTTCATGACCCGGGCGGATTTCACGACCTGCGGCAGGAACATCTTTCCGGACCCGAACAGATCGCCAACCACGTTCATGCCGTCCATCAAAGGCCCTTCGATGACATAGAGAGGCCGACCGAGCTTGTCGCGCGCTTCCTCGGTGTCGTCGACGATGAAATCGGTGATGCCTTTCACAAGCGCATGCTTCAGACGCTCTTCCACTGGCGCCTCGCGCCATGACAGGTCGACCTCGTTCTTCTTCCTCGCGCCGCCGCGGTAGCGTTCGGCGACTTCGAGCAACCGTTCGGTCGCATCCTGACGGCGATTGAGGATGACGTCTTCGACGGGCTCGCGCAGGTCCGCGGGAATGTCGTCATAGATTGCGAGTTGGCCGGCATTCACGATGCCCATGTCCATGCCGGCGGCGATGGCGTGGTAGAGAAACACCGAGTGCATCGCTTCGCGCACCGGCTCATTGCCGCGGAACGAGAACGATATGTTCGAGACGCCGCCCGACACCCGCGCGCCCGGCAGCGTTTCCTTTATCTTGCGGGTCGCCTCGATGAAGTCGACGGCATAGTTATCGTGCTCCTCGATGCCTGTGGCGACGGCGAAAATATTCGGATCAAAGATGATGTCCGTCGCCGGAAAGCCGACTTTCTTCGTCAGGAGTTCATAGGAGCGGGTGCAGATCTCAACCTTTCGCGCGGCCGTATCCGCCTGCCCGTCCTCGTCGAACGCCATGACGACAGTCGCCGCGCCGTAACGCATGATCTTGCGCGCTTGCTCGAAGAACTGGTCCTCGCCCTCCTTCAGCGAGATCGAGTTGACGATGCCCTTGCCCTGGACATTCTTCAGGCCCTCTTCGATCACTTCCCATTTTGAGGAATCGATCATTACCGGCACCCGGGCGATATCCGGCTCGCCGGCGATAAGCCGCAGGAAGCGGCGCATCGCCTCAACGCCGTCAAGCAGCCCCTCGTCCATGTTGACGTCGATTACCTGGGCGCCGTTCTCGACCTGCTGGCGCGCGACGGCGAGGGCCTCGTCATATAGCCCATCTTTGATCAGCTTTCGGAATTTTGCCGATCCGGTCACGTTGGTGCGTTCGCCAATATTGATGAAGGTCGGTCGCGTCATGATGTCGTCGCTTTGTCGCTGGTTTCGGGCGTCGGGGACTGCGCGTCCGGCGCAACCAGTCCCTGAAGGCCGTCAATGGATTGCGCGTTGCTCGCATACCGCCGCGCGCGCCACTCGTCATAGGGCTTGTCGTCGACCCACCGCCGGAGCTGGTCGCGTTCGCTCTTGAAGTCATAGAACGGCACGCCCCATCCGCAGCTGTCGGCAACCCGTTCGACCCTGACCGTGACGATCGATCGCGCGCGGTCATGGCCGGGAAAGAGAGGCTTCAGCTCGGCAAAACGCGGCTCGTCAAGACCGTGCGCCGCGCCCCGGCCATAGGCGCGCAATATGTTCGCGCGCCCTTCGAACGCGCACCACATCAGGGTGATGCGGCCATTCTCCTTCAGGTGCGCGAGCGTTTCGATGCCGGATCCGCCAAGGTCGATCCAGGCGATCGTATGCGGATCAATGACGACGAGGCTGTCGTAACCCTTGGGCGACAGGTTGATGCGGCCGTCGCCGGACAGCGGCGACGTCGCCACGAAGAACATCTTCTGGGATGCGATGAAGTCCATGTGCGCTGGTTGAAGACGATCGTAGGCGTCCGCCATGTCCGTGTCCCTGTGCCTGTCCCTGTGCCTGCCCGCATTGCCGCCCTGGTCGATTGCCCGCCGTCGGCCAGTTCCGCCTAGGCGGCGGCCCCTTCCTGAATGGCCGGCTTCGGCCGCAGGCCAAGCATGCGGCACAGCGCATAGGCGAGCTCTTCTCGATTCAACGTATAGAAATGAAAGTCCTTGACGCCGCGCTCGGCGAGATCGAGGCACTGTTCGGCGGCGACCGCGGCGGAGATCAGCTTGACGATCTCCGGATCGTCTTCGAGGTTCTGGAAAAGCTTGACCAGACGGCCGGGGATCGTCGCGCCGCAGATGTCCGACATCCTGCGGATCGACGCGAAGTTCGTAACCGGCATGATCCCGGGAACGATCGGAATGTCGATGCCGGCCGCCCGGACGCGGTCGAGATACCGCAGGAACGCTTCGTTGTCGAAAAAGAACTGGGTGATCGCTCGTGTCGCGCCCGCGTCGACCTTCTTCTTGAGCAACTCGATGTCGGCCGCGACCGAGGGGGAATCAGGATGCTTTTCCGGGTAGCAGCCGACGGAAATCTCGAACGGCGAGATGCGACGCGCGCCTGCCGCAAGTTCAGCAGCGTTGGCGTACCCGCCCGGATGCGGCGTATAGGGATCGCCCGGCCCGCCCGGCGGGTCGCCGCGCAGGGCGACGATATGCCTGACGCCGGCGTCCCAATAAGCGCGCAACACATCATCAACTTCCGCTTTCGTCGCGGCGACGCATGTCAGGTGCGCAGCGACCGGCAAGCCGGTTTCCTCAATGATTCGAGAAACGGTCTGATGGGTGCGCTCGCGGGTCGAACCGCCTGCGCCATAGGTCACCGAAACGAAAGTCGGACTGAGCGGACGCAGTTTTTCCACCGTCGACCAGAGGCGCTTTTGCATGGCCTCGTTCTTGGGCGGAAAGAATTCGAATGAAACGTTGAGGTCTGACATCCTTGTGCCTCTGGCTTTGCGCCCCTGATTGCGGGCGAATGTGCGGCGGGCGCGGATGATCCGACGCCCCTGCGAAAGGTTTCGGTCAGGACATCGCCGACGTCCGCGGTTCCAGCCGACGCAATGTGCCGACCGCACGGAAAAGCCAGAGCTTGACCGTCAGTCCGGGGCGGGCGCCGGGCGACGGCGCCAGCGAAATTGATGACACCGGCGACAGATCCGCCGTTTCGGCCCATCCCTTGGCTTCCTCTTCGGAAAACCCGAGCCGCCGGTGGGCATGGTCGTCGCGCAGGAACTCAAGGTCGTGCGGCGCAAAGTCGGACACTACAAGACGGCCGCCGGGGCGCAGGATCCTTGCCGCTTCGGCGACGGCCGCGCCCGGTTCGGCGAGATAATGCAGCACATGGTGCAGGCATACGACGTCCGCCGAGCCGGTCGGCGCGGGCAGCGCAAGCGCGTCGCCTAGCCTGACCTGGGCATGGGCGATGCCGTCGCGATCGAGCCGCGCACGCGCCACCGCCAGCATTTCGCGCGACAGGTCATAGCCGATGCCCTCGCGGTAGAGGTCGGCAAACGCCGAAAGCATCCGCCCCGTACCGGTGCCAAGGTCGACGAACACGCCGATCGGCTCGTCGCCGAGCAACTCGCGCATGGTCGCCTCAATTTCCGACTCCGGGATGTGCAGGCCGCGAATCCGGTCCCAGTCTTCGGCATTCGCGCGGAAATACGACGCTGCGAGGGCCGCCCTCGCTTCGCGGATCTGGTCGAACCGTTCCCGGTCGCGATCAAGGATCCGGTCGTCCTCGTCGCCGAGATCGGCGATCGCGGCGTCGACCGCCGCTACCGCGCGCCCGGCCCGACCGATTCGCGCATTGATGAACCGATAGAAAATCCAGGATCCCTCGCGATGCCGCTCAACGAGGCCCGCATCCGCCAGAATCTTCAGATGCCGGCTGACCCTCGGCTGGCTCTGGCCGAGTATCTGGGTCAGTTCGGACACGGTGAGCTCTCCTCGGCGCAACAGCGCCATGATCCGCAGACGCGTTTCCTCGCCCACAGCCCGGAACACATTCAGAATGACATCCAGGGACACGCTCGCGATCACCTGTCAGCTCAACATCCAAAAGACATAAACATATCTTTATATCCGGCTCAATTGCCGAGATCGTCCCGTCGAAATTATTTTGCGGATGCGTTGCGGCGCGCGGGGTTGGGGTTACAAAGTCCCTATTCGCGCCGGCAGGCCACGCTTTACGGCCTGCGACGGAATGCGAGGCGGCCGGGTGGGAGGCACGAGATGACTTTACGCGCGTATCGACGCCTCGCTGCATTGGCCATGGCCGCGACCCTGGCGGCTGCGCCCGCCAGTGCGCAGCAAGGCCCATCGGGCCAGGCCGGCGAGGAAATCGACCCTGGCCGCATTGAAGAAGCGATCGCTGCGGGCGAAGCGCCGATGGGCGACGCCGGCGTCGATCCCTGGGCTGGCTTCAACCGCAATATGTTCGCGGTCCACAATTTCTTTGACGCGACGCTGCTCGTGCCGATTTCGCTTGCCTATCGCCACGCGACGCCGAAACGCGGCCGCCGCGGCATACGACGCTTCCTCGCGAACCTCAGCGCACCGACGGTCATCATCAACGACCTGCTGCAGGGCGAGTTCGACAGGGCGCGGAAGACGGCCGGGCGGTTCGCGATCAATTCTACCTTGGGCGCGGGAGGTTTCGCCGACCCGGCGAACCTGATGGGCGTTGAGGGGCATCGGGAGGATTTCGGACAGACCCTTGCGGTCTGGGGCGTCGATTCCGGTCCTTACCTGTTCCTGCCGCTATTCGGCCCGTCGACGGCGCGCGATCTCTTTGGATCAGGCGTCCAGATCCTCTTCGATCCGCTGTTCTATGTGCGCACGCCTCCGGCGAACATTGCGCGTTACTCCCGCGCCGGCGTCGGCGGGATCGCGGCGCGCGAGCCCTTTATCGAACCGCTCGCAGACATGCGGACGAACTCGCTCGATTACTACGCATCATTCCGGAGCTTTTACCTGCAGAACCGCCAGCGCCAGATCCTCAACGACCGGGGCGACATTCAGCCCGCCCCCGTAGGCGACGAGAGCCTTGACGAGCTGGAGGCGGAACTAGACGCGCTCGATGCGGAGCTTTCGGCGCAGGACGATCCGGATTCGGATCAGTACTAGTCGGCGGGGCCCGCCTTCAGGACGGGTCGCCAATCAGGCGGCGCGATGGGCCATCTGCTGGCCGGCGCGCCGTCGCGGCAAAGCATCCGAGACTGAGGAACATTATCCAGAAGCTTGGCGGCAGCGGCGTCTCGAGCACGGCCGCGCCGTCTTCGGGACCGTTATCGACAAGCGCAATCGGCGGATTGCCGTTCTGGTCGTCAATGCCTTCTTCGTCGTCAGCCGCAGGGTCATCGTCCATGACGTCGCCGGCGACAAGATCGCTGACCTGATCGGAGAGACTGTCGCCGGGTTCCGCCTCGTTGTCGGGATCCGGCGCTTGCGGGCCCGGATCGTCATTGTTCGCCGAATTGTTGTCCTGGCCATTGCCGGAGCCGTTATCTGGCCCACTATCCTGCTCGCCGCCCGATGCCCCCGGAAATCCGCCGGAACGGCCAGTTGGGCCGCCAATCGAACCTCCAGATGAACCTCCGGTCGGACCTCCAGCCGCCTCGCCGCCGCCGATCAGGCCGGCGCGGGGCGAGCGCGCAACGGGGCCGCCGCCCCACCCTCCCACGAGCACGCCTGGCGAATGCCGGTTGTCGATCAGGAAAGCCAGTTCCTCGTCGACAGGCCCGTCCGGCGCTTCGTCCACAAGATCAGCGATGAGGCGGTCCTTGTCCGTACAGGATGGATTCGCGTCGAGGCCGATGACGGCGTCAATGGCGGCGGCGTCAAACCATGCCTCATCGACCGAAGCGCTTACCTTCACCAGCTCAAACTGGCCCTCGGCGTTAAGCACGCACACGATGCGTTGCACGACGTCCGTCTGCGGATCGTCATGGGCCGGGCCTTGAACAGGGGCCAACGCATTCACCGGCGTTGCTGGCGGACGCTGCGCCGACCCTGGGCCCCTGATGGCGGGCGAACGCCGTGGGGGCGCGCGGTCCCACTCCGTCAACAGGCGCTGCATCGGGATGCCGCCAGATAGCTCGTCGTCGAGCGGATCGCCGCCGGCGTAGGCAATCGAGCCGATCCAGGCGCCGAAGCTTGCGCCAAGCAGGACTCCGACGCTGGCGACGCCCGTGCGCAGGATCGTCCGGCGCGCGCCGCGGCGGCGGAAGTTCGCCAATAATATGGTGAACGCAAACAAGTTGAACTGCGCCTTCGATTGCTCGAGGCGAAATCAGCAAGACCCGTGCCACGGGAAAATTCATCGGTCCGCGCAACAGGAACGGTTGGCGGCGATGGCGTTCAGGCGGCAATCGCCCGAGGCGAGACCGCCGGCCACGGACGCAATCGCCCCATGAGGCCCGGGCGCCGGAGACGTGCGCGATTGAGATATTGGCCGCCGGCGCCGCAAGCCATCAGGACCGCAAGGAAAATGGCGAGAAATCGGTGCCGGCATCGTAGACGTCGACGCCTTCAGCGCGCTTCAGCATGGCCACGACCCTGTAGGTGACCGGCGTCAGGAATGCCTCCCACAGAACTTTCAGTAGATAGTTCGTCACCAGAACGGTCGCCACCTGCGACGTCGACCATACGCCGAGAAACGCAAGCGGATAAAAGATCAGGCTGTCGACGCCCTGCCCCACAATGGTCGATCCTATCGTGCGTTGCCATAGATGCGCGCCACCGGACGCAACCTTCATCCGCGCCATGACGAACGCGTTCGCGAATTCGCCCGCCCAGAAGGCCATGACCGAGGCAAGGACGATGCGCGGCGTCATCCCGAAAACCTGTTCGTAAGCGGGTTGCCCCTCCCAGCCGGGCGCCGGCGGCAGGGCGACGACGACCCATGACATGAACGCCATGAAGAGCACCGCGGCGAAACCGGCCCAGACGACGCGCCGCGCCCGGGCGTAGCCATAAACCTCGGTCAGGACGTCGCCGAGAATGTAGGACAAAGGGAAGAACAGGATGCCGGCGCCAAACTCGCCGAAGGTCCACCCAAAAAGCTCCGCTTCAAAGAACTGGGCCGGCTTCGCGGCGCCGATCAGGTTCGAACAGATCAGGATCGCAACGAAAGCCGCCATCGCGAAATCATAGTACTTGAAGCGATGCGCGGAGAGACGGGCGGCGTCGTCGACGCGGTCGATTGACGGCGAGGCGTGATCGACGCCGACGGGCGGGCTATCGATTGGCAAGCGCGGTTCCCCTTCTCTTGATCCGCAAGCGCGATAGGCAAATCCGATCCGCCAGATCCGCCCGTGTCCGTCAGTCCACGTCCTGGCGCGGCCGGTCCAGCGTTTTGATCACGCCACGAAGCGTCCGCACTTCGCCATCGCTAAGGCCCGCCCGCGACAACGCGACGCGCAGGTTGCGCTCCTTCGCGTAGCGCTTTTCCGGCGGGAAGAAATAGCCGCGGCTGTCGAGCGTCGAAAACAGATGGTCGATGAGCGCTTCGAACTCGTCCTTGCCCGCTGGAACCGGGCGGCCGGTCGACCCTTCTGCGGCCGGCGTCGGCGTGTCGGCGCGCGTCATTGCCCGTTTTCGCCATTCATAGGCCAGGAGCAGCACTGCCTGGGCGAGGTTGAGCGAGGGGAAATAGGCATTGGTCGGGGCGGCGATAATGCCGTCGCACCGCAGGACGTCCTCGTTTTCCAGCCCGCGCCGTTCCGAGCCGAAGACGAGCGCGCACCTGGCGCCTTCATCGGTGCGCCGGTCGATCTCGACAGCCGCCATAGCGGGCTCGAAAACCGGCAGGCGCATTTCCCGCGAACGGGCCGTGGTGGCCAGCGCGAAATTCACGTCCGCGAGCGCTGCGTCCAGCCGCTCGTAACTGCGCGCCCGCTCGAGCACCCCAATGGCGCCGGAGGCCATTGCGATCGCCGCGTCGTTCGGCCAGCCGTCGCGGGGCGCAACAATCCTGAGATCCGTGAAGCCGAAATTCAGCATCGCCCGGGCAGTTGCGCCAATGTTTTCCCCCAGTTGCGGACCCACGAGCACGACCGCCGGCGCCCGCGGGTCCGCCCCGTCCAGCCCGCGCGCGACATTTTTCGGTTCCGTTCGCATAATCGGTTCGATAGGCCGTCGGGGCGCGACGGCGCAAGCCGAACGACGCCTGTCCGGATGCGAGGGTTCGCCGCGAATGCCAACGCCACATAGACCGCTGCCGGTAATCGACATTGCAACGGAGCGATTGAAACTTGTCGCCCCGACCATCGATGACGCGCCTGATATCGCCAGGTTTGTCGGCGACCGCGACGTCGCGATCCGGCTTGCCAGCGTGCCCCATCCCTACGGCCTAGAGGACGCCATCCATTTTATCTTGCGCATCATGCCGGTCCATTCCGTCTGGGCCGTCCGCCGCAAGTCCGACGGCCGGTTCATCGGGGTGATTGGCCTCGCGCCGACCGACCGGCCCGACGCCGACGCCGAGCTCGGCTACTGGTACGGCAAGCCTTTCTGGGGCGCAGGCTACGCCACCGAAGCAGCGCGCGGCCTCCTCGGCTATGTGGATTCAGCGGGACTGTCACGGCTCGAAGCCGGCTACTTCGAGTTCAACCCGGCCTCCGGACGGGTGCTCGAAAAGGTGGGGTTTCGCGAAACCGGTCGCTCGCGGCGCGGCAATCTCGTGTTTCAGGGCGAGCGCCCCCATGTCGACATGAGGCGCGTTGCCGTCCCTCCTTCGCCCTGACGCGGGACTTTGATGCGGAACATTGGGCGGGACGCGGGCGGGAGCTAGGACGACATGCAGTGATGCGAGGGTTTCCGTGCTTATCCGCGCCAGCGCCGTTTCCCGTCGAGATCCGCCGTTTTTGGCCAAACTAACCGCATCCGCCCTTTGCGCGCCGCGATGGGCATTGATATAGCCCACGGCGACTGGCGATACCGGCCGCCGATCCGGAACGGGGCGGCGGCGCGCCGGCGCGGCCGCCACTATCCTGCGCGCGTTCGAAAATCCCAGGGTTCGCAGTTCCCACGCTCGAAGTTCACTCAAGGTCAGACCGAGGCAAGTCGATGAAAAAGATCAAGGTAGAAAACCCCATCGTCGAAATGGATGGGGACGAGATGACGCGGATCATCTGGCAGATGATCAAGGACAAGTTCATCCACCCCTACCTCGACATCGACCTGAAGTATTTCGACCTCGGCATGGAAGAACGCGACCGCACCGACGACAAGGTGACGGTCGAGGCCGCTGAAGCGACCAAAAAATACGGCGTCGCGGTCAAGTGCGCGACAATCACCCCGGACGAGGCGCGCGTCGAGGAATTCGGCCTCAAGCAGATGTGGCGATCGCCGAACGGAACGATCCGGAACATCCTCGGCGGCGTTGTCTTCCGTGAGCCAATTATCATCTCGAACGTGCCGCGGCTCGTGCCCGGCTGGACGCAGCCGATCATTATCGGCCGGCACGCCTTCGGCGACCAGTATCGCGCGACCGACATGCTGTTCCCGGGCAAGGGAAAGCTTTCCCTGAAATGGGAGGGCGACAATGGCGAAGTTATCGAACGGGAAGTCTACGACGCGCCTTCGAGCGGCGTTTACATGGGCATGTACAATCTCGACGAGTCGATCCGCGATTTTGCCCGCGCCTGCTTTAACTACGGCCTGCAGCGTCAGTACCCGGTTTATCTGTCTACGAAGAACACCATAATGAAAAAATACGACGGCCGCTTCAAGGACATATTCGCCGACGTCTTCGAGACCGAGTTCAAGGACAAGTTCGCCGCCTATGGCGGAACCTACGAGCACCGGCTGATCGACGACATGGTCGCCGCGTGCATGAAATGGTCCGGCGGATATGTCTGGGCCTGCAAGAACTATGACGGCGACGTCCAGTCCGACACGGTCGCCCAGGGGTTCGGCTCGCTCGGCCTGATGACGTCCGTGCTGATGACGCCGGACGGCAAGACCGTCGAGGCTGAAGCCGCCCATGGCACCGTCACGCGCCACTATCGCCAGCACCAGAAGGGCGAGGCGACGTCGACCAACTCGATCGCCTCGATCTTCGCGTGGACGCGCGGGCTTACCTATCGCGGCAAGATGGACGGCAATGACGAACTCGTGACATTCGCCGAAACGCTCGAGAAAACGGTCATCCGGACGGTTGAAAAGGGATTCATGACCAAGGATCTGGCGCTCCTGATCGGGGCGCAGCAGAAATGGCAATCGACGAGCGGCTTCATCGACAAGGTTGACGAGTTTTTCCGCGAGGCGATGAGCAAGTAAGGCCGGCGCGCCACGACGTCCGTCGCAAGATAGCGGCGGCTCATCCCAGCCGCGGTTGCGTCCGTTGGGAGGGAATTGCAGGCTGGGCGGGAATGCTGTCCGCACGGGGCGGCCCAGAGAATCGTAACGAGATCCGCAATCGGCTGACAACAACGCACGTCGAAGCGGCAGGATCAAATGAGCGGAGATGGCGACATGGCGACTTTTCGACGGATGCCTGGCCAAAGGACCGAAGGTCGGCTGATAACGGGCGCAGCGATTTCCGCGCTCCTGGTTTCGATGCCCCTCGCTTCGGCGGCGGCGGAGACGCGGACCTTCGACTTTGACGACTTTAACGAAGTGGACATTGCTGCCGGCGTCGATGCGACGGTCACGGTCGGCAGCGACTTCGCCATTGCCGTCGAGGCGGACGAAAAGGACCTTGAGCGGCTTCGCATCGAGGTAAAGGACCGCACCCTGAAGATTTCGCGGGAGTACCGCGGCATGAGCTGGTCAGACGGCAGGGGCAAGATCGTCGCGACGATCTCCATGCCGACCCTCGTCGGCATCGAAGCCTCCTCGGGCGCATCCGTCGTGGCGACAGGCATCGACGCCGGCGCCTTCGCGATCGAAACATCCAGCGGCGGATCGGCGGAAGCCACAGGGCGCTGCGAGAGCCTTGACGCCGACGCATCGAGCGGATCGCGCCTCGATGCTGAAGCTCTGCAATGCGCGCGGGTTGTCGTCGACGCCTCGTCCGGCGCGTCGGTTCGTGCGTACGCGGATGAAGAAATGACAGCCGATGCGTCGTCCGGCGCGTCCGTCAAGATTTTCGGCGACCCTGCGCGCCGGGATGTCAGCAAGTCCTCCGGCGCGTCCGTCAGCTACTGACCCCGCCGCTCAGCCGGACCGACGTCCGGCCTTGACTGACGCGCCCGGCGCAGGACGCTGAGGGCGAAAGGCCTGGGTCGTAGATTTAGGCCACCGACCTCAGGCCGCCGCGCCGGCGTCAATCGCCGCCTTGATCGCGCCGATCGCGGCTTCGGCGTTCGCGCCGTCCGGGCCGCCAGCCTGCGCCATGTCCGGCCGGCCGCCGCCGCCCTTGCCGCCGATCGCCGCCGATCCGGCGCGCGCGAGGTCTACCGCCGACAACCGGTCCTTCAGGTCGTCCGTCACGCCCACAGTGAGCGCGGCCTTGCCCTCATTGACGCTGATGAAAGCGGCGACGCCCGATCCGAGCGTCGACTTCGCCTGATCGACGAGGCCGCGAAGGTCTTTCGCGGCAACATCTGTCACCACCTTGCCGATGAATTTGACGCCGCCGACATCGATAGTCGGGTCCGCTGACGTGCCGCCGCCGCCGAGGGCGAGCTTTTTCTTCGCTTCCGCAAGCTCACGGTCGAGCTTGCGACGTTCTGCAACAAGCGCATCAATCCGCGCGGCCAAATCGCCAGGCACGGTCTTGAGCGCCGCCGAGGCGCGCTTTGCGATGTCGGCCTGCTCCTCAAGGTAGAGCCGCGCCGCCTCGCCGGTCAGCGCCTCGATCCGGCGCACGCCAGAGGAAACGCCGCCCTCGGCGACGATCTTGAACAGCGCGATGTCGCCGAGGCGGCGCACATGGGTGCCCCCGCACAACTCGACCGAATAGGCTTCCGCGTCGCCTTCGATTGCCGCGCCCATCGTCAGCACTCGAACTTCGTCGTCGTACTTTTCGCCGAAGAGCGCGATCGCGCCCGACGCAACCGCATCGTCATAGGTCATCAGTTTCGTCTCGACGGGCGCATTCTGGCGCACGACGGCGTTCACCCGCCGCTCGACTTCGGCGATTTCGCCTGCCGACATCGGCGCGTCATGGGAGAAATCGAACCGCAGCCGCTCGTCGCCGACGAACGAGCCCATCTGACGAACGCCGGAGCCCAGAACCTCGCGCAATGCCTTGTGCGCAAGGTGCGTCGCGGAATGGTTCGCCCGCGTCCGGTCGCGGCGGATAGCGTCAACCTCAAGGCGATAGGTCTCGCCCACCTTCAGGCCGCGGTCGCCGACGACGCCCACATGCACATGCAACCCGCCGCCAGCGCGCTTCTTGACATCGGCGACGCGAAAAACCTCGGCGCCATTTGCGCGTACGGCGCCTGCGTCGCCCTGCTGGCCGCCGGATTCAGCGTAGAACGGCGTGCGGTCGAAAACGAGATGGGCCTTCGCGCCCGGCGGCGCGACATCGACCCGCGCGCCATCGACGACGATCGCGCGCAACGTCGCTTCGTCCGTATCACGATCATACCCTGTGAACGTCGTATCGCCGAGCTCGGCGCGGGTCTCGTTCCATATGGCTTCGTCGCCGGCGTCGCCAGAGCCCGACCAGGCGGCGCGGGCCGTCTCGCGCTGCGCGTTCATCGCGCGCTCAAATCCCTCAATGTCTACGCCCCGCCCCTCCCGGCGCAACGCGTCCTGGGTCAGGTCGATCGGGAATCCGAAAGTGTCGTAAAGCCTGAACGCCGCCTCGCCGGGCAATGGCGCTCCCCCGGGAAGCTTCGCCGTTTCTTCCTGCAACAGCCGCAGGCCCCGGCCCAGCAGGTCCGCGAAGCGCTCCTCCTCCGCGGCAATCGTCGCCGCAATGACATCCGCGCCGCGACGAAGGTCGGGGTAAGCCACGCCCATTTCCGCCGCCAGCGCCGGCACGAGCCGCGACATGAGGGGCGTTTTCGGATTAAGGCCATTTGCATACCGCATTGCGCGGCGCATGATCCGCCTCAGGACATACCCCCGCCCTTCATTGGAGGGCTGGACGCCGTCGGCGATCAGAAACGCAGTCGCGCGCAAGTGATCGGCGACGACCCGGTGCGCCGCGGCGTTCTCGCCCGTCGCCTTTGCGCCGGAAATCTCTTCGCTTGCCGCAATCAGGGTGCGGAACAGATCGACTTCATAGTTGGAATGGACGCCCTGCAGAACCGCCGCAATGCGCTCCAGCCCCATCCCGGTGTCGATCGAGGGCTTCGGCAGGTTGCGCTCTTCGCCGCCTTCGAGACGCTCAAACTGCATGAAAACGAGGTTCCAGATCTCGATGAACCGGTCGCCGTCCTCGTCCGGCGATCCGGGCGGGCCGCCCGGCACCGACGGGCCGTGATCGTAGAAGATTTCCGAGCACGGCCCGCACGGGCCTGTGTCGCCCATTGACCAGAAATTGTCGCTCGTCGCGATACGGATGATGCGCTCGTCGGGGAGCCCAGCGATTCTCGCCCACAGCGCCGCCGCCTCGTCGTCCGTATGGTAGACCGTGACCGTCAGGCGATCCGGGGCGAGGCCGTACTCCTTTGTGACGAGGCGCCAGGCGGCGTCGATCGCCTCCTCCTTGAAATAGTCGCCGAACGAAAAGTTCCCGAGCATCTCGAAGAAGGTGTGATGGCGCGCGGTATACCCGACATTGTCGAGGTCATTGTGTTTGCCGCCGGCGCGGACGCATTTCTGCGAGGAGGCCGCGCGGGAATAGGGGCGCTTCTCCGCGCCGGTAAAGACGTTCTTGAACGGGACCATGCCGGCGTTGACGAACAGAAGCGTCGGATCGTCCGCCGGCACCAGCGATGCGGACGGCACGACGTCGTGGCCGCGCGCGCGGAAGAAATCGAGAAAGGTCGATCGGATCTCATTCAGTGACGGCATGTCGGCGCCTCGAAGCTTCGGGGGTCGGGGCAAACGCGGCCTTCTTCAGCGGTCTCGCCCGTCGGAGCGCGGACTATGGCCGTCCCGCCGCCTTTTTCAAGGCGTGCGGCAATCGGCATGGCGCGCCATTCAGGCCTCGCCGGTCATGCAGAAGACATTCAGCTTGTTGCCGTCGAGATCCCGGAAGTAACCGGCGTAGAAGCCGCCGCCACGAGGACCGGCCGGCCCCTCATCGGTCGCGCCGAGTTCAAGCGCCCGTTTGTAGAGGACGTCGACCTTCTCTGGCGTTTCGACCGCGAGCGCCACCATAACGCCATTGCCGACCGTCGCTGGCTTGCCGTCATGGGGATACATGACCCCGAGACCTGCCTGCTTCGGGTCGGGGCCCATCCAGGCGACGTGATTATCCCCCTCCATGAATCGCGACCCGCCGAGGCCGTCAATTATGAGCGCATCGTAGAAGGCCGCGGCCTTCGCGAGATCCCTTGTCCCCAGCGTCACATATCCGATCATGATCGAGGGCTCCCTGTTTCCAACCGCCGGCGTCAGCTCGCCGCCGCGGCGTCGTCGGATCCGCCATTGTCTTCGCCGTCGCCGTCACCGCCAGCGAGCATTTCCGTCGCCACCAGGCCAGCGTTCGCCCGCACCGCCGCATCGATCGCGGCCGCCATGTCCGGATTGTCCTTCAGGAACTGCTTGGCGTTCTCGCGACCCTGACCGATGCGCTCGTCCTTGTAGGAGAACCAGGAACCTGACTTTTCAACGACCCCGGCTTTGACGCCGAGATCAACGAGTTCGCCCGTATAGGAGACGCCTTCGCCATACATGATGTCGAACTCCACCTGCTTGAATGGCGGCGCGACCTTGTTTTTCACGACTTTCACGCGGGTGGCGTTGCCGACCACCTCGTCACGGTTCTTGATCGCGCCGATGCGGCGAATGTCGAGGCGGACGGAGGCGTAGAACTTCAGCGCGTTGCCGCCGGTTGTAGTCTCCGGCGAGCCGAACATCACGCCGATTTTCATGCGGATCTGGTTGATGAAGATGACGAGGCAGTTGGACTTCGAAATCGAGCCGGTCAGCTTGCGCAGCGCCTGGCTCATCAGGCGCGCCTGCAGGCCCGGCAGGCTGTCGCCCATTTCCCCTTCGAGTTCGGCGCGCGGCGTCAGCGCGGCGACCGAATCGATCACCAGCACCTCGACGGCGCCGGACCGCACGAGCGTGTCGGCGATCTCAAGCGCCTGTTCGCCCGTGTCCGGCTGGGAAATCAGGAGCTCGGTCAGATCGACCCCGAGCTTCTGGGCGTAAATCGGATCAAGGGCGTGCTCGGCGTCGATGAAGGCGGCCACGCCGCCCTTCTTCTGGACCTGCGCCACCGTGTGCAGCGCCAGCGTCGTCTTGCCGGAGCTCTCCGGGCCGTAGATCTCGACGATCCGGCCGCGGGGCAGTCCGCCAATCCCGAGCGCGATGTCGAGGCCAAGGGAACCGGTCGAAACTGACTCGATGTCCACGACCTCGCGGTCGCCGAGGCGCATCAACGAACCTTTGCCGAACGCCTTGTCGATCTGGCCGATTGCGGCGTCCAGCGCCTTTTTCTTGTCCACTGCGCCAGTCACGCCGCCAGCCTCCACGAGCTTAAGTCCGATCATGTCATCGCTCCGTTGCCTGACGCCGCCAACAGCGTCAACCCGGAAAATGTTCTATTTTTGTTCCGCTGTCAATCGCGGCGTTCACCATGTCGCGCCGATCTTTCCGGTGGCGCGGGTTCCGCATTGGCGTCGGCGACGGTCGCCGCTAGATTGCGCAGGCGTTGCCGGTTTCGGCTGTCGCGCGTTCTTGATGGGCGCGCTCAAGAAGGAAGTGCTTCATGCGGTTTGTTGGCGGCCTCATCGCCCTCGTCGTCCTTCTCGTCGCCATTGCGTTCATGGCCGCCGCCCTGGTTCCGGCGTCGGCGTACAAGGACAAGATCGAGGCGGCCGCGAGCGAACGGACCGGCCGAACGGTGACCCTCGGAGACGACATCTCCTTCCAGGTCTTTCCCCGGATCGGATTTCATGTCTCGTCGCTGAGCGTGGCCAATCCAGAAGGGTTCACGACCGACGCGTTCGTCACGGTTGAAGAGGCCGACCTTGGCGTCGATCTTCTCGCGCTTGCGCGCGGGGAAGTGGCGATCGAGCGGTTCGTCCTGACGCGCCCGATCATCAATCTTGAGCGGCGCGCCGATGGCGCGGGCAACTGGGTGCTCGGCGCCGCCGCGCCCGATGACGCCAGCTCGGATGATTCGGGGACGGATGGTTCCGTCGGCGCGGATGCCGTCCGCGACGTCCGTCTCGGCGACGTGCGCATCATCGACGGCGCTGTCGCCTATGCCGACGCAGCGACTGCCGCGCGTTACGCCGCGACCGCGGTCGATGCGACGGCGCGGCTCGACAGCCTCTCCGCGCCATTCGAGGCCGACGGCGCAATGACCTTCCAGGGCGCGCCATCGACCTTCAACCTGATCGTCACGACACTCGCCAACCTGCGGGACGGCGAACCGGCGAACGTCAAACTCGACATGACGGCGGGCGAATCGCGGATCGGCGCCGACATCAAGGTGAGCGCGTCGGAAAACGGGTCAACGTTCGAAGGGCCGCTGTCGATCGACGCGCCCGACCTGCCGGCGCTGGCGGCGCTGTTCGACGCGCCGCTGGAGGATGCGCCCGGCTTTGATTCCCTGTCGGCGTCCGGCGACGCCGCGGGCGACGCAAATGCAGTCACGTTCAAGAACCTCGACATCCGCCTCGACGCAATTGACGCCAGCGGCGAGATGACTCTGCGCCTCGACGGCGCAAGGCCCAAGGCGATCGGGGCGCTGCGCACCGGCTCTCTGGACCTGCGGCCTTACCTGCCGCCGCCCGGCGAGAAGCCCGCAGGCGGCGCAGCGTGGTCCGACGCGAAGCTGAACCTCAACAGTCTGCGCAATGTCGACGCCGAGCTTGAACTGGCGGCGGACCAGATCCTTCTGAACGGCATCGAGACGGGAAAAAGCCGGCTGGCGATCAATCTCGCCGGCGGCCGCCTCACCGCCGACCTGCCGCAGCTTCAGGTTTATGACGGCGGCGGCTCGGGCCGCATCATTGTCGATGCATCGGGCGCCGCCCCTCGGATGCAGGGCTATTTCGACCTGCGCGCCGTCCAGGCCCAGCCGCTCACCCAGGACCTTCTGAGCACGGATCGCCTGCTCGGGATCGGCGCCTTCCGAATCGAGTTCACGGCGCGCGGCGACAGCCAGGCGGCGATCATGAACTCCCTGGACGGCGAAGGCGGATTCGATCTTGCGGACGGCGCCCTCAAGGGCGTCAACATTGCCAAACTCGTCGGATCAGTCCGCGACGTCGTCGAGGGCGGCAGCCTTGCGCCCGCGGCGCTCACCTCGATCGTGTCGGCGGCGCGCAGCCCGAACGAAGCGACCGACTTCACGGAATTCCTGTCGGCCTTCAAGATGGACAACGGCCTCGTGAGGGCGTCCGAGATCGCCATGAACGGCCCCTTCCTGCGCATGACCGGCTCGGGTCTTGTCGACCTGCCGAAACAGACACTCGACATTCGTCTCGCGCCGCGGGTCACGGAAACCATCGACGGCGCGGAAGGACGCGCCTTCACCGCCCCGATGCGAATCACCGGATCAATGTTTGCCCCGCAGATCGCCGTCGACGCCGAAGCGCTGTTGACCGACAAGGTCAAGGATCAGGGCCGCCAGCTGCTTGAAAAGGCGCTCGGTCTCGATACGCCTCCGCCATCGGGCGACGCTGCGGCGGCGGACGGCGCCAAGCCGAAACCGGCGGAAGATGCGGCAAAGTCGCTGTTGCGCGGCATTCTCGGATCCGGCGCGAAGAAACCGGCTGAGGAAACCCCGCCCGAGGGCGACACGCCGGAAGACGACTAAGGATAGCCGTCACGAGCGAAAGCCTGCCGAGAATGCAACTGGCCAAAGCAGCGGAACAAAACCGCTGGCCAGTGGGGCCGGCGGCGGCGGAAGGCGCAAACGGGGGGAAATTCCGTCTGCAATTTCACTAGCCGAAGGCTGCGAACCACCTGACATTGATGGCTTCGCAGGGCGCTTCGCCGCCCTCAGGCATCTTTGCATCCGAAATCGGAGCGACATGGCTCATCCACCGGCGACACATCGCAACGTCAGACACGACCTGACGGCATGCCGGCGCGCCGGCGCGGCTGCCTGGCGTGCGCTCGGCGGCGTTTCCGCGATCGCGCTAGCGGCTGGCGCGGCGGCAATCGGCACGGCGCATGCGCAGGGGGGCGCGTCCCTTGACCTCGAGCCGGCGATCGTCGCGGCGATTGGCTCTGCGGCGCTCGCGGCGGCGGCTCTTGCCTGGGCGGCGCGCGCATCCGCCGGCGCCCGGCGCGGCGTCGCGGACTGGTCGCGGCGCCTTGCCGAAATGGAGGCGCGGCTGGAGGACACCGAAGCGGTGCTGTCCGCCTATCGCGGGCTCATTCTTGTCTGGGACGACAATGAGGAAGACGGCGCCGACGACGGCTGGGGACGACCGAAAGTGCTCGGCGGACCGGCGGCGCTGGCGTCGCTGATGTCATTCGCCGGTGACGGCGCCGGCGGCGCCAGCGCCGTCGACCGGCTGTTGAACGCGATTGGCGAGCTGGAGCTTGCCGACGGCGGCGAAGAGCCAGCATCGCTCAGGCGCCGGGTCGGCGAACTTCGCCGGCACGGGGTGCCGTTCGTCGGCGCGGTGCACACGAGCGAAGGCCGCGCCATCGAAGTCGAAGGCGCGATCGCCGGCGGGCAGGCGGCCCTGTGGCTGACCGACCCCGCCGCGCGGATTGCCGAGAAGGGCGCCCTGCTTGGCCGCGCCAATCAGAGCGCTGAGGATCTCCATGGCGCGCTCAATCTGCTGGAAAGCGCCCCCGCTCCGGCATGGCGGCGCAATGGCGACGGGCGCATCGTGTGGGTGAACCGCGCCTATGCGGACGCCGTTGAGGCGCGCTCGCCGGGCGTCGTCTGCGATGACCAGATCGAACTTGATTCGGCCGTCCGCCGGCTTGCGGAAAAGGCCGCCCGCGACAAGTCAGCCGTCGAGGCGCGCATTGCCGTCAACGTGAAGGGCGAGCGGCGGATTTTCCGCGTGATCGAGCGGCCGACCCATGTCGGCGAGGACGCCGGCCTTTGCGGCATCGCGTTCGACGTAACAGAACTCGACGCGACGAAGGCGGACCTCGCGCGGCACATCGAAACCAACCGTCGGACCCTCGACCAGATCCCGGTCGCGGTCGCCATGTTCGGCGTCAATCAGGAGCTGTCGTACTACAACGAGGCGTTCCGCCGGTTGTGGGCGCTGGAGCCGGCCGAGCTGGACGGAAGGCCGACCCATGGCGACATCCTCGATCGCCTGCGGCACGCCGGGCGCCTGCCCGAGCAGGCCGACTATCGCGGCTGGCGGCAGCAGCAGGTCGCTCTTTATACGGAAGAATCCGCTCCCGGCGTCGACCGCACGGGCGCCGCGCCGGATGACGTATGGGCCCTGCCTGACGGGCGAACCCTGCGCGTTGCGAAGGCCCGGCACCCCCTTGGCGGCGTCGTTGTCGTCTTCGAGGACATCACCGAGCGGCTGCGCTTCGAGGCGCTTCACAACACCCAGATAAAGGTCCAGCGGGCGACGCTCAACAATCTGTCCGAGGGCGTCGCAACGTTCGGCGCCGATGGCCGCCTCAAGCTGGCCAATGACGCGTTCGGCGAGCTCTGGCGCCTTGACGGCGAGTTCATGGCCTCCCGGCCGCACATCGAGGCCGTGCTGACCCGCATGCGGGCCTTTACGGCCGACGGCGGCGACGCGCTCGGCCTCGTGCGGCGGCGCGTGACGTCAATGACCGCCGAGGACCGTACGTCGGTTTCCGAACAGCACCTCGCCCTGACCGATGGCCGCACCCTGTCGTTGGGCACCGAACCCCTGCCCGACGGCGCGACGCTGATCTATTTCCTCGACATCACCGACAGCTGCGAACGCGAAAAGGAACTGAAGGAGCGCAACGCGCTCCTTGAGGACATCGACCGTCAGAAGTCGAAATTCGTCGATCACGTGTCCTATCAGCTGCGCACGCCCCTCAATACGATCATCGGCTTTTCCGAGATGATCGACGGCGAGATGTTCGGCGTACTGAATGAGAGGCAGAAGGACTATGTCGCGAGCGTCCTGTCGGCCGCCTATTCGTTGAAGGACCTGATTTCCGACATCATGGACCTTGCGGCCATCGACGCGGGCAAGATGTCGCTGGAGGAAAGCGACGTCGACATCCGGGAGCTGCTGACGAATGCGGCGGCGTATGCCGCGCTGAAGGCCGAAGACACCCAGGTCGCGCTGAAGGTCGACTGCGCCGCAGACATCGGCGCGATCGCCGCAGACGAGCGGCGCCTGAAACAGGTGCTGTTCAATCTCCTCTCGAACGCGTTCGCCTATACGAGCGCCGGCGGCAAGGTGACGCTGTCAGCCGACCGCGCGCCGGGTCTTGTCAGGATTTGGGTCGAGGATTCCGGTCGGGGCGTATCGCCGGAAGACCAGGCCAAGGCCTTCGAGGCGTTCGAGGCCAGCGGCCCTTCGGCCGGGGCCGGCCTCGGCCTCGCCCTCGTGCAAAGGTTCGTCAGCCTGCACGGCGGCTGGGTCCGCATGGAATCAGCGCCGGGCGCCGGCACGCGGGTCACTCTGTTCCTGCCATCGACCCGCCGGGCCGGCAGCGGTGACGACACCCCGCCGCCGCCCCAGCGACCGACGGGCGCGCGCAACCGGAAAACGGCGCCGGAAGAGGCCGACCGATCCAAGACGGCCGCGGCCGGCGCGAAAAGACGAGGCGGCGCGGCGCAGTCGACGCGGCGTCCGTCGCGCCGCGAAGCGGCGGAATAGAGACAGCGCGCGACGGCGCGGGCGCCGCCGGCGTGGTGGTCGGCCGGGCCAGATCCCGTTTCTGGCAAGGCTCTTGGCCTGAGCCGCAGGCCAAGCCAACCCGCTGCTCCCCCAGCTTGTGCTTGCCCCGCCTGTGCTTGCCCCCGCCTGTGCTTGCCCGAGTCTCTGCTTGCCCCTTCCTAAGCCCCCGGCCTGCTGATAGGCATTCGCCATGTCGACAGCTCTTGCGCTTTTTCTGTTGTTGTCCCCCGAAGCGCCGTTTCAGCCGGCGTTCGACCGGCCCGACGCATTGACCCGGTACAGCTCGACGACGGCGCAGTACGCCGACTGCGTCAGCCTCATTTCCGAAGACCCGGCGATTGCGGCGGAAGGCGCGCGGACCTGGATGTTCGATGGCGGCGGCGCGCCGGCGATGCATTGCGTCGCGATCGCGGATCTCGCCCTGGGCCGGCCACGGCTTGCCGCTGTCCGTTTGCTTGAACTCAGCGAGCGCCCGGACGTCGGCGACACGAACGCGCGGGCGAGCGTGCTCGGCGAAGCGGCGCTGGCGTGGATCGACGCCGGAGAGCCTGGGTTTGCGGTGGAGGCCGCCGAAGCGGCGCTCGCGACGGCGCCCGGTCGGCCCGACCTTTCCGTCGTTGCGGCAAAGGCCTACGCGGCCGACGAAGAGTGGCAGCAGGCCGCGGACGCGGTGACGGCGGCCGCCGACGGCGGCGCGGCGACGTCCGAGACCTATCTGATCCGGGCCCGGGCGATGCGCGCTCTCGGCAAGAACCAGGCCGCGGCGGAAGACGTTGTCAACTCGCTGTCGAAGGATCCCTTCAATCTCGATGCGCTTGTCATGCGCGGCGAGCTTATTCAGGCAGGCATATTCATCGACGCGAACTATCGACGGACAAACGACGTTGCGGCAAGCGCCAGCGGACAGGCGGCAAATCGTCCGCAGGCGGAAGACATTGGCTGGGCGTTCACGCCGGCGCCGGAGGAGAAAAGCGGCGAAAATGGCGAGACGGCGCGCGACGCGGAATCGCCCGATCTCAGGGACTGACCGCCGCCGACTGCATTTCCCCAGTTTGCCCCGAGCCTGGTTTGACGGCCGCCTGCCGGCCGATCGAAAAACAAGGCCGAAGAGTCCGACCCGAAAGGAGGCCGCCCATGGCCGCTGCGACCGCGCAGGACATTATCGAACGCCTGTCCCTCGCCCGGCATCCCGAAGGCGGCTGGTACCGCGAGACCTTTCGCGACAAAGCGGCATCCGGCGCCGGCATGGCGCGAGGGGCGTCGACGGCGATTTATTATCTGCTTGAGGCGGGCGAGCGATCGCACTGGCACAGGATCGACGCCGCGGAAGTCTGGCACTTTTACGCCGGGGGCCCGCTCGCCCTGACGATTTCCCCGAATGGCCACGACGTCGAGGCGATCCGTCTCGGCCCAAACGTGCTGGCCGGCGATCATCCGCAAGCGATCGTTCGGCCGGGGGCCTGGCAGACCGCGGAGCCGCTCGGGGCCTGGACCCTTGTCGGTTGCACCGTCGCCCCGGCCTTCGACTTTGCGCACTTCGAACTTGCGCCGGATGACTGGCGGCCCAGCCCGCGCGGCGCTTGAGCGCAAGACAGTCCCGCGCGGCGCTTGAGCGCGAAAAGTAGAGTCCGAGAGGCCACTTGCCCCGGTCGACATGCCGGCTTGAGTGCAGGGGGCAGATTGCAGAGGGGGGCAAATCGGCTGATTCGTCTATTGGTCACGACAGCATTCCGAGGCCCGAAACATGTTCGATCTGGCGCGCCGGCAACTGGCAGCGATGGCCAAGAGAACGACGCCGGCGGACGGCCCGTCCGTACGGGACCTGCAGCGCGCGGCGGCAAGCGCGCGACGTTCGAAACGAACGCGCGGCGTCGATGACCTCTCGCGCAGCGCGCAATTGCAGCTGATCGACGACCTTTCCCGCAGCGGCGACGCCGGCATTGCCGTGCTTGTGGGCGCCAGCGCATTGATGGCGGTGACCTTCGGCGCAGCGGCCCCGGGCCGCGCCGCACTGTGGATGGCGCTCGTTTTTGCGACGGCCTACGCCGCCGGCCGGCTGCGCCGGACGTTCCGCCGTGGCGAGAAGATCGCCGGCAAGCCGTTCCGCTGGCGCGCCAACTACACCGCCAGTCTTGCGGCGCTGAGCGCCGCCGTCGGCGCTGGCGCAATTCTCCTCAATCCGGCTGATCCGACCCTGCCGGACGCCGCCGGGGCGATACTGACGATCGCCCTGGCTGCACCGGTTGCGGCGTGGTTCCACCGCGCCCACCGGGTCACGGTCCTGACCACGGCGGCGCCGGCGATGGCGTTCGTCGGCCTCGCCGCGGCGCGCGAAACCGCGAGCGCCCCGGCCATGGCCGCGGCGGCGGCGGCCATAGCAGCGGCCGGCCTCATCCTCGCCCTTGCCGCCTCGACCCGAGCCATGCAGGCCGCAGCCCTGGCCCATCCGCCGACCCGGATGCCGCGGCGCCGCAATGACGACGGGCGGCGCGACCTGTCGGCTACCTTGTCTGGCGCCGGATCGGATGGCGCGGCGCGGGCATAAAAAAGTCGCCGACGCTGAAGCGCCTTCGTGAATCAACAATAAGTCCGTGTTATGCGGCGTTGGAAACGACCGACTGCGCAAGCGCCCTTTTGCGCGCGGCCGACATTGTCCGCGACGCCGCGCTTCCTTGTTCTTGCCACCCGCGCCGGCCTAGCGATCCAGAGGAATGCGCGTCATGGCCGAAGGCTTTACGTCGATCGAAGACAGGAAAATTCTTGGCGAGGTTCTCGCCCTTGCGCGCGGGGACGCCTCGACGCCCCGCACGCCAGGCGGCGACGTTGACCCGTCCTTCGAAAGCCTGCTGCACCAGATCGTTTATTTCGCGACCGGCGAGGACCGGAACTGGGACGAGCCGGCCTGGCTTCTTGAGCGCGGCTGCGCCTTCTGGTCGGTCGGGGCTGAGCGGGCCGCGGGAACCGACATCGTCTCACTGAAGATCGAACCGCGCGCCGGCGAGCGGCGCTCGCGAATGGTTCTTGAGATCATCACCGACGACAAGCCATTCGTGGTGGATTCAATCACCGCGGCGCTTACCGACGCCGGCAAGCCGGTGTCGTTCTTCGTCAACGCCGTCATCGACGTCCACCGCGACGAGGCCGGACGCCGCGGCGCGATCAGCGAAGGCGTAGCGATCCGCGAATCGATGATCCGCGCAGAGATGGATCCGCCGGTAGACGCGCGCGAGGCCGACGCCCTGCGCGCGGAGATTGAGACCGTCCTCGCGGATGTCGGGCTCGCCGTCACCGACTGGGAGCCGATGCGCGCGCGTCTTGCCGCCTGCATCGCCCAGCTCGAACGCTCGCGCCCCGCGGGCGTCGACCGCGACGACCTGCGCGAATCGATCGAACTGCTCAAATGGCTGTGGGACAACCGCTTCGCCTTTCTCGGCGTGCGCCGCTATCGCTATAGCGAGGCGGACGGCAATCCGACCTTCGAGCGCGACACGAGCGGCGATCTTGGAATCGCGCGCGACCCCGAAAAGCGCATCCTGAAGTCCACCTATCTCGACGATGGCTCGCCATCGCCGCAGGTGCTCCATTTCATGCGGTCGGGCGAGCCGATCCTGATCGCCAAGGCCAACACCAAGTCGAGCGTGCACCGCCGGGTCCACATGGATTATCTCGGGGTCAAGAGCTATTCGGTCGATGGCCGGGTCACCGGCGAGGACCGTTTTGTCGGCCTTTTTACCGCCGACGCGTACAATCGTCCGGCGTCGGACATTCCGTTGTTGCGGTCAAAGGTCAGGAAGATCGCCGAAGGCGCCGGCTTCGTGCCGGGAGGGCACAACGAAAAGGCGCTGCTCAACATCCTTGAGACGTTTCCGCGCGACGAGATGTTCCAGAGCGACCTCGATTCGCTCCGCGACAACGCGCTCGGCGTGTTGCGGCTCTACAAGCGCCCCCGCGCAAAACTTTTCGTCCGGCGCGACCGTTTTGACCGGTTCGTCTCGGCGCTCGTGTTCATACCGCGCGATCGCTTTTCGTCGTCCGTCCGCGAACAGATCGGCGACCTCCTGAGCGACGCCTACGAAGGCTGGGTCGCAGCGTTCAACCCGCATTTCGGCGACGCCGCGCTCGTGCGCGTGCATTTCATCATCGGCATAAATCCGGGAGCGCCCGATGGGCCGGGAATCGGCGAGCTGACGCGCCGCATCCGCGAGATCACCCGGAACTGGTCGGACGCGCTCCTCGACGCCATGCGCAGTTCGAGCGCCGGCGCGATCTCCCAGTCGCTCTATTCGAAATACGACCGGGCGTTCGATGCCGGCTATCGCGAAGCGAATTCGCCTGAACAGGCGCTCGGCGATATTGAGGCGTTCGAAGCGCTGGGCGACCGCACGGTTGACCTGAAAGCCTACCGCCTCGATGGCGAGGCCGAGAATTCCCTGCACATCCGGCTCTACTCGCAAGGCACCCGCTTTCGCCTGTCCGACCTCATTCCGACGATGGAAAACCTCGGCCTGAGGGCGATCTCGGAAATCAATCACGCCATCCGGCCGGCGCAAGGCGACAAGACCTACAGCATCAACGACTTCAGCGTTGAAGACTGCAGCGGCCGGGCGATCGATCTCACCGCGATCCGGCAACATCTGGAGGGCGCGTTCCTCGCGGTGCTCGGCGGCAGGGCCGAGGATGACGGCTTCAACGCGCTGATCGCCCAGGCCGGGCTCTCATGGCGCGAAGCGGCGGTCCTGCGCGCCGCGGCCAAGCACGCGCTGCAGACCGGGTTCCCCGCCTCCCAGGCGTATATCGAAGAGACGCTCGCCAAGCACCCGTCGCTCGCCCGCGGCCTCATCGAGGTTTTCCACGCGCGGTTCGACCCGGGCGTCGCCGGCGACGTCAAATCGCGCGAGCCGATGATGAAGGCCGCCGCGGAACGCGTGCTCGAAGGCCTGCAGGACGTGGAGAGTCTCGACGAGGACCGCATCATCAGGCGTTTCCTGAACTTCTTCGACGCCACGACGCGCACGAACTATTACCAGACCGCCGCCGACGGCGCGCCAAAGCCCTATGTCTCCTTCAAGATCGACACCCACGTCCTGACCGAAGCGCCGAACCCCAAGCCCTACCGCGAGATATTCGTCTCCGGCCCAAGGGTCGACGGCGTGCATCTGAGGTTCGGCCCGGTGGCTCGCGGCGGCCTGCGCTGGTCCGACAGGCGCGAAGATTTTCGTACGGAGGTACTCGGCCTCGTCAAGGCCCAGCGCGTCAAGAACGCCGTTATCGTGCCGAACGGCGCGAAGGGCGGCTTCTATCCGAAGCAGTTGCCGACGGGCGGGGACCGCGCCGCACTCTATGAGGAAGGCCGCGCCGCCTATATCGAGTTCGTCAAGGGCCTTCTTGACGTCACCGACAATATCATCAGTGGCGAGACAATTGCCCCGTCGAACGTCGTCTGCTGGGACGAGCCGGATCCATATCTCGTCGTCGCCGCCGACAAGGGAACGGCCGCCTTTTCCGACACCGCGAACGCCGTCTCCGCCGAATACGGCTTCTGGCTCGGCGATGCGTTCGCCTCCGGCGGATCGGAAGGCTATGACCACAAGGTGATGGGCATCACCGCCCGCGGCGCGTGGGAGGCGGTGAAGCGCCATTTCCGCGAAATGGGCAAGGACATCCAGTCCGAACCGTTCACGGTCGCCGGCGTCGGCGACATGTCCGGCGACGTATTCGGCAACGGCATGCTGCTGTCGAAGCAGATCCGCCTGGTTGCGGCTTTTGACCATCGCGACATCTTCATTGATCCGAACCCGGATCCGGCGACCTCATGGGAGGAGCGCCAGCGCCTCTTCACGACGCCGCGCACCTCCTGGCAGGACTATGACCGGGCGCTGATTTCCGCCGGCGGCGGGGTCTTCGCGCGATCTGCAAAGTCGATCGCACTGTCGCCCGAAATCCGCTCTCTCCTCCGGCTGTCGACCGATCGGGCAACGCCGCAGGAGGTGATGCGCGCTATCCTGAAAGCTGACGTCGAGTTGTTCTGGCTCGGCGGCATTGGCACCTATTTCAAGGAGGCCGGCGAGGACAACTGGCGCGTTGGCGACCGCGCCAACGACGCGATCCGGATCAACGCCGACGAGATGCGCATGTCCGTGGTCGGCGAAGGCGCAAACCTCGGCGTGACGCAAAAGGCGCGGATCGAGTTTGCCCGGCGCGGCGGACGGATCAACACCGACGCCATCGACAATTCCGCGGGCGTCGACTCCTCCGACCACGAAGTGAATATCAAGATCCTGTTGTCCGCGGCGATTGAGGACGGCTCGCTCGCCGCAGCGGACCGCGGCGCCCTGCTGCGCGACATGACCAACGACGTTGGCGCGCATGTCCTGCGCAACAACTACGAACAGACGCGCGCCATCTCTCAAATGGTGTTCCACGCGTCGCGCGACCTTGACGCCCATGCCCGCCTGATGGCGCAGCTCGAACGCGAAGGCCGTCTTGACCGCGCGCTGGAAGATCTGCCCGGCGACAAGCGCCTCAGCGCCATGCGACGCGCGAAGGAAGGCCTCACCCGGCCCGATCTGGCGGTGATCCTCGCCTACGCAAAGCTGCAGCTCTTCGACGAGCTTGTCGCTTCGCCCGCGCCGGACGATCCGGCGTTCGGCCGGGAGCTCGTCGCCTACTTCCCGCACCAGCTGCATCGCTTTGACAACGCGCTGAAGGGACATCGCCTGCGCCGGGAAATCATCGCCACGCGGCTCGCCAACGAGATCGTCAACACGTGCGGCGCGCCATTCGCCCAGCGGGCCGCCGAAGCCACAGGCGCGCGACTGCCGCAAATCGCCCTCGCCTACGAAGCCGCGCGCCAGACCCTCGATCTGTCCGCCTTCGCACGATCCGTAGACGCCCTTGATAACCTGGCGCCGGCGGAAACCCAGAACGACCTCTACATTGGCGCCTCGACCCTCATTTCCGAGGTGGTCTATCAGATGTTCCGCGACGCCGACGCGATCGAAACCCTCGAACGCGAAGGCGTCGGCGGCGTGGTCGCGGCCTACAAGGGACCGTTCGAAGCGCTGCGCGCCGACCTGCCCGGGCTTCTGACGCCCGTCAGCGCCGCGGCGCTCAAGGAGCGCGCCGCCGACTGGCGCGGGCGCGGCGCCCCGGAGGATGTCGCCCACCAGGCGGCGCTGATCCCGATGCTGCAGTTCGCAATGCCGGTCATCTCGCTCGCGCGACGCACGGGCTGGAGCCCGTCGGCGGCCGGCGCGCTCTTTTTCGCGATCGGCGACAGCTTCCAGATCGAAGCCGCGTACAACGCCGCCCGCGCGCTTATCCTCGACCAGCATTTCGACCGGCTGGCCATGCGACGCCTGACCGACAGCCTGATCGAGCAACAGGAGCGCCTCGCCGAAAACGCGGCCGCCTTCGCCGGCGCCGAGCCTGAGGAGAAGGCGGGGTCATGGGCGCACGACCTTATCGGCCAGTGGCGCGAGGCCCATGACGCCCTGATTATCCGCATGGAGGATTATATCGACGGTCTCGACATGTCGGCGAACCTCGGCGTCGGCAAGGTGACGCTGTTCGGACAGAAACTCGCCGAACTCGTTGAACGGACGCGCCGCCGCGACGGGATCTGAGCGGGGAACCGCGCGGGTTATCGCGATTATAGCGGCATGATCATCGCGCCAGTGCGCACGAGGTCGGCGAGCGAACGCGCGCCAAGCTTGTCGATGAGGTTTCGCACGTGCCAGCGAACGGTTTGCACCGAGCGGCCAGCTTCAATGGCAATGTCGTCAATCGACTTGCCCATGACGAGCATCGCAAGGAGCCGACGCTCCGTCTCCGTCAGGTCGTCCATTGACCCGATCGCGCCGTCGCGACCGCTCGCCGAATCAACAGGCTGGAAGATTGCTACAAGCGCATCTTCGGGCGGCGAAAAATACTGGCGATCTTCAAGATGTATCTCGCCGCCGCGCGCGCGCACCAGCTGGACAGCCCAACGCGCGCCCCCGCTGTCCCGTACGACAAGGGATCGCTGCCGCCGTTCGGGCGACGTTTCGCGCCAGAGATTATCGACTGCATCGCGCAGCCGCGCATCGCGAACCACCAGTTTATCTCTCAGCGTCCGGATAATATCGCCAACTTCCAGCAACTTCTCGCCGGCGTCATTGGCGAAGACCAGCCGCCCTTCGGCGACAATCAGGATTGCAAGGCCGCTTGATGAGAACAGCGAACCAACAAGCGCATTCGCCGGCGCCGCGACCTCAAGCCGATCGGTCAGCATCGCAGCGCGACCTATGTGCGGGGACAGAAATTCCGCAAGCCGCCATTGATCGTCATCGAACAGCGGCGTCGCGCCGCCCTTATTGAGGCAAAGCGAGGCGAACCATCCGCCCATCAATGGAACGACAAAGGAGACGTGGTCTGAAACGTCAGCTACACGACAGATTTCATTGTAAAAGGACGTTTTCTCAAATTCCGCAAAAGGTATCTGGCGCGCGCCCTGCATGATGAATGGACCGAGTCGCGCCCTGGCTGGGTCGGACTTTGCGACCGCATCGGCCGCCCACGGATCTTCTAGGGATACTCGATCGCCAAATTCGAGGATCGCTGACATGTTTTCGTAGCCGGAAAAGGTGGACTTGCGCACTTCGCCGCGCGCGGGGTGATAGAGGACGGTATGGGCCCCCACCGCCCCGAAGGCGCCTGCGATCCGGGCGATAGCGGCGGCCCAGCCGTCCGGCGTCAGCACTGCATCGTAGATCGCCTCAACAAGCGCGGCCCGCTCCGTTTCATCGGTCACCGGCGTCGCCTCCCGTTTTCAACTCCCCAGGATCTTCTCACGATGGGCGATGGATCAACGCCATTCAACGTTGCGTTGCATTTGTTGCGCCCCATCAAAAGTGGGGGGGCGCAGCGGGGTGGCGGAGCGCTAGCTCGTCCGGTGACAACTCGCCATGGGGGACAATCATGACGCCGACCTTGCTACGCCGCGCCGCTCTTGGCCTCGCCGCCTGTCTGTCGTTCGCCGCTGCGCCGGCGAGCGCGGCGGTTCTGAATGTTGGTCTGGATGGCCAACTCGCAGGCGCCGACGGCGTTAACGTGAACGGTACGCTTTACGACGTAATATTCTTCAACGCCCAATGTATACAAGCATTCGATGGCTGCGACTCTGTCGACGATTTTGCTTTCAGATCTTCCGAAGACGCGTTCGACGCTGCTACGGCGCTATTCGATCAAGTCCTTGTTGACGGCCCTCTTGGCGCCTTCGACACTAATCCGTCTTTGACCTTTGGATGCATGTTCGGCGCAGACTGTAGAATAGCGATTCCATATGCATTTGATCCGTTTGGCGCCGTGCTCACAAGATCGGCGAACAATAGAGTCAGCGGCGATATAGTGGCATTCATTACAGCTTCACCAACACTTGAAGCAGGGTCGATCAACAACTTCGTCTACGCCCGCTTCACCCTCGCCGACACGCAAATGAGCGAGGTCCCGCTTCCCGCCGCCCTGCCATTGTTCCTTATGGGGATCGCCGGACTTGGCGCGGCGAGGTCGCGTCGCGAAACGCGCGCGCATTAGGCTTCGACCGCGCTTCTTGTTGCGCGAAGCGGCGAGGCCGCCAAAAGGGCTCAGCGCGGCGCGGCGTTCGCGGCGCTCTCCGTCGCCGCCCGTCGCGCCTGCAGGTCTTCGAGCGGCACATAGTCGAAGTCGAAGCCGAAATGGCGCGGGCCGATGAGCTCGACGCCTTTCTCGCTGCGCCATTGCGCCGGCGCCGGCACGCCGACGACGGCGACCTTTTCCCCGACGACATAGCCGCCGTAACCGACGCCAAGCGTCGCCTCGCCCGTGTCGGGATCGAGATTGTAGATATAGTCCGGCGAAATTGCGTCGAGTTCGCCATCGATCCACGCGACGATGTTCTCGTTCTTGACGAAAATCCGGTAGCTGCGGCCAGCGTAGGCGCCGACGCCGTCGAGCGTCGCTTCGACCCAGTTGAAACCGCGCTCGCCGCGGTCTTCGGCTTTCACGACAACGCCGTCGAACAGCAAGTAGCCGCCGGCCGCCCGGACAAGGGCGGCGACCGGATCGTCGCCGGCCGCCCGCGCCTCGCGCACGGTCCGACCGAAGAGTTCCGCCTCGCTCAGGCTGCCGGCAAGGACCCCGCGCGCCAGCTCGTCGCCCCGCATCGGGGTCATAGTGATCGTCGCGTCGCCGGCGCTCGCCACCGCGATCGCCCGGGCGATGTCTTCGATCCGGTATTCGTCGACGGCGCTCTCAATGATGATCCGGTCGCCCCAGGGCGTGATGATCGCGGTCGGCGCGGAATCGATTCCGTTTATCCATGGAATGGACTGCTGCACCTCGGGGACGGCGCGGCCGGTAATGCAGGCGTCGAGCGTCGGCACGCCGAGGTTCGCGGCCAGCATGAGCGCGGTCGCCGTCGCGTCGGCGGCCTCGGAACGCACCAGCGCCGAGACCGGACGCCCGATATGGTCAGCGAACAGATCAACGACCTGGCGGCCCGGATCGTCGATCCGCTTCAGCCCCTGTTGATCGGTCCGGTCGATCACGTGCCGCCACGGCCCGCCGCCGCCGATGCCCTGGACCGCGACGACGATCCCGTCGGCGGGCACATTCTCAGGGGCAATGATGTTGAAGGTCTTGCCCTCGGCAAGCGCGCGCCTCGCCTCGGCGATGGACTCGCTCGGGTCGCAGTTGCGGGTCGACTGGATGCATGACCCGACCAGAATATCAACGAGTTCCTGCTCCTTCAGCGTGCGGACCGATAACTCGGCTGCGTCCTTCGCAAGGGCCGGGGCCGCGGCCGCGCAGGCGACGGCCGCCAGCATGGCGATGGCGCCTTGTGGGTTGAACCATGTCGCGCGCAAGAGAACTCCCTCCTGTAGGTTTGCCGGCCTGTTTCTTGTTCCGCCGGGATGGCGGCCTGATGCCGCCGCGTTTGACGCCAAGCTGCGATAGTCCCTAGTGCCGGAAATGCCGGACCCCGGTGAACACCATGGCGACGCCAGCCGCATCCGCCGCGGCGATCACCTCGTCGTCGCGGATCGACCCGCCCGGCTGGATCACGGCGCGCGCGCCCGCGGCGACGGCCGCCATCATGCCGTCGGCGAACGGGAAGAACGCGTCGGACGCGACGACCGAGCCTTCCGTCAGCGGATGGTCGAGCCCCGCCTCGACGGCGGCGTCCTCCGCCTTTCGCGCGGCGATGCGGCTGGAATCGAGGCGGCTCATCTGGCCGGCGCCGATGCCGACCGTCGCTTCTTCCCGGGCATAAACGATAGCATTCGATTTCACGTGCTTGGCGACGCGGAAAGCAAAAACGAGATCGCGCACTTCATCATCAGTCGGCGCACGCTTAGTCACGACTTTCAGATCCTGCGGGCCGACGCGCGCGGCGTCCCGGCTCTGGCGCAGGAAGCCGCCGGCCACGGGCGTGACGACGACGCCCGGCGCAGCGGGATCCGGCAGGCCGCCGGCAAGCAGGAGGCGAAGGTTCTTCTTGCGCGAAAAGACCTCGAGGGCGCCTTCATCCGCATCCGGCGCAATCACGACTTCCGTGAATACCTTGACGATCGCCTCGGCGGCGACGGCGTCGAGGGTGCGGTTGACCGCGATCACGCCGCCGAACGCCGACACCGGATCGCAGCGAAGGGCGGCGGCGTGAGCCGCGGCGAGATCGTCGCCGACCGCGACGCCGCAGGGGTTCGCGTGCTTGATGATCGCGACCGCCGGCCGGCCGCTGTCGAACTCGGCGACGAGTTCGAACGCCGCATTGGTGTCATTCAAATTGTTGTAGGACAACTCCTTGCCCTGAACCTGCCTGGCCGTCGCGACGCCGGGCCGCGGGGGCCCGGAATGGTAAAATCCGGCCGTCTGGTGCGGGTTCTCGCCATAGCGAAGCACCTGCGCCCTGTCGCCGGCGAGCGTCGCCCGGCGGGGCGCCTTGTCCCCCAGCCGGCTCGCGAACCACGTCGAAATCGCCGCGTCATAGGCGCCGGTGCGCGCAAACGCGTCCGCCGCGAGCCGCCGGCGCGTCGCATGGCCGAGCCCGCCCGTCCGCTCGATTTCATCCGCAACCGGACCATAATCCTCGACGTCGACCACGACGCCCACATGGGCGTGATTTTTCGCCGCCGCCCGGATCATCGCCGGGCCGCCGATGTCGATATTCTCCACTGTCGTCGGCTCATCCGCGCCGGACGCGACTGTCGCCTCGAACGGGTAAAGATTGACAATGACGAGGTCGATTGCGCCGATGCCCTGTGCGGAAAGGGCGTCGACATGGTCGGGCTTGGAGCGATCCGCGAGGATGCCGCCGTGAACGCCCGGATGCAGCGTCTTGACGCGCCCGTCCATCATTTCAGGATAGCCGGTCAGCTCGGCCACGTCGCGCACGGCAAGGCCCGCTTCGCGCAGGGCGCGCGCCGTGCCGCCGGTGGACACGAGTTCAACGCCGGCGCGAGCGAGCCGAGCGCCGAAGTCGACGAGGCCCGTCTTGTCGGAAACGGAGAGGATCGCTCGTCGAACGGGAACGAGATCGGGCATGGACGAACCTTTACGCTAGGGACCGCGGCGACGACTCTGGGGCCGCTGGCATCGAAAACGGACATGTCGAGGGCGATGCCGACCGGCCCGCCTCGCCCCGATCATGTGCGGCGAGTCGCGCGGGACGACGACGCCGGAAACCTGATTGTTGCGCCCTTGCGCCAGGATTCTTGCCGGGAGTTGTTCATGCCAGGAATTTCATGACCTGTGCTGGGGCTGGTTCGCGCCGGGCCCCTGCTCGCGGGCCGGGCTGAATTCCGGGACGAGATGGTGCACCGCTTCGTCGACGGCTTCCTGGTCGCCGGAAAGGGCGCTTTCGATGACGTCGGTGAGGCGCGGATTGAGCAGCGGCAGGTCGATCATCGCAGGCGAAGCGAGCAGGACCCCGTCGGCCCCGGTCTTGATCAGTTTGTCCGTATCGAGAAAAATCTCTTCGAACAGTTTTTCGCCAGGCCGGAGCCCTGTGAACCGGATTTCGATATCCTGTCCAGGCGCAAGGCCCTTCCACTCGATCATCCGCTTGGCGAGGTCGAGAATCCGCACCGGCTCGCCCATGTCGAGCACGAAGACGCGTCCGTCATGGGTGACGATGGACTGGTTGCCGCGCTCGAGGCTGGCCGACTGGAGCACGAGCTGCACGGCCTCGCGGGTGGTCATGAAGAACCGCTGGATGTCCGGATGGGTGACAGTGACGGGACCGCCCCTGGCGATCTGGCGCGCAAACAGGGGCACGACGGACCCTGTCGACCCGAGGACGTTGCCGAACCGGACGGTGACGAAGCGGGTGTCGTTCTGGGCGACGTCCAGCGCCTGGGCGTAGAGTTCGGCGATGCGCTTGGTCGCGCCCATGAAGCTTGAAGGGTTCACCGCCTTGTCGGTCGAAATAAAGACGACGGTCTCGGCGCCTGCGTCGATGGCTGCGTCGAAGACGTTCTTGGCGCCGAGGACATTCGTCAGCGCGCCGGCGCAGCGGTTCTGCTCGACTATCGGCACGTGCTTGAAGGCCGCGGCGTGGATGACAATCTCCGGCTTTACGATGTCGAACACTCGCTCAAGATGCTCCGTGCGGCAGACATCCGTCAGGGTCGTGAACAACTGCGCGCCGAGGCCGGCTTCGCGCAGCTCCATGTCGATCTGGTAGAGATTGAACTCCGAGTGGTCGAGAATCGCGAGCATCGCCGGTTCGAAGGAGGATACCTGGCGCGCGAGCTCAGAGCCGATCGTGCCGCCAGCGCCAGTGACGAGAACGCGCTTGCCGCCGATCAGCGTGCGCGCCGCGCGCTGGTCGACCCGGCGCAGGGGACGCGGCATCAGGGCGGCGATTTCGTCGTCGGTGAACTGAACCGGTCCGCGGGGCGCGGCCGCCGGCTTTTGCATTGCCTGGAACAGGTTCTTGAACACGCCGCGGCCTCCAAAACTTGGCTGCGCCCCGACCCTTCCGCGTCGCCCGACCAAGGACGGCGCGCCGGCAAGAGGCGCGTTCCGGGGACGGACAAATACGCCGCTGGGCGCGCGCCATCGCGCCGCCCGGCAAAAATGCGGCGCGCGTCGTTCCGCCCTACGCGGCGACGCGCCGCCAGCCCCACTTCACCACCATATCGCCGCGAGGCTGCGCTTCCAAGCGCTGGCCGGCAAGGACGATCTGCTCGGTCGACTGGGGCGCGCCGCCGGCGCCGCAATAGACGCTGCGTTCAAGGGTCATGGCTCGCCAGTTCGACTTGAACCGCCAGCCTTCGCCGCCCGGCAACAGGACCAGCGCGGACCGACCGTCGCGGGCGATCGAGGCGCGCACCCCGGGCGCCAGGTGGAAACGGATGCGCCAGGCGGCCGCCTGGGCCGGCGAGGGTTCGATCAGGATGTCCTCGCCCAGCAACTCCTCGCCGCCGTGGCGCAGGAACAGCCGGCGCATGTGCCCGGCCTGGGCGGCCAGATCGCCGGCGCGCCGATCGTCGCGCGCGCGGTCGGGGAACCTGAACCGTCGGTCGATCTCGATCAGCTGACCCTGATCGTTTTCCGCGCGGCGGTGGGCGGCCGGGCCGAATTCCGCCGCCAGGCCCGGGACAGGCTCGAAGGACAGCGCGCTGTGGGCGGACGCCTGCCGCAGGGCGAGATCCCATTCGGGCGAAAGCCGCGCGCCGGCGCCGCAATTGACGATCAGCCGCTCCCGGCCGGCGGCGAGGTGGAACGACCCGACGCCGTCAAAGCCGCGGCGGGATCGCCCGCCCGCGTCGTCGAGGTCCGGCGCGCCGACTTCCACGGCAAGGACGGACCGACCGCTGTTGAGCCGCTGGTACCCGGAGTACCGCGCGAAGCCGATCAGGCTTTCTTCGTCTGGCGCGCCAATTGCGGCGTCTACCGCCGCCGCGGTTTCTTCGTAGCCTCCATTGAACACGGCGAGCCGGCCATCGCCTAGGCGAAAGATGGCGAGGTGATCGGCGGCCCGCGCGGTGAGGTGCCGGAGGAAGCTGGGCGGCGCAACCGACCGCCGTTCGAATGCCTCAAGCGTCTGACGGAGGCGCAGCACAATCTCCAGTTGACGAGAAGGATTTCGGCTCAAGTGCCCGCCATCGCTTCGGAATTGAAGTCGGGCCTCACGACGAAGCAATTCAAGGCCCCGCTCCATCGGCTCTTCGCAGCCAGGCAGGCAAAGGCCAATCAGCGTGAGGGCAAGCGCCGCTGTCAGGCGATCATAGGCGCCGGGCGTCTTGTGGCCGGCGTAGGCGAGATGGCGGGTCTGTCGCGCGACCGTTGCGAGGAGCCGGCTGCGCCAGACGGCGTCGCCGCCCTGCAGCAGGATCTCGCCATGTCGGCACAGCGCGATCAGCCGTTCGCCCACCTGGGGCGCGCGCCATTCAGGCGGCGACCAGTCTTCGTACCGGTCGCACCAGGCGGCCGCCAGGGCGCGCGCGGCCGCCGGGGCGTCGGCGCCGAGCGGCGACAGGTCCGCCAGCCACCGCCAGCCATGAATATATGCGAATAAGGGCCGTCCGGGGCCAACGGCGTCGAATACCGACGCAGGATCGGCAACCCCCTCGGTCAGGCAATCGATTTCGTCCGGCGGCGCGGCGAACCGGCCTGCGAGAATGGCGTCCGCCACAGCGCGGTCATGGGGCGTTGGATCCTTGACCTGGCAATAGAACCGGTCCGGCGCCGGTCCATGCAGACGCGACTGGTAGAACGGGCTGCGGCCCCAGGCCTTCTGGAGCCGGGACAGAACGGCCGGCGCGCCGGCGGCATCGTGCTCGGCGCTTTGACGAGCGTTCTGTCGGGGATCCTGCCGAGGGTCATTTCTGGCGCGCTGGCGGCGATTGCGGATGGCGTCGTCGGACATGGCCGTCAAACGCTCCCGCCGCGCAAGGCCGCGATATTGCCGGCGTAGGCGTCGCGCCCGCCCCTGAACACCGCCGACCCGGCGACAAGGGCGGTCGCGCCCGCGGCGATCGCGTCAGGCGCAGTCTCCGGGTTCACGCCGCCGTCGACTTCCAGGATGATCTCGCGTCCGCTGGCGTCGATCAGGCGCCGAACCGCCTCGATCTTGCGTAGCTGGGATGGAATGAACGCCTGGCCGCCGAAGCCCGGATTGACCGACATGACAAGGACAAGGTCGACGTCGTCGATCAGCGGCTCAAGGGCCGCAACCGGCGTACCCGGATTGAGCGCGAGCCCCGGCTTTATTCCGCGCGCCCGGATCGTCTGCAGGGTGCGGTGGACGTGCGGTCCGGCCTCCGGGTGAACGGTGAGAATGTCCGCGCCGGCGTCGGCGAATTCTTCGATGAAGGGGTCAACCGGGGCAATCATGAGATGGACGTCGAACGGCGTCTCGACAATCCCGCGAAGCGCCTTCACGACCATCGGCCCGATCGTCAGGTTCGGCACGAAATGGCCGTCCATCACGTCCACATGGATGAGGTCCGCGCCGGCCGCCGCGACGGCGGCGACGTCCTCGCCGAGGCGCGCGAAATCCGCCGCCAGTATCGAAGGCGCGATCTTCACTGAAGCCATAATACGCCTGCCCCTGAAACCCTGCATTCAAACCGTGATTCTACCGCTTGGTCAGGTCGGGCAAGTATCCGATTGGAAAGGGGGGCTGGCGTCGATAGCGCCCCGATGGGCGATCGCCGACAAGGAAAAGCCGCCGTCGACTTGCATCGGCGGCGGCTTCTCGGGCGGGATGTTGCAAGCAAGTCGGCAGAATGTGTCGACCGACAAAGGGATCGCAAATCTATTTGGCGAAATTGGGGCAGCGGCGCATATTTATTAGATAAGTATTTATTAAAATTAACAAATTTCTAATTCAGCAAGACCGCGTCAAATCGCCGGACCGGCCTCTTGCGCGGCGGCGGCTGAGCCCTTCGACAGCATCCGGACAAGCGCTCTTGCAGCAATGAACGCCGCCGCCGCGAGCGGCAGCGCGAATGCCGGCGCCGACAGAAACGCGGCGATCGACGCGCCAATAGCTGCGGAAAAAATGATCGCGCGGGCGGCCGTTGCCCCTGCGGTTCGGTATGCGCCCAGCGTGGCCTTCAGCGATGGGCGACCGAAATCATCTGACGACCCCTTCAATGGACCTGGCGCCGAGGCCGGTCGGCCGACGCGGATTGCCCCATTGGGCCGGGCGATGCCTTGGCGGATCTTGCGGGCAAGTGCGGCGAGCAGGATCGTCAGCGCCGCGGCCAGTCCGATGCGCGTCGACAGCGCAAGCTCCGGCATCGGGTCGCCGGTCCGCGGCATTGCGTCGGCAGCGCGGACCGGGAGCGCAATCGCGCTTGTTGCATCGCCCGTCATCGTGGTCGCCAGGGGCGACGCCACCGCAATCGACATCGCGGACGCCGTCGCGGCGAAGGCGGCGATCAGCGCAGGCCGACAGGCTTGCCTTTTTTTCTGACGGGGGCGGCGTGGCGGCGTCGCGGATGGCGCATGCTGTATCATGGGCGTAATGCTACCCTCGCAGCGGCCGGCCGGAAAGGGCGCCTCGGGGCGAGGCTATTCACTCGCCGGCACGGCGTTCGCCGGCTTGGCCGGCTTTCCCTCCGGCAAAAGGAGCGGCGCCGTCCGCCCAAACAGCGCAAGCCCCGCAAGGAAGCAAATCGGCGCAAAGTTCAGGTGGGTGAACGCGGCGTGAATCTGCGCGTGGTTCGACAGGAGTTCGAGGAACGCGAGCGGCGCCGCCGCGAGCGCCAGAGGCAGCCGGCCGCGCCGCCAGATCGAGACAAGACCGGCCCGGGCGTCGGCCCGGATCAGCGGCGCGGCGACAAAGAGCCCGATCGCAACAGGGGCCCAGAGCGACTTCAGCGCGGCGACATTCCTGTAGAGCGCAAGCCCCGGCCAGTAGGCGTCAACGAGATCGCTCTCGCCCCTTATGCGGAACGCGGCCTGCCCCATGGCGTCGGCCCACGCCGCCGGACCGATAACCATTGCGGCGATGGCGATCTTCGCCGCCCACAGGCCGGCATAGCCGGCGGTCCAGAAAGCGCCGAGGGCGATCACGTCCCGCCAATCGACGCGCCAATCGGCGTTCCGGTCAGCTTTCCCGTCAGCGCCGCCCGCCGCCGCCGCGCCGCGCCGGCGATACATCACCCACACGATCGTCGGCAGGCAGAAAATCAGCGCCGGCGCAGTCAGGAAGTCGAAAAAGGCCGTCAGCGACCCGAGCGCGAAATACGCGACCAGCGGCGCGGGCCGGTCGCCGCGCCGGGAAAATGCAAGGCACGCGCCCACGGCCAGCGCAAAAGTCGTCGCCTTGGTCGCCACGACCCAGTAGCCCAAGGCGTTCAGCACGAAAAACGGCAGCACGAAGGCAAGACCCGCCGCCGCCCCGAAGTCGCGGCCGATGCGCCATGTCGCCGCGCCGAGCAAGAGGACGCAGGCGGTGAACGTCAGCCCACGCAGATCATTGTAGGCAAGGACCGACAGGGCCGGACGCGTGACGACAAGATGGCCATGCCAGTAGCGAAAGTACTCGCGGATCTCGTAGGGATCGCCCGTTTCGAGAAAGGCGAGAAAGGGCTCGCAGCCGTACGCGCTTCGCGGGGCCATCGCGCGGGCGAACGCAGTTTCCCCCGCGCGAACCGGCGCGCCGCCCGACATGCCTACCGAAAGGCCGATGCATTCCGTATCCGCATCGATGACGCGGCCATTGTCGGCGCGTCGCGACAGAAGGACGTCGGGCCGGTCGAGAATGTTTGCTGCGATCGGTTCGTCCGGCAGGCTGAGGACAAGCGTTGCAAGGAGCGCAAAGGTCCCGGCGAGCGCCGGCGCGAGGAGCGCGCAGGCCATGGCGCGCTTCAACGCGTGACGCAGGTATGCGCCGTCGATCATTCCGGCGCCTCGCCGGCGTCCGGCCCGGGAATGCCGAGATAGACGAGCCGTTTGGTCTCGGCGAAGTACTGGGCCTGCGCGTCCAGGATAATGCCGACGACGAAGAAAATCACCGATGCGAGGCCGATGGCAACGGCGACGATCAGGGTCGGGAACCGCGGCACGAGGCCCGTGCTCAGGAACTCCGCCAGGATCGGCGCAAACAGAAGCGCAGCGACCGTCAGGCTTAGGCCGGACAGCGCGCCATAGACGAGGCGCGGCCGATGCAGCCGGAGGAACCTCAGCATGCGGCGGAAAATCGCGGCGCCGTCGCGAAACGTGCGCAGCTTGCTGGCGCCGCCGTCGTCCCGGGCGCGGTAGGCCGTCTCGACCTCGACCGCAGGCAGCCGCAGGAGCGCCGCGTGGGCGGCCATTTCAAGCTCGATCTCGAAGCCGCCCGCAGATAGCGGGAACGACTTCACGAAGCGCCGCGACAGAACGCGGTAGCCGCTCAGAATGTCGGTGAAGGTTGCGCCGAAAAGGCCGCGAAAGAGCGCGCTGAACGCCCGGTTGCCGAACACGTGGCCGGGCCGGTAGGCCGCCGCTGCGACGTGGGCGCGCGCGCCGACCACCATGTCGAGCCGCTCGCGCGCAAGCCGCGCCACGAGGGCCGGGGCCGCCGACGCGTCATAGGTGTCGTCGCCGTCCGCCATCACGTAGACGTCCGCTTCAACGTCGGCGAAGGCGCGCCGCACGGCGTTCGCCTTGCCCTTCGCCGGCTCCGAGCGGACAATTGCGCCGGCCGATGCGGCGCGCACTGCGGTGTCGTCGGTGCTTGCGTTGTCAAACACATAGACGGCGGCGTCCGGCAGCGCGGCGCGGAACGCCTCGACGGTCGTCCGGATTGAGGCGGCCTCGTTGTGGCACGGCAGGATGACGGCGACGCGCATGAAGGCCTCCGGTCCCGGCAAGGCGCGCCCCGCCGAAGAGTCCCTTCTTGCGCTCGCGGCGGGCCCGACGCCTAGTTGAGGCCGATCCGCAGCATCAGCCAACGGTTCATCTCCCGCGCGAAGTAGACGCCGAGCAGGAGAACGACCGGCGACAAGTCGAGCCCGCCAAGGTTCGGCATGACCCGGCGGATCGGCGCCAGGAGCGGCTCGGTCACGGCGACAAGCGCTCGCCAGATCGCATCCACGAACTGGTTGTGCCGGTTGATCACGTTGAAGCTGAGCAGCCACGACATGATCACCATGATGAACACTGCGAACTGATAAAGCTGCAGGATCGCATCGATTAGCATAAAGACCGGCGTCGGGATCATGAAAAGGCGTCTCCTTGCCTTAGCGGTGGTTTGCTCTTGCGGCGGTTTGCCCTTGCGGCTGTGCGCCTTTCCGGCTCGCGGCCCCAGGGGGCGGTTTGCCCCTTGGCTCTCGGCCCTCGGGGCGGCAGTGCCCGGGCGCAGCCGGGCGGCGTCAGGTTGGCCCCGTTTCCGGCGGCCGGGCTAACGGGCAGTCGCGGCCCGCGCCGCCGCCCGGTCAACCCGTTGTACTCGGCCAATTGAACTCGGCCCGTTGGATTCGAGCTCTTGAATACGGTTTTGCGCGCGCCGGCAACGGCGACGTCACATAGGCCGGGCTGCCGGCGCGGACAACCCGCCGCCCCTCATTCTGCGCCCTCGCCCGGCATCCCGCCGGCGCGCCGCCGCCGCGCTCCTCGATTGACAGCCGGCGGGGGCCGCCCTAACATCCTCGCCCTTACGGGCCTGTAGCTCAGTTGGGAGAGCGCCTCGTTCGCAATGAGGAGGTCAGCGGTTCGATTCCGCTCAGGTCCACCAAGCACTGTAAATTAGAACCAATGCCCGTTGGTTTTTCTTCGATTGCAAGGCTCTTCATTTTAATCAAATCGGTGTGGATGATTTGCTTGCAGTCCATCCATCTTGAACTTTTCGATCGGTTGCCAATCGCCAACGTATAATTCGCTAATTAAGAACGATACCATATAATCAATATAATTTATAAAAGAACGGTCGCTGCGTATACTGACGTCAGGATTAACAAGCGCGAGCGAATTCATGGCTGCTTCACTGCGAGTGATTGATGGAGGGCTCAACGACGCCCCCGACAGGCGCGTCAAGGTGTGCGTGTCGGAACGCATTGAACAGGCTGAATCGGTCGCGAAACTCTTAAGCGCGCTCGCGCCGGAACTCACTGCCAACGTTGAGCAACGTCATAATGCTTCACCAGGCGATGCTCAAACTGCTCGCCTTTCGGACCTGCGATTCTCGCTCTTCAGCGATTGTCAAAGTGATCCGATTCTTTGGACCTCGAAGCTCGGCGCTCTGCGCGGAACATTTCGCACGCTCGTCGACAAACTGGACGTTGAGCTGATTGCGATCTGTTCAGATCGCGTCGAAACGCTCGCCCAGGCTCTAGATCTTGCCAAAGCGGCTGGACGTTCATCGCCATGCATTATTGAAAATTCCGGTGAGATTGCCTTCGCGCCGAGCGTAGGCAACGCCGTCCACGAAATATTCGGAGCCGACGCTGGTCTAGCTCAAATGGGCTGCCTGGACGCGATTGCCCAGTTCGTTTGCGGCCGCTTTCCTCATGACGTTGTCATTGCGCGCGCCGAGACCGCCATTCTGCTTGAAACGCTTGGCGCTGAACTGATCGGGGCGACGCCATTGCGCGCGCGATGCTGGCGGTATGCGGAAGGGATTTCCAGCGCCGGAATTGCGAGTCAGTCCGATCGAGACGTGGAAGCGTTCTCAATCGCCGCTGACATCACGGCGTTAGCCGACCTCCTCGGCGCCGCCGGCTGGCGTCAGGCCTCCATGTCGTTGAGCAACGCCCTGATCAGAACTCTGGAAGACAATTTTCATACTGACGGTATACCGACCATCATGCCTTATGCGCGCCGGGTCAATGATGTCGAATTCATCGACGCTGTCACGCAAAGGCTTGGCAAACTTCCGAAACATGCCAAGCCCCTGGTCTACGCCCCAGATCACAGCCATCGCCAGGCCATGGGCGCACGATCATCCTTGCAACTTGTCCACTCCGCCTGAGCGATCAAGAATCAGCAAAACGCCTCTCTCCAAAGCCGCTTGGCGTCTTCGCCCTGTTCTCGGGACACCTCTTCATAGCGGTCGATTACGAAATCGACGCCGTCGACCAGCCAGGGCGCAATCCCCGGAATCGTCAAATCGTAAATCCGGTGACGTCCATCGCTGCGTTCTTCGACGAGCCTGTATGCCCGAAGGGTCGACAGATGTTGCGAAATAAGCGTTGCCGGCAGATCTAGAGCGTCGGCAATGCTTGCAACGCTATGTTCGCCAGCCGCAGCCAGCAGTTGAATAATCTGAATGCGGTCCGGGTGGGATACGACCCGCATCAGCTCTCCCAGGTGTTTTGCAACAAGACGACGATTGGGCATGGCTTTCTTTTCGTTCGATGATTCAGGGATTACAGGAGAGGCAATACGTCGGCGAGGACCGCTCAAGGCCATCCGGCCGTGGTCTTTCTTCTCGATGCGCGCAGCGCGTGCAGCCATAGACCAGCGCCCTGATGAGCGTGCTTTCGTGTCCGCAGTCTTCGCAGGGCAGGCCGGCGATCTTGTCAACCGCGCCGAAACCGGGCGCATCGCAGGTCGGGCATGACTGAGCGAGACGCTTGGCGAGCTTTTCGGCAAGCCTGCCAATCTCACCCATACGCGTCGGATTGAAAAACGCGCGCATATCGGTTTCGATCCGCGCACACTCATCGCTCGACTGTGCTGAGAATTCCCTGAGAGCGGCCTTGAGGGTTTCCGGGTCGGTTACGCCTTTGATGACGCCGGGGTCGTGGCCGGCAGCCGGAGCGTTGGCGCGCACGATCACCCCGTGATCCGGAAATCCCGCCTTCTTCAGAAACTCGTTTGGTTCCTCGTTGGCCTTGAGCGCAATATGAGAGAAATTTGTCCCCTCAACGATAAGGCTTTCGCTGACGACGATGCCAAGGACGTCATCGACATAGGTCATCACTTCCGATCCGCCCGGAATGAAATGATAGATCGGGTGGGCCCCGTAACTCCCTTCGCTGGCGATTCCGGCCTCGGCGCCCGCAAGACGCATGCCCTCTCGCGCTTTCAGGACCGCCGTCTCGAGGACGCTGCCACGTCGTTCTATCTCGCCGCTGAACATCCCAAAGGCGTCGGTGTTAATTCCGGTCGCCTGAACCGGGATCATGCCGAGCGCTTGCTCAAACGCCGGCGCGATCGCCTGCTCCTTCCCATGCATGGTCGCGATAGCAACGCGGCGGCCAGCAAGAAAAGACGGCGTTTCCATCAGAAGTAGCCGCTGCGCTTCTGCGCCTCCAGGGAGCCGTCGTCACTAACGCGCCCGCGCCGTTCGGAGATAGACGCCGTCAGATTTTCCGCGATGACCTTGGCCGTCGTCGCCGCATCAGATTCAATCGCGCCAGTCACCGGCCAGCATCCGAGCGTCCGAAACCGGACCATTCGCTTGACCGGATGCTCGCCTTCGCACCAGCGCATCCGCGCAGGATCATCGACGACAATAAGCGCGCCATCGCGATCAACGACCAAGCGCTCAGCCGCATAATAGAGCGGGACGAGCGGCAGATCGCGGGCGGCGATATAGGCCCAGATGTCGGCTTCGGTCCAGTTTGACAATGGATATGCGCGTATCGTCTCGCCCTTGTCAGTTCGCCAGTTATAGATCGACCAAAGCTCCGGACGCTGACGGCGTGGGTCCCAGACATGGCCGGGCGCGCGCACTGACGCGACGCGTTCTTTCGCCCGACTCGCCTCTTCGTCCCGTCGGGCGCCGCCAAAGATGACGTCATAGCCGCCAGCATCGAGCGCCTTCTTTAGGGCGTCAGTGCGCATCATGCTCGTATAGACGTCGCCGTGTTCGAAGGGATTGAGGCCCATTGCGCGGCCTTCTTCATTGGCGTGCACGTGGAGTTCGAACCCATGACGCGCGGCGAAGGCATCGCGGAAGCCGAGAAGCTCCGCGAACTCCCAGGTCGAATCGACATGCAGGAGCGGCAGCGGCGGCCGCGAAGGATAGAAAGCCCGGAGCGCGACGTGCGCAAGCACGGTCGAGTCTTTCCCGGCTGAAAACAAAAGGACCGGGTTGCGCGCTTCGGCGACGCCGTCGCGCAGAATGTGGATCGCCTCGCTTTCAAGCGCCGAGAGATGCGGGCTGAGGTTCATGCGGCAGGCTGCAATTCGCGCGCAGCGTGAGACGGTATATCCATCCATCGGCCGTCGCGGGTAAGGCGCTTGAAACTGCGGCCGTCGTCGTCCATGGCGATGAGATGCAGCCAGCCGTTGGCGAAGAGCGCGCGGACATTGGCGTGTTTTTCGAGAACCGCGTCGATCCGCTCGGTCGGCGCAGCGATCAATGCCGTGAGCCGCAGGGGGTCGTGGAACAGGCGAGCGCCGGTATGGACCGATTGAAGCGGCAGTCCCGACCGGAGGTCGCCGCCGCACCCCTCGAGAACGCCAAGACCGCCGACGACATTGTGCAGCGCCTTGTCGCCGCTGCCGAAGCGCGCGTTGTCTATGGAAGATCCATAATATTGAAGGCTGATCCAGCTCGCGACAACGAGCGGCGCCGTCATGATCAGTTCCAAGATCGAATTTTCCTGGTCGGCCTTCCAGTCATAGGAATGCAGGAAGGTCCGACCTTGAAGATCGAGGCCTTTGGTCAGGGCGCGCGGTGCGGCGATAAAGGCCGCGCAGCCGGCAAGGCCCCACTCGGGGCGCACTTCCGCCCAATCACGGCTCTTCGCCAGAACTTTTCGATCAAGGCCCGGGCCTTCCTCAAGCCCGAGCGACGCGGCGCGATCGCGCCGGGAAAGCCGGCTGGCATCAATGAAATCCCGTTTCAAATGGGCGAGGTCCTGCGCGTGGCTATCGGGGATGCGCGATTCGTCAAAGATTTTGATCTCGTCAGTCGTCGTATCATGAAGCGCGGCGATGAAGATCGTATCGTCGGGGATTGGGAGGCCGGATTCCTTGAGCGCCTTGCGCACCGCCGCATCGTTCAGGATCTCGGCGGCGACGCGCGCGTTTGCCTCGCCCGTGTGTCCGCCACAGGCCCCGCAATCAAGGCCTGCCGCATAAGGATTGTTCGTCGTCGTCGAACCATGGCCAACCAGCGCGACGAGCCGGGCGAAACCGTCGGTTAGCGATATGCCGGCGAGCGCGCCCTTGGCGAGCGCAATCCGGTCGTCGAGCGGAATGCCGGTCTTTTGGCCGCCGCACGAGCCGGCTGAAGAGTCGATCGCGCCGAGCGGATTTTCTTCAGGGGCGGGCCGTCCCATGAGGTCCCGCAAGAGAGCGCCGGCGAAGGCCGCGCCCCAGCTTTCGACGAAGGCGAAGGAGGAAACAGCGCCGGTCTTGAAGCGCTTCCACGCGCCCGCAAAGGTCTGGGCGCTCCACGCGGTTTGATCGCGAGGAGCCTCGCGCACGGTGTGGGTTGGCTCCAGAAGGACAGGGCACTGATCATGCGTATCGACGACGCGGGAGAGCGCGATCGGCACGCCGAAAAAGCCGGCGAAGCCGAAGGTTTCGATGTCGCCATTGATGCTTTCCAACGCGCGGCGGATGCGTTCGGAGCGAACGTCGATGCAGAACACCGCCTGCGCCGCTGGCCGGTCCGGTCGGGCGCTCGGCAGGTTGCTTGCAATACCCTCGATCAAGCGTTCCTGATATGCGAGCTCCCTTGCGCATTGAGCGATAATCCGGGGTTGAACATCTGCAGCGGGAGCATGATCGCGCAACAGAACATCCCGCCAGCTTTGAACTGAGAGTTTTGGTTTCAGGCTTTCATGGATGGCGTAGTCGAAGGCCGCCCGGATCGCCAGAATGTCGATGACGCCGCTCGGCCCTTCGCCTTTCAGTTCACCGCGCCAACCCTGATAGCGGCGATAGCCCGCCCAGCCGGCAAGCGTCGACAATAGCCGCGCAAAATAGGCTGGGCGCGCTTCAGCCGGCAGGCCGAGATCGGCAACGATCCGGCGCATTGCTTCAATTGCATCCTCAGGCAGGCTCGCAATAACGCCGCGAAAACCTTTGAGCCCCATGATTTCCGGCGTGCGGTCAAAGCTCGCCTGTTTGCGCCAGGCAGCGAAAGGCGCCTGATCCCGCCACGGACTTTTCCAGGCGCTCTGCCCTTCATCGAAATACCCAGACGCCCAGAAGGAGATTTGTTCGACGGCGAATCGCGGCCAGTCCTCGCCGGTTGCGACCTCTGCATGATCAGCAAGCGTTTGAACTTCCAAAGTATCCTCGCCCGCCGCGCCGGTAAGCGCCGTCGTCACCTCATTGACGCTTAGCGCCTCCTGCGCTCCGGCAAGCTCAATCGCCTCAGCGAGGTGTCGCTCGTCAAACGCGCCCTTGCCAAGCGCATCCGCATAGTCCTGGCGATCGAGAAGAAGCCGCGCATTGAGATTGTTTGCGAGGCTTTCAACGGCTGTTTCAAAGGCCTCGTCTGCCTGTCCAAGCATTGGATTGACCGCGACAAAGCTCTTCAGCGGCCAAAGAGGGGCGATCTGGTGGCAGGCGTTAAGCGCCTCCATCATCAGATCGGCTTCAAGGGCGCTGACGTGCATGTCTTTCGTCCGAGGCTTAAGTGCGGCGATGGCGGTCATGAGGCGCTCCTTGAGACGTAAACATCCCGGCCGACACGCAAGGCGCCGATCAGGCGATTAAAGATGGCGTTGGCGTAAAAACCCTGGGCCGCATGGACATAGAAGGCGCGAACCTTGTCCGTGGCAGGAAGATGAAAGACTTGCGCGAACGCGACGACGGCGAATGAGCCGAGCGCGATGACGATAACAGCGTTCCCAACCGCATCAGGCGCGAGCGGCGCAGGGATAGCGCCGGCAAGAAGCGTGGCGAACGCGTTTTGCAGAAGGAAGTAGAAGGCGGTGGCGAACCCTGCGAGACCGAGTCCGAGCGCGCGTGAATTTGTATCGGCAAGCAGCGCCGAGAGATACATCGACAGACCGATGATATAGATTGCGCCAAGGGCCAGGATCGCCGGCTCTTCACCGGCTCGACCGCCAAATGGCACACCGATAGCCAAATAAAGCGCAAGCGCTGAGAGGACCGCGAAGACGGCGTCTCGCTTTTTTTGCGTCATGGCGGGGCGGGAAATCCGCGACAGGGTGACCGCGCGGCCCGAGGACAGGAAGGCGTGCGCCTTGTAAAGCGAGTGCGCAATGATGTGCAGGGTCGCCGCCGAAAAGACGCCGAGCCCGCACTGCAGAAGCATGAAGCCCATTTGCGCGACGGTCGAATAGGCGAGCGAGACCTTGATGCTGGTCTGGGTCAGCATGACGATCGACCCGAAGAGCGCGGTGAACCCGCCGATGAGCGCAAGCGCATGCATCGCCGAACCGTTCAAAAGCATGACGTCGGCAAACCGGATTATCAGGAAACCGCCAGCGTTAATGATGCCTGCATGCAGGAGCGCGGAGACCGGCGTCGGCGTCTCCATGACCTCGCCGAGCCAGCCATGAGTCGGGAACTGACCGGATTTGAGGACGGCCGCGATCACCAGAAAGACGGGCGCAAGGGCGAGCAAGCCAGGCGCGCCGCCGGTTGCTTTCATGTTCTGGGCGCCTTCCAGGATCGCGGCAATCTCAGCCGTCCCGAATGCGTTCATCATCATGTAGACGGCGCCGAGCAGGGCTGCGTCGCCAATGCGCGCCACGATGAATTTTTTCCGGGCGGCGATGATGGCGCGCGGCCGCTCGCTTCGAAAAACGAGGAGCTTATGCAGCGCGAGGCTCGTAGCGATCCAGGCGAGCGCGAAAAGCCGAAGATCGCCGGCAATCACGAGCGCCGAAACCGCTGCGAGCGTTAGACACAGCCAGGACATAAAGCGTGGCTGATCCGGATCGCCGTCGAGATAGGTAATTGAATACCGGACGACGACGAAGCCGACAAAGGTGATCAGCGTGAGGATGGCCGCGCTGAAGGCGTCAAGAAAAACAGGCGACCCGGCTTCAGTGCCCTTGGCAAGCGCAAGGAGAATATCGCAAAGGACGGCAGCGGCGAAGGCGCCGGCGGCAAGAAAGAGCCCAACGCGGAAAAAGTGTTGCTTCCGAAAAGCAAATGCCGCCGTTAAATACACTAAGGGGGCGCACAACCCTGCAAAGCCAACTATCGAAATCATCATTGTGCGGAGTCTCCTCAAAATTTGCCTGAGGATATATTTCCGCTATCCATAAATGAAATATAATGTTACGATTAGATCGTTCTAAAATAGCGAACGATAAAATGGGCCATCTGAACTACAATCACTTGCGGTATTTCTGGGCCGTCGCCCACGACGGCAACCTCACGCGCACGGCCGAAAAACTGAACGTCTCCCAGTCGGCGCTGTCGCTTCAGATCAAGAAACTGGAGGATCGGCTCGGGCAGCAGCTCTTCGAGCGACGGGGCAAACAGCTCGTCTTGACGGAAGCCGGATCGATCGTGCTCGGCCATGCCGACGTGATATTCGCGGCCGGCGAAGAGCTACTCGACACCATTCTTGAGAGGGACACAGACCGCGAGGTCCTTCTTCGGGTCGGCGCACTCTCAACCCTGTCCCGGAACTTCCAGATCGAGTTCCTCAACCCCTTGTTCAGCGAAGAAAAAGTCCGGTTGACGATTCGGTCAGGGAGCTTGACGGAACTCACCGCACTCCTTCAGGCGCAAAAAATCGACGTGGTCTTGACCAACCAGTCGCCAGTGCGCGGCAGCGACACGCCTTGGCTGATCCATCCGATCGCCGAACAAAAGGTGAGTCTCGTAGGGTTCCCAAAGCGCGTGAAGAAACGCCGGCCCTTGAAGCAACTCCTTGAGAGCGAACTCCTGATCTTGCCCTCGAAAGAAAGCAGCATCCGGCTTGGCTTCGACGCCCTGATTGATCAGCTCGAGGTTCGTCCAAGGATATTCGCTGAAGTCGACGATATGGCGCTCTTGCGGGTTCTCGCGCGGGAGGACATCGGCCTTGCCGTCGTACCGCCGATCGTCGTCAAGGATGAGCTGTCGAGCGGAAAGCTCGTCGAAATCGAGCAGTTGCCGAAAATCTCAGAGACATTTTACGCGTTGACGATGCCGCGGCGGTTTCCAAATTCAGCTCTTCGGATGGTGCTTGATGCGTCGTCCGGGCTTAAATGATTTACGGTTAGACGCCTATGGCTCGCTCGCCGGCCTGGCCGAGAAAATCACCCGCAAAGTCACTGACGTCGCAGAAAGCCTGCAATTCCACATCGACTGGGAGGCAATGGCGCGTAGCTAGCCGCGCGCGTCGGTCGATCTGCCGGACGCCCCGCTTACATTGCCAGATCGCCTGGCGCGATCGCGCCGCCGCCGACGGCCCGATAAGCGCCGATCATGGTGGCGAGCTGGCGCTGCTTGATGTCGATCAGTTCGATCTCCGCATCGAGCGCCTCGCGCTGGGTCAGTAGAACTTCCGTGTACTCTGCCCGAGCCGACGCGAAGAGACGGTTCGCCGCCTCCACCGAGGCTTCGAAGGCCTCGACCTGTCTGACCTTGCGTTCAAGTCCGAGTTCCAGATTGCGCGCGCTGACCAGCAGTGTCGCGACTTCGGTGTAGGCTTCCAGCACCGTCTGCTGATAGTCGTAAAGCGCCTGAAGCTGCCGGGCGGTTGCGCTGCGAAACGCGGCCTTGACGGCCGAGCGATTCACCAGCGGCGCCGCCAGATTCGCCGCGAGCCGGTAGATCAGCGACTCAGGGGTCATCGCGAGACTTGACGTCTGGAAGGATTGCAGGCCGACAACGGCGTCAACATCAAGCTGCGGCAGGAACTGCGCGCGCGCGACTTTGACGTCGAGGTCCGCCGCCTTCAGCTGCAGTTCCGCCTGGCGAATGTCGGGCCGCGCCGCAAGAAGTTCATCAGGACGGGCGATCCTGATGCAACGTACAGGGATCGTCCGGAACTCGGACTCTGACCGTACGATGTCGCCGTCATGCCCTCCGAGGAGGAGCCGCAGCCGATTCTCCGTTTCGACGATTTCTTGTTGCAGCGTGAACCGTTCGCTTTCATTGCCAAGCACCTCCGCCTCGAAGCGCCTGACGGCGAGTTCGGTGGAGCGCGCGGCGGCCTTTTGGAGACGGACGGTCTCGAGCGCCGCCTTCTGAAGCTCGATGGTCTGGCCGAGAATGTCGAGGCGGGCGTCAAGCGCCTCCAACTCGTAATAGGTCTGCGCAATTTCGGCGACGAGGCGCGTCACCATAAATCTGCGTCCCTCTTGCGAGGCGAGATAGCGGAGCACCTGCGCTTTTCGGGCGTTGCGGAGTTTCTTCCAGATATCGACTTCCCAGGACAGTTCTGCGCCAACCACATAGTCCGGCAGGAACTTCGGGAATTCCTCGCCTTCCCGAATCTCGAGGTTTTCTTCCACGGCGCCGGCGCGAGTGAACGCGCCGACTTTTTCGCCCTCCGCCGCCGCGCGCAGCCGCACGACGGGAAAGAGTTCTCCCGTCCGCGCGCCGACTTCGGCGCGCTCGACTTCAATCTCCTGCAGGAGAATGTTCAGTTCCTGATTCTTCGAAAGGGCTTCGACGATATAGCCGGCAAGTATCGGCTCATCGAAAAAGGCGCGCCATGGGGCCGTCTCAAGCGGTTCGCCGCTCTCCCCGCCAACCGGAAACTCATCCGGGATCGGCAGGCTGTCGCGCAGCTCCGCCGCGGTCATGGCGTGCGGCGTTGCGCATGCGGATAATGTCGAAACGCCCAGCAGAAGGCCGAGCACGGCCAGTCGACGGTGTTTCATGATTAGGCGTCCTTGTACTCGAACGTTTCAGAGAGGGGCGTATCGTGTTCGTCGCGCAACAACTTCCGGTTTTCGCCCAGCGTCGCAAAGACGAAATAAAGCCCCGGAATAATCAGTACGCCGAGCAGCGTGCCGAGGAGCATGCCGCCGGCCGATGACGCGCCGATCGTGCGATTGCCGATGGCGCCCGCTCCGCTTGCCGCCACCAACGGCACAAGACCCGCGATGAAGGCGAAAGACGTCATGATGATCGGTCGGAACCGGACCCGCGCCCCTTCGACCGCCGCATCAAGGACGCTCATGCCTTCATGGTGTTTCTGCACCGCGAATTCCACAATCAGGATCGCGTTCTTCCCGAGCAGGCCGACCAGCATAACGAGGCCGACCTGGGCGAATACGTTGTTCTCGAGTCCCATGATCTTCAGGAGGAGAAAAGAGCCGAGAACGCCGACCGGCAAGGAGAGAATGACCGCGAGCGGCAGGAGGAAGCTCTCATACTGTGCGACCAGGACAAGATAGACAAAGATTACCACGATCACGAAAATATAAAGCGCTTCATTGCCGCGCTCGACCTCGTCGACGGCGAGACCGGCCCAGCCGATGTCATACCCGCGGGGCAGGACTTCGTCCGCCACTTCCTGGATCGCGGCGATCGCGTCACCTGAGCTGTAGCCTGCCGCAGGCGCGCCCTGGATGGCGGCTGAAGGGTAGGCGTTGAAGCGCGTGATCTCGTTGAGACCCTGCTTCTTGACCATGGTCATGAAGGCCGAATAGGGAACTTGGTCGCCGTCTTCATTCTCCACGAACATGCTCTCTACGTCGCTAGGCAGGCGGCGATACTCCGGCGCCGCCTGGGCGTAGACCTTGTAGAACTGGCCGAACCGCACGAACCCCTGCTCATAGGTCGAGCCGATCATGATGGAGAGATTGTCCATCGCCTTCTTGATCGAAACGCCTTTTTGCATCGCCACCTGATTATCGATGACGAGCTCATACTGGGGATAGTCGTCAGTAAAGAAGGTGAAGAGCCCGCGAAGTTCAGGACGCTGACGAAGTGCCCCCATGAATGCGTCGTTTACAGCGCCAAGGCGCTCATAGTCGCCCGTGTTCGTCTTGTCGAGCAATCGCAGCGAAAAGCCGCCCGCAGCCCCGTAACCGGGAATCGCGGGCGGGCCGAAGAACTCGACCGTTGCGCCAGAGAGACTTTTCATCGCCGTCTCCAGCTCTTCAATGATTTCCTCGACGGTATGTTCGCGTTCGTCCCAAGGTTCGAGGTTGATCAGGCAGGTGCCGGCATTCGATCCGCGCCCTTCCGTAAGGACCTCATAGCCTGCTAGCGTCGACACGGACTTCACGCCTTCGATTTTCTCGGCGATCGTCTGCAACTCGCGGGTCTTCGCATATGTCCGCTCAAGGGTCGTGCCGGGAGGGGTTTGAACGATCGCATACAGAATTCCTTGATCCTCGTTCGGGATGAAACCCGAGGGAAGAACGCCGTTCAGCGCGACCACGCCTCCAATTGCCGCCACAAGCGCAATAAAGGTCAGCGCCCGCCGCGGCGCGATGCGCGTAAGGAAACCCGCGTACCGTCCTGTCAGCCATTCGAATCCGTGATTGAACGCCTGGAGGGGCAAGCTGAGGGGGTTTTTCCTGGCCGGCGCTTCGTGATTGGGCTTCTTCAAGATCATGGCGCACAGAACCGGCGTCAGGGTCAGCGCAATCAGGCCAGAAAGTACGATCGCGACGGCCATGGTGATCGAAAACTGCCGGTAGAACACGCCGACAGGACCGGTCATAAAGGTCACCGGCACAAAAACGGCGGCCATCACGAGGGTGATGGCTATAATGGCGCCGGAGATCTCGTGCAGAACTTCCCTTGTTGCGCGATATGGTCCGAGGTCGGTATCATGCATCTTGGCGTGGACCGCTTCGACCACGACTATCGCGTTGTCGACGACAATGCCGATGGCGAGCACCAGGGCGAACAGGGTGATGAGATTGATATTCACCCCGAAAAGACCCATGAAAAAGAAGGTGCCGATCAGGGATACTGGGACCGCGAGGGTCGGGATCAGCGTCGATCGCCAGTCGCCAAGGAAAACAAACACAACAAGGGCGACGAGAACGAAGGCCTCGACGAGCGTGTGAAGCACCTTTTCGATGGACGCGTCGAGGAAACTCGAAACGTCGTAGCTGACTTCATAGTCCATGCCCGGCGGAAAGCTGTCCTCCTTGATCTCTTCAAGCTTCGACTTGATCCGCTCAATGACTTCGCTGGCGTTCGAGCCCGCGCTCTGCTTCAGCACGAGAGCGGCCGACGGATAGCCGTCAAGGTCGGAGTATATATCGTAAAACTCGGAACCGAGTTCGACGTCGGCGACATCCTTAAGGCGCAGGGTCTGACCTTCTTCCGTACTGCGAAGGACAATGTCGCCATACTGCTCCTCGGTATTATAGCGGCCGGGGTAGGTCAGCACATACTCGATTGATTGCGACACTTTCCCGGTCGCCATGCCGAGACGCCCTGGGGATCCGATGACGCTCTGCTCAGCGAGGGCTTCCATGACGTCTTCACTTGAAATCCCGTAGGCGCGCATACGGTCCGGCTTTAGCCAGACACGCATCGCATACTGCCGGCTACCTAGTATTGTCGCCGTCCCGACGCCTTCAATCCGTTTAATTTCGGGCAGAATGTTGGCGTTGGCGTAATTGAACAGAAACTTCATGTCCGCCTGCTCGTCCTTCGAGTACAGGTTCACGTACATAAGCATTTGCGGCATGATCGGCGTAATGATCAGGCCTTCCCGCTGCACCAGCGGCGGCAGCTGCGACTTCACCTGATCGACGCGCTGAATGACGTTGACGACCGCCTGGCTGGGGTCGGTCCCTGGGCGGAAGACGATCTGGATGGTCGCTTCGCCGGCGCTCGTTGCGTCAGAGATCATGTAGCGCATGTTCTGTACGCCGTTGATCGAGCGTTCGAGAGGGATGAGCACCGAATCTTCGAGAACCTTGGCGCTTGCGCCGGGATAAGCGATAAAGACCGACACCTGCGGCGGCGCGACGGCAGGAAACTGAGATACCGGCAATGTCAGAATGGACAGACCCCCGAGAAAGGTGAGTATCAGCGAAATGACGATTGCGAGGGCCGGGCGGTGGAGGATTTTTCCGAACACGTATCGCCCTCACTCTGCTTCGGTTTTGAGTTGCGCAAAGACGACATGCGGCTCGACGAATTCGAACTCCGCATGCTCGCCGTCGCGGACGAATCGGACGCCCTCGACGACGATCTGCTCGTCCGGCAGAAGCCCGCTCTCGATGATGAAGATGTCCTCAAGTTCCTCAGCGATCTTCACATTGCGCTGGTGGGCGACCCCTTGCTCGTCGATCACGAAAACATAGGTCTGATCGAGGACCTCGAATGTCGCCTTTTGCGGGATAATGAGCGCGTCGTTGATCCGCCGCGTCATTACGATATTGCCAGTCTGCCCATTACGGAGCAGCGCATCCGGGTTCGGGAAATCGGCGCGAAATGCGATCGTTCCTGTCTGGGGGTCGAAGTCCGCTTCGATCGTCGTCACGGTCCCAGACGATCCGAAAAGCGTTCCATTAGCGAGACGCAGGCGAACGGCGTTTTCTCCATCGGTCCGCGTAGACGTTACGTAGTCGAGATATTCGGCCTCGGGGACGTTGAAATAGACCCACATCGCGCTGTTGTCGGATAGTGTGGTCAATTGCTCGCCTTCCTCAACTAGACTGCCTTCTCGCGCTTCCAGCCGATCGACCATGCCGGCGAAAGGCGCCTTGATTTCCGTAAAGCCAAGATGGGTCTCGGCGAGCTCGGCTTCCGCTTTAGCAGTGCGGAATCGGGCTTCCGACAACGCCACCTCGGTCGGCGCGACGACCTTGCGGTCGCCAAGGCTCTTTGTGTTCTTGTATTCGAGTTCAGCCGCCTCCGCTTCGGCAGCGGCTTTCCGGAATTCCGCCTCATAGGCGGCGGGAAAGACCTTGAACAAAAGCTGGCCTTCCTCGACGCGCTGACCTTCATTGACGGCGACGCTCTCAAGATATCCCTCGACAAGCGCACTGACCGCGATATGGCGGCTCGATCGAACCACCGCCACATACTCCCTGGCAGCGTCGATATCCCGGATCATCGGACGGCTGACATGTAAGGTCGCTTCCTGATGCGCGGCGCTCTCCGAATGGTCGTTTTCGCCGTGTGCTCCGGAACACCCGGTTAGCACAACGAACAGGCTAGCGAGAGCAACACCGAGGGCCGGTCGCAGAGAGGCATAGGTCATGATCGTTCTTTCTCTTGCCGGCCCCCTGGTTGATTGAAGGGCGACGGCCAAAGGGGACGGCCGGCGGCTTGGCTGGCGCGTACGGACGGATTGGTTTGGAATTCTGGAATGGGCGGCGCGACGGACTGACCAAAGCCGCGCTCGCCGCATGGCTCGCGCTGGCAGGTGATCATTCACGACTTGAAGGCGGTAGACGCCTGCCGCCTTGCCGCGCGGCGCTTTAAGCGAGGCGCGGCGGTCCGCGGCCAAACGGCCGCAGAATCTCCGCGCTGCGTCGCAACGCGTTATCCGAAGGCCGGCCGCGAGTGTTGAGAGCCGCGAGCCGGACGCCGGGAAGAGACTGCGCCGCCGCTACACCGTAATCGCCGTCGCCCGTCGAATCGACATTGAAAACCGCGAGGGAGCTTGGCTCTTGATCCCTCTCGATCGCTTCTTCCTCGGCGCCTGTACGGCCGAATGCCGGCTCCGCGCACAAGACGCAAAGCATCGTCGCGATGAGAACGCCTGCGAGGGCGCCAAGTCGGGCGTTGCCGCCTAGGAGCGTTGAAAGCGCGTGAACCACAAGGGTTCATAACCGATTTTGCATTGCAATAAAATGAATTTCTTGACGCTCGCGTCCAAGGATGCGGCGCCAGGAAGGTTGCGCTATTGGAGGGATCGCCACCTTTAGCCGCAAATCCTGGAAGTCGTCCCGCCATGCAACACGCGCCGGAAGCGGTCTTCCTTTCTCTCGTCGCCGGTTCAGCGATCGGGCTCGGCGCCCTGTTCGCGTTCGCGGAGCAACGTGCGCCGCGACAGGTGGATGCCGAGTTTCCGGTTTTCATGACCGCCCTCGGCGGCGGGGCCCTGCTGGCCGCCGTGGCGCTTGTTCTGATCCCGGAAGGGCTTGAGACGCTGCCTATCTATGCTTCATCCCTTAGCTTTGTCGCCGGCGGCGGCACCGCACTCGCAATCGATCGCTACTTCGCCGCCCGCAAGGGCGCCGCCGCGCAGCTTTCGGCCATGCTTCTCGATTTCATCCCGGAGACCATCGTCATCGGCGCGGTCATCGCGGCCGACATAGGTAAGGCGGTGTTCATGACGCTGATTATTTTCCTGCAGAACGTTCCGGAGAGTTTCGCCGCCTATCGCGAATTGTCCCGGCAAGACGAAGTGCGCCCCTCCGTCCTGTTGCTGGTCTTCGGCGCGGCGACCGTCAGCGGTCCAGTCTTCGTCTTTATCGGCGCGGGGCTATTCCTCGGCCACCCGGGGCGGCTCGGCGCGCTCATGACCTATTGTTCGGGTGGGATCATCTATTTTCTGTTCAACGACATCGCGCCTAAAGCGACACTGAAAAACCATTGGTGGCCGCCGTTCGGCGCGCTGATCGGTTTCCTGATCGGCATGATCGGAGATGCCCTGACCTAAAGCGGACGGAACCGCGGCCGGTTATGACGCGACGCATCCCGCGTCCCGGTCGACCGCATTTAGGCACTGGTTCGATTGCATCCGGTGGGAATACCGCCAATTGAGTTGCTCGCACAAGAACCTTGTCAGTCTAATGAGCTATAACGACAGGTAGCTACCGCGACTGCGCCGCCGATTGCGCTCAGAATCGTCGGGACGGGCAAGCCCGCGGATGTAGTCGGAGGCTTCCCGTCTGAGCTGGCGCAACAGTTCGGCTTGGCGGCTTCGGTCCACCTTGATCGCCGCCTGAAGTTTTCGGCGTTCGGCAAGCTGGCGCGCGATCATTGCCTCGCGTTCTGATCGGTCGCGCTTCATTGCAGCCGCGATATCCGCTTCGAGACCGTCCGCAATTTTCCGGTAGCGGCCCGTCACGCGCAGCCAAAGAGCCTTCAGGCCTTTCGGCAAAAGCTTAGCGCGCTCAAAGGCTTCGCGCTCGTTTCGTTTCTTATGCTCTTCGGCCAGCTTCGCGCGTTCGGCACGATGGCGTCCGACCATTTCGGCCTTCTTGTGCGCGACCGCCATGCGGGATTGGAAAGATCGCCTCGCTTCGGCGATGTGGTTCTTCAGCGCCGGCGTCATGCGCTCGGCGATCAGGGCTTTGGTGTCCTCAACGCTGCGCAGATCGCTTTCGTCGCCGAGCCTGCCGCGCAAATCCTTCGCCTTCACGCCGACAAGCCGCGCCAGCGACCAGACCTCACCCTGGAAGTCGAGAACCGCAAACCCGCGCCGGTCGCCCCGGGCGAGCCAGAACCCGCGTTCCCCCAGTGCATGCTCGAACGAGGCGCGGCTGTCCGACACCGCCCAGCAGTCCTGCACCGTCTCTTTCAAATGCCGCGGATCGGTTCCGGCGCGCTTCGCCTGTTGCCACTCCGCGAGCGTAAAATTCGTCGGGTCGCGCTCGGCGGCGTTCATCAGACCGCGCGGCATCTTCCATCCATGCTCGAGATACAGCTCGCGCGAGATGTCCCGCAGCTTCACCTTGAAGTGCGAGAGCTGCTTCGCCTTCATGTCTTCGGGATCGATCCGACTCCACACCGCATGGGCATGACGACGACCTTCCTTTTCATGGAAGACGATCGCCCGCGGCTGGCCTTCGAGACCGAGCTTCGTTTCAATCCGCGCGATCGCATCTTCGAATGCTTTAATCGGGACGTCTTCACTCTCGGGCGGGTTTAAGGACATGCTGAAAAGGTACTGTCGGCAGCATGTGCCCTTCGAAATCGCATAGGCCTCGCGGAACGCTTCTTTCAGTGTATCCGCGCCGAAGCCGCGGACCTCGTGCAACTCCACATGCTCATTTTCATCGGCGCGCATGAGATGGACGGCGAGGTCCTGGCCGCCGCCGCGTTGGGAAGCTTTCAGGATCATGGCGCGTCTCCGGTTTTCATACCGAGCGCAGCCATAACGTCCGCGCGAAGCTGGCGGATTTCCGCGCAGGCCTCGATCAATTCGTCGACCAGGTCCGGCGTCACGGGCAGCGCGCCCATATTCGCCGCCTTGGCGATTTGGTTCAGGTTTTGGGAAAGCCGCGATTGGCCAAGCCGAGCGAGAACGCTCGCCAGCGCCTGATGATCAACGGACGGCTGGCGCACCCGCTTTGTCGCGTTGCGCTTCTGCAGACACATGTCTTCGGGAAAAAGCTGGCGACGAATATGCGCCGCGAGCGAAAGATCGCCGGCTTCGCGTTTGAGATACACTCGCTCGGCGTCCGTAAACCGGATCGAGAATGGCGGCGGCGTTTTGGCTTCAGATACGCTTCGGAGCGCCGTCATGTGGACAACTCCGAATAATCGATGTTTTCAGATGTAAGTTGTTGATTCCAATCGCCTAAAGTCTCAAAAAGCTGGTTCGAGGTATGCTCATCCAGCTCCACCATCTTTGTTTGCGCGACGCCGCCCGCCAACCCATCGCGCGGGTTCCGGTTCAAGGCTTCGCCTTTCCCTCAACCATCTTTGTTTGCGCGACGCCGCCCGCCAACCCATCGCGCGGGTTCCGGTTCAAGGCTTCGCCTTTCACCTCCACCGCCTTCCATATCTCATGGGAATGCGCTTCGCGCATGCCTCCGATAGGGCCGGCTGATCCGGCCGTCGAACGGTCGGACGGTCAGGCCTCCTGCTTCAGGCCTCGTGGGTGATTTGGCCGCCCTTCATGGTGCGGAGCACCTTTATCTCTTTCAGGGCTTCAGGATCGACCTCCAGCGGGTCGTCGCCAAGAAACGCCAGATCCGCGAAGCGGCCGGGCGTCACGGCGCCTTTCACGTCCTCTTCGAACGACGCATAGGCGCCGTTCACGGTGCAGATCCTCAGCGCCGCCTCCACGCTGATGCGCTGGTTCGGCCCCCACACGCGCCCGTCGAAGTCCTTTCGCGTCACAAGGCTCTGCAGCGCCATCATCGGCTCGTAAGGGCCCGGGAGATAGTCCGACGCCGGCGCCACCGGAATGCCGTAGTCGAGGAATGATTTGTGAGCGAACATCGACCGCATCTTTTCCTCGCCGTACTCGACCCATTTGTTGCCGTGATAGTGGGCGTACGTATAGAAAGGCGTCGGTATCGCGCCGATGGCCTTGATGCGCTTCAGCAGCTCCGGCGTCACGAGCGAGCAGTGCTCTATGCGCAGCCGCGGATTTGTCCCTCGCCAGCCCTTCAGCGCCCTTTCATAAGCGTTCAGCACCATGTCGATCGTCACATCGCCGTTCGCGTGGATGCCGATGCGGAAGCCGTTCGCGAGCGCGTCGTCGACGGCTTCGTCGATCTCCGCCTGCGACATGGTGAGGATGCCGTAGTCGCCCGGCCGCCCCACATAGGGCGTCGACATCCGCATGGTGCGTTCCGACGCGGAGCCGTCGGCCCCGTACTTCACGGCGCCGATGCGCACCTCATGTCCGCCGTCGCCGGAGCGATATCCGGCGGCCTTGAACCGTTCGTAGAGGGACGGCGCGCCGTCGCGATCCGGCCGGGATCTCGGCATCGCGGAGACCCGCACGCTCAGATCCCCTGCATGAAGGGCGTCGAGATAGGCGACATATTCCTCCGTCCCGCAGCCTGCGTCGGTCACGGACGTGAGGCCCGCGGCGGCCATTCGCCGGGAGGAAATCCTGGCGTTTTCCTGGTTCGATGCGCGATCCGACTGCGGATAGGTCTCGACGCCCCGGAGACGATACAGCCCCCGTTCCGCAACGCGGCCGGTGAGGCCGTCCGCGTCGCGGTAGAACTTTCCGCCGTCCGGGTCCGGCGTCTGCGCCGTCACGCCAGCAGCTTCGAACGCTTTCGAGTTGCCGACGCCCGTATGGCCGCCGCGGTGAGTGATGAGGATCGGATGCTCCGTTGACACCTCATCGAGGTCGCGGCGCAGAACCGGTCGCCCGCCCGCGAGCTTGGTGTCGTCATAGGCGTGGCCGATCACCCATTCGCCCGGCGGCGTTTTCTCCGCTCGCGCTTTAAGCGCCGCCTGTATTTCGGCGATCGTCCGCAGGTCCACATTGACGCTTATCGCCTCGTTTGCGGACAGGGGATGGCTGTGGGAATCAATGAAGCCCGGCGTCACCACCGCGTCGCGCGCGTCTATCACCCGCGTTCGCGAGGTCGCAAGATCGCGCATGTCCGCATGGTCGCCGACAGCGAGGATGCGGTCGCCCCTTATCGCCAGGGCCTCGATAGTCCCGAAGTCGGACGACATGGAGTGGATTTTCCGTGCAAGGACGATCGCGTCCGGCGCGCCATAATTCGCCTTCGCCCAGCCCGTCGAGGGCGCAAGGGCCGCGCCGGCGAGGCCCGACGTAATGAGGGTGCGTCTCGACAGTCTTGCGCTCATGTCATTTCCTCCTGGATGCGGGGTTCTATTCAATCCGGTCGAGAACGCGCCTGACGGCGTCGAACGCAGCGAAAATGTCGGTCTCGCGGGCGTTCAGGAACGGCGCGAACTGGAGGATGTCCATCCCGTTGCGCAAGACGAGATCCTCCTCCCAGAAACATGCCTTGTGGACCTCAAGGCCGCGCAGCCCCGGCGAACCGGCGCGCGGCTCGAGCTCAATTGCGCCCATCAACCCGAAATTGCGCACGTCCCTCACCTTCGGATGATCGCGGAAGGCGTGGAGGGCGTCCTCGAAGGCCGGCGCGAGGGCGCGGGCCGTCTCGAACAAGCCTTCTTCCCTGTAGACCGAAAGGGTCGCAAGGCCCGCCGCCGCCGCGATCGGATGGCCCGAATAAGTGTAGCCGTGGAAGAACTCGACGCCGTATTCCGGCCCCTGCAGGACGGCGTCGACGATCCGTTGACTGACAAGCGCGCCGCCCATAGGGATGACGCCGTTCGTGACGCCCTTCGCGATCGTGATGATATCGGGGACGACGCCCAGGCGTTCGGCGGCGAACGCCGCGCCGACCCGCCCGAAAGCGGTGATGACCTCGTCAAAGATGAGGAGGACGCCATGGCGCGAGCAAATTTCCCGGAGCCGTTCAAGATAGCCGACCGGCGGCGGCAGGACGCCGGTCGACCCCGCAACGGGCTCGACGATGACGGCGGCGATGTTCTCCGGCCCATGCAGCGCGCAAAGCCGCTCAAGCTCGTCCGCCCGCTCCGCGCCGGCGGCGGGAAGGCCGCGCGAAAACCCGTTGCGCGAGAGATCGAGCGTGTCCGGAAGATGATCTACGCCCGGCGGCAGCGCCGCCGACGCAACGCGCCTGTTCGGGCCGATGCCGCCCACCGCGAGCCCGCCGAAATTAACGCCGTGGTATCCGCGTTCCCGGCCGATGAAGCGCGTTCGCCCCGCCTCGCCGCGCGCGCGATGGTATGCAAGGGCGATCTTTAGCGCGGTGTCCGCCGCCTCCGAACCGGAGTTCGTGAAGAACGCCGACGCGAAGCCGGCCGGCGCCAGGCCGACGAGCTCATGGGCGAGCGCGATCGCCTTGTCGTTGGCCATCTGGAAATTCATCGCGAAGTCGAGCGAGCGCGCCTGCGCCGATACCGCTTCGACGATCTTCGGATGGCAGTGGCCGGCCCCGGTCGTCCACAGGCCGGAAAAAATATCGTATAACCGCCGTCCGTCCGCGGCGCGGTAGCTATGGCCTTCCGCCCCGACGACGACGCGCGGGCGCGCGCGGAAATCCCGGTTCGCCGTGAACGGCATCCAGTATGCGTCGAGACGCGCGCCGTTTCCGCCCTGCGTCATGCCGTCAAACCCGCCGAGCGGCGCCGCGCCTTCATGCATTCCAAACAATCGAAAATGGCCGCCCAATTCATGCGGACGATTAGACGCGTCATCTTGACGACGCGCAATACTCTCGCGACGGACGGCGGTTGAGCTGTTGAATGGCGCCGCGACAGCGCGCTCGCCTCGTCGAAACTCACGAGTTGCTCGTGATCCGCTCCCGGAAAACTCTACCATCCGGCGAGGGCAAGTTGGGGAGCGGACCACGCCATGCTCACTGGATCGTTCCAGACATAGGCGTAGAGTTTCATTTGGTCTTGCGTGCCGAATGGGTCGACCTTCAGGAATGAGACGAACCGTTTGCGGAGCAAACGCAGCGATCGAACGCCGCGCTTCTCGCCCGTCCGATGGGGCGCCGCGTCCCATCGTACCGCCATAGGGCGCATAGCGGTACTTGTCCGCGACGAGCCCGCCGCTCGTCGTCGTCGCGATCACCGAGCCGATCCGGTCCGCGTAGGCGAAGACCTCCACCGCCGACCCGCCCGGTCCTCGCCCGACCGCCGTTTCTGGACACCGCCGGCGGGAACCTTCATTCTTGTCGCCGGCCGCATATCCTTTGCGGCGCAACAAAACGGCATGGGAAGCAGGGGAAACGGGAGGAAAGCATGGCCGCCGATTCCACGCGCCCGATCGAGGGCGATGACCGCGTTGAGGGCCTCGACCGGCTCCACCTTGTGTTCTCCGCGCAGAAGCGCGCCTTTGACCGCGACCGCTTCCCCTCGGAGGCGGCGCGCGCCGCCCGGCTCGACGCCCTCATCGCCGCGCTTGACGCCCACGAGGACAGGCTCATCGCTGCAGTCAATGCCGATTTCGGCAACCGCGCCGCCGTTGAGACCCGCGTCGCCGACGTCATCCTGTCGATCGGCGCGGCGAAGCACGCCAAGCGCCATCTCGGCCGCTGGATGCGCCGGCGGGGCGTCGCGACGCCGCTGCCCATGCTGCCGGCGACAAGCCGCGTTGAGCCCCAGCCGCTCGGCGTCGTTGGCGTCATCGCGCCGTGGAACTATCCGGTGCAGCTTGCCCTGTCGCCCGCTGTCGCTGCGATCGCCGCCGGCAACCGGGTGATGATCAAGCCGAGCGAGCTGACCCCGCGGACGAGCGAGGCGCTCGCCGCCATGATCGGCGAGACCTTCGACGAGGACCTCGTCGCCGTTGTGACGGGCGGGGTGGATGTCGGCCAGGCGTTCACCGAGCTGCGCTTCGACCATCTCCTGTTCACGGGGTCGACCGCGATCGGCCGCCGGGTCGCGATGGCCGCCGCGAAGAACCTGACGCCGGTGACGCTGGAGCTTGGCGGCAAGAGCCCGGCCATCGTCGACGCCGGCGCCGATCTCGCCAAGGCCGGCTATTCGATCGCGCGCGGCAAGCTCTTCAACGCCGGCCAGACCTGCATCGCGCCGGACTATGTGCTGGCGCCGGCCGGAAAAACGGACGCCGTCGTCGACGCAATCGTCACCGCCGCGCGAAAGCTGCACCCGGACATCGACCGGACGGACGACTACACGTCGATCGTTTCCGACCGGCATTTCGAGCGCCTGAAACGTCTTGTCGAGGAGGCGCGGGCCGCCGGCGCGAAGGTGGTTGAAGTCGGCGAACGCGAGCAGCTGCACCGCCAGCGCAAGCTGCCGCTGACGATTGTCGTCGACCCGCCCGCCGGGACCGCCCTGATGGACGAGGAGATTTTCGGCCCCGTGCTGCCGGTGCTGACCGTCGCGTCGCGCGAGGCGGCGATCTCATTCATCAATGCCGGCGAGCGGCCGTTGGCGCTTTACTGGTTCGGCGAGGACAAAGCCGCCTGCGAAGACGTCCTGAAACGGACGGTTTCCGGCGGCGTCACCGTCAACGACACGCTGTGGCACTGCGCGCAGGAGCGCCTGCCCTTCGGCGGCGTCGGGGAAAGCGGCGTTGGCGCCTATCATGGCGACGCCGGATTCGAGACGTTCTCCCACCTGAAACCCGTTTTCCGCCAGAGCCGTTTTTCGACAGGCGCGCAGATGGACCCGCCCTATACGGACAAGACGAACCGGCTCATCGGCCTGTTCCGCAAGATCATCTGAGGCGACGACATGGCGAAGGCTTCCCTGCCCGACGGGCCGCTCGAATTCGATTTCGTCATCGTCGGCGGCGGCTCGGCGGGCTGCGCCCTCGCCGCGCGCCTGTCCGAGGACCCGTCGGTTTCGGTCTGCGTGCTTGAGGCTGGCCCGACGGACGCGAAACACCCGCTTATTCACGTGCCGATCGGCTTTGCCTTCTGGCCGGTGAAGAACAGGTACAACTGGGGGTTCGAGACGACGCCGCAGGCCGAGCTCAATGGCCGCAACGGCTATCAGCCGCGCGGACGCGCCCTCGGCGGGTCGAGCTCGATCAACGCCATGATCTACATTCGCGGCACGAAGGGCGACTATGACCGCTGGGCCGAACTCGGCGCCGAAGGGTGGTCGTATGCGGACGTTCTTCCCTATTTCCGGCGCGCCGAGGACAATTCCCGCGGGGCGGACGACTATCACGGCGCCGGCGGACCGCTCGGCGTGTCGGACCTCAACTACAAGAACCCTATCTGCGACGCCTTCCTCGAGGCCGGCGCGGAGCTTCAACTTCCGCGTAACGACGATTTCAACGGCGCGACGCAGGAAGGCGTCGGCTATTACCAGGTGACGCAGCGCAACGGCCGGCGATGCTCCGCGGCGGTCGCCTATCTGCGCCCGGCCGCGGCGCGGTCCAATGTGAGCGTGTTTACGGACGCGCGGGCCCTGCGCGTCGCTTTTGACGGCGCCCGCGCGAGCGGCGTCGTCGTCGCGGGCAAGGGCGGCGAAGGCGACTGGCGCACGGTGAAGGCGCGGCGGGAGGTCATCCTCGCCGCGGGCGCGTTCCAGTCGCCGCATCTTCTCATGCTGTCGGGCATCGGGCCGGCGGCGCATCTGCGCGAGCATGGGATCGACGTGAAGGTCGACGCGCCGGAGGTGGGCGCGAACCTTCAGGACCATCTCGACTATATCGTCCTTGTACGAACGGACTCCGCGGACTCGGTCGCGCTGACGCCAAAGTTCGCGGCGCGTCTCGCAAAGGCCTACGCCCCGTTCAAGCGCGATGGCTCAGGCGTTCTATCCTCGAATCTCGCCGAGGCGGGCGGCTTCCTGAAGACCGACCCCTCCCTTGAGGAGCCGGATATCCAGCTCCATTTCGTGCCCGCGCTTGTCGACGACCACGGCCGCAAGAAGCACTTCTTCGGCGGCTTTTCCTGCCATGTGTGCGTGTTGCGGCCGAAGAGCCGCGGGACAGTGCGCCTCGCCTCGCCCGACCCGAACGCCGCGCCCGCCATCGACCCGAATTTCCTGTCGGACAAGGACGATCTTGACCGCCTGATCCGGGGCGCCCGGATGGTATTCCGCCTCTTCGAGGCGCCGGCTCTCTCCGCCCTGCGCGGCAAGTCGCTCTACGCGCCGATCGACGCCAGCGATGCGGAACTGGTTGAAGACATCCGGAACCGGTCGGATACGATCTATCACCCGGTGGGGACGTGCCGGATGGGCTCTGATCCTGCGTCGGTCGTCGACCCGCGCTGCCGCGTGCGCGGCGCGTCAGGCCTGCGCGTCGTTGATGCGTCGATCATGCCAACGCTTGTCGGCGGCAACACCAACGCCCCGTCGATCATGATCGGCGAAAAGGCGGCGGACATGATAAGGGAAGACTGGCGGTCGGGCGCGGCGGCAGCGACGATCGCCGCAGAGTAGGCCTATGCCCTCTCGGGCGGCGTCATCTCATAGGCGATGATGCGGTCGACATAGTCGGGGTCGAGGGGCGCGGTCTCCTTCGTGCCCTTCAGGACATTGACATATGTCAGCCGGCCGACGTTCAGCAGGTCATCGCCGCGGAAAATCGCGCCTGCGATCGCCATCGATTTCGTTCCGAAGCGCGACGTGCGCATGGCGATCTCAATCTCATCGTCAAAGATCGCGGACCCCTTGAAGTCGCATTCCGCCCGCACGGTGAGGAATTCCGGGGCGTCCGCCCAGCCGCGATAGCCGAGCGCGCGCGTGTACTCCCACACTGCGATATCATAGTAGAGAAGATAGTTGACGTTGAAGACGATCCCCTGCGCGTCGCATTCGTTCCAACGCACACGGAGCGGGTGGAAAAAACGGAACTCGTCGCGGCTCGTCATTTGCGTCCCCATCTCAGTTGCGCCATTGACGGCGCCAGGCAGGCAATGCCGCCCCCGGACGCCGACGTCAACCGCGTCGCCAGCTGACGACGCCTTAATCCGTTCATTCGCCTCCCCCCACAGCCGTCATCCCGGACCTGATCCGGGATCCATTGGCCGCGAGAGGCAAGAGCTGCCAGCAAACGGCAAGCGATTGCGCAAGCGGCGGTGTTGGTCTGGATCCTGACTTTCGTCAGGATGACGGGGGCATGGCCGGGGACACGCCTTTATCCTGAGGAGCGAACCGAATGGATCGCGTCTCGAAGGACGAAGGCTGAAGGCTGGAATTGGCCGCCAACGACCGCCGCCGTCATCCCGGACCTGATCCGGGATCCATTGACCGCGAGCGGCAAAGGCTGCCAGCGAACGGCAAGCGAGAGGGCGAGCGGCGGCGTTGGTCTGGATCCTGACTTTCGTCAGGATGACGCAGGGAAGGCGGAAGGCGTGAATCTGCCGCCAGCGCCCGCCGCCGTCATCCCGGACCTGATCCGGGATCCATTGGCGGCGGCGGGAGGCAAGGGCTGCCAGCAAACGGCCAGCGATTGCGCAAGCGGCGGCGTTGGTCTGGATCCTGACTTTCGTCAGGATGACGGGGGCGATGCAGATAAACGCCCGTTAATCACGTTGAAAATAAATCTATCGAACAGGTTTCCGCCGGCCCTATCCTTTCCCTCGCGCCATGGATGAGAGGCGGTGGGGCCCATCCGTACTTCACTGCCATGGCGCCGGCGAGCGGGCCGCGGCGTTGCCGGGGATTTATCTCCGGGTACGGA